>CBDATS010000004.1:0-1540790 GCA_965200245.1 bacterium | reverse complement strand
AATTCCAGTGGGGTGCCACATTTACGAAGCGCTCGGAACAAACCAACATGAACGCTATCACCGATGCAAATCCCACAAAATTACCTGCCGATAAAAAAGACGGGAATTATATGATTAACTTGGCAATGTATATTTGGATAAATAAAGTTTGATATATAAAGGGAAAATCAGACATGCCAGGCCATCGAAAAATGTTGGAAATGTTTCTGGAAGCCGCAGACGGGTTTCCGATTATCCGCAATGGCGAAAACGCAAGCGATTATACCCGCAGAATTGGCGGACTGTATAAAGGCTGGATACTTGAATCGGGGATACACATCAACCCCGTCAGAATGGAGAATGCCGTGGATATAATCGAGGGCGAAGCCTTTGATCGATGGCACGACCACATGGATATGCTCGCCGGCGAAGAGGAATATGAATATGAAGAACTGATGACCGAAAGCAACTTCAAGAGACTCAAGAGCAAGTGGCAGAGGTATCATTGTGGGGTCATATCGGCGTTCAAAGATAGATACGGCCTGAAAAAGAACCGGGAAAGAAACAGGGAACTCCGGGCCGCGCTCAACAGACATTACAGCGTCACCAAGGTAGGCGGCGGGTATTGCGAGACATACAGGGAAGGAGATGAACACAAGTATTACGATCTGGATGATGAAGAGAGATGCAAAAACAAAGGCGAACTGGGGAAATGGGTAAAGGAAGAGTCTGCATTTGTGGCCGATATAGATGACCCGCATGGCGATGGCGAGCGGCTGAAAGAAGACCTGATATACTTTGGTAAGAGATATGACCAAGACGGAGTACTGTTCCTGCCCCTGTATGACGATTATGTTTTTGAAATAGACCCAGAAACCAGCGAAATGGAAAAGAAAGGCAGGAAAAGCAAGGTCCTAGAAGTGATGCAGAAACTCACGGGCGGATATACCAGGATAAGGAACAGGTTCTTCCAATTCAGTGAAGTGCGCGAAATCCCGATGCTCAGCTGGTTTGATACTATATCGGAAAGGATATCATATCAAAGACATTTCAACAGCGGAAAGACATTGGAAGAAATGCAAAAAAAAAGAATCCTGGCTATTATTGGGGAAGATGGTGTCTGGAACCATACGAAGATGATGACGATGATTGGTATGGGAGATAAGTATGAGAAGATGGCAGACGGAATTTGTACCTTTCGCGGATAGAGTTGTCTATATACCTTTCCGCCCATTCAGGGGCATACGTCCGCAGGTGGGCGATGAAGTGGAGTTTCTGGACCATGAGACCCAGGAATCGACGGGGGTAGTCGAGAAGATCGGCCGTGTACTCCGCAGCAGATACGAATCATTCCATAGCAGACGATCCGCCTACGTGATTCTTGAAAAGGATATGGATAGGTGGGGGTAAATCGTGAAAATGTGAAAAAATCATGTTCGGGAAGGGAAAACGTATATCTGCCAAGTCAACCATATAATTCACAAAAAGACTTCCGTTGTTCCAATGTGAAAATTCAAGAAACTCGGGGCGATTCGACCTGAATTGCTCGTAGAAGATGGCCATCCAAATACCACTTCATGGCCTTTATATCCGAATCATCACTCAAAACCGTGATGGCACCACATCTCAGCCATTCATTTCTTCTTGTCCGCCATGTCCAGATAAGTACGCCATGGCAACCGTTGAGCCAAACTGGACTGAACGTCAGCTTTCCACCCATTTGGCCAAGAAGTTCCGTACAAGCAACAGCTACAAAATCATCACCCGTTCTCCTTTCGTCACGGACAATAAGCTCTACATCCGGTGACATCAAACCTTGCAATAAAACCTTGTCCCGAAAACCGAGCGCTTCCACGAATCGCTCGATTACCCGTGCAGTTTTCGCCAAATCCTTGGTAGAGGCGAAGAATAGATTTCCTTTCCAGAGTTTTCGAATTTGCACTCGTTTTTTATCCGCATCGTCTGCAATTTCGAAAACCTCTTGAATCTTCATTCCGAGTGAGGATGCCGCAATTCGATCACCATCCTCTACCCCGTCTCTGAGTACGACAACCACACGCTGTTCGGGCGTCATGTACTGGAGAGGGAACAAAAACTCAAGCGAAACGCTCGGCCATACGCCACTCGCTTCTATCGATTTGATCTCGCCATTGGCACACGAACCCTTCGTTTGTATCAAGTCGGGAAGATCAAATTCATTCAACTCCAAAGGGGGTTTCTCTCGCAATCGAGAAAGGGCTGCTTCCGTGCATGTCGTATAAAACCATTCAGGATGATTTTCGACTTTCTCCAAGGCCGGGCCCATTTCAATGGCTCGTAACATCGTATCTTGAACGATATCATCCGCATCCAAAATATTGCCTGTGAGCCGATAGGCATGTTGCCGCATCAACCCCCAATATTCCGGTGTATATTTTTCGAGATCGATCATGATGAGCTTCAAATAACCGCGAACATCTCGCACAAATCAGGAGCCACCCGGAAAGGCACCCCGGTTTTTTCCCGCACCTCGCTTTCACACACACCAGGAGCGAGTTCACGCAACAGTAGCCCGTCAGTCTCCACCGAAATAAGCGCAAGATCTGTGATGATGACATCCACCACTCCTCTGCCTGTTAAAGGCAGAGTGCATGCCTTTACAATCTTGGGCGCACCTCGTTTTGAAACATGTTCCATGGTAAGGATAACCTTTCGGGCGCCAACGACTAAATCCATCGCACCTCCCATGCCGGATATCATTCTGCCGGGAATTGCCCAATTCGCCAGATCGCCATTCCCGGCGACTTCCATGGCACCGAGTATGGTGACGTCTATATGCCCGCCCCTGACCATGGAGAATGACGTGGCGCTGTCGAAATATGAACCACCCGGCATTAGCGTCACGGTTTCTTTGCTGGCGTTCAACAGATCGGGGTCTTCATCTCCTTCGAATGGAAACGGGCCTACGCCCAACACACCGTTTTCTGAGTGGATGGTCACGCCGTATTCCTCGGGAATGTAATTACTCACCAAGGTAGGTATGCCAAGCCCGAGATTGACGTACCCCCCTCGAGGCACTTCCTTCGCAGCCCGTCTGGCAATATCGTGTCTGCTTAATGGCAATTCAACTCCCCCCAAAACCACTTCGGGGCCGATTCGTCATGATTTCAATGGGTTTTTCAACATCTTCGCCCAAAACCACACGCTGCACAAAAATCCCGGGTGTATGCACATTTTCTGGGACGATATCACCCACGGGAACAATTTCCTCTACTTCGGCGATCGTCACTTCGGCAGCAGTGGCCATCACGGGGTTAAAGTTCTGAGCACTCATCCTGTATACCAAATTTCCATGTTCATCCCCCTTCCAAGCCTTGATTAAAGCATAATCCGCTCGGATGGGTTCTTCAAAAATATATTCTTGACCCTCTATAATTCTCGTCTCTTTCCCCTCGGCCACTATGGTACCTGCCCCCGTTGGGGTGAAGAAACCACCGATGCCTGCCCCGCCCGCTCGAATTCGTTCCGTAAATGTCCCCTGAGGAGAGAGCTCGACATCGATTTCCCCCTTTAAAGCTTGCTCTTCATAAGCCTTACAAGCCGGACCTACACGACTGGCAATGATAGAGCGAATTTGCCTGTTTTCGAACATCAAGCCCACACCCCAACCGTCCATTCCTCCCGCATTCGACACCAGATGGAAATCACCGACATCTTTTCGCTGGCTAATCGCCTTACATAAATTATGCGCCATTCCGCATATTCCGAATCCGCCGATAAGAATCGACGAGCCTCCTGGGATGTCTAAAACGGCCTCTATGGAACTCGATACGATTTTGGACAACTGAACAACCTCAATAACGAAATATCAATTCAGGGCTGTAATTGTTCACACCACAATATGCCGACGGCCATGTACTCCGATTAGCTTTCCATTACTCGTCCCATCAATGCCTTCACCGGCGAATATTGTTTATATACGATAACAACTTTGTCGGTGTGCTTGGCAACATTTTCCGGAATAGAGCCGAAGAGAATCTGTTTATAGAAACTTTCGCCGGCTGCGCCCATAGCAATGGCGTCATATTCTTCGGAAGCCTGGATAATTCCCACCGAAACAGACTTATGCGTAATAATTCTGCTCTCTACATGAACGCTACTCTCTTCGTTGATTCTGCCTACTACCTCGCTGAGGCTTTGTTCGACGGTGTGACTATGAATAGACCCGGCTTCCGGAGAAACTACTGTCGAAACAACAAGTCTGGCATTGTAAGCACTTGCTATCGAGGCCGTATATCGTTCTGCCAAGAGCGCATGGGCTCCTCCGGTTGTCGGCAATAGAATATTATTCAACCTCATCTCACCCATTAGTTTAACCAGCATAATATCCGCCCGTGCGAGGTTTACAACATCATCGACAATCTCGCCCAGGATTCGATTGGCGGTAGAAGTGTATCCTTTCCAGCCCAGGACTATCAGATCGCAATGACGCTCTCTTGCCGTCTCCAAGATGGCGCGAGCCGGATTTCGCCCGATCGTTACCAGAGAACTGATTTTGACACCATTCGACCTAGCGCGAACATGGGCTTGCTCCAAAATTCTTCTTTCCCGCTCAACGTATGCAGCCTCACGACTCGGCGGGGATTGCTCAGGCAAAGAAACAACCCGCATCGCGATGATCTCACCCTCATTATTCTTCGCTATCGCAGAGGCTAAATCAATCAGAGGAGCTACGTTCGTCGGGTTTGCTATAGGAACCAATAAACGGAATTTACTCTCCTCCACCTCCTCCTCCATGCTGACCTGCGCCACACGGGATGGTTCGCCCGGCAGAAATTCTTCCTCGGCCTGAGAACCTTTCCAGGCGAGAAAACCAAGCATCCCCACGATCAGCCATAGAATGGCCATCACGACAGGTTCGGGGTGTCGCATCACCAATGAAAGCAAATAAATATTTGCGACGATACCCAGAAGCGGCAGGAACGGCACAAAGGGAACACGAAAGGGTCTTGGCAGGTTCGGAAATTTCCTTCGGTGGTATATGAGCGCTGCATTCACCAGAATCAAAGCCAGCAGGAGAATAGTGTCCGCGAAGTGCGCCAGTTTCTCCAGATGAAAACTTTGCGTAAAGAGAACAATGGCTCCTCCCACCAGAATAAGCGATATGATCGGCGTGCGGGTTTGTGAGTTAATCGCGGCGATGCCGGAGGGGAAATGCCCCAGTTGCGCCATGGACAGCACAACACGCGAACCCGCCAATATCGATGCGTTCGATGCAGAAATCATCGAAAATAGCGCACCAACAACGATTACCATCCCGCCCACAGGACCAAGGAAAAGGCGCGCAGCATTGCCCATCGCCGCTTCCGTATATTCGGTTAGATCTGCCACAACGATAACGACAACCACCAATGTGTATAAAATCGTCACTATCGTCATGGAAAGAAATATCGCGCGAGGTATCGTCTTGACAGGATTGATGACCTCTCCAGCCGATGCCGCAATCGCTGAAAATCCGAAAAACGTAATAAAAACCAGACTGGCCGTCGCTCCAATTCTCGGAATGTCCATACTCATCCTCTCCAGCAGTGCGTTTGCATCGAAGTTCCCAATTCCCCCAAAAACAAACCAGCACAAGAGGATGACTTTTCCAGCTGTGATCAAAATTTGAAAACGTGCCGATTCCTTTGTTCCCTTGATGTTAAGCAGCACAAGACCCAAGAGTCCCAAAGTTCCCGACATTTGCTCATAAGGCGAATGCCAAACAAACTCATTGAAATAAGAAGAAAGGCTGCTGATGTAGAAGGCACATGAAGAAGTGTATCCGAGAACCAGTGTCCAGCCTACAAGATAGGCAAGCGGAGCAGGAAACGTTCTTCTCGCATAGAGATATCCTTCTCCGGATTCCGGGTACAGCGACGTAAATTCACAATAGGTGAGCGCAGTAAATCCGGCGACGACAGCGGCGAGAAGAAAAGCGATGACGGCTGATGAACCTACATCCCTGACGGCCAGCCCGGAGAGTGTGAAAATACCCGCCGCTATCATCGTACCTACACCGATAGATAAGGCCGACGTGAGCCCCAAATCCCGACTGAGTTCGGTTTCTATATGCAGGTTGTTGCCGCTTCGCTTGTTCATTGCAGATATGCCAGAAATGCCTTTAGCTCTCGTTGCACGATGACCGGTTCGGTAACACTCGGAAAATGGCCCGATTTCGGACATATGACTATTCTCGATTTCATGGGCAACGCTTTCATCAACGATTTTTCAGAATTCTCGCCAAATCGCTTGCTCTTGCCTCCGCGAAACACCAAGGATGGACATTTCGTTTTGCCTGCCCAGAAAACCGGATCATAATCGCTCGCAGCAGAAGCCTGAAATTCCCTTAGTCTCAGTATCCTGCTTTTTTGATAAGGAACTCTACAAACGCCATTTACGCCATCGCGCACCAAAACATCGCTCAAGAATCGTCTCGTCCTGGCGAGTGGCCAGTTTCCTTCTTCACTCTGGACGATGAACTTCTGTGCCTGCTCCAGATCATCGAACTCCATCGGGCGAGTCCGCGATGCCTCCAGGTTCACATTGGCTCCTGCAACATCGCGCACAGTCGGGTCCACCAACACAGTTGCGACGACGCGATCGGGCCTCTCCGCAGCAACTGCCAAGGCAATGGAAGCTGCGAAGGAATGTCCCATCACAACGAAGCGCTCCAGCAAAAGTGCATCTGCCAAGGCAATCACGTCCCTTCCCAAATCCACAGCGGTGTCACTCGTGCTCGGGTCTTCCGTCCTCCCGAACCCTCTTTGATCCGGGCAAATCATTCGTATCGAGCCCGCGTTTTCGGCGGTGGCGTTCCACATGCCACCCTGGATCAACGAACCATGCAAAGCGATAACCGGCAAGGTCGAGCTTTTTTCCGCAGGCCTCCAGTCCCGAAAGAACATTCGAAAATTCGACACCGTCTCAAAACCAGCATACCAACTACCTTTGCTACGCATATAAACCTCTTTGGATGGAAAAGGATTAATTTGTGAGGCATCGCATCAGATCGAGAAAATAACCTATCACTCTGCCAGTGAAGGGTCATCGAACGAATCACATATCGCCAATTCGGTGTGACGCCCGATGTCAAACCTTATCAAGCATGAACGAAAAAGCCTTGTTCCCCGATGTTTCATTCTATCTTATGGCTTTTTGGTTGTGAATCGGAAATCACTCAGGAAGAATCGCCCGTGTATGAAATCGAGACACGGCGCGAGTAGAAACGATTTTTTTCACCCTCTATCGGCTCAAAGAAATAACACGCCTCCAGGTCACGCGGATAGATATGAACGGAAACCGCCACATCGTCGCGCATGTTGCGCACCTTATGGATATCCGCACAGCCGCAAACCGAATCCTGCCCGCCTGCCGAGGGATTGTGAGGTGCGTCGCTTCTCAACTCCACCTCCGCCTCGGCTATTTCCGAATCCGCAAAGTAATTCACGACTTCTAGGCTGCCCTTCACCATGCCGAGCATCCCCCAAGCGCCGTCATGATCGTGAATCGGCGTGCCCTGACCAGGCTTCCACACCATGGCCGCCACGACAAAGCGTTCCTCGGGGTCGCGATACAGCAAGTGCCGCGCATACCCTTCATCCGAGGGTTCAAGCGCCTCAGGTGAGAGGAAGGAATCCCCGTCCAGCAAGCGTTTGAGAGCGGGTTCCGCAGCACGGATGAATTCCCTGCCGCGGGCACCGTTATCATAGATGTCTGCAAGTTCTTCAGCGAGACGGGTGACGGGAGTGGCGACTGCGTCCATAGCGGTCTCCCAATCGATAAGACCCCGATAACACATTCATTTTCAAACAAGTATAATTCAAAGACTTATCTGACTATATTCATGTTTTCAGGAATTACGATTTTCGCTGTATTAAAGAATTTCGCTATTCTCGCCGCTAGCCCGAATCCCCATACTCACCAAGGGTGGTTCCGCTCGACCATCACACCCGGCATCTTCGCACTTTCCAACAACTCGATCATATCATACAACACGGTGCGCTGCTGTTCAAGATTTCCAGTTCTGCCGAAAGGGTGACCCAGCGGCCAAGGCACGAACACAGCCCGTGGCGGCGCGAGCGCCGTCGTGATTTCCTTTACGATGCTCACCGAAACACTCGCTATACCCTCGCGTTCCAGCGCGTTTTGAGCCAGCCCGACCGAGCGATTGCAAAGCCCTCAGGCGGGCGCAAGCAGCGCTGCTTCCGTTCCCGCCTCGCGCAGTCTTCGCGCCGCGGCCGGTGCCGTCTCCTGAACAAGCTGCTCGACGAGTTCGGCATCAATGTGGCCCATGAAGCTCACATGCACAGGTGAAACCCCGCCTATCACCCCCTCCGCCGCCATCTCGGCGAGCCGCTCATACGGAAACACGACGTTCACGTCCTCATTCGCCCCCCGGTGATCGTAGTAGTCGTGCGTTATCGTGAGAGAATCGTGCGCGGCGTCTGCGGGAATCTCACGGAAGGTGGGGTCGCCGTCGGGGTTTTTCATGTCGAAGGGCGTCTGCGACTTGAGGTGTACTCCTCCCGTCGTCACCAGCGCGACCTTGCAGTCACGAACGGGCTTCAGCAGCGGCGTCCAGGGTGTAAGCCCAGGTCCCGCGCGCCAGCTGACCATCTCGGCGGAGAAATCCCTGCCGCCGGCCCATTTGCTCACCAGACCCGGAAACCGCGTCAGAAGACGCGCCACCATCCTGTCCTTCCATCTACGTAAACTCATTGTACCGTCCAGTTCTCCAGAGAGTCATCATTCTGCGTCGGCCACTCCGCCAACCAGCAGAGAACCTTATCGCAAAAAAGCACCCACATGCACCCGGCGATGAGAGTGTTCGAGGTTTTGAATGCCTGACTTTCCGTAGTGTCAAGCCTGGGTGTCCGCCTGCACATTTCATTTCGCTCTTCATTCCGGCTCAAGTTGGGATGATGGTGTTATTCTCCGATCCCAACCTGTTCCATGACGATGGCCAGACGCCAGAAAATCCTACCGAATTGCAACGAACAAAGTCGAGCCTCTTTAGAGGGGGCAAGTTGCCCTAGCCTTGAATATGGATACCAGCCATCGCGGTGGGTTTGTCCAATGCGGTTTGACGCCTCAATGGCTTTCACTTCTTGAAGTCAAAAAAGATATTGCAGGATTGTCCGGAAAAAGCTAGCCTGGACGTACAGATATTTTACGAATGCGTTTTCCTTTCGATCTCCCATACAAAATCTGCCAGAAACGCAAGGATCTCCTGATTCACCCTCCTATCTCCTCAGCTTGGGGTCAAGGGCATCACGCAGGCCGTCACCCAGTAGGTTGAAGGAGAGCACCACGCCCATGAGAGCGAATCCGGGGATGGCGAGCAGGTGCGGCGCCAGCGCCATGTAAGAACGCGCATCCGCGAGCATGGTGCCCCATTCGGGTGTAGGCGGGGGCACGCCGATTCCCAGAAAACTCAACCCTGCCGCCACGCGGATGGAAGTCGCTATCAGGAAGGTCGACTGCACAACAATGGGACCTAGCGTTCCCGGAAAGATGTGCAGGAACAGTACGCGACGGCTCGATCCGCCCATGGCCTGGGCCGCCTCCACGAACTCGGTCTCCTTCAAGACGAGAACCGAACTGCGCACCAGACGGGCGTAGGTCGGGATGGCGAAGATGCCGACCGCCAGCATGATGTTCTCCATTCCTGTCCCGATGATGGCGATGAGGAGAATGGAGAGCAGTATCCGTGGGGAGGTAAGCATGATGTCAACGGCCCGCATGATGAGGTTACCGATCCATCCGCCGATGTATCCGCCAATCAGCCCCAGCAACACGCCTCCGAACGCGGCGATGAGGACAGAGAACACCCCGATGAGTAGCGAGGTGCGGGCGCCGTAGATGACCCGGCTCAGAACGTCGCGCCCGAAATGGTCTGTCCCGAAAGGGTGCGCGAGGGACGGATATTTGAGCGCCGCCTGAAAGTTCGCCTCCGTGGGGTTGTAAGGAGAGATCACAGGCGCCAGCAGTGACGAGAGAACGAAGAGCCCGACGAAAACGCAGCCCACGACAGCGATGCGATGCCTTAGTAGGCGGCGCCAAGTGTCCGTCCAGATGCCGCGAATCGGCTCGCTTTCCATTTCGTGGGCGATGGACTCAACTTCAACGGCCGGGTTCATTCCCTCGACCCTCCATAGCGCACGCGTGGGTTGAAGACTGCGTATAGGAGATCGACTGTCAGGTTCACGAGGGCAGACGTGAGCGCAAAGAACAGTAGCGAGCCCTGCACTGCAGGGTAGTCGCGCAGCTTGATGGCCTCGACGATGTAGCGTCCAAGCCCGGCCACGCGAACACCGATTCCGTGATGACGGAGCCCCCCAGCAGATACCCCGACTGAAGCCCGACAACGGTGATGACGGGCAGGAGGGCATTCTTGAGGGCGTGGACGTAGTTGACCTTGTTGTTCGGCAAACCCTTCGAGCGCGCCGTGGTGATGTATTCGCTGCCCGTGATCTCGAGCATCGTGTTGCGCGTCATGCGCGCGATGATGCCTGCACCGGTCAGGCCGAGCGTGACCACAGGCATGATGAGGTGGGCCACCGTCCCCCTACCTCCCGCCGGAAGCCAGCCAAGATAGACAGAGAAAAAACCCATTAGAATCAGGCCGAACCAGAACGAAGGCATGGATATGCCGAGAAGCGCGCCCGTCATGCTGCCGTAGTCGAACTTGGAGTAGGGGTGGGTCGCCGACAACACTCCGGCGAGCAGACCCACAATGGTGGCGAGCAGCATAGCCCAGAAAGCGAGTTGCACTGTATTGAGGAAGCGGGTCCATACTTCGCTCAGAACCGGCGTATCGGAGAGAATCGAGCGACCCAGATCGCCGCGAAGCGCCCGCCCCATGAACATGGCGGACTGGACATGCAGGGGCTTGTCCAGTCCGTAGATGCGCCGCACTTCCTCCACGTAGGCGTCGTCGGCAAACTCACCCGCCAGTGCCTCTGCCGGGTCTCCCGGAACCAGGCGGATGGAGAGGAAGATGACAAGGGAGACGCCCAGGAGGACGGGGATTAGCAGGAACAGTCTTCTCAGCAGATATTCGAACATAATCGCGCACCGTCCCACTCACAAGAGAACCGAAGTGCCGTTATGAGGAAGTTCGATGCTATCATAGCCTGGCAGGATTTACGATTCATTCAGCCTTTTTCAGGAGATTTCCATGGCCGACCCGATTCGTCTGCTGCTTACCGACATGAATCCACCCCGATTCGCCGAGCGAATGCGCCACTGCGAGGGGGCCAGTGATTTCGAGTTCATCGTGCCTGAAGAAGAGGGGGAAGAGGCCCTACGCGTTTGCGCGCCCGAGGTCGAGGCCATTCTCTGCTACAAGGCGCCACTGCCCGGTTCGGTAATACGGGCCGCGTCCCGATTAAGATTGATCCAGAAACACGGGCGTAACTGCCGCAACATCGACGTTGCGACTGCGACCGAACTAGGGATACCCGTAGCAACATGTTCTCTGCTCAGAAGCGCCGCTGTCGCCGAGCACGCGCTCGCCTTGATGCTATCCTGTGCACGACAGGTGATTCCGGGGCACCGTGTCGTGAGCGAGGCGGCCTATCTCGATATGGGGATCGAACCCATCGCGACGAGCCAATGGAGGACCGGAGGGAACTGGGCGAAGATGGAAGGGCTGAACGAGTTGTTCGGAAAGACGGCGGGCATCGTCGGTCTGGGCGACATCGGCATCGAGATCGCCAAGCGGTGCCGCGCCTTCGAGATGAGAGTCTGCTACCACCAACGCACCCCGCACCCGGGCGAAGTCGAGCGAATGCTGGACGTCGAATTTCTCTCCCTGGATGATTTGCTCGACGTTTCGGACTATGTCGTACTCGTCCTGCCGCATACCCCCGAGACGGAAGGAATCATCGGTCTCGAGCAGTTCGCGCAAATGAAATCGACCGCCACGCTCGTCAATGTGGGGCGTGGCGGCCTGATTGACGAAGATGCAATGGCGCAAGCTCTCAAAAACGGGAAAATCGCCATGGCGGGTCTAGATGTCTATCGGAGCGAACCCCTGCCTGTTTCGAGTCCGCTCCGTGAGCTTCCGAACGTGGTTCTTCTCCCCCATACAGGCGGGGGTTCCAACTATTGGAGAGCGGACCCCGGTACTGCGCTCGGCCACATCCGCGACTTTTTCATGAAAGGGGAGCCTCGCGGAGTCATCAACCTGGGTTGAGAGGATATCACTGGAAATCACCCTCGGAGCATACGTTTGAAACACAGAAACGGGAAGGTTTTTTCACCTTGTCAGTTTGCCAGCTTGGTATTATGGTTAACACCAAGTCCACAAACTGGTGAAACGGATATTGCTCCAGTCGATTCGGGCGTTTCGTTTTTGAGGTAACGACGCGCTTTATGTCACCGAGGAGACAGAACGTTTCTCTTGCATTTCCATTTTAGGAGGGATGCACATGTTGCGCACTAACCCCAAGAAACTGGCTTGCACCGCAACGCTGCTTTTTGCAGCCATCGCCCTTACATGGGGGCTTTCATGGGCACAGACCAAAGTCGTCTTCATCCATGGAGCGGAGCCGAAGAGTCTCGACAACGCCCTCCACCCGGCAGGTTCCGCCAACCTGAACGTCCAGACGAGCCTCTACGATTCGCTGACCTACCACCGCCTCGACGGTAAAATTGAGGGACGTCTCGCTACCTCCTGGGAGTTCAGGAACCCCACCAAGCTTGTCTTCAAGCTGCGAAAGGGGGTGAAGTTCCACGATGGCACACCCTTCAACGCCGCGGCCGTGAAGTTCAATCTCGACCGGACGCGAAGCCATAAACGCGCTCGTCTGAGGAAGTGGATCGCCATGATCAAAGATGTCCGCGTGCTCGACGAGCACACGGTCGAGATCGGTCTCAAGTATCCCTTCGCCCCCATCTTGCTGAACCTGGGGACGCCGGTTGCCGCCATCGGTAGTCCCGCCGCCATCAAGAAACACGGAAAGAATTTCCGGCGCAATCCGGTCGGAACCGGCCCGTTCATTTTTGAGAAATGGGTGGCGGGAGAATACATCCGTTTCCGGGCCAACCCGAATTACTGGGACGGAAAACCCAAAATTGACGTCCTCGAATTCCGGCTGGTTCCCGAAGCCACGACGCGGGTGCTTCAGCTTCGATCGGGCCAAGCCCAGCTCGCCATGTTCCTGCCCCCGGCCCAGCTAGCGGAGGTGGACAAGGATCCCAACTCGACCTCGTGAAAGCGCCCCTGTTCCGGGTGATTTTCGTCGGGATGAGCATGCTCCACAAACCTTTCGACAACCCGATCGTCCGCCAAGCGATGAACTACGCCATCGATACAAAAACCATTATCGAGAAGGTGATGCTTGGCGTAGGGCGTCCGATTCGGGGGCCTTATGGCCCGACGGTATGGGGCTATGACCCCGAGTTCGAGAAGATGGGCTATTCCTACAACCCGAAAAAGGCCAGGGAACTTCTGAAGAAAGCGGGATATCCCAACGGGTTCAGCACCGAGTTTTGGCATCCCACGGGCAGGTATACGGCTGACAAGGTGGCCGCCGAAGCCATTCAGGCCCAATTGGCGAAAGTGGGAATCAAGGCCAAACTCCGCACCGGCTCCTGGGGACTCGTCGCTCCTTCCGTACGAAAAGGGAAAGCACCCATGTTCCTCTACGGCTGGGGGGTTTCCACGGGCGACCCCGACATGGTCATGTACAACAAGTTCCACTCGGCCACCCACGGGCGTTCGGGCAACTATACCCGCTACAAGAATCCCGCTTACGAGAAGATCATCGACAAGGCACGGCAGATCAACGATCCGACAGAGCGAAAGGCACTCTACAAGAAGGCAGCAAAAATGCTGCTGGCAGATCCGCCGTGGGTCTTCTTCAAACAGGAAGTCATGCTGGTCGGAAAATCCAAGAAGCTCAAAGGGGTGATCGTTCACCCGGGCGAGCGGATTTACTGGCGCAAGGCGTATCTGGAAAAATAGCCGCCGGTCCTTTGCAGGCAGCCTCCCGTCCGACCCGAGGGCGGGAGGCTGCTTTTGTTGGCCCACCCGTAAAAAACATTGCAACCGGAACAACCCCGAACGGGAGAATCGCCATGCCGAATTCCGAAAGACTGCAAAACATGCTCGACAAGTTTGAAATTCAGGAAGTGGTTGCCGCCGCCTGTTATTCCCGGGACAAGGGCGACTGGGAGACACTTCAGGACTGTTACCACCCGGATGCGAACGTGACCGTGAGTTGGCACTCCGGCTCTGTGGATGAATTCATCGAACGCTCCAAGAAGATGATGGCTTCCCGAGGGCCGCAGGAGTTCACCAAACACGTCAACGCGAACCCGCGGGTGCGGTTGAACGGAGAGAGCGCGCTCATCGAGTACGATGTCATCCTGCACAACCGTCGTCTCCTCGACGGGTACGCCTTTGATTTCCACACCTGGAGCTGCTACCTCGACCAAGTGGAAAAGCGAGACGGCGAATGGCGTATTTTCAACCGCACAGCCATCTATGAGAAGGATCGCATGGATGCGCACAATCCACGTGAAATTCCGGATTCGTTTTTCGAGAATATGAACCTGGAGCAATATCCTCTCAACATCCGCTACCATTGCTGGCGAAACGCGCGGACGGGGCAGACGCCTCCCGAAGGAATCACCATCGCCAGGACGGAGAAGGAAACCGAAGTGCGCGAGACGGCCGAGAGTTGGCTGGTCAGCGGATAGGGACCGAAGTGTTTCCCATGAGGGAAGGAGTGTACCTGAACACCTCGTTTTCCGGGAAGATGGGTGCGGATTTCTCACGATGACTATCCATCATGAATAGAACCGCTTCACCAATTCCTCCAGGCTGAAGTCCTCCGCGCGGATAGCGGCGAGAAGATCTGCTTCTTTTGCAAGCACGCGCTCTGCGGCTTCGGGAACATCCGCCGCGATTTCTTTCGGCACCACGAGCGCGCCGCTTACGTCCGCATGGATGAGGTCACCCGGCGTCACGGCCATCCCGCCGACGGCGACCGGCGTGTTCACAGCCACCACGCGCACGTCGCCGCGCGAGACCGTCATACCCCCGCACCAGGTCCTGAAGCCCGCCTCACGCATGGCTTCCAAGTCGCGCACCACCCCGTTCGTCACCACGCCCTCTGCTCCCAGGCGCGAGAAGAGGTTCGACATGATCTCCCCCCAAAGGCACGCCGATCGGGGTTTCAGGCTAATGTCCTGCTGCACGAGTACGCAGGGCTTGGGAGCCGCCGACACGGCTTCATAGAGCGCGATTCTCGATGCGTTTGTCCGTTCCTCACCGGGCGCGAATTCGCTGGTCGTGAACGTCACGGCGTAGCCGAGCGCCACACCCATCTCGGGGAACATGCACTTGATACTGGCGTCGCTGTGGCCCAGGGTTCTCGGCCTCACACCGAAGGATTCTACCGCGTTCGACGCCGTGGGCGTGTCGATCTCCCGAAGCTTCGTGAGCGTTTCATCAGATAGCGTCATCTTTCGTCTCCTTCCATCGCATTTGACAAGAGCCGCCGGCCGGACCGCGTGCTCCTCCCCGAACCGGAAAGATCATACCGGGTGTTCCGTCCGATTATATGATCGGCAACGTCATGAAAGTAAGGGGAGGGTATTTCCGTGCAGTGCAACAGATCGAAGAAATCCCAAACCATATGGTGGATAGGCAAAAGCGAGGATACGTTCACACAGTTTCCCATGAGGCACAAGAGGATATGTTCTGTGCCGTGAAGGTAGCTCAACGGGGAGAAAAAGCCTCCCTTCCGCCAAGCCATTCAGGGATTTCAGAGATGAACCGATGAGTGAAGTTGAAATTTTCGAAGGCAGCTACAATACCTTTAAATGTCCTGGACTTCCGAACCTGGATGAAATGGTGTTGAGATCAAAACTGCTCCCGGAAATTAGGGACACTATTGAATCGAGAGGGATCAAGAAAAAAGGACCTTATGAAGTATCCCGGAATCAAGCAACCCGAGGCACCGAATCTCATGAACGGGAAGCTCTCGTGCTTCTCCCGCGAGCGACTGATCGCATATATGTTCAAGCCGGGCATGACGATGGAGTTGCGTATGAAGAAGCAAAAGAAAGATGTTCCCCTGAAACCCGGCGCGCTTATATACACGGGAACTTCATAAGCAACCGAGATGCAGCCCCCTAGCCCTTCATCCGCACCCGCCAGTCGCGCATGGCAGCGCGCGTGGTGTCGAATGCGAGTTCATCGAAATCGATCGCATCGGGTGCAACGAGCTTGACCTCGGTGCTCTCCGAAAGTGCGCGGGGAGATCCTCCCGTCACAATGCCCGTGTAGACGATGAGCACGGTGGCGTTGCCCTCGAACGAGTACACCCCAAGAAGAGATTCCACAGCCACCTCGATGCCCGCCTCTTCTTCCGCTTCGCGCGCGGCGGCTTTGGGTACCACTTCGCCCCGGTTCACGAAACCACCCGGAAACGTCCAGAGCCCCTTGCCAGGGTTGTGGGCGCGCCGCACGATCACGACCTCCCCCTTGATCGTCGCCACAACGCCCGCCGCCAGCTTGGGGTCGAGAAAATGGACATGGCTGCACGAGACCGCGCTGCAGCAGAGTTGCATGGATCCGTCCCCTTCCGTCCAGGAACGGTAGACGAGCGCGCTCCCGCAGGAAACGCAGAATTTCACCCCGCCTCCGAGATGGGGATGCGCCTGGGGGGCGTCCGCGTTCAGGTCAAGAATTGTTCCGCTCCGGGCTGGCAGTAGGGATTGGTGGATTTCTCGTGACCGATGGTGGTATCGGGTCCGTGGCCCGGATGCACGACGGTATCGTCCGGGAGGGTGAGCAGTTGCGTCCGGATGGCGTTCAGCAACACGCCTGCGTCGCCCATATAGAGGTCGGTGCGCCCAACGGAACCTGCGAACAGCGCGTCACCCACGATGGCGTGCCCCGCCTCGCCACCGTTCCCGGGCAGGTAGAGCGTGACGTTGCCCGGCGCGTGCCCGTCGGTGAGCCTGATCCCGAATTCCAGGTTACCCACCGAAATCTTCTCACCCGGCACGAGGTACGCATCCACCTCGGGGACGGACGGTTCGGAAAACCCGTATCCACGCGCCGTATTTGGCATGTTGCGCAGGTTGAAGAGTTCCGCCTCGTGGAGCCAGTAGGGAATCCCGAGTTTCTTCCTGGCTTCCGCAACACCCTCGGCGTGGTCCAAGTGCGCGTGGGTGCCGATGAGTTTGGTGAGGGTGAGACCGTGTGCGCGCGACGCCTCAATGACGCGATCAACCTCGGCACCCGGGTCGACGTAGGCAGCCTCTTTGGTCTCCTCGCAGCCCACGATGTAGCTGTTCATCTGGAAAGGCCCTACAGGTATCCGCTCCAGGATCAAGGAAACATCCTTTCTCGGTTTGCTGCGCGGGAACGCACACCCACTAGGAATCAGAGGCGAAGATGACGATTTCAATCCTGCGGTTCTTCCGGCGCCCCTCACGCGTGTTGTTGCTGGCTATCGGGCGGAACTCCCCCATTCCCGCTCCCGAGGCCCTCCGCGGATCCAAATTTCCCACCTCGACGAAATAGCGCAGCACCCGCGTGGCGCGCGCGGCGGAAAGTTCCCAGTTCGTCTCCCAGCGCTCCGCCAGACGATCGGATATCTGCACGTTGTCGGTGTGGCCCTGCACCTGTATCTCGCGGTTCGCGTAGCGGTGCAGCAGGTTGGCGAATTTCACGAGAAGTGCCTTGCTCTCCGAGCGAATCTTGGCGCTCCCCGAACGGAAGAGAATGGAACTCGCGATGCTGATCACCACCCGATCACCCACGCGGCGCACCTGTACGATCCCGCGTTCTCGTTCTTTCGAAAGCTGCGCCTTCATGTCCTTTTCGAGTTGAATCTGGAAACGAATCCGATCCTCGAACCGCAGGAGTTTCTTTTGCACAGCGACGAGTTTCTTCTGGATACCCCGGACGCGCGTGCGCGAACTCTCATAGGCGCGCTGAAAGCGGCTGGCCTTTTTGGCAGCCTCGGTTTGTTGCGATTGCTGGGCGGTCATCCGCGCGCGCAGGTCGGCCACGCGCGTCTCCGTCTGCTGGCTGTGGCGTCTGGCCATGGTAAGGGACTGGCTGAGTTCCTGGCTTTCCATGTCTTTTTGCTTAATCTGTCCTTCCAGTTCCTCGATCTTCCGGCGTAGTCCGTCGCTCTCGCCCCGAGCCTTCGAGAGTTCGTTTCTGAGGCCGACGGCCTCATCGGTCTTTCGCTCATAATCTTCGATGCCCACGCATCCGGTGAGCAGGACAGCAACGAGGAATAAAATAGCGAGGTGATGCGTCTGCATTCAATTTCCTCCTCCGGATATGAAACGGGCGGCCTCGGCGACGTCGCGGTTGCTGCCGACGATGAAGGGAATGCGCTGGTGAAGTTTTTCGGGCTGTATCTCCATCACTCTGCGGTGGCCGTCGCTCGCAGCTCCCCCAGCCTGCTCCGCAATGAAGGATATCGGGTTGCACTCGTAGAGGAGGCGCAGCTTGCCGTTCGGGCTTTTCCTGTCACCCGGATAGAGAAATATTCCGCCCTTCAAGAGGTTTCTGTGGAAATCGGCTACCAGTGAACCAATGTAGCGGCCTGAATAGGGACGTCCCGATTCGGGATCTTCTTCTTTCAAGTATGAGACGTAGCGGGAGGTGGGCTCGTCCCATTTCGATGAATTGCCCTCGTTGATGCTGTATATCTTTCCCGACTCGGGAATACGGATATTGGGATGAGAGAGAAAGAACTCACCGACGGAGGGGTCGAGCGTAAATCCGTCGACACCGTTGCCCGTGGTATAGACCAGCATGGTGGACGAACCGTAGATGACATAGCCCGCGCAGACCTGGGCGACGCCCGGCTGGAGGAAGTCGTCCAACTCTGTGGTACTGCCCCCGCTCTTGCGGCGCAGGATGGAAAAGATCGAACCGATGCTCACGTTTACATCGATGTTCGAGGAACCGTCCAGTGGATCGTAGAGCACGACGTATTCGCCACCTTCCACGTATTTTCCGGGGATGACGTAGACATCCTCCATCTCCTCACTCGCCAGGGCGGCTACTGAACCCGTGTGGTCGAGTGCCCTTCGCATCACGTCGTTCGCATATTCGTCGAGTTTCTGGACTTCTTCTCCCTGCACGTTGACCTCGCCGGTAAGACCCAGGATATCCACGAGACCCGCCTTGTTGACCTCGGCGTTGATGATCTTGGCGGCAAGGGTGATCTGCGTGACGAGCCGGGTGAAAAGCCCCCGCGCACCGGGGTGATTTCTCTCTTCCTCGCGAATGTGACGCTCAAGCGTCATTCCCCTGAAGTTCGCGCTGTCGATGGCGACGGCTTCCTGCTGCATTTTCTACTCCTCTCCTCCTCGGGCTGCCGCCGGCCTGTCAGGCGGCTTCTTGCTCCATTGCGTCCTCGTATACTCCCGTGCGCGCTGCGCCGTTGCACTTGCAACGGTGGAGGAAGAGCCTCTGGGCGAGAGGCATGTTTGCGGCGTCGCCACCCCAGCCTTTGAGGGCCGGTGCCTGAAGTGCGCGGCCGTAGGAAAAGCTGAGTTCCCAAGGGTGGGGACCCATCGTATTCATGGCGTTCAGGTGTGCGGTGGCGATGGCGTCGCTCTGCCCCCCCGAGAGGAAACAGATGCCGGGCACGGCGGCAGGCACGTTTCTCGACAGGGAACGGACTGTGGCCTCGGCCACTTCCTGCACACCTGCCTGGACCGGGCATTGTTTACCCGAGATCACCATATTGGGTTTCAGAATCATACCCTCCAGCAAGACGCGGTGCTGGTGCAGGGCGTGGAAGACGCTCTCAAGCGTATCGTTCGTCACCGTCTCGCAAGTCTCGATGGTATTGTCCGCATCCATGAGCACCTCGGGTTCCACGATGGGCACGAGACCCGCTTCCTGTGAGAGCGCGGCGTAACGCGCGAGGCCGTGCGCGTTGGCGTCGATACAATAGGTCGAGGGAATTCCCTCGCCGATGGTGATCACGGCGCGCCACTTGGTGAATTTGGCGCCCAGCGTGACGTATTCGGCCAGTCGTTCACGCAGGCCGTCGAGACCTTCGGTGACCTTCTCGCCCGGGGCGAGAGCAAGATCCTTCGCCCCCTTGTCGACCTTGATCCCAGGCAGGATGCCACGCGAGGCGAGCAGTGCGGTGAAGTTCGCCCCGTCTGCAGCGCTCTGGCGCAGAGTTTCGTCAAAGAGAATGACACCACTGATATATTCCTCGATTCCCTCGGTCGTAAAGAGAAGCTCGCGATAGGCGCGCCGGTTCTCCTCGGTGGATTCGACGCCGATGCTGTCGAGGCGCTTTTGAATTGTGCCCGAACTCTCGTCCGCCGCGAGGATGCCTTTGCCAGGCGCCACCATCTGCTTCGCGATTGCTGCCAGGTCGTTCGTGTTCATGATTCCGCTCCCGCAAGAATGGCCGATGACGTGGATAATTCAGCGGGGAATTCCCCATCTTTCGAGGTTCCCGCCAATGGTCGCTTTCAGGTCTAGGATGCTTAGGCGGAGTTCCGGATTTCGGTTCCGAAACGGCCGCTCGATCGTCCGGGTCGGAACAGGACAATACATCGCGCGCGAAGGATAACAAAACCATGCCGAAGAAGAAACTGCTGCGCGGGTGGAAATCATTCTCACATCATGCTCGAATGGATTCCGCCGCCCGGGTGGAGAGGTGCCCGGTGACCCGCTTTACCCACACGCGCCCATGAGCGCGCAGCCAACAGGCGCAATCCCCTTCTGGCGGATGCCCGCGTTTTATTTTCTGCATTTTTTCACCGTGGGCGTCATGCTCCCGTTTCTGAACATCTTTTATTATTCAGTCGGCGTGAGCGGTTTCCATCTCGGTCTGCTGAACGCCGCGCCCCGTCTTTCGAGCGCGCTGGCGCCTCCCCTGTTCGGTGCGCTGGCAGACAAGTTCCGCCTCGGAAAAAGCGTGGCCTTCACGTGCGCCGTCGCCAGTTCTTTGCTTGCGCTTTTGTTGTGGGGAGCGAGTGGTTTTCTCGCCCTGTTCGTCTTGATCACGCTTTTCTCCGCACTCAGAGCCCCCCTCGTGCCGATAGCCGAGAACCTCTGCCTGCGTGAGACAGAGACCACCGGTGCACAATACGGCCGGGTGCGCCTCTGGGGGTCCCTCGGCTTCATCATCGCGGCGATGGGCGCGGGCCGCCTGGTCGAGACCACCGGGGTCGCTTCCATCTTTCCGCTTGTGACGGCCGCGGGTCTCGCGCTCGTTTTCGTGATCTTTCACCTGCCGAAAGAGACGGGCGCGACAAGACCCCGTTTCCGGGCCGACCTGAGGCTCCTGCTCAGTAGCGACTCGCTCGCCGTATTCCTCCTCACCACCACGTTCGCCTCCATGTCCGCCGGGCCGTTCGGGATTTACTTCAGCATCAGGCTGAAAGAGTTGGGTCTGTCGGCGGATATGATCGCCCTGGCGTGGACGGTGGGCGTCGTGAGTGAGATATTCTTTCTCACCTACGCGCAGGCCATCCAGAGAAAATTCGGTCTCAAGTGGATGATAGCCGCAGGCATGATAGCCGCAGGACTCAGGTGGGAGTTCGTCGCTCTCACGACGGACGCCGTTTTGCTCATCTTGATACAGCTTCTTCACGGCGTCGCCTTTGGCGTTTTTCACGCGGGCGCGATTCAATACGTCGATCGTCTGAGCAGCGCGGCCACCAAGAACACCGCGCAATCACTCTACAGCGCCGCCACCCAGGGGATCGGCTCCACGTTTGGTGCGCTGCTGGCGGGCTGGCTGCTCCCGATATGGGGGTTCGTGGCACTGCTCCACGTCGCAGCAGGAGTGGCGCTTTGCGCAGGGCTGGCCTTCGCCGTTTTGGGAAAGAATGTACACTGAGGTCGCGCGTCTACGCTGGACCAACCCATTCCTCGTGTGAAAGCATGACGCGCGTTCCCTTGCAGAAGGCATGAGGTGAACGAGAGAGGAGAGGGATTGGCATGGAAAAAAAGACCCTGTACCTGGCGAGTTCTTACGGTTTTTCCTTACAACAACGCGAGGGGCCGCTGCCCGATCTCGTGGTGGCGCTTGAGGCCATGGGCGCCGAGGTGTGGGAACCGTTCACGCGCAACAACCAGCCATCTGAACTCGCGCAGCCCGGCTGGGCGTACCGCGTCGGCCAGAACGATATGCGCGACGTGCGCGATGCGGCGGGCTTTTTCGGCGTGGTGAACGGCTGCCCGCCCGATGAGGGCGTGATGGTCGAACTTGGCATGGCCATCGCCTGGGGAAAGCCCGTCTTCTTGTTTCGAGACGATTTCAGGCGCTCGACCGATTGCGATCACTATCCGCTGAATCTTATGATCTTCACCGGCCTGCCCGAGGTCGGCTGGGAGAACTACTTCTACACTTCGCTCAACGAGATCGCAGACCCCGAAAAAGCCCTCGCACGCTGGCTCAACGACGAACCCTTGCCATGAGGAAGCTTCTTGAATCGCAACAGATTTTCAACTCATGAATTTCGGGAATTACATACGTAAATCCACAAGTCTGGCTCCCTGAATTTGGGAAAACGTGTCCTCCGGCCGCCGTTTTCCCAGGAGGAAGCCTGTTCCTCACGAGAAAACGTCAAAAATTTCTTGCTTTCCCGTCGGAATATCCCATATCCTGTTCAGGATGACGATGCAAAAAAAACGAAAGCATCGGGGGTGTCCACCCATACTCATTTCCTCAGGATAAGGAGACCGGAATGAAATCTATTTCCGAGATGCGCGAGCACCTGATCGAGAAGGCAAGCGACAGTGAGGAGTTCCGTGCCCGTCTTATCTCCGAACCGAAGGCCGTGGGATTCGAGGAGTTCGGGATAACGATGCCGGAGAATTTCAACCTGCATGTGATGGAAGACGACGCCGAGAACAGCTATCTCGTCCTCCCGCCTGCGACCCGGCTCACCGAGGAACAGTTGGAAGGCGCCAGCGGTGCAGATTACGATTTGGTATCGATAAGGGAATTTATATGCGAAAGTGCCCACTTTCGGGTTCCTGTCAGTTCCGGTGTATGGGCTGAATGGAAGAAGGCGGCGCATGCACCGGTTCTGACAGCAATTCCGCCTGTGACCTGAAACGATACACCCGGAAAACGCAAAATCAGGATATTCAGACTTGCGGATTCAAGTAGATAATTCCCAAAATTTCCGGTCGAGTCTTCAAGTCATTTGAACGCTATTTGGCAGAAATGGGTTCGTTGGCGCATCTCGTATTTCCGGTGGGTGATTTTGCACAAACGGTTCGATACGCCTGCGCGACGTATTCGACATCGAAATCCTCCCCGGCAGTGGAAACGAGTTTGATTGCCGATATGCTGTTTTCTCTGTTTACTGTTTGCGTACTTGGTTGAAACTATCGAAATTTCACATGGGGTGTTCGTATCCCTTCCACCTCGCATCCCCATTCGATGAGATGCGCATCCCCGATGTATTCGTTATCGAGCCCCGATGACCTATGATGGTAGTCTCCCTTCCGCCATTTCCACAAACACCCACTCGCATTTCCTGCATTTCACGGCTCGCTTCCATCCTATACATACTCCTCCGAAAGACGGAAAACCGTCGGCTTCAGATCAACAGCGGCAATAAAATCGGCAAGTGAAAAAATATGCAGAGAAGTATTTGCCTGGGATGAATTGATTCATTCCTTCCTGATAACGACCCGCACGCGACCTAGCCCGTCCGGCACACCACTCTTGACGGCATGTCCCTCGGCAGCGGCGCTTTTGGAGACGCTGGTGGCGGCGGCGCCTGCGTCGATCCATACTTCCAGGGTATCGCCCGGTGCCATCGCCTCAAGCGCAAGCTTCGTCCTCACCCAGTTCATGGGGCAGATTTCGCCCGTGAGGTCGATGGTTTGGGCATGGTTCATTTTAGGCTCCTCGCGAGGTTCGTTCATTGTCCGATATTGCCATCTTTTTGACCGGAGCGGGAACCGGCGTTGGAAAGACGGTGGCGGGCTGCGTCATCGCGGCCCACTGGGCGGCGCAGGGCCGGAGCCCCAGGGTAATGAAGCCTGCAGAATCGGGCTGCGCGAAAGAGGGCGACACTCTCATACCCGGAGACGCCCTGGCCCTCAGGACTTCGGCGGGCGACCCGCGGCCACTCGATCAAATCTGCCTCTACACATACGAAATTCCGCTTACCCCTGCCCACGCGGCTGAACGCGAGGGGGCTTCGCCGGATTTGGAAAGAATCGTCGATTCGATAGAAACACTCAAAAAAGAAGACGGCCCTCTCCTTGTCGAGGGAGCGGGCGGTCTTCTCGCCCCCTTGGCCAAAGGCGTCCTGATGAGCGATTTGGCACTGGCCGCGAACCTGCCTCTCGTTCTCGTCGCCCCTCTGGGGCTTGGGACGATCAACCACACCCTGCTCAGCGTACGGGAGGCAAAACGGCAGGGCCTCCTGGTTTTGGGCGTCATCCTATCCGACACGACCATAGAGGCCACGCCGGCGGGAGAGAGAAATCCCGCGGCCATAGTCGAGCTTTGCGGAGCGGACACCCCTCTTTTGGGCGTGATTCCCCACTTGGCGGGGGTGGATGCGATTATCGCGCGCGCTACCCCCGGTTCCTGCGCCGCGGGTGAATTGTTGCGCCTGGCGGAGGGGTTGAGGCTCGAAAAGCTCGGCTAGCGGAGTGAATCCCTGTTACGCATGAACGCGCTTGCGCAGGGATTCCACCTGCGTGGGCGTCCCCAGGGCGTAGAGGTGGTCTCCCGCCTGGATTTGAAAATCGGGCCCCGGGTTGAAGCGCATCTCCCCGTTGGCGTGCCGGATGGACAGAAGGTACACACCGGTCTCCTGGCTTATCTTCGATTCCCGAAGCGCCATACCGACCAGGTCCGAACCATCGGGCACGGTCACTTCGTCGAAGTCGAGATCCGTCGTCGCGTGGCTGATAACCTCGTCGAGAAAACCTGCGAGCTTGGGCCTTAGAACGGACTGCGCGATGCGCATGCCGCCCATGACGTAGGGAGAAACCACGTAATTCGCGCCGGCCGCCTACATTTTGCCGATAGAGCTATCGAGTGCCGCGCGGCTCAGGATAAAGAGGTTCGAGTTCAGCGTCCGCGCCGTCAGGGTGACGAACACGTTTTCCGCGTCCGTCGCCAGGGCGCAGACGAGGCTTTTTGCTTTCTCCACGTGTGCTTCGGCGAGGGTCTTGTCAAGCGTGGCGTCGCCGAGAATCACGAGTTTCCCTTCCTGATCGAGATCAGAGACGATAGCCTCGTCGTTCTAGATAATGACGTGAGGCAGCCCCTGTCTGGCGTATTCTGCCGCGACGGTGGAGCCGATGCGCCCGTATCCGCAGATGATGTGATGGTTTTCGAGTCTATCGAGTTCTTTCACCAGTTTTCGCCTCCCGAAAATCTGACGTATTCGCTCTTCGAACCTTACTTCTGCAATCGTCGCAGTACCATAGAACACCTTTCCCACGCCCAAGAGCAGGATCACCACGGTGAACATGCGCCCTGCCGTGCTCATCTCACCCACCTCGCTGTAACCCACCGTCGTGAGGGTGATAATCGTCATGTAAAAGGAATCGACAAGCGACCACCCCTCAATTGCGATGTAGCCAGCCGTACCAATCATGGTGATACCGGCCAGACATGCGACAATGTAGAATACACGCAAGGTTGTCCGCACCTTCTATGAATAAATCCGCTCTCGATTTACCCTCTTTGGGCATGGATTTTAACCGGAGCAGGGACGCGATGGCGAGGAGGGCCTCGCGCCACTCCGGCGAAGAGAGTCTTCGCCTATCTTCTTTCGGCCAGATCGAAAAGATCGCTCCCAAGCCTCTCCCTGGCTTCGGCGCGTATGGGTCCGGTGGCCCCGGTGAACGCAGCGCGTTCAGCATCGTTCAGGTCCACGAAGGAGACGCCTTCCTCTTCGAGACGTTTTCGAATCGCTATTTCCCCCGCCAGGGCGGCTTCTCTTTGATACTCGATGGATTTGCGGATGCTGGCGCGCGCCACCTCTTGAACCTCAGCGGGCCAGGCGTCGAAACTCTCGCGGTGAGCGAGCAGGGCGCGCGCCCCGTAGAAGTGGCCGCTCATCGTGATGCGTCTTTGGTGATTCGTGACCCCGTAGGTCACGGTGTTCGAAAGCGGGTTTTCCTGCGCGTTCACCTCGCCGGATTCGATCATGGCGATCCCTTCTTTGAGTTCCACCGGTACGGGTTTTGCGCCGAGGAGTTCGAATGTCCTGACGTGCGTTTCGTTGGGCTGCAGTCGCACACGAAGGCCACGGCAGTCCTCGGGCGTCCTCACGTCGCGGACACTGTTCGAGAGGTGGCGGAAACCGTTGTCCCAAAAACCCAGGTTCTTGTAGCCAGTCTGTGCCTCGATTCGTTCGCTTAAGTGCGCGCCCAGTGCGCCGTCGAGCGCGCCGTAGGCGTGGACAGAATCCTCGAAGGTGAAGGGCAGGTCGACGATCTCAAGTTCGGGGACCCTGTCTGCGATATAGCTCGTCGAGAAATAGCACAGGTTGAGCATCCCACATTCCACCATGGAGAGCAGATCGGGCGCACCGTAGCCGAAATCCATCACGTTCCAGAAGATGTCTATCTTTATGTCTTCGCCCAGCCGTTCGTTCATCCTGTCCCTGAAGAGAACCATCGCACGGCTGTGGGAAGTGTCGGGCGGGGAGTAGCCCCCGATGCGGATATGGACGGGCCCTGTCATCTGAAACAGCTCCTTATCGAAGATTGAGGAATGATGCGCGCTTGAGAGGCCGCGAGCGTATCATATATGTGCTCATATACTGAAGGGAGTGGGGGCGATTGGTTTTCGTCATACAGGCCACGAGAACACCTCCCGGGATCTTGACGCATTCGTTCCGCTGGGGCATGTTCCATCCTCTGATTTGTCCATCGAAGCCGGGGAGATTGAGAAAAATGTCTTCACTTCAAGCGCAGCTTTTCGTGGAAATCGCTTCCGTAACGCTGAATCGCCTGACAAAAGACCTGCAAACCAAGTTCGAACCCAAGAAAGGAGATCGTTTCAACGTCGAGGGTATCACCTACGAGATCGGCCCGCCAAAATTCGTGAACGACGACAGGGCGATTCGCTTCGAGATCAGTTCGAGGATACCGGGCGAGGAATTGCCCGCCTCCTGTGATCACGCAAAGTATTTCAAACAGATCGAGAAGCAAAACGACTCGGCGAAAAAGCCCGTCTCCACCGACATGGAGAACATCGTCCGCGAGACACGTGACCAAGAGAGAAAAGAAAGAGACTACGTAAAGCTTACCTATCAGTACGGAGAGAACGAACTCTACGACGACAGGAACATTTTGAAGGACATCGAAGCGCTCTCGAAAGGAACGGGCAACCAGGAGATGCCGCCCAAGGTTCCGGGCGTCACCACGCTGGCAGGCCGCCTGATCATCAAACGGATTCAGTCTTCCCTCTACGATGTGGCCATGGAGAACGTCGAATCGCTCATCGACGCGAACGCAAAGGTGCGCACAGAACTGAAGAAAAGCGCAGAGAAGAAGTAGGCCCGCGCCATGGCTCTGCGCCTCGTGGCAGTGACGGCGTATACGCCGATCGAGAAAATTCCGGACGCTCTCCTTGTTATCGAGGAAGGCGTTTTTTCGTACGTGGGGCCGCGCGGTGCATACCCGCAGGCTCCCGGCGACGAGGAGATCGACTTGGGCGGCGCGCTGGCGTGCCCCGGTCTGTTGGACCTGCAGGTGAACGGTCTGGGCGCAGAAGCGCTGCTCACGGCAGATGCAGCCGGCGTGCGGCGGATTGCACGGAAGTTGGCAAAACAGGGAACGAGCACTTTTCTCCCGACCCTTACCACGGCGTCGCGGGATGAGTTGATTCGCGCGGCACGCGCCGTGCGAGAAGCGTGGGGCCTTCAGTCGGATGAAGCCTGTGCCGAGGCGCGCATCCTGGGCGTACATCTGGAGGGGCCGTATCTTGATCCGCGTATGAAGGGCGCGCATCCGCAAGAGCACCTGCGCATACCTTCCATGGACGAGGTAGAGGCAATTGCAGAAGCCGCCGGTGGACTTGGCGTGAACGGCACGCCTGGGCTGGCCATGGTCACACTCTCCCCGGAAGTGACGGGCGCTGCAGACCTGGCTCGTTGGCTGGCGCAGAACGGCGTCGTCCCCGCCATGGGACACACCCAAGCCACGGCTGATTGCGTGAAGGAGTTTTTGGAAGCCGGCGGCACGTTCGCGGTTCATGCGTTCAATCGCTACGGCCACCCAGAGACCCCCGCGCACCGAAGTGCCTCCCCCATGGATTACGTGCAAAGCGACGAGAGACTCTTCGCCGGCCTGATAGCGGACGGCGTGCATGTGGCTCCGCGCCCGATCGCGACGTTCGTTCGCGCCAGGGGCTGGGAGCGGACAGTCTTGACATCGGACCTCGTTGCCGAGGGAGGGTTGATGCCACGGCCCGGAGAAAATGAGGCGGACAACGAGGTACCGGGCGACGCCGTGACGCGAGGTGGCGTCCTGAGCGGCAGTCGCCTTGCGCTCTCTCGCATGCTGCCCCGTCTCAGGCGTTGGAGCAGCCTCGAAACCGCCTGCGTACTGGCAACGGCTACGCGGAATCCCGCGCGCGTTCTGGGTCTCGAGTCCTTCTGGGGCCGCCTGGCACCGAGACTTCGCGCGGATGTCTGTCTTTTCGATCCCGTTTCCCTGGAACTCATCGCCGCGATGGTGGGCGGGAAGTGGGCGTCGGGCGCGCCACCAATTGCAAGCGGATGAAGATTCGCTCATAATTCCTTTTGCTGCTATGCTTAGCTTGCGAGCATCTCCGCCCCGGGCAGTCCAAGATGTATGACATCATATTTCATCACGCCACGATATTTGACGGTTTGGGAGGGGAACCCTACGAAGGCGCACTTGCTGTTCGTGGAGACGCCATCGCGGCAGCAGGTTCCGCAGTAAACGGTCCCGCCCGTCGAGAGGTCGATGCGCGGGGGCTGGCCCTAAGCCCGGGGTTCGTCGATATCCATGGCCATTCCGACTATTACCTCCTCATCAACCCCGAGGCGCACGCAAAGGTGCGCCAGGGAGTCACGACCGACGTGGGTGGCAACTGTGGCTACGCCGCTTCTCCGATTCGCGGAGCGGAGTCCGAAGAGCGCAAGAAGTGGTACCGCGAGCAATTCGACCTGGATATCCCGTTTGAAAGTGTGGGCGAACACCTCGATCACGTGGACGAGGTGGGCGTATCGATTAACTACGCGCATCTCGCGGGGCACAACACGATTCGTTCGAGCGTGATGGGTGGCGAGGCCCGCGCGGCCCGTGCTGAGGAACTCGCCGCTATGGAGGAGATGCTCGGCACCAGTATGGAGCAGGGGGCTTTCGGGCTCTCTACCGGGCTGGTCTATGCCCCGGCCTGTTTCGCGGAAAAAGAAGAACTCATCACCCTCTGTCGGGTTTCGGCGCGCAAGGGAGGGTTGTTGGCCACCCACATGCGCAGCGAAGGAGACACCCTGCTCGAGGCAATTGAAGAGGTAATGGGCGTTGCGGCGGCGGCGGGGCTACCGCTTCAGATAAGTCATTTGAAGACAGCGGGCGAACGCAACTGGGACAAGCTCGACGAGGCCTTCACCCGTATTGAACGCGCGAGAGAGAGGGGCGAAGACGTAACCTGCGATCGTTACCCCTACACGGCCTCGAACACCCACCTCAGCGCACTTCTGCCCGATTGGGCGCATGACGGCGCTTTGGACGAGAAGCTGGCCCGTCTTGCGGAGTCGGAAGCCAGGGCGAAGATACGAGGCGAAATCATGGAGGCGCATCCCGAGCCCTCCTATTGGGAGAAGATACTGATCAGCCGCGTATTCACGGAAGCGAACAACACTTGCGAGGGCCTCACCCTCGCGCGCCTGGGCGAGGCCCGGGGCATGGCCCCCGTGGACGCGATGCTCGATTTGCTGATCGAGGAGAGAATGAATGTCGAGATTCTCATTTTCATGATGAGTTCGGAGAACATGCGCCGCATCCTCGGCAAACCCTACGTTATGGTGGGTTCAGACGCGGGTGCCCTCACGCATGAACCGCCTCTGGGCGGGGGCAGGCCGCACCCGAGGAATTTCGGCACTTTCCCCTTCGTTCTTGGAGCATTGGCGCGCGACGAGGGTCTCTTTTCGATGGCGGAGGCGATACGGAAGATGACCTCTGCTCCCTGCGCGCGACTGGGTATCGCGGATCGAGGCCGTCTCGCGGCAGGGATGAAGGCCGACCTCGTGCTGTTCGACCCCGACAAGATACGCGACAAGTGCACCTATGAACATCCTGTAGCGTACCCATCGGGCATCGAGATGGTTCTCGTAAACGGCGAATTCGTCGTGGAAGACGGAAACCACACCGGAACGCATCCGGGCCGTGCACTGCGCAAACTGATACAACAGGGGACGGCAAGTGTTTGAGGTGGCCGTCTGGAAAACGGCGCTGGGCGCAGCGGGCGTGCTCGCCCTCTTGGGCATCCCTTTCATGTTGTGGACGCGCCGCCGCGCCCTGAGGCACTCGAAGCATGCATGGAACGGAATTCTGGAAGCAGAAGCCAGCAATGCACCCGACGGCTGGGAAGATGCCTCATCGCGCTTCATCGACGGCAACACCCCTGACACCGAAGAGGAGGGGGAACGAACGGCGAAGCACGCAATCAGCCCGGTTGTGGCGGAGTATTCACGCGATTCGCTCGACGACGCGGAAGGAGGTGTGCGGATAATCGAGAAGGGGGGCGATATAGTTCCGGCGAAAGATGAAGTTCACCCTCCCGAGGAGGTCGCTCCATCCGCGGATGGCGAAGAATCCGCGCCCGGTATCATTGAATCGCCCGCCACGAGGCCAGACACTCCCTGGTGGGAGGAATTGGCCGCACCGAGCGATGCGGAATACCCGTTTGAGGCAGATGAGTTGCCGAGCGCCGACCCGAGGGAGCCACCCGGTTCACCGGTACGGGGCAGCCAAGACGAGGGAGTTCTTTCGGACGAAGAGATACTAGAAGCCGCAGAAGCGAACCAGGGCGCGAACGCCCCCTTGCGCATACGAATTCCCGCCGTCAGCGAGGTGCGAGACGAGATCGTTTCCGCAACTGATGCGCCGGGTGAGAAAGAAGAAGTCGAAGAGGTCATTCGCCTTACGAGAGAGAGAGAAGGCGTGGCGGACACTTCCTCTGAATTTGCGCGAGAAGAAGAGTTGGACGCGTCGGCAGAACCCGAAGCTTCAGGGGAATCATTGCCTGAGCTCAGGTTTGGGGAACATGTGGACAGGCAGCCGTCCGCTCGGGATGAAGAACCGATTCTCACGGAAGACGGGTCCGCTGTGGTTTCCGCCGATTCCGGGATCCATCAACCCGATGAAGTACCTGCGGCCCCGCAATCCAAACAGAAAACAGTTAGTTCCGACGAGGAAGATATCATATCCCTTATTCAGCTCGAACGCGTGAAGGATGAAAATTTTTCGCAAGCCGACGCTGTGCGAGAAGAGGCCGAGACGGAAAAAACCGCTGAAACGGCCGATTTCCCGCTCGACGAACTGGAAGTACTCGTTCCCGGTGAAGCATCGCCGCTATCTGCTTCTCACGAGGCTCCGACGAACACGCCTACGGAACTCATACGCGACCTTGTGGCGGATATCTGTCCTGAAGATTTGCTCCTGGCGGAAAACATGGAGCGGGAACTTCCCGCCTGGACGCAGGGTGTGGTAAATGCCGCCGGCATCGAGTTGGCCCAGCGCGAGAAAACCCGGCAGATGCCCGCGTCCGAGGAACACCTGCGCCTAGCCATTCTCGAGTTGGTTCTGGGGCACAACGAGGAAGCGACGAACCATCTCAAGGAATCACTTCGGCGCACGAGTCGGCTCGAGTCGGTTCTCAATGCGCTGGCCGTGGCTTCCTACCTGCGGGGAAAGGTGGAGCCTGCGATTTCCTATTCCCGCGAGGCACTTCGCGAGGCAAGTCACGACCTTCCTGCGCAGGCGACGATCTCCAGGAATCTCGGCCATTTCTACCAGAGCAAGGGAGATGACGAGAAAGCAGTGGAATTCTACGAGAAAGCGCTCGACCATTCCGGATCACAAGGCGATATCCGGCAACTCGCCTCCTTGCACATGCGCGTGGGTCGATTGTTCCGTCGATTGGGGAACAAGGTGAAAGCCGGAGATCATTTCTCGGGGGCGGCGCACCTGTTCCACAAGCTTGGGGACAGACGCAACGAGGCGAGGGCACACACCGCGCTCGCCTCTGTCCTGAGCGAGACGGGCGATTACGACGCGGCGCAGGTGAGTCTGGACGATGCCCTGAGCCTTTGCCAGAAAATCGGGGACAAGGCGGGTGAAGCCCTAGTGTATGGACAGATGGGAGTGAGTTTCGCGGCGCAGGAGCAATTCACACGTGCGCTTCGCTATTACGAGAACGCCTTGCGCCTGAATCGGGGACTCGAAAACCGAAAAGGCGAGGCAGCGAATCTGAGCGGTATGGGAAACATTCACTACGCGCGGGGCGACTTGCCAGAAGCACACGAGGCGTACGAGGCGGCTCTCGAGATCAGTCGCGAACAAGGGAACGTTCTCGCGCAGGCATTGGCGCTCGGCAACCTGGGTCGGGTACATTTCGAGGCGCGCGAATGGGAGGCCTCGCATGAACGACTCACCGAGGCGCGCAGCATCTTTCAGGAAATCGGCGCGTCTGACGCGCTCGAAAGCATTGCGAACATGTTCCGGGAACTGGAAAAGCAACGCGGCGGGTAACGTCTGCCTTTACGTCGAATCTTCACCCAGCGCGAATTTCTCGATCAGCCTCCCATAGACGCGGGCGGCTTTCTTGAGCGAGTCGACCTCGATGAACTCATCGGGCGCATGAGCCTGCTCGATGTTGCCGGGACCCAACAGAAAACAGTTCCGGCTTCCGGTCTGGGCCGCAGCCATCCCGGCGTCCGAATAATAGCTCACACCAGCCGGCTCGGATCTCGCTCCCAGGACTTCCTCCAGCGTCTCCTGAATGAGCCTTACCCCCGCGCCGTCGGTATCCGCCGTCACGGGCGGCCGATCCGCAATAGTGGCACGCAGCGAGAATGTCACCCCGCTCACCCGGGTGCAGGCCTCGACCGCTTTCTCATGAATGATCCGCTCGACATCTGCCGTCAGCAGGGGAGGGACAAAGCGCGAGTCTATCTGCATCGTGCATCTCTCTGAAACCACGTTGGTCTTGTGACCTCCCTCGATCATGCTCGCGACCAAGGTGCATTTCCCCAGCAACGGGTCTTCGTGGGGAAGCTGCGTCACCGCTTCCTGGAGTGCCGCCACAACAAGGGATGCGGCGTGAATCGCGTCCGCGCCCATGTGGGGTGCCGCGGCGTGGGCGCTCTTTCCAAGGAAAATGAGTTCGAACCACATTGCGCCTTTCTGCGCCGTCACCAGTGCGAGTTCGGTCGGCTCACAGGAGATCACGATGTCCTCGGCGTCAATGTGACCGTTCGTGATGGCCGCTTCCGTGCCACTCATGCGGCCACTTTCCTCATCCACCACCATGCAGCAGCGCACCGTGCGTTGCGCCCTGGCACCAGAGTCGATTCGTTTTTTCAGGCTCCTGATCGCCGCAAGGGTGGCGGAAATACCGCCTTTCATGTCGCAGCTTCCCCGGCCCCATATCTTCCCGTCTGCACAGGCGGCCAGGAACGGTTCGCGCGTCCAGCCCTCGCCCGCAGGCACGGTATCCATGTGATTGAGAAAGACGAGAGCGGGACCGCGCCCCGAGCCGGTGAGCTCCGCTGTCACGTTCTCGCGCCTCTCGGCGACGCGCTCCCGTGTGACGTCCAGGCCGATGTCCCGAAAGAACGTCTCCATCCGATCCGCCATGGCGAACTCGTCGCCCGTGGGATTTTCGCTGGGAATCGCTATCAGTTCCCTGGTAAGCGAGACGGTTTGCGTCTCGATGGCCGCATCCACTTGTCATCTCCTGAAGATTGAGAACGAGAGAGCATGATGCCGCATTCCGGGCCGCCTGTGTACGTGCTGTCTCAAACGGTACAGAGAAAGCGCCGCATCAGCGAGGTAAAATTCCGACCCGGCGTAATGTTGCCGAGGCATACCTCCTCTTTCGCGCCCGTGACGCCCGGCAGGTTGTTCGCCTGCCCTGAGAGCGTGCCCCATGCAAGTAACGCGAAACAGACGGCTTCCACCGCATCGGGCGAGACGCCCCGCTCGTCGCTTGCAAGGAGCGGGAGATCGCCCAGGGCAGCGCACAGATAACGCATCAAGGTCTTGTTGTGGACGCCGCCTCCTGCGGCCACCACCTCTTGCGGCGGACGTTTCGGAAAGAAATCCCGAATCGCATCCGCCACGCAAGCAGCGGAAAAGGCGGTGAGCGTAGCGAGGGCGTCTTTCGTGCCGCCTCCATGCGCGGTTATGCGGTCGATGGCCTTTTCCACGAACGCCTCGCCGAACGTTTCCCTGCCCGTGCTTTTCGGCGGTTTTCGCTCAAGGTATGGATGACCACGTAATTCGGCCAGGGTTTCCGGACATACGCAGCCCGCCGCTGCCAGATCACCGTTCACGTCGCAAGTTTTCTCCCCGTTCGTTATACGCCGCGCGAGGGCGTCGAGCGGCATGTTCGCAGGACCGCAATCGAAACCGAAAACCCCTTCCTCGCCCGCCGGGGGGAGATAGGTGACGTTCGAGATGCCACCCAAGTTCAAGAAGGCGCTCGCGGCGTTCTCACGACTGAAGAGAATCCGGTGTGCCCAGGGAGTCAGGGGAGCGCCTGTGCCGCCCGCGGCCACGTCTCGCGAGCGAAAATCGCTCACGCATGTAATTCCCGTGCGCTGTGTGATGAAGGCGGGGTCGCCTATCTGGAAGGTGGACGGAAGCAGCGGTCCGCGCACCTCCTCCATGCCTTCCGGAAGATGGCGCACCGTCTGGCCATGGCTGCCGATAAAGTCGATTTCCTGTAGTCCGGTTCCGGTTTGCGCGGCCACTTCGAGCGCGGCTTCGGCGAAGACTTCTCCCACCTCCCTGCGCAGCGAGCATATTTCCTCAGTTCGTGCGCCCTCCCCGCCTGCGGCGAGAAGAAGTCGTTCATCAAGATTCTCCGGGTAGGGAGCGGCGTGAAAACCAAGCGTTTCGACTTGCACCCGCTCGCCCGGGCAAATCCGGACCAAGGTGGCGTCCACGCCATCGGCGGAAGTTCCCGACATGAGACCGATGGCCAAAAGAGGGAGGGGGTTGCTCATGATGGAGACGCTTCCCCCCGCTTCGAACGTTTCGGCTTCCCGTAGATTCTCTTGTATTCGTGGTAATAGCCCAACACCCTTTTCACGTAGTTTTTCGTTTCCTGGTAAGGGATCTCTTCGATGAAGATTTCGATGGGCTTGCTGCGTCCGGCTGCCCACCATCTTTTGACGGGTCTGCGGCCCGCGTTGTAGCTCGCTATCGCAGGAACGAGTGCGCCGCCGAAATCGCGGATGAGCGCGCCCAAATACCTCGCACCCAGCCGGGTGTTTATCCTGGGATCGAAGAAATCGTTCGTGGACTTGATTCGAATTTTGTGTTTTCTCGCGAGTCTGCGTCCTGTAGCGGGCATGAGCTGCATCAGTCCCATCGCGCCGGCAGGAGAGAACGCACGCGGGTCGAAGGAACTCTCCGCCCTGATGATGGCGTTCACCAGGTAGGGGTCCGCCCCTCCGGGTTCCCTGCGTTTGACAATGATAGGATAGACGATCTTCCAGAACTCTTCCGGCAAATCGCTTCCGCCCGCGCGCACCGCGTTCCAGAAGGACTTGTTGACGAGGTAGATGGCGCGGTGGCTCTGGCCCGCCATCGTGAATGCGTGCGCCGCGTGGTAGCGCGAATAGGGCGATGCGCCGAGGCGGCGATACTCCTCGGCAGCGAGTTCATGAAACCCCATGGAGGTGAGCAGCGCGGCCGCCTCTCGAACAGGAGCGCTCTTCGCCGGAGGTCGCAGCCATTTGCGGTAGCCGACCTCACCCAAAGGAGGCGGTTTCGGCGTGTCCGAACCTCCCGCGCGCGCGAGGCGATCGATGGCCCGCAGGGAGAGTTGTCCATAATAGCGGTGACGGTGTTCCCTGGCGCAAGCGCGGTAGTGGGCGAGCGCTTTCTTCCTGTCCCCTGTCCTTTCCGCCGCTGCGGCGGCCCAGTAGAGGGCGGAGGAGACCAGCCAGTGATCGGGGTAGGTAGTCTTCATCCGGGAGAATCCCCGGTGCGCCCCCCGATAGTCTCTGGATTGAAAGCGAATCCATGCGAGTTGGAAGAGCGCCTTGGGTGCGAGGGACGAGCGCGGGTGGTTGACGATCACCTCCTGGAAATAGCGCGCGGACTTTTTGTAATCGCGATCGTCCTCGAATACGCGGGCGAGCAGGAAGCGCGTCTTCGCCGCCCATTTTCCTTTTTTCTTCTCCTTGAGCAGTAGGCGTGCCTGTTTCTCGAAAGCTGGCTGGTTTCCTTTGCGCAGATGATTTCTGGCTAGGAAATACCGCGCCTCCGCACGCTGTGGGTCACCGGGGGCGAAGTGACGGATAGCATGTCTGAGCGCAGGATCCGCCTGTTTCGTTTTCCGCAGGGAAAACAGCGCGAGCGCCTCGTTGAAGACGATGTTCCTGTGGTAGGGGGCCTTGGGAAACAGGCGCTTCAGATCCCCGAAGCCTCTCAGTGCCTTTTCGAAGTGATAGCGCTTTCTCAGGAGTCGGGCACGTTCAAAGTAGGCTTTGGGTCCCGGTTTCCTGAGCGGAGGCGAGAGAGTGGCTCCGAGTTTGAGTGAACGTCTTAACGCCCGCCGCGCATAGGGATGTTCGGGATGACGCCGCCACAATTCCCGGAAGGCGAGCGCAGCATTTCTGTTCCGCTTTGCGGCGCGAAGCGCCTCGGCGCGCCTGAGTAGAAAATCGGGTGCCTCGTAGCTTTTCGGGAACAGGAGAAGGTAGCGCTTGGCGACCTTCGCCCCGCGCAGGGGCTGCTTTTCCGCTCGGTGTATACGTATCAGCTCTTCATAGACGAAAGAAGGTTCGGGCGCTTTTTTTCCTTTTTTGACGAGTTTTTCGAGCGCGCGCCGGGCGGTGGCATTATCCTTTGCTCCGATTGCGGCTTTCGCCAGAAACAGGAGCGAATAGTTCTCGAGCGCGGGCGTTTCCTTGAGCGCTTTTTGGAACGCTTTGACCGCCGGACGAAACTGCTTGAGTTTCAGGTGGGCGTGGCCCAGCAGAAAAAAACGCCTGTCTCCAAGGAGCGTTTTCTCCCGGCGCAGCGATCGGATGAGTTCCCCGTATCGCTTCCTGGCCAGGAGTTTCTCGATTTTTGCGGGCAGGCTCGGACGCACGGCTTCTGTTTTGTGCGATGATTTCGCCGTGTGCACAGAACTTTCTTTTTCTGCAGCAAATACGAGTGTCGGGAGCAGAAACAAACCGAGCAAGGCGACAATGCAGGATCGTGGTTTCGTGTCGATTATATGTTTATGGATTTTCATCCCCCCCGGTGCTCGAATTCAGCCTGAACGGCCTTGCGCGCCCCCTCATCTAGAAGAAAGTCCGCCCCCGTCATTGCGAGCGCCTTGGCTCCGGCGAGCAGAACACGCCGGCCCTCCGCTCCCGCCGATGCCTGGGCGAACTCGGGCGTATGTGCGGAAACATCTGCGGGAACCATCTGGATTTGCGGATGAATGGTGGGTGTTTGCTGGCTCACGTTTCCCACGTCGGACGATCCCATCCGCAGGGGCGGAGCCAAATCCGGTTCGTGAACACCGATCCTGTTCAGGTTCTTGAGGAACAGCGCCGCCAGGGGATGGTTGACCCGCATAGGGGCGTAGGTGATGGGATTTTTCTCCGTATCGAGTTCCGCCCCGGTGGCAAGTGCCGCCCCTTCCGCACAGGCGATGACCCGCGCAAGCAGCGCATCGAGCCCCTCCATGGTTTCGCTCCTCACGAAAAACCACGCGGCTGCTTTCTCGGGGATGATGTTGGGTACCTCCCCGCCATCGGTGATGACGCCGTGCACGCGATCCCCCCGGGACAGTTGCTGGCGAAGCAGCGAGACGGCGTTGAACGTAGCGACAAGAGCGTCGAGCGCGTTGATACCCTGTTCGGGCGCGGCTGCGGCGTGGGCGGCACGTCCCCTGAAACGGAAGCGAAGTTCCGAGAGCGCCAGAAAATCGACGTTTACCCTGGTCTCGCCCGATGGGTGCACCATCATCGCCGCGTCCACTTCCCGGAACAAGCCGGCTTGCACCATCAGGGCCTTGCCACCCCCGCCTTCTTCTCCGGGCGTGCCAAAAACGGTGACGCCACCATATTCGGGGCCGAGCACCTGCTTGAGCGCGACGCCCGCTGCCGCGCTGGCCACCCCGATAATGTTGTGCCCGCAGGCGTGCCCGAGGCCGGGCAGCGCGTCGTATTCAGAAAGAAACGATACGGATGGTTTTTCACTGTCCGCGGCGGGCCGTTGCGCGCGAAACGCGGTGGGCAGGTTCGCCAAACCCCGCATGAGGTCGAAACCGTTGCTCTCCAGGTAGGTACACAGACGTTCTGCCGCGCGGTGTTCATCGAGGCTCAGTTCCGGATCCCTGTGAATCTCCAGAGAGAGCACCCAAAGCGCGTCCGCCTCATCGTCGATCAACTTCGATATGGCGGCTTTGACCTCATGAACGTCCACTGCGGACTACGCCTCCAGGGGCGGGCGGGAGACTCATTATCACCGGCCTTTCAAGGTGATGTCAATGATTTGCACCGGACCTTTTTGGATTGACGGAAACCAAGGAAAGGGCGATACTGTAGATCCCGCCCGCAAGGAGAACCGTCTTGCTCCCGATTTTGGCTGCGGCCGCCACACCTACGGGTGAAACTGCGCCGCTCGCGCCGCTTCAAGCACAAGAAGAAATGGACATCATTACCCTCGCCACCCAATCGGGCGGCATGGTTTTTTTCGTTCTGCTGGTGCTCGTTTTCTTCTCGCTCTCTTCATGGGCCATCATCATCTGGAAATTCTGGGAGCTTCGAGGAGCGAGGCGTCGCTCGGCGTCGTTCGTCGATGCGTTCTGGCGCTCCAAGCGCCTCGACAGACTCTATGGGGAACTCGCCGAGCACGAGGGCAGCCCGGTGGGAGATGTGTTCGCCGCGGGTTATCAGGAAGCCGAACAGGTGCTGAAAACGCGCGCCCGTGACGGGGAGGCGGATTCGAACGTTCTCACCTCGGAAATGACGGGAGTGGAGAGCGTCGAGCGCGCGCTGAGGCGTGCGGCGAACGAACAGGTGGGCCGGCTTGAGCGTATGCTGACCTTCCTTGCAACCACGGCGAGTGCCACGCCGTTCATCGGTTTGTTCGGCACGGTGTGGGGCATCATGAATTCGTTCCGCGAAATCGGAGCGAGGGGCTCTGCCGGACTCGCCGTCGTTGCCCCGGGTATCAGCGAAGCGCTCATCGCAACGGCGCTCGGACTTTTGGCCGCCATCCCCGCCGTAATCGCCTACAACCACTTCCAGAGTCGCGTGAAGGTGATCGCGGATGAAATCGAAATCTTTACGGCGGACTTCCTCAACTTGGTCGGCCGCCATTTTATGCGTTTATGACGTATGACAAGCGGATTCTGCCATGGCCGTTAAACTGAACCGGGGTTCGAGCATCTCGGACATCAACGTCACCCCCCTCGTGGACGTGATGTTGGTGTTGCTGGTGATTTTCATGGTCACGGCACCCCTGCTAGAAACCCAGAACCAAGCTGTGAACGTGGATTTGCCGCAGGTACAGGCAGCAAAGGCGAGCGTGGCCGAGGACGCCGTCATCATCACGTTGGACAAAAAACGGGACATGTATATAAATGATAATCTACTAGCTGCTTCCGAACTCAAGGAGAAGCTCACGGCGCTCTTCAAAAACAGGCAACGCAAGGAAATCTTTCTCAGAGCGGATCGCGCGGTTCCCTACGGTGAAGTGGTGGAAGTCATGGCCATCATTCGCGCAGCGGGCATAAACCGCCTTAACATGGTGACCGACCCCCTGGAATCCTCTCGGGGCGGGCGGCGCAGACGCTGAGAAGTCAGTGATATCATGAATAACAAATCTCCGTTTTCTCAAGATTCCAATTCATCAGGAACGAAATCGGCCCGCACGGGCGGAATTCTTCGGAACGCGAACGGAAAAGGCAGTGGTCTGCTTCGCGATCGCCGCTTCCTCAGGGCGTTGGCAGCTTCGGTCGTTTTGCACGTTTCGCTCTTCGTCTGGGTGAACCTGGCTCCCTCTCAGCCGCAATACAGGTTTTTCGGAGGTGGAACGGCCGTCAGCCTGGTGGGTGCAAATGAGATACCGGGCGGTTCGGCACGGGGGAAATCCGGCGATCGGCCTGAAGATATGAAGGCACCCGTTCCCCGAAAAGGGCCGGACGAGGGAACGAGAAAGATAGCGGCGCCCGAGAAGAAATCCGCACCCGTCAAGGTCAAAAAGAAAAAGATCGTCAAGAAGAAAAAACCTCGCAAGGAAGTGCGACGCATCAAGACAGACAAGAACAAGAAAAGCAAAAGAACAGTTCGGAAGAAAAAGCTCGACCGCGTTCGCGAGGCGCGTCTCAAACGGATACAGGAGCGCCGCGCGCGCGCAAAACGCTGGCGCGAGCGTTTCAAGAAAGATGCAAAGAAGAAACCGACTCCGAACGAAAAGCGCCCGCGCGACAACCGGAAGAGCGATGATCGCCTGGCGAAAGCCGATCTGGCGCCCAAGGCCCGCGCACCCTTGAAAGGATATGCAGGCGAGGGGGGAGGCGACGGCCAAGGGGGCGGTAGTCGCGCGGGCGGCACAGGCGGTGTGGCGCGAACGGATGCGGAGCGATATTACGGGCTTCTGGCCGAGCGCATTCGGGGTTTCTGGACGGTACCGCCAGGCACCGCCGATTTGAGTCGCCTCAAGACCGACATCACGATTGACGTGGATCGGCAAGGAAATTGCCGTAATTTGCGGATCGTGCGCTACAGCGGAAATCATACTTACGATCAAGCGGCGCTTCGCGCCGTGGAGCGGGCCGCCGAGCCTTCCCTCCCCAAGCCGCCCGTCACGATAAAGGAAAACTGGCTTTTGCTCGGTTTCCGGTTCTGCGGAAAGGATTTTTGCCGTTGATGCGAAAAAAAATTCAAAGCGAATCAGACAAGCGGGAGGTTCGTATGATCGGATGGGCGATATTCCTCATCACCATGTTGTTCTCCTGCCCGCAAGCCGCGGATGCCCAGCGCGTGTTCATCGACATCTACTCCCCGACCGCCAAAAAGATACGGTTGGCGGCACCCGAGTTTCGCCCCCTTAGAGGAGCGCGTGACCCGCTGGGACTCAAGATCGCGCAGGTCATCGAATCAGATCTCAAACGCAGCGGCCTGTTCTTCATTCCCGACCGCAAGGGTTATCTGGAGAATCCCCTGCGCACCGGGATTCGAAGGGACGAACAGCGCTTCTCCCAATGGAGCAAGGTGGTCAAGGTGGAGGCCCTCATCAAGGGCGGCTACATCATTTCGGAAAACACCATCACGGCGGAAGTTTATCTCTACGATACACTTCGCTCCGCACAGGAACTGGGCAAGCGGTACCGTTATCCCAAAAGCGGATGGCGCTTGCTGGCCCACCGTTTCGCCAACGCGGTGATCGAACGTTACACTGGCGAGAAGGGGGTGTTCGACACCCAGATCGCATTCGTATCAAGACGTTCGCTCAAGGATCGCGGAAAGATATACATCATGGACTGGGACGGCGCAGAACTCAGGCGGGTAACGCGCAACGGCATGGGAAACAATGCGCCCGCGTGGTCTCCGGACGGGAGATGGATAGCATATTCATCGTTCAAGTCCACCCCCCCCGGCGTTTTCCTTCTGCCAACAAACGGCGCACGCGAGTTCAAGGTGAGTTCTTCCCGCGCACAGGCCGTCGGAGGTGCTTTTTCTCCAGATTCGCGATACTTCGCTTTCGCCGAACTCGTAAGGCGAAACTACGAGATTTTCCGCTACGACCTGCGCACTCGCGTGAAGAGGAGGATCACGAGAAGTTTCGGCATCGACGTATCTCCCACCTTCTCGCCGGACGGCAAGAAAATCGCCTTCACCTCGAGCCGTTCAGGGAATCCCCACATCTACGTCATGAACTCGGACGGCTCCAGCCCGAAACGAATCACGTTCAGCGGAAAATACAATACCGAACCCGAGTGGAGTCCCCGGGGGGACAGAATCGCTCTGACAAGCCGCATCAAGAAAGGCAAGGAAATAGATATCGTCACCATGAACATCGACGGCAGGGACATGCGTCGCCTCACCGGCAGTCAGGGGCGCAACGAATCGCCCACCTGGTCTCCGGATGGCCGGCATATCACCTTCTCCTCGGACAGGAGTGGCAGGAAATATGTGTATGTGATGACCTCCGCCGGCACGCAACTCAAGCGACTTCAACCCGGACAGGAACCCGCCTGGTCGCCAATGTCCAGATAAAATACTGAATCCGGGAAATATCTCTCGAAAAAGCACGAATTGGACTTGCTCATCACGCATCCACCCTTTATAATTCATGATGTTCGGTTGTGGAGCAATCCGAGAGGGGGAAGGCTCTCCGCCCCGTATTAAAAATTACTTCTCGCTCTGAACATATACGAACCAAAGACTGCGAGGGGGGGGTGTTTGCATGTCGTTATCGGGCCGTATTCAGTCTTATCAATCCTTGTTGATGGGTTTGTTACTCGTATTCACGGTAGGCTGCGTGAAACATACGCCGGAGGTAGAAGAACTGCCGGCGCCCAAACCACCTCCTCCCATGGCGAGAAAGCCGCAACCTCCCAAACCAACCAAGATGCAGGAAGACACAAGCATGCTCGAGAGGCAGCGCCGTCGCGCCGCCTTCAAACGTGCCTTGACCAGGTTTGAAAACCATCTGGTCTACTTCGATTTTGACAAGTCCGAGATCCGTTCTGATATGCGTTCGATCATGGACGCCAAGGCTCGCTTCCTGCAGGAATATCCCAGCCTTCGAGTGCAGATTGAAGGACATTGCGACGAGCGTGGAACGGTGGAATACAACATCGCGCTCGGACACAGACGTTCGCAGAGCGCCAAGGATTATCTCGCTTCGCTCGGGGTCAAGGCTTCCCGGGTCGATACGGTAAGCTATGGCGAGGAACGTCCGGCCGATTCACGCTCCAACGAAGCGGGATGGGCCAAGAATCGCCGGGCGAAGTTCAACATCATCGGCGGTATTCCGGCGGGTATGAACTAGCCGTTCGGCTGTCCTGCGTATCAAAAAGGATTCCCCGGCGGCAGATGCCGCCGGGGAGTTTTTCTTCATGAAAACTTTTCAGGCATCCGGACTCAGGCCTTTCTCTTTGGTGGTGTTTTCCTTTTTTTTGATCGGTTGCCCGGATACGAATTCTCCGGCAGGAGATTCCGGTACACCGCCTCCCGCGCCGGCGGCTCAGGTTGGTACCCAGAATCCATCGATCGACGTTGCTGCCATTGAGGCAAATCTCAAAGGTCTCAGGCGCGGGATGCAAAACCAGGAGCAACGCATCGAGGAAGCGCGAGAGGCCATTCAGGGGGTCACGAACGAGGTCGAACGCGCGCGAAAGGATTCCGAGAAATCTCTCGAAAAAGCCGGAAAAACAATCGCGAAACTCCAAGAGAGAATCGATAAACTCGAAAAAGAGTTGAGCCTGTTGCGCTCAAAACCTCCCGTTCAGGCGACGAAGAAAAAAGCGGAGGTTGTCGTGACGCCGGCGGGCTCGCCGTCCCGGATGTCTCCCCTGGGTGTTCCTGCCGGGGACGGGCGGGTTGTATCGGCAGGTTTGCCGGCGAGCACGGGCACCCAGCCTGTGGGCCAGCCTGCCGCAGGCGAGCGCGTCGTGGTCATATCCAAAGAGCCCGTGAACCGGCCCCCGCAGGCTAAACCTGTGCCCAAACTTCCTGACCCCGAAGAGGACTACACACGGGCAATTCGCGTCTTGCGCGATGAAAGAAATTACGCGAAGGCGCGCAGCCTTTTGGATACGTTTATCGACAATTATCCCACGCACGAGTTGGCGGACGACGCGCAGTACTGGATAGGACAGTCCTACTATCAGGAGAAGAATTTCGAACGCGCCATTCTGGCGTTCAACAAGGTGCAGGTCGATTACGCCAATGGGGACAAGGCACCGGAAGCCCTGCTTCTGGAAGCACTCTCGTTTCTGAACATCGATGATCGCGCGAGTGCACGTGAGTTGCTCGGCCAGGTAATTGCCAAATATCCGGATTCGAGCGCGGCGGCCACTGCCCGACAGCGCTTCGAATCGCTCTGAGCACCTGCGGAAGTTTTGCGTACCCTGAAAATGAAAGAACCGATCATACCTCCCGAAAACGCAGAGCGCGCGCAAACTCTGGCGCGTGATCTCCACGACCACAACATTCGCTACCATGTGCATGACGACCCGGTGATTTCCGATGCAGAATACGACCGGATGATGCGCGAGTTGCAGGCACTTGAGGAGCAATATCCCGCTCTCATCTCGCCGGATTCTCCTACGATGCGTGTTGGCGCGCCGCCGCTAGATTCGTTTGGCGCCTTTCATCACGACCCGCCGATGAGAAGCCTCGAGAATGCCGCCACGGCAGAAGAGGTGTCCGCCTTCGAGGAACGCGCGAAGCGATTTCTCCTGCAGACCTACGACAGGAACCTCGAAGCGTTCGACGTTACATGCGAACCGAAACTCGACGGCTTGGCGGTAGAGGTGATTTATCAATACGGTTCCTTCCATTCGGGTGGAACGCGGGGGAACGGAATCAGCGGAGAGGACATCACACAAAATCTCAAAACGGTACGGGGCATCCCGCTTCGCCTCCACGCCGACGAGAAAGATCCTGCACCTCCGGCGTATCTGGCTGTGCGCGGAGAGGTGTTCATGAATCTTGAGGGATTCGAGAGGCTCAACCGCGAGCGTTTCGAAAAGGAAGAGCCTCCCTTCGCCAATCCGCGCAACGCGGCGGCAGGTTCGCTGCGTCAGCTCGACTCGAGAATCACCGCCACACGACCTCTCGACGTGGCATTCTACGCCGTGGGGCAAGTGGAGGGTTTTTCGTTTAACAGCCAATCACATTTATTGGAGACCCTGCCGAAATGGGGGCTACCAGTGAGTCCGGTATGGCGCAAGTGCGCGAATTTGCGCGAGGCGGTGGGATTTTACGAGGAATTACTCAGGGGCCGCGAGGATGCTCCCTACGAGCAAGACGGCGTGGTGCTCAAAGTAGATTCCATGGAGTTGCAAAACGAACTCGGCTCCACCTCACGCGCGCCCCGCTGGGCCATCGCATATAAATTTCCCCCGAAACAGGAAACGACCCACCTGGAAGACATCGTCTTCCAGGTGGGGCGCACGGGCGCCATCACTCCCGTGGCACTGATGAATCCGGTGCGTGTGGGTGGCGTCGAGGTCACGCGCGCCACCCTGCATAACGAAGACGAGATGCAGCGGAAAGACGTGCGAAAAGGAGATTACGTGCTCATCCAGCGCGCGGGCGACGTCATCCCGGAAGTCGTAGCGGTCATCAAGAAAATGCGGCCTCCCGATGCCGAGGTCGTCCCCATGCCCGCGGAATGTCCGATTTGCAAAACGCCCGCCGAGCGTACGGAGGGAGAAGCGGTAGTGCGTTGCCCCAACCCGGCTTGTCCGGCCGTCCTGCGCGAAAGTCTCCGGCATTTCGCTTCCAGGCGCGCGATGGATGTGGACGGACTGGGCGAGAAACTCGTGAACCAGTTGGTGGACTCGGGCCTGGTGAACGAGCCAGCGGATTTCTTTTCCCTTTCGAAGGAGCAACTCGCATCCCTAGAGCGCATGGGAGCGAAATCGGCCGAAAATTTGATCGGGGCACTCGACAGGGCGAAAAAACCGGCCCTGGCACGTTTCATCTATTCTCTGGGCATCCGCCACGTGGGAGAACACATCGCGGAAGTCCTGTCGGAAAGGTTCGGCAGCATCGAGGAATTATCCCGCGCAGATACGGAAACGCTCGTCTCGGTTCACGAGGTGGGCCCCCAGGTGGCAGAGAGAATCGTGCGGTTTTTTTCGGACCCGAAGTCCAGGGCGATGGTAGACAAACTTCTCCTGGCGGGTGTGGAACCCCAGACACCCCAAAAGGCGGCTGTGGACAATTCCAGCGAGGCAGCGTTTTCGGGACTTTCCTTCGTGCTCACCGGGACGCTATCGGGAAGGTCGCGGAGTGAGGCGAAGGCGGACATCGAGGCGCTGGGCGGACGGATAAGTTCATCGGTAAGCAAGAACACGAACTATCTCGTCGCGGGTGAAGGCCCGGGTTCAAAGCTCAAGAACGCGGAAAGGCTCGGTATCGAGATACTCGATGAGGATGCGTTCGAGCAGATGCTCGCGCGCGAAAAGCAACCTTGACCTCCGTTTGTTCATTTTTCTATGATCGAAGAGAAATGTTACGCATTCATTCGCACCGACACATTTTCTTTCTCATGGGAACTTTCTCATGAGCCGGGTTCGCAAGGCTGTTTTTCCGGTAGCGGGGCTCGGAACGCGGTTTCTGCCCGCCACCAAGGTGATCCCGAAAGAGATGCTTCCCATTGTGGACGTCCCTCAAATCCAGATCGGCGTACAGGAGGCCCTGGATGCCGGTATTGAGGAGATCGTTTTCATCACCGGGCGCGGGAAGGTCTCGATGGTGGACCATTTCGATGTCGCCTTCGAGGTGGAAACTTACCTGCGAGACAGGAACGAGGAGAGGCTGTTGGCCGTGGTGGAGGAAATCTCGGAAAAAGCCCGCATCACGTCCATTCGCCAGAAACGCCCGCTGGGTCTGGGTCATGCTGTCCTGTGCGCCAGGCCGGTCGTGGGAGACGAGCCGTTCGCCGTCATTTTATCCGATGACGTCATCCGGAGCGAAGAGCCTGTCATCGGCCAGTTGGTGCGGGTGTTCGACGCGCACGGCGGTGGTGTGATCGCAGGAGTGCGGGTCGAGAAAAGCGAACTCTCGAAATACGGCATCATCGATCCTTCCGGCGAACCCTCTCCAGCGCCCGGCGTCACGCCACTCAAGGGGATGGTCGAAAAACCCGAACCTGAACATGCGCCCTCCAATGTCGCAATCATCGGACGCTACGTCTTGCCGCCCGAGATTTTCCCGATCCTCGAACGCGTGAAGCCGGATGCGAAAGGGGAGATCCAGCTCACCGACGGGTTGCGGGGTCTGCTGGCTCAGACCCGTCTCTACGCCTATGAATATGCGGGACAGCGATATGATGCGGGCGACAAATTGGGCTATTTGGAAGCGACAGTCGAGTTCGCCCTACAGCGCGAGGACATCGGCCCAGCATTTCGGAATTATTTAAGGAGATTGACAGCCTCATGGTAGTGGAAGAACCTGACCCTGAACCACCGGGGCAAATACATTTTCACCATAATCAGCCGGGAGGCTCGGACTGATGGATGCCGACCTGCTATTCCGGCTCGCCGCCTTCGTCTTCCTCATGCTTTGCTCTGCAGGCTTCTCGGCCAGCGAGACGGCCCTTTTCTCCCTGCCACGCCCCAAGGTGCGCACCATGCGCCGCGAGGGCGGGGCAGGCGAGCGGATATCCGACCTTCTCGACAGGCCCAGGCGGCTGATTACTTCCATATTGATGGGAAACGAAGTCGTGAACATCGCCTCCTCCGCGCTGTTCACGGGCGTCGTGGTGGCTTATCTGGAACCCGGGAAAAGGTGGCTCGCTCCCGTGTTCATGACGCCGCTGCTCATGATATTCGGCGAGATTACGCCCAAATCCCTGGCGGCCCGGTATCCGGAGCGATTCTCGCGATTTCTGGCGACTCCCATATCCGTTTTCGCGCGCTTCATTTCTCCGCTGCGGTGGATATTCCTGCAGGTGGCGAACGGCGTACTCTCCCTGATGGGATCTCCCTCACGGGATCCTCAAAGCATCTTGATGGAAGATGAATTCCTCCACCTCGTGGATGCGGGCCACGCCGAAGGCGAACTCGAAGAAGGCGAGCGCGAACTCATTCACAACGTGTTCGGTTTCCACGATAAGACCGTGTCCGACGTGGCGGTGCCACGCACGGATCTGGAATGCTGGGAGATGAACCTGCCCGTCGTGGAAGTGATCGAGCACGTCCGCACGGCAACCCATTCGCGCATTCCGATTTTCCAGCGAGACCGGGATCAGATAGTGGGCATTTTGTATGTCAAGGACTTTCTGCGCCAGGCAGGCCGAAGAAATTTCAGCCCCGAGGAGCGTCTGACGAAACAGATGCTGCGCGCCCCGCTCATCGTCCCAGGCGGGATGAAGCTTGATCGCCTATTTCGTCAGTTCCGACATGAGCGAACCCACATCGCCATCGTTCAGGATGAGTTTGGCGGCACTCTCGGCCTGGTGTCGATGACGGATCTTCTCGAGGAGATTTTCGGCGAGATCAAGGACGAACACGAGGAAGTCGAAGAAACCTGGATCGAACAGGAAGACGAGAATTCATTCCTGTGTCATGGCCGCGTTCCCCTGGCGGAATTCTCGACGGTGAGCGGATGGGAACTTCCCGATTACGAAGAGGCAAATACGCTGGGCGGCACAGTTTTCACGATGCTGGGTCGTGTGCCTTCAGTAAACGAGTGGGTTCGTCTGGGGAACGTGGAATTCACGGTGACCGAGACGAGCGGTGCCCGGGTCCTTCAGGTGCGCGCGCGAAGGCGGGAGGATTCCTGAATTGGATATTTTCCCGGTCATCATCGTCGGTTTGCTCCTCCTCTTGGCGGAGGCGTTGTTCTCTGGTGCGGAGATCGCCATCGTTTCCGCAGATCGTGCCCGCCTGCGGGCCAGGGCGGAGGAAGGGAACAAAGGCGCGGATATCGCCCTGCAGTTACTGGAAAAACCCGAATGGCTCATGGGCACGATTCTCACCTGCCATAACGCGAGTTTCGTCACGAACGTCTCCCTAGCCACCATAACGGCCATCAATTTTGTCGGTCCTGCTTATGGAGAGGTGCTCTCGGTCGCCCTCGTGATTCCTCTTCTCGTGGTGTTCGGCGAGGTGGTTCCCAAGGGCTATTGCCAGGCTCGCGCCGACACACTTGCCCCTTTGCTGGCGCGTGTCGTCTGGTGCGCCAGGCTGATCATATATCCTTTGGTGTGGCTCATCAGCACACTCATCGGCACCGCCTTGGGACTGGGAAAACGCGACGGGGAGAGCACCCCGTTTGTCACCCGCAAGGAACTCGAGTCGCTGATGGAGGAGCAAAGCGAAGGTGACGTGCAGGTCCTCGAGCGTCAGATGATAGGCCGCATCTTCACGTTCAGCGAATTGGACATGGAAAACGTGCTCGTGCCCATCGTGGACCTATCGGCGGTGGATGAGGAAGGCACGGTGGAAGAAGTGATCCAGAAGATCGAAGACGACGGCCACTCGAGAATCCTGATCTACAGGGAAAACCTGTACCATATCGTCGGCGTCGTTCATACAAGGGACATTCTCGGGTTGGGACCCGACACCGCCGGACGCCTAAAGGACAAGGGTGGCCTCATTCGAAGCGCTTATTTCGTGCCGGAGACAAAGCCGGCTGACCGCCTCCTTGATGAGTTGATGAGCCGGAAGGACAAGATGGCCGTGGTGGTGGATGAATACGGGGCCTGCACCGGCATCGTGACAATGGAGGATCTTGTGGAAGAGATCGTGGGTGACATCGCCGATGAATACGACATCGACGAAGTTCGCCAGCACCACAAGCTGGGTGAGAGGCATTACCTCGTCGATGCCCGCATGGAGGTAGAGGATGTGCGCGAGACGCTCAAATTACCCTTACCCGATGGGGACTACGAGACGTTGTCGGGCTACCTTCTGGGACAGTTCGAACGCATCCCGAAAGAGGGCGAGCATATATCCCTGGAGGACTGGACCCTCACCGTAGAATCGGCCAACGAGCGACAGATAGAAACCGTTCGCCTGGAGCGAAACGCCTAGAGGATGATTAGTGACCGCGGCTCCGGCGAGTGCTCCCGGGCCGATGGCCTGAAACGGCAGATGAATTCCGTTACATGGATTCGGGCGGTGCGACGCCCAGCCACCCTCCTATCATTTCGAGCGTATCACGCTGGCTGGCTTCATAGGGAATGCCGTTTTTCTCCGCATCCGCTCTCCTGTTCGCCTCGCGCTCTCCCGGAAGCAGCATCTCAGGGCCTCCGCAGCTTTTGATGTCCCGAACCGCCTCGGCCAGACGCTTTTTCGCATCCTCCAATGGATAGAGCACGTCCAGCCTCCAGGATTCTATCGTTTGCGTGATGCGAGCGTCGGGCTGGACACGCAGCGTCGGGATGTGCTGCGTTGAACCACCACCAATGACGCCGTCCAGATCCACCAGCACGGCGAGGCCGGAGCCCTTGTAACCGAACTGCGTTCCCCCCAGTGGCAGAACGGAGCCCTTGATGAGTTCGTCGTACGGAACGTGACCAGAGATGACCTCACCGTTTTCGTGCAGAAAATAATCGGGTGGAATCGCTTCGCCTGCGCGACTGGCGCGAATGGCGGGACTTACGGCGCGCTGCGTAGTAGCCACGTCGATGACGATGGCTCGATCTCCTGCCGGCACTCCCCAGGCGATGGGGTTCGTACCCAGCCGAATCCTGTTTCCCCCGTAAGGCTTCATCCATGCACCAGAGGTGCACGTGGCGCGGCCGGCGAGACCCCGTTCGATAAGTGCCTCCACATACACGCAAGCCGCCCCGAAATGGTTCGCGTTGTGCAGGTAGACCTTTCCGATGCCGTACTCTTCCGCCAAGTCGCCCGCGAGGTGCGTCGCATCCATCGCCGCCGCCGGGCCGATGCCGGCTTGCGCGTCCATGGTGGCGACGGCCCAGTTTTCGTTTCGCTCGACAATCGGTTCGGCTTTCGGGTCGATGGCCTCTTTCCGAATGCGCTCGACGAGTTCGCGCAAACCCGTCCCGCCCGCTACGCCGTGGCTTGAAATTCCGCGCATATCCGTCGCAGCGAGGATTTTCGCCGTCACCCTGGCGCGTTCCTCTGTGGCCCCCAAGACCACAATGCATTTCGTGGCGAAATCCACGAGCGCTTCTTCGGAAATTCGTTTCATTTCAGTCATGTAGATGGATTCCTATGAAAGACTGGAGCGTTGTGATTGACTGGCCGGGAACTCGACGGTGAAGGATGCGCCGCCCTCGGAAGGGGTCGTAAGTTCCAGGCGTCCGCCTAGCATGAGGGCGGTGAGATGGCTTCGGTACAGACCGATTCCGATTCCCCTCAGCGCGCCCGGATTTTCGAGGTCTTTCGCCATCCAGTCGATAAACGAACTGGTGGAAAAGGGCGGGATCTCCGCATCACGGTTGGTGGTCGACAAAACAATCCTTTCGTTTTCCCTCGCGAGAAGTGCGTGGATGGTTCCGCCTTCGGGCGCGATGTGAATAGCCGCATCCAGCAGATCGTCGATGAGGAAATTGAGCCTCGTCCTGTCGCCGCAAATGTCGAGCCGAGACGGCATTTCTGGCAAGAACCGAAAGGAAGGGAAGTTCCAGAGCCGTTTGCCGATGCGCTCGCTGAACAGATGCGCGAGATTGACTTCGTCGCTTTCAAGGCCTACGCGCTTTGCTTCGATATCGGCGGCATCGGCGAGCGTTTCGATGAGGCGGCTGAGGCGATGAATATTTTCGGATAGATCCTGAATTTCTTCCCGTGCCTTCCATGGGTCAGATTCCTCAGCCAAGGTGAAGAACCTGTCATTCAGGCGAGAGGCGGGCGTTTGGAGTTCGCGCGCGGCAAGGCGCAAGAACAAAGCCACGAGTCGTTCGCTCGAAGGTTGTTTTTCTCCGCCGTTTTTCATGTGATTTCCCGGTTTTTCCGGCTTGATGACTGTTGAAGCGCAGCAACCGATTCCAGTATGAATTCCGCCGTCCCGCTCGTCATGGGGCGCAGTCCGGATATTTCACTTAACGGAACCCACCTGGCTTCGGAAATATCGCTCGCCGCCTGTAGCACACCCCCGGTGGGCCGACACACGAAATCAATGAGCACGTAATGAAACTGCACGCGCCCCCATTCGTCCCGGGTAACACGGTTCAGAACCTTTCCTTCTGTGAGAACCTCCACTTCCAGGCCGGTTTCTTCTTTCACCTCTCGCAAGCAGGCCTCCTTGAGGTCTTCCCCCAAGTCGACACCACCGCCGGGAATGCTCCAGGCACCCATTTTGGGGGGTTTCCCCCTCCGGACGATGAGGACGTTATCGCTATCGAGAATGATGGCTCCTACGCCGACAATCGGGCGAAGTGGATATTCACGACCCAACCCCCCGGCTCCTCGTTGAAAAAGATGAAAGCAAACACTCAGGTTTTCCGGTTGCAACGGTTTTATCCGGTTTCCGGAAGCCAAAATAGCACGTTTTCCGCCAAGAGGGTTACGCCAAGGTGTCCGTATCGCAGAAAACAGGGGGCATTCGCCACCATCCATCACGTTGACACACCGGAGTGCGGGTCGTATCATTTTTTCGATTTTTAAAGCCTGTCCTGTGGAGTTTCCCTGAATCGAGGGTGCTTTCATCCCCCCATCATTCAAAAACGCGCGTGGCGAGCAGGGATGTCCGCGCCGAGGAGTCGCGTATGCCGCCAGAAGTCACCTTCGCGCTCATGTCGCTGTGCTTTCTCGGCGTCAATGACTTTCTCTACAAATGGGGCCAGCAGTGGGATATACGGAGCGGGCCCTTCATGTTCCTGCAAAACATGGCGTATCTGCCCAACGCGTTCGGCCTAGCCTATTATCGCAATGAATTGCTTTGGAATCCGGGTCTTTTATTCGGGTTCATCAACGGGATTTTGGCGTTTACCGCGTTTTTGTTCGTCCTGCTCGCATTGAGACGGGGCGAGGCAGTGGCGCTCGTGCCGATCGTCCGCCTCAATTTCGCGGTCACGGCCGCCCTCACCATTTTTTTCCTGGGCGAAAGTGTAAATCTCATCAAGGGCACCGCCCTCCTCCTGGCGGCTCTCGCTGTGATGGCCGGCGGCAGCGGCCTGGCGGCGTCCGTCGGGGACAGGCGTTCCATCGTCCTAGCGATCTCCGCCATGTGCATGTTCGGGGTTATCGGGCTTTTCTACAAACTGGGCCTGGGGATGGGAGCCAAACCGGCCATGATGACGGCCACGCAAAGCGTGGGCGTTTTTTGCATGGCCGTGCCCTTCGCGTTCCTGCAAAAAAACCCGCTTCCCAAAAGCGGCGTCCCACTCTGGCTGCCTTTCGTGTGCGGCGTGCTCACCTCGTCGAGCTACGTGGCGATCGCCGTGGGGTTCACCTATGGCGAGGCGGTCGTCGTGGCTCCAATCGCCCAGTTGAGCTTCGTGTTGACCGGGGTGCTCGCCATCATCTTCCTCAAGGAGAAATTGACATTGAGGAAAGGGGTGGGCGTCGTCTTCGCCGCGGCGTCCGTGATTCTTTTCTCCAGGGGGTAACTTTACAGCACTTCTTCGTTCCGCAGACGTTCGATTTCCGGAGGCTTCATGCCCAGCCATTCATTGAGAATCGCTTCGGTATGCTCCCCCAGGGCCGGCCCTGTCCAGGCAATATCGAGGGGCGTCTCCGACATGCTCGGGAAAGCGCCCTGCATGGGCACGGAACCGAAATCTGCGTCCGGCACATGGCGCACCAGATTTCTCGCCTGAAAATGGGGATCGGCCAGAATGTCTTCGATGTCGTAGACGGGGCTCGCCGTTACACCACCCGCGTTGAAAAGTTCCATGTTCTCATCGCAACTGCATTTTGCTATGGCATCGGCCACTATTTTATCGAGCGCATCCTGGTTTACAACACGCGTCTCGTTGTTCGAGAACCGCTCGTCGGAAATGAGATCATCACGCCCCAGGGCGCGGGCGAGGCGTTCATACATCGGCTGGGTGGAAGCGGAAATCGCTACCCACTTCCCGTCGCTCGTGGGATAGATGTTTCTGGGTGCCGAGTTCTCGGAGCGGTTACCCAGGCGGGGACGCTTCTTCCCTTCGATGAGATAGCGGGCCGCCTGTGGACCCAGCATCGTGAATAACGGTTCGTAAAGCGCCAGATCGATAGTCTGTCCCCTCCCGCCTCCCAGAGCGTCGCGGTGGTAGAGCGCGAACATGGTGGAGGCGACGCCCTGAAGTGCCGCCGTCATATCCGCAAGTGGCTGGGGAGGAGCCAGGGGAGGGGAATCAGGAAAGCCGTTCATATCGGCGAAACCCGACATCGCCTCCACCAAGGTGCCGAAGCCCGGCCTGTCGCGATAGGGACCGTCCTGTCCCCATCCGGATATCCGCACGACGATGAGCTTCGGATTCACTTTCCATAACTCGTTCGGTCCCAGTCCCCAGTTTTCGAGTTTGCCGGCGAAAAAATTCTCGGCGAGAACATCCGCCTTGGCCGCCAGCTTTCGGATGAGGTCCCGGCCTTGTGTTTTCGCCAGGTTCGTGGTGATGGAGCGTTTCCCCCGCCCGTAGACCTTCCACCAATACGGGTTCCATGCCCGCAGCGTGTCGCCCTGGCCCGGGGCTTCGACCTTGACCACGTCGGCGCCGGCGTCGGCCAGCAGCATGCCGTACATTCCGCCCGAGACGAGGCGGGTCAGGTCCAATACCTTGACGCCCTGAAGGGGTTTGCTCACGGAACTTCTCCTTTTTGTTCAAAAGAAACCACCTCGTTCTACAACTTCCCGAATCAATCTTTCAACGTGATCCACAATGCGGCGTGATCGCTGGGCGGCCTCGGTTTCCCCTTCACCCAATCGATGCGTGCGTCGAGCAGCCTGTCTTGCGCGCTTCGATTGATGAACGCATGGTCCAGCCGGAAACTCCCTCCACCCCCGGGGGCGCGCCAGGTATAGGCGCGCTTCCGGCCGTGAACGCTACGATACGCATCCGCCCATCCCGCTTTCGACATGGTGGTCATGAAATCGTCTTCGCGCCTGTTGAAACATTTCACCGTTTCATCCTCGCCGATTCGCCCGGTGTTGAAATCACCAGCTACGATGGCGTCGCCACCGCGCCTGCGACTTGCCAGATCGCAAAGCGCATCAAGAAAGGGATACTTGATACCGCTTACGCGGTTGGGCACGTGAACGGCAGTGACGGTAATGGGCCTAGGTGCACGGACACGGGCGAGCAGGCGGCGCTGTCCGGGTTGAGGCGGATTCCTCCAGCGAACGCGCTCAAGCGGCCAGCGAGAGGCAAGCAGAAGAGCGTTTCTGGCCGGATGGTTTTCAGATGCTGTGCGCAGTTGGTGGGACAGTCCCATCTCCCCGATTCGGGAGGCGATCTCCCGACTCGGCGGAGTACCCCGAAATTCCGTGAGAACGATAAGGTCGGGACTTCCGCTGCGAATGTACTGCACGATTTTGCTTGCCCGGCGTCCGCCACCGTGCATGATATTCCAAATCAGGATGTTCATGGCGCAGAGAGTGTAGCGGTAGTAATATGGCTGACGCTAATCAGAGAAGAAATTGCGATGAAAACCAAAAGCCGGAGAACGTCGACTCCCGCCAGGGCGCCGTCCCGGTCGGGAGGAAATTTTTTTGAAACGGATATGCGTTTTCGCTGGTTCATCTAAAGGGGTGCGAACGGAATATCAGGAGGCGGCGCGAACTCTGGGCCATACCTTGGCCGCGCGCGGAATCGGTGTAGTGTACGGCGCGGGAGGTGTCGGACTCATGGGTATTCTGGCCGACGCGGTGCTCGAACGCGGAGGTGAGATCATCGGCGTGATTCCCGACAAGTTGATGGAAATGGAAGTGGCACACCACGGGGTCACCGAACTTCGCGTGGTACGCACGATGCACGAGAGAAAAGCCCTGATGGCGGAACTGGCCGATGGGTTCATCGCGCTTCCGGGAGGGCTGGGCACGCTCGAGGAGGCCATGGAGATGAGTACCTTGCTCCAACTCGGATATCACGCCAAGCCCGTCGGCCTGCTCAACATTTGTGGCTATTACGAGCCTTTGCTGGTTTTTTTGCGTCACATGCACAAGGAAGGCTTCATCTGGAGGAAAAACATGGATCTGTTCACGGTCGAAGATGCGCCCGAGAACCTGGTGTTGCGGATGCTCACTCCCAGGTGAGCGCGGCGAGGTAACCCACGCTTTCATCCAGCGCTACCTTCACCCCGATTCCCTGGGATCGTTTGTGCATCTGGATGGTCTTGAGATGGGCGTACGCTTCCCAGAGCACATGGCGAAATGTCCACTCCAGGTTGTAGTGAAAAAGGTCGTCCCGGCTCTCGTCACGCCAAAAACCGTCGGGGTGGGTTTTGAGCACCACGTTTTCCAGCCAGTCGATATATCGATCCCCCGAGGGCCATTTGTAGTCCTGGGGAGCTTCCCTTTGTTTGGTTTTCTCGCGCAGCGATTCAGGGGTTTCGTTTTTCAGAATGTCCAGAGCCAACCGGCAACCATCTTCAAAAGCCGAGAGTAGTCCGTCCACCTCATGAAATCGTTCTGGATCGAGGAGGCGATCCGCACCGCCAGTGTCGTACAGGGATTTCGGCCTCGGCAAATCTTCTCCAAACAAGGATTTTCCCCAAACCTCCAAAAACCATCTGTAATTCACATAACCCATGTGGCTGACCTGCTCGCGGATCGACCATAAACCCCAGCTTTTACCGGCTTGCTTCAAATCCAGTTGCCCTTGCGACAAGCCTTCCACCTCACTGGCGTACATTTCGGGCAACAAGGCGTATTCGGGGAAAATTTCCGTAGCAGGTCTGTGTGGGTTCTCCGGCATTTTCTCTGTCCTCGAGTGGAATCGGGAGTCGGGAATATAACACGCAATGGCTGGATTCGCGCGGGACGTGGATGCCGGGCGCGGGTTTCCCGTGTCATAATATTCACTTATCATTTTAAGTCATTTCCCTGTCACCCTGGGTAGGCCTTGATTGAATCACTCCCCCCAATCCTGTTGTCTTTCATTTCCGGCGTCTTTTTGGCCGTGGCGCAAACAATCTATCGAGGTGCTCTTCAGTGGGTGGGACCGAAGGCACTCGCCTTCTTGAGCAACCTGGCATTGTTTACGTACGCCTCGACGATTTACGCGCTGGGTGTCAGTCTCGAAAAATGGCCGCTGGAGGGAATTTTATGGTTCGTTCTGGCGGGGCTTTGCTCTCATTTCCTGTCGAGAAACATCAACTTTATCTCGGCCACGCTCATCGGAATGGCACGCTCCCAGATTCTGGCCCAGGTCCACCCAATCTGGAGCGCCTTGCTCGCCATGCTCCTTTTCGGCGAGACGATGACCTTCCCGGTCGCCCTGGGCACATTCGCCATCGTATTGGGCGCGATACTTCTGGTGCAGGAAAGAGGGACAGAGGGCAGGCGTGCTCCGCTTTGGTATTATCTTCTGCCGCTTCTGGGTGCCTTTTTCTTCTCGTTCGCTCCGCCTTTGCGCAAATTCGCGTTTCAGACGATTCCCTCACCCGCCTTTGGCATCGCCACAACGGCGTTCACGGGCGCGCTTCTCCAGCTCGGTTCGATCCCGTTCGTCGAGAATCATGAACTCAGGCCCAATACCTGGAGCAAAAAGGGTATACTGGCAGTTCTCGGCGCAGGTATTTTCAACATCATATCGGCGTACGCCTTTTGGGTCGCCATCAAGAACGGGAAGCTCGTGGAGGTAATTCCCATAAACCGGCTTTCCATCTTGTTCCTGATTCTCTTTTCCTGGATTTTTTATCAGAGAATCGAACGAATCAATTTGCGCGTGATCGCAGGTGGACTTCTCGCTGTGGAAGGCGCCGTGTTGATCATACTAGGCCGATAGCCGCCGTTGCTTTCGAGTGCGGCGCACGGTTTCTTTCGGAAGCGGTTCAAGGCATCTCCCGGTCTTCTGGCCCACGAGCGGGTTTTCAGGGTGATTCTCGAGGTGTGGAAATGGCAAACCTGATTCTGGAGGCATCGCCTGAGATCCGCGCTTTGCTGGGTGCCTTTTTGTTTGCGTGCAACCAAACGCTTGTTCGCAGATTGCTGGAACGCGCCTCGGCACTCACGATCATCTTTTGGGTGAATGGCTGGATGGCGGTTCTCGCCGTCGTTTTTTCCCCTCTCTCCGATAGTTACGAGGGCAACTGGACGACCGCTCTCGCCTTTTTCGTCTTCACAGGGGTGGCGGGGAATCTCGTGGCGCGCTACAGCGCTCTCCGTTCGAGTGAGAACATCGGCGTAAGCAGGACGAACGCGCTCGTGGCGGCGACTCCCATCGGCTCTGCCCTGATGGGCGTCTTGATTCTGGGTGAACGCCCGGACGCCAGCGTTTGGCTGGGAATCCTGCTCGTCGTACTCGGGATGATCTGGCTCACCGGGGATCGGATCACGGGAGAGTATTCGCTCAGGCGTTATACGTTCGCCTTCATCGCGATGGCGGCATTCAGCTTCACGCCCTATTTCCGAAAGGCGGGGCTGGCCGCCATGAACGCTCCCTGGCTGGGTATAATCGTGGCCACGCTCATCGCCAACGTGGGATTGCTTGTTTCCTCGCGCTTCGCCTCGCAAGACCAGAAGTTCCAGTGGGGCATGCGTATTGCGGGGGCATGCGTTCCGGCGGGATTGTTCGCGCTATTCTCCGCCGTGATGTTCTGGACCTCGCTGCGCGACGGGCAACTCGCGGTCATTTCCCCACTCGTTCGCATGACGCCGATATTCGTTCTGTTGCTGTCGGTAGTAATACTGCGCGATCTGGAAGTCATCACAAAACGCCTGGTGGTCGGCACGCTCATCGTCGTGGCCGGGGCCGTTTTGGTGACGTCGAGCGGCTGACGCTTTGAGCAGCCTCCGAAAAGGAATTTGGTTTGACCGGGGACGTGTCTCTCTGCGAGAATGAGTGCGTCTTCATTCTTCCAAAAATGTGTTTCCCGCGTCACGATGCACGAGATGTGGAGCGGGAGACCCTTTCTGAAAATCGTGGGGGTGCGATGAAAATACTCAAGATCATTCCCGAGAAGTGTACCGGCTGCATGCGGTGCGAACTCGCGTGCTCATACGAGCAGACAGGAACGTTTCAGCCCTCGAAGGCGGTGATTCGCGTCTCTTCGTTCGAGGGGCACACGAGCTATGCTCCCTATACGTGTCCGCAATGTGACGAGGCATGGTGCCTGACGGCGTGCCCTGTCGAGGCGATTGGCATCTCGCCTGCTGGAGCGAAAGACGTGGCGGATGACATTTGCGTGGGTTGCAAGCTCTGCACCATCGCTTGTCCCTATGGAACGATGTTCTATGACATGGACACCCACAAGGCGTTCAAGTGTGACCTGTGCGGGGGTAATCCCGCGTGCGCGTCCGTTTGCCCTACCGACGCTATTGTCTACCAAGAGGCCGACAAGACCGACTGGGTCGGACCCTTTGCCGCGGAGCGGGCGAAATCGCCCGCCGGGCCGCTTGCGGGGGTGATCTGATATGGCCAGACACATCATCGTGGGCGGCGGAACCGCCGGATGGAACGCCATCACTACCCTCAGGGAACTGGACAAGGGCGATTCGGAGATTATCCTCGTTGCGGATGAAACGCCGTATTCGCGGATGGTGCTGCCCTATTACCTGGCGCGGGACATCGCGGAGTCCCACGTCTACATCGCCTCTCCTCCCAGGCTCGCCGCACTGAAAGTGGATGCGAGGCTCGGTGCGCGTGCCGAAAGTATCGACACATCCTCGGACAAGCTCATTCTCGAAGGCGGTGACGAGATCGAATACGACAACCTCCTGATCGCCACGGGATCTTCTCCCGTGAAAGCGCCGGTGCCGGGAGCGAACGGGAAGAACGTGCACAGCTTCTGGACGTTTCCCCAGGCACGCGCCGTGGCGTCCGGTGTGAAGGAGGGGACCCGGGTGGCGATGATCGGAGCGGGATTCATCGCCTTCACGATTCTGAACGCTCTGGTGAACCAAGGTGTGAAACTCACTGTCGTGGAACTCGAATCGCGCATCCTCCCGCGCATGATAGACGATGCCGGCGCGGAAATCGTTCAGGATTGGCTGAGCGAGCGCGGCGTGGAAGTGAGAACCTCGACACAGGTAGCCTCCATCGAGGATAAAGGAGACGCCAAACTTTTGAAGTTCAAGGAAGGCCCCGATCTGGAAGTCGACCTGGTTATCATGGCAACGGGCATCAGGCCCAACATCGACTGGGTGGCAGGAAGCGATCTCGAGACCAACCAGGGAATCCTGGTGGATGAACATTGCCGCACGAACGTGGCAAACATCTATGCGGCAGGTGATATTGCCGAAGGCCCCGACGCGGTGACGGGTGATAGGGTCGTGCACGCTATCGAACCCACCGCCATGCAGCATGGCCGCGTGGCGGCGGCCAATATGGCGGGACAGAAAATCGCGTACAAGGGCAGTTTGCTCATGAACATCGTGGACGTTCTCGATTTGGAAATTGCGAGTTTTGGCGCATGGGACGACGCAGATGCGGAAGTTCTCGAAACCGTGCGCCCCGATCGCCCCGCCTACAGAAAGCTCCTGTTCCACGGCGGGAGACTGACCGGGGCGATCATCCTGGGGAAAACCCGGGAAATCTGGACGACGAACGATGTGGGGATACTCAAGGGACTCGTATACTCCGGAGTGGATATCTCCGAATGGAAAGAGCATTTGCGCAGGAATCCGTTTGACGTGAAACGTGCGTTCCTGGCCTCGGGTGCCGCAGGCGACCTGCTGCCGGAAACCGTCTTGGGACGTCCTTCGGCGTCGGCGCGTGAAATCACAGTTTCTTCATGAACAAGGGGGTCGATGCCTTGACTGATTACGCATACGCAGGAGAAATCCTCCGGGTCGAACTCTCGAGCGGGAAGATTTGGAGCGAGAAATTCGAAGCAGCCGACCGCAGGAAATGGGTGGGCGGCGCAGGTCTGGGCGCCAAGATTCTGTGGGAAGAAGTACCGCCTGAGGTAGGTTGGGATGACCCCGAGAACCGGCTCGTTCTGGCCACAGGCCCCTTGGCGGGTCTGCCCGTGTGGGGAACGGGCGGCCTTACCGTGGTGACACGGGGCGCGATGACCAACGGCGCGACCAACACCCAGGCAAACGGATTTTTCGGAGCGAATCTCAAGTATTGCGGTTACGACGCCATCGTGTTCCAAGGAGAATCGCCCGATTGGGTCTATCTCCACATTCGTGATGACGGAGTGGAGCTTCGAGACGCTGCCGGGTTACTGGGCCAGGACACCTGGGAAACCCAGCAATCGCTTGAGAACACCTTGAACCTGAGCGGGCATAACTTGAGCGTTTACAGCATTGGACCCGCCGGCGAGAACCTCGTGCGCTTCGCTGCCATACAGGGCGACTACGGCCACGTGGCGAGCAAGAACGGCTGTGGTGCCGTCATGGGCAAGAAAAAGGTGAAGGCGGTGGCCATCGAGCGGGGAACGAAAGCGATTCCCGCCGCCCATCCCAAAGCGCTCTTCGCGTCGGCGGACGATATCGCCCACAGCCTGCAGACCGATCCTTCCACCAGGGGGCTGTATCTCTACGGCACTCTGGGCGGCGTCCGGAACCTGCAGGGCATGGGCGCGCTTCCGATTCGAAACTACACGACCAATGTGTGGCCCGAGGAAGTGGAAACACAGAAATGGGAGGCGAACGGTCTTCGCGAGGGCTTCGACCACCGGGGCCATCAGTGCAGTTCGTGCGGGATGCACCATTGTCACATGCAGGTCATCACCTCAGGTCCCTACAAGGGACAGGTCGTGGACGAACCGGAGTACGAAGGCTGGTCGGGTGCGGGCTGGACGATTGGCGCCACCGACCCACAGCAGGTCACATGGATGAACACCCAGCTCGACCGTGCCTGTGTGGACGTGAACGAGTTCGGCTGGCTCTGCGGCTGGGTGATGGAATGCCAGCAAAAAGGCTACATCTCGGATCAGGACCTGGGCTTCCGTCTGGAGTGGGGCGATATCGACGGGGCCAACAGGCTGCTCGAGATGATTTGCAAGCGCGAGGGTATGGGCGACCTTCTCGCCGAGGGAACGAAACTCGCGGCGGAGAAACTCGGCGGCGAGGCACAGGATTGCGCCATTTACACGGAAGTAGGCAATTCCCCGAGAGGACACGATCACCGCTCCCGGTGGGAGGAGATGATCGATACCTGCACGGGTTCGGGCGGAACGATGGATACGGCTCCCCCGGTGTTCCCGACAGATTACGGCCTGCCGGCACGTGTGCATCCTCAAGACGCGGAGGCGGTGCCCAAGCACGTGGGCGGTCTCAGGGGACGTCGCGCGTACGAAGATTCTCTGGGGGCATGTGTGTTCACTACGCGCGCACCGATGGACGTCTTGTGCCGCTCCATTCAGGCGGCTACCGGATGGGACGTGGACAAGGATGAAGCGATGCAGACCGGCCGGCGCATCAACGCCTTGATGCGCGCATTCAACCTGCGCTGCGGCATCGGCCCGGAGGTCGAGAAGCCATCCAGGCGATACGGTTCCACACCGGTGGATGGGCCGATAGCGGGCGTCTCGATAATGGACCAGTGGGAGAAAATGCTCGACATCTGGTACGAGACGGCCGGCTACGACAGAGATACGGGTCGTCCCAAACCCGAGCTTTTGCGCGAACTCGACCTGGAAGATGTCGCCGAAGCCTTGTGGGGTGCGAACGCGTAGCCTGAACTTGAATTCCGGGGATAGCGCCCATGAGCGAGACGAAAAGCGTCAAGGCAATTTGCGTCCGTCTAGAGTTCATCTCTTGGGCGTCGACGTTCGTGGGCGGCGACGGGAACGAGCGCAAGATTTTCGAAGAAGAAGTTCCGGAAGGCGCCACGCTCCGGGATGTCCTCAAAAAGATGAGCAGGCGTTACCGATCCCTGGATGAAGCGCTTTGGCACAACGGCACAGGCGAATTGGCGGAACACCTCGAGATCGCCGTGAACGATGCGCTACTGGGAATCCATCACAAGCTGGATTCCGAGATGAAAGAGGGCGATCTCATCCTCCTCATGGGTCAATACATGGGCGGATGAGGACGGAATTCAGCCTGTAGAGAGAGGGTCCGTTTCCCGGTCTCGGCATCGGGACCAGCCGGGCATTCAGGCATTCTTCCGTTTCCTGCGTTGAGTGAAGGAAACGCTCCGCTAGAGCGGGTGATCCGGGTCGAGTATCCCCAGAAATTCATCGCATCGTTTCGCCTCGTCGGATTCTCCGATTGCGGCGGCACATTGCCCCAACCCGTGAATGGCACGCAAAAACGGTTGATTGGCGGAAATTTTCCAGGGAATACGTCCATCGCCGCGCCAGCCCGAGCCGCGGGCCTTGTCCAGCCCCCTGTGATATGCGACCCGGAAGTAAGCATATGCACTGATTGTTTCCTCGTTCGCGAGCGCAATACGCCCCATGGCCACCCAGCCTGACAGGGCATCCGGATATCGCGCCACCAGATTCTTCAACTCATCCATGGCCGCCCCCCGGCTTTCATCGCTCGACAGGATGGCGTCGCAAAGCGAGTCCAACGCGACGAGTTCTTCCGGTTCGGCCGGAAGCGACGTTTCGGGAATCCCGTCCGAGGAGATATCGAGCAAATCACCGGCTTCGTTCGACATGACAATATCCTTTTTCCTGAGATGTGCGAATGGCATTATACACCTCGTGGAATCATGCCACATTCGCCTTTCGGGATTGACGCTCCCGAACCGGTTTGTTAGCTTCGGTTCGCCATGGAAATTCCGTACCGCTTACCCACGCCCTGAAAGTCTGGAGGTTCCGCCGATGTCGTCGGCACTTGCCTTGGGAGATCCCGATATTTTCGCTGCCATGGAAGATGAAAAACATCGTCAGGCGGATGAACTTGAACTCATCGCTTCCGAGAACTACGTGAGCAAGGCGGTGATGGAAGCGGTAGGCGGCGTGATGACGAACAAATATGCGGAGGGATTTCCCGGGAGACGATACTATGGCGGGTGTCATTTCGTAGATGTGGCCGAATCCCTCGCCATCGAGCGGGCGAAGTCCCTATTCGGCATGGATCATGCCTGCGTACAGCCGCACAGTGGCGCCCAAGCAAACGCCGCGGTGTATTACGGGTTGCTGGAACCGGGCGATACGCTTCTGGGGATGAACCTGTCACATGGAGGCCACCTCACCCACGGCCACCCCGTCACTTTCTCGGGCCGCTGGTTCAAGGTGGTAGCCTATGGGGTTGACCCCGAGAACCACGTCATCGATTTAGACGAAGTAGAAAGCCAGGCAAAGGAATATCGCCCCAAGATTATCGTCGTGGGAGCGAGTGCGTATCCGCGATCCATCGATTATTCGCGTTTCAGGGAAATTGCGGACGAGGTGGGAGCCGTTGTGATGGCGGATATCGCTCATATTGCAGGGCTCATTGCCGGCGGTGTACATCCAAGTCCCGCAGGTCATGCCCATATCGTCACCACCACGACACACAAGACGCTCAGGGGTCCCAGGGGCGGTATAATCCTTTCTGACGAAGACTACGCGGCCGAGATGAACAAGGCCGTTTTTCCCGGTCTTCAGGGCGGGCCTCTGATGCACGTCATCGCTGGCAAGGCGGTAGCATTCAAGGAGGCGAGCACGCCTGAATTCAGGGACTATGCGGAGCAGATCGTGAAAAACGCGAAGGTGCTCGCAGACACGTTGCTGAATCGCGGCATCCATCTCGTCTCGGGCGGCACGGACAATCACCTGATTCTCCTGGATCTGCGCGAAGCCGGTTTCAGTGGCAAAAAGGCGGAAGCCGCCCTGGGCATGGCGGGGATTACGGTGAACAAGAACGCAATTCCATTCGACACCAGAAAACCGGCGTTCACAAGCGGGATTCGCATCGGAACGCCCGCATTGACCTCGCGCCAGATGAAAGAACCCGAGATGAAAGTCGTGGGTGACTGGATAGCCGATGTGCTGGACGATATTACGGATGAGGCTCGCATCTCCTCTATCAAGGAAGATGTCCGATCGCTTTGCGAGAAGTTCCCGATGGGGCCGGATGGATCCAGGCCGGAATAGTCCGGCGCCTTCACGCTAGAGAGGCGGCCTCTCCACTTCCACGATTCCCTTTTGTTCGAGTTGATGGGCAAACGCCAGCGTGTGGTGATCCGCAAACGGCGCGCCCATGATTTGCGCTCCGAGCGGAAGGACGTTTTCGCTCATGCCCGCGGGAAACGCCGTGGACGGCCCGCCGAAGAAATTCCAGAGCCTCGTCAATGAAGTCATGATCGTTCGAATGTCGATTTCCCTGCCCCGAATATATTCCGACGACTGAGAACGCAATACCGCGGGAACGGGGGTCGTGGCGGAAAGAACGAGGTCCACCTGACCGAATACATCCTTGCATATGCGTTTCGTCCACTGCTCTCTGAATCGATGTGCCTGGATGTACGATGTGGCAGGAATGAAAAAACCGGGCCTGATTCTACCCAGCACGCCCTGGTCGAATTCCGCCGCGTTCTCATGCACGTTTTTCTCATGGACGGCTGCCGCTTCGGCTACCATCAAGACCGAAGCCGCGTGAGAAGCGTATTCGACATCGGGTATTTCAATTTCGACGACCTGTGCACCCGCTTCCTGAATCGCCTGGGCCAATTTCTCCACCGCTTCCGCCACGGGAGGTTCGGAGCGTTGCTCGTAGTAGTTGCGTGCATGACCAACCCGAAATTTCTCGATGGGATTACTCAACTCGCCCATGAAGTCGGGTGGTGTTCCGGCGATGGACGAGGGGTCGGCAGGGTCGTGTCCCGCGATGGCGGACATCATGAGCGCACAGTCCCTGGCGGACCTCGCCAACGGCCCGAACGAGTCGAGCGACCACGATAATGGCGCGCAGTTCGATTTCGTGACGAGCCCAAACGTAGGTTTGTGCCCGATGACCCCGCACAAGGATGCGGGAATCCGTATGGAACCGCCCGTATCCGAACCGATGGCGATGGCGACCTGTCCCGTTGCCACACTGTTGCCCGACCCGCCGCTCGACCCGCCCGTGATTCGCTCGGTACCCCAGGGATTTTTCTGATCCCCGTAATGGGGGTTGTGTCCGGTAGGGCCGAAGGCAAATTCGTGGAGGTTGAGCTTTCCGAGTATCACACCTCCCGCCCGGCGAATCTTGCGAGTCAGCAAGGCGTCGGCGTCCGGGATGTTCCCTTTGTCGATAATGCTGCCCGCCGTGGTGGGCAGGCCTTCCATGTCTATCAAATCTTTCAAGCCTATCGGCACACCGGCCATGGGTCCCGGGTCGTCACCACGTGAGATGGCTGCGTCCGTTTCCCGCGCCACCTCCAGGGCTCCTTCCGCATCGAGCCTGATCCAGGAGTTCAAAGCCGGCCCGATGCCATTCGAGCGCTCCAGATGCGCCTCGGTGACTTCGAGGGCACTGGTTTTCTTTTCCCTGATATGCGCGACGATTTCCGCAGCGGTAAGTCTCGTCAGGTCGTTCGTCAATTTATTTTTCCCCCGCGAGAAGACGCAGGAATCCGGCGTGTCCGGATGGTTCCGTTTTCGAGGAGAGGTGCTCCACCAACTGCGGATGCCCTTTCTCGAGGCTTCCCAAGGCAGTGCCTATGAAAGCGCGTTCTTCCGGGTCAAGCGAATTCCCGAAGACGTCTTCGCAACGGGATTGCAACGAATCGTCTGAGATCGGCATTTTTTCTCCTGGGAAACGAAAGTGATGCGAGAATTCGAGGTTTCATCCATTCAGTCATGAATAGCGTCATGATGCTTTTTCTCAAGAGGTTATGCAATCGGAAAAGCGAGATTGCGATTCGCACTGCTTGAGGGATCAGGGTGAGTTTTTTGCCGGTAGTTGCCTCCAAAATGGTCTGGAGGCAAAATGCAAGGTGTTGTCTTATCGTCCGCCCTCCAAGGGAACTCGTGAGCAAATTCACCAGATTCATGCTCATCGTCGTGTTGTTGCCTTTATGGGTGAACGGATGCGTGTCCGCGGCGGTATTGGTTGCCCAGAAAGGCATCAGGAGCGCTTTGGAAATCCGCTCCATGGACCAACAACTCGAAGATGCAAAAATACATGCGAATCTGCTGCAGGAGTATTTGCGCGTCGACAATGGCCTGCCGGTCGATGTGAACACGGACGTGTGGGAAGGGAGAGTGTTGCTGACCGGAATGGTGGATTCGGAGAAAAAACGGGAGGCTGTTCTAAGCATCACAAGGGGCGACTCCAGAATCAAGGCCGTTTACGATCATATCCTTCTCGGTTCTCCGGCCGAGGTAGCGCACAACCGCGAACAAGCAAAGACACCGAAGGCCAAGGAGGGCGACATCGTCCAAATCAGCCGAATAGCCAGCGATATGTGGATAAAAGCCAAGCTCAAGGCACAACTCCTGGCGGCTGAAGGCGTAGGTTCCATAAACTATCGCTGGCAATCCTTGCGAGGCAAGGTATACGTCATCGGTCGGGCGATAACGGAGTCTGAAAAAAAACTGGTCATTGAGATCATTCGCAAAACGAAGGGCGTGCTCCATATCGAAGAACATATACAGGTTACGCCGGCTCAAAAATAGGAAAGCTGGAAAATTCCCCTTACAGTGGTTCTCGAATAAATGATTCGTTTGAGCGTTTTGGATCAATCTCCCATACGCTCGGGAGGAACGGCGGCCGAAGCCATAGGCAATACCGTTCAGTTGGCGCAAGCCGCCGAACGCCTTGGCTATCACCGCTACTGGGTGGCGGAACATCACAGCCACGGAGCGTTCGCTGGCACGTCGCCTGAAATCCTGATTGGCCAAATCGCCGCTACGACGGACACGATTCGCGTAGGCTCGGGTGGTGTCATGCTGAGTCACTACAGTGCGCTCAAGGTGGCCGAGTCTTTCCGGGTACTCGAAACACTCTACCCAGGCCGCATCGACTTGGGCCTGGGCCGCGCCCCCGGAGCCGACAGGCTCACATCTGCGGCTTTGGCGCCCGAGCAGAGCGGTTTTCGCTACGATGATTTTCCGCAAAAGGTCTCCGACCTCAGAGGCTGGATAGAAGGATCGTTGCCCGAGGGCCATCCCTTCGTCCGGATACGCGCCATGCCCACCGGAGAGACGGTGCCCGAGTTTTGGCTCCTGGGAACTTCGGACCAAAGCGCGATTCTCGCCGCTCATTTTGGCTGCGCGTTTTCTTTTGCGCATTTCATCAATACATACGGCAGCATCCAGGTGATGGATATGTACCGAAGGGACTTTCGCCCGTCGGCGAAATGCAAGGAGCCTGCGGGGAGTCTCGCTGCTTTTGTGATTTGTGCGCCCACCGAAGAAGAAGCACTCTTTCATGCAGCCAGCAGGCCTCTCGTCATGCTCAGAAGCCGCCGGGGAGAAGGAGGCGGTGTGCCCACGCCGGAGGAAGCGCTCGCCTATCCGTGGACCGACATGGAGCGCGCCTTCGCTCAGGATATCGACAGCAGAACCATTGCGGGTGATCCGGGCCAAGTCAAGAAAAGGCTCGAGACCCTTGCTTCCGATCACAGGGTCGATGAACTCGTCATCGTGAACGTGATGTACAGCTTTGAAGCCAGGGTGAAATCCTATGAACTTTTGGCGGAGGCTTTTGGATTACAGTGAATGCCTCGAGGCCTTAGACCCGAAAGGATGGTTCTGCTACGCTTCGTCACCGAAATGAATGTCCGTTTTCGTTCACCGTAAACCCAAGGAGCAATTCATGGTGCTTTCCGCAGTGATAACGACGAGCCGGGGTGAGATACGGCTCGATTTGCATGAAGACAAGGTGCCCGTAACTGTGGCCAGTTTCGTGAACCTTTCCCGGCGGGGTTTCTATAACGGTCTTGTTTTTCACCGTGTGATCCCTGATTTCATGATTCAGGGTGGCTGTCCCCTCGGAACGGGCACGGGCGGCCCCGGCTATAAATTTGAAGACGAGTGCTCTTCCGATCTTCCCCATGACGGTCCGGGTGTCCTTTCGATGGCGAACGCAGGTCCGGGCACGAATGGTTCTCAATTTTTCATCACGCACGTGCCTACGGCCTGGCTTGATGGCAAACATACCGTTTTCGGGCGGGTCACCACCGGGCAGGATGTGGTGGATTCGATCGAACAGGGTGACGGAATCGAGAGTATCGAGATCGAAGGCGACGCCTCCGAATTGCTCGAAGCACAAAAGGGCAGGGTTGAAGAATGGAACAAGGCGCTGGATGGCTAGATTGCTAAGCGTGTTTTCTCGCCTTTAGTTTCTCCTTGCGCAACCGGAAGATTTCAGGAGTCACTTCCAGGCATTCGCCCTCTCGCAGGAATTCGAGCGCTTCTTCCAGGCTGAATCGCCTTGGCGGGATAAGTTGGGCGGAGATGTCAGCGTGGGCGGACCGGATATTGGTGAGTTTCTTCTCCTTCGAGATATTCACGAACATGTCCTGTTCGCGGCTGTTCTCGCCGATAACCATACCTGCAAAGACCTCTTCTCCCGGCGCGACGAAGAGAGTCCCCCGTTCCTGAATGTTTTCCACCGCGTATGATGTGACTTTTCCTGCGCGGTCCGATATCAATGCGCCCGTCGATCTGCCCGGAAGCTCACCTGCCCATTCACTCCATCCGGCAAAAATGTGGGTGAGAATGCCCGTTCCCCGGGTCTGCGTGAGGAATTCGTTGCGATACCCGATGAGGCCACGACTTGGGATGGAAAAATCGAGCCGCGCACGCCCTTTACCGTGATTGATCATCCTGTTCACTTTCCCCTTGCGCGCCCCCAAACCCTGCGTGACTGCCCCGATGAATTCTTCCGGAACGTCCACCACCAGGTTTTCCATGGGTTCCATGGTCCTGCCGTCTTCCTTGCGCATGATCACCTCGGGGCGCCCGACGGTGAGTTCGTATTCCTCCCGCCTAAGTTGCTCGATCAACACGGCGAGTTGCAAGGAACCGCGACCGGATACGCGCAGGGTATCCGCGGTACCGGTTTCTTCGATCCTGATGGCCACGTTATTTCTTGCCTCCCGCAGCAGTCTCTCCCGAAGCTGGCGCGAAGTGAGGTATTTTCCGCTGCGTCCCGCCAGAGGCGTATCGTTGATCCTGAAGTTCATGGCGATGGTGGGTTCATCCACCGTGATGGCGGGAAGCGGGACCGGATGATCCATGTCCGCGATGGTGTCTCCGATTTCCACGTTCTCCAAACCAGCTACCGCCACGATGTCTCCTCCGAGTGCCTGTTCCATCTGGTAGCGGCTCAAGCCCTCGTAGCCGAACAAGGAGGAAATCTCTCCTTTCTCCTGGTTTCCGTTATGCCCCAAAACCAGAGCATGGGTCCTAGCCCTGAGTCGCCCGTTCCATATTCGACCGATGGAGAGGCGGCCCACGTAATTGTCGTATTCGAGTCGAGAGACGAGCATTTGAAGTGGTTTGTCCGGATCATACGGAGGGGGCGGTATTGAGCACTTGAGCGCGTGGAACAGGGGCTCCAGCGTAGGAGCGAGGTCATCGGGATCGAGGCCGGCTTTGCCCTCCCGTGCGATGGCGTAGAGCACGGGAAAATCCAGTTGGATTTCTGTGGCGTCCAGGTCGATGAACAGATCGTAGGTTTCGTCGAGAACCTGCTCTGGTCTTGCGTCGGAGCGGTCGATTTTGTTGATAACGACAACAAAGGGGAGTTCCTGTTCCAGTGCCTTGCTGACGACGAACCGCGTCTGCGGCAAAGGACCTTCCGAAGCATCGACCAAAAGCATCACGCCATCCACCATGGAGAGAACGCGTTCCACCTCGCCACCGAAATCCGCATGTCCCGGCGTATCGACGATGTTGTAGCGAATTCCGTTGAAATCAATGGCGCAATTCTTCGCCATGATGGTGATTCCCTTCTCCCGCTCGAGATCCATCGAATCAAGTACGCGTTCCGCCACATCCTGCTCTTCGCGGAAGATGCCGCTTTGCCAGAGCATGGCGTCCACGAGGGTGGTTTTGCCATGATCGACATGAGCGACGATGGCGAGATTTCTCAGGTCGGTTCGTTTCACGATGGCCATATTGTCCTCGCATCAGGTTTCCTAGCATCAGGGATTGCGCCCAAGGCGCGGGGATAATGGAGGAATTCAGCAGGCATGACAAGAGGAAGGGATTTTAATTTTGGTGTTGGGATGCTGGAAATACGGAAATACGATATTATCCAAAGATGGATTCTGGAATTTCCTGTTCACACTGCAAGAAGGGGGGAACACGCCTTGAAATTTTCCTTTTTCATGATGCCGATTCACCACCCTTCAGAAAATCCATCACTCGCCTTTGAACGCGACATTTCACTCATCGAATATGTCGACAATCTGGATTTTGATGAGTTCTATATCGGTGAACATCATTCCGGAGGCTGGGAAACGATTCCGGCACCCGAGATGGCGCTTGCCATGGCAGCGGCCAAGGCGAAGCGAATCCGACTGGGCACTTCCGTGATCAGCGTTCCTTTCCATCATCCGTTTCATTTGGCGGAGCGGATGGCGTTTCTGGACCAGCTAACCAGGGGACGTGCCATTTTCGGGGTAGGGCCGAGCAATCTGGTAAGCGACATCAAGTTGTTCGACATTCCACCCGGCGACTTGCGCCCGATGCTAAACGAGTCGGTGGATATCATCATCAAGCTGCTGGAATCGTCCGAGCCTTTCGATTATGAGGGCCGTTTCTGGAAACTGAGAAATGTGTGCCTGCAGGTCCGCTCCTACCAAAAACCCAGAATGCCTCTTGCCATCGCATCGGCGGGCAGCAAGGGAGCCATCGATATGGCTGCTCGATACGAGATGATTCTGCTCTCTGCCGGCGGCAAGAAAATCATGGAGAATCTCTCGCTTTCCGAACAGTGGCCTTATATGGAGGAATGTGCGCGAAAATACGGTACACGCGTATCGCGTGAAAACTGGAGAATCACCACGTACGTGCATCTCGCCGAAAGTCGCGAAAAAGCCTGGGCGGACGTCGAAAAATCCGCACTGCGGGACATGAATTACTTTATGGAAATCGGTTTGAAACCGGCTTATGAGGCTTATCCCGATCAGCCACGCTCGGAGATCACGCCGAAAACGGCTGCAGTGCAAAGAAACTGGATAGTGGGCACACCGGATGATGCGATTGAGATGATAGAGAAAATGCAGGAGGAGTCGGGTGGTTTCGGCGGCCTGATGCTCACGACACATGAATGGGTTGGCGACCGGAAAACAAGAGACTCCCTTGAGTTGTTTGCGCGTTACGTGATGCCGCACTTCAGGGGACATTCCAGGGACCTCCAGAACGAATGGCAAAGACTGCAACAGAGCGTAGCACAAGGCGAAATGCCTGCCCCCCGGGGAACACCCTCGTGGGAAACGTCCGGACTGGAAGGACACAGGAGCAATTTATTCACCTATCCGCCGGAGAGCGGGAATTTTCCAAGAAAGAGCTGACGGGAAAAACAAGGAACAGGGAAGGAAAATTACTCTGAACATCGTTGCAGAGGTGACAGGTTCTACCTGTTGAATATGGAAAATTCCGGAAATACGATGCCAGGAGGGAGGTGTGGAACATGAGCGTTACGTTTTTCCACAAACCAAGAAAGAGCTGACGGGAAAAACAAGGAACAGGGAAGGAAAATTACTCTGAACATCGTTGTAGAGGTGACAGGTTCTACCTGTTGAATATGGAAAATTCCGGAAATACGATGCCAGGAGGGAGGTGTGGAACATGAGCGTTACGTTTTTCCACAAAGTGGAGGACGCCAACGGTCCTTTGCTGATCATGGCGTTTTCCGGATGGAACGATGCTGCGGAATCCGCGACGGAGGCGGCACGTTTTCTGGTTCAACGCTTCGAGGGAAAACGTGTGGCGCAAATACAGCCGGATGATTTTTTCCAGTTTGCAGATCAGAGGCCAACCGTCAAGCTCAGTGAATCCGGCGAAAGGCAGATTACCTGGCCGTCGAACGAATTTTTCTATTGCCGAACGCCGGGTCTTTCGCGGGATCTCATTATCGGGATTGGCACCGAACCCCATCTGAAATGGAAACGCTTCAGCCGCGACATCCTTGCAATAGGCAACCGATTCAGTGCGCGGATGATTGTGACGATGGGGGCGCTGCTCGCAGGAGACTTGCATACCCAACCCAGCCATTTGATGGCCATCGCAACCGATCCGTCGTTGATAGAACCCTCGGGCGTGGAGGTTTCCCGCTACGAAGGCCCTACGGGCATTGTGGGGGTCATCCAAACGCTCATGCAGGATGAGGGTTATCCAGCAGTCAGCTTGTGGGTGAATGTGCCCCACTACATCGCATCTCTCTCCAACCCGAAAGCTACGCGCGCACTGTTGGATAGATTGAGCGTCCTGGGTGGCTTCGAGATTTCCCTAGAGGATTTCGACGTCTCCATCAAGGTGTTCGAAGGGCAGGTTGAACAAATCATCGCCAAAGATCCCCGCATCGCAAAATATGTGGAGGATATTCAAAAAGGCCAGATTCCCAATCATATCCCGGGCCTTGATTTTGAAGATGTGTTCGATGGAGACATCGAGGAAGATGAGGAAAAGTTGCCTCCCGGCGCCGAGGTGGCTGATGAAATAGAACGCCTGTTCCGGAGGAAACCCGGCGGCCCGGAGTCAGAATAGGCAGTCGCTTTCTGTTTCCTTGCAATGATGCAAGTCGACTCCATCATATCGAAAAACATGTTTTCCATGAGCGGAGGTTTGTAATGTCAGAGCGTTTTTATCAAGAGATGTTCGGCGGACCTGATGATGACGGGGATCTCATCGGCGCCGACATGCCAAGGGTGGATGGTCCTCCCAAGGCGGATGGCTCGCCCGTATTCGCTGCGGACCACAAACTGTTCAATCCGCTGCACGTAGTTCCGGTGACAGCTCCCATTCCTTGCGGAACACTTGAGCAGGTCGATACGACCGAGGCGGAAATGGCGCCGGGCGTCGCCTGTGTACTGACCGCCAAGGACATTCCCGGCCAGAAACTCTACGGCATGTTGATCCCCGATCAGCCGGCTTTGGTAGAAAAACGCATCTATTCGCTTCAAGATGTCGTGGCCGTCGTGGCGGCGGACACGCTGGAACAGGCGGAATTCGCGGCGGGATTGGTGAAAATGAAAACAAAGGCGCTCCCGGCTGTTTTTGAAACACAGGACGCCCTGAAGGATGACGCCCCGATTGTTCAGCCGGATCATCCGGTGGCCAAGGGAAATGTGCTCACCCACTTGAAGATCCGCAAGGGGGATATTGAAAAAGGTTTCGCCGAAGCGGACGTGGTACTCGAAAATACCTACGAGACGCAGTTCATCGATCACGCTTACCTCGAACCCGATGCGGGTTATGTGGTCCCCAATCCCGATGGTTCCATCACCTGCACCGGACCAACCCAGTGCCCGCATATGGTGAGGCGCGTTATTGCTCCGGTGCTGGGATTGGGCCAGAACGAGATACAGTTCATCTCTACTCCACCGGGCGGTGGATTTGGCGGAAAAGAGGAAACCTCCATCGAAATCGCCATGCGGGCGGGTCTGGTCGCGCTCAAAACGCGCCGTCCCGCAATCTATAACTACACGAGGGAAGAATCCCTGGGCAGCAAGGCGAAAAGAGTGCCCGCGGTGATCCGGCACAAGGTCGGTGCCAGGAAAGATGGCAAAATCACAGCCATGCGCATCGAGATTTATCTCAACAAGGGCCCGTACGCCGCAGTAGGACCCGGTATCATCAAAAAGCTTATCATCCATTCCTCCGGCGCCTATGAATGCGACAACGTCTGGGCCGATGGTTACCTCGTGCTTACGAACAACATCAACACTTGCGCCATGCGTGGTCTGGGCGTTCCCCAGGTGCACTTCGCGATTGAAAGTCAGATGGACGAACTGGCGCTTTCACTCGGAATGGATCCTTTCGAGTTGAGACGATTCAACGGCTACAAGGTCGGCTCTTCCACTGCAACCCGCCAGGTGCTGGATCAGAGCGTTGGATATATGGATTGTCTTGACGAAGCGGAAAAGGCGCTCGGCCCGCATCCGCGGGAAACCGCAAACGGCAATGGCCTGCTGTATGGCCGGGGCATGGCGGGGTTCTGGTATTCCACGGGTGCCGCATCGCCTTCGGACTCCTGCGGCGCGCAGGTTCATGTAACCGATGACGGGAAGGTACAGGTTGGCGTCGGCATCATCGAACTCGGGCAGGGTTCGCACACGGTGCTCGCCCAGATTGCGGCCGAAGCAATGGGCGTTCGTTTTGAGGACGTGCGGATCATGCAGGTGGATACGGATGCCGTGCCGGAAAGTGGTTTTACGGCGGGGTCGCGTTCCACCACCATTCCCGGCAATGCGATATGCGAAGCCATCGCGGAGGTTCGGGGAATCCTGACCCCGGTGGCAGCGGAGATGCTCGAAGGACCAGTCGAGGATGTGGCCTTCAAGAGTGGACGGGTCTTTATCAAAAGCGCGCCCGAGCGTTCCATTTCGTTTGGCGAGGTGGTCTCACAGGCACTGTTGGTCGGCGAACAGATTACGGGCCAGGGCTGGTTCAGCACCGGTCCCTTGACGTTTAACCCCGAAACCGGAGAGGGCAGGCCGTTCATGGTGTACAGCTATGGCGTACAGGTGGCGGACATAGCGGTCGATCCGGATACGGGAGAAGTCTGGGTGCAGCGTATGGTCGCCGCACACGACGTGGGGCGGGCCATCAACCCGCAAGGAGTGATCGGGCAGATCCAGGGGGGCATCGAGATGGGGCTGGGGCAAGCCCTGATCGAGGAAATCGACGTGCATGACGGCCGCGTGCTCACACCGGATTTCGCGCGGTACGAGATTCCCGTGTCGATGGACACACCCGAATTCACCACCATCATCGTCGAAGAGGCCAATGCAACCGGCCCTTACGGCGCCAAGGGCGTGGGAGAGAGTTCATTGGTACCCACCCTGGCCGCGATTTCGAATGCCGTGCGAGATGCCATCGGTCATCGATTTACCAAGCTGCCGATCACGCCGGAGAGTGTCGCCATGGCCATTCACAGGGAAAATGCCGAAGCTAGCTAGCGATAAGGGAAACATCAGACAAACCGGGCATATCCGATGCCCGGTTTTGCTTTGCACTCAAGGTAAACAAGAGGAACGTGCAATGCGAGCGTTCGTGATGGCCGCCGGTTACGGGAAAAGGTTGGGAGCACTGGGAGAAGAGATTCCCAAACCGCTTTTGCCCCTGGGCGGAGTACCGCTTATCGGCTTTGCACTGGAGAAACTGGCTGCTGCCGGTGTGAAAGAGGTCGCAGTCAATCTGCACCATGGCGCGGAGAAGATTCGCTCTTTTCTGGGCAATTCTGCGCATGGTGTCCATATTCATTATTTTCATGAACCGGAGATTCTGGGCACTGCCGGTGGAATCAAGAATGCAGAGGCGTTCCTGTGTGAGAAGAACGAGCCTTTTTTCGTCATCAACGCGGATGCGCCGTGTGGCGTGGATTTAAGGTTGGCATCAGATCATCACCAACAGGGAAATTTTCTCGCCACCCTCATACTCCGGTGTTCGCCCGAGGCCAAAAAATACGGTGTGCTTGAGTACGACGAGTCGGGGCGTTTGCGAAAGTTTTTGGACGCGAGCGCACCGGGGAGTCCTCAAGGCAAGTTGAGCCAGGCGATGTTCACAGGCCTGAGCGTCATGTCTCCTGAAATGTTGAGCCATATTCCTGCCGGAGCGGTGTCGGACATATCAACACAGATTTATCCTGAGTTGATGAAAAAAGGGTTCCGGATTGGAGCGGTTCCGAGTGATTCCTACTGGACGGACGCAGGCACCCCGTCCCGGTATTTGCAGGCGAACACGGACCTCATTCTCGGCAAATTCGTACCGGATTTCGGTTGGCCGACAAGAGAGTATGTATTCATGCAAGGCCCCTCCATGAAGTGGGGAGAGGGAAGCATCGAACCCCCGGTATTGATAGGCCCCGATGTCGTTATCCGGAAGAATGCGAAAGCGGGCCCCTTCACTGCAATCATGGCGGGTGCTACTCTTGGGGATGACGCCGTGGTACAAGAATCCATCATCTTTCCGGGCGGGAAGATAGACGGGAATTCCGTATTGAAACGATGTGTCGTAGGGCCGGACGCCACGGCCTCCTGCGGCGGTGAGGAAGCTTGCGAAAGGGTTTTTCTCCGGAACAATGAACAGTCGTCATTCCAGGACGCACGAATCTAGAAACTGCATCACGCCAAGGAGTGGATTTTGAAAGAGCCGACCACAAGGACATCGTTGACCGCAGGGCGCTCTCCCGTATTCGCCAGGGGCGGCCTGGTAGCCACCAGCCAGCCCCTGGCCGCCGAGGCAGGCCTCCAAATCCTCAGAGAGGGCGGAAACGCCATGGACGCGGCAATCGCAACGGCAGCGGCGCTGAACGTGGTGGAACCGCAATCCACGGGTATCGGCGGGGACATGTTCATGCTGTATTGGGACGCCGATTCGAAGGAACTCCTGGGGTTGAACGGCAGCGGAAAGAGTCCGGCGAAGGCGAATCTCTCTCGTTACCGGGAATTTTCCTCCATGCCGGAGACGGGAATTCTTTCATGCACTCTTCCCGGGGCGGTGGATGGCTGGTTCACCGCCCATGAGCGATGCGGCAGCGGCAAGAAGAAAATGTCTGAACTTCTTCGCCCGGCGATTCAATACGCGGAAGCCGGGTTTCCTCTTTCTCCCATCATCGGCCGTGCCTGGGCGAATCAGACGGAAAAACTGAAGAAATGCGCATATTCGAATCGATTCTATCTGCCGTGCGGGCGTCCCCCCGGGATTGGAGAGAGATTCCGGAATCCGAAACTGGGAGAATCCCTGCGGAAGATAGCCGATGGCGGACGTGAGGCTTTCTACGAAGGCCCGATTGCCGAGGAGATCGTTCGCTACACCAAGGAAATCGGGGGTTTGTTCGAACCAGAGGATTTCGCCGCCACGAAATCCGAATGGGTGGAACCGATTCGTGCGAAATATCGAAGCCATGAGCTCTGCGAGATACCACCCTCGGGGCAGGGGGTCACGGCGCTGGTCTGTCTGAATCTCATCGACGCATATCCCCTGGGAGAGATGAGCTACGGTTCGGCCGATCATCTCCACATCGTGATTGAGGCGATGAAGCTCGCCTTTGCGGACAGAGATCGCTACGTTGCGGATATGGCCAAGGCGGATGTTCCCCTGGAGGGGCTGCTTTCCCCGGAATATGCCGATGAACGGCGAAAACTCATCGATGAAGCGAAAGCAGGAAATCCAGGACCGGGAATCCCCCCGGGCTGGAATGACACGATTTACCTCACCGTGGCGGATTCACGGGGCAACATGTGCTCGTTCATCAACAGTCTGTTCCATCATTTCGGTTCGGGGATCACCGGGGGAGAGACAGGCATCATGCTCCAGAACAGGGGCAGCGGATTCGTGCTCGAGGAAGACCACCCGAACTGCCTCGCGCCCGGGAAGCGTCCCCTGCACACCATCATTCCCGGCTTTGTAATGAAGAACGGGGAACCCTGGATGAGTTTCGGCGTCATGGGAGGCGACATGCAGCCGCAGGGCCACGTACAGGTTCTCTCGAACATGGTGGATTTCGGCATGGACGTCCAGGAAGCCATCGAGGCGCCCCGTTTTCGCGCTTTGGGTGATCGTGCGGTGGCAATAGAGAACGGTGTGCCGGAAGACGTGCTGCGGGAGCTGGAGTCGCGAGGCCATGATGTCCGCCGTGCAGGCGGTTATGAGGGTTTCGGTGGAGGGCAGGGAATCGTGCGGCTCGATGACGGAGTATTCATGGGTGGTTCCGATCATCGCAGAGATGGCTGCGCGGCTGGTTTCTAGTCGCTGCGGACCTTGATTCGAGATGAGATCCTCGGCGGCGAGAGGTGTATCGACATGAAGCGTTTGCTTTTTCTGATACTCATTGCAGGTCCTTTCCTGGTCATTCCACCTGCGGTTTCTGCGTCCGATTGTCCCCTCAAGGGCCAACCCGTGGGAGAAGGCCGCTGGTTTCGGCGGCAATCCCCTTTCGTCGAAACACGCGATGTCCGCATCCGGTTCGACGATGGCGCGACCGCGCGGATGAAGGCTGTTCGACTGCGGCATCAAGACTTTGAAATCCGGCTTCACTGGCGCGACAAATCGGAGTGGTTCTCGTCCGTCGATCTAAAGGTTCTCGGTGAAAATCTGGGTGCCGCGGTGATTTTGAACGCAAGCTATTATGATGAAAAAGGCCGCCCCATGGGATATTTCCGCTCAGGTGGAAAGGTGTTCAACAGCGTTGTGCTGCACCGGGGACGCAGGACATTCCTGCATTACGGAGCCCTCTTCTCTGTGGGGAAGAAAGGGAGACCGAGAATCGTCTCCCGCGAGGAATTCGATGATTCAGTTGTAAAGGAAGCCTTTCAGGCCGGGCCCTTGCTCGTGAAGGACGGGCGGCCCGTTCCGGGGCTGACGCGCTACCGGGAATTTCTGCGCGCCACGAGGAGAACGGTGGTCGGACTGGACACGGAGGATCGGCTTGTCGTTCTGGTGAGCGAGGGTGATACGCGCGGCATCTCCTGGTGCGAGCTTCAGGAGTTTCTCATCCTGCCGGAATCGAGGGGCGGCCTGGGCGTCCGGGTCGCCATGAACCTGGACGGCGGATCGAGTTCCCAGCTTTGGGTGCGGGACGGGGCGGAGATAAAGGGCCGCGCCGCGCCGACATATCTACTCGCCAAACCGAAGCCCGCACCTCAGGTTCGGTGAACAGACGCCGCCCGGAAGGGCCCGTGCAATTTCGGGCCGTCACGGGCAAATGCACGTGTCATCGAACATTCCCGTCGCACAGGGTTTGACGGTGGAAGTTTCCACACGGGCTCTCGTCTCCCACAGCAATAGCGACTACAGGGATTGAGCCGTGAGTGGCTTGATTCGCGTCGATCCAGACACGGGTTCTGGACGAATATCGACCCGGCATGGAGTGTGGACCCGGGTGGAACGGTAATGCTCCGGAAGCAGATGCAGGACGGCTTCCCGGGGAGCGGCCTCGACCCCGATGCGCGTATGGTCACGGATACGGGTTTCAACCCCTCCGCCCCGTGCAGCCTATCAATGCCCTGCGCGGTCTTCCCGTCTCATCGAAAGCGAAGACCTGGCGAACGAGCACCGGAAACCGGGAGCCGCCCTTGGCGTGAACCCCGGGTCTCTCTCAGGGAATCGGAAAGCGGGTAGAACCCAAAAACGGCACTTTCTACGCGGCTCGAAGAAATGGCAGGCGGCGCCGATAGAGGATCAGGTCGAGGCCTGTTCCTACTGTTTGTATGTGTCTGTTCTTTCGCATCGATTTTCCCCGAACATGCCCGCTTGATTGACAGTTTCTGCCCCGTATTCCTAATATGGGGAATGCTATCGGGAAAAGACGTCACGAATCGTCGACAGGGAGTGGGTATGCGAGCCTCGAAACGGGTATGCGTACTGGGTTGCACTGTGCTGGTGGCGATGTTCTTTCTTCCTTCATTCTCGGCCAGCGGGGAAGAGCAGGCTCTGCGCGGGGTACAAAGGGTGCGTGTGCGGACGATGAAGACCATCAGCCGCGCGATGCGCCGTGTCAAACTCTATTCGAAAAAGGCGAACTACAAGCGCGTCGCATCGGCGGCGGAGGAAATCGCGCTGCTCTCGGCGGCGATTCCTTACCTGAGCCCCAAGGGCAGCGCCTTCGGCAAGACGCGGATCAAGGCGGAAGTCTGGAACCGGTTCGATGATTATTCGAAAATCGCGAGAGATTCGGCGAAAATCGCGAGAGACTTGGTCCGGGCGGCCGAGGCAAGGAACAAAACTGCCGTTCAAACGACCTTCACCGCACTGACGGAGAGTTGCACGCAGTGCCACAGGCCCTACCGCAAGAAGAAGAGAAAATAGCTCCACTACCTTTCCCCTGATAGATTCGAGGACGCGCGCCCGATGACACGGCCCACCATCCCCGGGCCCGACCCGGATACGAAACCGCCGAAGTTCGAAACCCCGGCGGGAGCGGCAGATTGTCATTTCCACATCTTTGGACCTGAATCGCAATACCCCTACACGGAACCGAGACGCTACACACCCTTTCCGGTACTCGAGAGCGACTACCGGAAGATGGCCGACGTTCTGGGTCTGGATCGGGGGGTCGTCGTTCAGGCGAGTCCTTACGGCGCGGACAACGCAAGGGTGATCGAGGCAATCCGCGTCCTGGGACCGGGCTACGTGGGTGTGGGCGTGGTGGAAGCCGGCGTCACGGAGGAGCGACTCGACGAACTGACCAGGTGCGGCATCAGAGGAGCGCGCATCAACTCGGCTTCCGGCGGAAAAAGCGGCATCGATCGGATGGGCGAACTGGCCGCCAAAATCAAGGACTTCGGCTGGCACATGCAGTTTCACATACACGCCGCACAGTTGGCTGAACTGGAACCAGAGATAAGACGATTGCCGCTCGACGTGGTATTCGACCATATGGGTCTTGTTCCCTCGGAGTCCTCACCGTCGCACCCTGATTTCAGGCTGCTGCTGGGTTTGCTGGAAAGGGGAAACACATGGGTGAAACTGAGCGGTGCCGAGCGGATATCCAGGGCCGGGTTTCCCTACCGAGACGCCGTCTCCGTGGCGCGCGCGTTGATAGACATGGCGCCCGAGCGGGTGGTATGGGGCACGGATTGGCCACACACGAACGTGAAACCCATGATTCCCAACGACGGTGACCTGCTGGATCTTCTCGCGGAATTCGCACCCGACGAGCAAATGCGGCGGAAGATACTGGTGGAGAATCCTCGCGTTCTCTACAGGTTCGGTGAACGAGAAACCCGACAAGACGGGATCGCCGGAAAATCCTGACAGGCAGGGATTCGCGACTCTACAGACGGGAAAAACAGAACCATTTCCCCATTGAAGGGGTTGTGAGAAAATACTGATCGCGCGATTTCTCCTGACGCGGTCTCTCCCCTTCTCCTCGCATTCACGACTGCTCCTTTCCAACTTGCGCAATCAACCCAGCCCATTCCTCAAGTCTGTCCATCATCTCCCGATATCCTTGGTGCTTCATCGTGTTACCGGACCAGATGCCGGGGAGACTGGCTGGCAGGGAACATGCCGTATCCGTCTTCAAGGTTGGTAAAGTCGAGAGCAACGCCGGCGACGCCTCCACAGTTGCGAACAGCTGAACAAGGTCGCTGAAAAAGACTAGTCCAGAAAAGGAGTGGTGACGACCATCCAAGATCACGGTAGTGCACACTGCCTCACCGTGAACCCACGGGCCAGCTTGAGAGTAACTCCCGGAATCCGTCCTGATCGGGAGATTCACCTTCGCTGTTTTCGCCACACCCAGGGTTTCTCGAAGTTCCCCGCCCACATTCCGCGCTTTTCCCTGGACGCCCTGTTCTCGGCTTCCACGTAGCGTCTGGAATACCTGCGATACGCAAGAGCGTGCCCGTTTGCGACTATCCATTCATTCAGGTTCGTTCCATCATCCAGATAGCAGGTGCCAAGAAGTCTTTTGTACCGATCGAGTCTCCGTCCCATGCATTTCACCTTGCCGAGACCGATCCTCTTCAACAAGAAGCGTCTGGACTCCTTCCCGCACCCGTATCCTTTTCCGTCGCCGCGCTCGCACCATTGCCCTGTTTCCGGGGCGTCTATGCCCACCAGTCGAACTCGCTTTTTCCCGTACACAAGCGTATCTCCGTCCACCACACGAACGGAGCCGTGATACACAATGCGTTTGCCGGGAGTGTGTTCCGCCTTTCGTGAGTGGGGCATGCTTTGCGCCGCTGTGAAGTCCCGGGACAATGCCGGGGAAACAAGCACCAAAACGATGCACAGGACATACTGCATGACAATAACCTTATGATTTCAGGATTCGCCGTTTTCCCACTTAATACAACTGGTATTTTCATTTTTCATGTTCGGTCGCTCTACCTGTTCTAGATGCGGGGTCCCAGCGGTGGCAAATCACAGATGAAAACGAGGTGACTCAAAGACGGCAGACAAGAGATAACCTCACCAATTTTCTACCCTGCGGTCTGTAGTTAGTGGAACTTCTGGAGGTCCCGCTGGAACTCCCCCCTCATCCTGAGCGCATCTAGATCATCTCGCAAGACTCCCGGGGAATGGGACAGCGTGTCATGCCCTCCATTCTTGATAAGCATCGACAATCTGAACATCGGTCGACCCATTGCTACATGTGGGACATTGGAAGCATATTCGCCACTGGTCGTATATCCAGATGCTCAGTTTCCCCTTCTGTGGTCTTTCAGGGTTTCTTGGCGATGTAGGGTCACTCCTGACCACGAGTGTCGGCAGCGACGGCGAGTTGATCGAGTTTGTGCAAAGCACTTTGATTGAATCCAGAAAAAGCCGCGGTCCCTCCATCCTCAATAAAAAGATATCCTGATCCCAAACGGTCTTAGAACGAATTCAACGGTAGCACCAATAAACTCAATGAACCACTTATACGAAGTAGATATGCTCGGCTTTATACTAGGGGTGTAGAATTGCATTTTAAATTACTAGCAAATAAATATTATATAAGTTACGGGCTTGACGACTAAACAGAAGAGAAGAATTGAAACCCGTAATTACATAGGGCGAAAATGAATTATTTCGCTCATACAAGCAAAACAAAGCTAAATCACTCAGCGAATCATCAATGCTGGCACCCACTCGCCGAGCATTTGCAAAAAGCAAGGGATAAAGCTCGGGAGTTTGCCGAGCCACCGCTCGCCGACGCCGCGCAACAAACTGGCCAGCTCCATGACTTAGGTAAGTATCGGACTCCATTCCAAGAGTATTTGGCAGGTAAACGCTCAGCATCGGTTAAAACGCATCATTCGGTTTACGGTGCCGCTCTGGCATTTAACAGACATTGGCTTGGGCCTGCTTTTGCTATAGCAGGGCACCATGCGGGATTACATAATCAAGATGAATTGCGGTCGTTGATTTGCGGAGAGAAATACAATCCAACGAATCAACTGAGCTATTTGGAAGGGTTGTTTGAATCGGAGTTGGAAAAAATTCCCAAAGAATTGAATGAGCCGGAATTTGCGAAGCCAGGAAAAGACAACGCGATCACTGAATTCTACGTGAGGATGTTATTTTCCTGCTTGGTGGACGCGGATTTTCTGGACACGGAAAGATTCAAAACCGATCGGGAACGCCAACCCCTTAGGCTAGACTCCGCAACATTGTTGGGGCGGTTGCAAGAACACAAAGGGAAACTTGATTCGTCAAGCGAACTCAACATGTTACGCAATGGCGTGTTTCAAGATTGCCTAGCGAAGGCGGTGGAGCCGAGAGGATTCTTCTCTTTGACCGTGCCCACGGGCGGCGGCAAAACGCTTTCGGGCATGGCCTTTGCCCTAAAACATGCACAACAGCACAAAATGAAACGAATCATCGTAGTGATACCTTTCTTGTCAATCATTGAGCAGAATGCAGCCGAATATCGAAAAGTATTAGACCCCAAGAGCGAAGGTATCGTAATCGAGCACCATTCTGCAGTGGGAGTAAACAATGATGCGGAAGAACGAGGCCCCACTCCTGAAGAATTGGCCGCGGAAAACTGGGATGGCCCGGTTGTCGTTACTACTTCGGTGCAATTCATCGAATCGCTCTTTTCGAATCGGCCCTCAAGGTGCCGCAAGCTGCACAACGTCGCAAATTCTGTGGTGTTGCTTGATGAAGTGCAGACGTTGCCTTCTCACCTGCTCAATCCACTCCTTCACGTGTTGCGAGACCTCAAAGAGCACTACCGCACGAGTTTTGTTTTCTCCACCGCTACTCAGCCTGCCTTCGGCCGCAGCAAGTCGTTGCCCAAAGGTTTTACCGTAAATGAAGTACGAGAAATTGTATCCCAACCTGAGGTATTGTTCCGGAAATTGGGACGGGTAGTTTATGAAGTACGATCTGAGCCGAACAATTGGGTAGTGTTGACCAAAGAATGGGCGAACAAGCCCCAAGTTTTAGGCGTAGTGAATACGCGCAAACAGGCAGCTGAATGGTGGGAACTGTTGCGCGAACAAAGAAAAGAAGGCGTGCTACATCTTTCTTCGGCCATGTGCGCTGACCACCGGACCGAAGTTCTGGCAGAGGCACAACGACGTCTGAAGAATAACGATCATTGCTGGCTAGTGGCCACGCAGGCGATAGAAGCTGGGGTAGATATTGATTTCCCACTAGTCTACCGCGCATTGGGACCGCTAGACTCAATCGTGCAGGCAGCGGGAAGGTGTAATCGGGAAGGATCTCTGCCGGGCAAAGGACGTGTGGTGGTGTTTCGACCGGCCGACGCTAAACTGCCCGGCGGCGTATATCGCGTAGCCACGCAAATTACGGCGCAGTTGATGGAACAGTTGTCCACGGATGATTTATCTGATCCGGCTTTGTTCAATCGTTACTTTAGCGAATTATTTCAGAATGTGCCCACAGATCATAAACACCAACGGGAGCGCTCCGTTCAAGAGGACCGGGAGTGTTTGCGTTTCCGTGACGTAGCCCGCAAGGCAAAAGTAATTTCGGACGATGTCTATCCCGTGATTGCTCCAAGGGATAAAGCCATGGAAAAAGTGGCCGTGATCCGGGAGCGCAACGAAACGAGCGGCTTGCGCTTTGTTCGCGAAGATCTACGTATCCTGCAACGCTTTATAGTAAATTTACATGCGCACGATTTCCAGAAACTAAACGCAATGGGTCTGCTTCACCCTCTGTTGCACGGCATGGAATTACGCGTACTGGATGCGGCGGCTTATCATAAACATCTCGGCGTGGTTATCGACCAATATCCAACAGAGGATTTCCTGTTATGAAAGAGTACTATGTACATCTTAGAGTTTGGGGCGATTGGGCCTGTTTCACTCGTCCTGAAATGAAAGTAGAACGCGTTAGCTATCCCGTCATGACACCATCCGCTGCCCGCGGAATTTTAGAAGCAGTATTCTGGGAACCGCAAATCTGTTACCACGTTGCTGCTATCCGGATAGTGAGACGCGGTTTCTGGATCTCAATCCGACGCAATGAAGTGCAACGCGTCATCAGCATATCCGATGCCGGTCAATGGATGGGTAATCCTGAAAAGCTCTTGCCTATTGATGCCGGGGGCGGCGCGCCTAATGGCACCCAGCGCAACATGCTGGCGCTTCGTCAGGTGGAATATGTGATTAGTGCTGAACTGCGTACCACACCTTTAGCGAATCGCATGAAAAACCCTGCAATAAAGTATCTCACCGAATTCAAGCGCCGAGCCCAACAGGGCAAGTGTTTCCACCGACCCTCACTAGGGATGCGTGAATTCGCAGCGGATTTTGAATGGGTGAATAATCCTCAAGCCACTTTGGAGGAGCGGACCGCCGAGTTGGACACTGACTGGCGGCAGCCTGAAGAAGACTTGGGCTTAATGCTTTACGACGTTTTTTCGCCCATGTCCCGTAGCCAAGGTTTTCGCTGGAAGCGTCCCGATGAATTAGCACTTAAGTCTAAGGAGAACACCCCGCGCTTTGTCGGTGAAAAGGTCCAACCTAGTTCCTGTTTCTTCCGCGCTAAAATTGAGAATTCGATCCTGTCTTGTCATCCCGATAGGATTGAAATTCTCGAACCACGGGGGATCTGACCATGTTGTTGCAGTGCCTGAACGACTTTGCGACTTCCCGAAAACTCCTCGACAACTTGTCTTTCAAAACCAAGGCCGTACGATGGATCATCACCTTGGATGACTCTGGGAACCTCGTTGGGCAAGGACCGGTGGAAACCGTAGGAGAAGGAAACCGTGGCAAGGAATTCGACTGTCCAAAGACAACCCGTTCCAAAGGAGCTGGCGGAGTAGCCGAGTTCCTAGCTGACGGCATTACAGCCGTATTCGGGCTGGACACAAACCCAGAACAACCCATGTCTGAGAAAAAGCGGAAGGTGCGGAGTGAAAACAACCGTTGCAAATTTGCTGATTTTTGGGCACAGATTGAAAGGGCTTATGAAAAAACTCTCAGCCCGGCGCTCAAGAGTTTGTTAGCATTCAAGCCCGAACCCGGTAAGGTGCCTGCCTTTTTGCGCTGAGGCGTTGGTTCCAATGCCAAGTCTAATGAGAAATCTGCATGGTGGATCACCAAAGCCGATGGAGAGAAAGTTAAGCTGGGATTAAACAACTCAGACAACTTTACATTCCGTGTTGGGGAATTACTTCTAATAGAAGATGAAGGAGACATACAATCTTTCTGGAGATATGAATTCGCCAAGGAAAATGAATCCCGCGAGAAGGATGCGCCCCGTGGACTCTGCTTAGTCACCGGCGAGAAGGAACAACCCATTGCGCTGACCCACAACCCGAAGGTGCAAGGCATACCCAACCCTCTGGTGCGACGGTCGTATCCTTTGATAAGGACGCCTTCACTTCCTACGGTTTTAAGCAAAGTCTCAATGCTGTCACTTCAATTTACGCAGCTACCGCATATTGTACTGCACTCAATGCAATGCTCCGCCGAGAGGATCATTCCATCCGTCTAGGTCAGGCATCATGCTGTTTCTGGACACGGGGTGAAACACATACTACCAACACTTGGGGAGCTTTACTCAACCAAGCCGATCCCAAGGCAGTAGCGGATTTTCTGAAATCCCCATGGGCGGGCCAAGAACGTGAGGCCCTGGGACAGGAACAATTCCATGCCGTCACCCTTGCAGGTAACGGTGGGCGGATTGTTGTTCGCCACTGGATGCAGACGACTCTGAAAATCGCCACGGAAAACTTCTGTCACTGGTTCCGTGACCTCGATCTGGAACCAGCACGGCTACCCACCGGCAAGGAAAAAATGGCGCCATTGGCTATGTTTCGACTCGCCTGTTCTACGGTGCGTGAAGCAAAGGACTTACAAGCAGAAATAACCACTCAATTGTTCCGCGCCGCATTGGAAGGAACTGCTCCCTCTCTTACCCTTTTGCGCCCTATGCTGTACCGCTTACGCGTCGATATGGCGCATGATGGAGGCGCAGCTTTATTGAACCATTCTCGATTCGCCTTGACAAAGCTCATTCTTAACCGAAACAAAAGGGACGACATCATGAAAATTACCGAACAACTAGCCACCGACTCAGAAAATGAGGCCTATCAATGTGGGCGGTTGCTTGCCGTGTTCGCCGAGGCTCAAGCCAAGGCTCATGACTACAAATTGCAAGGATCTGGAGTCACCGAGCGCTACTTCGGTACTGCCATGGCCTCACCAGCGTCGGTGTTCCCTATCCTTATCAAACTCAACCGCCACCATCTCAACAATATCCGCAAGTCCGAAAAATACAAGGGACATGACCGCTTCTTAGACGAGGCGATTCAAGACGTGTTGACAAAAATCCACCAGTTCCCCCGTGCACTGGACTTGCATGCCCAAGGGCGGTTTGCTATCGGCTTTTACCAGCAAAAAGCTGCTGACCGCATCGCTCGTGAGGCGGCCAAATAAAAAAGGGAAACAACCAACAACTTCCAGTCGGAGATCAAATCATGACCCAAACAAACGATGTTCTCAACAATCGGCACGATGTTTTGCTACTCTTTGAAGTTACTAACGGCAATCCCAATGGCGACCCCGATGCCGGGAACATGCCGCGAATTGATCCCAACACCAATCGTGGCATCGTCTCCGACGTGTGCCTCAAACGCAAGGTGCGCAACTTTGTAGAGGCGTTCCCGCCTAAACGCTCCAGCATCGATAGTAATGGTTACAACTTGTTCATTAGACAGGGGGCCGTACTCAATATTGAGATCAACAATGGCATTGCAAAAAGCGGCGAAAGTTTGCCCTCGGACGCCTCAAAAGCCCAGAAGCAAGAAGCAGCTATGAAATGGCTGTGCTGCGAGTTTTTTGATATCCGTGCCTTTGGAGGGGTACTCTCCACGGGTAACGACATCATGAAAGGATCCGCTTGGGGACAGGTACGCGGCCCAGTGCAATTCACCTTCGGTCAGTCGTATCACCCGATCACGCCACTGGAGATTTCCATTACCCGAGGGGCTGTCACCAAAGAAGAGGATATCGAGAAGGAACGTACCATGGGGAACAAACACATCGTGCCCTATGCCCTTTACGGGGCCAAGATTTACGTTTCTCCCGCATTCGCTGCGCGCACCAACTTCACCAACACCGATCTCGAAGTCTTCTTCAGTGCGTGTAATCACATGTTCGAACACGACCGTTCAGCCGCCCGCGGTGAAATGGTGGTGCGCGGCATTTTCGACTTCGAACATGTAGGCACACAGCACGAGAACAACGCCGAACAAAACAGGCGTGAAGCTCGTCTCGGCTGCGCTCATGCCCATAAGCTATTCGAGGGAATCAAGGTGCAATTGAAAAACGATGTGGAATTTCCTGAGTCCTTCGCTGATTATGAAATTCACTGCGAGTGGGATAACAAAGATCTGCCGCTCGGCGTACGCATGCACAAACTTCATGAGTGACACAACGGGGTCTCTGCCAATTCGATTATTCGATAGCGAAACACTCATCATTCCTCTCTCGGCTATCAACCAGTACATATATTGTCCCCGCCGGGCAGGGCTTATTCACATTGAAGGTATGTTCACCCATAATGAGCATACCGTGATCGGAAGCCAGTTGCATGAGGGGGCAGATATTCCCGGCTACGAAACCGTAAGGGGTGTTACCATGCTACGTGCTCTGCCTGTCTGGTCGGATCGGCTCGGGCTGAGCGGCAAGTGCGATGTCGTTGAACGCCATCCTGACAAATCGTTGGTTCCGGTTGAATACAAGAAGGGCAAACGCCGCAAATTCGAGAATGACGACGCCCAACTTTGCGCCCAAGCCCTCTGCCTCGAAGAGATGTTCGAGCAAGACGTTCCTTGGGGAGTAATCTTCCACGCCGGGAGTAAGCGTCGCCGAGAAGTTGAATTCACAGAGGGATTGCGCCGTTTCACTATAGAGACGATCAAAGCCTTGCGCCGAATGATCGAAGAGGAAACCGTCCCACAATCTGTCTACAAACCTCAGTGTTCGGAATGTTCGCTTTTTGAAAATTGCATACCCGAAATCACCAGTTCCCCACCTTGGCTGATGCAAATCAGCCGGGACATATTCACAACAACCGACTAGAGATGACTTGATGGCTATAAACCAGAACACGCTCTATCTGACGACGCCGGGCACTGTAGTCACCAAGGATCATTTAACACTTCGGATCGAAATCGAAAAAGAAATTCGCCTGAGCGTGCCGATTCACCATCTGGAAAGCATCTGTGCGTTTGGGCGGATCGTAGTTACACCTCCAGCCATGGCATTGTGCTGGGAGCATCAGGTGGCAATCCATTACCATACGGAAAGCGGTTATCTCCTGGCACAAGTCCTGGGAAGTGGTGACACCCGTTACCTGCTGCGCCGGGCGCAATACGCCACGGCTGACAACCCAAGCGAAGCAGCAAGCATCGCCCGTCAATTCGTCGCTGGAAAGCTGCAAAACGCACGTTCGAACCTCATGCGATCTGGTCGGGAAACCGAGTGTACCTCTGCTCGAGAAAAGCTCGCGGTCGCGTCGGCTGAACTCGCTCGACTCATCCACCGTCTCGGTCAAGACCGATTTATATCTGAAGGTTGTGGGCTCCGGGAGGCGCTCGACCCCATCCGGGGAATCGAAGGGTTGGGAGCGAAAACATATTTCTCTGTTTTCCGATATTTACTCAAACGACAACGCGAGGAATTCGACTTCAATACCCGCACCCGTCGTCCACCTAGGGATCGGATGAACTGCTTGCTATCCTTCATATATGCCCTTGTTCGTCACGATTGTCTGGCTACGCTCACGACGACAGGATTGGACGCCTATGTGGGTTGGCTTCACGCGACGCGGGCGGGGAGACCCGCCTGCGCCCTAGATCTTATGGAGGAATTTCGGCCTTGTTTAGCGGAGCGATTGGCGTTGACCCTCGTCAACCGTTGCCAAATAGAGCCGAGACATTTTCGAGAACGAGATGGTGGCACAGTGGAATTAACCGACCGGGGAAGGAAAGAAGTCATCCAAGCTTGGCAAAAACGCAAGCAAACAGAAGTAAAGCACGCCTTATTCAAACAAAACGTCCGGTTGGGTCAGGTGTTCAGCATTCAGGCCAAGTTGTTGGCCCGGAAACTGCGCGGAGATATCCCCGACTACATCCCGTTTATTCCCAAGTGAAGAAATGTTCATTTTGATTGCATACGATGTTTCCACCACCGACAATACCGGACAGAAACGGTTGCGCCGCGTGGCGAGAGCATGCGAGGACTACGGCGTCCGGATACAAAAGTCACTTTTTGAATGCAATGTCGGTAAAGCAGAATGGGCGATTCTCAAAAATCGCCTACTGAAAGAAATCGACCCCAAACAAGATTCACTCAGGTTCTATCATCTAGATGAAGACGCCAAAGGGAAGATAGATCATCACGGTAGCACTAAACCTGTCGACTTGACTGCACCATTGATTCTATAAATGGCGCGAACGTAGAGTGACTAACTCTTCTCGGCATTTTCGCGCTACTCAAAAACTTATGAATAATAACAGGTTCAATGTTCCATGGATTTACGAATCACATCTGATTTGCTCTCAATTGCCCGATTCGCGCATCCAACGGTATAATTCTCTGATATTATGCTGGTTAGAGTAACTAGCACCTCCCCTCGTTTCGGCGGGGGGAGCGGATTGAAACACCTGACCATAGGTTACGGGACGAACATAGAAGAGATCTCCCCTCGTTTCGGCGGGGGGAGATAATCTCCCCGGAAACAATGGTATTCAGAAATAGAATTTTCTCATGGTGTGTTGCAAGATGGTTCCACATGAAGAAGTCCGTTTACTCCGGCCACCGAGTCATTGGCATTATAAAACAGACGGAGGCCAGCACGCCGGTCCCCGAACGATGGTGCATGGCATGCGCAGCGTACCCTTCTAGAGGTGGCAAGCGAAGTTTGGCGACACAGGTGCCTTGATGATGGCCGCCAGAAAAAGAATTCGAAGAGGAAAATCCTCACCTGAAAAAATGTGCGCCGAGGAGCGGCTGAAATCAAAGGTCCACTAGTCTGAAGCTCCCCGGCTATCACGGATTATCCCATTGATTATACTGATTGTTTCGGTGAATCAGGAGTTCGTTACCGGGGACAGGATTACAACGACACGCCGGGCAGACGGAAGGCTTCGTCCTGCAGGCCGGCAGGCCGGGTGAGGACCTCGAACGGTTCGGTTCCGGCCATGCGAGACATGACCCGGTTGCGGGTGATGGTGGCAGGGTCGGCGAGCAGGGTGCGGAAGCTGTGCACAGGCCAGCCCCCGTCGGTGCGTCTGCGCCGGTAGTGGAACCGGCCCCCGGCGTCGACCCGCCACGCGAAGTGTCTGGCCACCCTGTACCTGCCGATGACCCTGCCCACCCGCGCGCCGATCCTGTCTTTCCCCTCAGGCGCCGCTTCTCCCGCCGCGTCGCCGCAGCGATGGGTTCCGGCAGTTTCTCCGTAGCTTCCGGCAGGGTCTCCCGCCTGCGCGCACGCTCCCCGGCCAGCAGCGGATTGCGGCAGACCATCAGCCGTTCGCCGGGGTACGCGTCGCTGTGGACCTCCACGAGGTCCTTCCCGTCGAACAGGGACAGCGCCACGGGGCAGCCGTCCCGGTCGCACGGCAACCCGGATTCGGCAGCCTGCCCTTCCTGCCATCGCGCGAATACCTGCGCTTCGCCAGCGGGCAGTGGTGTCCTTCCACGCAGATCGGGGTCAGGTCGCAGGGCACCAGGGCGCCTTCTTCGGGATGCCGCCGGGCCAGGCTCCGTTCGATCCGCTTTCAGACCCGGCTTCCGCAGTGTGCCGGGCACTGCGGCGATATGGCCGTGGGGTCGGGAACACACGATTTCGAAGGCATCGTCGCGACCGGCCAAGGGGTTCGTTCCGCAGCAGACGGCGCAGGGTGTCGATTTTGCTTTTGGGCCATTTCGAGAGGTTGGCCAGCGTGCGTTCCCTGACTTTCCCGCCCTCACGCCATCCTTCGCGCAGCAGGATGGCAGGCGGTGAATTCCGGTTGAGGACGGTTTCGATGTACATGGGAACAGTATTTCTGTTTCCACCCACAATATTCCCCATGAAATCAATCGCCTGAACCCAAAATCAACACAAAATCATCGGGGAACTTCAGGTTAGGAGAACCATGCGGGCAAGTGATAAGTCCATCTTCCTGTCGCGAGATAGTCAGGAAACTTGTAGCTGGTAAGGACGGAGCATCCACTTGATCTGCGAGGCCTTTGGCATCAGTAATATATGCTGTCAATATCAGTCGAAGCTGTCCGAAGAAAAGAGAAGATAGCAGACAGGCTATTCCGCCTGACACACCATCCGCCCAACGGGGACGAGTTGGTCTGTGTTTTCTGTATCTGCGCAACATGAAAAGGGGACGTGTGGAATCATAAGTTCGTGTATCGTATCTATCATGAACCAAAATGGAACCTAACCGAACAGGCGCCTAGTGCACGAGAGGACAGAACCATGGACGGTGTCGGAATCTCTCCAGAAACTTGGTCAATGGACTTCATGTAAGGCAGCCTAGTGGATGGTCGGTCCTGCTGGTTCTTCAACGTGATCGACGACTACAAAAAGCGGGGTATTGAAAAGAATGACTCCCTGCCTGTCCGGCGCGTTATACACGCACTTCAACAGGTCATTGAGTGGTGTAACAAGTCCTAGGCGTACGCTGTGACAACGACCCAGAATATACACCCGTACCACTCTGACGTCCTAGGCGGAAGGGCAAAAGGAATCGATTCCATCCCGCTAGGCAAGCCGCAGCGCAACGTCTCCATCGAACGCTATAACCGCATGGTTCGCTACGACTGGCAGACTCAGTACCTGTTCGAGTATATGGAGGGATTATTTGTGTTCTCCCCCATTTATTCTCTACACAGGCTGTGCGCCCGCGAGCTAGGTGCGGTGCATTAGACGCAGATGCGTGCCTGCGTGGGGTTTGCGGTAATATCCGCGCTTCCTCGCTAATCGCCAAGGCCTCGACGATTTGGTCGAATACGATGTCCACCGCTTCCCTTGGAACAGCCTTGTTCAGACCTGCCTAGGCGCGACACGTAGTAGCCTATCACGCGAGCACTGTGCCCCAACCGCGCCGAAGTGATCGTCCGTGACGAGCGCGGCTAGGCATCCTACGTCTGCTTCCAATATCAGCAATTTCCGCGCGATGGCGTTTCAGGTCTTCGAGGCCGGTCGCAGCGTGCCGCACGCTGCGGTCTTGACAAACCCCATTAGGCGCTTTTCGGCCAGAAGCGGGCATCTATACCCTATATCGCGCGCGGAAATGGCCAAAATCGGCTTGCAAATCGACCTAGAGAGAGCAAGAAGGATACCGGAAATAATCGCAATAGTCCCAAAACCGGGAGCAAGTCAGTTGAAAACCGGAACGATGCGCGTCAATCACATTCGATCTACTTCTCCGATTTCGAATGGAAACTGGTCGAACGAGCTACCACAAAGCATTCCGATCAACGAACTGGTCCACATCGGTGCGATCGTTCTCGCAGAGGAGAGGTTGGGCGAGCCTCCCACGGGCCGCGGTATCGCCCGGACATCTCGGGGTCATCGAATCCACTTGGCGCATCGCCTATGTGCTAGCTACCTTCAACCAGAAGCAAATGCACGCGCCCGACGGGAGGAGGAACTCGGCGACATCGTCGCCGCGGCTCACATGGCAATGTTGGAGGCGATGAACGAAGGTGTAGCATAAGCGATTCCGTGGCCACTGTTACTCTCCAAGGAGAGGCCTTATCCAGTCGCGATCAAGCCCAGAACCTGTTGGCTAATCCCCTATATGTCTTATATAATAAATATTAATGCCTATTAAGGTCTTTATCGACGATAACACAGAGACATGTTTCGTCGGTCGGTACCGTTACATCGCCAAGCGACACGGCTAAAATTCGCTCTTCGAATACGCCGACGAATGGCCTACATCCAGCGTTTCTCCTGACCGCGCGTCGGCGGAAGCGCTTTTTCGCCAGTCCCGGAAACCAGATCTGGCGTAAAGGCGCGGATATCATATGTGATGTCGATGTCTTCCGAAAAACGGCGGATTACGCGCCACGCCTTCGAGAGTGACGCGCCTCCCTTGAAAGTCAGATGTCCGGCGAACGGAACCTTGAAAATGACCCGCAGTGTAGCGACGATCCAGATGTCTTTTTCCAGAAGATGCGCCTTGTAGTTGCTGTTGCGCTCGGCTGCTTCCAGCACGTCGCGCCTGTCTGCAGCCGTTAGAGTCTCGTAGCGGGTCTCATGCATGTGCAAGATGTGTGTTCACCGGTTCCGACATCCAGTTGGGCATGACAGAGCGCGCGGCAGATAGCTCGTCCCGATCCTCCTCGGAAAGCGTGGGCAGTGTCGCCTCAAGGCTGTCATCGACTTCCTCCGGGCCGAGCCATGCCAAGGCGCGGATGACATCCCCCGCCTTGCGATGCGGGGCGGCCAGTTGCCAATTTGGGGCATGGCGCAACTGGACGGTATGCTCGCCGAAGCGCAGTCGCCGGTCGGGGCCGGAGGTGAGATAGACGACGCGAACGGGATTCTGCTTGATCAGACCCAGAAAATTGTCTACTGCGCCGCCACAGGGCACGATGGTCTCGCCCCACAAGTTGGACAACGCTGCCAGCGCCTTGCCGACCCGGGGTGCCTGAAAACCAAAACGGGTCTCAATAGGGCGCATGTAAACGCCCCGGCATATCCGCATGATCCAGCCCGAATGGGCAAGGCGGGACAAGGCGTGAGCGACAGCTGTGCGATTGCCAAGGTGCGACAGGGCAGCCGGACACAGCGGTGTGGCTTCTGGAAGGGTTGCGGCATATTCCATGATACGATGGGAAAGGCCGCGCATGATCGTATCTCCGATTCAATTATTCAAAAATCCGGCAATCAGGTTAACACTTTACTACTCAATGGAAAAGCGACCCGTCATCTTGAAAACTGACGTGGAAGCGGGTCGTGCCTTACCTCCGTACCACGCTCAATTACCCGGCTCGACCGGCGCGCAAGCTGAGAAAAGTAGTCGCGGCGACGCTGGCCAATCGCATACCGCGCATCGCGTGGGCACTATTATAAGAACAAGGATATCTACAGGGAACCGACGCCAGTCGTCTACTCGGAAAGCGCGGAGATAGAACCGGAAGGAATGTGAACAGGCCGGAGGAAGTAGAAGGAAAAAAGTTCGTCAAGACGAGGTAGATAAAGTCCGACATGTGTCCAGAACCGCCAAGTTCAATCGTGCAATTCGGAACCGATCCCCCTGTCTTCATACGGGCCCGAGGGAGTGCCGCGTTCGAGAGGCCAAATGCAGGAGCGAATTGGACCGCATTGTGTCGAACCCTCCGATGAAAACGCTTGCATGCTGAGGGACATCCATGTACGGACCTTAGATCCGACCCTCCGAAAAATACGCGATTTCATTGGGAGTGAGCCTATGTGTTTTCCCCTATTCATTCCCTACACAGGCTATGCACCACTGTATCGCCCGGACGTCTCGATGTCATCAAACCCACTTGGCGCATCGCATATGCGCTGGCTACCCTCAACCAGAAGCAAATGCTCGCGCCGACGGGAGGAGGAACTCGACGACATCCTCGTCGCGGCTTACAAGGCAATGTTGGAAGCAATGAACGAAGGTACGGCATAGGCGATTCTGTGGCCACTGTTACTATACAGAGAGAGGCCTCATCCAGTTGCGCTCAAGTTTGGAATCTGTTGACTGGCCTCCCATATGTCTTATATAATAAACATAAAACGTTTTTTTGTTAATTATATGAGACATAAAAATGAAAACATCAGCGATACATACGCTTCCAAAGACAGCCAGACAAGCCCTCGCCAAACTGGGCGCAGACATCGCGGTCGCCCGCAAGAAGCGTCGCATCTCGACAGTTTCGATGGCTGAACGCGCATTCATCAGCCGTGGTACCCTATACAAGGTCGAAAGAGGCGACCCATCGGTCTCGATGGGCATCTACGCAACGGTCTTGGCCATTTTGGGGCTCGCTGACCGTCTCGCACAGGCGGCTGATCGACGCAACGATTCCCTCGGACTGGACATCGACGAGGATCGACTACCTAAAAGAGTGCGAACACGTCGCGGCATCCGGACACCGTCATGACCGATACTATCGAGGTTTTCATCGACAATAACAGAGAGACATGTTTCGTCGGCCAGTACCATTACATTGCCAAGCGACACGGCCAAAGTTCGCTTTTCGAATATGCCGACGAATGGCGTGGCCGCGCCAATGCTTTCGCCTTGGATCCAGCCAACCTGCCGCTGGAACATCAACGGACATACACCTCCTCCGACAAGTCGGCATTGCCTGGTGCGTTGCGCGACACTGCCCCGGACCGTGGGGACAACAACTGATACGACGTGCCTTTCGCAAGGCCAGCGAACAACGCGCCCTGTCCGAAATCGACTACCTCCTCGCCATCAACGATCAGACGAGAATAGGGGCGCTCCGGTGCCGCCGGGAAGGTGACGAGACCTTCGACCACACAACCGGCCGTTACCGCGTGCCTCCCCTGATCCAGCTGCCGGCGCTAATCAGCGCCGTCGATGCGGTACTGTCAAACACCGAAACCGCCGAAGACTTGAAGTTTCTGCTCTATGAAGGTTCGCCACTCGGTGGTGCCCGCCCCAAATCGGTCGTCATCGACAATGACGGTCGCTTGGCGATCGCCAAGTTCCCGAAAAATGATGACGAGCGCAGCATCCCGCGTGGCGAAGTGTTGGCCATGACATTGGCCGCCGCCGCAGGAATCAAGGTTGCCAAGGCAACACTGCTGGATGTGGCCGGACGGCCGGTGTCTCTGATCACACGCTTCGACCGTGATCAAGACCGAAGAATCCCGTTCGTTTCCGCCATGACCCTGCTTGGGCTCAACGACGGCGACGAAGCGACTTACACGGATATCGCAGAAGTCATCAAAATGTATTCGAGTGCACCGACCGAAGACCTGCATGAACTGTGGAGACGGATCGTCTTCAATGTGATGGTCGGCAATCTCGACGATCACCTCCGCAACCATGGCTTCCTCTATGATCGGGATAACAAGTGGCGCCTTTCGCCGGCCTATGACCTGAACCCGGTTCCGCTGACCGAAAAGGCGCGGGAACTAACGACGTGGATATCGGAAGAAGGGCCGGACGCCGACCTGGATATTGCCCGCAACGCTGCACCCTATTTCGCGCTGGACCTAATCCGGGCCAATGCCATCATTGACGAAGTCGCGGCTGCATTGCATGGGTGGAAGAACATGACGCAACGGCTCCGGATGAGTTCATCGGACCTCGCTGCCTATGCGACAGCAATCAGGGTTACGGCATAGGACAGGCGACATGCCGCTCGGATCGGCACCGCGGACAACACCTCTAGACCCTGTAACCCTGTCTTCATACAAGCCCGAGGAGGAAGTGCCGCGTTCGAGAGACCGGACGCAGGATCGAGCAGGACCGCTTTATGTCGAATCCTTCGATGAAAACGCTCGCATGCTGGGGGGCACCCATGTACGGACCTTAGATCCGACCCTCCGAAAAACACGGGGATTTCATTGGGGATGAGCCTGCGTGTTCTCCTCCGTTCATTCCCTACACAGGCTGTGCGCCCGCGATCTGGGTACGGTGCATAAGGCGTGGATGCGTGCCCGCGTGGGGTTCACGGTAGTGCATGGTGCAGCGGTTGTCCCACAGCAGGACATCGCCCAGCCGCCAGACGTGTGCCCATACGAGTTCATCGCGGCAGGCGTGCTCCCAGAGAAAATCCAGAAGTTCCTCGCTCTCCTGCTCTTCCATGTCGTCGATGTACTGCGAGGGCCAGACTCGCCTGCGTCCGAGATAAAGCGCCTTTCTGCCCGAGATGGGGTGCGTGCAAACGAGGGGATGGTGCGGTCCGGGAACCTCCGAGGGCTTCGTGGGCAGCTTAACACCCGGCCTCAGCGTGCCGGCGGAGTTTCTGCTCGCGTCGTGAACGGCGGTCCTGCCGTCGATTTTTTGCTTCACGTCTTCTGGCAGGGTCTCATACGCCATGTACTGGTTACTGAAACATGTGTTCCCGCCCGATGGCGGCAGCATTCGCCCGAAGAGCATGCTCCCCGCGGGCGGTTTCTCGGCGTAGGAGTTGTCATTGTGCCAGACGACCTCGCCGCTTCCCAAGTTGTTGTTCTCCTGCACGGGATTGCCGTCGTCGTCCAGATTGTGGACGACAGTGATTTCGGGGTATTCCGCCGCCCAGGTCTGCTCTTTTCCGGCCTTGTCGTAATAGGCCTTGGCGGCGGGCACGACGGCCTCGCCGAAGATGCGCGTGGCGTTCAGGTGCTGTTCCTCGGTCATCTCCTGTTCGCGGAACAAGAGTACGAGGTGTTCCGTCCAGGCGTCGCGCAGGGCTTGCTTCACCTCCTCGGATATGGGCTGCGCCAGGTCGATGCCTCTTATCTCGGCGCCCAGCGGGCCTCCCGTCGGAACGACTTCCAGACTATCGAGAGTGCTTTTCTCGCTCATGTCGGTGGACTCCTATCCTTGAAGTTATCATTTCGGGCCAGACTCCCGGATGACGTGATTGGCTGAATGCACAAGTTTAGTAAAACAGCGCCTGCGTGTAAAGATTTCAGGCGGTGTTCAAGCCCGCTCGCCTTTTCTGCTCTGCGTGGATGAGCCAGGCGATGCTCGTGGCGATGAGGCAGAGCAGGGCGTAGAAGAGAAACGATTGCCTGAGGCCCACCGCCTGGGCGATGAGACCACCCAGGAAGGGAGACATCACCGAGGCCGCCTCGTTCGCCGTGTACATGAGGCCGATGGCGCTCGTGCGGTTTTTTTCGCGAACGACACCGGTGGTGAGCGTGAGCATGAGACTCTGGGAGGGGTTGAGGCATGCGCCCAGCAGAGCGAGCAGGCCGAAGAAGACGACCATCGATTCGGTCAAGGACAAGAACGCGAGAGAAACGGCGCTCGCCGCCATCATGAAGAGAATGATACGCGTCTCGCTCTTCGCGTCGGCGTATTTTCCCCAGATGACAGCGAATACCGTGCCGACGAGGAAGTAGCCGGTGATCGCCCAGCCTACCTCGATGGTGCCGAGCCCCAGCCCCTCGGCCAGCAGAAGGGGCAGAAACGTCATGATACCGCGCAAGCCCATTACCCTGCAGGAGGAGAGCAGCGTCATCAGGATCATGAACTTGTCACTGAACAATTCTGCGAACGTGGATTTTGCCTCTTTCGCCATTGATTTGCGTCCGCTGGGCATGTCCTGGAAACGTAGCCAGACGAGCAGGGCGCATGCAACGCCCGGCAGCACGAAATACTGCGCCGCGGCGCGCCAGCTTGTGAGATACACCGTAAGCCAGCTCATGGCCACGGGTGTGAGGATGCTGCCGAAATCGCCTCCCGCCTTGAAGAGTCCCATGGCTAGGCCGCGGTTTTTGGGGCTTTCCTTGGCAATCATCGAAACCGCTGCGGGGTGATAGGCCGAACAGCCCAGTCCACTCAGGAAGACGAAGCAGAGCAGCGCCGCATAGGTGGTCGAATAGCCGTAAAACCAGGCGGGCAGGGCGTTGAACAGAAGCGAGAGACCCAGAATGAGCCGGGTTTTTCCCGTAAAATCGCCCAGAAACGAGATGGGCAGCTGAAACAGGCTGCTCGACAAGGCGTAGACCGACGCGATAATGCCCGTCTGCGTGTAGTTCAGGCCAAAATCCGCCATGATGAGCGGGAGGATGGGCGTTAGAATCCGGTTGTATAGCGAGTTCACCGAATGACTCGACGCGATGATGAAGATGTTGGCGCCTGTGCTCATACACGTTCCGGGGTGGGCAAGTAGTCGAACAATGAAGCCGCGCCATAATTACCATTAAACGGAGCGGACAGGGAAGCACGCACTCACGGTTCACCGGGGGTGTGGTATGCTGTGAAAAAACGCTCAAACGCATTTTCAGTGATGAAATACACGAAGGGGGAGCAGCGCGTGAAATACGATTTCGATACGTTTCGCGGAGACCTGTTCGGTGGCGTCACTGCCATGGTAGTGGCCCTGCCGCTGTCGCTGGCCTACGGCGTTGCATCCGGGATGGGTGCCGCGGCGGGGCTTTACGGCGCGATAGCGGTGGGGTTTTTCGCGGCGGTCTTCGGCGGCACGCGGACCCAGATTTCCGGCCCCACGGCGCCGATGGCCATCGTCATGGCGGTCATCATCACCACTTATGCGGATAACTTCACAGAAGCCTTGACGGTTGTCGTGATGGGCGGTCTCCTCCAGGCGCTTCTGGGCGTGTTGAAGCTCGGTCGCTTCGTGGCCTACACGCCCTACATGGTCGTCTCGGGCTTCATGTCCGGCATCGGCGTCCTCGTGATGGCGATTCAGGTCTTGCCCTTTTTGGGATCGGCCCCTGCACCCGGCGGGGCCGTGGGGATGATTCTTGCACTTCCGGAAGCGCTGGCCAAAATCAACTGGGACGCTTTGGGAGTCGGCGTTGTAACGCTCGGCGTCGCCATCTTCTGGCCGCCGCGGTTCCGAAAGATATTCCCCACTCCCCTTGTGGGACTTCTCGCGGGCACGCCCATTGGCATCTTGTTCCTCCATGATGCGCCCGTCATCGGGCAAGTGCCGGTGGGTCTTCCGGGCCTGCAAATTGGGCTGCCCTCACTCAGTTTTCTGGTGCGCGCGTTGGAGCCCGCGCTCATCCTTGCCCTCATCGGTTCGGTGGTGAGCCTCCTCACCTGCCTCGTGGCCGACTCGCTCACCCGAACGAGCCACGACCCGGACCGAGAACTCATCGGCCAAGGCGTGGGAAACGCGGCGGCAGGTCTCATCGGCGGGTTGCCCGGCGCGGGTACCCCGGTCTACACGGTGCCCAACATCCGATCGGGCGGGCAGACCCGGGCGGCGGGGGCGATATTCGCGGTGTTTCTGCTGGCGATCCTGCTGGGTCTGGGACCCTACGTCGAGTCGATTCCGATCGCCGCTCTTGCAGGCGTACTCATGAAGGTGGGGTGGGACATCATCGACTGGCACCTGCTCACCCGCCTCCACCGTATCCGGCGCGAGTATCTTTTCGTTCTATTGACGACACTGCTCCTCACGGTGTTCGTCGACCTCATAAGTGCTGTGGCAATTGGTCTCATCGTCGCGGGTATGGCTCACGCGGGACAACTCGAATATATGGAACTCGACAGTGTGGTTTCCGTGCCCCTGCTGGATGAAATGTTCCTATACGAGGGAGAAGAAGTGGAAGGGGTCGACCCGTTCGAGGCGCGCGTCGGCATGGTAGCGCTCCGGGGAAGCTTCACCGTCGCGTCGTCCAAAAAACTGGTGCGGACGATAAGCCTCGACATCAAGGATCACGAGGTCGTGATCTTCAATTTCAAGGAAGCCACCTACATCGACGACAGCGCCGCCATGGTCATCAAGCAACTCATCGATGTCGCCACCGAGGAGGGAACGGAATCCATCGTCATCGGACTTTCGGGGAACGTGGCGGAGACCTTGGAAGCGCTCGACATCCTGCGCGAGGTGCCGCCCGATCGCATCCTCGAAAACCTGGATCAGGCGCGAGAGGTTGCGAAACCTCTGCTGGGAATCTGAAGGGAATGAATTTCAAGATGTAGCAAGGCCAACCTGGTTGAAATACAACCCCCGCCGCTGTGCGGAAGACGCTTTCGGCAGTCTCACCACCGTATAGATGGTATATCTTGCGCCTTTTTCGGCGTGGTTTCGGGCATGGGTGCGGCGGCGAGACTCTACGGGGTGATAGTGCCCGGTTTGTCGCGGCAATCTTCGACGGCAACCTGGACTTGGAAGCGATAAACCCATATGCGGAGCGTGTCGGACTGGTGTCGCTCGGAGGGATATCCATCTTCGCCGCGCCGCGTTCCCTTGTAGCCACTCGATGTTCCCGCGGTGCGATTCAAGTCGGCAAAGTCTCGTCGCACTCACCTAGGGGGCGCTGCATGATCACGCAGTCGAGCCATCGGCCGTGCTTGAAACCGACCGACTGCAGGCTGCCGACGAGCCGGAAGCCGGCGCGCTCGTGCAACCCGATGGAAGCGGCATTCGCCGAGTCGCCGATGACGGCGACCATCTGTCGCAAGCCCAATCGAGCGCATGATTCGATCAGTCTTTCCAGCAGCGCCGCACCGAGGCCCCGGCGCAAGAAACCGCGCTCGACATAGACCGAATTTTCGACGCTGTGGCGGTAGGCGGGTCTTTGGTGGTAGGGCGCCGCGTAAGCGTAGCCCCGCACGACGCCTTCGAACTCCGCCACAAAATAGGGGAGGCCCCTCTCCTGAATGGCGCGAAAGCGGCGACGCATCTCGTCAACAGCGGGCGGCTGTTCCTCGAACGAGGCCACGCCATGCAGGACGTGGTGGGCGTAAATCTCCCGAATGGCGGTTAGATCTGCTTCTGTAGCGTTACGGACGAGCGGCCCCACTTTCGAATCGGCCTTCATCGACACTCCCTGTTATCGTTGCCTCATGGACTCGGCACGCTCCCGGCAAACGGCGGTTCGGATGCCGGAATATATACACGGGACGGGTGTTATTGACCATCGAACCCGCGTTCAATGAGGTGTTGCACGCGCTCGCATCGTGGTATCATGAATTTCACAAAACCCATTCGAGGAGACACGATGAAGCGCGTGATCGCTCCACAAGGTTGCCCCGCCTCCCCAAAAGCGCAGTCCGAGGCGATAGAGACCGAACACCTGCTATTCTTCGCCGGGCAAATGGCGACGGACTACACCACTGGCGTCGCGCCCGAGGCCGCCGTGGATCCCGACAATCCGTTCGCGGGTCCTCCGCCTATGGCGCGGCAAACTCACGTCATACTCGGGCGAATGGGGAAAATCCTCGAATGCGCAGGTATCGGGTTCGAGGACCTCATCCGCATCGAGCAGTTCATCACGGGCCGCGAACAGGCCGCGTGGTATTCCGCGACAAGGCAGGCCTACATGGCCAAGGCGCATCCGACCAGCACGCGGGTGGTGGCAAAAGCGCTGGAAGCGCCCGATGCGCTCATCGTATGTGACGGGTTTGCACTCAGACCTGAATCAGGATGGGAAAAACAGACACACGATCTCGAAATCGTGCCCAAGTCCCTGACCGGCTACCCTGCGGCGCAGTCCGCCGGGCCTTTCGTGCTGATGCCGGGCATGATCGCCACCGACTACGCGACCGGGATTCATCCCGACGCCCGGGTCGACCCGACCTTCTGGCACCAGTCCGCCATCAAACGCCAGACCGAATACATCCTCCGTACCAAACGGGAGGTGCTGAACGAACTGGGCCTCGACCTTGAAAACATCGTCCAGACCTCGGTCTACCTCACCCACATGGAGGATATTCCGGCGGTGGATCACGTGTGGCGCGAATTCTTCCCGGACGAGGCACCCGCACGCAGCATCATTCCCTGCGACGATCTGGCCATCGGCGGTGCCCGCATTGAAGTCAGTTCCATGGCCCTGCGCCCGGACGGCGGGCTGGAACGCCGAACGATTACAGCACCCGACGTCCCGGCGCCCCTCTTCCATGAACCGCATGCCGTCAAGACGGGCCCCTATCTTTGGCTTTCCACACAGATAGCCGCAGACGATAACGGCCTCGCGCCGGAAGTTCGCGTGAACCCCAAGCTCCCATGGCATTCCTCACCGATAAGGCGCCAGACCGAATACATACTTAAGAACGCCGACGCCATTTGCCGCGCAGCGGGAGGGAACCTCTCCAACGTCGTGAGAAGCCAGACCGTATTCCACGACATGAGCGATCTGCACGGCGCTTTCGAGGTATGGGGCGGCGCATTCGGGGAAGTTCCGCCGGTGAACACCAGCGCACAGACCGCCACCCCGATGCCCGTTCCCGGATGCCGGATTCTGGCATCGCTTGCAGCTTACATTCCGAATTGAGAACCGGAGCCTCGGCGATCCGGGATTTCGGAAAAGTCAGAAATTTCGGAGGATTTTATACCTTGCTAAATTACCAACACATAGGAAGAGCCAATTATGGATATGGAACTCGTCAGGCAAATCCTTTTGAGCGCCGAAGGAAACGAGGATGGATGTATCAGCCCTGAATCTCTAGGTAAATACAACAGAAAAGAAGTTACGCGACATATTGACCTAATGAAAAAAGAGGGCCTTATCGAATCTCCGCTAACTACAGGTATAGATGAATCTTCTAGATTAGTCGCTTGCAGGGTAAGTAGATTGACGCAGAAGGGCCGCGATCTCATGGACGAAATACGTAACGCATAATCTCATTTTCAATCTGAGGCACTACCAAATTTCACCGTGGTTTGACTCACGCATATATTTTGCTAGGATCGAGAGCATCTACAAGATAAAGTGCGCTTGAGATTGCGAGCGCCCGATGAGGGATCGGGGCGGGGTCGTGTATTTACCTTGTTTCGGCTTCAAGTGCAGGGCCCCGTTATCGCCGTCGTCTCTTCGCAGGCCGTATTCACCGGGCTTTCGCCCGGTCGGGAGAAGGAGAGGGCATATGGAACAGACGACGGGAATGGACCAGCATCGGGAGAAAGTCTGGGCGGCAATCGACAAAGGGCGTCTCAAGAAACTGGGAATGGACCTGGTCGACATCTGGAGCCCCACGGGGGAGGAGAGCGAGATCGCTCACTTCCTCGGTGACCATTACGAATCCATCGGGCTTACTTCACGCCTCCAGGAGTTCGAGACGGATCGATTCAACGCGCTGGGTACCCTGCAGGGCGACGGCACAGGAATCGAGTTTCTCTTCTGCGGCCATATCGATACTTCCTACTCAGGCAAGGAGCCCGGCCTACCCAAGCTCCCCGCCTATCAACCCCACGCCTGGAGCGAGACAGACCCCTCCACGGGCGAGGAATGGATATACGGCCTGGGCATCTACAACATGAAGGGCGCGATCGCCTGCTATGTCGAGGCCCTCAACGCCATCCAGGACGCTGGCGTGAAACTCAAGGGAAACGTCACCGCCGCCGCGGTGGGCGGTGAGATCGAGATGGGCGCGGTCGACCAATACCAAGGCAAGCACTACCGGGGTGGTGGATGCGGTGCCTGTTACCTGGCCACGCACGGCGGCACTGCCGACATGGCAGTCATTGGTGAGCCCTCGGAGATGCGGGTGGTTCTCGGCCACATGGGCTACGTCTATCACAAGATCACCGTATACGGGACGCCGGCCCACACGACCTACGCGCACAACGCGGTCAACGCCATTTTGAAGATGAAGAAAATCCTCGACGCCCTGGAGCGCTGGGCGCCCAGGTACCGCGAAGCGCACCCCTACGGAAATTCAAACGCAAACGTGAACCTGGCGGCCATCGAGGGTGGCTGGCCCTGGCGGTGCAGCCGTACCCCCGTTTTCTGCAACCTGTATCTGGATACGCGCCTCATTCCCAGGCAGCACCCCCTGGAGATCAAGCGGGAAATAGAGGACATCATCGAAGAGATCAAGGCGGGAGATCCCGAACTCAAGGTAGATCTAGAGATGTACATGTCCAACCCGGGCGCGGAAATCGAAGAAGACGAATACATCTACGGCGCCATCAAGCGCGCCCACAAGTCGGTGCACGGCCAGGATCCGGAAACGGTGACGGAGGGCTGGATATCGGACGCCTCCCATATCACGCGCTACGGCGTTCCCGCCCTCAATTACGGACCCTCCGGCAGGACGCGATCAGGAGTGCCCGGGTGGGACCCGAACATCGGTGAGCACGTGAGCCTAGAGGATCTCTACCATACCACGAAGGTCTACGCGAGCTTGCTGCTCGACGTTTGCGGCAGGCCGAGGGAGGAAATCCTCCCCCATATCCAGCGGAAGATCGAACAGCAACGGCGGAGCACGGTCACGCTCTGACTTTGTATGGGAGGAAGGCGAAGCACTGCACGAAACACGTATGTTTCACGGGTACAGGTGGTCGCTTCACGGCGGCCTCGTCGGATAATCGCAATTTCGGGTTTATGCGTACGATCGAGGAAATTCCAGTCGATGCTCTTTTTTCGAGACAATCACAACAAGGAGGTTGAGCTATGTGTCACACGGCAAGCATGAAGCGCTTATTTGTGGTGATTCTACTGGTGGCCTTCGCCCTGGTTGTGGCCGTTCCCTCGGGAGCGGCCCCCAAGAAGTCGCAGTACACCTATCTCATCGGATCCACGCCCCAGTTCGCGCCGATCGTGACGGCGGTCCACAAAGGCTTCTACAAGAAGCTGGGACTCAACGTGAAACTCAAGCACTTCACCTCAGGCGGCGTCGCCGCCCAGTCGTTCATCGCAGGACGCGGGGACTTCGTGAACACGGGGGACTGGCCCGCCGTGCGCACCTGGCTCCAGACCAAAGGAAAGATCGTAGGGGTCCATCCCTCCGCGCACTACACTGATCTTTCGGTGGTGGTCGCCAAGAAGTCGATCAAGAGCGCCAAGGATTTCATCGGCAAGACGATGGGTGTCTGGCTGGGTACGACTTCGGAGTTTTTCGCGGCCAAGTATCTCGACGCGAACGGCGTCAAGCTCTCCGCCGTGAAGTACAAGAACGTCAAGCCGGCCGAGATGGTCGTCGCCCTCGACCGGGGCGACCTGGACGGCTTTACCATCTGGCAACCCTTCGGATGGCGGTCGGTCGAGGTTTCGGGAGCGAAAAAGGTGCACATCCTGAGCACGGGCAGGGGTTTCTTCACCGAATATATGGTCACGTCCACCCGCAAGGATCTCATCGACAATGATTTCGACGCCGTGACGGCTCTCATCCAGGGGACCATGCAGGGAGCTGAATTTTCCGCGAAGAACCTGGACGAAGCAGCGAAGATTGTGGGCAAGGAGTTCAAGGTTCCCGCGGACAAGGCCAAACGGATGATCCGGGTCATGAACATGGACGTATCCTATACGCCGCAATTCCGAAAAGACATGAACGATCTCAACAATTTCATGATCTCCAAGGGCAAGTCCAAGGCCAAGGTGAACTGGAACGCGCTCTTTGACACGAGGGGTCTGAAGTCGGTGAGTTCCAAACTCGTCAAATAGACGCTGGGATCAAACGCGGTTTCCCCTGCCTCCGGCCAGCAAAGCGGCCGGGGCGGGGACGGGGAGGCGGTGTGAATTGGCGGGTCTTACGCCTGGAGGGTGTGGGCAAGAATTTTACCCGAGCCGACGGGGGCGTCGCGCAGGTGTTGCGAGGTGTCACCCTGTCAGTGGAGCGAGGGGCATTTTTCACCCTCCTCGGACCAAGCGGGTGTGGTAAATCCACCCTTCTCAACATCGTCGCCGGTTTTGAAGGAGTCACGACGGGAGACGTTTCTCTCGACGACAAGCCCGTCACCGGACCCGGAACGGACAGGACAGTCATATTCCAGGACGTCAGCAACGCCCTCTTCCCCTGGATGAACGCGCGCGAAAACGTGGAGTTCGGACCGAAAATGGCCCGCCTGAGCGCCCATGTGCGCAAGGAGCGGGCTGACAAGTATCTTCGGCTCGTGGGTCTCGACGACGATGGCGGGAAGTTTCCCTTCGAACTCTCGGGCGGGATGAAGCAGCGCATCCAGATCGCCCGTGCGCTGGCGAACGATCCGGACATCCTGCTCATGGACGAGCCTTTCGCTGCGCTCGACGCGATCACGAAAAAACACCTTCAGGTCGAATTCCGCAAAATCTGGGCCGATACGGGCAAGACCATTTTCTACATCACCCACGACATCTTCGAGGCGCTCCTGTTGAGTACCCACCTGGCAGTGATGACCGCAGGGCCGGAGGCGGGAATCAAGGAGGTCTTTCAGATCGACTTGGAAGAACCCCGTTCTCCATCGAACCCCGATTTCGCCGCCATGTACAGCCGGGTCGAGTCGCTCATCGACGAAGAAGTACAGAGGATGCGTGCGCGGTGAACGCTCGCAAGGCCTTATGGAGAACATTCTCGGTCGTTGTGGCACTCGCCCTTTGGTGGCTGAGCAGCGGCACGCTTTTCAACCCGATCTTGGTGCCCCCGCCGCACAAGGTGGCCGTGAACCTCTGGGAGATGACGGCGGAGGGCGAGATACTCTTTCATGCCTGGGCCAGCCTCCGGCGTGTGATCGTCGGTTACGCGTTCGGGTCCATTCTAGGGATTCTGACGGGCATCGCTGTCGCGCGCATACGGATTGCCCAAGACATGCTCGAACCGCCCCTGCAGTTCGTGCGCAACATCACACCGGTCGCCATCATCCCTCTGGCGGTGAACGCCTTCGGCCTGGATGAACCCAGCAAGTATTTCGTCATTATCTATTCGACCATTATTCCGGTCGTCTTCAACACCGCAGCAGGAGTGGCGTCCACTCCCCAGATTCGCGTCCGCGCGGCCATGTGTCTGGGCGCGGGGCATTGGGAAATATTCCTGCGCGTGGTGTTACCCTCGGCCTGGCCGTTCATTCTCACCGGGTTGCGGGTCGCGCTCGGCTTCGCGTTCATGGGGGTGGTGGCCGCGGAGATGATCGCGGCCGAGTCCGGCGTGGGCTACCTCATCATGCAAAGCCGGAACATGCTGCTTCCCGAACAGATGTTCTCAGGCCTGTTTCTCCTGGGCCTGATAGGGCTTATCACGGATCGCGCCTTCCAGTTCACTATCGGCAGGCTCATGCGGCGCTACATGCTGCAAACGGCCGCGTTCGACTGAGACCGAAAGGGAGGTCGGAACGAGTGTATACGGACAAATGGGCGAGGCTGTCGGTTTCGATCCTGGTGTTCATCGGCCTCTGGTGGGCGTCGAGCGGGACTTTCTTCGAGGCCGCGATCGTTCCCTCTCCCGTCTCGGTGACCCAAAAACTCGCCGAGATGACCTGGAACACCGAATTGTTCGCCCACCTCGGAGCGAGCCTGAGGCGCATCATTCTCGGGTACGCCTTGGGGTGTTTTATCGGAATCGTGGTCGGTGTGGCGACCGGGGCGATTCGTCTGGCCCGGGACCTCATCGAACCGCCCCTGGAGTTTTGCCGGAACATCCCGCCGGTGGCGCTCATACCGCTGGTCGTCTCGATCTTTGGCATCGGCGAGATCGGAAAGTATTTCATCATTTCCTACGCCGCGGGAATCGCAGTTCTGTTCAACACCGCGGCAGGCGTTCTCTCCATTCCCCAGATCCGTGTCCGTGCCGCCCTTTGCCTGGGCGCACGAAAGCGGGACATCTTCGTGCGCGTCGTCCTGCCATCGGCCTGGCCCCATATCCTAACAGGGCTCAGGATCGCATTGGGCTTTTCCTTCATGGGCGTCGTGGCCGCGGAGATGCTGGCTGCGGACCAAGGCATCGGCTTTCTCATAATGCAAAGCACGAACATCATCGCGCCCGCGGAGATGTTCGTCGGGTTTTTGATGCTGGGGGGGTTCGGCCTCATCACAGATCAACTCTTCCAAGTGACAATCCACAGGCTCATGCGGCGTTACATGATTTCCATGACACACGAATAAGTCAGCCCCCGGCTTGACAGGCAGCGCATCTCCCCCACATTTGCGGTAGCGGGAGGAGGGGAGAATGCGCCCATGATTATGGATCCGAGTGGTTCCGCACTTTTCTCTTGAGAATTGACACCGACGAATTACGGTACAGGGAAATTCAGCCACAGCACGCGCGACTATCGGGATGACGGCAAATTTACGGGTTTTGAGGAGTTGCGGTGATAAAATCCTTCCGGATGTGCTTTGCATGCGAGCATGCATTTTGCCAGAATGCGCTCTGGCGGAAGCACCTGTTTTTGATGGGGTATTCCTGGAGATCCACAGATGGTGCGGCGCATGATTCTGTTGACAACACTGGGCGTTCTCGTTGTGCTGGCGGGTGCGCCTGCCTGGCGATGGCTTGAGCGAAATATTTACGAAAACCTGCCTGTATACTCGCAACTACCTGACTTTGAACTGGTTGACGCGTCGGGCCAAGCCTTCGCGAGAGAGCGCCTGCGCGGGAAAGTCTGGGTGGCGGACTTCATCTACACGCGGTGTGAGGATACCTGTCCCCTCCAGAGCGTGGAGATGCGCAAGCTCCAGCAGGCGTTCTCGGATAAGAAGGATTTCCGGCAGGTATCCATCACCACCGACCCCGCTTATGACCGGGCGGCGGCACTCGCGACCTATGCGCGCAAGTTCGGCGCGGACAGGGGGCGGTGGTTTTTCCTGACGGGCAAAGAAAAGGAAATCAAAGATCTGGCACTCAACGGCTTTCGCCTGAGCTATGCGACGAAACAGGCAGCGATTTCCCCGGGTTCCATCGGCGGGCGGTTTTCCGGCTTCTTCTGCCCAGCGCACACGCTCATCATCCCGGTCATCAGGGTGGAGAAAAGACGCCGGGAATCCTGATCTCCCACAGTTCACGTTTCGTGCTCATCGACAGGAACTTCACCATCAGAGGCTATTACCATAGCAACGACCCGGATTCCCTGAAAAAACTGAGGAAGGAGTTGCGGGTATTGCTAGATAGCTGATTTCTGATCTGGCAATGTAGTTGTCATCTCCGCGATCATTTCGGCGTAGCCCTCCCGGTAGGAAGGGTAGCGAAGGCGATAGCCGGCGGCCTTGAGCTTCGCGTTCGAACATCTCTTGTTCGTCGCCGCGCGCGTGGAGGCGGTATCGATCGCAGTGGTTTCGTTCGGACGCGGGGCACCTAGCCGATCCGCGAGCCAGTTCAGCACCTCGCGGCGGTCGGCTGGTTCATCGTCGACGCCGATGTATATCTCATCAGGTGTGCCCATCTTCATGAGGTGCACCAGCGCACCTGCACAGTCCTCTCGATGGATTCGGTTCGTGAACCGGGGCGGGCCCCCATGGACTTCGGCCCTGCCTTCGCGGACGGAATCGATCAGGCGTGTCCGGCCGGGGCCGCAAATGCCTGCCAAGCGCACGACGGTGGCAGGATGATCGCTTTCGAGAAAGACGCGTTCCCCTTCGAGCATGATGCGGCCAGAGTAGTGGGTCGGCCGCGTGGGTGATAACTCATTCACCCGGCTACCGTCTGTTTGCGAGTAGACGGCCGTGCTCGATGTGAAGAAAATTCTCCTGGGATTTTCTCCTTTCAAGTCAATCGCCTTGATGAGGTTTTCGGGGCCTTCGGAATATGCCGCACGGTAGCCCGCTTCGCCGCCTCCACCCGATGCAACTGCATAGAAAATGAAATCGAGACCCTCGGGCAGGAGAACACTCAGGTCTTTGTCGTGGATGTCCGCCTTCAGCGGCTTGATGGATTCCGGCAGGTATTCGGGGTTTCTGCGCATACCCCAAACGAGATGACCCTCCTCGGCGAGCATCGCCCCAAGGGCCGAGCCGACATAACCGCTACCCACGATGAGAATGTTCGCCATGATGGGCCTGTTTTTTGAAATCGTGCGCTTCAGGGCGCTTCGAGGGAGGGCACCTTGCCGCGGAAAATGCTTTTCAGATGATGTGTCATGACGCGCAACCCGGCGTAGAACGGACCGAACTCGCCATACCAGACGCTGGCCTCATCGAAACGCATTTCGTATACGAGACGCTTGAAGACAAGTGGATCTTTCGAGAACAGATAGACGCCCCATTCCCAGTCGTCGAAGCCGATGCTGCCCGTGATGATTTGCTGAACGCGCCCGGCGTATCGTCTGCCCACAAAGCCGTGTTCGCGCATCATTTGCTGTCGCTCCTCGATGGTCAGGCCGTACCAGTTCTTTTGCTCGCCCCTTCGCTTGTTCATTGGGTAAAAGCACAGGTATCTGGTTTTCGGGATGTCCATATAGAGGCGCTCTTTCATGCGTTCGCGCTGGTTGTCCATTTCCCTAGCCCAATTCGACTTCCAATCGTCACTTCCCGGTTCGAGACCCTGATCCACGAATTGTGAGTGAAGTTTCACGGTCATTTCATAGAGGCCGAGTTCCAGGAACGAGAGGTAGGAAGTGGTTTCCTCCATGTATTCTGCAAGTGCCAGCCGACGCAAACCGAGTTCGACTTCATTCAGCGCATCGAGCGTGGGCCGAAAATGGAGAAACAGCAGGTCTCCCTTGTGGCCCAAAAGGCTGAAAAGAGCGCTTTCCCCGGATTCAGGCCGTGCGATTGAGGCGAAGTGTTCTGTCGCTTCGTCCAGGATGCGGTGTTGGCGGGCACTGGCCAAGCGGTTCCAGGCGGGCCAGTTCACCCTGAAAATATGATGCAGGATAGCCCAGCCATCAAGCGTTTCGGGCATCTTTGCGTCTTTGAGGTTCAGATTCACAATTCACCCACGAAAAAACAAACGTATCGGCGATAAGCCGTTTCGGGAAAAGGAATACCCCAGAGTCCGGCATGTTGCAAACATCACGGCATTTGAGCGGTCGGACTATCGATTCGATGGCGAAGCAGGCAACTTGACGGGTTTTCCGGTTGAATCCGCTTCCTGAAAGATATGGTGACATTGCGAGCAAAGGTTTCTGGCGGTGGCGAGGTTGCCGGCGAGCTGATCGTAATCGGGTTTTTGGCGTTTTTCTTCATGGTATCGGCGAGGTCGAGTAGTTTTCGGGTCAAGTCATCATACAGTTCCTGCGCTTCTCCTTCCCTGAGGTTCGATATCCACGGGACAAAATATCTGAATTTTTGGGAATTACATACTTAATTCCACAAGTCTTATTCCCTGAATTCTGGAAAAACGGATACTTCGGCCGCCGGTTTCCCGGGAGATCGGGGAACATACGGACGGGCTTCCGGGAGGAAGCCTGTTCCTCACGAGAAAACGCCAGAAAATTTCTTGCTTTCCCGTCGGAATATCCTATACCCTGCTCATGATGACGATGCAAAAAAAAGCGAAAACATCGGGGTATCAACCCATACTCATTTCTCCAGGAAAGGAGACCAAAATGAAATCTCTTTCCGGGATGCGCGAGCACCTGATCGGGAAGGCAGGCGACAGCGAGGAGTTCCGTGCCCGTCTTATCTCCGAACCGAGGGCCGTGGTATCCGGGGAGTTCGGAATCGCGGTGCCGGAGACTTCCAACCTGCATGTGATGGAAGACGACGCCGAGAACAGCTATCTCGTCCTTCCGCCTTCGTCCCGGCTCACCGAGGAAGAACTGGAAGCTGCTCAAGGCGCATACTGGGGCGATGTTCCCAATCATGTGTAAAACGGGAACTATATACGAAAATGCCCATTTTCGAGTTACTCTCAGAGTTGGTCTATGGGTTGAATGGAAGAAGGCGGCGCATACACTGGTTCTGGCAGTAATTCCGTCTGTGACGCAAAACGATACACCCGGAAAACGCAAAATCAGGATATTCAGACTTGCGGATTCAAGTAGATAATTCCCGAATTTTTCGGTCAATCGCTGAATGTAGCGTTCGTTGGGGCGAGGAATCAACTCGCCGTCCAGATCCAAGACAAGCGTTTCCCGGCCAAGGATCGCCAGGATTTTTTCCAGATCTCGCATCACGCCCTTTACGGATTCCGGGTCGAAATCGAAAGAAAACCGCGCTCTTACGGGATGAGTCACCAGACCGGATATGGTGGTCGAGATGGTGTATGCGCCTTTTTCGCCCAGTTTGACGTTTTTGCCGTAAATCTCTCGCTTATCCTTCCGAAACCTTTCAAGCGTGAAGGTTCTTTCCCATTCTTTGTGGGTGAATCCCAGCTTCACAGCCAGATTTTTTGTAAGCGGCTTTCCGGTTTTCTGATCCCGTATTCGTACCTCAAAGCGATGCGTGAATCGAGACAGAAGTTTGTGCGTCTGTTCAATGGGTTTTGGGGTGTTTCCTTGTTTTCGCAATTTCGGCGGCATGGCGGTCTGTCGTATCTCGAAGTTTCCTGTTTCGACTTTGCCGACTTCCTGGTCGATATAAGCTATGGAACTGGTGTGGTGCGCCGTGCCGTGGCCCGGGGAAAAACAACGCCGGGCAGAACCAGGAAAAAAGCGGATTGCAGAATAGTGGAACTTTCACATGACCATTGTCTCACTGAAAATACCTTGGAGTCCGCAAGGGTCGGTCTCTTCTGAAGGCGGGATTTTCGCTCTCATTCACGACCGCATTCACTCCTGCGACACAATGAACTCAGGCGAATCGCCAAGTCAACTAACGAGAGGGTTGACTTAAAATGAAAGGTGCATTACTTGAATGAGGCAGATGAGGATTTCCGGTGGTTCCGGTTTGACTGGAAGTCAATCTTGGAGGTTCCGTAGCTGAGACAGCCTGTATTATGCGTGCGAATGATTACCCGCGCTTTGAAAAAAAAGTAACTGCCAACCTGAAAAATTCTTTGAGAGGAGTAGGTATGATTCCCAAACGCTTTTCACTGTGCTTGATCTTTGCGATGTGCCTGAGCATCGCGTTGGCTGGTTCCGCGAATGCTTATAAGGAAGGTAAGGTAAGCGGTGGGGGGTCTATTACCGGAACAATCAAATTCGATGGCGCTGTCCCAAAACCCAAAACCCTGTCTGTGAACAAGGACAAGAAAGTTTGCGCGAAGCAACCGATTATGGATGAGAGTTTGGTCGTGAAAGACGGCGGTGTGGCCTGGGCCGTTGTTTCCTTGAAAGGCGTGAAATCCGGCAAAAAATGGTCGAAGAGCCAGAAAAAAGCGACTGTCGACCAAAAAGGATGCGTTTACCTGCCCCGCGTGGTCGTGATGAAGCCAAAGACGAAACTGTTGATGAAAAACAGTGACAAAATTCTCCACAATGTCCACACCCATCCCGGCAAAACGGGCAACTCGGTTGCCAATATCGCGCAGCCTAAATTCAAGAAAAAACTGAGAATGTCGACACGCTACTTCAAGAAGCCCGGTATCATGAAAGTGACTTGTGACGTACATAACTGGATGGCGGGATATATTGTCGTGGCGGGAAATCCATACGTCGGCATCACGGGCACCGGGGGGAAATTCGAGATCAAGGATGTTCCCGCGGGTTCTTACACCATGGATATTTGGCACGAGGTTTTAGGCAAAAAATCCATGAAGGTGACGGTAAAGGGTGGCGCCGCTACGGCCGTGAACGTGACGCTGAAAAAATAACGCCCGAGTTGAACTGAAAAGGCGGCGGTTGCCTTACCGCCGCCTTTTTTCTTTGGGGATTTACCTTTTCCCCCTGCCTGCCGCCAAAGAGGAAATCGCGTCTGCAATCAAGTCCATTTCTTCTTCCGTGTTCAGGTAATGAATGGAAACCCTCACGGCGGGAGGCTCCGTTACCACCGCTCTCAGAATGATTTGATGTTTTCTGTAAAGCCTGTCCACAATTTTCTGAGATTCAACACCCTGAATCCGAAAAGAGACGAGACCGGACTGGGCCTCTCCTTCGGGCGTAATGACTTCGACATTCCTGATTGGACGTGCCCGGGACAACAGGCGATTCGCCAGTGCCAGAATCCTCTTTTCGATGGATACGGGCCCCGTTCTCCTGAAATGTTCGACCGCGGCGCGGAAACCCAGGAAACCGGGCGTATTCAGAGTGCCGACTTCAAAGCGTATGGCGCTCGTCTCCGGCGTGAAGGACAGGGTTTTTAATCTCTTTTTTTGTGCCGTGCGAAAACTTGCGGCCGAAAGATGAATCTTTTTTCCTGCACTGCGCCTGATAAATACGGCACCGGTGCCATCCGGACCCATCAGCCATTTCTGGCCCGATATCGTGTAGACGTCTACGCCGGCTTCTTTGACGTTGACCGGTATGTGTCCGACGGATTGGGCTCCATCTACGATGAGGAGCGATCCTGTCGAGCCGCAGATCCGGCCAATTTCCGCTAGCGGAAGTCTCCTGCCGTTCAGCCAGGAGACGTGGCTCACACAAACCACCTTGGTTTTCGGGGTGATGGCGTCTTCCAGATTTCCAATCAGTTCATCATCATCTTGACCTGTCTTGAATAGTTTTACCTTGATCGGGTATCTCTTCCGCCAAACGAGCCAGGGCAAATATCCACCCGGATGCTCCAGATCCGATACGAGTACTTCATCCCCGGCATTCCATTCCTGTCCGGCCGCCGCGATATTGATTCCAACGGTTGTATTGCTCGTCAGTGCTATTTCCGAGGTCTCTGCGCCGATGAGTTTTGCGCAACTCTCTCGAGTTCGTCCCAGTGCCCTGGTGGTTTCATTCCTGATTTTCGGGTGAAACGAACCGAGTTCCAGTTCGTGTTTCGTGAACTTGTCCATTTCGAGAAGAAGCGATTTCGAGGATGGCCCGCCGCCTCCCCAATTGACGTAGATTTGATTTTCCAGAGCCGGAACGTCAGAACGAAGGCGTTGTATCCTGCTTTTGTCGAGAGGCATTCTTGATTCCTTATGAAGGATTTATCTTGAACTTGATCGAAGTACTCTTTTGTCTCCCACCCTTAGCGTGATTCGCGCTGTATCAAAATATTCAAGCAAAGGTATGGCATGTTTTCTTGTAATGCCCAATAGATCCCGAAATTCCGCCGCCGTGATTTCGTTGTTGCGCAACAGATGTTCCCGGAGAAGGTTTTCTGCTTCCTTCAATGCCTGTCGGTGATAGATAATATTGTCTTTAAGGCGCAGCAGAACTCCTTCGTCGACAAGAATCTGCAAAGCGTTCTGATTTGAACTGCCGTTACCTCCGCCCCGTGAGAAAGCGGCCTCCAAGGATGGGGGCTGAAAACGACTGTTTTGAAAAATGGATTCCAGTTTTGTTTTCACTTCTCCGAGCGTCTCGTCGATCTCTACGGAATGGGATGAGAGCCTGAGGAGGGCACCGTTTTCAACGATTTCGCTTGATTCGCTCAAATCTTTAAGGGCAATTCCGAAGATTTTTTCATGCAGATTGCCAGCCTTGCCGCGAACCTCTTCTCTTGGAGCACCCGTGCGAAGTTGATTCTTGGCGTGATATTCCTTCAAGAAGGAGAGGATGTTTTTCTGGACGGTTTCGAAATGTGCCGCTGTCATGACCAAGAAACTGGTTTGGTCGATAATTTTCACTTTGCGCTGTCTGGACAGTTCCTGGATTTCCTTGTTGATGTCGTTCGGTTTGAGCGTCAGACGGCCCGTCAGATCGGCGAGTTCGATTCCGTCCAATCGCGCATCCTGAATCAGGATAAGCAACCTCTCCGTCTCATCCCCGTGATAAAGTGAGTCCAGGTGATTCATGGACGAACTACGTAACCGTCTATGCTTGCGGGGCATGATGTCCAGGATTTCCCCACCGCCTATCGTGATTATCGGCGAGTAGCTCCTGATCACGAATCGGTCCCGGGGCAGGACGACAATCGGTTCTTCCAGCCGTACTTGAGCGAATGAGTTGTCTCCCGGTTCAAGCAGGTCCTGCCCGATAAGGGATATCCTCCCCATGATTTCAGCAGTGCCAGAGTGGAAGCGGATACGATCGCGGGTTTTCAGGGGGCGGGGGGCGTCGGCCAGATGTTCCAAATGAACGTCCAGCATATACGTTGTTTTCAATTCGTCAGGATGCCCGATGATGTCCCCTCTGAACACCTCGGTGCGTTCAAGACCCTGAAGATTGACAGCGGTCCTGAGGCCGGCTGTCGATTTTTCCACAGATTCCCCGTGGACCTGCAAACCACGAACGCGCGCCGGAAGACCCTTGGGATAGACTTCAACCTGCTCGCCTACGGCCACGCTGCCGCTGAACAAGGTACCTGTCGTCACCACGCCGAATCCGCGCATCGTGAATACGCGGTCAATCGGTATGCGGAAAATGCCGGTTTCATTTTTTGCGGGCGTCTGGTTCGCGATTTCCACCAAAGTGTTCTTGAGATTCTCCAGTCCATCTCCTGTATGTGCGGAAACCGGCACGACCGGTTTATCTTGCAGGAAAGTATCTTTTACAAAGTCCTGTATATCGTCTGTGACGAGTTCAACCCATTCCGGCTCGACCAGATCTGTTTTGGTCAGCACGATCAGGCCTGTTTTGATCCCGAGAAGCCGGCAAATGGACAAATGTTCTCTCGTCTGCGGCATGACGCCTTCATCGGCGGCGACGATCAGCATGACCAAATCTATGCCTCCGACTCCAGCCAACATGTTTTTCACGAATCGCTCATGACCCGGAACGTCTACGATGCCTGCATGGGTATCTCCAAGAATCAATTCGGCGAACCCAAGCTCGATGGTGATGCCGCGCTCTTTTTCTTCCTTGAGACGGTCCGTGTCTGTGCCAGTCAACGCTTTGACCAGAGAGGTTTTGCCATGATCAATGTGGCCAGCGGTTCCGATGACGACATGTTTCATAAGAGAGATTCGCCTTTATGTTTGACAGGCGATACACCAAACCAAGGACTAGTCATGACGGTGAATGAATTCCAGGATGGATTCATTGAATTCAACCGGTTTCTCGAGATAAACGAAATGTCCGCCTTCGTCGAAAATTTTCAATTCAGCACCGGGGATAGCGTCCCTCAATTGCAGAGAGTAGTACAGAGGAGTGACGATGTCGTCTCTTGCAACAGCCACCAGAACCGGGTTCCCGATTTGCCCCAAACGGCCCAACTGGTCATGCGCGATGATGCAATCGATTCTCTCGGCCATAACCTCTGCCGGAGGCGCGTTAGCGATCGACAGGTTTTCGCGTGCCTGGATTTCCTCGAAATTGTCGGTGAAGAACTTGGGGCTGTGTAATGCAATCGTGGAATATCTCGTGTAAAAGTCCCAGCCCATCTCCAGCAAAACTTCTTTGCGTACTCTGAACTGGCGGATGAAATACTCATCGCTCCTGGGCCAGGAACTCACGATTGAACCGCTTTGAACGCGGTCTGAATGATCGAGACACATTACCTGGATGATGGCACCCCCGGTTGAGCTTCCGACGAGGTGCGCCTTTCCCATTCCAAGGTCATCCATGATCGCGGTTATGTCTTTCGCCATGTTGGGGACGCTGTAAACCCCGCTGGGTTTTTCGCTTTTTCCCGTCCCCCTGTGGTCGTGAAGGATGAGGGGTCTATCGGCAGAAAAGGCCTTGATTTGCTCCGTCCATGATGCACGAACTCCTCCCAATCCGCTGATCAGGAATACAGGCGTACCGCTATGCTGGGGATTGATGATTTCGTAATCTATGGCGACGCCGTCGGAATTAACGGTAGGCATTGGAATATTACCTCCTGATTATTTTTCGGGTTATTCAGAAAAACATTATGTCATCAAGCCAGAGATTATGTAGCGAGTTCGCGAAGAATATCAGCCAATACCTTGACTTCATCTTCCCTGATACACCGCAAATCCAATATCACTTTATCCTCTTGAATGCGCGCTACGACAGGAGGAACACCATCGCGCAATCTGGATTCCAGAGATTTAGCGGAAAAGTTTCGGGGAGACAGGATGACGGCGTAACTATCGAGTTCCGCCAGGGGCATGGCTCCGCCACCGACCTTTCCCGACGTCCCTTCTATCTCCGCACCTAGTACGGAACAAACATCTTCTCCCATCCAACTGATCAAAGATTCAGCCTGGCTTTTCAGTTTTTCCCGGCTGGCGGACAATATCTGAAGAACTGGAATCTGGTTTCGGGCAGCTTCGGGATCGAGGTAGACCCGGAGTGTTGCTTCCAGGGCGGCAAGCGTGAGTTTGTCCAGCCTGAGGATCCGCATGAGGGGGTGTTTTTTCATTTTCTCCACCCACATGGCCTTGCCTACGACAATACCGGCTTGTGGGCCACCGAGGAGCTTGTCCCCGGAAAAGGTAACAATATCTATTCCCGAGCGTACCGATTCCAGGACGGTGGGCTCATGTGGCAGACCGTCAATATGAACAAGCGAACCGCTCCCGAGATCTTCCAGGGTGGGTAAAATTGCTTCCCTTCCGAGTTCGGCGAGTTCATCGCGGGATACACTTTCCGTAAAGCCGAGAATCCGGTAATTGCTTGGGTGCGCTTTAAGCAATAAACCCGTATTCTGGGTAATGGCGTTGCGGTAGTCGGATATCCTTGTCTTGTTCGTTGTCCCTACTTCTACTAATTTTGCTCCGCTTTGACGCATGATGTCAGGAATGCGGAAAGAACCACCGATTTCAACAAGTTCCCCTCTTGAAACGATCACTTCAGTGGAATGGGCCATCGTATGAATCGCAAACATCACGGCGGCAGCGTTATTGTTGACAACCAATGCTGCTTCCGCTCCCGTCAATCGGCAAAGAAGGGATTCTATTTCGGCCCCTCTTTTTCCCCTCACTCCCTGGTGTAAATCGAATTCCAGATTTGAATATCCTCCGGCTACTTCATGCAGTGCCGTCCTTGCAGCGTCACTCAACGGGGCCCGGCCCAGATTTGTGTGCAGTACAATTCCCGTCGCGTTGATGACTTTTTTCAAGCTGGGCTGTTTATTCGCCAAGAGGATTTGTTTTGCGTCGTGGAGAACAGTATCTCGAATCGTTTGCTCGGATATCGCAGAAATTTCCATGGTGCTTTCGAATTCCGGGCTCTTTTGTCCAAGCAGCTGACATCTTTTCGTTTCGATTGCTTTTCTGACTGCTTCGGATATAGCAACATCCGATGCGCTATTCTCGCCGTCATTTTTTATGCGTGTGACGATTTCATCCACAGAGGGCAAAAACCGGAGCAGTTTGGATCGAAAAATCTGGGTGTGTGGAGAAACCATACTGCATCCTTTATCTCAATACGACACATGACTATAAGATTGCAGGATTTGAGTGGTCAAGTCATCAAAATCAAGGCCAGCTTAACTGCCATTGCGTCCATCGAAGCCAACAGACTGGATATTGCGATTCGAGAACGTGAATCATTTGGTATCCAGAAATTTCTGTCACCTTGATTCATGTTGACACTAAAGCAACCCCCTGCTAGGGTTCGCCATCGGAACCCATTCTAGTCTGAATGTTTTAAGTAGCTGTTTATATTTCGCTTATTCCGTATTACACTTGAAATTTCGAAGGCAGGGTAGTTTATGAATTCCTCCCAAGACAAGCCTTCCATTTTTATTCCCGACAAAAATAAAGTTGTAGTTCCGTTCATGCGCGATGTTTTTACGATTCCCAGGAATTCTCGCCAGAAACCCAAGCTCATCGGGTCCGTTTGCAAGGAATGCGAAGAGTATTTTTTTCCCAAGACCGGCTCGAAAACTACTTGCGACAATCCGGTCTGTCCGCGCAGTACGAGCGAGGTGTTTTTGAGCGGAAAAGGGAAACTTCTTTCGGCCACAATTACGCATTCTTCCCTGGATGGAGATGCGGAGCATGTTTCTGCAGTGATTCTCCTTGATGAGGGCATAAAAATAAATTCCCACCTGATCGGCTGGGAAGGGTATCGTGACATGCTGGTTCCCGGTTCACCGGTCGAACTTGTGTTGCAGGATCTCGGAGAGAATGAATGGCATGAAACCCAGGTGGGCTACGCATTCCGCTTGGTGATTGGGCGCAGAAAACCCGTGTTTTCGACTGCGGAAGAAGAGAAACAGGCTGCCGAAACTGTGAATATGAAAGATCAAAAGCCAGGCGGCAAAAGGCAAGCACAAAGGAAAAAGAAAGCTCTCCCAAAAGCTGGGACACAGAAAAAGCGAACGCGGTCCAGAGGAAACGTCCCGGCAGAGAAGAAAACGAGCGATGGCAAGTCCGCAAGCAGAGCGAAAAGTGGAAGTACTACGAACCTCTCCTCCAAAACCACCAGAAAAAAACGACCTCAAAATCCACCGGGAACCGTCGCTAGGGAGCAATCACCCATCCGATGACGCTTCTCCAGGGCCTTAAGGTTATTGATGCCAGCCAGTTCAACGCTGGCCCCATCGTGTCACTTTATCTCGCCGGTTATGGCGCCGAGGTCATCAAGGTGGAACGTCCCGGCGGAGAGGACAGCCGCGCCATCGGTCCTTTCAAGAACGGTGAGAGCAGCTACTTCATGAGCCTGAACCGGGGCAAGCGTTCCATCACGATCGACCTCAAGAAATCAGATGGCGTGAAAGTGTTCAAAAAACTGTGTCGGAAAGCGGACGTTTTGGTGGAAAACCTCCTCCCCGGGGTGATGGAGCGATTGGGAATCGGCTGGGAGGTGCTCAAGGCCGAAAATCCCCGGCTCGTATACGGATCGGTGTCCGGCTTCGGTCGGAGTGGGAAGAATGCCGCACGCCCGGCTTTTGACAGTCTCTTGCAGGCCGCGGGAGGCCTAATCAGTGTGACGGGTCCTGTGGGAGGAGCGCCTGTGCGCGTGGGCGTGTCAATCGTCGACGTGACAAGCGGTCTCTACCTGCTCTCGGGGATTCTCACCGCTCTCCTGAAACGGGAACAGACAGGTGAAGGGATGCGCGTGGACGCCTCGATGATGGGCGCGACCGTGAATATCATGGAAAACCCCGTAGCACGCCACACCGTCACTGGCACAGTGCCTATGCCGGAGGGCCTCTCGCATCCTGTGGTCTCTCCTTTTTCAGGTTACCGCACCAGGGACGGCCTCATATACGTTGCGATCTCGAACACGAACCGCTACCGTGTGTTCGTCGAAGCACTTGAAAGACCTGAGCTTGCGGATGACGCCCGCTTCCTTGAAAACAAGGATCGCGTAGCGAACGACGATGTCCTGCGCGTGATTCTGGAAGAAATTCTCACCCGGAAGACAACCGCCGAGTGGGAGGAACACCTTATTCCTCAAGGCGTTACGGTGAGCGCCATCAACGACGTAGCGCAAGTGAAAGAACGCTTTCCGGAGGCCTTCGTGGAGGTCGACCATCCAGTCGCAGGGCCGGGCCTAATGCCCGCATCGCCGGTAACGTTCGGTGGAGAAATCCCTTATTTTTCAAATCCTTCGCCGGGGTTGGGCGAACACACCGAAGGGATTCTCACAGAGTTGGGCTACGATACGAAAGAGATAGTCCGCCTCCGCGATGAAGGCATTGTCTGACTCGTAACATTGACAAGCAAACCCCTGAAGAATCACCCTGCCCGGGTTCCGGCGAATTATGCACTTGGGGTCGTGGCACGTCCCGGAAAATCTCCTCTCGCAAATCGCTGCATTTGCCCTCGTAATTTTAGAGAAAGATACAGACATGAATCCGGCCTTCTGGCAATAGTTCGATTAAACGCGTTCGGTTTTCCACCATATCTCTATTCCCAAACACCCCGGACATTGCCCGGTGCGCACGGATGGGCGATATTCTTCGCTTAGTTCTTTGTGGGTGATTATTTGGGGAGAGGATCAAGACGATGACGTATTTCTACAAGACGGACGAAATGGAAAAAAATCTCGCAGGCGCGGCTTACAGTTCGGCGGCGGGCGCGTGGGTGACAGGCGAGCGGCTCATCTTCGGCAAGATGCGCATGCCCGCGGGCACGCGCTCCAGCGCACACGCCCACGCGAACGAACAGTTCGGGTATTGTCTGGCCGGCAGTACTCGCCTGAATATCGAAGGCGATGTGCACGTTCTCACACCCGGCCACATTGCCTACCGGCCCGCGAACGCCGTGCACGAGGCGGAAGTTTTGGGCGATACGGATTACGAGTTCATCGTGGCGAAAGACACCGCCACCACCATTGAAGGTACGCCTACCGAGATGAAACAGACCACCGAACACGTTCCTTACTTCTACGACACCGAAGTTATGGAAAAGGGCCTCGCCGGAGAAGACTACAGCCCGACCGAAGGCGCGTGGGTGACGGGCGAGCGAATCATCTTCGGGAAAATGCGCATTCCCGCTGGCGGCAAGGCCGAGCCGCATTCCCACCCCAACGAGCAGTTCGCCATCGTCCTCTCGGGCGCTTGCCGGATGACGATTGGTGGCGAGTCCACGACGATCACCACGGGTGACATCGCCCATATGCCCGCGAACGTCGTCCACTCCGCCGAAATCGTGGGTGATGAGGACTACGTCTTCGTAACGGCCAAGGACACATCATGGGGAATTCAGGGGATAAAGGCGCAGGATTCAGGCTAAGTGCCTATCGTTCCCCCTTCCCGCAGAGAAGCTGGATATCTCTGTGTCGAGGGCAGACGAACCTGACCAGAATGCAACCTGTAACCTCTTGGGCTGCAATCTCTTTTCACCTGTAACTGGATTTTGTTGTCCATATCAAAAATCGGGACTTGCCCGATCGACAAGAGGCCCCCTGGGCCTTTTTGTCTTCTATGGCCCAAGTCTTTCGATCCGCCACGCGCCTCCCGTTTCCAGCGTGTAGCGCACGCGGTCGTGGAGGCGGCTGTCCCTGTGTTGCCAGAACTCGACGCAATGTGGCTTTAAGACGTAACCGCCCCAGTGCGGGGGACGCTGCACGTCGCGGCCAAGAAACTCGGCCTCGTAGGCACGTTCTTGCGCTTCGATGAAGGCGCGGTCCGCCACCACGCGGCTCTGCGGCGACGCCCACGCGCCTATCTGGCTGCCACGCGGGCGGGTGGCAAAGTAGGCGTCCGATATGTTCTCGGGCAGTTTCTCCACCACACCCTTTACGCGCACCTGCCGGGCGGGCGGTTTCCAGTGGAAGACCAGAGCGGCTCTCGCGTCGCGCGCGAGTTGTTCGCCCTTGTCGCTCTCATAGTTCGTGAAGAAGGGGAAATCAGGCTCCGCGTAGCCTAGGTCTGCGAGATCCTTGTACAGCACGATTCGCGCCGCGGGCGCACCGTCAGGCCCCACCGTGGCGAGCGTCATCGCGTCTTCTCTCGGGATCGCAGCACTTTTCGCCTGCGCATACCAGCGGCGGAACTGCTCGACGGGATTAGAAGCGACGATCTCTACGTCGAGCGCTTCCGCCGCCATCTCGCGGATCAGGTTTTCATTCAACGTGCTCATGTATCAAAGACTCTTTCCAAGTGCTGGACTTGAACGCCCTATTTCTTGCCCGCCACGCCGACCTAGACGATGCGGGGTTTGTCCACACCGGCCACGCCCACGTACTTGAAGGGCTTGGCGTCGAGTTCACGCGGCTGAAAGCCCTAGACGACGACCTTCTTCCCCCCGCTCAAGAGCGCGGCGAAGGGCGCAGCCTGTGTCTTGGCGTTCACGTCGGTGGGGAACTTGAAACCCGTGCCCGGAATGTTGGTGAATTCTATCTTGCCTTTCTCGTCGCTGATCCAGAATTCCGATATCGCCGATTCTTTCGCCACCTTGGCGAGAGCGGCGTTAATCTCTTTTTTGCCCATGCCCGCCTTGACGGCTGCCGCGATGAAGTGCGCCGTCAGCTTGGCTTGCGCGATCATATGTTTCGAGACGGCGTCGTCCATCGCACAGGCCTTCTCGGCCCCGACGCCCAGGGCAAGGCCAATGCTTAAAACCAGTGTGGCCAAAATGGTTTTTTTCATCTTCATCTCCTCGTGGCTTCACCGAGAATGGGGAAACGGATTTCATCGAATTCCGCGAAATGATACTCGGCGCTCAAACTCGTACGCAAGGGGGCAGCTCAGCGCCGTCGCTTCGCCATTCAGGAACCCTGTTTCGCGGGCTGGATATCGTTCTGCGCGGGGTCGTTGGGGTGTACCCTGTCGGGCTGGATGTAGGGGGCCTGCATCTCGAAGATGTCCTGTGTGCGGCAGTACCGGGGACCGCCCAGCCTGCCCACAGGCTGTAGTTTCGCGGGGTCGATGTATACCTTCTCCTCATCGGTAAGTATCAAATCCTCGCGCACGTGCCAGCGCAGTACCTCTCCGATAACGAGGTGCGTCACCCATTCCTGGCCGAAGGAAATCATGCGCTCGAAGCGGCATTCCATCGCCACAGGGGCGTCCTTGATGCGCGGTGCGTCTACAATATCCGAAGGAACCATCTCAAGTCCCGCCGCCTCGAACTCGCTCTCCTCAGGCGCGTAGTTACCCGCGCAAATGTTCATCGCCTCCTCCCAGCCGTTCACCACCGTGTGGATGACGTAGCCCTTGGTGTCCAGAATATTGCGCGCGGTGTCCTTGGGCTTTTTCTCGCGCTCGCCGACGGATATCGACGCCATCGGCGGGTGGTGCGACACCATGGTGAAAAAACTGAAGGGCGCCAGGTTCGCCACGCCCTCAGCGCTTCTTGTGCTCACCCAGGCAATGGGCCGGGGGACGACCGATCCGATGAGGAGGCGGTATATCTGCTGGTGGTCTATCTCGCGGGTGTCGAAGACGCGGCAGTTCATCGTTCGTCCTTATGCCATGAGGGAGGAGGGCTCGGTTTGATTCTCGGAATATTCGAGCCGTGCAGGGTTCGTGTCTTTCAGGAGCGGCATCACTTCGCGCCCGAAAATCTCGGCTTCTTCCAAATGCGGCCAGCCCGAGAGGATGAAATTGCGAACGCCAAGGTCCACGTATTCCCTGAGTGCCGAGGCCACCATCTCCGGCGTACCGACCAGCATGGCCGCAGCACCCGATCGTACCTTGTTCACGCCCATCCAGAGGGTATCCGTAAGCCAGGGGGAACCGCTCTCGTAGAGTTCGTTCATGCGGCGCTGTCCCTCGCTTTCGGAGAGATTTCGCTGGTCGGCCCACATCCTCGTGTTCTCGAGCGCGCTCTTTTCAAGCAGCGCCTCCGCCGCGCGACGGGCCTCTTTCCTGGTCTCGCGACACATCACGTGGAGTCTCAGGCCGAAGCGCAGCTTATCCCCCCGCCCCGCTTCTTCCGCGCGGCGACGCATGTCGGCGGCATCCTCTGCGACCTGGAGGAGAGCCACTGCCCACATCATGTGCACGTCGGCGTGCTTGGCACCCACGCGTCGGCCAGCGTCGGAGCTTCCGCCCAGAAATATCGTGGGATGGGGCTTCGAGACGGGCCTGGCGTACAGCGTGGCGTTCTCGATCTGGTAATATTCTCCCGCGTAGCTCACCGGTTCATCGCTCGTCCAGAGTGCCTTCACGACGTCCAGAAACTCTTCCGTGCGCGCGTAGCGTTCCGCGTGGGCCAGGTGGTCGCCGTAGCGCCTCTGATCCACGGGTGTGGAACCCGTTACCACGTTTACGGTGAGCCGCCCGCCCGTTACGGCGTCATAGGTGTTCGCTTGCTGGGCCGTGAACACGGGACTCGCAAGCCCGGGCCGGAAGGCCACGCAGAACTTGATGCGCCCGGTGTGCTGTGCGACGGCCAAGGTGATCATCCAGGCGTCGAGGCAATGAGAACCTGTCGGCACCAGAAGATTCACGAAACCCGCCGCTTCCGCCGCGCGTGCGACTTCACTCATATATTCCACTGTCGGGGGACGCTCGGGTGTTTTGGCGTTGATCGTGTGGCCGTCTCCATACCTTCCCGTCGGCAGAAACCATGCGTATTCCGTGGAGGTCAATTTCGCTCATCCCCCCATAATGCGGATGAAAAAGGGCGGCCCGCCGCATGGACCGCCCGTGCGTCCTCGTATAACGCTGCCCCCTCCCGGGAAGGGCGGGAGTATCTTCTAATTGGCCAAAGCCGACGCCCCGGCCTTTTGCTCAGCCAGCAGTTCGTCAAGCAATTTCTCGACGCGCGCCGTCTCCATCCAGTCGGATTTGTAGGCGATTCGCCCTTCCTTGTCCACGATGAACGTCATGTTCGGCATACGCCCGAAGGCATGCACGACACTCTCGTCCAGATCATCGATGAGGACCGGTACCTTCATCCCGAATTCCTCTACAAGTTCCTGCGCGTATTGTTTCTTGTGCTCATAGGAGGTGTGCTGCGCGTATTTCCTGAAGTGGCTCGTCTCGCCCGCGTGGGGTTCCTTGGAGTAGACGACGAAAAAGACCACATCCTCATCCCTGTATTTTTCCTGCAACTCCTCGACGCCGGCCACCTGCCGGCGGTAGGGGGGTCACGTGATGGCCCCGAACTCGATGACGATGTTCTTCTTCCCGAAGAAATCAGACAAATCGAACGCGACGTCTTCGGTGGTCCTGAGCTTCACGTCGGGCATCGACTCACCCGGCTTGAGGGTGTCGCGGAACGCTTCTTTTCTCTGTTTGCGGTAGCCCATGAGCATCCGCTTCGCAAACTTCAGCCTGTCGATGTAGAACGTACTCCAAAGCCCGAACAGCGGGCCCGGCGGCCTGTCGAACTCATCCGATACTCGCATAATCGCTCCAGTATGGGGTGGATAACCAGGTTCCTCATTAAAGACGAACGGGGCGATATGCGCAAGGGGGAAGGGGTGTGGTGAAAGGTGGCACGGGCACTCGATTTCAAGCACTCGGATATATTCATCCTGAAGGCGAATCAACATTTACTGGCCGCTGACGAAACCGCTCCCTGAATCGCCTCGTTTGTGATTCAGTCATCCTAGGGACACTCTCCCTTGGGGCTGATGAATTTCACCTGCGTCTTCTGATTTGATATGCTCACCTCAAGGCGTTCGCAAGGCTCAAGCGGTCGCCGGTGCGCCTGCCGCTTTTCCCCGAAGGAGGGGGACGTTGAACAAGAAAACACGGTTTTCCATCGGGTATTTTCTCTTCATCTTCGTCATCATGTCACTTATCCACACGCTTTTCTTCCAGGGTGCGCACTACCAGCGCATCCCTTACAACGAGTTCCGCGCCATGCTCAAGGACGGCGGCGTGGAACGCGTCGACATCCGGGGCGACCGGCTGCAGGGCGTTTTGAAAAGACGTGACGTGAACGGTCGGCAAAGGTTCTTCGAGACCGCCAAGGTGGCGGATCCCGAACTTATCAAGCTGCTCGAAGACGCGGGCGTCACCTTCCAGGGCCAGTTCGAGCCGCCCTGGCTGGTGCAGATGTTCACGACCTGGGTACTGCCGCTGGCAATACTCTTCGCCATCTACGCCTTCGTGCTGCGCCGCATGGGTCCCGGCCAGGGGGTGATGGCCTTCGGCAAGAACAAGGCGAAGATATTTGCGGAAAAGGAAGTGGGTGTACGCTTCCCGGATGTCGCGGGGGTGGACGAGGCCAAGGAGGAACTCGCCGAGGTGGTGGATTACCTCAAGAATCCGGATCGCTACCTGCGCCTCGGTGGCAAGATTCCGCGCGGCGTTCTGCTGGTGGGACCTCCCGGATGCGGAAAGACGCTCATGGCGAAAGCCGTGGCGGGAGAAGCGGGGGTCTTTTTCTTCAGCATCAGTGGGTCCGAGTTCGTGGAGATGTTCGTGGGCCTTGGCGCGGCGCGCGTACGCGATCTGTTCGAACAGGCCATGGAGAAGGCCCCCTGTATCGTCTTCGTGGACGAACTGGACGCCCTCGGCAAGGCGCGCGGAGTGGGAAATCTCGCGGGCGGACACGATGAACGCGAGCAGACGCTAAACCAACTCCTGGTCGAGATGGACGGTTTCGACACCAGAAAAGGGGTCATCATCATGGCGGCGACCAACCGCCCCGAGATACTGGACCCCGCCCTCCTGCGTCCGGGGCGCTTCGACAGGCAGGTGCTGGTCGACAGGCCGGACCTGAGCGGCAGAAGACACATCCTCAATGTGCACACGAAGACACTCGTGCTGGGCCAGGACGTGGACATCGAAAGACTCGCCGAGATGACACCCGGCTTGTCCGGGGCGGATCTCGCCAACCTCTCGAACGAGGCCGCCCTCCTCGCAGCGCGCCATGATCGCGACGCCGTGATGATGGTCGATTTCGAGGAAGCCTTCGAGCGCGTGGCGGCGGGTCTCGAGAAGCGCTCGCGTGTCATGACGAGCGAGGAACGCCGCCGCGTGGCCTATCACGAGTTAGGCCACGCCATGGTGGCCGAACTCGTGGGAACGGCGGACCCGGTGCAGAAGGTCTCGATCATCCCGAGGGGCCTCGCTGCCCTGGGTTACACCCTCCAGCGCCCCGTCGAGGATCGCTACCTGCTCTCGAAAACAGAGATCGACGACAGAATCGCCGTCCTCCTGGCGGGCCGCGCAGCGGAAGAGGTAGTTTTCGGGGAAGTCTCCACGGGCGCACAGAACGACTTGCAGCGTGCCACAGACATGGCCCGCTCGATGGTGACCGAATACGGCATGAGCGAACGCTTCGGTCCCCGCGCCATGGGAGACGCCTCGCGTCCCCTCTACCTGGGCGGGAGCATGAACGGCGCGTCCCATCTCGACATCAGCGAGGCGACCATGCACGAGGTGGATGAGGAGGTGGAAAAAATTCTGGCCGGCGCCTATGCGCGCGCGACGGACATATTGACCCAGAGGCGAGACGATCTGGAATCCCTCACCACACGCCTGCTGGATCAGGAAACAATCGGCGGAGACGAACTTCGCGCCGCATTGGAGATAGCAGAGGCCAAAAACGCAGATCCGGCTTCCTAATCCTCATCACTCAGCGTAAACGCCCCGTCGGTGGCTGATATGTAGGTCTCCGGCAGGCCAAGTTCCTTTTTCACCATATTCGTCCCGCGGGACAGTGCCACCATCTTGTAGAACGCGTGTCGGCGACTCATGCCCTCGCGCCCGAAGCCGCAGTCGGTGGAGATGCACAGCCGCTCGGCGGGAATCGTCTCGAGCGCCTTGCGGATTAGGGCGGCCACCTCTTCGGGGCGTTCCACCTGGAGTCCCCGGTGGTTGATCACACCGATGGCCACCTTGGGTCTGGTGATGCGCCTTCCGATTTCGTCCAGGTCCATTCCACCCGTGCTCGCACACTCGAAAGTAAGCACATCCACGTCCAACTCGTTCATGTATTCGAGAGCGGGCGCATAGCTCTTCGAAGACTCATAAAACCGCTGCTGCGCCGGATTCCCCCAGCAGGTATGACACCAGAGTTCCAGTTTGTCTCTCAGGCCCGTCACGCTCTTGTTGAACGCCTCGACGTAGAACTCCATCGACATCTCCGAATCCTCGGCATGAAAATCGAAGCGGTGCACCCAGGGTTCTTCCACCTGAAATATCTGGCAGCCGGCAGCCGCCAGTCGATGGAATTCGGCGTGCAGGATTTCGCACAGGTCGAGGCAAAGATCGCGCCTGTCGTCGTAAAACTCGTTCGAGACGATGGACTCCAAGCAATCCGCACTTATGGAGCCGAACTTGAGCGGCTTTTCCGTCATCGCCTGCGCGCAGCGCCACATCTGCGCGTATTCGAGCGGGCCTTCGCCCACCTTCGAGGTCACCTTCGGCAGCATCCGGGCTTCGAGCACCTCGAACATGATCTCGCCGGGCACGGAGCCGCCCCAGGTGGCATGGCTTCTTGACGTTTCATGGCCCGAGAAGCCGCTCAGCCTGTCGACGATGTAGCCCACCCAGTCGCGCCCGCCAACATTCGTGTCGAAGCGCGCGTCACCGTCCGTCACAATGTCCAGCCCCGCACGTTCCTGATCGCGGACGACACAGGATACGTTGTCGAGGTACTGCTCCCGGAACTCTGCGTCAATCATCGCTTCTCTGAATGTTCTGCGACCGATGTTCTGGCGGAACCAGGCCGGCCGAGGCAGGGAACCCGTGATGGTGGTGGGGAGTATGACGTCCTTCGTGGCGATGTACATGTCGAATCCTCCGCTCGTAATGGTTTCGGCGAGTCATCCTCGTGGACGGGCTCCTGCACGTCGTATCGTATCTCCTTCAGTCGGCCGGTCCGTGCACCGACGCGTCCCTTACAACTTCATGAGCCTGGCAGGCGTCTCGCGAAGAATTTTATTCTGCGCCTCTTCCGTGAGTCCCGCCCCTTCGACGAAATCCACGACGCGCTGCTGCATCATGTCGTAGGGATAGTCCGTGCCGCACACGACGCGGTCGGCCCCCACTTCGTCGACCATCCACTTGAGCGCCGAGGGATTGAAGGTGATGACGTCGAAATAGAGGTTCCTGAAGTAGTGACGGGGCGGATGCGGCGTGTGCACCTTGGTTTCCGGTCGCACGTTCCAGCAGTGTTGGATGCGACCGATCGACCAGGGGAGGTTTCCGCCCGCGTGGGCGAGCAGAAGCTGAAGGTTCGGGTAGCGTTCGAAATGGCCCGAAAGAATAAGCCGCGTTACGGCGACGGTGGTGGATAGCGGGTTGCCGACGCAGTTCGCCATGTAATAGGGGAACAGGGCCTTGAGATCCGCGAAATCGGGGTGAATGAACACCAGCGCGCCGAGTCGCTCTGCCGTCGCCCAGAACACCTCGTACTGGGGCTCGTCCAGTGCATGGGAGCCGATGCGATCGGAGATGATGCAACCGAGCAGGCCCTTGCCCATCGCGCGTTCGAGTTCTGCAGCGGCAGCCTCGCCCCCGTTTTGCATGGGCAGGTTGCACAGTCCCCGGAAGTGCGCGGCGTTCTTGTTGCAGAAATCGACGACGCCGTCGTTTTGTATCTGGATAATTTCCTCGCCCGCCGCACCGCCGATCCAGTAGTAGAAAGTAGGCGGTGGCGGGGAAACCAGTGCCATGTCGAGCCTGTCCGCCTTCATGTCGCTCAGCTTGCGGTCCGCGTCGGCGAGTTGCACGCCCCAGTTCTCCTCCGTCATCTTCGCGTTGTAGCGCGAGGAGACAGGAGGAAAGAAGCCCTCGAAACTGTCGGCGTGCTGGGGGCGTCTTTCGCGTTCTTTCGCGGCGAGCGCTTCCGCTTCGGGGTTGTAGATGTGGTGATGCAGATCGATGTTGGGCAAGGGGACTTCCCTCCGTTTGGGTGCTCGCGGACATCTTCACGCCCGCATGTCAGTCGATATGATGAAAACCTTGGGGGAGAGAGTAAAATCTGGCGCATTCGGCGTCAATCGAGATCCACGCCCGCTGATTGACGCCTCTGGTCCTGAGTGAGAGACTTGCATTCCGCGTGCCCGACAGGGCGCAACGGCGGAAGGTTACTCGATTCCCGGACTTGCATGGAGGGAACGGTTCCGGTGAATGGCGTGGACACGCCTAAGCTGCCGCGCTCCTACGAGGGGCTCAACACCCTGCAGGCCGAATTCGCGCGGTATCAGCAAGAGGCGTTCCCGGAGCGCGAGCCCAAGTTTTTCGCCCTGGAGCTTGCGGGTGAGACGGGCGAACTCGCGAATCTGGAGAAAAAGGAATGGAAAGGCCGCAAGGTGGAACGGGCGGCCTATACGGACGAGGCGGCGGACGTGATGATCGCCCTCATAAACTACGCCAACGCACGGGGGATAGAACTGGGCGAGGCAGTTTCCGGGAAGATGGCCAAGATTGAGCGCATCAGAAGAGAATCTCCCGAGAAATAGTCCTAAATTCCCCCCGCTTTCATTCGGCGCTCGGGGCGGTGCCGGAAATAACGAGAACCCGTATTAAGCCGCTTGAATGAATGTTCTGCCAGACAGAGCGGAAAGGATGAGATTCGATGTCAGGCCTTCCGGCGGAGCCGGCCGACCTCGCCGACGTGCAGGCGAGTTCGGATGAGCGCAACGTCAAGATCGACAAGGTGGGGGTGAAGAATATCCGCTATCCCATCGTGGTGAAGGATCGGGCGAAGGACGCCCAGCATACTATCGCCAATGTCAACATGTACGTGGATTTGCCGCACCACTTCAAGGGCACCCACATGAGCCGCTTCATGGAGGTGCTGAACGAGCACACCGACGCCATAGGCGTAGACAGCGTGCCCTCGCTCCTCCAGACAATTCGCGAGCGTCTCGACGCGCAGACGGCGCATTTCTCCGTCACGTTTCCCTACTTCATGCACAAGGCCGCTCCGGTCACGGGTGCCGAGGGGCTGATGGCGCTCGAATGCGGTTTCGAGGCCTCAGCGGGCGCGGTGGACGACTTCGTCCTGAGCATCATGGTACGCATCGCCACCCTTTGTCCGTGTTCGAAGGAGATCAGCCTGCGCGGGGCGCACAACCAGCGGGGACACGTGTGCATCAAGGTACGCTTTGACGGCGAGTTCTGGATCGAGGAACTCGTCGAGATCGCCGAGAGCGCAGGAAGCTGCGCACTCTACCCGATCCTCAAGCGCGAGGACGAAAAATTCGTCACCGAGACGGCTTTTGACAACCCTCGCTTCGTGGAAGATGTAGTGCGCGAAGCGGCGTTGCTGCTCAGAAACGACAAGCGCATCAAGTGGTTCCAGGTGGAGGTGGAGAATTTCGAATCCATCCACGACCACAACGCCTACGCCTTCATCGAGGAAGAGGTGAACCACGAGGGGTAGTCAGTTCAGGCTGCTCCGATTCCTTCACAATCCCGATTTGAAATTTTCACGCTTTTCTCGCGCCGGAAAATCGCTTATAACCCCCCTTTGGTCCGGGTTCTGGTCTTTAAAAGGTTGATTCGGGACGGCTTATGGAAACCCCAGCGAGAAGCAGACGCATAGACGCGCTTTATGATCTTCTGGCGTCACGCATCGTGATCATCGACGGCGCGATGGGCACGATGCTCCAGAACGAGAAACTGAGCGAGATCGCCTACAGGGGCGAGCGCTTCGCCGATCATCCCTGCGATTTGAGGGGCAACCACGATCTGCTCAGTATCACACAGCCCGATGTCGTAAGATGCATTCACGACGATTTCCTCAAAGCGGGTGCGGACATCATCGAGACCAATTCGTTCAACTCGACGGCCATCTCCATGGCGGACTACCAGATGGAGGATATGGTCTACGAGATGAACGAGACGTCCGCACGCATCGCCAGGGAGGCTGCGGACGACTTCGAGTGTGCGAATCCGGGGGAACTGCGCTTCGTGGCAGGCGTCATGGGACCCACGAACCGCACCGCCTCCATCTCGCCGAAGGTAAACGAGCCAGGATTCAGAAACATCAGTTTCGAAGAACTCGTGGCGGCCTATACCACCTCGATTCGCGGACTCTTGGCGGGCGGCGCAGACTTGCTCCTGGTCGAGACGGTCTTCGACACCCTCAATTGCAAGGCCGTCATGTTCGCCGCCGAGCAGTTTTTCGAGGACGAGGGGTACCGCGTCCCCGTCATGATTTCGGGAACCATCACAGACGCGAGCGGGCGCACCCTCTCGGGCCAGACGACGGAAGCATTCTGGAACTCCGTTGCAGGCTACAGGCCCATGTGCGTGGGACTCAATTGTGCCCTAGGGGCCGAGGATTTGCGTCCCTACATACGTGAACTCTCCCGCGTGGCCGACGTTCCCGTGAGCATCTATCCCAATGCAGGCCTTCCCAACGAGTTCGGTGAATACGACGACACGCCCGCCTACATGGCCGAGGTGCTCGCCGAATTCGCCCGCAGCGGTTTTCTGAACCTAGTAGGTGGCTGTTGCGGCACCACGCCCGAGCACATTCGTGCGATCAAGGAAGCAGTGAAAGGTTTCGCCCCGCGCCGGATCCCTGAAATTCCGCCGCGCTGCCGCCTGAGCGGTCTCGAGCCCTTGAACATCGGTCCCGAGACGGGTTTCGTGAACGTGGGCGAGCGCACCAACGTGGCGGGATCGGCGCGCTTCGCCAAGCTCATCCGCGAGGAAGATTACGAAAAAGCGCTCGAAGTCGCCCGCCAGCAGGTGGAAAACGGCGCGCAACTCATCGACGTGAACATGGACGAGGGAATGCTCGATTCAAGGGAGGCAATGGTCATCTTCTTGAGGCTCATTGCCGCGGAACCCGATATCAGTCGTGTGCCGGTGATGATCGACTCCTCGAAGTGGGAGGTCATCGAGGCCGGTCTTCAGTGCCTGCAGGGAAAGTCCATTGTCAATTCCATCAGTTTGAAAGAAGGCGAGGGGCCCTTCATCAAGCAGTCACGGCTCGCGAAGCGTTACGGCGCGGCCGTTTTGGTAATGGCCTTCGACGAGCAGGGCCAGGCGGAGAGCGCGGAGCGCAAGTTCGAGATTTGCGAACGGGCTTATGAGGTCCTCACGCGCGAAGTGGGTCTGGCACCCAGCGACATCATCTTCGACCCCAACATCTTCGCCGTCGCCACCGGCATCGAGGAACACAACGAATACGCCGCCGCCTATTTCGAGGCGGTAGCCCGCATCAAGAAAGAACTCCCGGGCGCACTCGTGAGCGGAGGGATAAGCAACGTCTCCTTCTCGTTCCGGGGCAACAACGGCGTGCGCGAGGCCATGCACTCCGCGTTTCTCTATCACGCCATCAAGAACGGTATGGACATGGGCATCGTGAACGCGGGCCAGCTCGCGGTGTATCAGGAGATTCCGGAAGATCTGCTTGAACGAATCGAGGATGTGCTCCTGAACCGCCGCGCGGATTCTACAGAACGCCTCCTCGAGGTGGCCGAGGGAGTGAAGGGCCAGGCGAAATCGCGCGCCGATAATCTCGCCTGGCGCGAACGGCCGGTGAATGAGCGCCTCGCCCACGCGCTGGTGGAGGGAATCACACAATACATCGTGGAGGATACCGAGCAGGCTCGCCTCGCGTCGGCGCATCCCATCAAGGTCATCGAGGGTCCGCTGATGGATGGCATGAACGTCGTGGGCGAACTTTTCGGCTCGGGAAAAATGTTTCTGCCCCAGGTGGTCAAGAGCGCGCGGGTGATGAAGACAGCCGTCGCCCACCTGGTTCCCTTCCTGGAGGCGGAAAAGGTGGAGGGTGAGGAGACATCGAACGGAAAGGTGCTTCTCGCCACCGTGAAAGGCGATGTGCACGACATCGGCAAGAACATCGTGGGCGTGGTGCTCCAGTGCAACAACTACGAGGTCATCGACCTGGGCGTCATGACCCCCTGCACGAAAATCTTACAGACCGCCCGTGAGGAAGGGGTGGATGTCATCGGGCTCAGTGGCCTCATCACCCCCTCGCTTGACGAGATGGTGACCGTGGCAAGCGAGATGGAACGTTTGGGTTTCGATATTCCGCTGCTCATCGGCGGCGCGACGACTTCCAGGGCGCACACCGCCGTCAAGATTGCGCCGGACTACAGCGGGCCGACGGTCTACGTGGAGGACGCCTCGAGGAGCGTGGGCGTGATGGGAAGCCTCATGAGTGATTCGATGCGCGAGGAATTTCTCGCCGCAAGACGAGAGGAATACGAAACCGTACGCGAACGCCACGAGGCGCGGCGCGTCCACACGGAGTTCTGCACGATCGAAGAAGCGCGCGAGAACCGTCTGCGAATCGATTGGGCGGGCGGAGCGTCTCCCGCGCCGAGCGTTCAGGGAATTCGGGTGTTCGTAGACTACCCGCTGGCGGACTTGCGGGATCGCATCGACTGGACGCCGTTTTTCCGGACCTGGGAGCTGAGTGGCACATACCCCGCAATATTCAAGGACCCGGTTGTGGGAGAAGCCGCGCTCGGCCTGTATCAGGACGCACAGGAGATGCTCGAGCGCATCATTGAGCAGCACTCACTTCGTGCCAAGGGGGTCATTGGCCTGTTCCCGGCGAATTCGGTGGGCGACGACGTGGAGATTTATGTAGATACAGAAAGAAACGAGGTGGTCGCCGTGGCCCGTTTCCTGCGCCAGCAGATGCGTAAATCGAGCGCAGAGAACATGTGCCTGGCGGACTTCGTGGCACCTAAACAGAGCGGGATAGTGGATTACATCGGCGCCTTTGCTGTTACAGCAGGGCTGGGCGTCGACGAGGCGGCGGGCGCCTACGAACGGGCGAACGACGATTACAGCGCCATCATGGTGAAGGCCCTGGCCGACAGGCTGGCCGAGGCGTTTGCCGAGCGCCTTCATGAGCGTGTGCGCAAGGAATTATGGGGATACGCCCGGGACGAGGAGTTGGGCAACGAGGCGTTCATCAAGGAAAAATACCGAGGCATCCGCCCCGCGCCGGGCTATCCGGCGTGCCCGGACCATACCGAAAAACAGACGCTCTTCGACCTCATCGACGCAGACGCCAATGCGGGCGTGAAGCTCACGGAGAGCTTCGCCATGTGGCCCGCCGCCTCGGTGAGCGGGTGGTATTTCGCCCATCCCGAGGTGAGGTATTTCGGCGTGGGCAGAATCGGGAAGGATCAAGTGCGCGACTATGCCAGACGAAAAGGCATGGAACCCGCCTTTGTCGAGCGCTGGCTCGCTTCTTCCTTGAACTACGAGGTCTCACGTCAAAGACGCGAGGCGGAATCGACTCCCGGAAGTGGAAATCCGTCGGGCGCTGTTCGCCTTTGAGTCCGGGATTTTCCACTTCTTTTGCCGGAGGATGAGCGTGATCGGGATTCCCCGTTGACGGCCCGCCTGTGTACGACTAGATTGAGAGGCGCGTAATCCCGGTCCGGGGACTCTCTGCGGGCGGTGGGTTTGCAAGTGGTTTTGAGCATATGCCTTTGCTCGCCAGGAGGATGCGAGGGTGGCGGAATTTGGTAGACGCGCTGGATTTAGGATCCAGTGCCTTCGGGCGTGGGGGTTCGAGTCCCCCCCTTCGCACCAGGGCGCAAGTTTTTCGCGTGATTTTGACTGCTGTTTTGATTCTGGAGAGTGATGTATGACCGGCACAGTAAGCGACATCGACGCCTGTACGAAGCGTCTCGAAGTCGCCGTTCCGCGTACGGAGGTCACCGACGAGATGGATCGCGCCTACAGGCGGCTCTCGGGGCGCGTGAAGATGAAGGGCTTCCGGAAGGGAAAAATCCCCCGTCGCGTGCTTGAGCGTTACTACGGCGAGGAGGTGCAGGCCGAAGTCCTGAACCGGGTGATTTCGACCTCCTACCGCAGCTTGCTTGAGGACAGGGGCATGCGCCCGGTCGGCGAACCCAATGTGACTGACATCAATATGGACGACGACGCGCCCGAGTTGACGTACAGGGCGACGGTGGAGGTCATCCCCCCCTTCAAGCTCGGCGAATACAAGGGTCTCAAGGTCAAGGTTCATCGCCACAACGTGACGGAAGAGATGGTCGATCAACAGATCGAAGCCCTCCGCCAGCGCGCCGCCGCCTTCGAGGATGTGGAGAGAGAGGCCAGGACGGGCGACTACGTTCTATTCGACATCGAGGGCTTCGAAGACGATACGGCCGTGCCGGGTACGCGTGGGGAGAACCAGGCACTCATGATCGGGGGCGATGAGAGCGAAAAAGAGTTGAGCGACGCCCTCGTCGGCATGAAGCGAGGAGAGGAAAAGGACGTAGACATCGACGTTCCCGAGGGCGCATCGCCCAACATCGCGGGCAAGAGCCTGAGGTTCCACTTGCATCTCAAGGAAGTCAAGGAGCCGCATCCACCACAACTCAACGAGGAGTTCGTGAAATCCCTGGGCCGCGGCTACACGAGCACCGAGGATTTGCGGGCCGACATCGCAAAAGAGATGGAATCCATGGAGGATGCAAACGTACGCAACCAGGGGATATCCGAGTTGCTGAAATCGTTGCTGGAGGCACATCCTTTCGAAGTTCCTCCCACGCTTGTCAAGGGGGAGGCGGATGAGCAGATTCGTGGGTATGAACGCCGCCTTCGTCAGGAAAACCCAGACGTTCAACTTTCGGAAGCCAGGATCGAGGAGTTGCGCGAGGAGGTAAGGCCACGCGCAGAGGAACAGGTTCGCAGGCTCATCCTCGTTGAGCGCATCCGCGAGACGGCGGAAATCGAGGCGAGTGGCGAGGAGATAGAGGCGCAGATTCGAATCTCGGCCGCGCGCTACGGAATGACGCCCGAGAAACTTCGCGAGAGACTGATGACAACCGGGGCGATGGCCTCGCTCGTCTCGAACATCAACTACAACAAGACGGTGAGTTGGCTATATGATCAGGCCGACGTGGAACTCGACGTTCACGATGCCGCCGATCACGACGCGCATTCCCACGACTCCGGGGAGGGAGCGGGGGCGGAGCGCGCCGTAGACGGCGATTCGAAAGAGGATGGATAAACAGTGGCACTTGTACCCATGGTGGTGGAACAGACAAACAGAGGCGAGCGGGCGTACGACATATACAGCCGCCTGCTCAAGGAGAGGATCATCTTTCTGGGCACGGCGATAGACGACACCATCGCGAACCTCGTGACAGCCCAGCTGCTTTTTCTAGAGGCGGAAGAACCCGACCGGGACATCGCAATGTACGTGAACAGCCCCGGCGGGTCCGTTACTGCGGGCCTGGCAATCTACGACACGATGCAGTACATCAAGCCCGACGTCTCGACCATCTGCATTGGCCAGGCAGCGAGCATGGGTGCGCTTCTACTGACGGCGGGTGCCAAAGGCAAGCGCTATGCCCTGCCCAACTCGCGCATTCTCATTCACCAGCCCCTGGGCGGCGTGCAAGGCCAGGCGAGCGACATCGACATCCAGGCGCGCGAGATTCTCCGCATGCGCGAGGAACTCAACGAGATACTCGCGAAACACACCAGCCAGCCAATCCAGAAAATCGAGCAAGATACCGATCGGGACAATTTCATGACCGCCGAGCAGGCGAGGGAATACGGCCTGCTCGACGATGTAATCATCGCCCGCACCGATTCATCGAACCTCATGTCGGGTGAAGGCATGGACGATGGACAGAATCAGGAAAACAATGGCTCCTAGCCCGGGGCCGGTTCCATTTCCCGAAACGCTCTTCACCGAGGGAGAATGAACGATGGCGAGGCGAGCCTCAGAAAAAAAAGAAACCCTTCGTTGCTCGTTCTGCGGAAAAAGCCAGGAGGAGGTGAAGAAGCTTATCGCCGGGCCGCACGTGTACATTTGCGACGAGTGCGTGGAGTTGTGCCAGGAAATCATGATGGACGAATGGAACGAGGAGCAGAAGAAGAAAAGGAAAACCCTCCTCAAGCCAACCGAGATCAAGGCCATCCTTGATGAGCACATCGTGGGTCAGGAGAAGGCGAAAAAATCGCTCTCCGTTGCCGTCTATAACCATTACCGGCGCGTGGAGGCGCAAATCGACTTACACGACGTGGAACTGCAGAAGAGCAACATCCTGCTTGTCGGCCCCACTGGCTCGGGCAAGACCCTCATGGCCCAGACCCTCGCAAGACTTCTCGACGTGCCCTTCGCCATCGTCGACGCCACCACTCTCACCGAGGCCGGCTACGTGGGCGAGGACGTGGAGAACATCATTCTCAAGCTCCTGCAGGCGGCCGATTACGACGTGACGAAAGCCGAGCGCGGCATCATCTACATTGACGAAATCGACAAGATCAGCCGAAAGAGCGAGAACCCCTCCATCACGAGAGACGTTTCCGGCGAAGGCGTACAGCAGGCCCTGCTAAAGATCATCGAGGGAACGGTGGCCAACGTGCCGCCCCAGGGCGGACGCAAGCATCCCCACCAGGAGTTCCTGCGTGTCGACACGGCAAACATTCTCTTCATCGGCGGCGGAGCGTTCGTGGGTCTCGATGAAATCATCAAGAAAAGAGTCGGTCAGATGGGAATGGGCTTTGAGGCCAGTCTCAAGAACGAGAAGGAAGATTCCCTGAGCGCACTGCTCGCCCAAGTGACGCCCGAGGATCTGTTGAGGTACGGTTTGATTCCCGAGTTCGTGGGCCGCCTGCCCGTCGTGGCTACGCTCGACGATTTGGGCCGCGACGCGCTCGTGCGCATTCTGACCGAACCGAAAAACGCCCTCGTCAAGCAATACCGCAAGCTCGTGGAGTTCGAGAGCGTCACCTTGCAGTTCACGGAAGGGGCGCTTGTTGCCATCGCCGAAAAGGCACTCGAGCGCAACACCGGCGCGCGCGGGCTTCGCTCCATCATTGAGGATTTGATGCTCGATACGATGTATGAGCTGCCGGGCATGGTGGGCGTTAAGGAAATCATCATCAACGAAAACGTAGTGGCGCAAAAGGAAAATCCGCTGCTCGTCTATGAAAAAGCGAGTTGACCCGTTTGCCGCATCAGTTGTCATATAGCGGGCATTCCGGGGGCTTCCGGGCGTATGGTTCGCCACGGGGAGGCTTGCGGGCGGGCTGGTTTTTCGCCGAATGCGTTTTTTCATTTGCGTGTGGAAGGCGCGCGTTGACAATACGCCGAGCGCTTTCCTATCATCTCGCTATACCGGATATGCCGGACGAAGGCGCGTAGCTCAGGGGGAGAGCGCTTGCTTGACACGCAAGAGGTCGGCGGTTCAAAACCGCCCGCGCCTACCATGATGGAATTGACGGTGGGGCGAATCGCTGCCACATCGCAAGGATAGCGATTCGAGGAACTTCCAGAGGAGATTGCGGCGCCAGCCAACGCCCGTTTATGTCCCAGCAAACCAAGCGAAAAGACTTTCCCAAAGATGTCATCGCGCTGAAGATTGGCGGAGAACCCGTTGATCTGAAATGCGGTCTTCCCGACGACGCCAAACCGGAGTTCATCCTGCTCGATTCCGAGGAGGGCTTGGAGATACTGCGCCATAGCACGGCGCACCTCATGGCCCAAGCGGTGCAGGAACTTTACCCGAACGCACAACTGACCATCGGCCCTCCGATCGAAAACGGGTTTTATTACGACATCGACATCGACGTCACCTTCACGCCCGAGGACTTGAAGACGATCGAGGCAAGAATGAAAAAGCTCGCCAAGAAGAAATACGCCATCGAGCGCGAGGACATCTCGCGCGAGGATGCGCTGGCCCTTTTCGAGGAAAGGGGCGAGAGCTACAAGATAGAGATGATTCACGATTTACCCGAAGACGAGGCGCTTTCCATCTACCGCCAGGGCGACTTCGTGGATCTGTGCCGGGGGCCACACGTTCCAGGCACGGGCTGGCTGCGCAACTTCAAGCTCCTGAGTGTGGCGGGTGCCTACTGGCGCGGCGATGAGAAGAACAAGATGCTCCAGCGCATCTATGGCACCGCCTTCGCGACCAAAGAAGAACTGGCCGACCAACTGCAAAAACTCGAGGACGCCAAAAAGAGAGATCACCGCGTCATCGGCAAGCAACTCGGCATCTTCCTGGTCGATGAGGGCGCGGGCGGTGGTCTCATCTACTGGCAACCCCGGGGCACGACCGTCAAGAAGGTGATCGAGCGCTTTTGGGAGGATGAACACGTAAAGCGCGGCTACCAACTCGTCTCCATCCCCCATATCACGCGCGACGTGCTCTTCAAGACTTCCGGGCATTATGATTTCTACCGGGAAAACATGTATGTGCTGAACATCGACGAGGATGAATACGTCTTGAAGCCCATGAACTGCCCGGGCCACATCCTGATTTACCAGCAGAAGATCCACAGCTACCGCGATCTGCCCTACCGCCTGGCGGAACTGGGTACAGTCTACCGCTACGAACGAAGCGGCGCGTTGCATGGCATGCTCCGGGTGCGGGGCTTCACCCAGGACGACGCGCACATCTTTTGCACGCCGGAACAGGCCGAAGACGAGGTGCTGGGCGTCATCGATCTGGCCCATTTCATGCTCAATACGTTCGGCTACGAGGATTTCGAGACCGAACTCTCGGTGCACGACAGTTCTGATTTCAGCAAGTACGCCGGCGTGGTCGGGGATTGGGAAGCGGCGGAAGCGGCACTCACCAGGGCACTCGAAAAGCGAGGCATCTCCTACAAGCGCATCGAGGGCGAGGCGGCGTTCTACGGGCCGAAAATCGATATCAAGATGCGCGACGCTCTCGGACGCGGCTGGCAAGGCCCGACCATTCAATTCGATTTCAACCTGCCCAAGCGATTCGACCTCAACTATGTCGGCGCCGATGGCGCGCGTCACAAGGTCGTGATGATCCACAGAACCGTAATGGGTTCGATGGAACGTTTCGTGGGCGGACTGATAGAGCACTACGCAGGGGCGTTCCCGACGTGGCTCGCGCCCGAACAGGCACGCATCATGACAATCACCGACGATTCCATCTCCTACGGCCGTGAGGTGGAGCGCAAACTGCTCGCCGCAAGTATCCGCGCCGAAGGGGATTTCCGAAACGAGAAGATTGGGTATAAAATAAGGGAAGCTCAGAGAGACAAGATACCGTATATGCTCATCCTCGGCGCCCGCGAGGCGGAAACAGGGGGAGTGTCCCTCAGGCTTCGTGAACAAGGCGACGTGGGATCCATTTCACTGGAGGAACTTATGCAGAGAATGCGAAGCGACATCGAAACGAAATCACTCACCACGGGAGCGGTCGGATATGGCCTCACGCTTTAGAGGACGGGACATCCACCCGACTGCCACGGGCCCAAGAGCCAACCGGGACATTCGCGTGCCGATGGTGCGTGTCATCGACGAGGACGGCCAGCAGCTCGGCGTTCTCACCGCAGAGGAGGCGGTGGAAGCTGCCGAAGACCGGGATCTCGATCTCGTCGAGGTTTCTCCCAACGCGGACCCGCCCGTATGCAAAATCATGGACTTGGGCCGCTACAAATACACTCAGCAGAAAAAGGCACAGGAAGCCAAGAAGAAACAGCGCGTGGTAGAGGTGAAAGAAGTCAAGCTTCGCATCAAGATTGAAGAGCACGACTACGCGATCAAGAGAAAACACGCGGAGCGTTTTCTGAACGACGGCAACAAGGCGAAAGTCACCATAATGTTCCGCGGCCGCGAGGTGACGCACCCCGAACTAGGCCGAAAACTACTGGAAAGAATGGCGAACGAACTCATCGAAATCGGCACGGTGGAGCAGTTTCCCAACCTCGAAGGCCGTAACATGACGATGGTGCTCGCGCCGAAATCGACAAAACCGCCCAAAAAGGATACAACGCCGCGAAAGAAATCGGGCCGGAAAGCAGAAGGCGTCTCGATGGACGAAGGGAAATTGACGACCCCTCTGGCCGATGCGCTCAAGGGAGCACAGATTGAACTCGGCCCGGACGAGGGAGCGGAGAAAAAGAAACCCGAAGGAGAAGTGAAAGAAGATGCCTAAGATGAAGACGAATCGCGGAGCAGCCAAGCGCTTCAAGATCACGGCCACGGGCAAGGTGAGGCGCAACCGCTCCCATCACCGTCATATCCTGACGAAGAAGACGACGAAAAGAAAACGGGAACTACGCCACAGCACCATCGCGAATCCCACGGGCGCGAAGATGATCAAGCGGCTCATTCCTTATATGTAGCCTTTTCGCGACACATCGTTGAGGCACCTCCGTCGTTTCCCCGGATCGGGAGGCAGATGAGCAATCCGGTGGTCAAATAAAGGTAGTTCGCTCTTTTTTTCCGACGCATCGGGCTTGCGGTCATTTGTCCGTGGGGGTATAGTCCCCCTCGGTCGGTCGCCGGGATTGTTTGAAAATTCCGGGCGGACTCCGGGGCTATGAAAGAAAATCACCGTTGAGGGAGTAACAGAATCATGCCGCGTTCGACAGGAAAACCGGCGGGCAGGGAGAGACATCGCAGGCTTCTCAAGGAAGCGAAGGGCTTTCGGGGCGCGCGCTCGAAACGCTTTCGCTCCGCCCGGGAGTCCGTGCACCGCGCCCGCGCTTACGCCTATCGTGACCGCCGGGTACGCAAGCGCGAGTTCAGGCGCCTCTGGAATGTGCGCATCAATGCGGCGGCCCGGCTGCATGGCCTCAACTACAACCGCTTCATCTGGGGACTGGGCCAAGCGGGCGTGGAAGTGAACCGCAAGATACTGGCCGATATGGCGATCAATGATCCCCCGGCTTTCGGCAAACTCGTGGAAATCGCCAAGGCGCAAGCCGCCTAGAGCCAGGGAGAAGTGCTTCAGGCTCCACCCTGCCGGGTGGAGCCTTTTTTATGTTGCCCGAATGGATGGGACTTGAGAACCAGACATGAGCGAAGACCGGCTTGTCGACATTATCCGTGAATCCTCAGGCGCGTTGTCGGACGCCTGGACTGCCCGCGACGCGGGGGCGGCCCAGGCAGTGCGCATCCGCTATCTGGGCCGCAAGGGCGGTGTGCTCAACGAAGTGATGCGGGGTCTCAAGGATTTGTCAGCGCAGGAGAAGCGCATCGTCGGGCCTCTGGCCAACTCCATTCGCGCCTACATCGAGGCAAGCGTCTCTGCCATCAGGGAAAATGACAGGGACAAGATAATCGAAGCGTACCGCGTCCTCGGCGAGAGCCTGAAAAACAGGGAAGCGGGTGGCGCGTTGTGTGAGTTGATCGAACAGCGAACGAACGAGATTCTCGGGGCCGCCGATGTCGCCGCCCAATCACGACTCGACCTCACGATTCCCGGACGTGCACCACTCATCGGCCACGAGCATCCCCTCGTCCAGACGATGGAGGATTTGATCGAGGTGCTCACGCGCCTGGGCTATTCCGTAGCCGAAGGCCCTGAGGCAGAACTCGACTATTACAACTTCGAGGCCCTGAACATCCCCAAGGATCACCCCGCTCGCGATATGCAAGATACGTTTTATCTCACCGGCGACGCTCTTTTGCGCACGCACACCTCGCCCGTCCAGATTCGGGTGATGGAAAGCCAGCCGCCGCCCGTGAAGGTCATCGCACCCGGCAAGGTTTTCCGTTGCGACGCCGACGTCACGCACTCACCCATGTTTCACCAGATAGAGGGTCTCTACGTCGATGAGGGTGTCACGTTCGCAGATCTCAAGGGGACGCTTGAGGCTTTCGTACGTGAAATCTTCGGACCGGAGTACCGCGTGCGACTGAGGCCCAGTTTCTTCCCCTTCACCGAGCCGAGCGTCGAGGTGGACATCGCCAGCGAACATGTGGCGGACGGGGAATGGATGGAAGTCCTCGGTGCGGGCATGGTGGATCCGGCAGTATTCGAAGCGGTGGGATATGACCCCGAGCGATGGACCGGATTCGCCTGGGGTCTGGGGGTGGAACGCATCACCATGCTGCGCTACGGCATCAGCGACATCCGACTTTTCTTTGAAAACGATTTGAGAATGTTGCGGCAATTCTGATTTTGGAATCCCGCGCACAATGAGGAAACCCGATGCGGATTAGCCTGGAATGGCTCGCCGATTTCATCGACCTGGATATGGAAGACCCCGAACTGCCCGATCGGCTGGCGAACGGGCTTCTGCTTGCCGGTCTCGAGGTCGAGGCGCTCGAACGGCCCGATGCGTCGTTCGAGGGGCTCGTGGTGGCTGAAATCATGTCGGTCGACCCCCATCCCAATGCGGACAGGTTGAAAATCTGCCGCGTGGCGGACGGCGCGGGGGAGCATTCCGTGGTATGCGGTGCGCCCAACGTCGCGGCGGGAGAGCGCGTCGTGCTGGCCACACCCGGGGTGCGGATGCCCGGCGGGATGAAAATCGAAGTGGCCAGGATTCGCGGCGAGCAGAGCGAAGGGATGATTTGCTCGGAACGCGAACTCGGTTTGGGGAGGGATCATGGCGGCATCATGTTGCTTGACAAAGAACAGGAGATAGGAGCAGACGCTGCGAAGTTCCTGGGTCTGAGCGACGTGATTTTTGACATCTCGATCACGCCGAACCGCGCGGATTGTCTCTCTGTCATCGGTGTGGCGCGTGAGGCGGCGGCTCTTTTGGGAACTTCGCTCAAGTCGCCTGAGATTTCCGTCGAAGAGGATGAGAGAACTTCCGCCGCGTCGGTATGTGCGGTGGAGATTTGGGAGCCGGACAAATGTCCTCGCTACGCTGCCCGCATCATCCAAGACGCGGAAATCCGCCCATCGCCCGGATGGATGGCACGGCGTCTGCGTGCGGCTGGGATGAGGCCGATCAACAACGTGGTCGACGTGACGAACTACGTGATGCTCTCACTCGGACAGCCGCTCCACGCGTTCGATCTGCACCGCCTCGCTGAGCATAAAATCATCGTGAGACGTTGGGAGGAGAACGACGGCCCCTTCACCACGCTCGACGGCCAACAGCGCGGGATGGACTGTGAAGACCTCATGATCTGTGACGGTGAAAAGCCCGTCGCCATCGGTGGCGTGATGGGGGGACTCTATTCCGAGGTGAGCGATGACACCCGGGACATCCTGCTGGAAAGCGCCTATTTCACACCCCAGACCATCCGCCGCACCCGCAGGCGTCTGGGCATGTCGACCGAGGCGTCGTATCGCTTCGAGAGGGGCGTGGACCCCTCGGGCACGGTGCGAGCGGCGGATATGGCCATCGAACTCATTCGCCAGACTGCGGGCGGCGCAGTCGCCCGGGGTGTGGTGGATATACATCCCACGCCTATTTTGCCCCGGCTGGTGCCGATTCGGGTGGCACGTGCGTCCAGGCTGCTCGGCGTTCCCCTGGAAGGCCCCCGGGTGAGACAGAGTCTCGAATCCCTGGGACTTATCGTAAACGAGCAGGAAGAAGACATCTTCAGTGTCGAGGTTCCCACTTTCCGGCCCGACATCGAGCGCGAAATCGATCTCATCGAAGAGGTAGGCAGAAGGGTGGGCTATGAGAACATACCCGCCACTCTCCCAGCTTCGGGAAGCCCTCCCGCAAGGCCTACGCGCACCCGCAAGCTGGAACTTCAGGCACGAAGGTTCATGGTGGCCGGAGGCTTCAGCGAGGCGCTCAACTACAGCTTCGTGAGCAAAGGGGATCTGGGGCGCATGGGATGGCGCGATGAGCAGATGGTGGCACTGCGCAATCCCCTGAGCGGCGAGATGGACGTGCTCAGAACCACGCTGCTCGCGGGCTTGCTCGCGAATGTGGCACACAACCTGAGCCGCGGCACAAGCGACATACGCCTGTTTGAGCTGGGACGCACGTTTCATCCATCGGATGGAGAAACCTTGCCGAAGCAGGTGCTGCGACTGGGGGGTGTCAGTGGCGGTGACACAGCGTCAGGAGATGGCGTGTCGCTTCCAGCGGCTTTGTCCGAACTCAAAGGGGTGCTCGAGCGCTTTCTCGCATCCCTGAAGCTGGAGAATCTCCTGTTCGAGCCGGTCGAAACCGCTCCGGGTTGGGCACCATCGGCGGTTTCCAGGATTCTCGCCGGCGATGCGACGCTTGGCCACGTCGGTCTGGTGGCGCAAGAGGCGATGGCCATCTGGGACATCGAGACGGGTGTGGCCGCTTTCGAAATTAGCCTCGGCACATTGTCGGAAATCGAAACCGCTCCCCGTCGATTAAATCCCTTGCCGAGGTACCCGGCCTCACTGCGCGATCTGGCGGTCGTGGTGGACACAACACGGACCAATGGTGAGGTAGAAGAACTCATACGCCGGTCGGGGGGAGACTGGCTCGAGTCGGTGAATCTGTTCGATGTCTATCAGGACGCTGCTCTCAAGGCCTCGGCAGAGAAAAGTCTGGCCTATTCGCTTGTGTTCCGAAATCCTGAGGCCACACTCACCGACGAACAAGTCGGCGAAGCGTTCGATGAAATTGTCGGGGCGTTGGGCGAGCGACTGGGTGCGCGGCTGCGCTCATGATGGCTTCCTTGACACCGATTATGTCCGAACCTAAAATTATTTCAACGTACTGTCGAAATTGTTTTTTTCGCCCTTGGAAAGAGTGGCTGAATGGTCATCGATAAATTAAATGCCCTTGAAACCGCGCTCACGAATCTTTTGGAGGAACGTAACGCCCTGAAGGGTTCACGTGCGGAGTTGGAGACGCAACTCCAAAATCTTAAGGAAGAGGCCCGCACCGAATCCCAGTCCGTGCGCGTCCAGGCTGACGAATTGGCAAAATGTCAGGCGGAGAACACACGGCTTCAAAAAGAACTGGCCGATGTTCGGGAGCGTGTGGAGAAGATTCTGACGCACATTGAGTAGTTCGTCGCAGGATATAGAGGATAACGGCAATAAGGAGACTGCTTATGGCCGGGGAGAATACATTCGTGGTAGAGATATTTGGTCATTCCCTGAACCTGAGAAGTTCGGCCGACACGGGTTACACGTTGCAACTCGCCGAATATGTGGATTCTCAAATTCACAAGGTCTCACGTCAGTCGAACGATCCGATAAAGGTCGCATTGCTGGCGTCAATGAACATCGCCAACGAGTTGTTCGAGGAGAGAAAAAAGAAACAACGAAGTGAGGAAGTCCTCTCCCAACGCGCTGATTCTTTGCTGGAGATGGTGAGAAAAGCGCGCTGAACAATCGTTTTCTCCACGCAGTAGTTTTTCCCTGTATTCATCCCCTGGTTTTAGTGTCATAATGCTCTTTTGTTTTTGACCCTGCCGTGTACGTGATGGGGCAAAGCATTTTGACCCAGTACTATTGTAACGGGAGTCCTGCCCCACGGTGGTGAGCTATTCCTCTCGGGGATTTCGGCCTAAAGCCATGGATGTGGACGCCCACCTGGCGAAAGCTGGGTTCAAAGCGAACTTCACACGGCACAAGGCGGGGTCATTACTGACATAGCGCCTGAGTCTGCGGTCGATATTTCCGGTCTCGCGCGCAAGGGACTCGGGTTTGGCGTTGAAAGAGGGTTCATGGCCGAATCAGAAACCAGGAAACGGGATGTTCGGCTGAAAATGAAGGAGATGAGAGAACGATTTTCCCCTGCCGAGGCCAGTGTGTTGAACCACTTGGCGGGACGGCGCCTGGATTCTTTTCTTGCATTCATGGGCGCGCGCAGGGTCGGAATATATGCGGCGGTTCGCGGCGAGATGGATTTTTCGTCGCTCTGGAGTGAAGGCAGCAATGCGAAAAGGACATATTTCTTCCCCCGTGTGGGGAAAGAAATTTTACACTTCTGTCCGGTGAATGACCCTGAATCGGAACTTCAGCCGGGCACGCTTCAAATTCCAGAACCCATCCGCAATATTCCCCCCCTGGATGTGAACGAACTTGATGTGGTCGTGATCCCCGGCCTTGCGTTCGATTTGTATGGCGGCCGGCTGGGAACCGGCGGCGGATACTACGACCGCACCTTTCAGGGGCATCGTGACGGCTCGGAGCGCTCCGCCCCTATTCTGGTGGGCGCCGGGTTCAGGTTTCAGTTGCTCAATGGCGAATCCTGGAAACACGACGCATGGGATGTCAACGTTGATTGGGTGATAACCGATCGGGAGGCGCTGCGATGCCTCTCACGTGAATATATGGCCCCAGGAGGCGAATATGGATAACGTGGCTTTGTGGCAAATAGCTGTTGTTGCCGTCGTACTCGTGTGCTTGGCAGTGTTGTTGAGCAAGCGGGCGATGCAACGCCGGCATGAAGAGACGATGGACCGCATGGAGGCGGACGCCGACAAGCGGATTCAGGAGGTGAACGATAGCGCGGCCAAGGAACTCGCTCAAAAGATTCAGGAATCACAAGTCGCACACAAGGCAGAGTTGCTGCAGGAGAGAGAACGCTTTGAGCGGGAGAACAAATCCCGTGTGGATGAGTTGCAAAAACTCGAGCAAAGGGTGAACCAGCGCGAAGAGGTGCTGGACAGGCGTCGTGAAAACCTGGAAGGCAAGGAAGCGGCGCTTGAGCGTCGCGCCGCCGACTTGAGCGAAAAGGAACAGGATTTGAAGCGCGAGGAGGCGCGCTACAGGCAGTTGCAGGAGGAGGAGATCAGAAAACTCGAGGAAATCTCCGGCCTCAGCGTCGAGAACGCGAAAAAAGAACTGATGGATCGCTTCATGGAGGAGGCGAAACAGGATATCGCCGCCGAGGTACAGCGTCTTGAACGCCAGGCAAGGAATACCGCGGAGACCAGGGCGAAAAACACACTCGCCCTGGCCGTGGAACGCTTTTCCTCCGAACACGTGGCAGAAAACCTGGTTAGCGTAGTGGATTTGCCCACCGATGAGATGAAGGGCCGCATCATCGGCCGTGAAGGGAGAAATATACGTGCCCTTGAGATGGCAACAGGGGTGGACGTGATTATCGACGACACGCCCGAGGCCGTCGTCGTTTCGGGTTTCGACAAGGTGCGCCGAGAGACGGCACGCCTCGCGCTCGAGGCACTCGTGCAGGATGGGAGAATCCATCCGGGTCGCATCGAGGACATTGTCAACAAGACGAAAAGAGACATCGACTCCCAGATACGCCGGGCGGGCGAGGAGGCCATCATGGAACTCGGAGTCGGCGATGTGCATCCCGAACTCGTGAACCTGCTCGGGAGGCTCAAGTACCGCACGAGTTACAGCCAGAACGCGCTCATGCACTCAAAAGAGGTGGCCTATCTCGCTGGCATGCTGGCGGACGAGTTGCGCATCGACCCCACAATGGCAAAGCGGGCAGGTTTGTTTCACGACATCGGCAAGGCGGCGACGCATGAGGTCGAGGGTTCCCACGTCCAGATCGGCTTTGACATCGCCAAGCGTTACAACGAACCGCCCGAGGTCTTGAACGCCATCGTCTCTCACCATGAGGACGAGGAGGCGAACTGCATCGAATCCATCTTGGTGAAGGCGGCCGATACGCTTTCCGCCGCCCGGCCGGGAGCCAGGCGCGAAATGGTGGAGAGCTACATCAAGCGACTGGAGGCGTTGGAGAAGATCGCCGAATCATTCAAGGGCGTGGAGAAGTGCTTCGCCATCCAGGCGGGCCGGGAGATTCGCGTGTCGGTCCTGCCCGATGAGGTCAACGACTCGCAGGCCACTTTCCTGGCGCGTGATATAGCCAAGAGAATCGAGAGTGAACGCACTTATCCGGGTGAGATACTCGTCACCGTCATCCGTGAGACCCGCCACGTAGCCACCGCGCGTTGAGGTCGTCTTGAGACTCCTGTTTGTCGGAGACGTCACGGGCAAGGTGGGCCGCCGCATGGCCTGTACCCATCTGGGCACGCTCAAGCAAGAACACGGGGTGGACGTGTGCGTCATCAACGGAGAGAATGCGGCCGGCGGCTTCGGGCTCAACAACTCCCACGTGGATGAACTGCTTGATGCAGGCGCAGACGTCATCACATCGGGGAATCACATCTGGAACCGCAAGGAGACGTCCGATTTCATTCTGCGTGAACCGCGTCTGCTCAGACCCGGCAATTACCCTCCCCGAACGCCGGGCAAGGGTATCTTCGTCCTCGAAACCGAACAGGGAAGCCTCGCCGTCTTGAACCTCATGGGTCGCGTCTTCATGCCGCCCATCGAGTGTCCTTTCCGGGAAGCCGACAGTCTCATCAAAAGCGTAGGCCGTGAGACGAAGATGATCATTGTCGATTTTCACGCGGAGGCCACGAGTGAGAAGGTGGCAATGGGCTGGCATCTCAACGGCCGCGTAAGTGCCGTCTTCGGCACGCACACCCACATTCAAACGGCGGACGAGCGAGTACTGCCCAAGGGAACGGCCTTTATCACGGATGTCGGCATGACGGGGCCTCGCAACTCCATTATCGGGATGAAGACGGAGATCGTTCTCGAAAAATTCATAACCGGGCTTCCGCGTCGCTTCGAAGTGGCTGGGGGGGAGGGACAGTTGAACGGTGTGCTCGTCGAGATAGACCCCGATACCGGAAGGGCGTTTTCTGTCGAGCGCGTCCAGGTGCTGGAAGGAGAACGATAGCGAACTGCCCAGGCTTTCCCATCAACGGTTGAAATGCATTAATGTCCGTTTCTGTGGGCGGATTTCTCGTGGTCGGCATAGTCGAATTTCCGGTGTTCGTCTTCTCTGAGATACGCGATCAGCCGCTTCAGCCGCCATTCGAGAGAACTCGAACGCAGGAAAATTTGCTTTTCCCGAAGTGGCATCTTGAGTTCCCCGGCGACGGCGAATGAGAAGAGGAACGGATCCTCCAACAAATCCTCGGACAGATTCAATCGGGGAGGATCGCTTTTTTCGAGAGCCTCCCACACCAATTGGCACAATTCCGTGGGGTCGACCCCTTCCCTGTCATGATAATCGCTCACCTCCCCCTCGAAATAGGGCTGGGTATCATAGACGCGAAACAACTCGAAACGCTGTCCGCCCAGGGCGAGGACGTTCATCCTGCCGTCGGGAAATGTTTCGACAACTTCAGAGATACGGGCCGTGCATCCGACTTTGTGAATGCCGCTTTCCCCTGCAAGTACGATTCCGAAGGGGGATTCGTATTCGATGCACTCGCCGATCATGGTCTTGTAGCGCTCCTCGAAAATGTGCAGGGGCAGTTGCTGACCCGGAAAAAGGACGATTTGAAGCGGAAACAGGGGCAAGCGGTAGGTAGCCATGCCCTAGTTTACCCCAAATCACGCGATTTTGGAATTTCCGGGAAATTTTCAGGAGGCGACGCATGTGCCTGCCATAGTCTCATCTTGCCGGATACCGGCGATGCCTTAAAGCTGGCTTGATAGCGCACGAATATGATATTTTGTACCTCCCTGAAATAAAGATGCATACATATTCTCGCTTTGCAGAGGTTTCTCACGATGAGTGAGCCGAGTATCGCCACGGCCCAAATGGCCTGGAGTGAGGAGGAGGGTAGAGCCACCCTTTCCGGTATCACGCTGCCGGCGTATTTCGGTCCGGGTGAGGAAGATTCGCGAAACCTCGACGAGAAGCCGGGGGCGCATCCCTACACACGCGGCATCTACAGGAACATGTACCGGGACAGGCTCTGGACGATGCGCCAATATGCCGGTTTCGGCAGCGCGCGCGAGAGCAACCACCGCTACCGCTACCTCCTCGATCACGGGCAGATGGGGATTTCCGTGGCGTTCGATCTCCCCACCCAGATAGGCTACGACCCGGACCACCCCCTGGTGTATGGCGAAGTGGGCCGCGTGGGGGTATCCATCGCCTCCATCGAGGACATGGAGATTCTGCTTGATGACATCCCGCTGGACAAGATTTCCACTTCGATGACCATCAACGCTACCGCCCCTATCCTGCTGGCCCTGTACGTCGCGGTGGCAGAAAAACACGGCATTCCTTCCGAGGCGCTCAGGGGAACCGTGCAAAACGACATTTTAAAGGAATACATCTCGCGCGGAACCTATATATATCCGCCCGAGGCAAGCCTGCGCCTCATCACCGATACCATGGAGTTCTGCAAGGACAGGGTTCCGAAGTGGAACGCCATATCCATAAGCGGCTACCACATCCGCGAGGCAGGGTCCACAGCCGTTCAGGAGGTTGCCTTCACGCTGGCAAACGCCATCGCATATGTGGAGGCCGCGGTCGCTGCAGGCCTGAAAGTGGATGAACTCGGTTCGCACATCTCGTTTTTCTTCAACGTCCACAATCATTTTCTGGAGGAAATCGCGAAGTTTCGCGCTGCGCGCATGCTCTGGGCGCGGATCATGCGTGAACGCTTCGGCGCACGTTCCGAGAAGGCCTGCATGCTGCGGTTCCATTCCCAGACCGCTGGCAGCGCACTGACGGCGCAACAACCGAAAAACAACGTCGTGCGCGTCGCCCTTCAGGCGATGGCCGCCGTGTTGGGAGGCACGCAGTCGCTTCACACGAACTCGATGGATGAGGCCCTCTCCCTTCCCACGGAAGATGCAGCGAGACTCGCGCTCAGAACCCAGCAGATACTCGCCGAGGAGTCGAATGTGCCGAACGTGGCGGATCCGTGCGGTGGTGCGTACGCCATTGAGGCGTTGACGTCGGAGATTGCCTCACGGGCGGCGGAGATCATTCAGGAGATCGACGATTCGGGCGGTATGCTTCATGCCATCGAGACGGGATGGGTGCAGCGCCAGATTCAGGAAAGTGCCTACGCTTACCAGCGGCTCGTCGATGAAGGGAAGATAGTCGTCGTCGGAGTGAACCGCTACCAGCAAGAAGAAGAATCGCGCATATCGACGCTCCAGATTCGTCCGGAAGTCGAGGGAGAACAAAAAGAACGCGTGACCTCGCTGAGGATACGGCGCCACGCCGATCGAGTGAGCGAAGCGCTCGACGCCTTGAGTCACGCGGCGAGAAGTAACGATAACCTTCTGCCCTACATCCTTAGGGCGGTGAAAGCCGAGTCCACGGTCGGGGAGATCTCGGACACCATGCGCGAGGTTTTCGGCCTGTATCAACAAGACGTCGCTATCTGAAGCGAAGCGGCGCTCGTCTCGCCGCAGTGATTTTCACGATTCAGGGCATCATTTGGAGAAATCAGCATATGAAGGGCAATGAGGTCCGCCAGAAATTTCTTGAGTTCTTCGCCGACGAGGAGCACCGGATCGTCCGCAGTTCCTCCCTCGTGCCCATGAACGATCCCACCCTGTTGTTCACCAATGCAGGCATGGTGCAGTTCAAGGACGTGTTCACGGGCCTGGAGAAACGCGACTACTCAAGAGCGGTGACTTCCCAGAAATGCCTGCGGGTGAGCGGCAAGCACAACGACCTTGAAAACGTTGGAAGAACGGCCCGGCACCACACGTTTTTCGAGATGCTGGGCAACTTCTCGTTCGGCCAGTATTTCAAGGAGAAGGCGATCGAGTTCGGCTGGGAGTTTTTGGTGAATCGCGTGGGTCTCGATGGGTCTCGCATGTGGATCACCGTCTTCCGGGAGGACGACGAGGCGGCGAAGCTTTGGGAACGCATCGTGGGCGTGCCGCCTGAACGCATCGTCCGCATGGACGAGAAGGATAATTTCTGGGCGATGGGAGAGACCGGACCTTGCGGCCCGTGTTCGGAACTCATCTACGACCAGGGGGATCACATCGTCGGCGCGCCGCCGGGCAGCGGGCAAGAGGATGAGAATGGGGACCGCTACCTTGAACTCTGGAACCTCGTGTTCATGCAGTTCAACCGGGAGGCTTCGGGAAAGATGGAGCCACTGCCCAAGCCCTCGGTCGATACGGGAATGGGGCTGGAACGCCTTGCGGCGGTGGTGCAAAAAGAAGACAGCAATTACCACACTGATCTTTTGATGCCGCTTATTCATTCGGTCGAAGAGCGTTGCGGCAAGAAGTACACCGGCAGTGATGCGCCGAGCGATGTTTCGTTCCGCGTCATCGCGGACCACGTTCGCGCGGTCAGTTTCCTAGTGGCGGACGGCGTTCTGCCGAGCAACGAGGGCCGCGGCTACGTGCTGAGGCGCGTGGCGAGGCGCGCCTTGCGCCATGGCAGGATGCTGGGTATCGAAGGACCGTTCCTGTATCAGACAGCCGGCGTGGTGGCCGAGATGATGAGAGACGCCTTTTCCGAACTGAGAGAGAGCCTGGGCTACATCTCCCGCGTCACGCTGGCCGAAGAAGAGAGGTTCGCCAATACACTGGCGCAGGGCCAGCCGCGCATGGATGCGCTCGCGGAAGAAGTGAAGTCATCGGGCAGCGAAGTCATTCCCGGCAGGAAAGTGTTCACCCTGCTCGATACCTACGGCTATCCGTGGGATCTGGCGGTGGAGACGGCCGCTTTCCACGGTCTCGAAATAGATCAGGGTAGTTTCGGCGAGGTGATGGAGCAGCAGCGTGAGCGCGCCCGCGCCCACTGGAAGGGGTCGGGCGAAGCCGCCGTCGATGCAGTCTGGCATCATGTGCGCGATGCGGCGGGCACGACGGAGTTCACAGGCTATGCAAAGGATGAGCAGGAAGCCTGCGTGCGTGCCATTATCCTTGACGGCGCGCTGCGTGATGAGGCTGGCCCTGGGGAAGAGGTACGCGTCGTGCTCGACAAGACACCTTTCTACGGCGAGGCGGGCGGGCAGGAAGGCGACAGGGGCGGTTTCTCCTGGGCCGATGGCGCTGCTGTCGTACTCGATACGCAAAAGCCGCTTCCCGACGTGTACGTCCACCACGTGAAGGTGACGGAAGGAACTCTCGGGAAAGGACAAGACATCACCGCGCGAATCGACGCAGAAAGGCGTCTCCTCCTGAGGCGAAACCACTCGGCCACCCACCTGTTACAATACGCATTGCGTCAGGTTCTGGGTGATCACGTAAAACAAGCCGGCTCCCACCTATCGCCCGAGAGGCTGCGGTTCGACTACACCCATTTCGCGGCGATGACGACGCGCGAGCGCGAACGCGTGGAGGACATCGTCAACGAGCGCATTCGTGAGAACACCGGGGTGGAGACCCGCCACATGTCGATAGACGACGCGCTGGCCGAAGGGGCGACGGCACTCTTTGGTGAACGCTACGGCGAGGATGTGCGGGTCGTCTCCATGGGCGATTTCAGCATGGAGCTTTGCGGAGGCACACACGCGCGCGCCTCGGGAGACATCGGCTTTTTCCGCATCCTGCACGAGGGCAGCGTGGCCTCGGGCGTGCGGCGCATCGAAGCCCTGACGGGGGAGGGGGCACTCCTCCAGACCCGCAGGGAACAACACGTTCTTTCCGAGATCGGAGAACTCACACGAGCGGCGCCGCTCGAGGAGGTCGAGCGGGTGAGACGCCTGCTTGATCGCGTGAAGACACTCGAGCGTGAACTCAGGGAATCGCGCGAGAGACAATCGCGCGACGAAATGGACGATCTGGCTTCGGAAGCCCGGGAGGTTTCCGGCGTCAAGCTGATAGCCGTGCGGCGCGATGGTTTTCAGGCAGGCGAATTGCGGGGTATCGTCGATGCGGCGAAGGGCAAGCTGAAAAGCGGTGTCGCAGTGGTCGCTGCCGTGACGGATGGCAAGGTCACCATCGCCGCGGGCGTAACGAAAGACCTCGCCCCCCGCGTCCACGCCGCGAATCTGGTGAAGGAGGTGGCCTCTATTGTCGACGGCAGAGGCGGCGGGCGGCAGGACTTTGCGCAGGCGGGCGGCAAGGACGTCGAAAAAGTGGATGAAGCCCTCGCGGCAGTTCCCGGACTGATCCAGAAGATGACATGATCGCCTTCAATCCGTGCCCTGTTCAGACGGGCTGATTCCAGAGATTTACTTTCGGAGAACTTTTTGAGCGATACGACCGTAGCAGGCGCGGTTCCAGAGCGCCTCAAGAAAAGAAGAATCTCCCTGCTCATCGTCGCCCATGTGGCGAACGACAGCTATTTCGGCTTTCTCCCCCCGCTACTTCCCCTCATCGTCGAGCGACTGGACCTGCCTTTGAGCTTGGCGGGCCTTCTGGCCACCACGCTTTCCGTCACGGGCGCCGTGGGTCAGCCCGTTTTTGGCTACTTCGCCGACAGGTTCAAGAAAGGATGGTTTCTGGCGCTCGGGCCGCTGGGCGGTGCGCTTTTGGCGTTCATGCTCTACATGCCGAATTTCTGGCTCCTCATGCTGCTGATGCTGATCGCGGGCTCGGGTTCTGCCTGTTTCCATCCCGTCGCGTCGGTCATCGCCGGCCAGTCCGCCGGCGCGAGAAAAGGGTTCGGCATGTCGCTCTACATTGCCGGTGGCCGTCTGGGCGTGGGATTGGGTTCGGGAATGGCGACGTTCATCGTCACGAAATGGGGCATAGATACCATGCCCTACGCGAGCCTCGTCGGCATCATCATCGGAGTTCCCCTGTTCTTCATCTCTCCACCCATTCAGGACACGGGCAAATCCTCCAAACCACAGAGCTTCATGCAGACGATTCAGATGCTTAGGCTCGTGTTCCGGCCGCTGTTTCTGTTGTGGCTCGTGAACTTGTGCCGTACGACGGTGACGATGACGGTGCAGGTTTTCTTGCCGATATATATTATCGCCAAGGGTGGTTCGCTGGCCGCGGGTGGTACGGCAATCACCCTGTTTTTGGTCGCGGCGGCGATGGGCGGCATCTACGGCGGGCATCTATCCGACATATTTGGCAGACGGATCGTGACGATCATGGCCATTTGCATGGGCACGCCGGCATTGGGCCTTGTCTTTTTGTTCGACGAGCCCTGGCGCACCATTTTCGTCATGCTCTCGGGCGCGGCTTTTTATGCGCAGATGGGGGTTTCCGTGACGTACGCCCAGGAGATCGCCCCCGAGCACGCCGCCCTGGTGAGCAGTTTCATGCTGGGCGTGGTCTGGTTCGTGGCGAGCATCGGAATGATTGCCGTGGGCGGTCTGGCCGATTACATCGGCGTGGAAACGGCGCTGCCACTGGTATGCATGGCGTTCGGCATCGTCGGTTCGTTCATCTCTTTCGGATTGCCCAGGGAGACGGCATAAAGGCATGAACGGAAAATTCAGGCCCTTGGCCGTGGAACGCGAGATAGCCGAGGAAATGGCCTCCTCTCTAGGCCGCATCGGCAGCGAATTCTCCAAGCGTCATCAAAGGGCGTGGGCCGCCTGGCGTGCGTGGGAGAAGGGAGGAGAACTCTGCGATAAAATCAGGGAAAGACTTGAGGGCACGCTTCATCAAGCGATGGATGAGGCAGAGCGCTACCGATATTTTCTCATCGTACAGAGAGAGGCGATGGGGCTTCGAAACCATGCGGAGATAAATCGCAAATACCCGCTTCCCCGCATGCCGGGAAGACCGCCCGCGGCGGGTGACCCCACTAGCCCTCGTCTCGCTTGGCCCGGAGGATTTTCACGAGGTTGGCGTAGGAAGTTCTCCGGATGATGGAACGGAACTGGTCGCGATAGTTTTTCACGAGACTCACGCCCTCCACCAGAACGTCGTAGACACGCCATTCACCCTTGACCCTGTGGAGTCTGTAGACGACGGCGACCTCTTTCCTGTCCGACGTAACGATGACGGTGTCAACCCTGGCGAATTCCTCGTCTATGGATTCCTTGCCGTAGACGACCTTCTCATTCGTATAGCTTTCCAGCGTATTGGCGTAGTTGCGTTCCATCAGATAGCTGAAAAGATCGATGAATTCGGCCTTCTCCTCAGCCGTTCGTTTTCTCCATGCCCTCGCCAGGCTTCGCCGCGACATTTCCTCGAAATCGAAATACCTGTGGATGACCTTGCGTATTCGGTTTCTGCGCTCCACCTTTTTCTCGGGGACCTTCAAATCGGGTTGACGAAGAATATCCACCACCCCGGTTATTCCCAGGCGCACCACCTTGGTTGGTTCGCCTGCCTGGACGGGTGAAGCAAGAAAAGCGAACGCGAGGAAGGCGGCTATAAACGGTGGTAAACGTTTTTCCAAAAGCATGGATTCTCCTGTTGCTACGAGGTCAGAGTCCGGGATTGGCGAATACAGGAAGGATCTGGTAGCTCGAAATATATCGTGACCCTCCGGTTCCGGAGCCCCTGCCAAGCCTCATAACGAAAGAGCGCAACGCATGTCCCGAGACATTTTTCCGGCGTCGATGCCCCTTTATTCCTTCTTCACATTGCCGAAAATAAAGTCTCCGATGAGTTTCTCGATGTCAACCGGTGGTTCCGTCTCGCGTATCGACCCGCCCGGGGGGATGATTTTCTCCGATCCTCCCTGACTGATGCTCACGTACTTATCACCCAAGACCCCTTTCGTACGAATGGAGGCGATGGAGTCCCGCGAGAGTTTGAGGTTTTCATCAATGCGCAGCGTGATTTTCGCATCTTCCCCGTCGAGGGAGATTTCGCTAACCCGTCCGACGCGCACGCCCGCCATTTCCACGGAGGCGCCTCGTCTCAGGCCCGTCGCGGTCGTAAACCTGGCTGAGACTTCATACGCACCGTCATCGAAGATATCCAGACCGCCGAGATTGATCGAAAGATAGGCGAGCGCCAGAATTCCTGCCACAACGAATATGCCGACACCGAATTCCACGTTTTTACGGTACAAGATTCCGTTCCTTCTTCAGATGAGAATCGAAGTGAGGAAATAATCACCCACCAGGATCAGGACGGAAGACAGCACCACGGCCGAGGTGGTCGCCTTGCCCACCCCCTCGGCCCCGTGGCCGCAATGATACCCTTTATAGCAGCAAACCCATGTGACGATCAGGCCGAAGACAATCGATTTCCACAAGCCTACTTCGATGTCGGCCATCTCGATCTTGTCCTGCATCTCCCCGAAAAAAGTGCCGGAACTCAGTCCCATCAGTTCCACGCCCACGAGATAGGCCCCGAATATGCCAATGAGGTCGCAAAGCACCGTCAGCAGGGGAAATACTATGACGCCCGCCAGCAGTCGGGGAGAGACGAGGCGCTGCAGGGGGTTTACCGCCATGCTCTTGAGGGCATCCACCTGTTCGGTGATTTGCATGATGCCGATCTCGGCCGTCATGGCGGATCCTGCCCTTCCGGTGACAACCAGGGCAGTGAGTACGGGTCCGAGTTCACGGATGAGGCTGAAGGCGACCGCCGGGCCAAGGAAGGCTTCAGAACCGAATTTTCTGAATGCGTAGATTCCCTGGAGGGCCAGTACCATTCCGGTGAACAGACCACTCAGCAAAACGATAGAGAGCGAACCCGTGCCGATGATGTATATCTGGCGGGTAAGGAGCGAAAATCGCCAGGGAGGCGCAAACATCCACCGGAGGGACTCGAGCAAAAAGACCGCGGCGCTTCCCATCCCGGCGACGGTTCCTATCGCGCGCCGGCCGAGAATGCAAATGCCTTTCGTCACCATTGTCTCCAAACTCATGGGGCTTGCCTTCTATTCCTCATCATGAGCGAGTATAGTGAACTCTGTCGATTGGGGGGCGGCTATCCCGGGCGGTCTCGCGATTCGAGGCGCGGTGGAACTCTACTCTTAGTGTATCGCTCCTAGAGGATGGAGATCAATGCCGGCACGAACGGCCATATTCTTCTAAGGGTTTGTTTTTGAAATGAAAAATACAGCCGTGGGCCCGTTGTCCAGATATATCGAGTACGGCGTTCGCAACCATGCGAAGGATTTTGCGCAAATAACCCGCCTTTTCGTCGCGATTTACGTGCCCGTTTCCATGATTGCGCTCTCGGTACACCCCTCGATTAAATCGTTGATGGAACCCGAGGCGAACCTCACGCTGCTCTTTCCTCTCATGATCGCCTCCCAGCTTCTCTTGCGCGTATTGCAGGTGTTCCTGTTCATTCTCCTGATTCTGCGTGTGGAGTCCGAGCGCGTGGGCGATGGGGCCGTTTGGGACATTGCCGAGGCGATGAACCGTCTGAAGTCCGTCGCCAAGGTGGATCTGGCATATACCTTCGGCCTGCAGTTGCTGGGTGTTGTCGGGTTTGCGACCGCGTTGTTCATCTTCGGTTTTCTGTTCGGAGACTCGCCCATCAGCCTTCCGTTTGCCTTCGCCGTCACGGTTTTTCTCGTTCTCACGCCGGCGGTTCGGTATTATTTCTGCACCTTGACCGCGTTGCTCTATGGTGACGACTTCGCCCAGGCCTTTCGCCGTGCGGGCGTGGTATCGAGTGGAGGGGAGAGAACCATCGTTGTACTGGTGATGACCTACCTGCTGGTCTGGTTCATACTCTGGCAGGTGATACAGGGAATTTTCGGAGGAGGCCTTCTGGGCCAGGTCCTTCTGCAGACGGGCGTGATGGTGACCTCAATCTCCTACTATCTGGCTGGATATCTCCTGTTTTCGGACCTGAGCCAGACGGCGAGTGCAAGCCGCATGGATGACGAGACAGGAGAAATTCCGGAAGACTCCAGCGACGTATAGCGCAACTATTACAGGAAGATGCCGAAACTCAGTCCGTCATAGGCGAGTTCCACGCCGCCGGGCAGTTTCCGATTCGTTTCGTAGTATTCCAGCTCGAAATTGGTGTGGGTGAAATACGTCTGCTCGGGCTTGAGCGACTCGACGATTTCCAGCGCCTCGGCAACCGTGAAGTGAGAGGGATGCTCCCTGTGGCGCAGGGCGTCCAGGATGAGGATACGTACTCCCTTCAGGATTTCCATGGATTTTTCCGGAATCGCGTTGCAATCCGTCGCATAGGCGAAATCTCCCACCCGCAGGCCCATCACTTTCATTCCGGCGTGTTCGAGTTCGAATGGTATGACGTCGATGCCGGCCGCCCCGAAGCTGGACTCCCCGACCTCCGTCAGCATGAGTTGCGGCTTGAAACCACTGTAGTCCCTCGCATCATTGAATATGTAGCTAAAATTCTGGCGCAGAATCCTCACTGTATTGGGAAAGGCATAGCAGGGAATCGGTTTTCTCACCAGGAAGTTGAAGGCGCGCAAATCGTCGATGCCATGGGTGTGGTCGGCGTGATAGTGGGTATAGACCACGGCATCCACCCGGGTTATCTCGTGTCTGAGTGCCTGCTCGCGCAAGTCGGGACCCGTATCGACGAGCAGGTTTCGCCCGTTGTGCTCGATGATGATGCTCGGTCGCAGCCGCTTGTTCCTGGGATCATCCGAAAGACATGCAGCTGTCGTGCACCCGATGGAAGGAACGCCAGTGGAAGTGCCACAGCCCAGAACGGTGACCCGAGCCCTTGAGTTCATTTCACCGAATCCGCCAGAATCCGAGCGGCGGACTGCACGTCTTCTCTCGATACATCCAGGTGGGTGACGGCGCGAAGAACCTTCATGTTCGGAACGGAGAAGGCGACGCCTTTTTCCATCATCGCCTCGTTGATCTGATACGCCGTCCTGCCGGTCGCCGATACGTCGAGAAACACAAGGTTGGTGGGCGTGGTGTCATGGACAGGTCGAATGCCCGGAATTCCAGCGGTGAGTTCGGAGAAAAGCTGGGCATTTGCGTGATCTTCCGCCAGGCGATCCACATGATGTTCCAGCGCATGGAGACCTGCGGCGGCAAGCATCCCCGCCTGACGCCAGCCGCCTCCCCACATTTTCCAGTAACGGCGTGCCTCCCGGATGAACACTTTCTCTCCGAGCAGAATCGAACCCACCGGACAGCCCAATCCCTTGGAGAAACAAAAGCACATCGAATCGCAGCGCCTCGCCCATTCCTTCGGGGGAACGCCGGAGGCGACGATGGCATTGAATATGCGGGCACCATCCATGTGAAGTGGGATTTTTTGCTCACTTGAGAAGGTGCGCAACTCATCAAGTTGTTCGAGGGGGAACACATGGCCCCCGCCCTGGTTGTGCGTGTTCTCCACCCAAAGCATGGCGCTCTTTGGGTATCCCCCCCTGGGGCGAAGCCATTTTTCGGCGTCTTCGCGGGCGTAAACTCCGCGTTTCGCCGAGATCAATGCGAATTGAACCCCTGACAGAAAAGGGCCTGCTCCCAGTTCGCTTCGAAAGGGATGGCAATGCGAATCGGCGATGATCTCATCGCCCGGGTTCGTGTGCACCTTGATGGCCAACTGATTGGCCAGCGTGCCTGACGAGACGAAAAGGCCGTCCTCTTTCCCGAACAAGGCGGCAGCCTTTTCGATGAGTCTGTTGACGCTCGGATCCTCCCTGAGCGTATCATCTCCCACCGGAGCGGCGGTGATGGCCTCTCGCATTGCCTGCGTGGGGCGCGTTGCGGTGTCGCTTCTCATATCGATGAAATGACGGGACAAAGGACTGGCTCCCCGGCTACCGCCCCCGTTTCCGGGAGTCGGGTTTCAGGTACTCGATTTGTTATGATCCATCTGGTGGAGAATATATTTGCATAATCAAATGTGATTTGCCAGATTAACGCCCTGAGATTTTCGTCTTCCGATTCCCTGTATATGCGCCCAGGGCTCAAAACGACATGCCGGACAGCGATGGATTGCCCGTATTCGAGGAAGAATTCATAAAGCGCGCTAGAGCATATCAAATGCGGCGTCTGTATACGGGATTGGTGTCCTCGCTGCTGGAATTCGGCGTCCTGGTCGCCTTCCTGTTCTGGTATCTGGACGCAGGGGCCGAGGTCCCGGCGCGTGGTGCTTTCTGGGGAGGATTCACCACTTTTTCTCTTGTCACCCTCACAAAAACGCTGGTTTCTTTACCCCTTGACATCTACAGCGGCTACGTACTCGCTCACCGGGAAAATTTATCGAACCAGTCACTGGCAGGCTGGCTGTGGGACAGATGCAAGGGATTGGCTCTTCTCCTCCTTCTCGGTGGCTCAGCCAGCGGAATTTTTTTGATGATCATGGTTCGGTGGTCAGTACACTGGTGGTGGATTGCCGCGCTGGCTTCGGTCTTGCTCATGGTTTTTATTTCCCTTATCGCTCCCGTCTTGCTCGCACCTGTATTTTTCCGCTTCAAACCCCTGGCAAACGAGGGACTCAAGGAGCGTCTCCTCGCCTTGCTGGAGCGAACGAAGGCGAGAGTATACGGCGGCGTGTGGGAAATGGATATGAGTTCCAAGAGCAAAGCGGCGAACGCCGCCCTGGTCGGCTGGGGGCCGTCACGGAGAGTCGTCCTCTCGGATACGCTGCTCGATTTCGCGCCCGATGAGATCGAGGCAATCCTCGCCCATGAAATCGCGCATCACGTGGGTGGCCACATACCGGCCCTGATAACGATAAAGAGCACGATAATGGTATTGGGGGTATATCTCTCCCACCATGCGCTGATATGGCTGGGCCCCGCTCTCGTACAGCCCGGAGAGCCTGCCTGCATCCTGGTCCTGTGGATTGCGTGGAGTCTATTGGGAGTGGTGCTGTCTCCGTTGGTTCTGGCGGTTTCCCGTAACCTGGAGTACCGCTGCGATCGCTATTCCACCGAATACGCGCAGGCACAGGGTGGTCTGTCTTCTGCCCTCGTCAAGCTGTGCAGGCAAAACTTGGCGGACCCCGAACCGCCAGGCTGGGTCGTGGTGCTCTTTCATTCGCACCCCTCGGTTTGCGACCGGTTGGCCCAAATAGATTCCTGGGAGAAGGTTCAGACGGGTTTCTAGCGCGTTTTGCGTATTTCGCGGATGAAAGGGATGACCCACTTCGCGATATTGGGATGCGTGAGCGATTCGAACGGCCCCTGATTTTTGATTCTTTGCAGATTTGCCCTCCCGCCTTTGCCGTTGATGGCTTTCTGAAAAGCTTCTGCGCCGCTGAGCGGGTAAGCACTCTCCCGGCTGTGCAGAAGCAGAATCGGAACCTTCATTTTGTCGACCATGAGGGAGGGAGAACGCTCCCGGTAGGTCTCGACGTTTTGAACAGGCGTGCCGCCGAGCAGCGCGCGTATCCTGTTCCTCTGTTTTCGGGACAAGAGCGCATGGATTTTCTCCAGGTCGTAGAATCCGTTTTCGAGAACGAGACCCGAAATGTTCGCGCTCCTGGTCGCCGCGAGAGCAGCGACTGAGGCCCCCTGTCCGATTCCGTAGACGAATATGCCGCCTTTTACGACGTTCTCTCTGGCACCAAGATAACGAAGTGCACCCAGTGCGGCATTCACGCTTTTGGGTCCTGCGAAATCCTCGGACCCCGTGGATGCGCCGAAACCGGGCAGCGAAATGCTCATCAGGATGAAACCGTCACGAACATGAGCCAGCATGGCACGCCGGAATCTTTGGGCACGGGCATCTGCTCCGTGGAGGAGGAGAATCGCCGGGTAGCGCCTTTGGGGAGAAATACCTCTTTCGAGTGGTTGGATGGCATAAGCTTCCACGCGGCCCCAAGGAAATTCCAAAAACCATTTCCGAATTACATCGCCATGAGCGGTCCTTGTCTCCTGGTTCAGGATGCATCCAGAAAGCAAAAACGTCGAAATCAAAAGAGAGAAACCGCAGGAGAGGATATTTTTCGGGATTTTTTTCAAGCTCACGGCAGATCCTTTTCACCTTGGCGGATTTCCCCCGCGAAGATTTTTTCATGCGGGACGAAATGTAAGGCATAAACAATATCATCTTAACATGCTGATATTATGGCGCCAGACATCTCCAGAAAACAAAGGACTGTGTTTCATGAATTTTCGCATGACCGGCAAATACAAGAATTTTCCATATAGCAACAATTTTTATTCCAATTTTAACACAAAATATAGTGCATTATTGCACAGAAAGCACTATATATAGATTATCAAGCTGATCCCGTTCAGGTGGAGGGAAAGCGAAAAAGGAGGCCCTTCATGGTGATGAAAACTCGAATACCCGGGGACAAGGCACATAAGACGAGCCAAATATCGAAACGCATTCACGAAGCTTGCATGCGGAATCTCGCCCTTTATTTGCAAGGTCATATCTCTTTCGAGGATTGGCAGGCCCAACAAAAGGAACTTGAATCGAGACTGACGCCTGAGCCTGAGCTCCCTTTTTCGCGTGCGACTCCAAAACCCATAGGCCGTATGATTTATCCCTCGCCTGGCCACAAAGGTCCAGGCAAGCGCGCCGTTTCTCCCTGACGCGCTTACGCCGCTTTCTCCGCTCGGTCCTGCCCTGCAACAGGGCATCGCCCGTAGGCAGCATGGGGGATGGGGAGAGATGGAAATCGACCTCTCGTTCCGTTTCTTTCCATGGATTCCTGAAACCATAAAGGGAAGCCGCCCTGTCATCCAGCGGGCGGCATGGAGAAAACGGATGTAGATCTTTTTTATCTCTCGCAAAGGGAATTACATCCTTAAATCCACAAGTCTGAATAGCTGAATTCTGGAAAAACGGATCCTTCGGCCGCCGGTTTCCCGGGAGAACGGTGGCATACGGACGGGCCTCCGGGAGGAAACTCGTTCCTCACCAGTAAAACGTCAGAAAATTTCTTGCTTTCCCGTCGGAACATCCATATCCTGCCCATGATGACGATGCAAAAAAACGAAAACATCGAGGGGATCCACCCATACTCATTTCTCCAGGAAAGGAGCCCAGAATGAAATCCGTTACCGAGATGCGCAAGCACCTGATCGAGAAGGCAGGCGATAACGAGGAATTCCGTGCCCGCCTTATCTCCGAGCCGAAGGCCGTGATATCGGAGGAGTTCGGGGTGACGATGCCGGAGAATTTCAACCTGCATGTGATGGAAGACGACGCCGAGAACAGCTATCTCGTCCTCCCGCCTGCGGCACGGCTCACCGAGGAACAGCTGGAAGACGCCAGTGGCGGCCAATACGATCCGTTTGGCGGTCGAATACCTTGACGATCACGGCTGGTATCAATAAGGGAAGTCATATACGAAAGGGCCCACTGAGTTACTGTCAGATCCGGTGTATGGGCTGAATGGAAGAAGGCGGCGCATAAACTGATTCTGGCAGTAATTCCGCCCGTGACGCAAACGGTACACCTGGAAACGCAAAAATCAAGATATCCAGACCTGCGGATTTAAGTAGATAATTCCCCTCGTAAAGGAAATGAGGCGGATGGCCACCGTCCGCCACTTATTTCGATTCAGGCTTTCCTATCTTCTCCTTCCCAATGTAATCTGCGCATCTGTTTTCTAAAAAGAGGGTATTTCCATGAAGCGCCCCGCGCTCGATAAGAGAAGAAACATCGGTATCATCTCTCATATCGATGCCGGAAAAACGACAACCACGGAACGGATGCTCTTCTACTCGGGCGCAGTACACCGAATCGGCGAAGTAGACGATGGTTCGGCCACCATGGACTGGATGAGTCAGGAACGCGAGCGCGGCATCACCATCACTTCGGCGGCTATAACCACCACGTGGGCGGATCATGAAATTACCATCATCGACACCCCCGGCCATGTGGATTTTACTATCGAGGTGGAGAGGAGCCTGCGCGTGCTTGATGGCGCCGTCGCAATCTTCAGCGCCGTGGAAGGCGTCGAGCCGCAGACCGAGGCCGTATGGCGGCAGGCGGATAAGTTCAGCCTGCCCCGACTCGCCTTTATCAACAAACTGGATCGCCTGGGCGCGGATTTCGAGCGCACCATCGAAATGATAGTGGAAAAACTGAGTGTCAAACCCGTACTCATGCACTGGCCCGACGGAGAGGGTGAAGAATATACGGGCCAAGTGGAGGTACTGGGCGGTGATTTTCTCACCTGGGAGGGGGGAGAATCCCATCGGCGCACACTCCCGGATACGCTCAAGGAAAAAGCGACCGAATTGAGGGAATCTCTCGTCGAAGCGGTAGCGGATCACGACGATTCCGTGATGGAAGCGTATCTGGAGGGAAGCACCATACATGCCGAAACGCTCAAGGCGGGTTTGCGGCGTGCCGTGCTCGCTGGCGAGCTCTTGCCCGTTTTTTGCGGTTCATCACTGAAGGACAAAGGAATACAGCCCCTGCTGGACGCCGTGGTGGATTATCTGCCCTCTCCGGTAGATGTGCCGCCTGCGGTCGGTTTCGATCCGGGCGGAGATGAACCTCTCACGCGCCCACCTGATGAGGATGCGCCTTTTTCCGCTTTGGTGTTCAAGGTGCAAATCGATGAAGGCAGGCGACTCACCTACCTGCGGGTGTACAGCGGCTCGGCCAAGGTGGGAGAGAACCTGTGGAACCCCGCGAGAGAAAACAGCGAACGCTTCGCCCGGCTTTTCAGAATGTATTCCCACAAGCGAGAGCGCATCGATGCCGTGGGGCCAGGCGACATCGTCGCTGCAGCTGGCCTGAAAGAATCGGTTACGGGTGACACCCTCTGTGCGCAGGCTGAATCGATAGCCTTCGAGTCGATTCTCGCGCCCCAGCCTGTTCTTTCGGTCGCGATCGAACCCGGGAACGCCACGGAAACCAAAAAACTGAACGAGACTCTGTCGAAACTGCAGGCGGAAGATCCGACGTTCCAGGTGCAAGTGGATTCCGAATCCGGCCAGACGATAATGAGCGGCATGGGCGAACTCCATCTGGAGGTGCTCACGCGCCGGATTAACGAGGACTTCGGCGTGAACGTGCGGGTCGGTGCACCTCGTGTAGTGTACCGGGAGACGCTTGCGAAAGAAGCCGACGCCGAATTTACCTTCGACAGGGAACTTGCGGGCGAACCCCAGTTCGCGCGGGTGCGCGTGGGCGTAGCGCCCAGACCCGGCGGTGGCGTCTCTTGTGCCAGCGCGGTGGACGATCCCGGAATCCCGGGAAATCTGATTGCCGCCGCACTGGAATCGCTCAAAGCATCCACTTCGAGCGGCGCCATGGCAGGCTATGAAATGACAGACGTAAGCGTCAATTTGATCGAGGTGGATTACGACAGAGAACGTGCTACCGAGGCCGCCTTTTCCATCGCGGCGGCGAACGCGTTCACGGAAGCCTGCCGAGCGGCGGGCGGCCAGCTTCTGGAACCGGTCATGTCGGTGGAAGTCGTGGCGCCCGGTGAATTTCTTGGTGCGATCATCGGTGACATCAACGCACGGGACGGAAAAATGACCGGTGTCGAAGAACGCGGCGGCGCATCGCCCGTGAGTATCGTGCGCGCCTCGGTGCCTCTCATCAGGATGTTCGGCTACGCCACTTCCCTGCGCTCCGCTACCCAGGGCCGTGCCACCTACAGCATGCGCTTCTCCCACTACGCTCCCTGCGAAATGGCCGGGATCTAGATTATTTCTCCCGGTTTTGATTTTTGGCCAAAAGACACATCCTGAATGACCACAACTTCCCTCTCGGTTCTCTTCTCGCTCTCCACGGCGCTCGTGGTCGGCTCCTTCACACTGTTTGTGAGAAGCGGGCAGCAGCACGCGAACGCGGTATCAGGCGTTCTTATCGGGATCATCGCCTCTCTGCCGCCGTTGTTCCTCGGGGCGATTTGGACATGGGAACCCGCTCACTACCAGCCTCTGGGTTGGCTGTTTTTCGCGCTGGCGGGAATCATGGGTCCCGCCGTGGGGAGGGTATGTTTTTTCCATTCGATTCACTTGATGGGTGTGGCGCGCGCCGTGCCACTCAATTCCACCATGCCGCTTTTCTCGGCGATAATCGGTATCTTCATCCTGAGCGAAAGACCAGGGCCGTACATTCTGGCGGGCACGGTGCTAATCGTCCTTGGGTGTATGGGAATTACCTCGAGAAGAGGGGAGGCCCAGCCTATCCGGAGCAGCGATTTGCTCGTAGCGCTCGGCAGTGTGGTCTTTTTCTCGATCTCACACATGCTGCGAAAACTCGGCGTTGGCACATCGCCCAACCCGTTTTTGGGAATATCGATCATGAGCGTCGCAGGCGGGACGTTTCTCTATGTTTTCGGACAGTATCTGCCGCCAGACCTGAGGCCTTCACTGACAGGGAAGAAAGCGTGGGTGGCCTACAGCATAGGAGGTTCCCTGAACGCCCTGTCGGTTCTCCTGCATCTATACGGTCTCCGGTACGGCGATCTGACCATCGTGATTCCGCTCGCCGCCACCGCGCCCTTGTGGGCACTGCTGCTCACGGCCATATTCCTGCGTCAGGTCGAGCGCATTACCTGGCCGATTCTCCTGGGAACGGTGGCAGTCGTCGTGGGCGGCGCGCTGGTGGCCGGCCGTGCCCTCTGACGAAGCGTGCTTTTATCTGTTCTGATATAGTGACCCCGCTTGCAGGGTTTCCTGATACGCCGCCAATCAATTGTTTCCCATGGCAAGCGAAGAGGATTCGTCCTTGCCAAGACTGCTTCGGGGAGGAGTGGACATGAAATTCATTTGCAGGGTTTTTTCTATTCTTGTGCTGGTCGCACTTTTTCAGACAATCCCCGCCCAAAGCGCAGACAGGGGGCATGGCCACCAGGGGAAGAAACCGGCAATGAAGGAAACTCCCGTGAAAGGCGAGGCACTCGGAGGCATTACGCTCAAAATCGCTGGCGGGAAAATCCAGGGCAGCAAGAAAGTGGTTCGCGTGAAGCAGGGAGACAAGGTCAGACTCAACCTCATGGCCGATCGGAAAACCGAAGTCCACCTCCATGGTTATGACATCGAAAAAACTGTTTCGCCGGGCAAAACAGCCGTGATGGCGTTTCGCGCCAAAGTTGCGGGCCGATTCCCCGTAACGGAACACGGCTCTCACTCTCACGGGAAGAAAAAAAGCGGCGGCCACAGCGAGAAAGTATTGTTCTACCTCGAGGTGCATCCGTGAAGAGGACAACTTTATGAGCCTCAACGCCCAAGGGTTTTTCCTCGCTGCCACCGTCTGCCTGCTTCCATCCGTCGCATCGGCACACGGGTTCGGTCAGAGGTACGATCTGCCGGTGCCACTGGGTTTGTTCATGCTGGGTGCGGGCGCATCCGTGGTGTTTTCTTTCCTGTGCATGGGACTTTTCGTGCGAAAAAACCAGAGCACATGGATTATCCGAGCCATGACCTTCTCGCATCTCCCGTTTTCGCGTGGATGGGCGGGGCGGTTTTCCTCTCGTTCATCAGGGCGATTTCGGTCACCTTGTTTTTTGTGACGCTTGTGGCGGGTCTCTGTGGAACGGAAAACCCGGACAAGAACTTCGCGCCCACCATGGTCTGGATTGTCTGGTGGGTGGGGCTGGCCTATGTCTGCGCGCTGGCAGGCAACCTCTGGTCGCTGGTGAATCCGTGGAGCATCATCTTTTCCTGGGCGGAGACGCTGTACCGAAAAATCAGGCCCGGCGGTTCCCTGTCACCCAGGCAGCCGTTTTCGGGAAACCCGGGCGTGTGGCCGGCCGTGGGCCTGTTCCTGTGGTTCGCGTGGGCCGAGATCGTCTGGCCGCACAACGACCTGCCCCACAACCTCGCGCTCGCCGCAATCGGGTATTCCATCATCACCTGGACGGGCATGTTCCTCTGCGGCAAGGATGCGTGGCTTGAGCGCGGAGAGGCATTTTCCATCATATTCGGCGTAATGGGACGGTTCTCGATCACAGAGGCGCGCCTGAACGGGGAAGGGAGAAGAGAGTGGCACATAAGACCGCCGGCTGTGGGTCTTCTGGACACGAAAGGCATGAGCAACTCCATGGTGGTGTTAGTGATCCTGATGTTGGCGACGGTGAGTTTCGACGGTTTTACCGAAACACCACTATGGCACTTGCTGCGCGCAGGGACATACGAAGCGGTCACCTGGGCAGGGCGCGATGCCTTGCTCGTGGCAGATACGATCGCGCTTATCGCGGCTCCAGCCCTGTTTCTGGGCGTCTATTACGTATTCTGCATGCTGATGCGCACCATGAGCGGAAACGTACTCACAACAGGGGAATTCGCGCGCCTGTTCGTTTTTTCGCTGGTCCCCATCGCGATTGGGTACCACGTGGCGCATTATTTTTCCTTTCTCTTCATCCAGGGGCAACGTATCATCCCGCTGCTTTCGGATCCCTTCGGGACAGGGTGGAACCTGTGGGGAACCGCCGCCTATAAAGTCGACATCGGAATCATCGGCGCCAAGACGACCTGGTACGCTTCGATCGCGGCGATCGTTATCGGTCATATCAGCGCAGTCTACCTGGCGCACGTGACGGCACTGCGTGCGCTGGAGAACCGTTTCGCCGCCGTGCGCAGCCAATACCCGATGCTCCTTCTCATGGTGGGCTACACCATGGTGAGCCTGCGGATCATCGCCCAGCCGATTACCGATGGTTGATAACCAGGATGTGATATGCCCAAAACCCCTTAATAATTCTTCAAGGTGAGTCTCATTCCGTGCCCTCAAATTCCGATCTCAGCATGGCTCTGTGTCCACTCGTTTGACAAGAAACAGCGCTTGTCTTTTTTTGTGTTTCGGCCGGGAGATGCTTCATGAACGATACGTTGCTGGCGGCGGGGTTCGCCCTGGGCACCGCGTCCATGTCCTCAGCCTTCAGCCTCATTGCCAGACGGGGGCAGCAACACGGTACGGCCATGACAGGCGTCGTCATTGGCTTGATAGTAAACATCCCATGGCTGATAGCGCTCACGATCCTCACCTGGGAGCCTTCCTACTGGAGTTCGGAAGCCTGGTTCTGGTTTTTCCTGTCAGGCATCACGGGGCCTTCGCTCGGCCGCGTATTCATGTTCCAGGCCATACATCGCCTGGGCGTATCGCGTGCAGTTCCCCTCCTGGCCGCCAATCCGCTTTTTTCAGCCTGTTTCGCCTATATTTTCCTTGGTGAACGGCCGGGGACATACGTCTGGGCCGGGATTTTCCTTGTCGTGCTGGGGTGTGGGGGGATTACCTATCAGCGCAAGAGCGACGTTCGCTGGGACAGGCGCGCCATCTGGTTGCCGTTACTGTCTGTTTTGGGATTTTCCACGTCGAACATTTTCAGAAAAATCGGCATCGAGATCGTTCCATCTGCACTGCTCGGCATCACGCTCACCAGTGTTTTCGGGTTCGTCGCGCTGTTCGCGGTATTATGGTTCCTGCCAAAACCCCTGCGTCCCTCACTCAAATGGGGAAAGGCCTGGCACTTCTATGGCCCCTGCGGACTCATTAACACGCTGGCGTTCTTGAGTCATTTCGCCGCTTTGAAGTATGGCGACATTTCGGTTGTATCGCCGCTTTCATCCACCGCGCCGCTTTTCGCTCTTTTGTACACCTGGATATTCTTGCGCGATATGGAACGAATCACGCTCCCCATCCTGTTTGGTACAGTCTGTGTGGTCGCTGGAGGAGCGATAATTGCCCTGAAAGCGATGTAGCGAGCCGGTTTCAGGCGTGGCTCAGCCCGTAAGAAGCGTCCTGATCGTGGGAGCGATGTCTCTCGCGCGGCCCCGGAGTTGCTCGTCCGTGAGACTGCCAACCGGATGGGGGATATAAGCCACAGGATAATCCGGCATACCGCGCACCCTGGAGACCATTTCGACCGTGGGGCGGAAGGGCTCGGTACAGATGACGGCCGTGGGAACGCCTTTTTTTTCAAGCTCGATTCCATCGTGCACACTGCACGAAGAACAGGACCCTCAGTCACCCACCGCGGTGATGGCAAGGTCGCATTTCTCGGCCATTTCCGCATACACCTCGGGCTTCGCCGGACGGGTGTCGTATTCTTTCGACAGTTCTACGGCGAGGTCGGGATCCGCGCCGTCCGTCCGCAACTCATCCAGAATGTAACGCATGAGTTTGTCCGCACCCACCTTAGAGTTCCAGAGCAGGCCGATGCGTTTTCCCGCGAGCGCGCCGTCGCGATTTGTGCGTTCTTCGGTTTCGATCACTGGTTCCACTGTCGGATCGTAAATCGGTATCGCCGTCTCCACTACGGGGTTCATCGAAAACCTCCTTCCGGGTATGAATCAGTGCACAGACAATTTCCAGTCTCGTTTCCCATGGGTCAATCCCCGCTCCTGTACTTTTTTCAACCGCGAGATTCGCGCCGCTCGACCGCGTTCAGTACCGGGCGGGTGACGGCTTCTCCGTTCCGCCTCCTGCTCCAGGAGGGAACCCAGGAGGAATGTCCGCCAGCCTCGCCTCCTGCGACAACGATGTATATGTCTTCGGGCTTGAGCGCGTGGCGTACGTTACCGTTCTCATCGGCGTCGATGGGCCTGTCGAGCTTTCCCGTGCGAAGGAGCTGATCCAGGGGGAGAATCGCGTTCTCGAACAAATAGTCCTTCAATTCTCTTTTCACGGGGAATTCCTCTCCCAGAAGATGCGCATGCTCGGGCGCGAAAACAAAAAAGGATTGCCCCTCGCTCATACTTCCCAGACTCGCCATGGTGGCGGCGGCGGTTTCGGCGATTCCTCTCCCCTTGCCGTAATGGTTCTGTATGTTGTGCGGACCTTCGGCCGCGAGAAGCGTCACCGTGCTCGTTTCGGCAGGATATCCGAGTTCGAGGTTCAAGGGTTCCCAGGGACTCGTTTCCTCCCATTCCGCAAATGTGAAGCTGTACTTGCCCGGGTTTCCCTGGGTGGAGCGATCCAGAAGACCCGGCTTCGATCCCAGGCAGTTAATGATGATGAGCCTGAGCACGCGTCCTATCGTCGCACCGGCGCGGTTGCCCGGCCCGTATATGTTCCCATGCATGTTGAGGCCTATCTCGTGGCGAATCGGGCCGTTTACGACCATGAAGGGGGCCGCCCCGCCCGTGCTCGTGGCACTTGAGTGAAGGTTGTAGGCCGGATCGGCCATAGCTTCGAGCGCAGCCAGAATGACGGGCATGTAGGAGGGCAAACACCCCGCCATGATGGCGTTCAAGACTACTTTCCCGTTCCGGACGGTTCTTTTTCGCTCCGCCAGATGAAAAACGACGTCATCGGCATCCAGACCCGAAGCCTCCAGAAAGCATTCTACGAGTTCGGGCGTCGGGGGAATCACGGGCAGACCGTCTGTCCAGCCTTTTTCGTGATACGTCTCTATTGCTTCATAGACATCCGCTGCTTCGCTTGCCGCTTCCATGGGGTCTCCTGAACCAGTCGGGCTTTTCCCTGATTGGGCCGCAGAATATCGCAGACGGGGCGTTTTGAAAATGAGGTTTTGCGCCCGATGCACCGGGTTTCGTAAACGCTTCGCGATTGGTATATCATCCCTGCGAAGACTTTTATCCAGCCGTTGCTTTCAGGAGCGGCGCATCCAAACGAAGAGAGAACAGCACGCATGGATTTCGAGTTGATTCGCGCCGTAAACGCTCATTTTCAGCCTTTTTATCCCTACGCGGCGATGGAGATTCACGCCGAATACGGGCGTGACACGGGCGACGTCCTGGAAATCGGCCCTTACGGCCCGGGCGTGGCGATTGCCTTGGCAGAGCGCTGCCCCGGGATGCTCTTCGTCTGCGGAGACGACACACAGGCCCTGAGCGACTATATCACCGAGACCATAGCAGAGGCAGACATGTCCGCGCGGTTTCGCGTGGAACCTGTTGACAAATACAACCTTCCGTTCGATGCGGCCTCTTTCGATCTCGTCATATTCCGGGGCGGACTATTCTTCTGGGACGACCAGGAGAGAATCGTCGCCGAAATGAACCGCGTCTTGAGGCCCGGTGGGATGGGCGCGCATGGTGGCGGGTTCGGGGCAGGGGCGTCGAATGCACTCATCGAATCGCTCCTGCCCGAGGCGCGCGCGCTGAACGACCACCCCGGCAAGAAGCGACTCTCGCGCGCCGATGTTCGCCAAATCGCTGAAAATACGGCACTCGGCTCTTTCCGTATCGCGTCCGAACACGGCCTCTGGCTTTATTGGGAGAAGTCGGACTAAAGGCTTCTGCGCATTTCGTCACCGCCAATCCGCGAATTGCGGGCCGTGGAAAATTCCCTTCCCCCTTGATGCGGGTGTGACCCGAAAGCCCCATTGCCTCTATCGCACCCAACACCGCGTCCACATTCGCGTCGATGAACAAACACATTCCGAAACAAGAAGTGACGTCCACGCGGCGCTTCCCCTCGTCCATGCAGTTATCATACGGCCAAGCCTTTCGTATCGCGCGCACCTAGAGGTTGTGTACCGAGTCGGCGACGGACCTGGGTCCGGGTAGCGGCATCTGCTCTCCGCCGGGAACACCCAGGTTAACCTGTTACGGGGAGGGGTTGCGTGCTGCCCGAAAGACGTTTCCCGGTCGGTGCTTCGCCTCGGGCCCGACCGGGATCCACTGCCCCGCCCGACAGCCCGGCAGTCACGGGGACTGCCGGGCTGTCGGGAAGTGGTTCTAGAACCGTATCGAGAAGCCCGCCTGCACGGAATGTTCGTCCTCACGGCCGGCCCATTCGTCCTCGCCGCCGGTCCATTCTCCCCGGTAACCGAGGCGCAGGCTCCAGGCATCCGAACTGCCTTTCAGCGTGACGCCCAGACCGAGGCGGAACGCCTCCCGGGGCACGCCGATCACCCGTTTTTTCTCGGGGAAGCTTATGACCCCGGCATGGTCCGCCTTGCGCACCGTCAGCGTCTCCGGTCCGTCCGTCGTGGTGTGTGCCAGATCCAGTTGCAGGTCGGGCCGCCAGCGCAGCGCGGGGGAGAGTTCCAGCCACTCCGCCGTCGCGACCTCCACCCCGGCCCGACATCCCCGGTAGTCCTGCGAGTAGCCCGGGATCTCGGCCCTCATCACCGCGCCCTCCGCCGTGTGGCCCCCGTGGTCCAGGGAACCGGCGAACACCGACACCGACGGGGTGATGCGCATGCCTCCGGCGGGGAACAGCCGACCTGCCCTCGCTTCGGCATGGGTCTGCTTCACGTCGAACGAGCCCCTGAACAGGCCAGTGGCCTCCAGCGTCCGTGATGATACGCGCGAGCGGCCGTGGGCGAGCGCCACGTCGGAGAAAAACGCGTCTCCCCGCCAGCCCAGACCGGCCGCGTAGACCTCGCCCGTGAGCTCGACCTCGGCCGATTCGTCCCGGGAATCCGAGAACGCCTCGGCGAGGGGGGCCACCGACGCCCCGAGACGCAGGTCCATGTCGAGGGAGACGGCGCGGGTTCCGGAACCCCCGCGGAGCCCGAACCTCACCGAACGCCCGTCCGGACCGCTTCCCCTGCGCACCGGATACCCCTCCAGGACGGCCTCCGTCAGGCGCAGGTCGCCGTCCTCCAGCGACATCATCGCACCCGCCGCGCCCAGATCGGTCAGCCGAGCTGTGCCCGAGCCGATCTTGCGGATGCTCTCCAGCCCGGTAAACATCCCGGTGGTATGGCTCAGGGTGAGATCGCCCGCGCTGGCTGTCTGCTCCTCGCAGGCAGTGTTCTCGCTGATATCGGCCTCCCGGCAGGTACTGAAGACAAGCGTGTCGCTGCCGCCGCCGAACGCCACATCGCCCCGGATCGTGGTCGTGGCCGTCATGCCAGCGTCCTCATGTCCCAGGACCGTCAGGGTGTCGTCGGTGTTGCCGCTGAACCCGATCGCGTTGCCGGAGGTGGCGCCAGTTGAGATCGAACTGTTCCTGAGCCTCAGGGTCTTGGCGGGGTCGGCCTCGAGATAGATCGCTTCCGCCTGGGCTGCGGAGATCGTGCTGTCCTCGACCACGACGGGGTCGAAAGCACCGGTACCCTCGTGCTGCGCGTAGATGCCGCGGGCGCCGCTTCCGGAAGTCGTGATGCTGCCGCCGGTCATACCGATATCCACGGTGCCCGTGGGAACGTGGACGGTAAAACGGCCCTGCTTTGTGTAATTGGCCGTGCCAAAAATTCCGTGGGCCTTGCTATTTTTGGTATGGATGTCGCCGCCCGACAGGGTGACGGTGGACATGCCCGTGCCGATTTTCTTGGCATAGATGCCGGCGGCGCCATGGCCTGCTCCCGTGCCGTCCCCGAACCCGGTCTCGATAGTGCCGCCGGACATGGTGATGGACAGGTTGCCGGAGTTGTTGCTTGCGGTTTCTCCATAGAGACCCAAAGCAAATCGCCCGGTATCCTGGCCACTCCCGGTCCCGGTCTTGATGTTCCCGCCGGACATGCTGATGGAGATTTTGCGCTCACCGGTGCCGTCGTGTCTCCCGTGGACGCCGTGGGCGTTCTTCCCTGTAGTCTCGATGTCGCCGCGGACATCTCGATGGTGAGGTTGCCGGTCGATCCGTGTTCTCCAAGAACGCCGCTGGTATCGTCGGCCGTCGTGTCGATGTCGAGGCCGGTGCCGCCTGACTTTGCCTTGACCATGATGGTGTAGTCGTTGGCGTCGGCCTGGTTGTTGTCGCCGAACTGGCATTCGATGCCGCCAGCGGCGTTGGTCTGGTCGTCTCCGTCGCAGGTGATGACTCTGGGGTCGCCAGTGTTGGGCGGGTCGCCGCATTCGTTGTTTGCGGCGGCCGGGCCGGCGAGCAGGAAGGTCAGCAGGAGAACGGCCAGGACACAGGAACCGAAAGCCCTGATGGAAGACGCGCGACTGCGGGAAGCGGAACGTCCACCGGCGGGAGGGGAAGAACAGGATTCAGGCGGGGAGACCCGGCGGCTTGTCCCGTGCCGCCATCCGGCCGGCCCCCTCATGACACACTCCGCGTCGGTACGTCGATCCTGCCGGGCTTGTCAAGTTCAAAATACGGAAGAAATCCCTGATTCCGAGCATGTTGCATCTCTCCCCGTTGGCGGGCGGCGACCACGTTTCCCGAGGACGCCGCAGGTCAAACCCTGATAACTGATGATGAATAATACTAATTCGTTACCCGCTGCAGGGCAAGGGCAAGAGCGGATCGGGCAGGGAATGATGGGGGACTCTGTACGGGAAAAAGGACAGGCTCCCCTGAACAGGGCCATGGACGGGGCATCCGACCGGAACGAACCGGATTTCCGTGGCTTTCCCGATGGGGCCCGGATCGGAGCGAGAGATTCTTGTCGCTCATGCTTCACCGATGGGCAAGTCGCCTGTCATCCCTGACATGGAATTCCCCTGATGCAAGCTCCCAAATTAGACAGTACACTTCCGAGTCTCTTCGAATTCGAACTGTCTTCCACCCTGGATTATTCCAGGAGAGCAATCTTTCGGGGAGCCTCCAGCTTTTGTGCCCGGTCCCATGCTTCGCGGAGTTCTGCCTGATGACCTGATGAATGGATGTCCATTCGGTCAGGGGACCTCGGGCACGCAGGAGAAACCTGCCCTGCGGTATCGAGAGGGTGTCGAGCCCCACTCGAATTTCATCTCCACTATATAACGCATGGCAGTGAGGCGGCCCGTGGTCATCGAGACACATGGATATGACAATAATGCTGACTTCCTGCATGTTCGGATTGCCATAGACGACCTCCGACGGCGTTATTGAAACGATTGAACGCTGCGCGAAATTGAAGTGACATGACTCACAGGACGCTGACAATCGGAAGGAGATTGAGCGCTTCCGGAACACTTTGATCAAGAAACTCGAAGCACCGGAGACGGGGTTGCAGCGTATTGTGGAAAAAACGCGCGCGCGGTGCAGGGAGAGGGGGTTTTGACACTCGCAGGACCGGATGTGGTATGATTCGGCATATTCCAGTTGTAAGGTCGAGTGCAGAACCAAACTACGCGAGGCGTGACGCTATGAAAGTGATGAACTACAAGGACGCGGAACTAAAGGCCGAGAAGGCAGCCAAGGGTACCGGAATCCGCTGGCTGCTCAGCGAACGCGACGGCGAGACCGAAATGGCGATGCGGGTCATAGAGATTGAAGCGGGCGGTCAGACGCCCGACCATTCCCACCCCTGGGAGCACCAGGTGTTCATGCTGAAAGGCGAGGGTCGAGTGATCGTCGAGGGCGAGACGCGGACCATCGCGCCGGGTTCGGCTGTTTTCGTCGCTCCGGGTGAGAATCACACCTTCCACAACGATTCAGGCGAGACCATGGAGTTCGTCTGCATGATTCCCGTGAGCGCCACCAGGGCCTATGAACACTAGGGCGCGAAATCCGGCGCTTCTCACCCAATGAATTCCTGAAGATATCGATAAACCAATGAAAACATGCGCTGCTTCCGATTACCGGAAAAACGGGCGAAAACAAAGAGGTCTTGGGGTTGAGTAACGAGTCGAAAGCGGACCTGGACGTTCTTATTGTCGGCGCAGGCGTCGCCGGGCTTTTCATGCTCTACAGGATGCGCACGCGCGGTTTCAGGGCGCGCGTCTACGAGGCAGGCGGCGACGTGGGCGGCACCTGGTACTGGAATCGCTACCCGGGCGCGCGATGCGACACGGAGAGTGTCCAGTATTCCTATCAGTTCTCCGAAGGACTCCAGCAGGAATGGGCCTGGAGCGAACGCTACGCGAGCCAGCCCGAGATTCTGCGCTATATCAACCACGTGGCCGAGCGCTTCGATTTGAGAAGGGACATTGTATTCAACACGCGAATCGCCTCCGCCGTATTCGACGAGGAGGCCAGCCACTGGATTGTCGAGACGGGCACCGGTGAGCGAATTACGGCCAGCTTCTGCGTGATGGCCACCGGATGTCTCTCCTCTCCCAACTTACCGGCTTTCGAGGGCCTGGGTGATTTCGACGGCCCCGTTTACCACACGGGTCTCTGGCCACATGAAAAGGTGGATTTCTCGGGCAAGCGCGTGGGCGTCATCGGCACGGGTTCATCCGCCATGCAGTCGATTCCCATCATCGCGCGCGAGGCGGACGAAGTGTTCGTTTTTCAAAGAACGGCGCACTATGCCGTGCCGGCGCACAACGGCCCCCTCAGTGAGGAACGCGAGCGCGAGGTGAAGGCGAACTACCCGCAAATCAGGGCGAGAGCCAAGCGTTCAGCGACGGGATTCGATCAGACTTTTGGCGAGCAGGAGACCCTGGAGGTCAGCGAAGAAGAACGCGAGCGCGAATTCGAGAAACGCTGGGCACACGGGGGGCTGCCCTTCCTCTCCGCCTTCACGGATTTGCGCTACAGCGAGGAGGCGAACCAGACGGCGGGCGATTTCGTGCGCAACAAGATTCGCTCGGTCGTGAAAGACCCCGAAACAGCGGAATTGCTTTGCCCCACGACGGTCATCGGATGCAAGCGTCTTTGCGTGGTGACGGAGTATTACGAGACCTACAACCGTTCGAACGTGCACCTGATCGATGTCAGTGGATCGCCTATCGAGAGGATTACGCCCGAGGGGGTGATGACAGCCGGGCGGGTCTATGACATCGACATGCTCATCCTGGCCACGGGGTTCGACGCCATGACGGGGACCTTGCTCAGAATCGATATCAGAGGGCGCGGCGGACGCACCCTGCAGGACAAATGGAAAGAAGGCCCCCGCACGTACCTTGGCCTGATGACGGCGGGCTTTCCGAACCTGTTCACCATCACCGGTCCAGGAAGCCCTTCGGTGCTGACGAACATGCAGACTTCCATTGACCATCACGTCGAGTGGATAGGCGCGTGTCTCGTGCATTTGCGAGAAAACGGGATGAAATCCATCGAGGCTTCCGTAGAGGCGGAAGACGCCTGGGTGGCGCACAACAACGAGGAAACCGCCAAGACGATTCGTTACAAGTGCACTTCCTGGTATCTGGGTGCGAACATACCGGGCAAGCCGCGCGTCTTCATGCCCTACATCGCCGGGTTCGCCGCCTATTCAGAAAAATGCGCCAGAATCGTGGAAGCGGGATACGAGGGGTTCCGGTTGATTCCGCACAAAACAGGACAAACGAACGTGTCCATCGGCCACTCTGCAAATTAAATACGCGCGCGACTTACATTATTGACGGAAATGAAATAGGCTGGAACGCAATACTTATAAACGAAATTCATGAATAGGGTTTTTCCATGGCGGAAGTGGTCGTAAATGATTTGGTGAAACGCTTCGGTTTGGAAACACTGGCGGTGGATCACGTCAGCTTCACTGTGGGGGAAGGGGAATTCGTGACCTTGCTGGGTCCGAGCGGATGCGGAAAGACGACGACGCTTCGCTGCATCGCGGGACTCGAGACACCCGATGAGGGTGATATCCTGATCGCGAACGAGGTGTTTACATCGAGCCGGACCGGGGTTTGCCTGCCGCCCGAAAAGCGGCGGCTCGGCATGGTTTTTCAGTCTTATGCCATCTGGCCTCACATGTCGGTTGCCGAGAATGTTGCCTATGGCATTCAGGCCCAGGGGGCCAGCCGCGCGGAGGTGAACGAAAAAGTTGCCAAAGCGCTCGATCTCGTCGGCCTCAGTCGCCTGGGAGAGAGAAACGCCACGAAGCTCTCCGGCGGCCAGCAACAGCGAGTCTCCCTCGCACGCGCATTGGCCTACAATCCCCGCGTTCTCCTTTTCGATGAGCCCCTCAGCAACCTTGATGCGAAGCTGCGCGAACGGATGCGGATCGAGTTGGCCAACCTGATCAAGGAACTCAGATTGACGGCCATTTACGTCACCCACGATCAGGCCGAAGCCATGGTCATGAGCGATCGGATCATCGTGATGAAAGACGGCAGGATACAACAGGAAGGAGACCCGCACGCCACATACAACGAGCCGGCCAACAGTTTTGTCGCCGATTTCATCGGCGTGACGAACATTCTCAAGGGAAAGGCCGCTGAAATGGAGGCCGGCAAAGGCCTTTGGGTCGATGTACCCTCCCTTCAGTCGAAAATCCTTTGCGCGAAAGGAATCGAGCGTGAAATTCCAGTCGGTTCGGATCTGCTTGTCACCGTAAGGCCCGAATACATCGAGCTTGGAGAAAACGGGGCGAATGAAAATAACGTTCTAGAGGGCCAGGTGAGCGATGCTGTCTATCTCGGACAATCCTGGGATTGCCTGATTCAATCGGGCAGTCTGGAATTGAGGGTGCACGTTCGTGGCGATACAGAGATACGAGTCAGTCAACCCGTCACCTTGAACATTTCACCTTCAAGATGCGTGGTGTTGCGTGATTAGCGGGAGACGCTGGCAGAACGCCTCCCGTCGATACCTGTTTTTACTCATCATTTGGGAGAGAAGTTGATGAAAACGAGATGGAGTTGCGCGTTGTTGACGGCGATATTCTTGGCAGGGTTGTTTGCGCTCGGCGGGATTTCGCACGCGGCAGAGGCACCTATTCTGAAAGAGTTGAAAGGCGCGGAAAAAGCCCGCGTCGCGAAATTGATCGAAGGCGCCAGAAAGGAGGGAGCTTTCTCCTGGGCCACGAACCTCGCTCCCGTGAAAGCGGCCAAGGCGATGGAAAAGGCCTTCAAGAAACTCTATGGACTGCCAAACGTGAAATTCCGTTTCGCCAACAGACGTTCCGGTACGCTCATCAAGCGTTTCGAGCAGGAAATCAAGGCGAACAAGCTCTCCGTCGACGTGGTCGTGCTCGCCGCGGCTTCCTGGCTGCACTCGATGAAGCGGCGCGGTCATTTGATGAAATACGTCTCGCCGGAAGACAAGCATTACAGCCTGGCCGAAAAGGCGAACATGAACGGCGACGGGTATTGGGTGTCCGATGCCCAGATCAACACCATGGCCGTCAATCGTGACCTAGCGGGCGACGTAAAACTGACGAGTTGGTATGACCTGCTCAGACCCGAGTTCAAGGGCAAGGTGCTGGTCGGCGACGCGAGGCCATCCGAGACGTACACGCTTTGGTACAAGGGACTCCGTGAACGGTTGCCGAAGAGCTACTTCCAGAAATTGAGCGCTGCCGGAGCCGGCGTGATGGCGAGAGGGTCGGCGCAGAGACGTTCCATCATGGCTGGTGAGTATTGGCTCGGAACGACTATCATGGCCCGGCACAACTGGATCGCCAAGAAAGCCGGCGTCAAGATGGACCCCATCTACCCCAAAGAAGGCGTAGTGGCACTTCCCATCGGTTCCGTGATTATGGCGAAGGCGAAAAACCCCAACATGGCGAAGCTGTTCGTCGATTACTGGCGGAGCGTGAGAGGCCACCACATGCTCCTCAACTATAATCCGCTGAATTCCGGCAGGCCGCTCCCGCCGCACAAGGATCCGAAAATCAACAAGATCATCCTGGCGAAAGACGGCCTTGCACCTCCCATCGACAAGATTAACGTCATCCCGACCGACTGGAGCAAAGTCACGCCCGCGGACGTGAAGAAATGGAAGGCTGAATTCATCGAGGTGTTCGGTTCGGGAACCAAAAAGTAATGGTACGTAATTCCCGGAGAATCAGAAATTGAGCAACGCACCGAAATCGGGGATGGAGGTCCGTGGCGCCGGAGCAGGCTCCCCCGCTGCGGCCTCCTCCCTTGCAGGGTGGTTCTTCAACTCTGAAAATTCACTGAAACTCGGTTCGCTGGGCCTGCTTACCGTTCTGGCGATCCTGCCCGTATCGGTGTTTATATACAGCGCGTTCGTGACCCACCCCGAAGCCGGGAAATCCATATTTACGCTCACGAACTTCACGAAGACTTTCTCTACCTCCGAGGTGTTCGACGCTTCGCTGAACACCTTGATCATTGCGCTCGGAACGTCAATTTTTTCTTGCCTGACAGGCGTTTCGCTTGCCTGGTTCCATGCCCGCACCGATATGCCTTTCCGGGGACCTCTGGAAGCGTTGACCCTGACTCCCTTCTTCCTGTCCTCGTTTCTGGGGGCTGTGGCCTGGTGGGCACTGGCCGCCCCGAGGACGGGCATATTGAATCGCTGGATGATCGATCTCTTCGGATTGTCGGCCCCGCCTTTCAACATCTATTCAATGGGCGGGATCATCATGGTGATGGCGCTGTTTTATACGCCTTACATGTACCTCTTCACCATAGGTTCCCTGAATCGGATGGATCCCGCTCTCGAGGAATCCGCGCGGGTTTGCGGGACCGGCGTTTTGCGCACGGCCCTGAGGATAACGATTCCGCTTTCCACGCCCGCCATGCTCTCAGGGGCAGTCATTGTTTTCGTGGTGAGCATGGGTGTCTTCGGTGTACCCAGTCTATTGGGTCCGATCGCGAGAATATCGACGCTCTCGACAATCATCTATACGAAAATGGAAGAATATCCCCTGGACATCGGCGGAGCGGCCGCCCTGGGAAGCGTCTTGATGATATTCACCGCCTTGGGCCTCTACATCCAGCGAAAGATTATCGCGCCAAGAAGTTACGTGACCGTGACAGGAAAAGGCTATCGTCCAAGCCGGGTTTCCCTCGGCAAATGGAAGTACGTCGCATTGGCCATCAATTTCATGTACATACTGCTGGCAGTCATCCTCCCGCTGGGCGCGCTCCTGCTGGCGTCGTTCAACCGCGCCTGGCTGGGCGGCTTCCGCTGGAGCCAGCTTTCCATCTACAACTGGGCGTATGTTCTGTTTGAATACGAATACGCCATCCGCGCCACCAAGAACAGTCTCATCCTCGGGCTTGTGGGAGGACTCATCACGGTGGTCCTGTGTACGTTCCTCTCCATGGTGATTCTCAGGGGCAGGAACAAGAAGCTCAGTGGCGCGGTCGATTACCTGAGCACCCTGCCCATTGGCGTGCCGGGTCTAATCATGGGCATGGCCTTTCTCATCACATGGATCAAGACACCACTCTATGCATTGCCCATGCTATTGCTCATGATGGCGTATATGACTCGCTATCTGCCCTATGGCCTCAGAACAATATCTTCGGTGCTGCAATCGTTGAGTTCCGAACTCGAGGAAAGCGCCAGAATATGCGGTTCCTCGTTCCTAGCGACGATCAGGAAGATCACGGTCCCATTGTTGAGGCCGGGCATCTTTGCGGCCTATCTGATGCTGTTTATCATGTTCATCAGGGAATTGCCGGTATCCGTGCTCCTGGCGACGGAAGACAGTGCTCCCATGGCGGTGGCACTGTACATCCTGCAGGAAAACGAGGCTTTGGGCGTCGTGGCGGCATTCGCTCTCGTGCAGACCGCGCTGCTCCTGCTGGGAACGATTATTTTCAGAAAACTCGGAAGCATGGAAAAACTCTCGGTCTAGACCTGAAAACAGGAAGGCGCCTATGGCGCATGAAATTCGGAATCCACTACCCAGAGGGAGGGAGGCCGGATGAAGCTCAAGGGCATCATGGGAGCACCCACGACGGCGTTCCATCCCGCCGGCGGCGTTGATTACGATACCTTCGCGAAACAAGTCGATTTTCTGATCGAACAGGGATTTCCTTTCATCGCCCATCCCATGCACATCGGCGAGTCCCTGAACCTGAATGAAAGTGAACGAAAGGAACTGGCGCGTCTTCTGGTGGACGCTGCGGCAGGTCGCGTACCCGTGTTCGTGAACGTGACCGCTTCAGGACCGGATAATTCCATCGGCCTGGCGAGACATGCAGAGGCGGCGGGAGCGACGGGAATCGTCGTGCTCTCACCCTACCACTGGGCGCCCGAGGAAGAAGCCCATCTGGATTATTTCCTCACGATGGGAAGGTGCGTGGATAGCATGTTGATCGCCTATAACAACCCGAGACTTCAGGTGTCGATATCCCACAGGATGCTGGAAGAGATGCTCGAAAAACTCCCGAACTTCCACGCCCTGAAAGACGCGAGCTTCGACATGAATTTCTTTACGGGCGCGTGCCGCATCGCCTCGGCCGCAAGGATGGATTTTTCCGTGTTCACCGGAATCGAATGGCTTCTCACGTCGATTCCCGTCGGCGGTTCGGGGTCGTTTTCCAACTGCGGGGAAGTCGCCCCCAGGATGGTTCTCTCCCTTTATGATGCCTGCGTCTCGGGAGATCATGAAAAAGCGCGGACCTTGCAATATAGAATGGACATCCTTTTGCACCTGTTGCAGACGAACTACCCCGCGACGGTGAAATACGCGATGGATCTCATGTGCAGGCCCGTGGGCGAGACGCGAAAACCCATTCTCCCTCTGGACGACGACGCCAGGGCCTGCACGCAAAAGACGCTCGAATCGCTCGGGATTTTCGAGGACGAACCGCTAGGCTGGTAGTTCGGGGGCTTTCCCCGGTGCACACCATTTTTGCCAGGCATGGATTGAGAACAGAAGAACAACTCCCGCCACGTTTGCGAAGTATGCGGAGAAACCCCCTGGCAGTTGAAATTTTGCCGGCAGAAAGCAAAACAGGGCGGCAGAACCCAAAAGCAGCCATTCGATCGGAGAGGTCTTCCTCCCCAAAAAGCCCACCGTCCATGCGGAAAACGCAATGACGCCGAACAGGGCCGCCCCCATCGTCCAGATCGTGAGCGGCACCGATCCGGTCAATAGTATGGGTGTGTAGGCAAACAGAAGAGGCATCACGTAGAGCATTTTGGCGAACCGAAAACTGGCCCAGCCCGTCTTCCAGGGGTCCGCCGAGGCGATGGAAGCAGCGACGTATGCCCCAAGACATACCGGCGGCGTGATGTTCGAGTCCTAGCTCAGCCAGAAGACGATCATGTGCGCGGCGATGAGGGGAACGCCCAGATTTTCAAGGGCGGGTCCTGCGAGAACGGCCAATACGAGGTAAGAGGCGGTAATCGGCAGCGCCATGCCCAGGACAAGGGATGCCACCGCCACCAGAAACAGGGCGAACAGGAGGCTGCCGCCCGATAGCGCCACGAGCAGGTAGCTCATCTTCAGTCCGAGACCTGTGAGCGCCACCATTCCGACGATGATTCCCACTGCGGCGGCTGCCGAGCCTACGACGAGAGAATTCCGGGTACCCTCCACCATGGCGTTGAATACGCCTTGCATGTTCAGCCGCTCTATGGACCCCGGAAACCGTTTCGGAAAAAACCGCGCCAACCCCATGCGAATCCAATTGATCACCAGGATGGAAAAGATGGCCATGACAGCGCACCAGTCCGGAGAATAACCGGCGATCAGGAAAGCCAGAAGAATTGCCAGCGGCAAAAGATGGAACCAGCCGGATGCGAAAACCTCTTTCGGTTCGGGAAGTTCATCCCCGGCGATTCCCTGGATCCCCCGTCGTTTCGCTTCGAAGTGAACGATAGCGCTGATCGACAGGAGATAGAGCAACGCGGGTACCACGGCGATGGCCATGATCCGGACGTAGGGCACGCCCGTTATCTCCGCCATCACGAACGCGCCGGAACCCATCACGGGGGGCAGCAGCTGACCGCCCAGAGAAGCGCTGTTTTCCACCGCTCCCGCCACGTGGGGGCGGAAGCCCACCTTTTTCATCAGGGGTATGGTGAAGGTGCCCGTCGAGACGATGTTCGCGATGCTGCTCCCCGATATCGAGCCGAATATGGAGGATGCGATGACCGCCACCTTGGCGGGTCCGCCCACCGTTCGACCGGCGAGCGCCATAGGCATTTCGATGAAGAATCTGCCCATTCCCGACTGATTCATGAACGCGCCCAGATAGATGAATATCAAGACGTAACTGGCCATGACGGAAGTCATGACCCCGAAGATCCCTTCCTGGGAGCAGAAAGTGTAGTTTACGATTTGATGAACCGTGGAACCTCGATGGGCAAGTTGACCGGGCGCATATGCGCCGAAATGGGCGAACAGCAACGCGATGACAGCAATGGCCGGAATCCATAGCCCCAGCCCGCGCCTCGCCGCCTCGAGGGCGAGTACGATGGCCACGAACGCCATCCAGAAGTCCGTCTGATGCCAGGCTCCCGTTCTGTCCTGAAGCTCCAGGTAGTTGGATACGAAATAGCCAAGACAAAGACAGGTCAGCCCCATCAGTGCGAGATTCAGTGCTCCAGGACGCACGAGCGAGAGTCCGCCGAGGACGATGCAACCAGCCCACACAGCCCAGTCCGTCGCCAGCGCGCCTTCTTCCGAAACGCCTTCCGCTCGATATATCGCTGTGGCGAGCAGCGCCACCAATCCGAGCGCTACTCCCCAATCGGGTATATCGGGCGGTTTCCAGGCTGTTTCCCTGCCCCCTGGATAGACGAGGAAACTCATGACCCACATGACAAGAGTGAAAATGCCCAGGTGCAGATTGTCTTCGGGAATTCCAGGCCCCGCCGCCCAAAGGGCGAACAGTGCGAAGGCGACGCAGACGGCTTGGTGGAAATGCTTCCATGCGCCCCGCAGTTCCGAGGCGCGGCTTCCGCTCAGCTCGGTCGCGACCTGGACATCGTCGCTTGCGCCCATGGCGACCTCCGGAAACCTTTCACGCGGGGAAAACCCCGCGTGAAAGGTTTCATTCTCTTCACTTCAAAGAGGCTACATCAATTCTTTCGGAATCTTCTTGCCCGCTTCTTTCCAGAACCGGATCGCCCCTTTGTGAAGCGGCGCGTTGATGAGCTTGAGACCGTTTTTGAGCGAAAGTTCCTTCGCCACCTTCCCAGCAGCGGAGAGAATGTATTTGCGTCCTTTTTCGGATTACATGGCTTTCATGATGTTGTAAACCAGATCGGCAGAAACCTGACTTCCCGCGATCATGACGGTGCCGGTACCGAAGGTGGGAGTGTCCACGTTCACGTTCGGGTAGACGCCCGCCGGAATTACCGTGGGGCCGAAGAACGGGAATTTTTTATAGAACCCGGACTTTCGGGCCGGGGCGTCCATGTTGATGAAGCGGAGCTTCATCATGGTGGCGGTATCGCGAATCATCGCGTTGCCGATACCCGGGTGCCAGTTGTATCCGGCGATCTTTCCGTTTCGCAAGGCCTCGGGGCTTTTGCGGCCCAGGTAAACGGGCTTGAACGTGCCCCAGATTCCCAGATGCTTGAGGAGTGCGGTGAGGTTCTTCGCAGAGCCCGATCCCGGGCCGCCCATCGAGATGGTCTTTCCCTTCAAATCCTCAATTTTCCTGACGTCGCTGTTCGCAGGCACGAGCAGGTGGCCGACTGAACCGAAAAGATACGTCATGGTTCGCATGTTCGTCTGGGGTTTCCTGAAATGCATCTTGCCCCGATAGCCCAGGAAGGCGTCGCTCGAAAACGTCAGGGCGATTTCCACGGAGCCTGAGTTGACCGCGCGCACGTTCTCGGAAGAGCCGGTGGAGGATTCGGAAGAAACCTGCACACCCTTGAGCTCTTTCGTCAGGTATACGGCGTATGCGCTGGCCCATCTGTTGTAGGCGCCGCGAATCTGGCCACCCTTCATGGTGATGCGTTGCTGGGCCGATGCTTCCGGCAACACTGCGCCGAACTGCGCGGCAAACAGAAATGCCACCGCGCCCAGAAGTGATGTCCATCTGATTCCAGTCATGATTTTGCTCTCCTCGAAGAATGAAAGGGATGAAAACTCCCGTCAGGGAAAACGACGCTTCGATCATCAATATCGAAATACGGTGGTAACCGAGAATTCGAACTGCAGAAATCCCTGCGCCCGAGACATACGTTCGCGCCAAATTGACAGGGTTCATGTGAATTCCTAAAGTCTTATCGTATAACTCCCGAATATATCTTACAAGGAGCCGTATTTTGACACGCATGAATGGTGGCCAAATCATCGTCGACTATCTGATTCAGGAAAATGTTCCCTATATCTTCGGCCTGTGCGGCCACGGGAACATCAGCTTTCTGGACGCGCTTTACGAACGCGCAGACGAGATCAAGACACTCTCGGTGCGCCACGAGTCGCTCTCCGGTTTCATGGCCGACGTGTATTACCGGGTGTCGGGCAAGCCGGTAGCGACGTTCACCTCCTGCGGGCCGGGTTCAGCCAACATGCCGATTTCCCTGGCCAACGCCTTTTTTGATTCCGTGCCCTTTCTCGCCGTAACGGGCAACATTCCCACCAACCAGTTCAACCGGGGTGCTTTCCAGGAAACCTACCGCCACTACCAGGCGGATTTCCCCTCGACCGTTCAGGCTTATTGCAAGCGGGTGTACCAGCCCACCCGGGCGGAGATGGTACCCCAGTTCACGCGCCAGGCGTGGAAGACGATGATGACAGGCAGGCGCGGCCCCGTCGTACTCGACGTGCCTTTCGACATTTTCAAGGAAGAGGCCGAGGTCGACATGCCGCAGGCCTCGGAGTGGAACGCGAACATATCCTGCCGTTGCGGGGCCGATCCCGAAGGAGTGAAAAAGGCAGCGCAGATGCTCTCCTCCGCCGGGCGACCCGTGATTCTGGTGGGTCAGGGCGTGAAATACGCAGGTGCCGCCGCGAAGATGGTCGCGCTCGCCGAAAGGCTTCAGATCCCGGTGGCGTGTTCATCGAGCGGGATGGGGGCCATCGACGCGAATCATCCCCTGGCCCTGGGGCTCATCGCCAGAAACGGTACCTATCCGGCGAACCACGCCGCGCGCCAGGCGGACGTTTTGCTTGCGCTCGGCGTCCGATTCGATGATCGCACTTCGAGCAGTTGGCTGCCCGGCTATTCATTCAACATCCCGCCCACCAGGCTGATCCATGTGGATATCGATCCCGAGGAGATCGCGCGGAACTACCCGGTGACACTGGGCCTCATGGCGGATGTGGACGTGTTTCTCGATCAGCTGAACGAAGCGCTCGGCAGCGATCAGGGTGCTGAAATCCCTGCGACGCGGACAGACTGGCTTCGCAATATCGACAACTGGCGAAACGAATGGGAGGAGTTCACGGCTCCCGGCTACCGCGATGACACCGAACCCATCCATCCCCAGCGGGCGGCACATGAAATCGACAGGGCTTTGCCCGATGACGCCATCCTCATCAGCGATGTCGGCATTCACCACAACTGGCTGATTCAGTATTGCCGCCCCAGGGGGCCGCAATCGCTCATCGGTTCCATGGGATACGGCGCGATGGGCTTCGGCGTGGCGGGCGTGCTTGGGGCCAGGCTGGCCGCCCCGCAGAGACCCTGCGTCGCAGTGTGTGGAGACGGTGCTTTCGCCATGCACCCGAGTGCAATCATGACGGCGGTGGAATACGACATCCCCGCCGTCTGGGTCGTCTGGAACAACTACGCCTTTGCCTCCATCCGGGGACTTCAGCGGGGCTATCTGGATGGCCGGGAACTGGCCACAGATTTCCAGGAACACGCTTCCGCCAGGCCCTACAACCCCGATTTCGCCGCCATGGCCGAATCTGCGGGCATACCGGGCGTGCGGGTGGACAAGGCAGCCGATTTGAGTGAGGCGGTGGATGAGGCGGTGAAGGCCGGGCGTCCCTACGTGATCGACGCGAACATCCAGGGAGAACAGAACCCGGCAGGCTCCGGCGTATGGGAACTGCCCGGCCTCGGGCACGGAGAGCCGGCCATCGGCGCGCGAACTGTTCTATAGGCGCGATACAGGGAAGAAAAACAACGAACGTCGAGCGATACCCGCGAGAGGAGAGGATTGGATGAACGATGATGCAAGGCTGCGCGCGGCGGCGGACAAGCTTGAAATGATGGAGACATCCATGTTCTCCCACATCTGCCGGGATACGGGCGATTGGGATGGACTGCTGGATTGCTTCCACCCGGATGCAGACATCACCACGTCATGGTTCATGGGCAACGCGCATGCGTTCATCACCGAATCGAGGGATATGATGCACGGCCATCACCCCGACGACTCCCAGAAACACATTGCGGGCAACGTGCGCGTCCGCGTGAACGGCGAGCGGGGCGTCTGCGAGTATTACCTCACCCTGCACCAGCGCAGGACGATGGACGGCTACGATTTCGATTTCTCGACGTGGAGCAGTGTGGTGGATCTGTTCGAGCGCAGGGACGGGCGCTGGCGCGTCATCAAGCGCACGATGATTTACGAGAAAGACCGCATGGACCCCCACAAGCCGGGTGAGGTACCAGCTTCCTACTTCGAGGCGATGGACCTGACACCATACCCCAGGGCACTTCGCTATCACTGTTGGCGCAACGAGAAATTCAGCGGCAGCCCGCCGTCCGGGAACCTGGTGATGGAAGGAACCGAAAAAGCGCAGGCGATCCGGGAAGAAGCGCGTCGCTGGGTTCCATGAACCGCAAAAAAGCCTACAGCAGTTCCAGATAAATCCGCTTCATGTCTTCCGCATCGGCGGGCGCGGGGTTCGTCACTACCGTGGAACTGGCGGCCGCCTCATGTGCCATGCGGTCGAGATATTCCTCCCTGGCGCCGATGGCCGCGAGCGAATCGGGGATATCGATGTCGTTCGCCAGGGCACGGACGCGCTCGATGGCGAGTTCCGCATCCTGTGTATCGTCTGCTCCCTCGTCAGGATTCACCAGCAACGGGGCCAGCCGGGCGTAGGAATCGCGCATGGCGGGCAGGTTAAAGCGCATCACGGGGGCCAGGAGTATTCCGTTCGTGGTTCCGTGGTGGCCGCCGAAGAAGTTGAAGACCGGGTGCGTGAGGCCGTGCACGATGCCGAGCCCCGTATTCGTAAAGGAAGCGCCGGCAAGACACGCCGCCAGTGCCAGAGGGTCGGAGGCGTCGGGGTCTGCGGGATCGGCGACGAAACGACGCGCGTTCCGGCCGATCAGGCCGATGGCCTGAAAACAGAGCGCCTGCGACCAGGGGTTCGCGCGCGGGGAACCGAGAGATTCCACCGCGTGGGTGAGTGCGTCCATCAACGCGCCGGCGGCGAAGAATTTCGGAAGCGTCGCAAGAAGGGAGGAATCCACCACCGCCACATCGGCGTAGAGCGCGTCGCTGTGGATGCTCGACTTGGTTCCGCGTTCGATGTCGGTGATGATGGAGGCGCGCGTCACCTCGCTGCCCGTGCCCGCCGTGGTCGGGACAGTGATGAATGGTGGAATGGATTTTTCCACCGTGCCCGCCCCGTAATAGTCGCTTATCTTTCCGCCGTTTGTGAGAAGTGCCCCTATCGCCTTGGCGGTATCGATGGCGCTTCCCCCGCCCACGGCGATGATGCCGGAACATTCGTTCGCTTCATAAAACGCCTGGGCGCGCGTGATACTCGGATCCGATGGGTTGGATTCCACATCTTCATAGGGACGGTATGGGACACCCGCCGCATCGAGGCCTTCCGTCACGGGATCGAGCACACCTGCGCCCGAAAGACCGGGATCCGCGAGCAGCATGGGACGCGTCATGTCCAGTCCCTTCGCTTCGGCGCCGATGAAGGCAGCCTCGCCTCTGCCGAAGCGCACGCGCGGCACGGCACACATGCGGAAAGGATCAATCATCGCTGTTGTCTCCCAATGGAATTTTTCATTCGGTCCGGTTGCGCGGCATATTCTCCGTCGGTGAGCGCTTCTTTCGGCGGCCAGTCTTCCGATCGGTTTTTGAAGGAAAGATAGACGAAAACGTCCGGCCCCGGATTTCTGAGTTCATGCTCCACTCCCACGGGTATGTGGACCACCTCGCCAGCACCCAGGGTTTTCTCCTCCTCTCCGACGCGGAACCAGCCGACGCCTTCCAGAACGTGGATCATCTGCTCGCAGCCGTGGCTATGCGGACGGGTCGCCATTCCGGGCGGCTGCTCCTAGCGTGTCAGGGTAGTGAATGTACCCGGAATCATGCTGCCACGCGAATCCGTGGTCGAGACGATGTTGCGCTTTTTCATGTCGTCCCAGCGAAAAAAGGGCATGGCGGGCACCCTAGACGAATTCAGCGACTTTTGCCTGAAGAAGTTCGTAGTTCGATCGGCCCATCTCGATTTCGCCGTCGTCGATCATCCGTGCGATCTCGGTCACTGCGTCGTTGTAGGGGGTGGGGATGCCGAGTTCTCTCGCCCGGTGCGAGACGAGACCGTTGATGTATTCCATCTCGCTCTTCCGCCCCTTGATGTGGTCCTGAATCGGCGCGGTGCGCGAGCGGGGCCCCACGTGGCCGAGCAGCGTCTTCATGGCCGTTATGAGCACCTGATCGTCCGACCCCGCGAAATCATCCGAAGAGAGGCCGAACACCGGTTCCACTCCGTAGCCCAGCGCCTCGCCCACCGACATTGCCTCTTTCCCGAGCCCGACCGAGAGCTCGATGACGCCCGGAAGCTCGCGGGTCTCTGCGTTCCTGAGGCCCAGCAGTCCGAAGGGTCCCATCGTCATGCAGTTGGCGATGAGCTTCGTCCACTTGGTGCCCTCGATGTTCGTGCTCAGCTCGGTAACGCCGACTTTGGCGAAGATGTCGCGGACCTTCTCTGCGCGCGGGGTGACAGGGCCGTCCAGTTCACCCACGGCGAACCAGGTGCCCTTGCGCGGGGTGTTCCGTTGGATGAAGCCGGGCGTGAATATCTCCGCCGACAGTTCCACGCAGCAACCCACCACGCGTTCGCGCCCGATGACGGATGCGATCATGTCGTTGTTCATGCTGTTCTGGGCACCGACGAAAATGCCGTCGCTCTTGATGTAGGGCTTGATGAGTTCGCACATCCAGCGGGTGTCGTAAGATTTCACGATGAGCAAAACAATGTCGAAGGTCGTCCTGAGCGAGGCCAGTTCGCACAGATGGTGGGCGTGCAGGGGCGGCGTTTTCAGGTCCAGATCCGGCATCTCGACATGCAGACCCTTCTCCCGCATCACCTCCACGTGCCCGGGCCATTGGTCGATGACGGTGACGTCCAGACCCGCGTCGGTCAAATCGGCGGCCACGCTGCCGCCAATGGCGCCTGCACCCAGTACCGCTATCTTCTCGTTCATGTTGCACCCTGCCTTTCGGGGCCTGCGCCCCCAGAGAATGAGAACCGAGACAGAAACATGCGTTTCGTGATCAGAAATACTTCATGGTGCGGATCCGCTGCGCCTGGTTGGTGCCCGCGGAGTGGAGGAAACTGATGACGTCGCGCAGGTATTTCTCCATCGGCGCGTCCGTCATGTAGCCCGTTCCGCCCCAAATCTCGAGCGCGCGCGTTGCGATGCGGAAACCGGCTTCCGATGCGTAGGCCTTCGCCATGTAGCCGAGCTTCGGGTCGTAGCCCTCGCGCATCGCCCGCCAGGCGGCGTAGTGCAGCATTCGGCGCGATGCCTCGTACTCGACGAAGCAGTCCGCAAGCATGAAGCCCACACCCTGGTGTTCGATGATGGGTTTCCCGCCCTGAATTCTCGTCTTTGCGAATTCGAGGGCGTCCTCATAGGACGCGCGGGCGGGACCCAGTGCCGTGGCAGCGGATTCGATTACCGAACCGCGCGAGAATGGACCCGAACGGGCCGCCACGCCCCCGCCTACCGCCGTGACGCGGTAATCGTCCGAAACGCGGCAGTTCTCGAAGATGAGTTCCGCATTCTGGGAGAGTTGCTGGCCCATCTTCTCGTGAATCCTGCCGATGGAAAATCCCGCCATCCCCGGCGTCACCATGAAGTAGGTGACGCCCTGCGATACGCCGACGGTGGGATCCGTGCGGCATACGAGAACGTAGAGCCTGGCGATGCCGCCGTTGCTGATATAATGTTTCCTGCCGTTGATTATCCAGTCCTCCCCGTCCCGCACCGCGCTCGTGCGGACGCCGAGTCCCGGGCCTTCTTCGGGGATGAAGTTCTCGGAGCCTACCTCGGGCTCCGTCATCCCCACGGCGAGGTGGAAGCGGTGATCCTCGAGGAATGCGGGCAGGAATTTTTCGCGCTGCGTCTCGTTCCAGACAATGTCGAGAAAATGAATGACCTTCCAGGTCTGATCGAAGGTGACGGCCACGCCCAAATCCCCCCAGCCGATCTCCTCGCCCACGATGCAAAGCGTGAGAATGTCGGCCCCGCCGCCGCCTTTCTCCTCGGGAATGGACAGTGTCCGCAGGCCGAGCCTGCTCCCGGTTTCGAGGATATCCCAGGGGAACCGTTCGCCCGGGTCAGTGATTCGTTCGCGCTCGCGTACGTGGGGTCGCAGTTCGTTTTCTGCGTAATCGTGCGCGAGTTTCTGTAGTTCAAGCTGTCTTTCTGTGAGGGTGAAATCCATCGTCCGCCTTTGGTGTCCAGTGAAATACGCCTAGTCCATCACAATGGCCGCGCGGCCCGTAATCACGCCCGCCTCCAGGCGTTCATGCACTTTTTCGGCCTCTTCGAGCCGGTAGGTCTCCGTCACCAGCGGCCAGACTTCTCCGCGCGCGCATAGTTCGAGTGATTCGATGATCTCCTGCCTGGTGAACGATCGGCTGCCCATGATCTCGAGTTCCCCGTTCAGGAGACTGCCTGCGGAGAGACGAAACGGCCGGGGCGTGAAACCGCCGAGCGTCACCAGGCGGCCACCCCTGTCGAGGGCTGCAGCTGCCGCTTCAAGTGTGGTGTCCTGCGATACGAAATCGATCGCCACGTTCACGCCCACGCCGCCCGTGAGTTCGAGGAGGGCTTCGGTCAGGTCGTCCTTCGAGACGTCGACGACTGCCTCTGCCCCGATTTCCATGCACTTGGCGAGTTTTTCCCCGGAAACGTCCACGGCGATGACGCGCGCGTTCGCCCAGCGGGCGAGCATTACCATGTGGATCCCCACGCCGCCGCCCGCACCGATGACGGCGACGGTCTCCATCGGCTCAATCCTCGCGCGACGCAATACCTTGTAGGGAGTGACGATGGCGTCGCAGATGACGGCCACCTCGGCGGGGTGCGCCCTGTAATCCAGGGTCTCCGGTATATGGACGTAATTCCGCGCGGGAAGGTTGATGTATTCTGCGTAGCCACCGTCGCGGTGTCTGCCGATGAAACCGGCCATGTTGTCGCATATGGGTTCCCTGTTCACCCGGCACCAGCGACAATGCCCGCACGTGAGATAGCAGTGGAAGGTCACGATGTCGCCCACCTCCAGGTTCGAGACCCCGCTACCCGTCTCGACGATCTCGCCCACCACTTCGTGGCCGATGATCATCGGGTAGTCGATCTCCACGCGGCCTGCACGCGCGTGGTGGATCGTGAGGCCCGAGCCGCAGGCGATGACGCGTGCCACGGCCTCTCCATCCCCGGGCCTGGGGTCGGGCACGTCCTCCAAGGAAAATGGCGCACCTTTTTCCCGCAACGCCATGGCCTTCATGAGAGCTTCCTCCCCGAAAATCTCCGCGCGAAGTGAAAACAGGAACATGTGCGTTTGACAGCGGACAATATATCGGGATTGTCGGCAAATGACTATAGCGATGGAGCGGTAACGGCGGTGCGATGGAACGGAGCCGGGATGTCGCCGCCCGGCGAGAACGTGGTCGGCAATACGCAATCGCAGACATTTTCCTGGTACAATTCTCGAACGCGGCGGGGCGAAGTGCCGGAGGCCGATTCTTCTCACATGTTGATAGACAGCGAGAGGGTCCGTGGTTTCCCTGAAGAAAGAACCGTCTGTGTCATCGTACACGAACTGCTGCACGCCCTGGGTTTTTTCCGGCCATGTCGCCCGGGTCTTTTATTCTTCCTCGACAGCGGCCAGTGATTTCGCCGCCCAGTCGCAGCCTACCTGGCTCGCCCACAGATCCATGAGGCGTTTGGTAACAGGGCCGGGCGCGCCGTGGGTCATCCTAGTTCCGTCAACCGAGGAAACCGGGAGAATGCAGATACTGTTCCCGGTGTGGAAGGCCTCGTCCGCGATCAGCAGGTCGTAGCGCGTGAGGTTCATCTCGCGGACAGGGATACCGAGTTCCTTCGCCATGTCGATGACATGGGTGCGCGTGACGCCGACCAGGCAGTTGTGATCCGCAGGGGTGAGGATTTCACCGTCTCTCACGAAAAAGCAGTTGTAACTCGACCCCTCGGCCACGAAGCCGTTCATGTCGAGCATGATGGGCCACGCACCCGCCTCCTGAGCCTGGAAGTCGGCCTGGACGTGGTTCATCTTGTTGCCCACCTTCGCACGCGGCTCGATACACTCCGGCGGTATGCGGCGCACGCCGGTGACGACCGAGGGCACGCCTTCCCTGTAGCCGTGGGCGTAGCGTGTATAGTCCATCGGCAGTGTGAAGATGACCACCGTATGCGCCCCATGCGTGTGGGTGGCGGCGGAACTGATGCCGCCTCCCCGCGTGACCCAGTGGTTGATACGGAACTCCTCTCCCCCGGCGTATACGCCCCGGTTGCGCCCGATCAGTTCCATGGTGAGAGATTCCATCTCGTCCGCACTCATTCCGGGGTCGAGCCGCGCATAGCGGCATGACAGGTAGAGCCTGTCGATGTGCGCTCTCAGATGCCAGGGCTGGCCGTTGAAAGTGCGTGATGCGTCGTACACGCTGTCGCCGTAAAGGAAACCCCTGTCCAGGATGGACACGTTCGCTTCCGATTCCGGGACGAACCGGCCATTGATGTAGGCGATTCTCTCACTCATTTTCTTCATCCTCCATCGTACCGCGTCATCGAGACGTTCACTGCGCATCTTACAGCAACTCCATCGCGGCGCATCGCGCGATGTGGCCCATGCCGAAGGCGTGGGAGAAGGACACAATGTCGCGCACGAGCCTTTCCATGGGCGCTTCAGTCATATAGCCCGCGCCTCCCCACACCTCCATCGATCGGCGCGCGACGCGCTCGCACGACTCCGTGGTGAAGGCCTTCGCCAGAAAGCTGCGCCAGGGGTCTGCCTCCTCGTTTCGATCCGCTGCCCAGGCCGCCGCCTGGAGACTCCTTCTGGCGGCATCGAGTTCCATGAGATTATCGCAAAGCATGAAACCCACCGTCTGGTGCTCGATGATGGGTTTCCCTCCCTGCACACGCTCGCGGGCGTGGTCGAGCGCGTGCTCGTGGGATTTTCTCGCTGTACCGACTCCCGCCGCCGCAGGGAGGATGCGGAGAGCGTGAGTGGCGTCTCGCCAATCCTCCTCCGCGCAATCATACGGGTCGCCGAGAGCCACATCCTCGAAACGCAGGTCTACATCCGGACAGGATCGCATGCCCATTGAATCGTGGTAACCGGCGATCCCGATACCCGCTTCCTCCCGGTTCTCGAGTAGAAAAATGCGCCGCGCGTTTTCGCTCAAATCTGATTCCAGGAGGAAAAGACCGGCCCCGGAACCGTTCATCACGTGCCGCGCACCGCCTGCGAGACGCAGGCCGTCGCCATCTCCCTCAACAGATGCACCTTGCCGCATATCCAGAGGATAAGGGCTTTTATCCTCGGGCGCGGGCGCATCGGAGATTTTAACGTGGGCCAGATGGAGTGCGTGATTCTGCACGAAATTACCTGCGAACGCCTCATGGCCCGCCTCGCCCCACAGGCGGGATACGGCTTTTGCGAGCGCCCAGCTCTGCGCATGGATGACGCCGATGCCCAAATCCCCCCAGCCGATCTCCTCCGCCACGAAACAAAGGCTCAACGAGTCGGCACCCCCACCTCCCAGGCTCTCGGGGACGGAGAGGGTGCGGAGACCCAAGGCATCGCCCTTTTCCAGAATTTCTCCGGGGAATCGGTTTGCCGGGTCTTTTTCCCTGTCGAGCACTTCCGTGAACGGGGCTATCGCCTGTCGCGCGAAATCGCGCGCCAGGCCCAGAAGCGCAACCGTGGCTTCTGCGGGAGAAAAGTCCATGCGTGAATCCTTGTGAACGCAGGAAACGGACCGACTAGTCGATGAGACCCACGCTCTTCAGGTCCGAGGTCAGTTCCGCCTTCTCGTCCGTGCTCAGGGGGATCATCGGCGCGCGCGAGGGGCCGCCGTGCATTCCCATGAGGTCCATCCAGTCCTTGAGCGCGGCGATGGGGAACGCTCCTCTCGCCCAGGGTTCCCACAGCCATTTGTCGGCCACACGGCGAATCGGGTTCATGGATTCGCGCGCGGTCCAGGCTTCTTCCAGGTTCCCCTCGTCGATCAGATCGGTATATTTCTGCATCCCGAGATTGCCCGTGCGCTGGATGAGGAACGGGTCGGGTCCGCTCATGTAGGTTTGCTGCCTGTGATAAGCGCGGTTGAAGAACCACTGGGTCTCCATCGGATCGCTCACGACGATGTCCTCGCCGACGGCTTCACGCACCTCGTCGCAGTGGTATTTGGGCTGCGCGTTCTTGATGCAGCACAGGTTCTCGTTGTCGTCGACGATCTGACGTACCAGCGTCGGCGAGAGGGAATAGCCGGCCGCCGCCGTGTTGAACAGGGACACCCCGATGTCCACGTTGCTGCAGAACTCCCTGAAATACGCGCGAACGCGCTCGGGGATGCCCTGCGCCCCGAGATAGGGGTTCGCCAGAATCGCGTAGGTCGCGCCCGCCTCGATCGCCGCGTTGGTGAGTTCGATGGCCTCTTTGGCCGAGGTGTGGCCAGTATGCGCGATGATGGGCACGTCTCCCGCCTCGTCGCAGGCGATCGCCTGGCCCCTCAGGCGCTCTTCCTTGGTGAGGCACCAGAATTCACCGATCATGCCGCCGACGAAAAATCCCTTGATGTCGAGATTGTCGATATAGTGGCGGATGTCGACACGCAGGCCCGCCTCGTCGATGTTGTCGTTCTCATCGAACGGATAGGGGATGGCGGCCCAGATTCCCTTCATGTTTTCCCTGCAGTAGGCGCGTGAGTCCGATTTCCTGTACGAAGGCATTTCAATCTCCTTTTCAGGTGTGTGACGAAAACCTCGTCAATTCCGCTTTACCACTCATCCACTCCGGCGGGGGCCAAAAGCGGCGCGGCCTTCAGCTTGACGGCCTCGTTCGTGCCGAAGCCATGCAAATAGCTCAGGACGTCGCGCCAGCATTTCTCTGGCGTCGGCCCGTCATCGCGCCGTGTCGCGCCCGTCCTTCCCCAAAGTTCCATCGCCATGCGGCATACCCTGATGCCCGCCTCCGAGGCGAACACCTTGGACATCAGGCGGCGCTTTGAATCGTCCGTCGGTTTTTCCGCATGCCAGGCCGCAGAATACAGGTAGGTTCGCGCCGCCTCAATCAGCATATACATTTCCGTGAACGCCATCTGCGCCCACTGTTCACTCGCAGCGCCGTTCTCCTGCGCCGCGCTCCGCGCGAGGTCATACGCGAGGCGCGAGGGACCCATCACCGGAATGAGCGCGCCGCTCACCATGCGTTTCAGAATGGAGAGTCCCCCGTTCCACTCGCCGAAGAGATTGTGCGCGGGTACGCGGCAGTTTCTGAGCACGAGTTCGCCGTTCTGCAGAAGGCGCCTGCCAAGCTTCGAGTGCGCCTCCCCGATCTCGAAACCCTCGGTGTCGCGCGGCACGAGAAAACAGGTAAGTCCCTCGCTCATTTTCCTCTCGGGCGCGGTGCGTGCAAAGATGAAATAATACTTCGCCAAGCCGCCGTTTGAGATGTAGTGCTTGGTCCCGTTCAGGACATGGAAATCGCCCTCCCGCTTCGCTGTCATGCGCGGTCCTGCGTGAGGCGCGTCGTACATTAGGAAAGTGTCGGTTCCGCTTTGGGGTTCCGTCGTGGCAAGGGCGAGGAGCGCCCGGGGATCGCTCATGAAGTCCTCGAGGTACAAATCGCGCTGCGCCTGCGTGGTCTCGTTCGTGAGAAGTTGTGTGAACTTGTAGGTCTGATCCATCGAAACGGCGACACCCAGATCACCGTAGGCGATCTCCTCGGCCACCATCGCCTGTACCAGATGGCGCGCGCCGAAGCCACCGAATTTCTCGGGCACGGTGAGTGTCCTCAAGCCCGCGGCATCAAGCTTATCAGCGATATGCCAGGGATAGGCCTCGCCCGGCGCGTAGTTTCTGTCCCTCTCGGCGGCGATGGGAAGGATGTCCTCGCGGGCGATTGCACGCGCACGGCGTACCATCTCGGATTCTTCGGGGCTCAGATCCGGCATCATGGCGTTCGGATACATCCTCCGAATGCGGGGAGGGAGACGATGTTTCGTCCGATTCCATAGCACTACTTGAGTCGATATTTTCTGTCAATCATATTGGGGTATACCATGGATGCGTAAACCCGTGAATGGATGAGGCGCCTCGCTGCCCACGAAGGTGCTGACCGGAGCGTATGTGCATGAAAATCGTGATTCCCGATGACTATGGAGAAGAGTTCAGGAACTCGCCCCATCTCGCGCGTCTCGAGAAACTGGGCGAGGTGGCACATTTCACCGAGCGTCCGGAAAATGAGGAAGAGATGATCGAGCGCATCACCGACGCAGAGGTCATCTTGACCGTGCGCTTTCAGACGGACTTCAGGAACACGACACTGCTCGACGCCGCGCGTGCGCTTCGCTTCATCTCCATATGGGGAACGCGCCCCCGTGCGGTGAACATGAAGGGCGCGCGTGAGCACGGCGTTTCGGTCTCCGTGACGCCCGGGGCGGGAAGTCCATCGGTGGCCGAGCACACGATGATGATGGTGCTCGCCCTCGCGAAGCGGCTTCCCTGCCAGGGACCAGCCATGCGTGCGGGGGAGTGGCGACGCATCCGGGGCGTGGAGCTTCTGGGCAAGACGCTCTCTGTGATCGGCTTCGGGCACATCGGGAGCAAGGTCGTCCCCATGGCGCGTGGCTTCGGGATGGAAGTGCTCGCGTGGTCGAAACACATGACGCCCGCGCGCGCTGCCGGGGCCGGTGCGCACGCGGCCACTCTCGATGAATGCATGCTTGCCGATTTCGTGACGGTCCAGCTTCACGCGACGTCGGAGACCAGGGGCATCATCTCCCGCGAGCGAATCGCGCAGATGAAACCCGAGGCGTTTTTGATCAACACCTCCCGCGCGGCGCTCGTGGACATGGACGCCCTGCTCGAAGCACTGCGGGAAAAGAGAATCGCCGGCGCGGGCCTCGACGTGTTCGAACCGGAAGAACCCTTGCCGGAACACTCTCCTTTCCGTTCGCTGGATAACGTGATCCTGACTCCGCACGTCGCTGCGCATACCGAAGGGGCGGTGGAGCGAGAGGCACGCATGGCAGTGGACAACGTGGAGGCTTTTGTCCGGGGAAAGCCACAGAACCTGGTGTTCGAGGACGCCTGAAGCGCGAGCGTCGGCGCGAGCACTGGCGGTCATGCACGAAGAAGAAGTTTCCTGTAATAGTCTTTGGGCAAAACAAAGCGGCTTCATATTTCAACAGGGAGAAAAGAAAAAATGACGTATCGAATCGAGACGACGCAGGTCCAGGGCAGCGAGATGGAGATTTTCCTGTATGAACCCGAAGGCGACGGTCCGCATCCGGGACTGGTGCTCTGCCAGCACATACCGGGTCATCAGGGAATCGAGGGCGACCCCTTCACCCTCAAGACTGCGGAGCGCTACCGGGCGAACGGCTACGCGGTGTCCGTTCCGTTTCTCTACCACTGGTGGTCGAAAGAAGACGACATGCAGATAAAACGTGACGAGTTCAACGACGCGCAGACGACACTCGACCTGAAAGCGGGCTTCGACGCCCTGGCGGCGCTCGATAGCGTGGACGCGGCAAGGATCGGCATCGTCGGGCATTGCTGGGGCGGGCGCGTGAGCTGGCTGGGCGCATGCACGGATTCGCGCTACGCCGCATGCGCGGTCTTCTACGGCGGCGGCGTGAAGGAAGTACGCGGCGCGGGCAATCCGCCCGCCATCGAACTGACAGCGAACATCGTGCGCCCCGTCATCGGCATCTTCGGAAACGAGGATCAGAACCCCTCGCCCGAGGATGTGGACGACTATGAGGCGGCGCTCAGGAACGCGGGCGTGGAATACGTCTTTCACCGCTACGACGGCGCGGGCCACGCATTTCAGTGGGAGGACCACCCCGAGCGCTTCCGCGCCGCGCAAAGCGAGGACTCCTGGGAGAAGACGCTCGCGTTTTTCGGTGAGAAACTGGGGCTGGAATAACCAAGGCAACCGAGACGCGGGGATACTGAAACTGCGCGAACCTTTTGCATGGCAAGATCGATATCGGCGATTACGAACAGCCGTGGATAATGGATATATCCGAGGGGAACGCCATTCCGGCGAGCTACCTCCACCGCATGGGGGTCAAACCTGTCGATCGGATCGCGGCGGAAGACCGACGGCTCAGCGGTGGCGGGGTTCGTCGCGTCATTTCCGCAGTGCTGATAACCCGAGACATCGAAAGTACAGCGGAAGGGACGATCAAAACCATCGAAAGTATCAGTGACACCGAATCTGTCGCCGGTGAAACGAGCGCCCGTATAGAACAGCAGGCCGAGATCGAAGAAACAGGCCTGTGGCGAGAAGCCGAACGTTTCCATGAAGTTATGAAAATCAGGCTGACCCCGGGGCAGGAATCATCGGGCCAGCACATCAAGCGCGGTAGCGGCCTCGTGCGAATCGTTGAACGCGAGTCCGTTTTTCTCGGGAGCCGAGCGAACGCTGACAGGCATCGTCCCAATTGTCAAGATCATGTTCAATATCCAGGAAAATATGTGTAAGGTCGTTCAATAAATTATCTCATTCATTTCTCTGGCGTTGAACGATTCTCGCCCCCAAAAGTCGGACTCAGGAATCCAAACGCCAGCGCCGAGGTGTTGGCTGATATAGGCCTTGCCGTCCGCAGCGCTCGTCGTAATCACCTTCGGGCTGCAGGAAGGTGGAGAGCGCCTTTGGGGGGGTTCTCATCCGATATAGCCATCACGCGGGCTTGCTTCTGGATACCCTCCATGTCCTCTACCATGCATTCATCGGAAACAATACAGATGTTTCATTCAGGCAAGGGCAACACAGAACGCATGGCCGAGTTCTCCCTGGGCGGCCACTGGGTGTGGTTGATAAGGGGAGACATATATCCAGGTTAACCTGTTACGGGGAGGGGTTGCGTGCTGCCCGAAAGACGTTTCCCGGTCGGTGCTTCGCCTCGGGCCCGACCGGGATCCACTGCCCCGCCCGACAGCCCGGCAGTCACGGGGACTGCCGGGCTGTCGGGAAGTGGTTCTAGAACCGTATCGAGAAGCCCGCCTGCACGGAATGTTCGTCCTCACGGCCGGCCCATTCGTCCTCGCCGCCGGTCCATTCTCCCCGGTAACCGAGGCGCAGGCTCCAGGCATCCGAACTGCCTTTCAGCGTGACGCCCAGACCGAGGCGGAACGCCTCCCGGGGCACGCCGATCACCCGTTTTTTCTCGGGGAAGCTTATGACCCCGGCATGGTCCGCCTTGCGCACCGTCAGCGTCTCCGGTCCGTCCGTCGTGGTGTGTGCCAGATCCAGTTGCAGGTCGGGCCGCCAGCGCAGCGCGGGGGAGAGTTCCAGCCACTCCGCCGTCGCGACCTCCACCCCGGCCCGACATCCCCGGTAGTCCTGCGAGTAGCCCGGGATCTCGGCCCTCATCACCGCGCCCTCCGCCGTGTGGCCCCCGTGGTCCAGGGAACCGGCGAACACCGACACCGACGGGGTGATGCGCATGCCTCCGGCGGGGAACAGCCGACCTGCCCTCGCTTCGGCATGGGTCTGCTTCACGTCGAACGAGCCCCTGAACAGGCCAGTGGCCTCCAGCGTCCGTGATGATACGCGCGAGCGGCCGTGGGCGAGCGCCACGTCGGAGAAAAACGCGTCTCCCCGCCAGCCCAGACCGGCCGCGTAGACCTCGCCCGTGAGCTCGACCTCGGCCGATTCGTCCCGGGAATCCGAGAACGCCTCGGCGAGGGGGGCCACCGACGCCCCGAGACGCAGGTCCATGTCGAGGGAGACGGCGCGGGTTCCGGAACCCCCGCGGAGCCCGAACCTCACCGAACGCCCGTCCGGACCGCTTCCCCTGCGCACCGGATACCCCTCCAGGACGGCCTCCGTCAGGCGCAGGTCGCCGTCCTCCAGCGACATCATCGCACCCGCCGCGCCCAGATCGGTCAGCCGAGCTGTGCCCGAGCCGATCTTGCGGATGCTCTCCAGCCCGGTAAACATCCCGGTGGTATGGCTCAGGGTGAGATCGCCCGCGCTGGCTGTCTGCTCCTCGCAGGCAGTGTTCTCGCTGATATCGGCCTCCCGGCAGGTACTGAAGACAAGCGTGTCGCTGCCGCCGCCGAACGCCACATCGCCCCGGATCGTGGTCTGCTCGATGTGCCCTTCAATGGTCAGTCTGTCGTCGGCGTCGCCCCCGAAGAGGATCGACTTCCGTAACTGCCGCCGGCGTCGGCCGGGCGTATCAGCCGGGCCCTGCGAAGCGTCAGGGTCCTGGCCGCGTCCGTAGCGGCGAAATGGATATGGTTCGCGCCGCTGCCGGTGGTCACGATGCGGCCGCCCGACACGGTGACGTCGATGGTGCCGCTGCGGTGTACCCCGGCGATGCCGTGACCGCCACCGGTCATGATGCTGCCGCCGGTCATGCCTATGGTGAGGCTGGAAGTGGCGAGGTCTTCCCCGGCGTGCCGCCCGTGGATGCCGTAGGCGGAATTTCCGGTAACGCTTCCGTCAGTGTTCACCTTGCCGGTCTGGATGGTGCCCCCGGACATGGTGATGGCGAGGGCCGTGTTGTGTTCATGGTAGCCATGAAGGCCGTGGGCGGAGATCCCGTCCGTGTCGATGCTGCCGCCCGACATGGTGATGGAGAGGGCGCCCTCGCCGGCGTGGCTGCCGTAGATGCCGTAGGAGTTCCCCCCTATCGTTGCGATGTCGCCGCCGGTCAGGTTGATGGTGAGGCCGCTGGCGCCTTCGTGGTCTCCGAAGATGCCGTGACTGGCCATTACGGTTACGGTCCCGTCGTCGTTCTCCTTGCCCGTGCTGATCTGGCCGCCGGTCACGTCAATGGTGATGGAGCCCGCTCCGGTCAACCGCCCGTATATGCCGTTGGCGCTATTTCCTTCCGTCGTGATGCTGGTGGTCTCGGCGTTGCTGTTCGTGTCCGCAAGGCTGATGACGAGATCGCCGGAGCCTCCGGTGTGGTTTCCGTAGATCCCGTGGGCCTGCTGTCCTGCCGTCTCGATGGAGCCGTTGTCCTTCAGTTCGATCCAGACATCGCCGGTTGAGCCAGAACTGAAAATGTATCCGAAGATGCCGGAGGCATAGTTCCCAGTGGTCCCAATGCTGCCGCCGGTCATCCTGATCGTGAGGTCGCCGCCGCCCTTGTGTATTCCATAAAGGCCGTAGTCATCCTCGGCTGTCGTGTTGACAGCAATGGTGCCGGAGACGTTGATGGTGTAGTTGTTTTCGTCGGAGGCATCGAATTCATACTCGATGCCGGGGTCGTCGTTGGGACCCGGGTCGTAGGTGGAATCGCTGCAGGTGATGACTCTGGGGTTGCCGGTGGTGGGCGGGTCGCCGCATTAGTTGTCCGCGGCGGCCGGGCCGGCGAGCAGGAAGGTCAGCAGCAGGATGCCAAGGGTGCAGAGGCCGTAACTTCTGAAGGATGGTGCGCGACCGCGGGAAGCGGAGCGCCCGTCGGCGGGAAGGGAAGAACAGGATTCAGGCGGAAAGACTGGCCTGCGTCGATGTTGCTGGCACCCGCCCGGCTTGTCAAGTTCAAAATGCCGAAGAAATTCCAAATTCCGTTCATGTTGCAACTTTCCTCCCTTTGGGCAGGCGGCAGCCACGTTCTCCGAGGACGCCGCAGGTCAAACCTTGATAACTGATGATGAATAATGTTACTGCGTTTCCCGCTGCAGGGCAAGGGCAAGAGCGGATCGGACAGGGAATGGAGGGAAACCTGCATGCGGCGACAAAGGACACGACCTCTTGAACAGGACCATGGATGGGGGCATCCGAACGGATGCAAAATGCAACTGTATCGCAGATGCGCCCGGACCACTGTTTTCCGCGGTATCTCCTCAAGGGCAAGGGCCGGAATCAGCTGGATCTCCCCGAAGGATTCCATGGAAGCGGCCCTGCAATCGTCTCTCCCGGGTTCGGTCATATGCGCTTCAGGCCGGAATCCCGCGGTTTGCCCGATGGTGCCGGCGGGCATGTTCCCGTGTTGTATTCGACGGGATACCGGCACAAAGACGCAGGGATTGAGATCACTTCTGCGGGCAATGCAGCAGGAAAAACACAGGGTCACGCTCGGTCCCTTTTGCTTTCGCTCATATTTCATTGATGGACAGGTCGTCCGTCATTCCTGAAAAGCAATTCCCCTGATGAGGATGGGGTTCATGATGACCGAGATGTCGAGGATGATGAAGCGAGGATCCCACCACGTGCCGCAGACATGTCGTCCACATCCATATACATGTACACGCAGACGCGTTTTTTCCCAATCTCTTCGGGCACTTCTCCGCCAGGCGGGATGTATTCATCTTCATGGTTTCTCTTAAAGCGGAACTGTCCCATCCGGTACCGATCACGCTCCTCGTCGTTATGCATCCCCGGTATCGCCCAACAGCCCGCCTCCCTAGGCTGTATGGGGTCTTTCAAATCGATGATCTTCAGGAACTGATCGATAAATTCATCGTCCCCGGTCGTCAGGAAGGTGTAGCGGCCGTCGCCGAACCATAATCGGTGAACACCGCGCCCGCCTGTGTGGAAATACCCCAGCGGACAAAGTTCGGGCGGGTTCGAAGCGTCGTACATGTCGATTCCCGCCTTAATGGCTCAGGGCCTCGTCCGCCGAACTGCTCGTTGTTGACGACCATGATGCCGCCGACAATCTGGAGCTTGTTGTTGTGCGTGTTCCGAGGGGCGGGAATCTGGTTCATGACCCTAGGTTTTCTGGGGTTCGATGCGTCGATGACGCCCGTGCCCGACATGCCCATGTGGCCGCAGGGAATGAAACCATCCTTCACGGGAAGCTGAATGACGTCGCCCTTGTTGCGGCCGCCGAAATCGCAGTGTCCCAAAAGTTTGAAGCCCCTCGCTTTTTCGGGCATCATTTCCTTGCCCGGTTTTCCGCGCCCCGGCGGAAGAGTCGGGTCTGGCATGCATCCCATGATGCGCTCCCTGTCCGACAAGACGGTAGGACCATAACCACGCCGGAGACGAATCGATCAGTACGTAGTTGCCCCGGCTGACCCTCATCTGCAAGTGACGTCTCAGACCGTTTGGATGATTTATTTTCACGGGTTTCTCCTGTAGGCTTCCTCCATGTCGAAATTATCATTGAATCGATTGATCCACGATATTCAACCGCTCGCCAGGCGTGAGGCGTTCCTGCGCGATCCGCACGAATTCGCGCGCGGGTATGACGTCACCGACGCGGAGTTATCGGCGGTCCGCGATTCCGACGTGCGGGCACTCTGGTCGTTTGGCGCGAACCCCTACCTGCTGCGCGTGCTGCAGATGCGCGCGGGGATAACGGACGAGGATTTCAGGGCGGCGCTGGCGGGTTTTTCCTATCCGCGTCCAGACGAGGGGGAGATTTAGGATGGCGAAGATCACCGGAGCCTTCGCGGCGAGCCATACGCCTCTTTTCCTGCTGAGACATGACGCGCCCGCCGAAGACGTGCGAGAAGAGGTCTTCTCCTCCTACCGCAGAATGGCCCGGGAGATCGTAGCGCGGGGCGCCCAGGCAATGGTCCTGCTGGGGAACGACCATCTGCACGCCTTCTCCATGGACAGATACCCTGCCCTGGCGATAGGCGTGGGGGCCAGGTTCGGCCCTGTCGAGACGGAACCCTTCTTGCCGAGCGACGTATACGAGGGTGCGGAAGCGCTGGCCTCCCATCTCGCACGGGGGCTTCTGGCGGCTGGCTTCGATCCTCTTCTGTGCCGCGAACTGGCGCTGGATCATTCCTTCGTATCGCCTATGGCGCTTATGGGCGATACGGGGCTTCCCATCGTTCCTGTTCTTCAAAACACCGTGGCTCCGCCCCTGCCGCCTGCCGCGAGGGCATACGATCTTGGCCTCTCGCTCAGGCGATTACTCGAGGATTATGCAGGCCTCGAGCGTATGGCCATATTGGCGACGGGCGCGCCCTCGCACTGGATTGGAACTCCCGAGCAGGGCGATATCGACGAGATGTGGGATCGCGAGGTGATCGATTTGCTGTGTGGTGCGGCCGCGAAGGATCTCGCCGCGTGGCCGCAGGCCAAAATAGATGCGGGCGGAAACGGCGGCAACGAGATCACGACATGGATATCCGCCGCGGCCCTTGCCGGAGACACCGGGGCAAATCTGTGGACCTACCGGATCGAGCCCCTGTGGTTTCTGGGGGTGACGGTCCTCGAATGGCCCATCGGCCCGGCCCTGTAAACGAAACCCTGGGAGGATGAAGGTATGCCGAAGGCCGTTTTGTTTGATGAATCAGGCGGTGCGGATGTGCTCCGCGTCGCCGAGGTTCCCGATCTCGAGGAGGGCAAGGGCGAGGTTCGCATCAAGGTGGAGGCGCTCGGGCTCAACCGGGCGGAGATCATGTTCCGCGAGGGCGTCTACCACGTAATGCCCGTGTTCCCGTCCCGAATCGGTTACGAGACCTGCGGAGTGATAGACGCAGTCGGGCCTGGCGTGGAGGGTCTGTCCGTAGGGGATCGCGTGAGCACGATTCCGTGTTTTTCGATGATAGAACACGGGGTGTGCGGCGAGCAGGCTGTCGTGCCTGCGTTCGCAGCCGCCCGCTATCCCGACAACCTCACGTCCGTAAAGGGCGCCGCCATCTGGATGGCGTACATGACGGCATATGGCGCAATCGTCGAATACGGGCGGGTGAAGAAGGGAGACAACGTCCTCATCACCGCAGCGAGCAGCAGCGTCGGGATCGCGGCGATCTAGATTGTGAAATCCCTGGGCGCGCGGCCCATTGCCACGACGCGCGGAGCGGGGAAGAAGGATTTTCTCCTGAACATCGGGGCAGAGCGCGTCGTCGTGACGGATGAGGAGGATTTGGCGGCATCTGTGATGGACATCACGGGAGGCACGGGTGCCGATGTCATTTTCGATCCCGTCGTCGGGTCATATCTTCCGGTTCTCGCAGAAGCGGCCGCCTACCACGGCACGATTTTCTCCTACGGCCACCTATCGCCCGATCCTCCGGTTTTGCCCCTGTACCCGGCTATCAGGAAAGGACTTACCTTCAGGGGTTATACAATCATGGAAATATCCAGAGACGAAAACCTGAGAGAACAGGCGAGAAAATTCATTTTTGACGGCCTCGAATCGGGCGCGTTCAGGCCCATCATCGCCAGGACGTTCCCGCTAGACGACATCGTGGGGGCGTACAAATACATGGAATCGAACGAGCAGATGGGCAAGATCGTCGTCGAGGTGTAAGCGGGTCTACCCGAACGGGCGGGCACGGGAACGGGCCATCGGGATCGCACCTGCAAACGAGACCAGAGGAGATAGAAGACATGCCGAAAGCCGTTTTGTTCGACGAATTAGGTGGCGTGGACGTGCTGCACGTGGCCGAGGTTCCGGATCTGGAACCGGGCGAGGGTGAGGTGCGCATCGCCGTAGAGGCTATGGGACTCAACCGGGCGGAGGTTCTCTTCCGAGAGGGACACTACCACGACAAACCCGTGTTCCCCTGCCGAATAGGCTACGAGGCCTGCGGAGCGATAGACGCCCTGGGCCCTGGCGTGGAGGGTCTGTCCATAGGGGATCGGGTGAGCACGATTCCCTGTTTCTCGATGGTGGAACACGGAGTGGACGGCGAGCAGGCGGTCGTGCCTGCGTTCGCAGCCGCCCGCTATCCCGACAACCTGACGCCCGCCGAGGGTGCGGCCATATGGATGCAGTATTTCACTGCATACGGCGCGCTCATTGAATTCGGGCGGGTGAAGGAAGGGGACACCGTACTGCTCACAGCGGCAAGCAGCAGCGTCGGGGTCGCGGCAACCCAGATTGCGAAATCAGTGGGTGCACGGGTGATCGCCACGACGCGCGGATCGGGCAAGAAGGATTTCATCCTGAACGCGGGCGCCGACCACGTTGTCGTCACCGAAGAGGAGGACCTGGCGCAGTCGGTCAAGGAAATCACGGGAGGCGCGGGCGCCGATGTCATCTTCGACCCCGTCGTCGGCTCCTCTCTGGAAAAACTCGCCGATGCGGCCGCCTATCAGGGTTCGATCTTCCTGTACGGCCGTCTCTCGCCCGAGCCTGCGGTAATCCCCCTGTTTCCGTCTCTCAGGAAAGGACTGACCTTCCGGTGCTATACGATCATGGAGATCACGAAGTTCCCGGAAAAAAGGGAGAAAGGGAAGAAGTTTATCTATGACGGCCTAGAATCGGGCGCGCTGAAGCCCCTCATCGCCAGGACATTTCCGCTCGACGACATGGTGGAAGCGCACAAATTCATGGAGTCGAACGCGCAGATGGGCAAGATCGTCGTCGAGGTCTAGTCCGCGTCGCCATCAGTTGAACGGATGGGCGTGGGAGTAGGCCAATTCTTCGCTCGTGATGAACTCGAGCAGAGCAGGCGTTCCTTCTTCGGTCTTTCGCCTCGCTTCCAAGAACGCCGTGCCGACTTCCGCCGGGTCTTCCACACGCTTCGCCCAGCCACCCAGCGCCCTCGCGATGTCGGCATACTCGCCGCCCACGTCGCGCGTACCGTATTTTTCATGCGAAATCGTCATGTGTCTGGTCTCCACCGCCATGGTGGAGTTCTTGAGCACCACCGTGCAGATGGGCAGGTTCTCGCGAACGGCGGTCTCGAAATCGAGACCCGTCATGCCGAAGGCCGCATCACCCATGAAGTTTACGCAGAATTTATCGGGCGCGGCGAGCCTGGCGCCCATGGCGAGACCGAGCCCCGTGCCGAGTTGGTGGGATTTCCCCCAGCCGAGATAAGACCTCGGTCCGTCGCATTGGTACAGGGGCAGCGTCTCGTATCGTGGGTTCCCCGAATCGTGGGTCACGATGGCCTCCGCGGGCGGCACATTCTGCATCAATTCCCAAATGACGCGGTAGGGGTTGATAGGCGCCTCTTCAGATGTGAGCTTTGGCCCCCACTCATCGAGCCAGACCTTCCGCATCTGCGCCACCTGCGCCTTCACTCCCTTTCCCCTTTCCATTCCCTTCACCCGCTCGGCGCAGCAGTCGATGAACTGCCGCAGTACGAGTTTCGCGTCCCCGAGCACGGGGTGGGCAGCGTGATGACTCTTGTTCAGGTCAACGGGGTCGTTCGTCGCGTGGATTATGGTTTTTCCGCCGGGAACGGGCGTGGCGAGCCCATGGTCGGTGAGACTCGATCCGACGGCGAACACGAGGTCTGAATCTTTCAGGAAATGATAGGCGGGACCGCTCATGACGCTCGAGGCGACGCCGAGCGCCAGGGGATGATTGAGTTCGGAGATCGCGCTCTTGCCCTCCATGGTGGTCATGACGGGAATCTGGAGAAGTTCCACAAGTTCATCCAACTCATCCGTCGCCTCGGCGTAGAGCACACCCGCGCCCGCTATGATCGCCGGGCGCTCTGCCGCCAGCAGCGCATCTGCAGCGCTCTCTATATCCTGTGGATCCGCCTGGGAGCGTGCGCGCTTCACGGGCGTATAGCGTTCGAGCATTTCTTCGCTGACCTCCATTCCCGCCACGTCAGCGGGCAACTCCACGAGAACGGGACCGGGGCGCCCGTTCCTGAGTGCGTGAAATGCGCGGCGCATGGCGTCAAGTGTTCGCTCGGGCGTGTTTATCTGCTCGGCCGATTTTGTCACCGAGGCGTAGGAGTCGACCGAACTGAACATGGGGAACACGCGGTCGCGCAACCTGACATGCCCCAGGGGAATCAGCAACATGGGCGTGGAATCCGAATATGCGGTCGAGATGCCCGGAAAGGCGTTTTCCGCCCCCGGTCCGTACTGCATGGCGAAAACCGAAGGCGACGCCCCGTTTGTGACGCGGGCGAAACCATCGGCGATGCCGATACCCACGCGTTCCTGGCGGCAAACGATGGGTCGTATCCCTGTCCGGGCGGCCGCCTCGATCAGGACAGTCGTGGGATAGCAGTTCAGGTGGTTCACCCCTTCGCACTTGAGGATTTCTGCGATGACGTCGACGACGCGCATGTGGCTTCTCCTATCGGTTCGGTAGATTTGCTTTGAGCGATGGAGTTGAGTTTCTCACAAGTCTCCGGTGAAGGAAATTTCCGTGCGAGGAGCGCGCATACGGGTGGTTTTGGGTACAATGTCCCCCTATCTCATTAGAATTCCAGGAGCGGAAAGCGTCGCTCCCGTATCCACCAGAAAAAGGAATCCCGTCCATGGCGAACCGCGAAGCAACCACGTATGAAGTGAAAAACCACGTCGCGTATCTCACCCTGAACCGGCCGGAAAAGAAAAACGCCATCAACTATGCCATGCGCAAGGAGGTGCAGGACGCCTATGTGGACATCAAGCACAATCCCGACATCTGGGTAGCCATCATAACGGCGGCGGGTGACGTGTTCTGCTCGGGCAAGGACATCGTGGAAAAGATGCCGGAAGGCGACGCAGAGGTGATGTCGAACGACGGACTCTACCTCTACCTGCGCTATCTCTACAAGCCGGTCATCTGCGCCATCAACGGTCCCTGCCTCGCCCAGGGAGCGGGCTTTGCACTGAACTCGGACATTCTCATTTTTTCCGAGCGCGCTTCCATGGGCTGGCCGCAGGCGCTAAGGGGAATATCTTCGGTGAGCGGCCCGTCCATGTGCGCGCATTCGATTCCCTGGACGCAGGCGATGAGCTACCTCATGCGCGGCAAGTTCATCCCTGCCGAGGAGTGCCTCCGTCTTGGCATTGCCACCGAGGTGGTATCACACGAGGAACTTCTCCCGACGGCGGAACGCTACGCGCAAGAGATTCTCGAAGCCGCTCCGATGGCGGTGTGCGCCATCAAGGAAGCGGCGCGCCGGGGCGAGGACCTGGGCTATCGCGACAGGGTCTACATGTCACGCGACGTGGCGAACCGCATCCTGCACACGGAGGATTCCAGGGAAGGCATCCTTGCCTTCCGCGAGAAGAGAAAACCCGTTTGGCGGGGCAGATAAGGCGCTGAGTTTCGTACATCGCCGAGAAAAAACGGGAATGAAATGGAGACCAATACGAATGAGCGATAAACCCGTGGTCTGGGTGGGAACCCCATTCATACTAAACTTCGATGACCCCATGGAGATGTTCCAGTCACTGGTGGAGGAAGGGCTCAAGGTCCGCCTCGACGAATGCCAGGGCTACATGCCCGAAGAAGACGTGATCGCAGCGCTGCCGGGCGTCACCGCCGTCATCGCAGGAGCGGAGCCCTATACAGCCAACGTCATGGACAATACACCCGATGTGAAAATCATCGCGCGAGCCGGCGTGGGCGTGAACAACGTGGACGTCGCTGCGGCCACCGAGCGGGGCATACTCGTCACGAACGCGGCGGGACAGAACTCACAGTCCGTGGCCGAGCACCTGTTCGGCCTCCTGCTCTGTGCCGTCCGGCGCATCGGCTGGCTGGACATGAACATCAGAAAAGGCCTTTGGCGGGAGATTCAGCCGCCCATGCGCCCTTTGAACGGAATGACGATGGGAATACTGGGTTTCGGCAACATCGGCAGACAGGTGGCAAAAAGGGCCGTCGCCTTCGACATGAACGTGATCGCCCACGATATCGTGCGTGATGAGGAAACGGCCGCCGGACTCGGCGTGCGTTTCGTAAGCCTGGAAGAGTTGGCGAGGGAATCGGACTACCTGACATGTCACGTACCCTTAACACCAGAGACGACGCACATCATCAACCGCGAGACCTTACGCCTCATGAAGCCTGACGCCTACGTCTTCAACACCTCGCGCGGGCCCGTATTCGACCTTGACGCCGTGGCCGAGGCCTTGCAAAACGGCGTCATACGGGGTGCGGGCATCGACGTGTTCCCTGAAGAACCACCCGATTACGATCATCCCATCTTCACGCTCGATAACGCCGTACTCGCTCCCCATCTCGGCGGCCGGGGGGAGGACGCGATCCGCAATACGCTCCGCCATTCGACCGAATGCGTCCTCGCCTATTTTCGGGGCGAGCGGCCGTCCACTCTTGTGAACCCGGAAGTCTACGAGGTTCTCTCGCGAGGGAGGTGAGGGAATTCGAGGGGAATCATATCGAAGAGTCACCTTTTGCAGGAATACCCGAAATGGATATTCCTGCATGGATTCTTCTTTTGTTTCCCCGGCAATATGGTCGGCATGCATTGCTAGGCGATCAATCACCAAAACAAATTCCTGCATGGAAATACAGGTACGCCGGGGAACAGGGAAAATCATATGTTGCTGCAAATGACCCTTCTATAAAGTTCCATTGATGGCGTAGTTGAGAATCCGCACCACCTGATCGGGTTCCTCAGCCACGGCCATGGCGGCGGCATCGACTTCCTTGAGTGCATGGGTGTGACCCGGGTCGTGCAGTGTAATGATGGCCTTCCCCAGGGCCGCTGCGTAACCCGCATCGAATGCAGCGTTCCACTGTTTGTATTTATCGCCAAAGCGCACGACCACCACGTCCGCCTTTTCAATCAACGTGCGCGTTCTGATGGCGTTCACGCCCGCGCCCTTACGGTCTTTCCAGAAGGATTTTTCCTCATCCCCCAAGATGGACACGCCGCAATCATCGCTCGCACCGTGATCTGTGACGGGGGCAAGAAAGGTAACCGGCAGGCCCGCTTTCTCGGTACCCTCGGTGATCCGCTCGCGCCAGTCCGTGTGCACTTCTCCCGAGAGGTAGACTGTCCAACTCGCCTGAGACATGAAACATGCTCCTTATGCATTGAAAAAATTGGAGTGAAAGATGAAAGCTTTATAAATGACGTGACGTGAAAAACCCCGGCCCTCATGGACCGGGGTTTCCCATCGTTCGGTGACCTGGTGGGGATTCGCCTGGGCGAAGATGAACCCGTGGGAATCTCCCGAGGGCATCTCCCCTAGGCTCCGGTCACCTCGTCCCTACAGTGTATTTTCATATTAGGATCACCTCCTTTCTGACGTGCTTCGAATAATCAGCGAAGAATGGCAAAAAGTCAAGACGCGACAGAGACGGCGGACTGACAGCCCCTCATTTTCCGTGATATACAAACCCCCGCACGGCCGCCTGATGATTCATGTGGCGGCCCCACCTTGCGGAGAGGTGTCCGAGAGGCCGAAGGAGTACGACTGGAAATCGTATAGGTGCCCACAAGGTGCCTCGAGGGTTCGAATCCCTCCCTCTCCGCCAGCTCGATAAGTCAGACTACATAGTTGCCATTCCCTGTTTTAATGGAGAACCTGGCAAAGGCGTTTTTGCGGAATGTGAAATTCGTCAAGAAAACGGACGCAAAACAAGGCAGGGGAACGGATCGAAACTCATCGTTTCGAGAGGGAAGATTCCGATCACTTTCGCATGCATCGCTGAACTGACCGCATTCTGTCACATAGTCAGTGATCGGTGCATTGCGCGGCACATCGATTGACATGTTGAATAGCGGCATCTCTTCATGCAAACGCATCTCGAAATCAACTGATGACCGCACTGCCCGCAGGCAGCGCCGACCCGCATTGCGCAAGAATCACACACGAGGCCGGGACTGACCAGCGTCCTGCAACGAACCCATGTGATCGACCAACGCCATCGGGTAAATTGTCCGAACCTGTCAAACATCTCCAGCGGGCCGTTTGGAATATTCCACACAGGAACTCGTCACCGACAAATCCCACACCCCTTGGGACATATCCCTCGTTTTCAGGCAATCTCCAGCCTAGAATGCATTATCCTTGTCGATGCAATACGTACAAATCGATATCGACAGCGTCTCAGTCTGAATTTTCTGGTCAATGAATCCGGTAGGTCCCCGTCCCAACTGAAACACTGTTTTTTCTTGAAATCCAATATAAATATTGTATTATGAGAATTATTCAAGGATGCTCGCTTTTCGGCGTACGTTTGATGATGCGTGGACAGAAAATGAAATATCCGGCTCATAATTTCGGGCGAGGTTCCGCCTCAAACTGAGGAGACACGAGGGCTAGGTGCTTCGCCCATGGTTGACTGAGCGCGCCCGAAAGGGGACACGACCTTTCAGGCCAAACCCGTTCAAGGAAATCCAGGAGAAATACAGTGGCCTCCAAACCCGCTAACGCAACCCTAGGTACCCTTGACCTGTTGATCCGCCAGGCGATGTAGAAGGAACGGTGGAGACAGATATTGGCTCCCTACGAAGGGGCGGACAATCGCCGCAGTCTGTCGCAACTGGCAGTCACCCTGATCCTGTACGGCCTCGCGTGGGTCGTATTGCTCCAGAGTGTGGAGATCGGCTATTGGGCGACCGCGATCATCGCCTTGCCTGCGGCGGGTTTGATGGTGCGGCTGATCGTCATTCAGCATGACTGCGGCCACGGCTCCTATTTCACGTCGCGACGGGCATGCGACGCTGTCGGTAACGCGCTCGCGGTGCTGGTCCTCAACCCCTACGACTACTGGAATACGACTCACGCATTTCATCATGCGGACTCGGGCAAACTGGACAGTCACAGGGGCGGTGATATCCTCACCCTCACGACAGCCCAATACAGTGCGCGGGAGTGGAGGGGCCGGCTCGCGTACCGCTTGCTTCGCAATCCCATCGTGATGATCGGTATCCTTATTACTTTGAAGTTCGTGGTCGTGCACCGTTTTACATTCGGCATACCGCGTTCCTAGACGCGGGAACGACGCTCGGTATGGCGAACCAACGCCGCCCTAGCGGTATTGCTGGCGGGCATCTGGCTGGCCGCCGGTGTCGAAACTCTCCTGCATGTCCTGATCATCCAGGGCATGATCATGCTTTACGGATGCGCGATCGCTGGCTGGATGAACCACACGCAGCATCAGTTCGAAGACGCCTACTGGTGCAGGGCCGGCGAGTGGGATTTCTTCGACGCAGGATTGCAGGGCTCGTCATGGCTCGCACTCCCGAAACCGTTGCAGTGGCTGACCGCCAGCTTCGGCTTGCATCACGTGCACCATCTGAGTCCTCGCATCCCAAACTACCGGTTGCAACGCTGTCACGACGAGAATCCGGAGTTGTGGTCCGCCCATCGAATCACGTTGCGGGAAGGGTTCAAGTCGCTGAATCTCGCGCTCTGGGACGAACAGCGAGGCAAGCTCATTTCGTTCGGTGAATATCGCCGGTTGAGCCGATCAATGGCACAGGAAGCCCATACAGCCTGAACGTGGCAGCCGCCGGTGTCGTTTTGTCGATGCAGACAATGTGGACAACCCCTTGTCTGACTTGGTTACCGTAACGGACGGGCCAGACGATTTAGGCCAAGGTTCGGTCGTGATCGCGATCAAGTTTTCTGTCTGTGGACATATGGGGGAGGGTAGGGCGCGTCGCGGCCATTCCAATAAAACAAACCGTGGGGGCATTACATCGCACTTCTCCGATCTCACTTCGTATGACGAGTTGAAAAATCACAAAACCCAGGCCGACCACCACAAAACCTATAAAGCCAAGGAACAACACATGAGGTCTAGGTCACTGGCGGCGAGGTCTGGAAGGACTTCACCAATCAACCGCACGGCATCCCCCGGAGACGACACCAGGCAACAGTGAACCCAGCCACAAACACTGGTGGATGATTGGTTTGTTGGTTTGGTATGAAACAGACTCTCAAGACGACCTGTCATTGCCGAACGGCATACCGTTGCTATGAAATACCTGCAAGGGATCGAATTCCCGCTTCCATCCAATGGCCCTCGTTAGCATGTCTTCATAGTGCTGCGCCCACTGCGTGGGCCCGTAACGCACACCACCTGAAAGATAGCTCTTGCCACCGAGTCCGACGAGAGTCTTATCGATCTCGTCCAGTTTGCTCACCAGCCGATACGCACGCATTAAATCCCTCTCATCTACTACAGTAAGGATTGAGTAAGAAATCATGCGTTTCCCCGGCGGATGCATGAAGTGTGGAGCGTTGATTGCCGTCGTCCTGACCGGGTACACACCGATCCAGGTCCCGTGCCCGGGAGGCAACAAGTCGTGATCCAGCCACGGTTGGGCGAGCAGCGTCCGCAGGGTTTCCCATGGCATGAACCAGTCCCGCCACGGATGGCGATGTTTCCAATAAAACATTGATGTTGGAAATATCAGTCCACGTCCGACTTCCGCCGTATCTATTGTCGATGCAACCTCGTCGAATCGCAATCCTTCCAGTGCTTTCGCGTCTTCGAGGTTCTCGTCGTACTCGATACCGGCGTGGAGGAAGAACTCACCCTCGTGGACCCTAGCCTCTCCCCGCAAATGATCGAAGCGGTCGCCGGCGGCGAACTGCTCAAGGTCACTGGCGAACCGATCGAGGTCGAGGTAGCGGAGCTCGTACAGGCGAACCCGGCTTCCGACTGGTCTCAGCCGGATCCACGCCTCAGTGATAATGCCGAACTGTCCCTGGCCGCCTCTCACCGCGTCGAAGAGTTCTTTGTTTTGGGTCGCCGAGCACAGTGTCCGCTCGCCAGTTCCAGTCACCACCTCGAGTTGTTCGACCTGTCCGACCTGCGCCCCGTAGCGGTGCGACGTGGTACCCAACCCTCCGGCGGACAGCGTTCCGCCCACGGTCACTTCGCCGATGTCATTGAGTACCGGTGGTAGCCGCCGCGTACTGCGCAGCGTGTCTACTACTTTGCCCCACTGTGCACCGCCTTGCGCGCGTACGAATTCCGTCCCTTGGAGTTCGACGCGATTGAGATCCTTCATGTCCAGCATCAGGTCCCGGTTCGTGAGGCTCTGTCCACCCTGGGAGTGACCTCCCCCTCGAACAGTCAACTGAAAATCGTCTCTGGCCGCCCGGCGCACGAACCCGGCCACTTCCTCGGTGGTTGTCGGCGTGGTCACAGCTTCTGGAATCCTGCGGGTCATTCGCCCGAAGTCCCACGATCGCGCCTCAAGGTCTTTCCGATTTGTGCTCACGCCAGGAATACGGTCGAATTTAGTCACTTTTTCCACCTGTCGCAGGTTGACAGGACAGGGCCGCCCAATCAAGGTCGAACCCAATCTGGATCATAGATCAAAGGTGTCAATATCGCCAATCGCAACCGAAAATTGCATACTTCATAGTCCGGCCCGCTCAGAAGCAGTGCGGATTTTGCCCCACGAAGCCCACGGGTTTATGCTGGCGGTTTCGCATTCCACTGCAATACCCCAACGACGCCAGATGGCCTCGATCCTGCCCACCGCTGGCCAGCCTGGAGCACAGCCGCGCTGTGCTGCTCTACGAGACCACCAGTTCCCTCGACAACAACATCCAGGCAGAGATCATGCGCAGATCGAGCAACTTGCCGTCATCCGCATCGTCATTGCCCATCGGCTGTCCACTATCCACAAGGTGGACCGAATCTACCTGCTCGACGAGGGGCGGGTGGCGCAGGAAAGGGACCTTTGCGGAACTGATCGATATGCCGGGCGTCTTTCGCGACCTGACGCGTCGCCAGATAACTTAACGGTGCACCTGGCGGGGGGGCAACCCGTCCGTTACTGACGAGCGGCGTTCCGGATGACACCAGCGTCGTGCAGCGCCTTGAGTTCCGCGTCGCTCAGGTCCAGCTCCTCGTTGAGTACTTCGTCGGTATGCTCGCCGAGGCGGGGCGGGCGCTTCATTGTGACGCACGATGTCGAAGGCCCCGGAGCGAATCCCAGCATTCGCACCTTTCCATGCACCGGTAGATCCAGTTCGTGGATGAAACCGCGCGCGGTCAGGTGGCGGTCCCGGTGCAGATCGATCGTATCCAGACATGCGGAACAGGGCACGCCGGCGCCGGCGATGGTCTCCATGGCCTCGTATTTGGTACGTTCGGCAGCCCAGGCGCCGATCTCTTCGCGCAGCGCGTCAGCGTTCTGCAGGCGCCAGCGCTGGCTGTAGAAGCGCGGATCGGTGCGCATGTCGTCACGATCCATGGCCTTGCACAGAGCGTCCCAGTGGGCATCGGTGAGAGGTTGAAGGTAGATGTAGTCATTGGCGCCGAACGGTTTGCACGGATATAGACCAGCCGGCGGCAGGCCGTATACGTTGCCAGTGCGCGGCGCCGCCCGCGTTCTGTCCCTTGCGCGGAAGAAGTGGGAGCGCAGGTAGTATGTTACCGACTCCTGCATCGACAACTCGACCAGTTGCCCTTCACCTGTCCGCTGCTTCTGCGCCCAAGCCGCCAGCACTGCCATCGCCGCCTGTAGACCGGTGCCCGAATCAGCCATCAGCGGACCCGGCATCATCGGCGGCCCGGCCGCCTCGCCGTTGACAGAGAACGCCCCCGCGGCCGCTTGCGCCGTCGGATCGACGCTGGGGAAACCTGAATAGGGGCCACTGACACCGAAGCCCTTGATCCGGGCGCAGATCAGGCCCGGGTTGATGGCGCTGAGCCTTTCGTAGCCGATGTCGAATCGTTCGACTACGCCGGGTCCGTAGTTTTCCACCAGGACATCGAACAGCGGTACCAAACGCAGAAACAGATCCCGACCCTGCCGGCTGCGGAGGTCCACCGCCAGGCTGCGCTTGTTCGCGTTCCAGGCGCAGAAGAAAGCTGCGTAACCTTTGGAGCCGCCCCCCCCGGGAGAAAACGCGGGCTCCATCGCCTCGTTCGGGAGACTCGACCTTGACTACCTCCGCCCCGAACCACGCCAGGAGTTGCGTGCACGCTGGGCCCGCCTCGTACTGGGTCATGTCGAGGACTTTCATTCCATCCAGTGCCGGCATATCCCTCCTCCAGGCGTCTGGGAAGTCAATCGGATGGCGGCGGGCCGCCGATCACCCCGGCGTCTCGCAGTGCATCGATCTGCGCATCGTCCAACGCGAGTTCGGTGCCCAACAGTTCACTGGTGTGCTCACCCAGGCGAGGCGGACGTCTGATCGGCACATGAGATGCCGACAAGCGCGGCGCGAAACCCGGAAAGCTCACCTTGATGTGGCTGATGGTCAAATGAAGCCGATAGACGCCACCGGGGCCGAGCAACCGCTCGGCACGCGGCCACGCGCGCAGGCCCTCGGCCTTCGCAGGCACACAACACGACCTGTCCGCCAACCGATTGATCATCGGCTGCCAACCTGCATGGTCGACGCGAGCCCTCTCCACGGAACGAAACAATTCCAGCCCCACGCGCGGCGAAATGCCGCTCGCGGCGGCATCAAGACTGAGCACGCTACCGGGTTGGGTAAGGTCTTCCGTATCCGCGATTACTGACATAACCGCGTCAGGAGAGCCCGGCCAGCGCAGTTGTTCGAGCAGACCGGGAAGTTCGGCGGTGTCTATACGATGCACTGCCAGACGCACCGCGCGCTGCTGCCGCCCCGGTAACACGCCCGCCTGAACAAAGTAACTGGCACCGGAGAGAGCCTCGTATACCCGTTGGACCTAGCGCAGTTCCTCGGCGTCAGCGCGCCAGGCGGCCACATCCCAAAGTGCGGCCACGGTTTCCGATGGATCGTCGTGGAGCTTCCGGGCAGCACTTGCAGTCTTGGCACGGGGCACGAAGAAGACACCCGGAACTGCCGGCTCCTCCGGGAGCACATCCGGCACGTCGTACTCAAGAATAATACCACCGTCTCTGCGTGACAGAAACGAAACGGGGTCGTCCTCATCTCGGGCAAGACAAGCACCAAGGGCAGCCGCGGCAGAACCTTCTGGTGCCTCGGCCCCCTCACGAATGTAGTGCCCGGCAAGGGCGAAGCCGCTCGCCGGGCATACACAGAAGTCAGCCTTGGCCGATTCTCGGTCAAGATCAAACTCGAAACCGAACGGCTGGTCGATCACATCAACAGGCAGCCGTTCCGCCATGACCTGAATACGTTCCCACCCTCCGCCGCTCAACAGGGCCGACGGAAACATTTGCCTCATTCCTGCGAGAAAACTCCCGAAGGACAGGCTATCGCGCTGTTGCTGGCGAAACTGAAATCCGTCAGACAAGTGCGTGTGTCCCTGCTTTCGATTCAGTCGTGACCGCTGGTCATTTAGATGGGACTGCGCCAGCTCATACCGCCCCCGATGACGTGCACCAGTCCATATCGCCCCCGCTGACGGCTTGCAGGTCCTCTTCGGCGAGCACTGCCGAAGGCGGAAGCACCAGGTGAGCGGTCGCGGCCGTGTCCTCGTGCACCTCGATGCTGAAGCCTTCCGGAATGGTCATGTCCAGCTCTTCTTCTATCACCATCCTGGGATCGGACAGCAGGCGGGCCCTGAACGCCTCGTCCTCTACCGCCCTGTTGCGCAGATAATCATGAAATTCGTCCACGGCCTGGAACTCGCCAGCCATTTTCCCGTCTCCTTTTTGACAACCGGCATTCAGGGCAACAACACCCTGAGAAACCCTGCAGGCCACCGAGACCTGAAGGTTGAATCTGTTTCCATTGTAGGTTCGCGTATGTTCGTGTCAGCTTTTTTCGTACAGGGATCACGACCTCAATTCTGCAAATATCCGCCGGGAACGGTTTCCGGCTGTTCCTCATCACACAGATCAGACCCACGGAGTTCCATCTTCATGATAAAATGCGCCTTGAGCGGCTTCCAGATCTTCCTCGGTGAGCTGGGACGCAGGCGGAAGGACGAGATAGCTGTTCTCGGCGTCGTCCTCCATCACATGCAGGTTGAAATTCTCCGGCATCGCTACTCCTAACTCCTCCGATATCACGGCCTTCGGATCGGAGATAAGACGGGCACGGAACTCCTCACTGTCGCTAGCCTTCTCGATCAGGTGCTCGCGCATCTCGGCAGCAGATTTCATTCTGGGTTCCTTTCCTGGAGAAATGAGGATGGGTTCATATCCACTACGCCTTTTTGCATCGTTATCATGAACTAGGTATGGGATATTCCGGTGGGAAAGCAAGAAGTTTTTTGACGTTTTTCTCGTTTTTGCGGTGAGGAACGGGCTTTCTCCCGGGAAAACGGTGGCCGAAGGGTCCGTTTTCTTGAATTCAGGTGTTCAGGCTTGTGGATTCAAGTATACAATTCCCGGATTTTTTCGACGGCCCCGCCAGGAAGTCGCTACTCCCTGCCCAGCAGGCGGTTGTATATCCACGCCAGTACTGCGAAGAAAAGAAAACCTATCGCGAATCCCCAGGCCGCGCCGATGATCGCTCCCGGATAGGTGGGGGAAACGCCTGGATGAAAATCGCCTATCACTTTCAGCATTTCCCCGCCGACGCCGAACAGCGCGCCCAACAGAGCGTACAGGAAAAACAGGGCCCCGTAGATGATGCCTGCGGCCAGACCGAATTTCACGGCGTCCAGTTTCACGTCGAATCTCCCTGACGGCGTGGAAATGCGCTCCTGTATACGTTATTCAATATAAGCTCCAAGAAGCGTCCCGGCAAAACCACCGTGTGCGCCCGTATGGGGCCGCCCGCATTTTCCGGACGGGTGTGTCGCCCGTCCCCAGACAGGAGGTCGTTTTGATGAACGAAGAATCACGCCTCGAAAGAGGACTCAGAACCCGCGCGAGAATCTTTGGCGAAGAAGGAGAGGAGAGGCGCCAGGCTTTCGCGGAGGCGAGCCCCGCGTTCGCCCAGTTCGTGACCGAAACCGTGTACGGCGATCTCTACGCGCGTGACGGCATTGACGACAAGATGCGTGAAACCGTCATTCTCTCCGTCCTGTGTGCCCTGGGACGGGACAGGGAGTTCGGCTATCACGCAAAGGCGGCGCTTCGCATCGGCATGACGAAAGAAGAGATTCAGGAGATCATCATGGTGTGCGCAATATACGCAGGCGCTCCCAACGCCGTGGGCGCGACGGATGAGTCTCTGCGTGTGTTCAAGGAGTTCGGCGTCTAGGCGCAGTTCTAGTCGGGACCGAGAACGTCCCGTATCTTCTCGGCGAGCGCGGCAGTGACGAGCCTCGCCGCCTCATCGAGAGGGGGCCGCATGCGCGCGCCCGCGGCGAAGGCGTGGCCGCCGCCGCCGAACATGCGTGCCACGTCGTGAATCTCCACCCGGCCCTTCGAGCGCAGGCTTACGCGGATTCGCCCGTTCTCGAGTTCGGACAAAAAGGCGACGACCTCTACGGACTCTATGGAGCGGGGAACCGATATGTATTCCTCCGTCTCATCGCGCGAGACCCCGTAGCGCCTCAGATCCCCGGCACTCATCGTGAACCATACGAGGCGCCCCCCGCAGTCGAGCGTCATGCGGTTCATCAACTCGCCGAGCAGCTTTACCGAACCCGCGCCGTTCGACTCCCAGAAGATAGAGTAGGCTTCCCCGGGGTTCGCGCCGAGCTCCACGAAACGAGACGCCCAGTTCAGGGTGCGCCTGGTGGTATTTGTGAAGCGGAACTGGCCCGTGTCGTAGACCAGGCACGCCATGAGCGCGCGCGTGATGAGGGGATTGTCGAATGGATATCCTTCTTCTTCCATGAAATCGGCAATCATCTCGCCCACCGCGGCAGCTTCTGCGTCGATGACGGAGGGGCAATCGATATTGTCTTCCTCGCGGATGTGGTGATCCACCACGGCCAGAGGCAGCCCAGCGGCCCTGAGCGGCTCCTCCAGCCTGCCTAGGCGGCTTGCCTTGCCCGTATCGAGAATGAGGCTCGCGTCGAAGCGCTCCGCCCAGTCTTTCTGTGCGAGAAGATCTTCCTGCGAGCGCACGAGTCCTTCCGGGTCGAAGGACGCGACAAAGGCGGGAACACTGCCCTCGGTGACGACGGTGGCGTTTTTTCCGATCTCACGGAGATAGCGGCTGAGCGCGACGCATGCGAGCAGGCCGTCGCCGTCCGGTCCGATGTGGGTGAGAAGCAGGAAGTGCTCGTGCCTTGCGAGAAAATCTCTTAGAGGCTGAAAGCGGCTCTGGCCTTCTTTCGTCTCCATTCTCATGCCGCCTTCGTGCTCATGAGAATGAATCGAGGCTCACGCGATGAATCTGGCGCAAAACGCAGCTTCTGATCTCCCTGGCCGAAGGCGCATCATCTGTCCGGTCGCCGCCCGTCATGACGTTGGCGAGGAGTTGTTCCATCACCCCGCCGCAGGATTCGCAATCCCCGTAAGGTCTGTCGATGGGGATGACACGCTCCTCTCCGCAGTCACGGCAGCGCAGCAGGTGTTTTGCACCGGGGTGTTTGCCGCGCTTGGCGATAGCCTCGCCATCCACTTCGACGATGTCCATCGAGAAATCGATCGTGGCAGCGGCGCTGACGGAAGTTCCCACCCCGTAGCCGCCGTCCACCACGGGGTTGAGTTCGAGAATCTTCTCCTCGTCCAGCCCCCCGCTCACAAAGAGCTTCACATGCGGGAAACCCGCCCGGTCGAGTTCCCAGCGGATTTCTTCCAATATCTCGCGCAGGTTTCCCCGCCTCGATGCCGGCGTGTCCACGCGCACGGCGGAGAGCCTGTCTGTCAGCGCGCGCGCTGCCGCCAAGGCCTCGAACCGCTCATCGGCGAACGTGTCCACGAGCGCGACGCGGCCCACCTCCGGCTCGATAACCTCATCGAACGCCCTCGCCGCGGACACGAGGCCGCCCAGGAGAATCACCAGTGCGTGGGGCATCGTACCCGCCGCCGGAATCTCGAGAAGCTCGGCTCCCCTGACAAGGGCGACACCGTCACAGCCGCCAACGTAGGCCGCGCGCTCGACCATCGGCGCGATCGCGGGGTGCATCCTCCGCGCGCCGAAGCTTACGAGTTGCCTGCCCTCCGCTGCGATGCGGCACCGCGCCGCCTTGGTGGCGATTCCGCTCGCCTGGCACATCAGCCCCAGGACCGAGGTCTCCAGCCTGCAAAAATCGTTATAGGTTCCCGTAATCTCGAGAACCGGTTGGGAGGGCCGGAAAACCGTTCCCTCAGGCACAGCGCGAACGTCTACGGGGAATCCTTCGAGAAGGCGCAGGATTTCCTCCAGGCCCGTGAACACGCCCCAGCCGGAAGGAAGCGACTTGGCGGCGAATTCCGCGCGCACGTTTTTTCGGATGTCCTTTGCCTCGAGAATCCGCAGTGTCCGTTCGAAGTAGACGTCCGCCACCTTGCCCGAGCGGATGTCACCGAAATCAGCGGTGAAAAGACTCAAGGGTGAACTCCGCCGGAGAAACCCGCTATTCGGCGGATGCCGTCTCGGCAGGAGATTCGGGCCGCATGTCTGTCTCCTGGTTCCTGAGACCGAACAGCTTGCCCCAGGGCCTGGGGCCGGTGTAGTTCACCTCTTTCTCCCAGACGTCGTAGAGGCGCTCTTTTTCGTAAACGAGATCGTCACGGAAATATCCGGTCGTCTCGTACTGGTGGGTGTGAACGATGGATTTGGGCGTCGTGGGACACGCCTCGGTGCAAAGCCCGCAATACATGCAGCGCATGTAGTCGATATAGAACTCCTTGGCATACATCTCGCGGCCCTTGCCCGCCGTGACTATGGTGATGCAGTCGACCGGACAGGCTTTCTCGCAGTTCAGGCAGCCGATGCAGAGTTCCTCGCCTGTCTTGAAGTCGCGCGTCAGACCCAGAAATCCGCGAAAACGCTCGGGCGGCTCCCAGCGCTCGGTCGGATATTGCAGCGTGACGGGTTTTTTGAACATATGCCGCAACGTGGCGGACATGCCCTTCACGATGTCCCAGAGAAAGAATTTCTGAATCCCTCTGGTGAATGCCATTTCCCTCTCCTCGACTTGAACTCTATGAAACCGCCGCGGCCTTTTTGGCCTCTTCCTGGGCCTCGAGATATTTTTCGGCCGCCACCGCCGCCGTCGTTGCGTCGCCTGACGCGTTGGTGATCTGACGAATCAACTGGCTTCTGCAATCACCGGCCACGAACAGGCCCGGCACGTTCGTTTCCATGTTCTGGTCCGTGAGGATGAAGCCAGCCTCGTCCTTTCCCACAGGATCTTTTATCAAATCCGTGTTCGGAATGAAACCGATGAATACAAAAAGGCCCGTGGCATCGATCTCTTGCGTCTCGTCGGTTTTGACGTTCCGGATGCGCAGCTTCTTCATCTCCCGATCATCGCCGATGACTTCTTCGGGCACGTAGTCGGTAATGATTTCGACTTTCGGGTTCTCGCGAATCTTGTCCACCAACACTGCATGGGCACGGAATTGATCGCGCCGGTGGATGATGTAGACCTTCGTACCATACTTCGTGAGAAACTGCCCCTCTTCCACTGCGCTGTTCCCGCCGCCGATTACGGTGATGACCTCATCCTGGAAGAACGCGCCGTCGCAAAGCGCGCAGTAGCTTACACCCTTGCCCGCGTATTTCTCCTCGCCCGGAATGCCGAGCTTTCTCGGGTACCCGCCGGGGGTGTAGATCACCGCCCCGCAGCGACGTTCGCCCATGTCGGTCGTGACGATGAAATCATCCCCGTCCTTGCGAACTTCGGTGACCTCTTCCATCTCGATTTTCAAGCCGAATTTCATGGCGTGTTCGGTGAACTTGGCCGCAAGTTCCTGGCCGCCGACCAACTCGAAGCCCGGGTAGTCTTCCACGTGCTCGGTGTTGAGAATCTCACCGCCCGGGGCGAGCTTTTCATAACACACCACGTTCAGTTTCGAGCGTGCCGTATACAGCCCCGCCGTCAGACCGGCTGGTCCCGCCCCTATGATGATGATGTCAAAATCACGCTCAGCCACTTCGAATCTCCAGAACTAGGGGAAATGGATTATATACAATGTAACATCGAATGACGAACCGATCACGCCAGCGCAAGTTCCCTTCAGGGTCATCTCGTTTTGAAGAAGCGGCACAGGGGTACCACGCGCATCCCGCTCAGGCAGCGAGCCCCAGAAGCGCTTCGAGCTTCGCCCTGTCGAAACCGACCACTTTCTCCTCTCCGACGAAAACAACGGGCGTGGCCCGCATGTTCGCCCTCTGGAACAGTTCTTCCAGTGCTTCTTCGTCCTGATCCACGAGTTTTTCCGTATACGCCACATCATGATGGAAAAGAAACTCTTTCACCGCCTTGCACGGCGCTCAGAACGTTGACGAATAGACCGTCACTTCCAATTCGGTCATCTCAAACCTCCCCTGAAACCGGCATGCGTCGCCCGGGCTTTCGAGCGCGCAGCATTATCCATATCGATCCCGGCAGTGCCTTTCGTTATCCGGGCGTGTTCACCCGCTCGAGCAGGGCTGTCAGATCCCTTATCCGGATCGAATCGAGTCTCGATACGGCGTCCACAATCTCCCCGCGCAATGCGGTGTCCGTGTGTGCATCGCTCAAGGCCTCGAACTTCCCGTTCACCGTGGACCAGTTCATCGGTGTGGAGAAATGTCCCTCCCAGGTGGGCTTGTCCAGTTTATGGACCGTCCCGTCCCTGAGCGTGATGGTGATGAGCACGGGCGACTGCGCAGGGTACCTGGCCGTCATCTCATCGGAGTTGGTGGTACGTACTTTCCTTAACAGCGTCTGCACATCGTCTGCGCGTATTCTCTCTTCCTCGTACTGTGCAGGAAGGACCTGTTCGTCAATGATGGCGGCGGAAACCACGTAGGGCAAGCTGTGATCCGCCGTCTCCTTGTTCAGCACGTGCTCGCGCGCACCCGCCTTGCCCTCGCCCATGATGAAGTAGGCTCGCTCATAGATTCCGATTTCGACGTCCTCGATGTCCCCGGGCGCAAAGCCGTGTTCCCGTTTCATGTCGATCACGCCCTCGATGGCCGTCTGGGAATGAAGCCCTGCGTTGTATCGCTTCACGCTGATCTCGAGCATCTTGTTCAGGGAAGTGTCGGACCAGTCGACATCGAATTCTCCCGTCACGGACTCGAAAACGCCCAGAGGGCCTTCCATCAGCAGGAGCGGCCCCGTCACTCCGCGCATGGCAAGAAACGTCGAGTGCACCCCGCTGTGCCCGCCCGCCGCGTAGGCAAAACCCTTCCAGTGGGAGAGTTCGCCCGTGCGCGTGATGAGCAGGGGGTTCTGGCGTACGCCGCTCAGCGCGATGGCGTTCGCCGTCTTCCCGGCGTCCAGCCCCAGGGCGCGCGAAGCGCCCGCCGCCACGGCGTAGGCACCCGCCATTGGCTGGTCGAAGCCTCTTTTCTCATAGGGTGCCCTGTCGCATAGGCGGCACTGCACTTCATACGAAAGAGCAAGCGCCGTCATGAATTCCGCTCCGCTCGCGTCGGCGTACTCGGCCGCCGCCATCACGGCGCCCGTGTTGTCGCTCGGGTGCGAGGTGGCGAGTTTTCCCATGAAGCCGTCGTTGAAATCGAGATAGCGGATGAGTGAGGTGTTGTAGAACGCGGCGGCGTCGGGCGCCGTCTTGCTACCACCGATGAGTGTGCAGAGTGCCGCACCGCCAAAATCATCCGCCTGTTCACGCAGATAGCGGACAGGACCTTCGCCCAGCGAGCCGATGGCACAGCCGATGGTGTCGACCATCAAGGTTTTTATCTGCGAGCGCATTTCGCCCGAGAGGTCATCGAAACTGCTGTTCGCTGCCATCGCCGCCATTTGCTCCACAATCGTCATGAATCTGCTCCTTCGTCGAACCGGACGTGAGAGGGGAATTCCTGTCGCGCGGGCTAGCCGCCGTTCAGCTTTCTGTAGGCTTTCTGCATGATAAGCGCGTCGTATTCGAGCGCCGGACTCTCGCACACCACCCAGCCCTCCACGCCGAAATCGATGAGCGCGCGGAAAAGATCAGGGTAATTCATGTCCGACTCGTCGAGTTCCAGGTGATGCGCCTCGCCCTTGTCCGAATACGCGATGCCCGAAAGGTGGATGTGCATGTCCCTGAGCGCACCGTCGCCCATCCTGTTCCTGAGAAGCTCCAGCTGCGCCCCGAACTCATCATACGTGTTGTGCGCACCGGCCGACCGCGCGTGAATGTGGGCGAAATCTATCGTGAAACCGACATTCTTGCCCTTGAGAGCACCCCCCATATCGGCGACCTCCTCAAGCGATCCGAACTGCGTGCCCTTGCCCGTCGTCTCGGGATCCAGGCGAACCGGACAGCCCTCCTCCTCCAGGATGTCGGCGAGTTCTCCAATCTGGCTGCTGATGAAGTCGTATACTTCTTTCGGGTCCCGTTTCTGATAGAAACCCGGGTGGAAACACGCACCGTTTCCCCCACACTTCGCCAAGGCACGCGCGGTGTCGAGCACGCGCTTTCGGCTCGCCGTCACCTTTTCTTCTTCAAGCGAATAGAGGTTCACGTAGTAGGGTCCGTGCGCGGTAACCTGAACGCCCGTATCGGCCTGGGCATCACGCACCTCATCACAGGTTTGTTCGCGGATGCGAACGCCGTGGACGAACTCCATCTCGTAGACGCCGAGATCCAGTTCGTGAAGCCTGCGCACCGCTTCCGGGTGGGTCTGCGGTTTGGCGGAGTGCGGAACCCCGCCCGTGCCGAAGAAAATCCTGTCCGCCCGCCTGGGTTTCGCGTTCACATTCAAGGGGCCGTCATAGGTTCTGCCCTTCGGTTTTTCCTTCGGAACCCCCGGTGCCCAGCCGCGTACATCAGCCCTGGGCTTCGTCGCTTTCTTTTTCACGGCTGTCCTGGGAGACGCTTTTTTCTTTTCCGGCACGCTCATCCTCGGTCGATTTGTTGCGCGAAGGTATGTTTTCTTCTCGGAACGCTCTTTCAGGCGGTCTATGGCCCACTCTAGCAGATATGCACGCATGCTGCGAGAATTCTCCTCTTGAAATTCAGGCGGCGGGCGCGTCGCGGGGCGGCTCGCCAAGCCACTCGGCCATCTGCGCAATGATTTCCCGCTTACCCAGCCCCGTGTTCGCGCTGCAAAGTATCGGTCCGGACCAACGTCCGTACAGTTCGCTTTCGCCCATCATGGTCTTGACGAGCATGCCCAGGGCACCTTTGCGCTCGTTTTGTTTCAGTTTGTCCGCCTTGGTGAGCACCAGACACGCAGGCAGGTTCACCGCCGCGAGCCATTCGAGCAAGTGCAGGTCCATTTCGCGTGCCCCCCGGCGCGAATCAATGAGCACCACCACGCCCTGGAGTGTCTCGCGATGTTCGAGATAGGTCTCGATCATGGGTTGCCATCGAGCCTTCTCGACGAGCGGCACCCGCGCGTAACCGTAGCCCGGCAAGTCCACGAGGTTGAAGAGGTTGTCTACACCGAAGAAATTGACGAGCTGCGTCTTGCCCGGCGTCGCGCTCGTCCTAGCGAGGCTCTTGCGGTTGGTCAGGAAATTGATGAGCGAGGATTTGCCCACGTTGCTCCTACCGGCGAAGGCGATCTCAGGCAGATCCGCCCTCGGCCAGCCCGAACGCCCGGCGGCGCTTTTGATGAACCGCGCGCTTTGGATTCTCATGTCGCAAACGTCAGGATGCGTCCCCCGCCGGGGGAGCGAAAGCGTGAACGACGAGGCCCGTGCGTATCTTGGGGTAGAAATACGTGGATTTGTGCGGCATTTTGCCACCCGCCTTCGCGATCTCGCACACCGACTCGATGGGCGTGGGATTCAGCAAAAGGGCTGCCGTGCACTCACCGCTTCTCGCGGAGGAGAGCGCAATTTCCGGGTCGGGCGTGAAAGCGATGTCCTCTTCCTCGTGAGAGGCCTTGAACGCGCAATCCACGATATCCGCATGCAGGCGGCTCACGTCGAGCGCGGCGACGGCCTCATCTACGGAGGCGGTCACGGTGGCATGCCTGCCGATGAGATAGCGGACACTCGCACCACCGTCATAAAGACAATACACGCTGGCTCCCCCGTTTTCCTCGCACAAGGCGGTCAGACGCTCGGTCGCCAAGCCTCCCGTGCCGGCCTCGGGCGCCGGCTCTTCGAGGATATCGTATTTCCCGGCAAGCGTCGCCAGAGCCTCTTCCGTCGTCGCGGAGACCTTCTTGAGGAGTCTGTGGGTGGGAAGGATCACCATGCCCGGATCCGCGGCGTTGGCCAGGCACATGAGCGTGTAATCCGCTTCGCCCCCCACGGGCGCACCATCCGCGCGGGCGGCGTCCCGCAAGTTCAGGGACGTTTCGTAGCGGTGATGGCCGTCGGCAATGAACACTTCCCTGCCGACGAGCGATTCCTGTGCGCGCGCGATGACCTCCGGATCATTGCATCGCCACAAGGTGTGGCGCACACCGTCATCCTCGAAATCGGCGATGGGAACGCCCTTGTCCGCACTCTTCAGGGCGTTGTTCGCCGTTTGCCGGGATTCGTCGTAAAAACCGAATATCGGCCCCAGATGCGCACCGCTCCTGCCCCACAGATCGAACAGGTAGTCCTTGGGCTTCGGGAAGGTCTGCTCGTGGGGATGAATTTCACCCTCGCCGTAGGGCTCCAGTTTCACCGCCGCAAAAAATGCGTTCCGTTCCAGATGCGTTCCATCGGGCAGCGCAAAGCGCTGGCGGTAGGGATAGAGTGCGGGCGTATTGTCCAAGACCATATCCCTGTTCGCGCGCCAGTTCCTGAGATACTCCACCGCGCGCCCCACGCGGCCCGCGTCCTCTTCTTCACCCTCCAGGATTTCGCCCTGAATCAGCCGTACGATGTTCAGGGGGTGGCGTTCATAGAATGAACGTCTGATCGCGGGCGTAAAAACGTCGTACGGCGGAGAGGAGACCTCTCCCATTTCTTCAGGTGCAATATTCGCATATCTCAGCGCGTGAAACGCCCTTATCTCAACCACGGAAAACTCCCTTCAGGAAAACGATACGAAAAGATGAGGCCAGCGACAAAGGGGATAGTAAGGTCGCGAATCGAGACTGTCAAAACATATCGGGAATACGAGACATTCTGCAAAGAACCACTCGCGCTGCGGCACTTCGGGCGAGCGAATTGACCCGAACAGGCGTGTGCTTTAATTTCCACAGAGCCTCGCATGGGGCCGGATGCGCCGCAATCACGAGCGAGAGGAGGCTGGAGATAAAAACGAGATTCGGCGTCAGCTTCGGTATGCACCCGGAACGCATCTATACGCCCGGGGAGACGTATGCGTTCGCGGAAGCAGCCGAAGCGCTCGGCTACGATTCCCTGTGGATAGGCGATCATATCTCCTTCAATGGCCATTACACCGAGAGTCTTACCACGCTGGCCGCCTTCGCTGCGCGCACCAGCCGCATCACGCTGGGCACCGGCGTCTATCTACTGCCTCTCAGAAGACCCGCCATCGCCGCCAAGACCGCGGCCACGGTGGATTACCTCACGGGCGGAGGCCGTTTCGTTTTCGGCGTCGGCGTGGGCGGCGAGGGAAAAACCGAATTCGAACTTTGCGGCGTGCCCGTGAAAGAGCGCGGCGCGCGGACGGATGAGTCCATCGAGATCGTGCGAAAACTCTGGAGTGGCGAGGCGGTGAGCCACGAGGGGCGCTTTTGGCGCTTTACCGGTGCACGCCAGACCCCGGCCCCGCTCACGCCCGGGGGACCCCCCATCTGGGTGGGTGGCCGAAGCGACGCCGCCCGGAAAAGGGCGGCCCTTCACTGTGACGGTTACGTCTCCTACATGTTTTCGGCTCCGCGCTTCGCCAAGGGGCTTGAAGACATGAAGCGATGGGCGGAAGAAGCGGGCACGCCTCTTGATATCGAAGGCGGCACGTGGGTGCCCGCGCACCATGCGTTCATCTACGTTCACGAGGATACCGAACATGCCCTGCGCGAGGGCATCAGGAATCTCTCCAAGCGCTACAACATGGATTTTGACGGCATCGCCCAAAAGTATTTATTCTATGGGCCGAGCGAGCGTTGCATGGAACAGATAGCGGCGTTTCAGGAAGCAGGAGCCACACATTTCATCTTCAAGCACGCGGGGCCCGCCGATGAAGAGATGGATCAGATGGCGCTGCTGGCGGAAGAACTGATTCCGGAGATGGGAAATTGAGCGAGGTGAAAAAAACAGGTCTCAAATGGCCCGTATGCACCGTCCTGATTCTCGCGCTTCTGGGCGGGATGGTGTATTGGGGCTACATGGCCTTCCAAGCCGAACAGGCCATGATACAGGCGAAAGCGCCTGCGCAAACGGCCCCCGCCGTGGCCTCGGGCACAAGCGTTTCGCCGCTCGCCTACCGTTCCGCGCTGCCTTCTTACTTCCTCGTGGGCTTCGCCATCGTCATGACGGCAATCCTGGGCAGCATCATCTATTTCTGGTGGTCGCTCAAGGACATGGAAGGAGGCAGACGCTACGGCGAGGAGGAAGAACAAACCCCCACCCCTGATTCGGACAAGGTTTCCACTCCCTAGGAAATTCCCGCTTCACGCCTGTTCAATGGCGGAGAGGAACCACTGGTTCGGCCCCTCGGGCCGCGCCCATGTCCAGTGCTCTGCGAAATTCACCCGTTCCGTGCGGCTGCCCTCGATCAACTCCCCGCTCCGCTCGTCAACCACGCAGTCGCAAAGACTCGCCTCGTAGCACACAGTGATAAAATCGAAGCCCTCCTCGTTCCAAGCTTCCACGATTTCCGCTTTCCTGACGTCCACATCGTCGATCCTGTTAATCTTCCCCTGGCTCATCAGGCCCTCGATGTCGCGCTGGACTTCCGCGTATATCTCCTTGTCCATCAGGTCGCGCACGGGGGAGAGATCGCGCGCCGTCCAGGCGTTCTGAAAGCGGAGGAAGTTTTCCTTCGCCAGGCCGACGAAGGCCTGCTCCGAAAAAGATGCGTCACTCTCGCTTATTCTCCGAAGCGACTCATCGCTCGCGGAATTGCGCTTCGGGCTTTCACGAAAGCCGCTTGATGAACGGCCTGCGCCGCCGCCCGCCGGGCCGATGTCCTGGCCACGATACACGCCACCCGACCTCTCGTAACTGCGGGGTTCTTCGTCCCTGTCGCGCGGCTCTTCCCCGTACCCCCCCACACCGTAGGGGTCGGCCTCGGCGTAGCGATCCCCCGAATAGCGGGGTTCCTGGTAGGAAGCTGACGCGCGGTTCCTGATCATGCGGAAGATGAAGAAGATGATGCCACCGATGAGGAGTATCTCCAGAAGACCGAAACCTCCTCCCATCCCCATGCCGGAGCCCATGCCGCCGAAGAACATGCTCCCCAGCATGCCACCCAGCAAGAACCCTCCGATGCCCGCGAACAGACCGGAGCCAAAACCGCTGCCCAGGAACGAGGATCTCTGGAGCGGCCTGCGCGAGAGGCTGCGCGCGCCGGGACGCGCGCCGAGGGAGCGTCTCGAAAAACCCCTGCGCCCGAAACTGCCGAACCCCCTCGAGCCACGAAACCCGAAAGAGCGGAAACCGCCGAAGCGCCTCGCCTCGGCGTCCTGGGTCACCAGAACCAGACCATCAGGTGTGCGCACGGGCGCACCCAGGTGCGTGGGGGCCAGGAACAAAAACGCAAACAGCACGGCGATGAGAAAAGATTTCATACGAAACCTCCAGATGTGGTCAGACCCTCGAGAGGGCGTATCAACTCTCCCGATTATCCCAATATACGGGGCCCAAGTCCACGGCAAACAAGAGAGAAGGGCGTTCCCGAGAATCCCCGCAAATCGTTGCCGGAACAAGCGGGCTTTGCTACCATCGGAGCGTCCCACGAACGTGTTTCGTGAACCCGTCTGTGGCCGCAAGGTGACAGCCCCCAATCTTCAGGAACAGTGCTTCATGAATGAACACAACAAAATGCCGCTCGAAGGCGTGCGGGTCATCGACATAGGAACCCTGTTCGCCGGCCCCTGGATAGCCACCTATATGGCAGATTTCGGAGCCGATGTCATCAAAATAGAGCACCCACGCGGTGATTCGCTCAGAAACTTCGCTTCCCAGAAGGACGGCGTCTCGCTCTGGTGGAAACTGGCGAGCCGGAACAAGAAGTCCATCACCTGCAACATCTCCTCGCCCGAAGGACAGGAGATCGTCCGCAAGCTGTGTGAAAGCGCGGACGTCCTGGTGGAGAATTTCCGCCCCGGCACGATGGAAAGATGGGGCTTTTCCTGGGAAAGTCTCCATGCTCTCAACCCTAGGCTCATCCTCGCGCGAACGAGCGGTTTCGGACAGAAGGGCCCCTACGCACAAAGGCCCGGTTTCGGCACACTTGCCGAGGCGATGAGCGGCTTCGCGCACATCACGGGGTTTCCCGACGGACCACCCACACTGCCACCCTTCGCCCTGGCCGATGGCATCAGTGCGCTGTGCGGCACCTACGCCGTGATGATGGCACTCTACCACCGCGACGTGCACGACGCGCCCGGCCAGGAAATCGACATCGCCATTTTCGAGCCCATCACCATGGTGCTGGGTCCTCAGCCGATCGAATACGACCAGCTCGGCTACATCCAGACTCGCACGGGAAACGCCATTCCCTTCGCTGCACCGAGAAACACTTACCGATGCAAGGACGGGCGCTATGTCGTGATATCCGCAAGTGCGGAGAACATCTTCAGGCGCGTCATGCGCGCCGTGGGGCGTGAGGACCTGGGCGACAACCCGAGGATGGCGACCCAGGCGGGCCGGGTGGAGAACATGGCCGAACTCGACGACGCCATCCAGGACTGGATAGGCAAACACGCGCTTGATGAGACGATCGCCCATTTCGAGAAACACGAATGCGCCCTGGGCCCCATTTACGACGTGGCCCAGTTCATGGCGGACCCCCACGTGCAGGCGCGCGGGACCATCACCACCGTGGAGGATGAAGAACTCGGACCCATCAAGATGCAAAACGTCATTCCGAGGCTGAACGGCTCGCCGGGCGGCATCCGCTGGGCAGGACCTCCGATGGGCAAACACACCGACGAGGTGCTGGAAAGTATCGGTTACGACAGCGCGGCAATCGCTGGCCTAAAAGACAAGGGCATCATCTAGCCGGAGATGAACGCACCTGCCGAGCACTGCGCTTTCATCTTTCACGAAGGTTATTACGCCGACATCGGCACTCATGTCCTGCAAGCCGGGAAATACCAGAAAACCCACGCCAGACTCAGAAGGGCCGGACTGCCCGACAGCGCTTTTCTCGTGCCCCGCGGCGCGACCCAGGAGGAACTGGCCCTCGTCCACACGCCGGAATATCTGGCGGATCTGCGATCAGGCGTCCAAACCGCGCGCACGGCACCGAGCGAACTCCCGATAAGCAAACAGATCGTGGACGCGAGCTTCCTGGCGACAGGCGGCACGATTCTCGCCGCGAGCGAGGCACTGAAAAGAAGCCGGGCGCTCAACCTCACGGGAGGCTTTCACCACGCCTTCGCCGATCAGGCCGAGGGCTTTTGCTACGTGAACGACCTAGCAGTCGCCGTGCGGGTTCTCATGAAAGAGGGTGTCATCGAAAGTGCTGCCGTCATCGACTGCGACCTGCACCAGGGAAACGGGACCGCCGTCATCTTCAGGCGCGAGGAGGCAGTGTTCACGTTTTCCATCCATCAGGAGAACATCTACCCGCAAAAGAAAAGAAGCGATCTGGACATTGGCCTCTATGACCTCGCGACGGAGGATGAATACCTGCCGCACCTGGAAAAACACATCCCGAGGATTCTCGATGAACATAAACCCGACCTGGTGATGTACCAGGCGGGGGCCGATGCGTATGCCGGGGATCAGCTCGGAACGCTCAAGCTCTCGAAAGAGGGACTCCGGCGGCGCGACGCGTACGTTCTGGGAGAGTGCCGTGCGCGGGAGATTCCCGTCGCAGGAACCCTGGGCGGAGGATACGCCCTGAACCCTGCGGACACCGTGGATATCCATGTCCAAACGGCGATGTGCTTTTGGGAGGTTTGAGATATTGCTTCTCCCGAAACGCGGGCGCCGTGTATACTCCCCTCAAGTCCCGTGATTCACTTGAACAAGGAAACGAATGACTAAACCTCCAGGAAGCGGCTCCGCCGGGAAACCCCGATTCTACTACGGCTGGCTCATCGTCTGGCTTTCTTTCGCCACGCTGGGATTCCACGTCGTCACACGGTTCTCCTTTGGCATCTTCCAAGTCCCCCTTATTGAGGAATTCGGCTGGAGCCGGGGTCTTCTGAGCGGTGCGTTCTCGCTCTCGATGGCCACCTACGCTTTCGGTGCACCGTTTGCGGGCTCGTTGCTTGAGAAAAAAGGTCCGCGCGCCATCATGCCCTGGGGTTCGGTGATACTGGGCCTCACGTTCATCTCGTGTTTTTTCGTGTCCTCTCTGTGGCACCTCTATATCCTGTTCGGGCTTTTCGCCGGCTATGGTCTCTCGTTGAGCGGTTTCTCCACGCACAGTGCCATCGTGCCGCGCTGGTTCGTCAAAAAAAGGGGGCGCGCCACTGGTATCGCACTCTCGGGCATCGGAATCGGTATCCTTGTCCTGGCCCCTCTCATCGAGCGGCTCATCGCGTCTGCCGGCTGGCGCTACACGTACATGATCTTCGGCCTGGTCCTGTTGTTCATCGTTGCGCCCTCGGGTTTCCTGCTCCTTCGCGACGTGCCCGAGGACGTCGGCCAGGGGCCAGACGGGGACCCACCGCGCACGCCTGAAGAGATGGCGAAATCGGGCGTCGGCCATGGTGGTGAAGGCAAGGGAGTATGGGAGGTATTCTCTGTCGTTAGGCGCGATATCCGCTTTTGGTGCCTCCTTCTGATGGTCTTCGCCATCGGGCTCAACAACAACACCATCATGAGCCAGCTGCAGCTCTATCTCGTGGACATCAAATACTCCACGGCTCTTGCGGCGGTCATCTTCGGTTCTGTGGGATTCATCCGAACGTTCGGCAGCATCGGCGGCGGTTGGGTAGGCGACATCATCGGGCGAGGGCACGGGGTGGCCCTTTCCGCCGTGGTGGTGGCGGCGGGCCTGGCATTGCTCATCCTCATTCCCCATTTCGGCGGGGGCATCCTGCCCGGCTATGCCTTTGCGCTGATATACGGCATCGGCATCGGCGCCATGAGCGCATGCTATTCCGCCCTGGCGGGGGACTGCTTCGGGGGCCGTACCTATGGCGTCATCATCGGCTTCATGGAGATCTGCTACGGCCTGGGAGGCGTCGTGGGTCCTCCGTTCGCGGGTTTCATGTTCGATTACACGAAAAGTTACCTCATTCCCTTCCTGACGATTATCCTGTTCATGTTCATCTCGATTGCCCTCGCGCTTTGGCTGCAGGCCTACATGAAAAAACACGGCCTGGAGCCAAGGTAGGGAGGGCTGCTTCGGTTTTCGACATGCCCCTTCACCCTGCAGCATTCGGCAAGCTCCAGAAACGCCTTTCGCATGACGGAGCATCGGGCTGCGTGTATGCAGTCCAGCACTGGCCAATGAAGACAAAAGGGATGGCGAGAGTCGGGGTTTCGACTACGGCAATGGATGGGCGTGTCTTCTGAAGGCGGGTCGAGCAATGCAGGCGATACGGCGTTCATACAACAAATCGTACCATGTCGCCCTCCCTGTTCAATCGTCCGCCTTCTCCATCCGCTTCGGCCCGATGAGCAGGACGCACTCGCCCCTGATTCTTTTTCCCTTGAGTGCATCGGCGAGTTTTCGCGCCTCATCCCTCAATATCTCCTCGTGGAGCTTCGTGATCTCGCGCGCAAGGGCCAGGGGCCGCGCGGGCGCCAGAGCGGCAATCTCGCTCACGAGCCTCGGCGTCCTGTGAGGGGCTTCAAACAGGACGACCGTGCGTTCCTCGCCCAGCAGCGTTTCTATCTTCTGGAGTCTCTTCCGGCCCTTCGCGAGAAGAAAACCCTCGAAGACGAAACTGTCCGTGGGAAGGCCCGATGCGGTGAGTGCCGCCAGAACCGAAGACGGGCCGGGAACGGGGATGACGGCGACGCCCGCCTCGATTGCTGCGCGCACTACCCGGTAGGCGGGGTCCGAGACGCCCGGTGTGCCCGCGTCCGATACCACGGCGATGCGCGCACCGCCGAGCGCGCGCGCGGCCAGATCGTCCGCACGCTTCGCCTCGTTATGCTCGTGGTAGCTCAGGAGTGGTTTCCTGATGCCGATGTGCGAGAGCAGCCTGCCCGTGTGGCGCGTGTCCTCACACGCAATGAGGTCGCATTCCTCCAGCACCCTGCGGGCGCGTTGTGTGATGTCTTCGAGATTGCCGATAGGCGTGGCGACGAGGTAGACGCCGGGGGAGAGGGGCGGCGGCGGTTTGGCCATGTACTCAGGCCACGAAGCCCGCTGCCCGCAAGTTGTTTATTTCATCCTCGCTGGCTCCGAACTCACGCAGCACCTCGTCGGTGTGCTCGCCCAGCAGGGGCGCGGGCGTACGAACACCGACGCGCGTCCCGGACAGTTTGGGCGGAAAGCCCAGAACCCGCATTCGGCCCGCCGCGGGGTGCTCTATCTCGACGCTCATTTCCCTCGCCTGAATCTGGGGATGCGCGAAGGTTTCTTCCATGTTGAGAATCGGCCCGCAGGGGATGCCGCCCGAATCCAGAAGCGCCACCCATTCGTCGCGTGTCTTTTCAATGAACACCTCTCCGAGTTCCCCCGCGAGTGCGAGATAGTTTTCGCGTCTCAAGCCGTCAGTGGCGTATTCTTCCCGTTCCAGAAGGTCTTCTCTCCCGATAGTTGCGCAGAAGAGTTCCCAGTTTCTCTGGTTGGCGGCGCCGAGAGCCAGGTAACCATCCCTGCACTGAAAAGCCTGATAGGGCGCCGTCATCTCGTGCGCTGAGCCGAGAGGTTCCGGTGGCTCTCCGGACGGGAAGAACTGCGATGCCTGCCAGAAGGTGTAGCCCAGGCCTGCGTCGGTCAGCGCCACGTCGATGCGCTGGCCCTGTCCGGTGCGCTGTTTATGGATATAGGCCGAGAGAATCGAGAACGCCGTGTACATCCCTGCGTTCAGATCGCATATCGGCACGGGTATCTTTGCGGGCGCGCCGCCGGGCTCGCCCGTGAAGCTCATGAGGCTCGAAAGTCCCTGCGAGACGAGATCGAACCCGCCCTTGCCCGCGAAAGGCCCCGTATCGCCGTAACCGGAGATGGATGCGTAGATGAGGCCCGGATTGAGTTCTTTCAGGTCCTCATAGCCCAGACCGAGTCTCGTCATGATGCCGGGCCGTATATTCTCAACGAACACGTCGACTTTCCGGGCCAGTTCTTTCATGAGCGCGACGCCCTCGTGCGCTTTCATGTTCACCGCAACGCTGCGCTTATTGCGATTCAGGTTCATGAAACCATGCGCCTCGCCGCCGTCGAAATAACGCCCCAGATGGCGCGCGCTGTCGCCGCCGTCCGGGTTTTCGATCTTGATGACGTCCGCGCCCATGTCGGCCAGCAGACACCCACAGAACGGGCCGGCCATTACCTGGCAGACCTCCAGGACGCGTACGCCTTCCAGGGGCCCGCCCGTCTTTCGGTTCATTTGTTCTACTTTCCCTGAAATTCCGGCGTGCGCTTGTTCAGGAAAGCGTCCACGCCCTCTCGGAAGTCTTCGGTATCGAAACAGGCGAACTCACGCGCCCTCTCTTCCTCGGTGAGGGTGGAGAGGCTCGGATCGAGCAACACCTTCTTCACGAAACCTTTGTGCCACCTGTGAACGAGGGGTGCCAGAGAAACGATGCGTTCCGCCATTTCATACGCTGCGGCTTCCACCTCCTCATCCGGCACGACGCGCGCCAGAAAGCCCGCATCGAGCATCTCCTGCGCGGTGAAGAGCTTGGCCGTAAACAGCATGTCCAGCGTCCGCGCAGGGCCGATGGAATACACGAAACGCCTGAGTTCGGAATAGCCCGCCACGAGGCCGAGCCTGGCCACAGGGATCCCGAAGCGCGAATTCTCGCCCGCGACCCGCAAATCCGCAGCGGCGGCGAGTTCCACGCCTCCGCCCACGCAGGCACCGCGTATGAGGCAGATGACGGGTTTCGAGAATGCATCCACCGCGTCGAGACCGCGCAGGAATCCTGTTTCCGAGAAATGCCTGGCTTGAGCGGAACTGTAACGCTCCTGCCTGAAGCGCGAGATATCGGCACCGGCGGAAAAGGCCCGTCCGCCCGCGCCTTTGAAAACAACGGCGCGTACCGAATCGTCAGCGTCGAGTTCGGGCATGAGGTTGCCAATCTCCACCCACATCTCATACTCGATGGCGTTCAGCCGCTCGGGCGCGTTGAAGGTGATCGTCGCCACCGCATCCTTGCGGGAGAGCAGGATTTTTCCGTCCACACGTCGTTCTTCGCTCACTTCATTCGCCTCGAATCATCCTCTGTAAACAGGAATCGCGAGAGGGTGTCGGCCGGAAGGCCGCACCCTTTCCACATGAGGAGAAAACTAGTCTCCCTGCGCATCCCTGTATTCTTCAAGCCAGGCCATCTGAATGGCCTCGAGCTTGCCTTCCGTCGAAGATCTGGGATCGTCGTCGAATTCTTCCAGTCCGCACACCCACTCGTGCAGATCGGTAAACCGCACGGAGAGCGGATCCAGATCCGGAAATTTCTCGTACAGCACGATGCCGATATCCTCGGCGTCTTCCCAGCCAAACGTGTCCACGGGTTTTCTCCTGAACCGAATCTCTTAATGGGTGCTTTGCTCACGGGCCGCATCCGGACCCTCCTGCACGAGGTTCACGTTCCAGAACGGCACCTCGATTTCGATCACCTCATCCGTATCGCTCTCCAGCGTCGCCTGACAGGCCAAGCGGCTGTCGAGGTCCACGTCGCGCGCGTCGTCGAGTTGATCTTCCTCGTCCTCGGTGGATTCGTTGAAAAAATCGGCACCGGTCCTGATCTTCACGTGACACGTCGAGCAGGCACACACGCCGCCGCAGGCGTGATCCAGATCGATGCCGTTTTCGAGCGCCGCTTCGAGAATATTCTCGCCCACGTGGATTTCTATCGTCTGTTTTTCTTCCGTGAAATAAAGTTTCGCCATTTTCTTCCCCTGCGTCCCGCGTGTCCCCTGCCGCGAATTCTAGTCATTGAGGGTTTCGCTTGCCCTCTTGTTCTCCAAGGCAGACTTCAAAACGTTATCCATCATCCGCTCCGCGAGCGGCATCGTAACTTCATTGAGCGCATCGACCATGTCGCGAATCGAGCCTGCGCCCTCGCCCCGGCAGGCTATCTCGAGCGCGTTCACGGCTTCCTGAATCTTCGCGCGCTCCCCGGGAGATATCGCATCCTCGCCATAATCGTTCAACGCGCGGCCCGTGGCCATCAGGATCGTCTCCGCCTCGGTTCTGGCGTCGAGAACCTGGCGCGAGTGTATGTCCTGTTCGGCGTGCTCGAAAGATTCGATGAGCATGCGCTCCACCTGTTCGTCCGTCAGCCCGCAGGAGGGCTGTACCTCCACCGAGGTGGCCTTGCCGCTCTTCAGGTCCCGGGCCGCTACGTTCAGGATACCGTTCGCGTCAAGCAGAAACGTCACCTCCACCCGGGCGAGGCCGGCAGGCACCGGATCGACCGCGAGGCGAAACCGTGCAAGCGAGCGGTTGTCCTTCACGAGCTCGCGCTCGCCCTGCAGCACGTGGATATCCACGCCCGTCTGGTTATCCTTGAAAGTGGTATAGGTTTCTCGCGCGCTCGTCGGTATGGTGGTGTTGCGGGGAATGATCCACTCCATGACGCCGCCCATGGTCTCGATACCCAAAGAAAGAGGCGTCACGTCGAGCAGAAGCATGTCCTTCCTGCCGCCCGCGAGGATGTCCGCCTGCACGGCGGCACCCAGGGCCACCACCTCGTCCGGGTCCAAATCCGCGTGTGGTTTTTTCCCGAACAGTTCCTCCACCATGCGACGTATGAGGGGCATGCGGGTGGACCCACCCACCAGCACGACTTCATCCACCTCGCCGGGCGCAAGATCCGCATCCGCCAAGGCCTGCCTGCAAGGCGCCAGGGTGCGATGGGCGATGGGCCAGAGGAACGCCTCCACCTCCTCGCGGGTGAGGCACCCCTTGTGAGAGAGCGGGACGCCACCCGGGTTTTCGAGGATATATTCGGTGGAATCGCTCTCGGAAAGGGTCTTCTTGACGTGCTCGGCCAAAACCGCGAGTTCGGCCAACGCTTCAGGCATTGCGCTCAAATCCACGCCGTGTCGCTTGAGGACTTCCTCCCGGATGTGGCGGGAGATCGCCTGATCGAAATCATCCCCTCCGAGATGGGTGTCGCCGCCTGTGGAGAGAACCTCGAACACGCCGTCCTTGGTCTTCAGCAGTGAGATGTCGAACGTGCCACCGCCCAGGTCGTAGACCGCGATGATACCCCGGTTTCGTTCATGCAGACCGTAGGCCAGTGAAGCCGCAGTGGGTTCGTTGATGATGCGGAGCACTTCCAGGCCCGAGAGCCTTCCTGCATCCTTGGTCGCCTGACGCTGCGCGTCGTTGAAATACGCGGGCACCGTCAACACCGCTCTCAACACGGGCCTGCCGAGCGCTTTTTCCGCCCGGGCCTTCAGCCGTCTCAACACCAGGGCGCTGATTTCGGGTGCGCTATAGGATCGCCCCTGCGCCAGTACGTGGGCGACCTCTTTCTCCTCGGGGTCCGCGTCGAAGGGCAAGTGGCGCATCTCGTCCTTTACGTCATCGTAGCCTCTGCCCATGAACCGCTTGACGGAAAAGATGGTGTCCCGGCTGTTGGAAACACGCTCGGCCTGCGCTTCATCGCCGACAAGAACATGGTCCGAACGAAAACTTACCACGGAGGGCACGATGCCGCGTTCGCCCTCGGGCGCAAGAATCGCCGGTTCGCCTTCCGATACGGAAGCGACCAGGCTGTTCGTCGTGCCCAGGTCGATCCCGACGATATCGCTCATTCGCTTTCCTCCAGCGTGCGCTTGAGGCTCGCGAGGGTGTTTTCGATGTAGTTCCTCTGTCCGAGAACGGAGCGCATCTTCTTCACTACATCGGTCGGGACGGATTCATCTTTCTCAAGCGCCTTGTCCCAAGCGGTTCCCAGCTTTTCAAGCGCCGCGTGCTGTCCGTCCCGAAGGGCCGAAAAGCACCCCATGGCCGCGTTCAGGCGCTCGCGCAAGCTCTCGGCCTCCTCCTCGTCCATGCAGCACTGAAACTCCTCGACCGCCTCCTGCGCCTCGAATATCGCCTCGAAAAGTTCGGGCGGGGGCGTTCTCTCGTTCTCGGCGAGTTTTCCGCTTTCGATCTGCACGAGATAGACGACACGCGCTACCGGGTCCTTGAGGATCCGGTACGCCTCGTTGATTCGGGCTGTTGCGTCCAGGCTCCGGATTCGTACCGAGGCGGGCGCATTCATGAAAAAATCGGGGTGGAGCTTGCGGTTCAGTTCGTAGAACTCCGATTCGAGCGCCTCGGCGTCAATGCCGCACCTGCGCTCCAGCCCCAACAGGGCAAAATGATCCACCCCGGCGGGAATCGTCTCGATTTCGCCCTCTTCGTTGAAGACCGAGAAAGGGGGTTCTCTCGTCATTTCATTCATCACGCGATTCCAGGCCCGCATAGAGCGACGGGCTGCTTGAACACAAAAGAAAAACGCGTCGCTATCCCATGTGGCATGGGCGCGGCGCGTTTCATCCTGGTTGCGTTACGCGGAAAAGCTTTCTCCGCAACCGCAGGACTGGCGGGCATTGGGATTTTTGAACGTAAATCCCTTGCCCATCAGTCCATCCTCGTAATGGAGCGTAGTGCCGGTCAAGAAAAACAGGCTCTTCTTGTCCACGGCCACACGAACGCCGCCTTTCTCGAACACCTCGTCCATCAGAGGGTTGATGCGCTCCTCGCCCTCGAACTGAAGGACGTAGGAAAGCCCGGAGCAACCGCCTCCCTTTACGCCGACGCGGAGAACCTTGCCTTGCGCACCCTCTTTCTCCATGAAGCGGTTCACGTGATCCACGGCCTTGTCGGAGATTTCGATGCCCGGTTTCTTCGCAGTGATTTCCATATCCTGCTCCTCCCCTGCGAGTCGTCCGCTTCTAGTGGTGGCCCTTGCGCTCGACGACCGGCATGCCGTTTTTCTCGCGATAGTCGTTGAGCGCGGTCTTGATGGCGTCTTCGGCCAGCACAGAGCAGTGGATCTTGACCGGCGGGAGGTTCAGTTCCTCGACGATCTGCGTGTTCCTGATTTCCTCGGCCTCATTCACCGTCTTGCCCTTGAGCCACTCGGTGGCCAAGGAACTCGACGCGATGGCGCTTCCGCAGCCGAAGGTCTTGAACTTCGCGTCCTCGATGAGGCCGCCCTCGCTCACCTTGATCTGGAGCTTCATCACGTCGCCGCATTCGGGTGCGCCGACGATACCCGTGCCCACCGCCTGGTCGTTCTTGTTGAGCGAGCCGACGTTGCGCGGATTATTGTAGTGATCGACTACCTTGTCGCTGTAGGCCATTTTTCTGTTCTCCTTTTCCAAATCGCTGCAATTCAGGGTTTCCGTGAACTGCAGGCTCTATACGAATAACACGCCCGGAATGCTCCTTTAGCTAGTGCGACTGCCACTCCACCTTGGAGAGGTCCACACCCTCTTTTACCATCTCATACAGCGGGCTCATCTCGCGAAGCCGGTTCACGATGTCCGTCGTCTTCTCGGCCACATAGTCAATTTCCTCCTCGGTGGTGAAACGCCCGAAACCGAAGCGAATCGAGGAGTGCGCCAACTCGTCACCCCGGCCCATGGACTTGAGCACGTAGCTTGGTTCCAAGCTTGCCGAGGTACAGGCCGAACCCGAAGAAACGGCCACGTCGCTGAGTCCCATGATGAGCGATTCGCCCTCCACGTAGGGGAAACTCAGGTTCAGGTTGCCCGAGAGTCGCCTGGTCTCATGGCCGTTCACGTATACGTCTTCCAGGCTCTCGAACATGGTGGCCCTGAACTTCTCGCGCAGGTTCGTAAGGCGGATATGTTCCTCCTCCATCTCTTCCATGCACAACTCGGCCGCCTTGCCGAAGCCGACGATGCCTGTGACGTTCAGCGTGCCCGAGCGCATGCCTCGCTCGTGGCCGCCGCCGTCGATGATGGCGGAAAGTCGCACGCGCGGCCTGCGCCTGCGAACGTAAATCAACCCCACTCCCTTGGGGCCGTAAATCTTGTGTGCGGTGGCCGAGAGGAGATCGATGTTCATCTCCTCCACATCGATGGGAATTTTGCCAAAGCCCTGCGTGGCGTCGGTGTGGAAGAGGATGCCGCGACCCCGGCACAGCGCGCCAATCTCGGCAATGGGATTGAGCACGCCGACCTCGTTGTTCGCCGCCATGATGGAGACGAGTATGGTATCGTCGCGCAGGGCTTCCTCGATCATCTCCGCCGTCGTGATGCCGTCCTCGGGAGGCTCGATGTAGGTGACGTCGAACCCCCGCTTCTCCAGGCGCTTGGCGGAGTCGATGATGGCCTTGTGCTCGATTGCCGAGGTGACAACGTGATTGCCCTTTTTCCTGTACATCTCGGCAACACCCTTGAGCGCCATGTTGTCCGATTCCGTGGCCCCGCTCGTGAAGATGATCTCGCGCGGATCCGCGCCTATGACGGATGCAAGTCTCTCCCTGGAGCCGTCCACGGCCTTTTCCGCCTCCCAGCCGAAGCTGTGGTTTCGGCTCGCGGCGTTTCCGAACTTGTCGCCGAAATAGGGCTCCATCTCTTCGAGAACCCGGGGGTCCATGGGCGTCGTCGCCTGATAATCCATATAGATGGGGAACTTCAAGCTCATCTGATCTCTCCTGCAGGCGTACCCACCATATCGAGCAGGCTCATGCCCTCAAGCAGGTGGGTCACCTTTTTCTGAATCCTTTCCATGGGATAAAAAATGGTGCATTTCTCGTATTGTTCACAGCCTGCGGCGTCGCCGACCTGGCACGTCGCCATCGCGATGGGTCCCTCGATAGCCCGGATGACCTCGGCCACCGAGATGCTCTCGGGCCTGCGTGAGAGAACATAGCCGCCCTTGGGGCCGTTTCTCGATTCCACGATTCCGTTTTTTGCCAGAAGCTGCATCGTCTTCGCAAGCAGTTCGGTGGGAATGCAGAACCGCTCCGCGATGGCGCGCGAGGTGATGGCCTCGCTCTCTTCCTGCTCCGCAAGGCAGGAGAGCGCCATCAGGCCGTAATCCGTGCGCTTCGCAATCGTGAACATGCTCCATGCCACCTTGAACCATAAAGGGTTGTCGTCAAATTCGGCTGCCTGGAAGCCAGCGGTGCCTTTCTCAAGCCATATGCGACTAAAATGGTCGCCGACCCGACCAGTCGTATGTATACGCCCGATACAGGCTCGTGTCAAGAAGATAAGCGATATGATCCATGCCTATGCGTACATCGAGCCACGCGCGCTGCCCCCTACCTCCCCTTTTCCACCAGTTCCCGCCTGCCCTTTCGCACCTGCACGAGCACGAGCGAGTCAGCGTTCATGCCGCTGTGGTCGTTTTTTGAAAACCCGTAGGTCCCGTTCAGTCCCATGTAATAGCGTGCCTCCTCCACACCTTCGGGAATTCGCGCCCGGCTTGCCCCCACGCCACGCGCCGCCCAAGCAAGAAGGCTCAGCGCGTCGGCGGCGGTGGCGGCCGCCTCACCCGGCGCGTCTTTGTGGGCCTTCAGATACTCGTTCCGAAACATCATGAGGCCCTTTTTGGCGGGGTGGGACTCAGCCAGAAGATGAGCCGCTACAATCCACGAGGCCGGAAACACCACCCCTTCTGCGGCCCGGCCACCACTTTGGGTGCCGAACATTCCCGGTGTCGCACGAGAGAAGTAGATCGGCAAATCGAGGTCGAGTGCAGCGCGGGCGCGCACCAGATCCAGGTGAGTATCTCCCCGCGCCCAGTGCAGGAAGGCTCCCGCACCGCGCAGTGAGGCGTGCTTCAGGAATGGCAGAAAATTATGCTCGCCCGGCTTGAAGGATTCGTTCAACAAGATGGACACGCCAAAATCGGGCGCCAGCGCGGTAATTTGCTCACGCCCCTCTGTACCGTAGCCCAGGGAGGAGCCCAGCATCGCCACGCGCTTGATCCCCTTGCTCTTGAGATGCCCCAGTATCATGCGAACGGTCAGGGACGCCGGAATCGCGGTGGAGAACACCCATCTGCGCGGCGGCACGAGAATCTCCTCGGGCGCTGCCAGCGAGAAAAGCGCAATCCGTTCTTCTTGCGCTGCCTCGGCAGCGGCGATGACGGCAAAATGCTCGATTGGTCCGATTACGGCAACGACCTCACGCTTGCGTGCCAGTTCGCGGACAGCGGCGACCGCCACCTGGGGGTTTCCCCTGGTGTCCCGGGTGAGGAGAGACATGCGCCCGCCGGCGACGCCCCGGCGGTTGATTCGCGCCATTTCGATCAGAACCGCATTGCGTGCCTCCCGGCCTGCATCAGCGCCCGGGCCCGACAGGTCGAGTACGATACCGACGGCGAGTCTCTCCACCGGGGCCGCACCCACAGCCAGAGCGAAGGCGTAAAAAAAGGCCACCAGCAACACCATCTGCCCGATGCTCCATCTGTTTTTTTTCGCCACGCTCATGTTCTATTATTACCCCGAAACTTCGAGCGCTGTGATTGAAAACCCTATACCGCTTGATAACGGCTGGCCCCACGCATGTCAAACAAACCGAAAAGCAAGCCCGGAGCCCCGCTGCACACTCCTTCCGGGCAGAGAAGGTTCAAAAGGCGCATCCTGAGCTGGTACGAGCGGGAGAAGAGAGAACTCCCCTGGCGCGGGGAGAAAGACCCCTACCGCATCTGGGTGTCGGAAGCCATGCTCCAGCAGACCCGGGTGGAGACCGTACGGGGCCGCTACCCGGCTTTCATTAATCGCTTCCCTTCTCTCGCTTCTCTTGCCGACGCGCCGCTGGACGCCGTGCTGGCCGAATGGCAGGGGCTCGGTTATTACACCCGCGCGAGAAACTTGCACCGTGCCGCACAACAGGTACGTGACGAGGGCAGGATGCCTGATACGCGCGATGCGATGCTGGCTCTTCCGGGGGTCGGGCCCTATATGGCAGGGGCGATCGCCAGCATCGCCTTCGGGGAACCATGCGCTGCCATCGACGGGAATGTCCTGCGAGTCATGAGCCGGATACTGAACCTCCCTGATCCCATAGACGCTCCGCCTGCCCAAAAAGTCGTCCGCGAGGAAACACAGTCGCTCGTACCGCGCACAAGGCCGGGCGACTTCAACCAGGCGCTAATGGACTTGGGTGCCAGAATCTGCCTCCCCAAAAATCCTGATTGCGCGCAATGCCCTGTCCGAAATCTGTGCGCGGCCCATCGGGCCGGAACACAGAACGCCCTGCCGGTCAAAACCGCCAGAAAACCGCCTGCGACGTATACCCTCTTCCAGTTCCTGGCGGTGCGTGACGGACACGCCCTTCTGAGCCAAAGGGAGAAGACAGGCCTGTTCGGCGGCATGTGGGAACTTCCCGGCTTCATGGAGAAGGGCCATCTGGAAAAGGCCGACCCGCGCCGCCTGAAAGCGGAATGCGCAAGGCTGCTGGGGCCGGGCTGGGTGCCGGTGCGTGAGTTGGCCAGAACCATGAGAATCCTGACGCACAGAAAGATCCTGTTCGCCGTGCATCTGGCGGAAAATTGCGAGAAAGATGCACCGGTGGCCGAGCAAGAGGATTTTCTGTGGGTTTCCGAGGAGGATTCTCGCGTGCTCGCCGTCTCCACTGCCCAGCGGACGGCATGGCACGCTGCCAAGCTTGCACTCCCTGGTACGGAGGGAAACCGTGCGCGATAAGGCCCGGGGTTGGGCTCCGTTGAGGAGTATGCCCGGCTAGCCCCCGAACCGTTCTGCCAGATAACTCTCAAGCGTCCTGGGCGTCAGGCCAAAGACCTCCTTCATGGGCGCCGGATCGCATACATTGTCCTCACCCAGCATCGTTATCTGATCCTCGGTGAAGGGGGGCTTCATCGGGAGCAGGTTGAACAACCTGGCCTGCAGGCGCGCGATGGGCGTGGGCAGACTCACGAGCAGCCTTCTCTTGCCCATCGCCTTGACCAGCATGGAAAGGATATCCTTGATCGGATAGGCGGCGTCTCCGCCCATTTCGTAAGTCTGCCCGACAGTTTCAGGCATGCTCAGGCACTGCGCGAAGCATCGGCACACGTCCTCCACCCATATGGGCTGGAGCTTTCCTTTCCCCCCGCCGATGAGGGGAAGGGCGGGCGCCATTCGCGCGATGCCGGCGAAAGTATTCAAAAACTCGTCGTTCTCGCCGAAGATGATGGATGGCCTGAATATCGTCCATTCCAGCTCGCTCTCGCGAACGAACTGCTCGGCAGCAAATTTCGTTTTGTGGTAGCGGGCGACGGCGTTTTCCCTGGTACCCAAGGCGCTCATGTGCACGAAGCGCTTCACTCCTGCCTGCTCGGCGGCGGCCACGATCCGGCGTGTGCCCTCGGTATGGACCGTCTCGAAACCGGGCGTTCCTTTCTCGATGATGATACCCACCAGGTGGACCACGGCGTCCTGTTTCTTCATCAACTCGGCGAGTTGATCGACAGAATAGGCGGTGATGTCACCGCGTACGGGATAGACCCCGCTTGTCGAGGTGAGGCGTTGCCTCGCCGGTTCGGGGTCACGCGAAAGTACCCTTATCTCATGACCCGCCAGCGACAGAAGCGACAGAAGCGTGCCGCCGACATATCCCGTTCCGCCCGTCAGAAAAACCTTCATGTTCAACTACCTCCCCCTTCCCCGATGCGCGTGACGGCGCCCACCGGGGGTTCGTTCTTTGTCAACTCCCGTAATACTTCGCTTGCATACGCACCCGGCGGCAGGGTGAAGCCGAGGCGCAGGCCCTCCTCGTCCGGTTTCAGGCTTACCTCTTTCATTTGTACGCGATACGGGCGTCTGGAGCCATAAAGCCTGAGACGCTTCAATCCGTCGAGGACCTCCGGCCCCCCGACGCCCAGGGAGTCTAGCACGCTTCGTTCGAGTTTTCCCGCCCCTGCGCGGGCTTCGATGAGTTTTTGGCCTATGAGAGGCCCCGCAGGACTCACCTCGAAGCGCTCAAGCGAGTGCGTCTGCACCTCGGGTGTACTCACTCTCCTGGTTTTGGCCGATTCGTGGTGAAAAACCACGTCGCCCGCCAAGATGCGATCATGTGCGTCGGCTTCCAGCCTTTCTGCCAGACACGAATTGAACACAGCGGCCTGAAACGCACCGCCATACAATATCCGTTCCCTCAGGGGAATCGAAGCCGTCGCCTGCCGGGGCGAGGTGCCTGCCGCCAGGCTGGCGAGGGCGCGTCTTTCCGCCTCCCAAGAAAGGGGATAGAGTTTCCGTGCTCCACCGAAATCGCCCGCTTCATACCTTCGGACTGCCTCGGAAAGCCGCTCATCGACACGCTTCGGCGCAAAAGACAGCCTGGCGAAACCAAGGAGCGAATCAAGCGCATCTCGCCAGTTCCCTTTCGCGAGCGCAAGTCCGATTCGCGCCGTATGGCCGTGAACCCCGAACCTCTGATCGCCGAACGCATTGGGCAGCCCGCGCACTGCGAGGCAATCCAAAATCTCGCGTGCCACAGGCTCCGACTCAGGCAGGGCGTCTCGAATCAATATATCGAAACGATTGCCCCCAAGCGCGCCGCGCCGGATAAGGGTTCGAGACCTGGCGGTTCCCAGTACCCGTATCCCGATATCCTCCAGACTCGGGGCGACAGGGGCCTCTTGCATTTTCGTCTTGAAGGAAAACCACTGCCTCGTTACCGCGTCGGTGTCTTTGAGTCCCGCATAGCCCGCTTCCGCCTCGGGGACATGCAATACGCGGCACAGGGAGCGCAACGCGTGGATGGTCGAGACACCACGCTTCTCCACCCACAAGTGGAGATACTCCCCATCACCGCTCGGGGGTGCGAGGGGAATCTCCTCGACCCGAAAATCCTCACGCCTAGCACGCAGGCGCCCGCCGATTCCACCCAGCGAAGCAGTGAGGTAGACCCCTTTCATTTTCCCTTCCCCGAATCCTTGCAGATCAACTGCTTCGCCATCCAGACAGGGATCGGCTGAATCGGTTCACTCTCTGCGGCCCTTGGGGCTATACTCACGATTCCTGCCGAGTGGACTTTTCCGGCGTTTTTGCGGCTCACTTTTCATGAGGATCGAACATGTCCGGCATTTTCGACAAGAGTTCCCTTTTTCTCGCGAGCATTGCGCTGCTCCTGGCGTTCCTCGCGTATCAGAAAACCGGCGAACTGCCCTGGGCTCCAGCGGGTCGTGCAGGAAGCCTCATCGTGACCATCCTTCCGAAGCTCATTCTCGGTATGTTCATAGGCGCGCTAATCGCCGACATCCTGCCCAGGGAAATCCTGCAGAACTGGCTCTCCGATCGCTCCGGCTGGCGCGGGATATTCATCGGCTGGCTGGCGGGGTTCATGTTTCCCATGGGTGCGCCCTTCGTCCTCTATCCGCTCGTGGCCGGACTCATGCAGGGAGGCGCAGGTTTCGGGCCGATGATTACGATGCTCACCGCATCGGCCCTGATAGGCCCGGTCCGCGCATTCGCGTATGAAATCCCCATCCTCGGAACGGAGTTTTTCACCTTCCGCGTCATCTCGGTGTTCTGGATTCCGCCTCTGGCGGGTGTTGTCGCGCAGACAGTCGTGCGCATCATTAAGGGTGGCTAGGCGCTTCGCTCGGGGACTTCGATAGGCAGATATTTCTTGTCTCCCCACTCTTTCCAGGAACCGAGATAGTTCCGGATTCTCGGGTAGCCGAGCAGTCGATAGACAAGATAGGCGTGCGCCGATCGGTAACCACCCTGACAAAGCGGCACTATTTCCCTCCCGGGCGTCAGCCCTCTCGATTCGAGAAGTGCCGTGATTTCGGAGGCGGGCTTGAGCGAGCCGTCCGCGGCGATGGCTTCGGTCCATTCGAGGTGAACCGAACCAGGAATCGCGCCGCCGCGCGCGGCCCGGACATTCTCGGCGAAAAACTCGCCTTCAGAGCGTGTATCGTGAATTGCAACACCAGGATCGTTCAGATGACTCAGGATGTAGTCCGCCGTGGCGATGCGGCCTTCTTCAAAGGGTTTCAGGTGGCTTGCGAATGAAGTTCTCAGAATGCGCCTGTGGCCCTTCACCCCGGTTTCATAGGGACCGCCCGCCATCGGCCAGGCATCGCGTGTCAAGGGAAGCCCTGCGGCCTTCCATGCGTCGATGCCGCCATCCAGAACATGAACGTCCTTATGCCCGAGATACTCCAGGAACCAGAACCCGCGCGCGGAACGGAAACCCGAGTTTTCCTGATAGAAGATTACCGTCTTTTCGTAATCGACGCCTCGTATCTCCATGAGATAGGCGAGCATCCACGTGAAGGCGGCCAGTGCCTGCGGACAGGTGTCGTTCAGCGAAATTCCGTAGAGATCCAGATGCGCGGCACCCTCGATATGGCCTCCACAAAACTCCGGTGCCTGCCTCGTGTCGATGATGACGAGCTCGTCCCCCTTGCGGTCGCCAATGCGTTCGGCAAGCTGCGCCGGCGTCAAGACAAGATCTGGATTCTCGTAGCCTTTCTCATTCATCACTGCTGCGCCTTAGCGAAACTCACGCGGGCTCAGCGGTTCGAGCCTGTCCGTGAGCTCCCTCGTCGAAGGCGACGCCTGCAACGGTCGCACGTATACCTTCGCCTTTCCCTCGGGGGTGACGAAGCGATAGCTCAGCTTGGCGACCTGGGCGTAGTTGTACCAAACGTGTGTGTTGCGCTCCCCGCCGGTGACCAAGAGCAGATGGATCATCTTGATCTCTCCGCCGGAACGGGTGACGATCTCAAGCCTGTCGATCTCGCGGGCAAAGGTTTCGGATTTCCCCGTCGCCAGCGTGATGGTGACAATGATATCCAGTGGGCGCTGTGGCTTCACCGGCGTAAGCGGCACTTGCAACGGAGTCGCTGCCGCGGGCGGAGCCAGCGCAGGTGCCGCCTGGGGCTGGCCGGGAGCGATCCCCTCCGGAGCAGGTTGCGACTCGGGCGGTGTCAGGCTCTGTGCCCCGGCGCTTGCCGCCAGAAGGAAAGCGCCGAACACCGCCAGCAACAACGATAAAACCCATTCCCTTTTCGGGCGCATGATACTCTCCTTTTGCGGGGAGTCGTGTTTCGTTTCTTCATTATGGCGTATGAGGAATTATACCCATATATTTCATTCCGGCGCATCCGCCGCACAGCGAAAACCGTATGCGGGCAATCGGCGGTCCGGAATGTCGCCCGTTCTGTGTGACGAGGCCAGCGCCCACCACCCGTTCACCCAGGAACCGCCCTTGAGCGTTCGCAGTACCTGTCCGTTTCGGGTGATCGGCCGGGTATCTCCGGGATTCGTCCTGAACTCATCTGCTACCCACTCCCAGACGTTCCCGGCCAGATCCTCGACCCCGTGCAGGCCGGTGCCCTCGGGACGCCTGCCTACGGCCTTGGGTCCTCCGGCGTCGGGGCTCAGGCCGAAAACGGCGTTTCTGTCGTGCTGCGTATTCCCCCACGGGTACCGCCTTCCCTTGCCCGCACCTTGGGCAGCATACTCCCATTCCGCTTCCGTAGGCAACCGTTTTCCCGCCCAGGAGCAATACGCTCGCGCCTCATCCCACGTCACTCCCACCACGGGAAGGTGCGGACCCGTAAAATGGACTTTATGCCAAAAAGGAGGTTCGGCTCCCTTCGTTGCCCGCAAGAAATCCGCGTAAAGAGAATTCGTGATCTCGAACTTGTCGAGCCGAAAAGATGCAACCTCGACGGGCCTGCCTCCCGATACTTTCACAGCCGCCCGCCTGCGGCGCCATCTTGCACGTGAGCGTTTCCTGGTGGTGAACTTGATGCCCATCATGAAGGACCCGCCAGGAATTTTTACCATTCCCTCAAGAGAGGGCTTGCGGACGGGAGGCGGGGGCACAGGTTTCACAGGCAGGAGCGACGATTTCACAGTTTCAGGCGCAGGTTCGGGGGGCCTGGGTTTTGCTGTTTCGGTTTTCGGCCTGGGATCCGGTTTTGATTCCGGTTGTATTTTCGGTTCAGGTGTTTTCAGCGGAGGAGAAACCATTTTCTTGCCGGCGCGCGTCATGATTCCTTCGTCGATGTTGGCGAGTTCGGGCCACCTCGCCTTGTCGAGCGAACCGAGCAACGCTCTCGCCTCCTTCAGGCGTCCGTAGCGATAAAGCAAGTAGGCGAATCCACGCCGGGCGCTTCCGCTTTCAGGGTAAAGGTTTTTCGCCCGCTCGAAATAGAAGAAGGCCTCATCGGGGCGTTCCGAATCGTAGAGCGTCCAACCCAGGCCAGTGAGGGCATGAAGGAGTTCCGGCTCATGAACGAGCGCCTCGCGAAACCGTTTCTCGGAGAGATTATAATCCTCTTGCCGATACGCAGACTCTCCTTTTGCACTCAAATTCTCGGCGAGGCTCGGTGGAGACGGTTCTGGAAATGACCCGGACTCCTGCGGAGAGACCGGCTGTGCAGGAAGTGGCTTGGGTAAAGAGGGTGTGTTGGCTGGCGATGGCGTTCGCTTGAGCCTTTGTGCTGGGAAGGGATCAGGCTGTTTCGTTCCTGGCTCCGGCATTAGCGTCTTCTGGACGAGCACCTCTGTGGAATCACATCCAGAAAGCGTAAAAGCCAACATGAGCAAACACACCGAGACCGGGAAGAGAGTCGGAGACGCCATCATTTTTTTCTTTTTCTGCATTGGCTACCCAGCGTTTATGGAGAGCCGGTTCCATCTTCCTCGATGCGGGCCAAGGCCGCGACGCGGTCTCCTTCCTTGACCCCGATGAGGCGAACACCCTGCGTGGCGCGTCCGATGATGGAAACATCCTGAACCCGGGAGCGAATAAGCTGCCCCCCGATGGTGATGAGCATAAATTCATCGTCTTCGGTCACGCGCCGGGTTCCGATAACCGGTCCGTTCTTCTCCGTTACCTTGATGTTGATCACGCCCTTGCCGCCCCGGTTCGTCAACCGGTAATCGTCCACGCGGCTGCGCTTGCCGTAGCCGAACCCCGTGGCGGTCAGGATGATGTTTCCCGGCAAGACGACTTCCATTCCAATGACGCAATCGTCTTGCGCCAGATCGATTCCGCGCACCCCGCGCGCGCTCCTGCCCATGGCGCGAACCTTGTTCTCGGGGAAACGGATAGCCTTGCCGCCTCTCGTTCCAAGGAAAACATCGCGGCTGCCGTCGGTTTGTGCCACGCCGATGAGTTCGTCTCCCTCATCGAGATTGACCGCAATGATGCCGCCTGTCCTCGGGTTACTGAAAGCCGTGAGTTGTGTTTTCTTGAGCACGCCCTGTTTCGTCGCCATAAGGATGTAGCGGTCAGGTTCGAACTTGCGCACCGGCATTACGGCGGAAACGAACTCGTCCGCCGCCAGTTGAAGTACGTTGATGATGGCCTTGCCGCGCGCCGCCCTGCTGCCCTGTGGAATCTCGTGAACCTTGAGCCAATGGCAGCGCCCGCGCGATGTAAAGAACAACATGTAATCATGCGTGGAGGCGATGAAGAGTTGCTCCACGAAATCTTCTTGTTTCGTGCCCATACCTATCACTCCCTTGCCTCCCCGGCGCTGGGAACGATACAGGCTCACAGCGTTCCGCTTGATGTAGCCCGAATTGGATATGGTGACCGTCATGTCTTCTTCGACGATCATGTCCTCGATGGAGATTTCGCTCGTCTCCTCCACGATTTCCGTGCGGCGTTCGTCCGAGAATTTCTCCCGTACCTCCAGTATCTCGTCCTTGATAATGGAAGTCTGGAGTTTTTCGTTCACGAGCACTTCGCGCAGGTGAGCGATGGTTTTTTGGAGTTCCTTGTATTCGGCTTCTATCTTGTCGCGTTCCAGGCCCGTGAGGCGCTGGAGGCGCATCTCGAGGATGGCCTGCGCTTGGGGCTGGGTAAACCCAAAATTCCGCATGAGTCCCGTGCGCGCTTCCTCGGGAGCCTGGCTTGCCCGGATGAGCGCGATAACTTCCTCGATCTTGTCGAGCGCGATGCGGTAACCCTCTAGAATGTGCGCCCTGTCCTCGGCCTTTTTGAGCTCGAAGCGGCTGCGCCTGAGAACAACCTCGCGGCGGTAGCGCAGGAAGTGGAAGAGCATCTCCTTCAGGCCCATCACGCGCGGCTGGTTGTTCACGAGCGCCAGAAGGATGACCCCGAAAGTCGTCTGCATTTGGGTGTGTTTGTAAAGCTGGTTCAGAACCGCACCGCCGACTGCGTCCCTTTTGAGATCAATGACGATGCGCATGCCATTCCTGTCACTCTCGTCCCTGATGTCCGATATCTCGCGGATTTTCTGCTCGCGCACCAGATCCGCAACCTTCTCGATGAGCCTCGCCTTGTTGAGCGCGTAGGGTATCTCTGTCACTACAATGGACTGCCGGTTCGTGCGCCCGTTGATCTCCACTATCGCCTTGGCGCGCAGCTGCAGCGAGCCGCGGCCAGTCTCGTAGTAGTTCCTTATGCCCGATCGCCCGTAGATGACACCCGCCGTGGGGAAGTCCGGCCCCGGCATGATCTCGAGAATCTCCCTAAGGCCTGCGTCTTCTTTCTCGAGAACGCAGACGAGCGCGTCACAAAGCTCACCCAGGTTGTGGGGCGGGATGTTCGTGGCCATGCCGACAGCGATGCCCGTGGAGCCGTTCAGCAGTAAATTAGGCACGCGGGAAGGGAGCACGGAGGGCTCCGTTCGCGTGTTGTCGTAGTTGGGCACGAAATCGACGGTGTCTTTTTCGATGTCGGCGAGCATGTTCTCGGCGAGCTGCGTCATGCGCGCCTCGGTGTAGCGCATGGCGGCGGGCGGATCTCCGTCCACCGAGCCGAAATTACCCTGTCCGTCCACCAGAAGGCCGCGCATCGAGAAGTCCTGCGCCATGCGCGCCAGCGCCGGATAAACTACCGCCTCGCCATGAGGGTGGTAGTTGCCGCTTACGTCGCCCGCTATCTTCGCGCACTTGCGGAATGGCCTGTTGTGCGCGAGTCCCAGATCATTCAGCGTAGTGAGGATGCGCCTTTGCACGGGCTTGAGCCCGTCACGGACATCAGGAAGCGCGCGCGCGATGATGACGCTCATCGCGTAATCCATGAAGGACGCACTCATTTCCTGCTCGATGCTGACCTCGTTCAGGTTTTCCATACTACCGACACTCTCCTGCCGACGGCGCGAACAATGACTGTCTCGTTGGCTTCAAAAAACGGATGGGGGCGACCCGGGCGAGGGGCAGAACTCAAACACTACCTTATACCACAAAACGGTTCCGATGGAAAATGAAAACAACGGCTTGTGGCTTCTTCCGGCAGCCGGAAGGACCCCGTGGATCCAAGGGAGCGTTCTTTGGTTACTCCTGATTGCCCGGGACGTTTCGTTCATGGACAATGGTGGCGTTTGTTTTCAGGACGCTTTTCTTCTCTCAAACGAGGTTGCTCATGAAAATCTTCGCCGGGTTCTCCCGCATTGGTCGTTTAATGTCTTTCTTCGTGCTCGCGCTGGCGCTGGCCGCCTACCCGATAACGGGTGAGAGTGACGCCCACAAGGAAGGGGGAGAGGCCCACGGGGATCTTGTTGAACTGATGCAGGAAATGGGGAAAACCCTGGAGGTTCTCGTGAAGGACCTCTTCGTCACGTCGCTTGAAGAGGAAATTATAAGCGATGCGTTGTTCGATGGAATCGCGAAGAACGCCAAGGCAATCGACGACGCGGCGAAGTCGCTGCCGAGCGCGGAGAGAATCGCGGGAGACGCTTCGCTGATCGCTCTGTCACGACAAACCGAGGGCGTTGCCGTGAGCCTCGCAAGTGCGGCGAACAACAAGAACCTCGAAGCGACTGTGAAGGCCCTCGCTGCGCTACACGCCGCTTGCCTCAACTGCCACAAGGAAATGCGCCCCTGAAAGGGGGAAGTGTTCCACAGGATCCGCCTTTTCCCGGGCTACCTCGCTAAATGTCGAGGTTTTGCACCTCGGTCGCGTGTCTTTCGATGTGCTCGCGCCTCGGCTCCACGGCGTCTCCCATGAGAGTGGAGAAAATGTCGTTTGCCTCGACGGCGTCCGAGACGACGACCTTGCGGAAGGTCCTGCGCTCCGGATCCATGGTCGTTTCCCAAAGCTGGCCGGGGTTCATCTCGCCCAACCCCTTGTAGCGCTGGACGCTGACGCCCTTCTGGCCGAGCGACCGGAGCTGCTCGAGCATCTCCCCCGCCTGGGTCACGGAAAACTCCGTCTCTCCTGACTTGATGACGTAGGGTGGCTGGCCGAAAGAGGTGAGTTTCTCGGAAGAGCGACGCAGCTTCCTGAATCCCACGGAATCGAAAAGATCCGCGTCCACCCCTGTCAGGAGATCGCGATCCGACATGCGCGAGAGGATGGTGAGTCCCTTGATGGTCTGCCCGTCCTCTTCCATACGCGGCGTAATGACAGGTTCGCCGTCTGCGGGATACTCCTCCTTGAAGAGACGCTTCACCATCTCTTCAATTTCATTGAGCCGGGCCCGATCCTTCATATGGGCAGTATCCAGGTTCGGCTCGTCCGCCAGAAGCCTGATGATGCGCGGATCCATGCCCCGGCGGGAGTAGCGCTGAACGGCCGCTTCCGCCTCCGATATCCACAGCATCAACTCGCGCAGCTTCTGGCCCTTGGGGAAATTCCCGTTGGCTTCGGCGGGCGCGCTCTTCCCGGCTGGCCCCCCGTTCGTTCCGCCGTGGATCTCCGCATCCTTGACGGCGGAAGTGATGATGTAGTCCTCGAACGAATGGTCGTCCTTCAGGTACGTCTCGGCCTTGCCCTTTTTTACCTTGTAAAGCGGCGGCTGTGCGATGTAGAGGTGCTCGTTCTCGATGAGTTCGAGCATGTGACGAAAGAAGAACGTGAGCAGAAGCGTCCTGATATGCGAACCGTCCACGTCAGCGTCCGTCATTATGACGATCTTGTGATACCTCAGCTTGCCCAAGTCGAAATCCTCACCGATGCCCGTGCCGATGGCAGTGATCATCGTGCGGATTTCCTCGTGGTTCAGCATCTTGTCCAGTCGTGCCTTCTCCACATTCAGGATTTTTCCCTTGAGCGGGAGAATCGCCTGAAACGCCCTGTCCCTTCCCTGCTTCGCCGAACCACCCGCCGATTCGCCCTCCACGAGATACAATTCGCACAGGGCGGGGTCTCTCTCGGAACAGTCGGCGAGCTTGCCTGGCAGGGAGCCGCTGTCGAGCGCGCCCTTTCTCCTCGTGAGATCGCGTGCCTTGCGCGCCGCTTCCCTCGCCTGGGACGCCTGGACAGCCTTGTCCACAATTTTCTTGGCGATGGAGGGGTTTTCCTCGAAGAAATTCGCCAAGTTCTCGTTCATGACTTGCTCCACGAGACCCTTCATTTCAGAATTTCCGAGCTTGGCCTTGGTCTGTCCCTCGAACTGGGGATCAGGCAGTTTCACGCTTAAAACGGCGGTAAGTCCCTCACGTACGTCTTCGCCCGATGGCGCCGGGTTGTTCTTCAGCAGCTTGTTCGTCGCGGCGTAGCGGTTGATGGTTCTCGTAAGTGCGCTCCTGAAGCCCACGAGATGGGTTCCGCCGTCTGTTGTGTTGATGTTATTGGCGAAAGTGAGAAGCGTCTCGTTGTAGGCGTCATTGTACTGGATAGAAACCTCGACAATGTTCCCGTCGCGCTCGCCCTTGATGTAGATGGGTTTCCTGTGGACGGGATTTCTCGATCGGTTCAGGTGCTCGACGAAAGAGACGATACCGCCCTTGTAGAAATATTCCTGTTTTTTGCCATCCTCTCTCTTGTCTTCAAGAATGATTTTGAGGCCACTGTTCAGATAGGCCAACTCCCTTAAACGGCTTGCAAGAACGTCGAAGTTGAACTCCGTGGTCTCGAATATTTCCTCATCCGGCATAAAGGTGATGTTTGTCCCGGTTGTTTTCGCCTTTTGCCCCCTCTTGATCCTGGCCTTCGGAATACCCCTGTCAAACTCTATGGTGTGAACGTACCCCTCTCTCCTGATCTCGGCCGTGAGCCACAAGGAAAGAGCGTTCACACAGGAGACGCCCACGCCGTGCAAGCCGCCCGATACCTTGTATGCACTATTCTCGAACTTGCCGCCCGCGTGGAGCTTCGTCAGAACCACCTCGGCCGCGGAAACCTTCTCCGTCGGGTGCCTGTCCACGGGTATCCCGCGTCCGTTGTCCGAAACGCGCACCGATCCGTCCTCGTTGATCACCACGTTTACCTTGTCGCAGTGGCCGGCCATCGCCTCATCGACGCTGTTGTCCACCACTTCATAGACCAAGTGGTGCAGGCCGCCCGGGCCCGTGCTTCCGATATACATAGCGGGTCTTTTCCGGACCGCTTCCAACCCTTCCAGGATGCGAATATCCTTCGCCTTGTAGCTCGTTTCCGCCCTGCTACCGTTCTTTCTCGCCATTTTCTTGCAAGCTGCCCCTCTGGGCTGGAGGTATTTAGCCTATCCGTTCAACCATTCCGTCCCGAACCAGAAAATTACTTCCCTCAATCTCACCCTCTCTCAAGTCGGGCTCCTCGGTCGAGGTGATGAACGTCTGCGCTCCCAAAGAACCCAAGAACAACAACACTCTCTTTTTCCTGCCCGTATCAAGCTCCGAACCCAAATCATCCAGGAGCACAATGGGCGTTTCCCTTCTCCTGTCTTTATATTCCTCGGCGTTCGCCGCCACTAGCAAAATCGTAATGAGTCGCTGTTCTCCCTGGGAAGCGACATCCTTCGCCCGGCGCCCGTTCCAGTACAAGTGAAACTCATCAAGTTGCGGGCCCCATAACGTCGTCTTCCTCGCCTTTTCTTCTCTCACGAGTTTGCGAGCCGTCTCCTGCAAGCCCCCTCGTATCTCTTTTTCCGCCTGTGTCTTCCCTTCCGTGAGTCCTTTGGCTTCATATACTGCTGAGACCCTAGCACCCTGCGCTACCCCGAACAGACTTTCCAGCTGGTTCAGCCGATTTCGCAATAAATGTATATATCTTTTCCTGCGGACGATAATGCGGGCGGCCACCTCGATCAACCGTTCCTGCCACACCTGAAGCATAACAGATTCGCCCCCGGTTCTCAAAAGGTAATTCCTCTCCGAAAGCAGTTTCATATACGTTCTGGAATCCTCGATATGTGCCGGAGCGACGGCTGATATCGCCTGATCGAAAAACCGTCTTCTCGTCCCCGGACCCTCCTTGATAATCTGAGGCGTTTCGGGGAAAAAAACGATAACATGCGAACTGTCGAGATAGGACATCAACCCCTGAAGTTCGCGGCCGTCTTTCTTGTACTTTCTCTCGCGCCCCTGAAACGCGGCTTCGAGTCTTGTCTCCCCGCCACTGTCCCGAACGAATACGCCGGATGCATACATGCCTCCGCTACCATACAAAATCATCTTCTCCCTGGATATCCGACGGAAAGAGCGCAGATGTGAGAGGAAATAAACAGCTTCGAGTAGATTCGTCTTGCCCGAACCGTTGTTCCCGAAAAGATAGTTGAATTTCGGATGAGGCCGAAAATCCAGATTCGGGTAATTCCTGAAATTTTTGAGAGTCAGTTCGGTGAGGCGCAATGGATATCCTCAAATACCGGTTACTAGATTCTAGTATAGAATATATAAAAACCGTAGTAGTAGACGCGTTGAAATTGAGGAAAATCACGTAAGTAATTTAATCAATTGGTTTTATCTGGTCACGAGAACGTGGAATCGGTTGTGGGAAAAAGTGGATTGCCGTGAATTGTTTCTGAGGGTGGAACTGAAATAACAGTTTTCAAGTGGTTATTCACAGTTCTTTTCACGGGATGTTTCAGGAGAGGTCTATTTTTTGTTCGAGCGTTTCTATGGTGGCGTGCAGTGAGAGGTCTGTTTTGATCAGGTTCTCGATTTTGGTGGTGGAGTGGATTACGGTGGAGTGGTCCTTCCCGAACCGTCGGCCGATCTCGGTGGTTGAGGCTTGGGTGAGTTTTCTTGCGAGGAACATGGCGATCTGGCGGGGAACGGCAAAGGAGCGCGAGCGATTCTTTGATTTGAGGTCGGAAACCCGGACCTGAAAGTGCTCGGCGACGATTTTCTGGATATTTTCCACCGAGGAATGGCGGGTGGTGTCGCGGATGATCCCGCGCAGTAATTCCTGTGCTACGGTAAGATCGATCTCGATACCATACAGGGAGGTGTGAATACTTAGCTTCGTCAGGCAGCCTTCGAGTTCCCTTACATTGGATCGAGCCTTCTCGGCCACATAATGGGCGACTTCACGGTTGAGAGAAAGACCCATTTCGATCGCCTTTTTTTGCAGAATGGCTACCTTGGTTTCAAAATCAGGCGCACCGATGTCCGCTATCATTCCCGAGATGAAGCGCGACCGAAGCCGATCTTCCAGTCCCGGTGTGTCATTGGGCAATTTGTCGCTCGTTATGATGATTTGCTTGCTCGACTCTTGTAATTTGTTGAAAGTATAAAAAAATTCTTCTTGTGTGCGTTCCTTGCCCGCAATAAACTGGATGTCGTCAATCATCAGGACTTCAACTTGTCTGTATTTGCTTCTGAAGGTGGTCATCTTGTCCTGCCTGATTGAAGCGATGAGGTCGTTGGTGAAACTCTCCGAGGAAGTATAAAAGGCGCGCGTTTGCGGACGTTTGTCGAAAATGCGGTGGGTGATGGCATGTAGTAAATGGGTCTTTCCGAGTCCGACACCACCGTAGATGAAGAGGGGGGTGCCCGCCTTGCTGTCCGCAATGCGGAGGCTGCAGGCGTGGGCGAACCGATTCGAACTGCCCACTACGAAGTTCTCGAAACAGTACTTCGGGTTCAGGAAATCCGGCTTCTTGGGTGAAGGCCAAGGACTCTCGTCGAGCACTGAAGCCCCTTGTGCGGGGGTTGCCGCCGATCCATGAAAAGCATCAGAACTGTTTATCGGTGTACCATCAGCAGAGAGATCGAGCGCCATATTCGACCCGGTTTCTTGCCTGAGAATGTCTGTGATAATTCCCCAGTAGCGCGAGCGTAAAGTGCTGGCCGTGAACGAATCGGGAGCCTGAATCGCCAAGGAAAAATCAGTTGCTCCAACTTCCTTGATGCCGGCGAACCAGCGCTCATAAGTCTGGGGAGAGACTTCCAGTCTGATTTTTTCCGCGCAACGTTGCCAAAGAGTCATCATAGAAAGAACCGAACGACAAAAGGCCGCGAGGGAAGAGGAGGAGAATGAAAAACTGCGCGACCAATATTTTCCACAAAACGACAAAAAAAATTACAGAGCAGGGAGTGTTCCACAAAAACACGCCAAGCGCAAGAAGGTTTTTCCACAAAACCGCTGCAAAACCCCTTTTTTGGTTTCATCATGAGGAAAACACATCTTTCTACATGAGAGCCGAGCGGTGTGAAGTGTAACGCCACGGCCAGGCGGATCCGATGAAATTGTTTGCGCCCCGAAGGAAAATAGGTTCTTGACAAGCGCTGTTTTCGTGGCTACTTTATGCTCGGCCTCCAAGAGGCTATCTTACTTTGGTGCGAAACGATACGTCCGGCCCTGCGGCCGGGAGCGGAGTATTTGGTGAAGCGGACTTACCAGCCGAACAGAAGAAAGCGGGCGAAGGCACACGGATTTCGCCGACGAATGAAAACGACCGGAGGACGCGCGATCATCAGACGCCGCCGGGCCAAGGGCCGCAGGCGTCTCGGGGTTTCGGCCTAGACGGTACGTCGGGAACTTCGGCCCTGTCTTGGGAGGGCACGGACATGGACGAAGGCTTCCCGTCGACTCGGCGAATCCGCAAGGAAAGCGAGTTCGCCGTCGTTCTCAGAGAAGGACGCAAGCGCAGGTGTCCGTACTTCACGCTGCATATCTTGCCCAACCCTTCACGGGACCGCACAAGGCTCGGCATCATCGCGTCACGCAGGGTGGGCGGTGCCGTTCAGAGAAATCGCGCCAAACGACTTCTCCGCGAGGTGTTTCGCCGTCACGGTTCCCTTCCCTCCGGGGGGGTGGACCTAGTGGCCGTGGCGAGAAATGCAATCGTCACGGCGAGACTAGAAGATGTTGAAAGGGCGTTCTGCGGCGCATTCCATGGAAAAACGAATCGCTGAAAAAGAGTTCGGGCCTCTCAGTGTCGCCGCGCGTGTTGTGGCGATCGTTTTGATTCGTGGATATCAACTTATCCTGTCTCCTTTATTGCCGGGCAGTTGCCGCTTTTCGCCCTCTTGTTCACATTACGCGCTTGAGGCGTTTCGCTGCCACGCGCCCGGCCGCGCATTATGGCTCACCGTGCGCCGCATCGGGCGCTGCAATCCATTTCATCCGGGAGGAGACGATCCGGTTCCCAGACGATTCCGGTGAAGACACATTAAACTATGGAAAGAAACGCGATTCTCGCCGCTGTCTTGTCGATGGCGATACTCATTGGCTGGCAATATCTCGTCGTAAAGCCGATAGGAGACGAACAGGCCCAGAAGGAAAAAGCGGCAAAGGCGCGCGTGGCGGCCCAGAAAAAAAGCCAGGCAAGTGCTGCGAGCACGCCGCTTCAAGCGCCCACCCGGGCCGCTCCGGGAAGGCGCGTCCGGGTAGATGTGGGCGATGCCGTTTATGAGCTGACCAACCGGGGCGCGGGATTTTTGTCCGCGCGCCTTCTGGAATACAAGCAGGGTGAGCAGAAATTCGTCCAGATGGCGCCCCCGGGCCGCCCGGATGTGCGCCCTCTCTTCTTCTGGGGCGGCAAGACGGCACAGCGGCTCAACGAGGCGTCCTACCAAATCGAGGGCGGCGATCTCTCGCTCTCGAAGGACAACCCCGAGGGTACGGTTCGTTTTATCTACCGGGGCACGGACGGCCTCTCCGCGGAGAAGGCGCTCACCTTCCGCTACAATGAGTACAACATACGCACGAATATCCGCGTCACCCGGCCATCGGGCGATGAAGCGATGGGAATCGCCTGGGGTCCGCGCGTGGGTGGGAGCGACGGCAACACCTACGGCGGCGTCATCGAGGGCCCGATGAGCTTCGTGGGCGGAGAACTCGAATACGACTACCCGGAAGAGGGAAAAGCCATCAACCACGGGCCGAGTCTCAAGTGGACATCGCTCCAGTCGAAACATTTCATCGCGGCGCTCGTTCCCCGAAGCGGAGCGGGTGGGGCGGAGATTCGGCTGCTCGGTAAAATCAACGACCTCAGCGAGTACGCCGCCATCGTACCATTCGCGCGAGGCAATGAAGTGAGCGCGGCTTTCGACGTCTACGTGGGGCCAAAGGCGGTAGAGCATCTCGAAAGACTCAATGTCAACCTTGAGGATTCCCTCGACTACGGGATGTTCTCCTTTATCGCCAAGCCGCTCATGTCGGTTATTCGCTTTTTCCATGGTCTCGTGGGCAACTGGGGCGTGGCCATCATTCTGTTGACTATCCTGGTGAAGATCATCTTCTACCCCCTTACGCACGTCAGCATGCGCAACATGAAGGAGATGCAGAAACTCCAGCCGCGCATCATGCAACTGCGTGAAATTTACAAGAATGACAAAAACAGGCTCAACGAGCAGACCATGGCCTTGTATAAGGAGCACAAGGTCAACCCGATGATGGGCTGTTTGCCCATGCTGATACAGATTCCCGTTTTCTTCGGGCTGTATGAAGCACTTCTGGTGTCGATAGAGCTTCGAAACGCGCCCTTTTTCGGCTGGGTGCAGGATCTCTCGGTGCAGGATCCCTACCACGTCTATACGATACTCATGGGGGCGTCGATGTTCCTGCAGCAGAAGATGACGCCCACCGCGGGCGACCCTACACAGGCAAAAATGATGATGTTCATGCCCGTCATCTTCACCGGCATGTTCATATTCTATCCTGTGCCCGTGGGGCTGGTGATATACTGGCTGGTGAACAACCTGCTCTCTATCGCCCAGCAGTTCTATGTGAACCGATCCGTGCAGCCACCCAAGCTGGCCGAGGAGAACTGACGCGAAACATGCGCTGCCGCTGTTTCGAGACGAACCGGCCAGAATCTCCGGTACGCCACCCGCCCTCGAAAGTCCTGGAGATGAGAGAATGAATCTTGAAGGCGACGGCTGGATCGACGGGGGCATGGAGAATCCGGCCCATCATTATTTTTCTTTGGACGAGAATCCCGACCTTTCTCCCATAACGGAAATGTCGGGCCGCGCGCTCAGGCGCGTCATTGAGCGTATGGATGTTCAGACGCTTGCCCTGGCACTTTGCGACGCCGAGGCGCGCGTGGTCGAGCGGGTGCTCAGGAACGTTTCTTCGAATAATGCGGCGCAGATTCGCGAGGAAATGGAGCGCTCTGTCTCCGGGCAGGGCGAGCAAAACCTCAAAGCGAGACAGAGACTGATGCAAACCGCCTACGCCATGAAATATTACGGCGACATCACGTTCGATGGCCCCGCCGATGACGCCATTCCGTCACTGGATCACTCGCTCAAGGAAGCACTATCCGCGTATCACGCAACTGACAGCAGGGCCGAGCAGACAGTTGCGCTCATCGCCCTCCTTGCGGCGCGCGTGGAGCAGTACAGCTTGCTTTCCCTCGAGCCGGCCTTGGAGAGAAGTCCGGACGGGATTTTCTCCACCGGCCTCAGGATGCTGGTGGACCAGACGCCTTGGGACGAGGCCGAGATGATCCTCTTCCCGGCAAATCGAGTCCTGCCTCAGTGCAGTGGAGAGAAACAGGGAAGTTTCCATAGAGGGCGTGTTGGCGATACTTGAGGGCTTGAGCGAGAATTCCGTACGCGCGAGGCTCGTAGCCTTCCTGCCTGAGGGCGAGGCGGATTACGAGTGCCTGCCCGGCGTCCGGCTTTCTCCTTCCGCCCAGGCTACGGCAGACATCATCAGCCTTTGTGTGGAGCTCGCTGGTCTTGCCTCGCGCGAGGAGGACGGAGCGATTGCGGGTCGTCTCGAATGGATTCAGGAACCCCTTCTCAAGGCGGGCCTGAAGTGGGCGGTCGAGGGCGCATCTATAGAAGACGTCGAGAGGCTGCTCAGCCGGAAGGGGCAGACGCGCCTCGACAGGGAACGCAGAAAACTCGAGTGCTTGGCGGAAGGTCTTATTCTCATCCGGGAAGGACATCCCGAGAACTTCATCCGCGAGGCGCTCGGCAGCTATCTCGAGGATGAGGCTTGAGCGGTCCTGTCTTGCGGGAAGAATGGACCTTTCCCGTCCGAAACCGGCATCTCCTGATCTCCAGGGGAAGGCGACGTGCCATGCCGCCCGCCAAGACACTGCGCGAACTGGGACTCAATCGTGGCATGAGTTTCCTGGATGTGGGCTGCGGCCAGGGGTATTTCGCGATTCCGGCCTGCAGGATCGTGGGAAAATACGGGCGCGTGCTTGCGTGTGACACCTCGCCTGTGATGATCGCCGAACTTCGGGCGGCTGCAAAAGAACGCGGCTATGCCCACCTGACAGCCAGAAAATGTCTGAACCCCAAGGTCTCCTTTCCCGATGCAAGCACTGACTTCGCTCTCATCGCTTTCGTGCTTCACGGGAGGACCGATGTCCAGCCCCTGCTCCTGGAGACGCGGCGTGCGATGCGGAAAAAGGCTGTCATCACACTTATCGAATGGCACAGGAAACCCATGGAGATGGGGCCGCCCGTTGATGCGCGGTTCGAACCCCGAGAACTCCTGGACGAGTTACGCAAGGCGGGCTTTCGCAAAGCCAGATGGCGCGACTTCGACGGCAATACCTACTTCGCCTCGGCCCATAACCCCTAGCGGCTGTCAAGGCAGGGGCAATGCGGTATAATTGCCTCTCGGCAAGCGCGCCATACGGGTGATGGGTTGCGGCGTGACGGGAGAGTTTCCACCCCTGCAACTATTTTACCGGAGCCTTGTGATCGGCCTTTTTGTGGTTTTCTGGCTCGTCTATGGGGTTTTTGGATGATTCCCGGTCCGGGGGAGGACCATAGGCGAAGACACCCGGAGACGGGATGGCGGAAGAGATGGAGAACACATCCTCGATTCAAGGTCACGTGGCCCTCGTCACGGCGGGCGCGGTGGGAATCGGCGAAGCGATCGTCGAGCGCTTGGCGCATGAAGGCGCGCGCATCGCGTTGCTCGATCTCGACGAAGCGCAAGGCGAGTCTTCCGCGCGTCGGATACAAGACGAAGGCGGGGAAGCGCGCTTTATCAATACCGACGCCACCTCGGCGAATGAGATCGAGGCAGCCGTGGAGGAGACGCTCGTCACTTGGGGTCGCATCGACATTCTCGTGAACTGCGCAGGCGGCTTCGTGGAGAATCCTGCCATCGAGGACCTGGAGGAGGGGCAGTGGCGCCGTGTCGTGGATCTCAACCTGAAGAGCGCCTATCTGTGTTCACGCGCCGTCGTGCCCTTTATGAAAAAGGCCGGCTATGGCCGCATCGTGAACATCGCCTCCCAGTCGGGACGCGATGCCATCATCGAGACAGGTCTCGCCTACAGCGCGGCCAAGGCGGGCCTGGTCGGCTTTTGCAGGCGTCTCGCGGTTGAGGTAGCACCCCACGGCGTCACGGTGAACACAGTGGCGCCCGGTGTCGTGATTACCCCACGAACTGGCGTTCTTCATAAGGAAAGGCTGCCCGAAATACTCTCGAAAATTCCGGCGGGCCGACTGGCGGACGCCGCGGACATTGCCGACGCCGTGTGGTATCTCGCAAGGCCCGAGGCGCGCTACGTGACCGGCGTGACGCTCGACGTCAACGGCGGCAGATACGTTCACTAGAAAGGACATTCGCGTGCATGAGCGTTCCTCCATCAAGGATCACGTCGCCATCGTCACCGGTGCCACCGACGGGATCGGTCTCGCGACGGCGATACGCTTTGCGGATGAGGGAGCGAAGGTAGCCATTATGGGTCGCGACCCCGAACGCGGCTCAGCAGCCCTGGCCCAAGTAGATTCACACGGAGAGGCTATATTCGTCCAGGGTGATGCTGCCCGTAAAGAGGATGTCGATCTTCTGTTCGCCCGTACGCTTGGCACATGGGGCCACCTCGATATTCTGGTGAACTGTGCAGGCGGGTTTGTAGAAGTGCCCGACATCGAGGGCCTCGACGAAGCGGAGTGGGAGAAGATCGTGGACTGGAATCTCACGAGTTGCTACCTTGCCACCCGGGCGGCGGCGACCCCGATGAAAGACCGGGGCTATGGCCGTATCGTGAACGTGTCCTCTATTTCCGCGCGTGATGCCTTGGCGAATGTGTCTCTTGTCTATAGCGCTGCGAAATCAGCCATGCAAGGGTTCACGCGGAGGCTCTCGGTGGAACTCGCTTCCCATGGCATCACAGTGAACGCCGTGGCACCGGGAGTGACCCTCACCAAGCGGTTTCGCCTTGTGCACCGGGAGCGCGTGCCGGAGATCGTGGCGCGCCTGCCGGTGGGCTTCGGCGGGGAGCCCGAGGACATCGCAGATTCGATATGGTATTTCTCAACACCCGGCTCGGGCTATGTGACGGGTGTGACCATTGACGTGAATGGTGGCCAATACGTGCACTAGCGAATATGGAAAAGACGACACATAAGATTCTTCCAAGCCGTCTAAACAGAAGGGGAGTGATGTAAATGCGACGTCCCATACTCGTGTTCGCCCTGTTCCTGCTCGCCGTAGTTGCTCTCCCCCAGGCCGCACTCGCCGAAGGAAAGTGGAAACCCTATGACTCCAAGGCTTTCACCCAGGCCCAGAAAGACGGCAAGTCGATTTTCGTGGCCGTTCACTCGGACTGGTGAGGGACATGTGTGCGGCAGGCGCCGCTTCTGCAATCTCTCATGGAGGAGAAGAAGTTTGAGAACGCAACAGCATTCATGGTGCAATTCGACTCACCGGGAGACTTTCTCAAGAAGTACAGGGTTCGCTTCCAGTCGACGATCATCGCTTTCAAGGGCGCGGAGGAGAAGGGACGCTCGACGGGCGATGTTGACATCGCGAGCATCCGGAGCCTCATGGAGCGCGCACTATAGAACGTGATGACTGCATGAACCACCCGGAAAGGCCCGCTTCGGCGGGCTTTTTTCGTTTTAGCTGAGCGGTGAGACGACCACCTCTCCATCCTTGACGGCGATCTCCGTCCCGTAAGGTGCGGATAGGTTTTTTACCATATCCACGATCGCGCGACCCTCACCGCTCATCGGCGAGAGAAGCCTCGGGGCGCCGCCGACGCCGCAGCGACAGGGTATCAGGTGCAAATCGTCCAGTCCGTTCTCGTCCAGTCGCCCTCCCAGCAGAAACGTCTGGAGTGTCGCGTCAGTGAAGAAAGGTTCAATCTCATCAAATATCAGGTTCCCCGTGCAATGGACAATTGGCCGGCCCCTGTAGAACTCGATGGCCGAGAGCACGTGCTGGTGTCCGCCGAATACGGCGCAGGCACCCGCGTCGATCGCCGCCTGGCCGATTTCCCTTTGATGTTCGTGCACCTCGTGGCGCATGCTCGCCCCCCAGCGCTGGTAGGCGAAGACGAAATCGGCACGACGCTTGAGGCTTCGGACCTCTTTTTTCATGCGTGCGAGGTCTTCCGCTCTGGCCCAGGAGTAGATGACGGGTTCGGAGGCGGGGTATTCATCAAGGTTTCTGGGTGGCGTATAGGATGTCCTGACGCGGAGCGGGTTCACGCCGGGCTCCCCGGGGCCTGCCGCGTGGCCCTGCGGCAGCACGGACGAGTAGGCGAGAAGGCCGATTGTGAACCCGCTCCGCGTTCGAGCACGACGGGTGCGCGTGCTTCACTCAGGTCCATTCCCGCACCCGTGAAGGGAGCACCTGCGCGTCGCAGCGTCAGCATGGTTTCCTCCAGGGAAGGAACCCCGAAGTCAAGCGCATGGTTGTTTGCGATCCCCACCGCGTCGAAGCCCGCGTCCACCAGTCCCGCAACGAGCGAGGGATGTCCCCTGTGTTTGGTCGGTTTCCCCTTCATGAGTTCGCCGCGCGTCGAGAGCGCGTTCTCGAGATTCGCGAAGGAAAAATCGGCGCCTCGGAAAAATTTCCCCAAGCGGCCGAACATCCCCTTGGCCGAAGCCCTGTCTGGCGCGATGTCGCCGCCCGTGAGAAAGGATACAGTTTTTGGGGTATTTTTCTTGCTCATCGGTGGATCCTCTGTCGATACCGGGAGAAGAAGATGCGCATTCACAGGGGTCGATCTTTCTCAGTATTTCGGCGGCGCGCTCTGGAACCACTTCGTTGATGTGCGCGCCCAAGCCCGTCTCAAGGCTGGCCAGGGGCGTCAGACGCGGGAAAAGTTCGATATGCCAGCGATGCGACTTGAGGTTTCCCTCCATCCCGCCCGCAGCGAGAAAGGAGATGTTGACGGGTGGATCGCCGAGAAGCGTCTTGTAGCGCCTCAGGCACCGCGCAAGGGCAGATCCGACGGCTGCGATGGCTTCAGGCGCGCTCCCGGCGAAGGAGACTTCCGTTGGCCATGGAGCGATAAGGACGAGAAAGGGAAAACGAGACGCCCATGGACAATAAACGACGGCGCCCTCTGCTCCCGCCTCCACCAGCCGCACCTTCTGTGCGCGCTCCGCATCTATCAAGTGGTCCAGAAGCGCGCATTTCCGTTCTGCATAAAAGGAGACCTCATTTTCGAGCATATTCTCGACACTGCCCGTTGCGAACGGAAGCCCGAGTATCTGGAAATGCGAGTGGAGGATGGATGCGCCCCCCATGGCGCCGTGGTTCTTGAAGGCGAAGACGAAGCGAACGCCGGGCGCCTCGATGAGCGCGCGTGCCCTTTCCTGCAGAAGGCCCAGAACTTCTGCAGTGTGTGCTTCGCCGAGATCGGCGAGGGCCTTCGTGTGACGGGACGAATCGATAAGCACCTCATGGCATCCACCGCCTTTATGGAAAATAAATTCACCCTCTCCGCCGTGTTCGGCTTTTCCACCGTCAATGGCGGGGTATTTGTTCGCCACGCAACGTGCGCGCCAGCCGGGTGCGTTGTCCTCGCCCTTGTCCCTCGAGGCGGCGACTTCTGTTGGCGTGATGTGCTCGTTGCCCGGACAAAAGGGACAGGATGGATCTTCATTGGAGGGCGAGGCGTTCGTATAATGTGCCGGATGTGGACGCGTGCGTCTCTGTGGTGCGATGAGCGTCCATTCGCCGCGATGGGGATCGTATCTCGTCTCGGGCATGAGCGTCTCGTTTCTTTCCGGGCATAAACACCGGAGTAATGTAGCATGGACGATAATTTCGGCGCGAGAAAGTTTCGACAAAACGCTGCGGAACCACACCGTGGCCGGAGACGCTCTTTTGTGGACGAAAGCGGGTAATTTGCGTTTTCCAGCCTCTATGCGTTACACTTGTCAGTTCTGGCCAGGAGTTAGGTGCTCTGAGGAGCGCTAGGGATACGATCCGCAAGCTAACCTACGGGGCCTTGGGAGGGGGCTTGGACTCTCTCTTGCGAGAGGTTCCGACACATTTTTCGAATCGACCGGACGCACAACGAGAATAGGGGGCCAACCATGAAATCCAGAATCTTTCTTGTGTTCGTTTTGGCTATTGCCATCGGGGCGACGGCGCTCGCATCCTTGCCGAGCCGGGCGGACGCCTCCTGCCGGGTCCGTATCGGCGACCTGAACTGGGACAGTGCCAACTTTCACGATCAAGTGGTCGCCTTTATCCTGGAGCATGGCTACGGCTGCCGGGTGCGGCTCATCTACGGCGGCACGCTTCCGATCATGACGGCCCACTACGAGGGGAAGAACGACCTGATCATGGAGCTTTGGTACGACAACGTGCAGGAGCAGTACGACAAAGCGCACAAGAGCGGCAATGTGAAGATGCTGAGTGTCAACACGCCCGACAGCGCGCAGGGCTGGTACATACCGCGCTTCGTGCAGAAGGCGAACCCGGGCCTGAAGTCGGTGTACGACCTGCCCAAGTACAAGCATCTCTTCAAGGATCCCGAAGAACCCTCCAAGGGCCGTTTCGTGAACTGCATCCCCGGCTGGTCTTGCGAAGTTATCAACACAGTGAAGCTGCGGGTCTATGGACTGGAGAAGCACTTCACCAATTTCCGGCCCGGTTCAGGCGGTGCGCTTGCGGCGGCCATCAAGGGCGCGTATCTCAAGAAAAAGCCGGTGCTCGCCTATTACTGGGCACCGACGCCGTTGCTGGGACAGCTCGATCTCGTGCAACTCGAAGAGCCTGTCTGGAACGAGGCTGACTGGAACGAGATGCTCAAGCACGTGGAGGCGCTTAAGAAAGGCGGAGTCGGTGCCATGGGGAATCCCAAGAAGGCGACCGCCTACCGGACGATGGAATTGCCGAAGTCGGTCACGTCGAAATTCGCGGCGAAACATCCTGAGATTGTCGCCTTTGTCGAGAAGTACACGCTCCCCTCAAACGTGGTGTCGAAGGCTCTGGCCTATCTTGAAAAGGAAGCTGGCGGCGACGCCAAAGTCACCGCCGTCCATTTCCTGAAGACCAACAAGGTCTGGAAGAAGTGGGTTCCGGCCAGCGTGGCAAAAAAGGTCGAGAAGGCGCTCGAATCGGCTTAAGCTGCGCTCGGGTGGGATATTTTCTCTCGTGATGTTGCTCCATAATTTCGGGGAGGCCCGTACGTGATGAAGTTTTTCCGCGGACTGTTCCCCGAATGGGCGGTCGAGTGGCCCAAGGGGCTGAACCTGCCGCTCAACAAGTGGACCAACGATTTCGTGGAATGGCTGGTCTCGGATTACGGAATCATCTTCGAGACGGCCTCAGACGCCATTCTCGTTCTGCTTGTCGGCCTTGAGCGCTTTTTGCGAGACCTTCCCTGGCTCGTCATCTTCTTGGGCGTAGGTGCGCTCACCTTCTTTTCTGGCGGGCGCAAATGGGGCTTGACCGCGATCGTAGTCGCCAGCCTGTTTTTTATCGGCATCATCGATCCCAGGCTCTGGGATCTGTCGATGATGACGCTTTCGGTGATGTTCGTCTCCACCGTCATCTGCATCGGCTTAGGCGTTCCGGTCGGTATCACGATATCGCGGAACGACCGGATACGCGACATGGTGCTGCCGGCGCTGGATCTGATGCAGACGATGCCAAGCTTCGTCTACCTCATTCCGGCGATCATGCTCTTTGGGCTCGGCGCGGTGCCTGCCGTCTTCGCGACGGTGATCTACGCCATCCCGCCGGTGATCCGCCTGACGGACCTGGGCATCCGCTTGGTGGATGAGGAAATCATCGAGGCTTCCGACGCCATGGGTGCGAGCCGAAGACAGAAACTCCTTCGCGTACAGATACCGATGGCGCTGCCTAGCATCATGCAGGGTGTCAACCAGACCACAATGATGGCGCTCGCGATGGTCGTCATTGCCTCGATGATCGGAACCCGAGGCCTCGGTACCGAGGTGCTCATCGGCCTCCAGCAACTCAACGTGGGGCGGGCGCTCGAGGCCGGGGTGGCGATTGTTCTGCTCGCTATCGTCATGGACCGTGTCACCCAGGCCTACGGCGGGCGCTTTATCCGCACGGGCGGGAGGAGCTGAAGCGGTGGCGCTCATCGAGATAAAAAACGTCTACAAGATATTCGGAGCCGGGGGCGCGCTGGACACCGCGCTCGACCTGGCCCGTGCGGGAGTCGAGAAGAACAAGGTGCTGCTCGAAACCGGTTGCACACTGGGCTTGAAGGACGTGAGTCTCTCCGTCGAGCGGGGAGAGATATTCGTGGTTATGGGTCTTTCGGGTTCGGGTAAATCGACTCTTATACGCCACATCAACCGGCTCATTGATCCAACGGCGGGCCGGATTCTCGTTGACGGGCGCGATGTTCTCGCACTCTCGCCCGAGGAATTGCTCGCTTTCCGCAGGAGTGCCGTGAGCATGGTGTTTCAGCGCTACGCGCTATTCCCGCAGATGATGGTTATCGAGAATGTGGGCTACGGCCTGGAAGTCCAGGGAGTGGAGCCGGCCGAACGCCGCCGTCGCGCGATGGCGTGGATAGAGGATGTGGGCCTGATCGGCTACGAGAGCGCCTACCCTGCCCAGCTTTCTGGCGGCATGCAGCAACGGGTGGGGCTGGCGCGCGCCCTGTGCACGAACTCCGAAATTCTGCTCATGGACGAGCCCTTCAGCGCGCTGGATCCGCTCATCCGCAAACAGATGCAGGAACACCTCATCGCGCTCCAGCGGGACCTCAAGAAGACTATCGTATTCATCACCCACGATCTGGACGAGGCACTTCATCTGGGCGATCACGTCGCCATCCTGAAAGACGGCGCGATCGACCAGACAGGCAGGCCGAACGAGATTCTGCTCCGTCCGGCCACTGACTATGTACGCGAGTTCGTGCGCGAAGTGAAACGCGAACGCATACTGAAGACGAGCGACGTCATGCGGCCCCCCGACGACGAGGCGGCGACCGGCCCGACCATCTTGCACGACGCTGCGCTGCAGGACGCGCTGCACTTGTCCATGGAGAGCGAATCTCCACTGCGTGTGGTGGACGAGACGGGTGCGGTAGTCGGTGTCCTCACTCGCTCGGCCCTCCTGAGTGGACTGATCGATCGTGAAGGTGAAACGTGAGGGTGGTTTCCAATTCCTCTGTTCTTGCCTGAGACAGGCTTGTGGGGAACCGTTTGCGAACGGCCCTTGCGGTATTGTGTTCTCTCCGTGCGGATATGACCGCATAAGAAAGTGTGGACGCTTAGGGTCATCCCTGTCGGCTTTTCCAGATCGCCGAAATTATCCGCAAGAATCATATGCATGCGACACTCCCCCTCGGACCTCTGCCCGCCTGGTCTTGCAATAACTTCGCCAATCCGTTTCATTACGGGCGAACGCGACCCGAGCGGCCGCGCGTAACCACAAATGATGGAGAAAGCCAACGGATGAGCGATTTCAATAGGGAGACCATCGTCGCGCTCTCGACTGCACCGGGACGCGGGGCCATCGCGGTCATTCGCTTAAGTGGCGCGAAAGCACTTCCCATTCTTGAGAGTATCTTCTCGCCAAAGAAAGAACGAAGCGCGTTTCCCAGGGGTCGTCCCGTGCTGGGGCGCTTCATGGATAACGGCCAGGCGTTTGATGAGGGACTCGCGCTTTATTATCAAGCGCCAGATTCCGTTACTGGCGAGGATGTAGTCGAGATGCACTGCCACGGTGGCCCGGCTATTGTGGGGGCGATCCTGCGCCTTTCTCGCGGGATGGGTGCAAGGCCGGCCATAGAAGGCGAATTTACCCGTCGCGCCTTTTTGGAAGGCAAGATCGATCTCCTCCAGGCCGAGGCAGTGGCCGATCTCGTAAGTGCCCAGACCAAAAAAGCGGCGAAGGCTGCTCTCCATCATCTGGAAGGGCGCCTGTCCAAATCCCTGGAAGATATATGGGAAAAGATTGTGGAAGCGGGGGCGCATATCGAGGCGGCGATCGATTTTCCCGATGAGTTCGAACCGGGTGCGGGGCCATCGGTTTCAGGTGTTCCGATGGGAAGCACGGAACTAGCCGATCTGTTCGCAGAGACAGAGAACGCACTCAAAAAGTTAATCGAAAGCTACCGTTCCGGCAGAATTTTGCGAGAAGGCGCACGCGCCGTCATACTCGGCAGGCCCAACGCGGGAAAATCCACGCTGTTGAACGCCCTTTTGGGGGCGGATCGCGCCATCACCAGCGAAATGCCGGGTACCACGCGCGACACGGTGGAGGAAGATTGCGACTTTGGAGGTGTGTCGATAAGGCTCATCGACACGGCGGGGCTGCGCGACACCGGCGACCCTGTGGAGCTCGAAGGAACCGAGCGCGCGCGCAAGGCGGCGGGTGAAGCGGACATCGGCCTGATGGTGACGGATTTAACGGCAAGTGACGCCGAAATCCGATGGGCGGTGAAAGAAGCCTGTGCGTACGACTGTAAAAACATTTTTATTTTCAATAAGTTAGACAAATCCTCCACTGATGCGCAATTGCACGCCCGCGCGGTTTTGCGTGAACACGCGCCTGATGCGCGGGAGCCGCTTTTCATATCGGCACTTACGGGGGAGGGGTTGTCCAGGTTGCGTGAGGAGGTGGCGCGTGTTTTGATGAATGAGAGTGCGTTTTCGGGTGCGGAATCCGTGCTCACACGAGAGCGACACCATGGCCAGATTGCGAAATGTCTGGATGCGGTTCAGGGTGCCCGGACGGGGGTCGAGGGTGAACTTTTCCACGAACTGGTGGCAGTTCACCTGAACGAAGCACAAACCGCACTCTCGGAACTCTTGGGCCAGAACTACGGAGAGGCATTGTTAGACAAGATTTTTTCCACGTTTTGCATCGGAAAATAAGGGGGAAAGAGGTATTTACATCTTCCCTGAAACACGAATGCCAAGGGGATTTGTGTGTCTGACTATAAAAACCACTATATATGGTTTCAATATACATATATTTCGTCTATATAATGTGTATTTATCGTTAAGTATATAATCTCGTATTTACGGGATGATGTATGATTGTGGATTGGTGGTCGCAACCGAGCTCATTATGGAAAACAGGATTGTCTGGTATTTTGGCCATTGACCTTATGAATATCTGGAGGGTTTCGCTTGAAGGTTCCGTATGACGTGGTCGTTGTGGGCGGCGGACACGCTGGCTGCGAGGCGGCGTTGGCTGCGGCGCGTATGGGCGCGCGCACCATGATGCTCACGATGAATCTGGACACCGTGGGTCTCATGTCGTGCAACCCGGCCATCGGCGGCTTGGCGAAGGGCGTTCTTGTGCGCGAGGTGGACGCGCTGGGAGGCGAAATGGCTCGTGCCATTGATGCAACGGGCATCCAGTTCCGGATGCTCAACACGAAGAAGGGTCCCGCCGTACAAGCCCTGCGCGCCCAGGCGGGCAAGCAACGCTACCGCGTGTACATGAAAAACGCGGTCGAAAGCCAGGAGAACCTCGATCTCAAGCAGGGAATGGTACAAAGACTCCTCGTGAAGGACGGTGCTGTGGCGGGTCTGCAGAATCATTTCGGGGAAACTTGGGAGGCCAGGGCGGTCGTGTTGACGCCAGGTACCTTTACGCGCGGGCTTCTCCATTATGGCGACAGAAAGGTCGAGGGTGGCCGCGCGGGCGAGGGCTCGGCGAACGAGATCACAAAACAACTCGTCTTTTTCGGCTTCGCCATCGGCCGGATGAAGACGGGAACGCCGCCGCGTCTGGACGCAAAATCCATTAATTTTCAAATACTTGAAGTGCAGCTTGGCGACAATCCACCCCTTCCGTTCTCATACCGAACGCGATCTATCGAACAAGAACAGATACCGTGCTGGATCACATATACGAACCCTGAGACGCACGATGTCATCCGGCAGAACATCGATCGTGCGCCGATCTACAACGGTCAGATAGACGCCACCGGCGTGCGATATTGTCCGAGCATCGAGGACAAGATTATGCGTTTCGAGGACAAGCAGGAACACCAGATATTCCTGGAGCCCGAGGGACGCGAGACATGTGAGATATACGTGAACGGACTTTCCACCAGTTTGCCGGTGGACGTGCAAATTCGAATGTTGAGAACAATCAAGGGGCTGGAAAGAGCCGAGATGATGCGTCCGGGCTACGCAGTGGAGTACGACTATGTGGAGCCGACTGAACTGGGACCGAATCTGATGACGAAAAAGTTGCCGGGTCTCTTCCACGCTGGCCAGATCAACGGCACGACGGGCTACGAGGAGGCCGCCTCCCAGGGGATTATGGCAGGAATCAACGCTGTTCATTTCCTGCGCGGCGAGGAACCCGTCGTTTTGAGCAGGGGAAAAGCCTACATCGGTGTTCTGATTGACGACCTCATCACCAAGGGAACGATGGAGCCCTACCGGATGTTCACCAGCCGTGCTGAACACAGGCTCCTGCTCCGCCACGACAACGCGGATTTCAGGCTCATGGAACTGGGCCGCAAGGTCGGATCCCTGGACGAGGCCACCTACAGTGCTTTTCAGAAAAAGGCGAAACGGGCGAGCGAGGCCATTGACTATCTTGAATCGACTACGGTGAACCCCAAACCGGACGTTCGAAACGCGATGGAGACAGCGGGTTCGAAACCCCTCAAAAAGCCCGCTACGCTGGGAGACATCTTGAGACGCCCCGAGGCCGGGCCGGAACTGGCGATTCGCGTTGATTCCGTCGGCGGAGGGTGTTTCGGGGCGACCTGGGAGGCGCTTGACGGAGAATCGCGGCGATACGTGCTCGCGGAGGTGAAATACAAGGAGTATTTCGAGAGGGAATACCGGCAGGTATATCACTTAAGGATGGCCGACAGGGTAAGGATACCCGAGGGCATCTCCTACGCTGATGTGGGCCACCTGACAGCCGAGGTCCGCCAAAGGCTCGAACAGATACGTCCAAAGACTCTCGGACAGGCGAGCCGTATATCGGGCGTTACACCCGCCGCCGTCGCTGTGCTGGAGGTCTACATTCGCAAACAGACTGGAAATGCGCGGGAAGAGGCCTCCTTGCCTGTTTCGTGATCCCAGTTTACTCGATTCGGGAGGGGGGGTCGCGGGCCGATCCTGTAAGCTCGCCTTACGATATCGCCACTGTCCTCACGATTCAACCATTTGTGCCCCGCAGCAACAGACTGTGTCCCTGCCAGAGTGTACCCGGCACGTCTCCAAGCCTCGCCCACTGTTCCACGTGAAACATTTCTCTGGCAGGTATGACGAAGGAAAATACGGTTCCACGTGAAACATCCGGTTGAATTTTCAGGTGTGGTGTGAGAATCTTTTGTCACGAAGACCCCTATTCATCCGCCCCGATAACCGACCATGGAAACCACATTCGGAGCAACCATTTCCCCCGACGTTCCTGAAGCCAGCACGAACGATGGCCACAGTACGGTCGTGGCCGTCGTGAACCAAAAGGGTGGCGTCGGCAAGACGACGACGGCCGTCAATCTCGCAGCCTGCCTTGCTGTGGCGAACCAGCCGACGCTGCTGGTTGACATGGACCCACAATCGAACGCGACGAGTAGTTTCGGTATATTTTCTCCTGCCTCTTCGCTCTACCGGGCGCTCGTTCTGGGTGATCCGATAGACGATAAATCCTTATATAGAACTGATATAAAAGGACTTAAAATTTTACCTTCTTCCATCGACCTGGCGGGTGCTGAAGTCGAAATAGCTGATTTGCCGCAAAGGGAGAGCCGGCTGCGTAACATTATCAAGCCGCTCAGGAACCAGTTCCGCTATATCCTGATCGACTGCCCGCCCTCACTCGGCTTCCTCACGCTGAACAGCCTGTGGACGGCGGATGAAGTGCTGATCCCCATTCAGGCGGAGTATTTCGCCCTTGAGGGCCTGGCCCGGCTGATGAAGACGGTGGAACGGATACGCGGGAGCGCTCATCCGGGCCTGAGAATAGGGGGAATCCTGCTCACGATGTATGATTCGAGAACGAACCTCTCTCGTCAGGTGAACGAGGATTTACGCTCTCATCTGCCGGATTTGATCTACCGGGTCGTGATTCCCAGGAACGTGCGCTTGGCCGAGGCGCCGAGCCACGGCAAACCGGTGATCGGCTACGACATATCCTCGCCGGGCGCGCAGGCCTACCTCGCGCTTGCAGGCGAGTTCATCGCGCGCTCGAAAGAAAGGATGAATAGCCAGACATGACGACGACGAGAAAAAAAGTGCTCGGACGCGGCCTGGACGCGCTGCTGGCTTCCCATGAGACACAGGAACCCGCGCCAGCGGTGCTGGAATCTCCGCGAACTGCCGCCGGGGACGCAGGAATCCTGTTACGGCTTTCTCCGGAGCACTTAAGCCCCGGCGTTCACCAGCCGCGCGTCGATTTCGACGAGGAGGATCTGGCCGGGCTCGCACAATCCGTGAAGCGTTACGGGGTGCTCCAGCCCCTTCTCGTGCGGCGCACCGCAAGCGGGGGGCATGAAATCGTGGCCGGGGAGCGCCGCTGGCGCGCTGCGCGCTTGGCGGAAGTCGAAGAGGTTCCCGTTATCCTGACCGACGCCGGGGGAAACGAAACGCTCGAACTCGCCATCGTCGAGAACGTGCAACGCGCGGACTTGAACCCCATGGAGGAAGCGGCAGCATACGCGAGCATGATGGAACGCCTGGGTCTAACGCAGGAAGAAGTCGCCTCTCGCGTGGGCAAGGATCGCTCCACAGTCGCGAACTATGTCCGCCTGCTCAATCTGCCCGCCTCGGTTCAGGAGAGCGTGGCCGCAGGACTTCTCTCCATGGGGCATGCCAGGGCACTCCTCGCCTTGCGCACGGAAGAAGAGATGGCGAGTCACGCCGGTGCCGCCACGGAGAAGAAACTCTCGGTGCGCCAGCTTGAGATGCGGATTCGACGCGCGCTCGAGGGCGGGAGCGAGAAGAGGGAACCCTCGCCTCGCCTCGCTCCCCAAAGCGGCCCGACGGGGCCGCAGGCGCTTTATCTGCGCGAGGCAGCCGAACGGCTCCGAAGCGCACTCGGAGCAAAAGTCGCAATTTCAGGAGACGGGGAGAGCGGAAAGATAGAAATAGAGTATTATACGAGAGAGACGCTTGAGGGATTGCTCCAGCGACTTTGTTAGCTCCGGTTTTCTCATCGGGAATCACGTGAGGGTCGATGATGGCGAAAAACTACGAGAAGAGCATTCGCGCCTTTCTGGGGGAAGGCACCGAATTCAAGGGAGTCATTACCTTCGAGGGAACCGTGCGCGTGGACGGTGTCCTGGAGGGTGAGGTCATCACGGACGACACTTTTATAATCGGGACCGCAGCGAAGGTGAAGGGGGACGTCAAGGCCGGCGTCGTAATCGTGATGGGCCGTATGGAAGGCAAGATACAAACCAGTGAAAAATGTGAGGTGAGAGTCGGCTCGCACGTGAGCGGCGAGATTTTCACGCCGAGCATATATATAGAAGAAGGTGCTGTGTTCGAGGGCGCCTGCCACATGACGGGTGATCGAACAGACGCGGTGGCGAGCGCGGAGGATACAGAGGAAGACCCTGAAGCGGTGAAAGCGGATACTGAAGAGAGCGAGTCCGTGTCGCCCGCTTCCGAGGCGGACTGAACGCGCTTGGGAATGATTCGAGGAAGGCGGCTGGCGATGGAGAACGATCGATCGGCTTTGGGTAAATTCACCGGATTTGTTTTCTGGCTGGGTCTTGCGTACTTCTTCTATCACCGTGATTTCACGGGAGCACTCTGGCTTGTCGCGACTTTTGGCCTGATTTATGGACTCTATCGTTTGATCGCCCACCTTCTGGCCTCGAAACCGAAACCCCGTTATATGCAGGATGAGGGTGTCGATCCACCAGCCCGTTCGGACCTGCCCGATTATGACTTCGAAAACGTAAAGCCGAAAGATTTCGAGTGATGCTTCCCCGGCGCATCCATTAAGGTCCACATGTCCGAGTTTGTCATATACGCCAACAGCGGCGATGCCGAGCGCATCCACCAGATAGCTGCCTTGGCGGCAAGTGCAGCCGCGAACGGAGATGATGTGCATGTCATTCTTTTTTTTGCCGCGCTCAGGAGATTCGTGAATGATGATCTTGATAATGTGCTTCCCGCAGCAGGGGGCGCACGCGGGGCGCATTCGGCGGAAGAACTCATCGAGTCCGCAAGGAGACTGGGGAAACTGAAACTATACGCTTGCGCCGCGCAGCCAAAACTTTTGGGAATGGCAGTGGAGGATGTGGCGGATGTCGTGGACGAGATCATCAGCCTGCCCGAGTTCATGAGGAAAACCAAAGGGGCGGAAACGAAGCTCTTCGTCTGAGCCGGATTTCCCGCACCTGTTTCCTTTGGTTCCCGATAATGTGCTAGGCAATGGTGAGCCCGCAGCGTTTCATCGCAGCCGGGCGCAGAAGGGTTTGAATCTCCGGTTCTATCTTGACAGGAAGCCAACATGAAATTTCTGGCGGCGGCGGCTCAAATAAGCCCGAGGCTCGGGAACCTCGATGCGAACCGCGAATTGCTGGTAGAGGAGGTGCGAAAGGCCGAAGCGCAAGGTGTTGATCTCCTTGTCTTTCCCGAACTCTCGCTCACCGGCTATTTCCTGAAGGACATGGTTCCCGAGGTAGCTGTTCGATGCAATACCGCACCGATGAAAGAAGTTGCCGCCTTGAGCGACAAGGTTTCCCTCGTGGTGGGCTTCGTGGAAGAGTCAGGCAGGCACGGGTTTTTCAACTCCGCCGCCTATTTCGAGGGCGGCAATCTTCTCCATGTGCACCGCAAGGTGTATCTACCGACTTACGGACTGTTCGATGAGAACCGCTACGTGGGCCGGGGGGACAAGGTGCGTACCTTCGACACCAAATTCGGGCGCGCGGCCATTCTCATCTGTGAAGACGCTTGGCATCCGAGCCTGGCGGGCATTGCTTCGCTCGACGGCGCGGATTTGCTGATCGTCCCCTCGGCGAGCCCCGCGCGCGGGGTGAACAAGGCAAACGGCAAGGGCGGACTCTCCATCCAGCGCGTCTGGCAGTCGCTCACGAGAACCTACGCCGCGGCCTACAACCAGCACGTCGTATTCAGCAACCGCGTGGGATATGAGGATGGTATCAACTTCTGGGGTGGATCGGAGATCCTCGCCCCCAGCGGGGAACCGCTCGCCCAGGCAGAGCGAGCGGAGGTGCAGTTGCTCGTCACGGAAGTGGACACGGCGAACGTGCGGCGCGCGCGCATCGCATCTCCCACGCTACGGGACGAGGATTTACACCTTACGCTGCGGGAGTTGCGCCGCATCCAGCGCTCTCGCGAGGTGTGAGTTCTGGAAGCAGGCATCTTTTTCTGAAAGGCTTGCGCGTTATTGGGTTGGCGACGCTATTTGGGGGCGCATACGGGGTTGCTGAAAAACCCTTCTTCGCCCGGAGTTGACTACCGCTAGTGTTCTGGTGTCAGTCCCGACCAAGGGAGGAAGGGCTGCGGAATCCATTCCCGAGTGGAGTGACAATACTCCGGTTTTTTCTCTCCCCGTCTTGGCGGGAACCAATCACAGAACAAAAGACAAAAGAAATGGATTCCGGCATGCACCGGAATGACGAAAAAAGCCGCAACACGAAACTTCCTGTTTCGCAATGGTTCGACGGACCGCGTTCATGTTATAAAAGTTGCTGATTGTTATTACGTACTGAACTTTAGTGCTCTTGTTTTTTCTGTATTTTCGTTATATTTATGTCTCTTGCTCTCGTATTCTGTGTGTTCGTATCCGTTTGATTGCATATCGGCAGGAGGGAAGATACCGAAAAGAAGCGAACGGCCAGATCCTGTAAATGCTGGATAATATTTAGCGGAATTATATACGAAAGTGCCGAAACGGAAGACCTAGCTGTTCTTCGGGCTGTCCACATACTTGACGTTCACGTTCTTTCCCAATGCCTTTATAGCTTGCTCAAAAGGTCGCTTTTATCCGCAGGTCGGCATTCAATTCGGACTTGCCCGGTTGATATGATGGCTTGACGAGCTTTACTGTTGGCCGCTTGTCAGACGTGATCATTCCCTCTACCAGAGCTTTTTTATGGAGCCTATAGTGGAAACTAATCTTCGGATGGATCATATATTACAGTGCTTCCTTTTTTAAGGACGCCTTTTTCCCATTTCACGTCCTTGTATAGCTCATATGCTTCCGTTGGACTTATCAACTTGCACTTGTCCACTTCTTCGGGGGTCATGTCATCATGGTATCGGAGATATCTTTTCCCTTCGCTATAATAATATTTTCCCTTAAAGTAGCCATTTGTCCCCATGATAATATCGTTCTTGCCCCTTTTTTGCCTTTGCCTGAACGTCCTTTCGTAACCATTTTCAGTTCTCCTTTGCGCCGTGATTAGACGAATATAACCTCTTTTTTAACGGTACAAACGCCCTGATAATATCTCGTTTCCTCGGTATCGGGGTTGAACCACCATCCCAGAAATCGCCATCTGTGTTCTCTCATGTTAGGGTTTTCTAAACTTCCTTCCACATACAGAAAATGCACATCAGAGTCGGCATTTTTCCAGAACAATGGTTGAACATCAACAAACGATACTCCCTGTCCTTCCAGTTTTTTGAATGCATGTTTCCCTATATTTTTGTCTTTCTTGGGGTTATCCTATCTGACGCCCTCTTCAATTAAATCCTTTTCAAACCAGTCGTAAATGACTCCAGGTAATATACCCATTGCAGTATCGCCGGGTTCTACATTCTTCTCGATGAGCAGATCGTCCATGATTTCAAATGCGGCATCATATGGATCCGGGGATTCCATGATCTCGTCACGCTCTGCGTCGAGATCGTCATGCAGCGCTTCAATCAGGTAGTCGAGATAATCGTTCATGCTTCCTATTTAGTGCCTTGTTTCCTCTGTTCCCTGAAATTTCCTTCAAGAGCATCGTCAACAGTCAATAGCTGAACATCAAGCCCTTCCCGTGCCCATCCTGCCGCCCGTTCTGGCCCTGGCGGTATAGCCGCTCAACGAAATGTATATTCCGCGTCCATGCTGTCTGACGGGTTGATAGAACCCCCTGAAACTGTCGGTATCCCCTATTGGCCTGCGTGCTTTCCTGACCTGGATAGGCGTTCCATCGAATGCCAGCCTTCCGTCAATGCCGCCATCGCCTGCCTGCGCATGATTCGTGACTCCGCCGATATAACGAACAGCGGCCTTCTCGAATTCAAAGTGAGGGAGATCCCGGAAATCCTTCCCTGAAAGAGGCTTGACGTCCATATTCACAAACAATGAATGATATGCCAGCATCTCGTCTCTCATAACATCACATGCTGTTTTGCTGGCATCGCAGCCAATCCATAATCTATTCAGAAGATGGGCGGCAACGATAGTCGTACCGCAACCACAGAAAAAATCCGCAACGATATCATTTTCTTCCGTTACGGTTTCGATGATGCGTTCCAAAAGAGAAAGGGGCTTTTTCGTTGGCCATTCCACTTTTTCCTTTGCTTTCTGGCCCGCCCCTTTCTTTTGACGGGAGTAATATCACTCCACCAATCGGATGCCGTGGTTCCCCTGTTTTTATCGAGCCAGATTTCATTCAGGTTTTCGGGGACCGATTTAAGGCCATTGAACGCTCCGGGATTCGTCTCCTTGAGTCTGGCATAGGTAATCCGGCCCTTATCGTCAAAATACCGGCCATACCGCCTGATAGTTGATTCCGATAACGGAGCTCTCGCAATTTTACTGGCTTTGTATTTCTTCCGATTTTTCGAATACCATAAAATCACATCGTGCGTTTTCTTGTAATATCTCGCATTCCTCCGTCCGGCCGGATCGGTGTAACACCAGACAATTTCATTGATGAAATTCGTGTTGTTCTGCGCCGGGCTCCTGACACCGAAAATCCCGTCCAGTTCGATTTTGATATAATGCGACATCCTCCAGTCCAGATGAACGAACAGGGAGCCGGTCGGTTTGAGAAGCCGGTGCATGCGTCTCAGTCTTTCCACCATGAAATTCACGTACCCGTTCACCCCGCCGCCCCGGATATCGTAAAACTGCAGTTCCTGGACCTTTTCCCTGAATGCTTTCGATTGCCAGAGACTCTGTGTTCCGAACGGAGGATCGATGTAGATCAAATCGATACTTTCATCTGGCATGTCCGACATGAAGTAGAGGTTATCGCCGTGGTATATCTGGTTAACCTTGAGGGGGGCAAAGGGAGTCAAGTATATAATTCCCATATTTAGGGATAACTCACGTATCCTCCCGAGTCTCTTTATGAATTCTGGCCCCCCTCGCTTCTGCAGGCGGGGAAGCCACCCGTACCCCCAATCCCCATCACTTGAACGGTAACCGCCGCAATCGCCATCCCGTACGCACGAATATCCTTTAGCCTTGGCGAATATCATGTCGTACTTGTCTGCAGCGAAGGGTGTAGGAATCGTTTACGGTGGTGGGGAACATTATCGGAGAGGAAGGGTTCTGCGGTATGGATCTTGATCGAGGAGTAGTTCCGTTGCCTGTGCCGGGCGCTCGTGCACCTGGAGGTGGAGGGCTTCCGCCATTGCGGCACTCGAACGCACACAGGCGGCAGAATTGCCTGGCGCACAAGCGGTGCCGCAGTCGCGAACCAAGCCGGACGCAGTCTGGAGTGTGCCGCCGCGCAGGGGAACGGGGCTTTACTCCCAAGCAATGAATCGCCGCCGCACAATCCCTGAACACTCCGGTCTGCCACTGAACGCGCATCCGGAATTATTGACACCTCATCGGCTTCTTGTTTATAGTTGAATCATCGGAACAGAATCGAGGACAGGCTTGCGAACGAGCCAGCCACCGAAAATTCGCGTTTTCCGCGTATGGGGGAAGGAGTCTACATATGGGCGAGAACGCTCGAATCGAAATCATCAATCCCATCGCCGCCGTGGCGGTCGAGGACGCTCCGATCGCAGGCGCCTCCGTGAAGGGCCTCAAAGGGCTGCGCATCGCTCTGCTCGACAACAACATGCCCCACGCGGGTGAATTCCTGAACCATGTCGGGGAGGTCTTTGCGGAACGGCACGGCGCCGAACTCTTCGTGCGAAAGAAGGGCTGGGCCGCTCAGGGTGCCGGGCAGGAGATGCTCGACGAGATCGCCTCGAACTGCGATGTGGCGGTAACCGGCTTCGGAGTCTGAGGGGGTTGCACGTCGTGGAGTGTCCACGACTCGGCGGAACTCGAAAAACGCGGTGTTCCCACCGTCGTAGTGGTGGGAAACGGTTTCGAGACGGCGGCGCGCAGCTTCGCCCGTGCCTATAAATCCCCAAATCTGCGCCTTCTCCTGGTGGACGACACCGTGGCCCACCAAGGCGGCGACGCTCTGACGCACATTGCGCGAAACGGCGTGGATTCTGTGGCCTCCGAGTGGATGAACTCAGCGAACGGGGGAGAAGCCGCAGCAGCGGAAGACCCCATCGAGCGAGTTCTTTCGATAGAGGCAGACCCCATTGGCACCAACGGAGCGCTCTTCGATCTAGGCGTGACCGACGGGCTGCCCGTCATACCTCCCACTGTGGAGATGGTGGAGCGGTTTGTGGCGGCCTCGGGCCGGAGGGGAGATGAAGTCATCGCCCGCCTCATGCCTAGAATGGCGGACATCACTGTCGAACGAATCGCAGCCAACGCCGTCATGGCGGGATGCAAGCCGGGCGTCATGCCTATCCTCGTGACAGCGGTGCAAGCCATGGGGGCTGAGGAATATCACGTCAACCATGTCATCACCACGGCGCACACGCTGTTCCCCATCGTCGTGGTGAACGGCCCCATCGCACAAGAGATCGGGATGAGCGACGGACGCGACCTGAGCGAGAAGAGATGGGGAGTGAACGCCTCCATCGGCCGCGCGGTCAAGTTCATCATGTTCAACTGCATCGGCGACCTCGAAAACAGGGGTGCTACTTGCCAGGGCCATTTCGCCAAGTATTTCGACGCCATTACCGAGAACGTCGAACAGAGCCCCTGGGAGCCGCTCCATGTGGAGAAGGGCTTCGCTGAAACGGATAGTGTCGTGACGGTGTTCACTGCAGAACCCCTCCACATGGTAGATGATCACAGCGCGCTCACCGCGCAGGGCATCCTTGGGACTTTCGGAACGGTGGCCGCTTGCTCCGGCACTCGACCGCAGTTCGGCCGCTGCGAGATCATGCTTATATTCGGCCCCACCCACGCGAACAAGGTCGCAGAGGCGGGGTTCGACAAAAAGCTCGTGCGCGATTTCCTCTGTGAAGTCTACCGTATTCCCGTCCACGCCTATCCCCCCGAATCGCGCGAACGGTGGAGCGACTGGAAGCAGATGCTCTACGGAGTGAATACGATGGAGAATGCGACACTTCCCATCGTCGAGGACCGAAGCGACATCACCATCGTGGTGCATGGCGGCGCGGGACCGAACTCGCTCCTTGCGCCGGGCGCACTGAACCACCGCTCTGTGACGCGGAAGATCGACTAGGTTATGTCCGGGGCACTTCTGAGTGAAATTTCGCCGAGCGCCGAGGCGGCGCTCGAAGCCGCACTTGAGAACGGACCGGGTGACGGACTCCCCCTCGTCCCGCCTACACGCCGGGCGATCGACGCCATGCTCGCCTCGGTGCAGGAGGGTCCCGGCCACGTTCTGGGAATCATGCCGCCCGGCATGCAAGAGTTGACTGTGGGGGATGCCGCCGTCTGCGCGGTGGCCGCAGGGTGCAAACCTGTGTACTTCCCGGTGGTTCTGGCGGCGCTCGAAGCCGTGATGGAGCCCGAATTCAATTTCCTGGCCATTCAGGCGACCACCGAACTCGCCTCGCCCTTGGTTGTCGTCCACGGGCCTCTTGCCGAACGGCTTGACGTACATTCGGGTAGCGGATGCCTTGGGCCGGGCTTTCGGGCGAACGCTACGATCGGGCGCGCCGTCCGCCTGGTCGCCGTGCGGCTGGGGCAGGCGACTCCCGGTGAGACAGATATGGCCACTTTCGGCCACGGAGGGAAGTTCTCCGCCTGTTTCGCCGAGGCGGAATGCGGCTGGGAGCCGCTCCATATGGCGCGGGGGTTCCGCGCGGATCAAGATGCCGTGACGGTGGTGGGTGCGGACGCGCCTGTGAACGTGAACGATTACGCGAGCGGGAGCGCGGAGAGTGTGCTGCACATGATCGCAGGCTCAATGGCCTATCCCGGCTCGAACAACGCCCAAGGCGGTGGCGAAGTGCTGGTCGTCCTTAGCCCCCAGCATAAAAGTCTCCTCGAAGCGGGCGGCATGGACCGAAAGGACGTGCAGTGTGCGCTCTTTGAACTTGCTCGGGTTTCGCTCGCGAGCTTTTCTCCGGAGATAGCCGAGCGCGTTCGGGGCAAGCGGCCGGGACTCTTCACCGATTCAGAGCCCGAGGCCGTTCCGATTGCGGATAGCCCAAAAAGCATTCTCCTCACCGTGGCGGGTGGACCGGGGAGCCACACGCTTTTTTTCCCTACCTACGGTGAGACGCGGGCGGTCACGAAGCCTGTACAGGATTAGGCGGGCATACAGGCGGGTGGAAAAAGGAGAAACCAATGGCAGACAGAGGCAACGTTGACGTTCTCGTAGTCGGAGCTGGTATGGCCGGGGTGTGCGCCGCAATCGCAGCGGCGCGGGGTGGAGCGCGAACCGTCCTCACGGATCGCTACGCCTTCCTGGGAGGAAACGCGACGGCGGGCCTTCTCGGCAACTTCCTTACTTTCCACAACATGAAGGGAGAGCAGATCTGCGACGGCATTCCCCAGGAAATCGTGGACGAACTTATCAAGCTGGGCGGCGCTTTTCCCGAAGGCCATCTCCATAACGCCTACGGAAACTCCTACTCCGTAACGCCCCAGGACGGCGAGGTGCTCAAGCTCGTGAACCAGAAACTCTGCCTGGAGGCGGGCGTTGAGCTCGTGCTGAACACCTACACCATCGGTCCCGTCATGGACGGTGACCGGGTGGCCGGAGTTCGAATTGTGAACAAGAGTGGGGAGAGTGAAATCCGCGCACGCGTCGTTATCGACGCGAGCGGCGACGCAGACATCGCCGCCCAGGCGGGTGCGCCCTTCCATCTCGGGAACGAAGAGGGCCAGATGATGTCCATCAGCCTCTTCTCCAGGATGGGAAACGTGGATCTGGATCGCCACCTCCAGCACGTCAAGGCCAACCCCTACAACTTCATGCTCGGCGAAGATCCCTACATTGGCAAGAGCCGTGAGGAAATCGCCGCAGGGCTCCGCACCCACAAGGACTACCCCCTCGTTACCGGCTATTACGAGGCCGTCAAGCTCGCCCAGTCGCGAGGCGAGTTTCACCCGAACCGCCAGCGCGTGGTGTTTTCCATCACCGCCACTCCCGGAGTGGTCACCATCAACTCGACGAGCATGCTGGGCTACAGCGGCGTCGACAACGACGATCTGAACCGGGTCGCCATCGAGGGCCGCGAACAGATATTTAAGGTGCGCGATTTCTACCGCAAATACGTTCCCGGCTTCGAGAAGTGCTACGTGGTGGATTCGGCCTCGGCCATCGGAGTGCGCGAGACGCGCCGCATCATCGGGGAGGAAACTCTTACCGATGAAGACTGTGTCGAGGCGCGCAAGGGACCGCGCGATATCGGTCAGGGGGCCTACTGTCTGGACGTACACCAGCCTTCCGGTGTGATTGAGCACAAACACGTCAGGGACGGGGAGTCCTACGGCATTCCGTATGGTGTCATGATCCCCCGGAAGATCGAGAACTGCATCGTGGCGGGCCGGCCCGTATCGAGCGACCGCTTCGCGAACGGTTCCGTGCGCAACCAGGCCCACATCATGACCATCGGACAGGCAGCGGGTACGGCGGCGTCCATGTGCGTGGAGCGCAGGATGACTCCGCGCGAACTGCCGGTAGAACCGCTGCGGGAAAAACTTCGCCAGGATGGAGCGGTTTTGTGACCGCTCTTTAGGAGTTCGCATCGCCTTGGATCGAACACCCAGAAAAGGGAGGAGAAACGATGAAACGTTCCGGACGCTGGTTAATTTGCCTTATTGCCGTGGTCGCCCTGTTGGCAGGGCTCGCACTTCCTGCAGCGGCGGCCAAAAAGGTCACACTCCTCATCCACCCGACCCTGTTCAAGGCGGCTGGGGGGCCGAAGGGCGTGGTGGCCGACCTTGATAAGGAAAAGGGCATCAAGGTGACCGTGGTGACCACCCCCTACGGGAAGATCAAGGACAAGGCAGTACTCTCCTTCGCTGCCGGAGGCGGACAGTTCGACGTTGTGTCTTGGGTCGATGCATGGGTCAACCCCGAGACGATCGGCTTTTTGGAGCCTTTGGACAACTACATCAAGAGCGCGCCGGCAGACTACGACTATGGAGATCTCATCCCCGCTCTCTCGGGTACTACCCGCTTCCCAAAGCCCGGTGGGCCCGCCTACGGGATTCCTTACCGGACGGGAACGGGAATCGTCTATTACCGCAAGGACCTGTTCGCGGCGGCCAAAGTCTCGATTCCCAAGACGTGGGACGAATTCCTCGCCGCGGCCGAGAAGCTGAACCAGCCCGGCAAGGTCTATGGCGTCGTTCAGCGCGGAAAACCGGGCGTCCACGTGGAACAGGACTTCCTGCGCTATCTCCACAGTTCGGGCCACGGCGTACTCTCCGCCGACAACAAGACCTGCTTGCTCGACCGCGCCGATTCGATCAAGTTGCTCGAAGTCTTCGGCAAGCCTTTTCGCAGCGGCTGGTCGCCGCCCGACATGCTGGCCTGGGGCCGGGACGAATACCGAAACGCCATGATGCAGGGCCGCGCGGCCATGGGGGTCTATTTTTCCCCTTATTGGGGCCTGATGACCAACCCCAAGAAGTCCAAGACGGCTGACAAGCTGGGTTGGTTCCTCGTTCCGACGCTGGATGGCAAGAATACCGGCGCCACCCTGAACGGCGGCTGGCATCTCGTCATGGACAGGAAGAGCAAGAACAAGAAGGCGGCTTGGGAGCTCATGATGGCGCTCTCTAACAAGAAAAACCAGCTTCGGGGCGCCCTGCAATGGGCGAACGGCCCGGTTCGCAGTTCGGTCTACAACAACGCGGACTACCTGAAGAAGTTTCCGGTGGCGAAGGCGTGGCTGACCGCCATCAGTCGGGGAAGCGGCGCGGCGCAGCATCCGCGCGCGTCCGAAATCAGTGACGCCACCTCGAAGGAAGTCATCAACTACCTGCAGAAGAAGAAAAGCGCGAAGCAGGCCATGCAGGATGCTTGCAAGCAGATCAGTGCGGTCTTGAAGTAAGGCCACTCTCGACTGCCTGGACGTATGGACGAGTCCCCGGGAGGGCGATCCATCCTCCCGGGAGAGGATTGGGCTCGTCATACGTGCGGCGCGGCCGCAAACGAGAAAACGGAGAGGGTCGTGAGTACTGGAACCGCCCAGAAAACGGCGCGAGGGGGCCGGTCGTGGTTTACCCCCGCGCGAAAGCAGGCGATGGCGCCCTATCTGCTCATGGCGCCTGCCTTCGCCATCCTTGGTGGGATACTGGTCTATCCCTCAATCTACAATATTTATCTCTCGCTGTGGGAGTGGCGGCTCACCACGCCTCATCTCTCCAGCTTCGTCGGATTCGCAAACTACATTCGCTTGCTCACGGTCGACCCCGATTTCTGGCCCGTAACCCGCTTCAGCCTGGGCTTCACCGTGGCCACCATCGCCCTGGAGTTTGTACTGGGTGTGGCGAGCGCACTGCTGCTCTACGGGCTGGTACGCGGCAGGCGACTCGTGACCTCTTTTCTCTTGACCCCCTATATGGTCGCTCCCATTGCGGTCGGCCTCGGCTGGCGGCTCATGTGGGACCGCGACATTGGCATCGTGAACCTCCTGCTCACTCTCGTGGGAATTGCCAAGGTGAACTGGCTCGCCGAGACTGGCCCTGCCTTCTGGGCAATCGTGATCTGCGAGGCATGGCGTTCAACGCCCTTCGTCACCATGATTCTCCTGGCGGGCATCACCGCCCTGCCCAACGAGGTGTTCGAAGCCGCCCATGTGGACGGCGCGAACCGCGTGCAGGTGTTCCGGCGGATCACCTTTCCGCTCATTCTTCCCCCGCTGGTAGTCGCGCTGCTGTTTCAGACCATTTTCAAGCTGCGGGTGTTTGATATTCCCTATATTCTCACCGAAGGAGGCCCCGGCACGTCCACCATGCCTTACGGCCTGCTTGTTCAGCGCACGTATTTTCGCTATTTCGACGTAGGCAACGCGGCGGCCACCTCGGTTGTCCTTCTCGTGCTCGGTGCGGGAATCGCGGTCGCCTACTTGCGGCTCATTCAGGACAGGGATAGCTAGGCAATGCCGCGGGGCGAAGAACAGATCGGGCCCGGAATTCCCTCCTTCCCGGCTGCACGAGGGGCAATGTTGGTGCTGCTCGCGTTCAGCCTGTTTCCGATCGTGTGGATCATGCTCACTTCGCTGAAGGATGAGACCGCCATCTTCAGCATCCCGCCCAAGGTTTTCGTGAGTCCTGATTTCTCCTCATATGAGAAGTTCCTGGGGCTCGGAAACGAGTCGGCCTTGCGCTTCATCTGGAACAGCACCCTCATCGCGGTGGTGACGACCTTTCTCACCCTGCTGGTATCTTCCCTTGCAGCCTATGCGTTTTCGCGCTATCGCTTCCGGGCGTCGAATTATCTTCTGTTTTTCATGCTGGCCACGCGTCTGCTACCGCCCGTCACGGCCGTAGTTCCACTCTATCTGCTGTTTCGTTATCTCCAGATACTCGACACGCGGTTGATCCTGATCCTTATTTACACTGCCCTCAACATCCCCTTTGGCACATGGCTGATGAAGGCGTTTTTCGACGGCATTCCGAAAGAACTTGAAGAAGCTGCCGCCCTGGACGGCTGCGGTGCGCTGCGCACCCTGGCGCGGGTAACCTTTCCCCTCGCGTCCTCGGGTATTGCGGCGACTTCCATTTTCGTTTTTCTTCTGGCCTGGAACGAGTTCATGTTCGCGTTCATGCTGACGAACGTGCACGCGCGCACCATCCCCGTCCGGTTGGCGGAGACGATGGGTGAGATGCAGGTTTTCTGGCAGGATATGTCCACACTTGCGACGCTCATCATGTTGCCCGCCCTGCTGGTGGGTTTTTTCATGCAGCGTTATCTCGTCCGCGCCCTCACGGCCGGAGCGGTGAAGTAGGGGGAGTCGGCTTGGGCACCGTGAGTCTCGAGAACCTGAGCAAACACTTCGGCAGCGTGCGCGCCGTGGACGGAATCAACCTCGAGGTGGAAGAGGGAGAGTTCCTCGTCCTTGTTGGACCGTCGGGCTGCGGGAAGACGACGACGCTGCGGATGGTGGCGGGCCTGGAGTTTCCCACGGGGGGCGAGATACGCGTGTCGGGTGAGCGTGTGAACGAGATTCCGGCCAAGGATCGCAACATGGCCATGGTGTTTCAGAACTACGCCCTCTATCCCCACATGACGGTATACGAGAACATGGCTTTCGGTCTGCGCGTGCGCCGGATTCCCCCGGGGGAGATTGACCGCCGCGTGAAGGAAGCCACCGCTCTCATGGGGCTGGATGACCTCCTCGCCCGCAAGCCGCGCCAGCTCTCGGGCGGCCAGCGCCAACGGGTGGCGGTCTGCCGGGCCATCGTACGCGACCCGGTGGCCTTTCTCTTCGATGAGCCGCTCAGCAACCTGGACGCCAAGTTGCGCGTGATCGCCCGTGCCGAGATCCGAAAGATCCAGCGTCGCTTGGGCACGACCTCGATCTACGTCACGCATGATCAGACCGAGGCGATGACGATGGGGGATCGTATCGTCGTCATGGACGAGGGGAAGATACTGCAGGCGGGACCTCCCACCGCGCTTTACGATCGCCCGCTCAACCGTTTCGTGGCGGGGTTTCTGGGGAGCCCGGCGATGAACTTCATCGAGGGCTGTGCCCGTCGTTCGGAGGGAGATATCGAACTCGGCGGGGGCGTCGTGCGTTTCCCGCTTCCCGAGGCGTGCCGGGAAGGAGAGGTCTACACGCTCGGCTTCCGCCCCGAACACCTGGGGTTTCAGGGAGAGGGGGCGCGCTTCGTTTCCGCAGATGGTCGGGTGGAACTCGTCGAGCCGCTGGGTTCGGATACCTACGTCGCCCTCGATATCGGGGGAGAGGTGCTCACGGTGAAGGAGGAAGGTCATTTCCGCGCTCGGGTGGGGGAGAATCTCCGGGTGTTCTTTGATATGGAAAACGTTCATCTGTTCGAGGGTTCCACGGGGACACGCGTTAAGGACTGATCCGGTGGAGACCGCAATCGTACTTTCCGAAAATTCGCTCAGGGGTGCCAGTTTGGCCGCACATTTGTAGCAAGAGACCGTTTTCGGTGTGATCGCGGTATAACGCGTGTTCGTTGGTCCAGCAGAGTTGCGGTCGAGGCATCGGAAACGGACTTTGCCCCGCTGCTTCCGTGTATCGCTTTGCGACAAGTGTAATGAATGCTTTCAGAATTTGTTATGCAGTCCGAATTTGAAATTTCCCGTCATGAAACGCGCATGGCGTTCTCTTTGAACATCCCCGAGGGAATACGATCGCGCAACGCGAAAACCCTTCAGGAGGCTTCTTGAGGACGGGACTCCCGCAGCTCCAAATACCAGGAAATGTTCTCCTGTGCCGGTTTATTTCCCGGACGATCCAACGCCGGGCTTGAAAGGACTTTCTCGCGCGGCGGCGTGCCCGTACTGTCTGGCAGGTGTGCGAATCGAAAGCGCGCGCTTCGATATAGAAGAACCAGATTGACCGACTGCGTCATAAGTATTTCTTCTGCAGCGGCGGCAAGGTGAGCTTGGCCTGTAAATTCTATAAACCGACTTTCGGTATCGTCGCTCCTGAAAGGAAGGTCGTGATTCCGGAAGTATCTCGACAGAGCCCCGCTGGAAGTTGTACGTCAGGTTCAGGACGACGAAAGGGCGATGGTCTTGAGCTTCATGGGCCACCGATCCGAGAGGCGTCGGCGTCGTTTCCACTCGACGCTCAGAACGCGTATCGTATAATCCATGTCGGCGAGCGTGCATCGCCATCAGCGTACCCGTCTCAGGCCGGTTCGCGTGAATTCGCTCTCCCTGAGACCGGTGCGGAATTTGTAGTCCTTCCAGCGCAGCACGGTGCTCTTGCCCGTCTGGTGGTTCACCATCTTCATCTCGTGCGACTGCCAGAACCTGTCCAGAAACTTCCTGTACTTGCTGAACGTCAGCGTCTTCAGGTGCGAGTTCTTCCGGTCGTAGTACTGGATCTTCCAGGCGCGAAGCTCGTCCCTGTCCTGCCAGACGACCTGGCGCGTGTAGCCCGAACGCCTGTCCGTCGGGAAGCGTTCCACGACCGTGCACGTCAGCTTCCCGCAGGGCTCCTCCCCCCGGTAGCGGTAGGTGAACTTCTCGACCTCCTGGGTCCCCATGTCCTCGTAGGAGAACTCGCTGCCCATGAACGAGCCCGACCGGTTCGACGAACTGATGCGCTTCACCCGCTTGAGGGCGGGCAGGTAGAGCCACTGGTCGTCGCCCCTGTCCCTGTGGGAGTGGGCGAGCAGGGCCGTGCCCTTCACGTCGCGCGGGCGTTCGAAGACGAACAGGCTCTTGTTCCCGCACCCTTCCGCCTCCAGAACCTTCACGCGAAGCCGGCGCAGGCGGATGAACCAGAACGTACTGGCACACCAGGGGAAGCAGGAGGGACAGTCGGGTGATCATGGTTTCCTCCGATCGAAACGCATCAGCAGCGTCGGCAGAAGAAAGAAGTCGGTGAGCAGCCCCAGACTGATCATGAGTGTCACCATCAGCCCGAGCATCCAGATCCCCTCGTAGCCCGAGGCGGCGAACAGGGCAAAGCCCACGGAGAGGACCACGCTCGTGCTGTTCGCAAATTTTCTGGTTCCCTTGGGGGAAAGTCGTGAGCTGTTCCTATGGCCAGAACGCGCTTTCTGATCCAGAGACGGTTCGAGAACCGTCCCTGCGAAAGCCTTGCGAATCGAGATGGATGGGGGCGAAAGTCCACCCTTGCGGGTGATTGCTCTCTAGGTATCCCGCCATTCGGTTTTGGAGGGTAGCGCACCGCCCCTGAAGTTGAAGAGAACGGCGGTAGCGTCGCTTACGTTGTGCACGGTATGCCATGCCCCGCCGGGGGTGTGGACGAGATCGCCCTGGGAAGCCTCTGTCGTCTCGCCTTCGATGATGAAGTTCATGTGTCCTTCAAGAACGAGCGTCGCCTCGTCCATCGTATCCTGGTGGCGGTGAACGTGTGGCCTTCCGCCCGGGGGGAAGGAGACGATCTGACATTCGAGGTATTCAGTGGAGATGGCGCGCGCGAGTCCCTTTTCCTTGACAGAGCTTGCGTCGAACGGTCCTGTGAGCCCGGCAATGTCGCCCTTGATGTAGGGCACGGGCGGGTCGAGGGGGTTTTGTACCGATTCCGGGTCCGGGTTGGGCGGCGGGTCGCCCGGCGGCATCAGGAAGCCGGAGGGCATCCGGCCGCCCCTGAAGTTGAACTCTATCAGTTCATCATCCCCTGTGTTTTTCATGTGGTGCATCGCCCCGCGCGGGTTCAAGAGTACGTCGCCCTTTCCGACCTCGAAGGTATGCCCATCGTTGTGGATGATCCCGCGCCCGTTATAGATAAGATAGCCCTCGTCCATTTCCTCGTGATGCGCGTGATAGGGAGGGTATGCGCCGGGACGGAGTACGATGACGCGCACTTCCAGATTCGGCGTGTCGATGAGGATGGGTGAGCCTTGGCGCATCGCCTCTTCCTGGTCGTAGATCCATTTGATGTCTTCGATGTTTCCCACGTAAGGCATACCGACTCCAAAAAGGGGTGAATGGATGGAGGAAGGAAGGGTATCCCCGGGCCACGCACGCGGTCAATGAGTCCAAGGCGTTGCGCGGCACGCGGGCGGGAGGCATGATACGAGGAAAATCGTCGCGATACCGCTTTTCATTCAGGGGATTTGGCCTTGCTGGATGAAGGACTCATCGAAGAAGCGATGACAGAACTCGAACTTGATGGCGATCTTGCCGTCGGCTTGCTCTCGGGCTTCATCAGGGATGAAGTTTCGAAAGTGGGCGTAAGGAAACTCGTGCTGGGCCTCTCGGGAGGGATAGACAGTGCGCTCTCGGCCTTCCTAGCTGCCCGCGCCATGGGGCCTGAGAACGTGACGGGCGTTATCATGCCCTACCGACTGTCGAACCCCCAGAGTGAGGCGGACGCACGTGCAGTGGCAGAAGCGAGCGGCATCCATTTCGACGTAGTGGACATCTCCCCCCAGGTGGACACCTATTTCGAGCGCTTCCCGGACGCGGACAACCTGCGCCGGGGCAACAAGATGGCTCGTGAGCGGATGACGATCTTATATGATCATTCCGCCATGCTCAGCGCGCTGGTGCTGGGCACGAGCAACAAGACAGAACTCCTGCTCGGCTATGGTACGCTCTTCGGTGACATGGCGAGCGCGGTGAACCCCATCGGCGATTTGTTCAAGACGCAGGTACGCCAACTCTCGCGCCATGTCGGCGTGCCCGCGCAGGTGGTGGAGAAAGCCCCGAGCGCGGATTTGTGGGTGGGCCAGACCGACGAACAGGAACTTGGCTACACCTACGAGGTGGCCGACGCCGTGCTTTACCGGATGATTGATCGCCGTTACACGCGCGAGGAACTCCTGGGCGAGGGCTTCCCGCCCGAACTCGTGGACGGTATCCAGCGCTTCGTCCAGCGCAGCCAGTACAAGAGGCGCCTGCCGCTCATCGCCAAGCTCAGCCAGCGCACGATAGACCGCGATTTCCGTTACGCCCGTGATTGGGGGCTCTGAAGCCGGGGCGCGCTTGAAGTCTGTTCCGGTTTGTGGCAGTATAATTCCCCGAGCGTCGATTGCTCCCGCTTTATCTCAAACATGCGTATCATGGCGCGTGGTTTTTTTTGATCTACAGGACTGCAACGACAAGGGGGCGAAATGGCAGCGCTAAAAGAAGGAGTGAAAGCCCCCGCCTTCGCCCTGAGGGATGAAAACGGCAAAGTGCATCAGCTCTCGAAGTACAAGGGCCAGAAGGTAGTGCTCTACTTCTACCCGAAGGACAACACGCCCGGATGCACGGCGGAGGCGCGGGACTTCAACAGGGAACTGGGAAAGATTCACAAGAAGAACGCGACTGTAATCGGTGTCAGCCCGGATAACGAAGTCAGCCACAAGAAGTTTTCCGAGAAACTGGACCTGGACTTCACCCTGCTGGCGGACCCCGACGGCCTCATCTCGTCCAAATACGGGGCCTACGGCGAGAAAACGCTGTTCGGCGAGAAGTTCAACGGCATTTACCGCACTACCTACATCATTGATGAGATGGGCGTCATCGAGAAAGTTTTCAAGGACGTCAAGGTGGCCGGCCATACGAAGGACGTGCTGAAGGCACTCTAGGGTTGTTTCCGCATTCCCCTCGCCCCGCTCTACCGGAGCGGGGCGGTTTTTTTGTGAGCAAACACGAATGGGTGTTTGACGTGATTGCGGAATGTACTCCCAAGGTGCAACCCCTCCCACTAGGAGAGATCGATCCACATTTTCCCGCAGATGCTACATCGGGTTTTCTCGGGGACAGGCGAAAATTCCCGCGTGATATTCAGTATCCCGGCGATGCGAGGAGGGTGGAAAATGGAACAGGCGATCCGGTTTTGGGCGACGCGAAATTCCCTTCCAGCTTTTAATTGCTCCCTCCCCAGTCGCGATTTATCTCCCTGTACGGCTGTGACCGAGAACCGGGATTTCTGAAAGTTTATCTTGTTGATATGCAAGGCGTTAATTTGATTCAGGTCGGAGGACGCTCCTCGCGCCCTCGCCTTCGGGCGTCACCGCGAGCACCTCGAGACTGGGCCGTGCCGGGCTCCGTACAAGCAAAAGCTCCACGGGCTCTTCCTGCGCCATGATCTCGTGCACATCTCCGGGCGCGAACTGTACCAGATCGCCTGGCTCGGCTTCGAATATCTCGCCCCTTGCGGCGATGCGCAGCCTGCCCTTCAGGAGATAGAGGAACTGCTCGTCGTGGTGGTAGTGCGGATTCGAATGGCCGTGCGCCTCCATACGGAAATAACCGATGGTGGAGTGTGCGCCGTCCACCCAGCTGGCGTCTGCGGTGACGTAATCGGCCGCTTTCCCCTGGTTCTGGCTGGCGAGATTTCTGTAAATAGGCATCAAGGTGCTCCTGTATGTGAGGTGATGATCGTGGATCGGGACGCGGTGGCATTCTAACGACATGGACTCGCAATCTGTCCAGTGCCCGTGTATATTTTCCGCATGATTGGCGGTAAACGTGTCCTTTGCTCCAACAATTCGTTTCGGAGGCTTTCGTGAGTACCCCTCCTGTGGATGAGTTCGAATATTTCTTCGAAATGGCCTGGTCGGATGGTCTGCCGGTCATCCCCCCCACCGAAGAGCGTGTGGGCCTCATGTTAGCGGGGACGAACCGCGGTCCGGACGAAATCATCGGTGACATACCCCCGCTTCTGGGGCAGGCGGACGTTCGGACCATAGCCGTTCACGCCGTCATGGCCGGATGCAAACCGGAATATATGCCAGTTCTCATCGCGGCGATGGAGGCTGTTTTAGAAGAAAAATTCAACGTGGGTGGCGTTCAGGCGACTCTCTCATGCGCAGCCCCTCTCTTGATCGTGAACGGCCCTTATGCCAGGGAAGTCGGGCTACACGGCGGACTCGGCTGTTTCGGTCCCGGGAATCGCGCCAACGCGACAATCGGCCGGGCCATCAGGCTTTTGCTTCTCAACATTGGCGGCGGAATACCGGGCATCACTTCGATGAGTACGTTCTCACAGCCGGGCAGGTTCACGTATTGCATCGCAGAGAACGAGGAGGAGAGTCCCTGGGAGTCTCTTGCGCAGTCGAAGGGTTTCGAAGCCGGGGAGAATGTAGTAACCGCCGTGCACGTAGAGGGCCCCGTCATGTCCTGGGATGATGTGAGCGACGACCCCGAGCGCATGTTGCCTTCCATAGCGGACACCATGTCGCACCTGGGTTCGTGGAACTGTTGGGCCAATACCGATCTGGTGGTGGCGATGAGCCCGCAACAGGCCGCGATTTGCGCAAAGAGGGGGTATTCAAGGGCGGATGTCCACGGACGCCTTTGCGAAATTGCGGGCCGCACGGTGGGCGAACTCAAAACGGGAGGGCATTTCAGGGAAAATCGCGTCAAGAGTTTTCCGATTCCTGTCGATTTGAACGATGACGAAGTGTTCGTTCCGACGATAAAAGAGGCCCAAAGACTAATCTTGATCGTGGCAGGTGGTGTTCCAGGCCCGATTACGGCCGTGATGCACGGATGGAACGGGAGCAGCCGTTCCGTATCGCGCGCATTCGAATCTTGATGATATCCGTACCTTCAAGAGGTAAGGAAATTTGAACGAACCTCAAGATGAATTCGAGTTTTTTCTTGAAAAACCCTGGTCGGACGGCCTTCCGGTCGTCACTCCGACCGGGGAGCGCATTGAGCGCATGCTTGCCGGTACAAAGAGAAATTCTGATGAACTGATAGGCCACGTTCCCCCCGCCATGAGTGAGGCCACGGTTCACAGCGTGGCGGTTCATGCGGTAATGGCGGGTTGCAAGCCCGAATATCTGCCGGTTGTTCTCGGTGCCACTTCCCTCATGCTCCGTGAAGAATTCAACATGAATGGCGTGCAGGGCACGATGCACGGCGTAGCGCCACTCATGATCGTGAACGGGCCCTATTCCGAAGAAATCGGCATTCATGGGGGCAACGGTTGCTTTGGCCCCGGATTCAGGGCCAACGCTTCCATAGGGCGCGCCATTCGCCTGATTTTGATGAACCTGGGCGGGGGCATTCCGGGTGTTTCCTCCATGACGATTTTCGCCACGCCGCTGCGCTATACGGCCTGCATCACGGAGAACCTTCCATTTCACCCGTGGGAGACGCTCGCTGAATCCAGAGGGTATGGAAAGGACGAGAACGTGATTACCATGGCGATGGTGGAAAGCCCGCGATTGACCTTTGATGATGTAAGCGAGGAGCCCGAGAGGCTGCTCCGCGGCATCGCCGATGCGATGACGGGTTTGGGTTCCTGGAACATGCACGCGCCAAGAACCGATATGGTTGTCGCCATGAATCCTCAGCATGCAAAGATTTGTTCCGAGGGTGGCCTGGCGCGCGCTGACGTGCATCGGCGTCTGTGTGAATTGGCCGGCCATAAGGTGAAGGATCTGAAACAAGGCGGCAACTGGCGACGCGAGCGTGCTCTGGATATGTATATCCACGTAGATCCGGATGATGAGGATTTTTTCGTCCCCGTCATCAAGGATTCCCGCGACCTTCACCTGATCGTCGCAGGCGGGTGGGGATCGGGCAGTGCGGTCTGTCATGGGTGGAGCGGCGGGAGCCGCGCCGTACATGGGGTCTATGAAGTTTGACGCTGAATATGCCGTGACCGGCAAGGCGAAACCAAGTTTCGATGGATGAATTCGAGTTTTTCTTTCAAAAAGAATGGTCGGATGGCCTGCCGATTGTTCCTCCTACCCAGGAACGAATGTCCGCCATGCTTTCGTGCGCAAAACCTGGGGCTTCGGAAGTCATCGGCTTGGTGCCACCCCTCATGGGGGAGGCCAGTGTTCAAGCGATTGCCGCGCATGCCGTCATGGCGGGGTGCGAGCCTTCGTTTTTGCCCGTTGTGATTGCCGGCCTCCAGACGCTGCTTGAGCCGAAACTCAATTTGAACGGTGTGCAGGGCACCATGCACAGCGCGGCACCTTTACTGATCATGAATGGGCCGTACGCGAAAAAAATTGGCCTGCATGGCGGCACGGGATGCTTTGGCCCGGGTTTTCGGGCGAATGCGACGATTGGTCGTGCCATCCGGCTCATTCTTATGAACATCGGCGGCGGTGTGCCGATTTCCGCCTCCATGAGCACATTCGGTTCACCTGCCAGATATACGTTTTGTGTCGCCGAGAATGAAGCGGAAAACCCCTGGGAGCCATTGTCCGTTACGAGAGGGTTTCATCCAGATGATGATGTTGTGACCGCCGTGATGGCAGAAGCGCCTCAAGGGTATATCGATGATTATTCCAGGGAGCCGGAATCATTTTTCGTCGGGCTGGCGGACAAGATATCCACGTTGGGGTCGCTGAATATTTGGCTGAGAACACAGGTTGTCGTCGCATTGGGTCCGGATCATGCGCGCATGTGCGCGGCGGCGGGCTTGAGCAAGGAAGATGTCCATCACCAAATCATGGAGCTTGCGTGCAAGCCTCTCGGGGAGCTGAAAAAATCGGGCTATTGGCGTGAGGAAATGATAGCAAAATGGCCGCCTGACGCGGGGCGGCAAGATGATTCATTCATGGTCCCGGCGGTCAAAAATGAAGACGATCTGGTTTTGATCGTCGCAGGGGGTACGCCCGGACCGGTGACGGCCGTCATGCCTGGCTGGGTGGATGGCAGCGAAGCGGTTTCGGCTGCTTATCGACCATAGTCTTTCTGTCAGGCTGGTATTCAAGGATGGATTCGTGTTTGTCTCTCTAAATGAGTCAACCGCAGGATATTGCACCGAGATCCAACTCACAGGAGAATACAGGGGGTTGTATCCAAAACCAGAAAGAGGTGATGCCCGATAAAAAAGGATTTCATGGACAAGAACCCTTGCTCAGGGGCAGCATGCAGGGGCGCTGGAATCTGTGCTGGCACTTTATGCAATGGTGTCGTAGACATCCCCGCTCGTCATGTAGCATCCCGATATCTTGCGTTCCCCTGTGGGTCGGGCACCTCATGCATGATATTGTGTCCATTTCGTCAATAGGATAATCGCCAAATTGATGGATGAGTTCGAGTTTTTCTTTGAAAAAGAATGGTCAGACGGCTTGCCTGTCGTGACACCGACGGAAGGCAGGATCGCATCGATGCTCTCTGGGACGGCAAGGGAGCCTGGCGAAGTGCTCGGTCATGTGGCTCCGGCGGGCGGGGAACTCAGCATCCAGGGCGTGGCGGCACATGCCGTGATGGCTGGTTGTAAACCTGAATACATGCCGGTCTTGATAGCGGGTCTGGAGGCGCTTCTTGATGAGCGTTTCAACGTAAATCTCATCCAGGCCACGACGAGTGCGGGTGCGCCTTTTCTGTTGGTGAATGGTCCCTACGCCAGGGAAATCGGTTTGCACGGCGGCGTGGGCTGCATGGGTCCTGGTTTTCGCGCAAACTTGACCATCGGCCGCGCCGTGAGGCTCGTCATGATGAATGTGGGTGGAGGCATCCCCGGAGTCACCTGTCTGGGCGGTTTTGGGGGTCCTTGGCGAAACACCTTTTGCATTATGGAGTACGAGGAGGAATCGCCCTGGGAGTCGTATGCAGAATCGAAGGGATTTCACAAAAGCGACAATGTTGTGACCATGATTCCTCTCGAAGGCCCCGTACAGGTATGGGACGATGCGAGCCTGACCCCCGACCGACTTCTTGCGACGGTTGCCGATATGATGTCCGCTCTGGGCGGACCCAATATGTATCGGCAAGCTGACATGGCGGTTGTCCTGGGCGCGCAACATGCGCATCTGTGCGCCGGTGCAGGCTTGGCCCGCAGCGATGTACACCGAAAATTGCTGGAAATGGGTGGTCGTACTATCCGAGATATCAAGCGGGGCGGGATCTGGAGAGGCGAGAAAGGCGCGGATCGCTGGCCGTTTCCCGTGGATATACATGATGATGATTTCTTCGTGCCTGCAGTAGGGGATCCCGAAGATCTTCACCTGATCGTCGCGGGAAGCAAAGGATCGCCATCAAGCATGGTCATGCATGGAATCACCGTAGCATGTCGGGCCGTGACCAAAAAATTCAGTGTGTAGAAGGTTTTTCAGCAAGAGACAGGAACGGGAAACCGGGTTCATCTGTTGGCGTGAAAGAATCTCCGCGATTTCCTCTCCACAGAAATCCGTTTTTGCATCAAGCCGGGAATGTCCGGGTATTTCTCCGGATGAAACAGCCCCGGCGAAGATGCCGGGGCTGTTTCTTGTTTATGGTTCCTGATGACCGTTGCTTTTGCCGTTTTTCTTCATGACCGCCCAGCAGACGCGCTCGGGCGTGATGGGCAGGTCGTAGACTTCAGTGCCTATTGCGTCATTGATGGCGAGGGCGACGGCGGCCGGCGCATTGTTGCATGGCGGTTCTCCGACGCCGCGCGCACCGTAAGGTCCCGCGCCCTCACCGCACTCGAGAACGACGGATTCGACCTCGCCGATGTCCGATGAGGTAGGGATCAGATATTCATGAAAGCTTTGCGAGCGACAATCGCCTTCCACCATCGTAATTTCCTCGTGGAGTGCGTAGCCAATCCCCATCACTGCGCCGCCCTCGAATTGCCCCTCCACGCTTTGAGGGTTCAGCGCTCGCCCGACATCATGCGAAGCTATGTGTTTCAATAGATTTACTTCGCCGGTTTCGATGTCGACTTCCACTTCACTCGCGTGAACACCAAATGTGTAGTCCGACCATCCGCCCATGCCGTTCATGTATCGCTCTGGATTCTCATACTGATGGCCCGGCATGTTGTAGCCGTGTGTACAGTGTAGCGATTCTCCCATTTTCTTGGCTTCTCCAGCTGCAGCACCTATGCCAATCCTTCTCTCGGGAGCGGAGGCTACCCACGCCTCGCCACCGCCGACGCGAATATCCTCTTCCGCTGCCTCGAGCAATGAAGCGGCGCCTTTGGTAACGGCTTTTCGTACTTCATCTGCAGCAAGGCGAACGGCGTGTCCTGCCATAAGCGTTTGGCGGGAACCCGCAGTGATGCCCGAGAGTGGTGTCGTGGCGGAATCGGATAAGCGGGTGGAAACCTGGTCGAGCCTGAGCCCCAGGGTTTCGGCCGTGATGCTTTGAAGCGTAGCCCCCTGACCTGCGCCTATGTCCGGTGCGCTCACGCGGACCACGGCGCTGCCGTCAGGCTCAAGGTGAACCGCTGCATTCGCATCGTCATGTGGCCTTCCATAGCCGGTGATGTTCGCCGCCGCCGCACGTCCGATACGTTTTCCCGGACCTGGTTCTGTCGGAGCACCCAAGGCCTCTAGCGCGCTGTCCAGGCATTCTTCCAGGTTTGGTTCGTAGGGAATTTTCTGCCCTGTAGGCAGTTCCTGACCTTTCTGGATGAAATTTCTCCGTCTGAATTCGTATTTGTCAATACCGATGGTGTCCGCCACCAGGTTCATCTGGTTTTCGTAAGCAAAGCAGACCTGGTTCGAGCCAACACCGCGCATCGCGTTGGTGATGGGATTGTTGGTGAGATAGCCGTGCGCTCGAATTGTTACGTTGGGGACATCGTAAGGTCCGGCGGCGATGCACATGGCACCCAAGAGGAATAAATTGGATTTATAGGGATAAGCGCCTGCGTCGCCCACGATATCCGCTTGTACGGCCAGGAGTTTCCCGTCCCTGGTAGCTCCTGTTTTGTACTTCATGTAGAAGGGATGCTTTTTGGAAGTGTTTCTGATGCCGTGCTCACGACCAAGCACCATGACGGCAGGCCTTTGCGTATGCCAGGTGAGCAATGCGAGGTAGGGTTCCACGGTCAGCATGCCCTTGGCACCGAATCCGCCACCAACATAAGTGCCGAGGTGGCGAACACGGCTCTGTGAGATTCCCAAAATAGCGGCTATGGCGCGATAGTATTCGATGAGTTGAGTCCCGACGCGGATGGTGATGATGCCGTCTTCCTCCATCCAGGAAGTACCGGAAGCAGGTTCCAGAAAAGCGTGCTCGGCAAGCTGAGTGGTGTATGTTTTTTCAATTACTACGTCGGCTTCATCGAACGCGGTATTGATGTCACCGCGGGTGACCTCGAAGTCACATGCCTGGCGCTTCTCGGCACTCGACTCATCGTGACGCGTTGTCCACACGCCTTCTTCCGCCTCGATTTCCACCTCAATAGCCGCAATGGCAGCGTCAAGCGTTTCTCTGTTTTCGGCGCCTACGATTGCGAGGGCATCGCCCGTAAATTCGATTTTGTCTTCCACCAATACCGGCTGGTGCGGGAGGCCCGGCGTGCCCGAGCCGAACCGCGTGTTAGTCCCCGGAATATCCTTTGCGGTCAAGATGGCGGCTACACCCGGGATTTTTTCGGCTTTCGACGTGTCGAGTTTTTTCAAGCGGCCTGCCGGGATGGGCGTAAACAATACGCCACATTGCAAGGCGCCTGCGGGTATCGTGTCCTCTCCATAGGGCATGGAACCATCCGCTTTCGGGATTGCATCATATCGGACGTTTGACTTGCCGATGATATCGTAACCGGCCATTTGTTTTGCTCCTTAAAGATTGGAGGAGTTGAGTGAAGTAGGCTTGATTTTGTCAAAATTCGGCGAAACTGAGAAGAGGGAAAAACTTCATTCGTGTTTTCGAGCCATGGCTGAAGGGGCATTGATATCGTAGACAGGGACTAAATTGCGGGATATGATGCGAACGCGATTGAATTCACATAATTCTAATGGAGAAAACCATGGCGAACGGAATGGGATTCATCGATCCGACAGCGGGTGGGTCGGTTGCACGAATCGAGCTTGCACAACGCCCCGAAGACCTTTCAGGGAAAGTAGTAGGGCTCTTGGACAACACGAAAGAGCAAGCGGACATCATTTTGGAAACTCTGGGAAATGCCCTGCGTGAACAATACGACGTGGCCAGAGTCATCTCGCGGCGGAAGGAGCATTATTCCAAACCCGCCACCGATGAAATGATCGAGGATATGGCCCAGGAGATTGATTTGGCGATAGCCGCCTTGGGTGGCTGAGGTTCCTGCACGTTGTGCAGTGTGCACGACACGGTTGAATTTGAGAAACGGGGTATCCCGGCAACGACCATTATTACCGAGGCGTTCAAAAACGCTGCTGACTTTCAGTTTCGTGGAAAGGGAATGGAAGGTCACCCGTATGTGCAGTTACCTCATCCGGTGAGCAACTTGCAGCCCGATGAAATGAGAGAAACGACACTCAAGTTTGTTGAGGAAGTGGCCAGCCATTTGAAAGGTTGATCCGTTCCCGAAACAAAAGCATTTCCCAGGAGGGGGTTCGTGCACGAATTTGAGACGATGTCCTATACGGAGGAAGATGGATTGGCGGTGGTGAAGTTCGACCGTCCGGAAAGTTTGAACGCAATCAGTTTCAAGATGGCAGAAGAATTCGTGGAATTGACGCAAACCCTGGCTGACGCGCAGGATGTGCGTGTTGTCATTCTCACTGGAGAGGGACGTGGTTTCAGTACGGGCCGCGACCTGAAGGAAAGCACTGCGCATACGAAAGAGATGGCCGATCGTTACCAACGCAACGTGATGGCTGCAACCTCGTTGTGGGAACGCTTGCCCATGCCCACCATCGCCGCTGTCAACGGTCATGCGTTCGGTTGGGGCGTGGAAATTACCCTGGTGTGCGATATCAGGCTGGCCGCGGAAGGAGCAACCCTTTGTTTTCCGGAATGCAGTCTGGGTATCTTTCCAGGAGCTGGCGGCGTAGTCTGGCTTCAAAGAATCATGCCGGCCGGACAGGCGAAAGAGTTGGTTTTCACAAGTAAACGTATCGATGGAAAAGAGGCCGAGCGCATCGGTTTGGTGAACAAGGCGCATCCGCTGGATACGCTGATGGATGAAGCAACCGCCATAGCGGAGAAGATAAGGGATAATGGTCCCCTTGGAGTTCGTGGAGCGAAAAAAGTGCTCGATCAAACACTCGATATGCCGCTCGCTCAGGCCATCGAGTTTTCCAACGCCCACAGGTTGCCTTTGAACTACACCAGGGATTTCGCTGAGGCGCTGGCTGCGTTCAGGGAAAAGAGGAAACCTGTGTTTACCGGAGAATAGGGCGCATAAAATTTCCAGGAAACATCAAGCCTGTCCCTCAAGGGGCAGGCTTTTTGTCCATTATGGCGGAACATGAAGAAAGACCTCCTCATCACACGTATTGAGTCCCATGTTGCGCGCATCACCGTGAATCGTCCGGAGACGCGCAATGCGTTCAACACGTCATTGATGAAAGCAATGTGTCGGGAGATGGATGAAATTGAAAAGAACCGGAACATTAAAGTCCTTGTTGTGACGGGTGCCGGAAGTTCTTTTTCGTCAGGACGCGACTTAAAGGAAAGCATCACCCATACGAAAGAACAGGCAACTCGTTTTATGCTGTTGGGCGAGAGATGGAGTGCAGCCCTGCGTGAACTGCCCATCCCGACCATTGCGGCGGTGAATGGGCCCGCGTTTGGCTGGGGAATGGTCCTGATGCTCTCATGTGATATTCGTATTGCGGTGGAGGGTGCCGTTTTGGGATATCCAGAGACCGCCCTGGGAGTGTTTCCTGGAGGAGATGCCACTGTTCGTCTGACACGGCAAATTCTTGTTCCGTACGCGAAGGATCTGGTCTTGACCGGCAGAAGGTTTGATGCGCGAGAGGGATATCGCTTAGGATTGGTGAATCGCGTCACATCGAGAAGAAATCTCATGAGGGAAACGTGTGATCTGGCCGGTAAAATTGCCCGGCAACCACCGGCGGGACTAAAAGCGATGAAATCAACATTTTTGAAAGTTGAAGCTATGTCGCGCTTTGGTCATCTGTCGGTGGCCGAGAAAATCGCTCGATGAAGGTTCGGGAGTGTTTTTTGCAGGCGGTAGCGATTGCTGGAGCGGGAGAAGACACCAGAGAAGTCTGGATGGCGATGAACAGGATAAACGCTCCATGGGCGGCGATTTTTGATGACAAGCGACTGGTTGGTGTGGTGAACAAAACAGACCTCGATAAATTCATACGCGTACCCGAAGTATTTCGGGAAGTGGGTGAGGTCGCCAAAACGGAGATACCTGCGAGGCGAGCCATATGGCTATCTCCGGATGCGGATTTGAACGAGGCCGTATTCCGGCTTGAAATGGCACGGGCGGATGCTGCTTTTGTCGAAGGCGAGGGCAGACCACCCGGTGTCATGGAAATGGATGTGGCCAATCGCGCATTGTCTGGTTCTTCATGATGCGCATTTGTTTCCTTGAGAACAACCGGATCATCCGCCTCGCTTTCAAGGGGTGATTCAGGGGAGGAGTGTTCGTGGAATTCACTTTGAATGAAAAACAATTGCGGATTCAGGAAATCGCCAGAAAATTTTCCTATGAAAAATTGGCTCCGGTGGCTCCAGAACGAGATCGGATACAGGACTGGGAAGAACGGATGCCATGGGATCTAACGGAACAGGCAAGCGCTTTGGGCTTGAGGCAGCTTCCCTACCCCGAGGAATATGGTGGCATGGATGCCGACGTGCTTTCCTGTTGTCTGGCGGGAGAGGAACTTGCCGTGGGCGATCTGGGTTTTGCGGTCAATCTGGATCAAACCTGGAAACTGTCTCATATTCTGGAAAAAGTCGAGCCTGAACTCAGAGACTCCTGGATAAAGCGCTTGTGCGAGGAACCAAGGTTCCTGGTTGCGATCTCCATGACGGAAGAAGGGGCAGGAACCGACCATCAAGGATACTACGACGATCCTTCCATCGCGCTTTATTCACATGCAGAGAAAAAAGGCGGCAAATGGATTATCAATGGAAAAAAGCGCTATATCAGCAATGGGCCCGTTGCGTCCCTGTTCGTGTTGGCGGCGAGGACCGACCTCAATAAAAACCTGAGAGAAAGCTTGACCGGATTTCTGGTTCCCAGGGACACTCCCGGCATATCGATAGGCAAGGTACATGAAAAAATAGGCCAGCGCCTTTCGATGAATTCGGAAATTTTTTATGAAGATGTCGAGGTTCCCGAGAACCACGTGATTCTGGGTGAAGGGAACATGTTCGAGATCAGGGGCAATCTTCTGGCGATGGGGAAACCGGAAGCAGCTGCTACGGTCTTGGGCGTTGGACGCGCTGCGTTCGAAAAAGCATTGGTTTACAGCCGTGAACGTGTCCAGGGTGGCAAGCCCATAGGGCAACACCAGGCGATAGAAACCATGCTGGCCGATATGGCGATGAATCTGGACATTGCCCGCACGTATATCTGGCGTACCGCCTGGGCGGTGGATCACCAAAAACCCTATGATTTTACCCAGGGATGGAAATGTAAGGTTTTCGCATCTGAAGTCGCCTTTGATTGCGCGCGTCTGGGCATGGAGGTATTCGGTGGTGCAGGAATCATGCACGATGCTCCCATGGAGAAATACCTCCGCGATGCCAGCACGTTCTTGCATTCAGACGGTACGAATCAAATCCTGCGGCTCAGAACGGGGCAAGCATATGCGAAAGGCGCGGCCACGGCGTTCTAGCAGCGCACAGGGAGCTTTCGCGATGACGCGTTGGTTGAGTGGATGGAGGCAAGTCGGGTTGTTCGATGAAACCGCGGACTCGCTCAATGCCCACGTTGCATATTGGCTGAAGAAGGTGCGTACGGAATTCTCCGTTTTCGTATCGGACAGGGGAATTGCGGAAATAAGGATGCTGGATGGAGTGGAGAAACTGCACGTGGCCCATTGTACGAGTGACCAATCCACACCTTTGGGCCGCCGGGCTTCAAAGGAGATAGAAGAATATCTGAGCGGCGTGCGGAAAGGTTTCAAATTGAGAACAGACCTCTCTGCGCTCACTCCTTTTATGGACAAAGTGCTCAGGAAGACAGAAGAAATTCCGTACGGAGAGACGCGCCCCTATGGGTGGGTCGCGAAGGAAATCGGAAACCCGAAAGCATCACGCGCCGTTGGCCAGGCTTTGCATAGAAACCCCGTGCCTCTTGTGATACCATGACATCGAGTCATCGCGGGCTCGGGCGAGCTCGGTGGATTCGCCAGCAGCGCATCGCTCAAGCTGGCGCTTTTGGCACATGAAATGAACCATAAACTCAAGCGATGAGAGTTGCGCTTGGTGTTGCGCAATGGATTCAGGGGGATGAGAAATGTCAAAGGGCATGAACGGGATCGTCAATCAGGTGCGTGGAATCGTGAAGGAAGGCGGTGCGGAAGAGGAAATAACCGCCAGGGCAGCAGCGATCCTTGAGCCGGTTTTGAACGAGCCGAATCTGTTGAGCGAGGAGCAACTCCTGCTAAAGAAAGAGAGTTTTACGCTCAACCGCATTCATATCGAACCGGATGAGAGTTTCTCGATAGGCGCGGGGATATGGGACGTAGGGCAGACCACTCCGATCCATGATCACGGTACATGGGGAGTGATAGGCATTTACCGTGGAATGGAGAAAGAGGAGAGTTTTTTGCGGGAAGGACCTCGGGAGAGCGGTGCCCGTGTAAAGCTCACACCAAAAGGCCACCGAATTGCCGGGCCTGGGGATGTCTTTGTCTGCTGTACGTTGGACAACGATGTGCACCGCGTAAGTTGCGCATCGTCTGAACCCGTGGTGGGCATTCATGTCTATGGCGGTAATCTTGCGAAGATACCGCGCTTTAAATATGAGGAATCAACCGGCGAGGTGAAGTCGTTTCAATCGGGATGGGATTACGCAAAGAACTCCCTCTGACGTGGAAACACTGAAAAACAGCTCCCGGGCATCGTCGTGAAATCATGCATTTTTCTACCACGGCATGGGTTTTCTGTCCTGGAAATACCCTCCGGTAGGTCCGCCGTCGGGCAACAGGGCGAGCCAAACGGGCGTATCTGCGCCTTCATCTATTGACTTTGCGGCGTTCCTGCCGCCCATGTCTGTTCTCACCCATCCTGGATGGCAACAATTTACGAGAACGCTGGTTCCACGGAATTCATCCGCGAGAACTTTCGTCATCGCATTCAGGGCAGTTTTGGTGATTCTGTATGCGGGCGAGCCTCCCCCCATGTTTGTCAGGGATGCCATGCCGCTTGAAACGTTCACTATTCTGCCGCCTGAACTTTTTTTCAGAAGAGGTGCCAGGGTTTGGCACATCATGAGCGGGCCGTAGAGGTTGGTTTCCATCATTTCGCGCAATGTTTCGACAGGGACATCCAGGCCCATCATACCTACGTCTTTTCTGATGGCCGCATTGTTGATCAGAATATCAAGGTGTCCGAATTCTTTCGCCAGAAAACCGGCCAGAGTGTTGATGCTGTCCCGGCAAGTGACATCCAGGGGATGGAACATGATTTCCAGTCCCTCTCTTTCCGGTTGCCCTTTGGCGATTTCACCCTTGGAAGCATCTCGCGCTGTGAGGATGGTTTGCACCCCTTGCCCGGCGAGTGCCCGGCAAATTCCAAGGCCAATACCCTTGTTGCTACCCGTTACGACGGCGAGCTTCTTGTCAGGCAATTCCCATCTCCTTTGTCTGTATCTATCGCTGGTTCAATTCTACTGCATAGTATACCATGGAAGAAGGTCATCTCACCCGGATGCATTCGCGAATGCGTGTTGGAAAGAAACCGTTGAATTCAATTCACCTGCTACTTTTCGATGTGGACGGCACTTTGCTTCTGAGCGGAGGCGCGGGAGCAGGAGCTCTCGATATCGCTTTTGAGCGAATATACGGGGTACCGAATGCGATGCGTCATGTTCGCCCGCACGGCAAGACAGATGAACTCATAGTACAGGAGATGTTTCGCTCTCTTCTTGGACGTTGCGGGAGTGAGTCCGAGGTGGAGGATCTTCTGGCGAAATATGTGGAAATTCTCCCCGCCACGGTTATGAATTCCAAAAACTTCCACCTTATGCCGGGAATCCCGGAGTTGCTTTCGCACCTGATGAGTCGGGATGACGTGCTCATGGGATTGGGTACGGGAAATATCGAGCAGGGTGCGAGAATCAAACTTTCGCGCGGCGGGTTGAATCGATTCTTTTCGTTCGGAGGTTTTGGTTCTGACTCTGGAGGCAGGACGGAATTGCTGGAAGCGGGATTTCTGAGAGGCGAGCAAATCATTCGTACGAAATTCCCGGACAAAACGGTTTCCCGTTGGGTGATAGGCGATACGTGGCGTGACGTAGAAGCGGGCCGGGCATGCAGGGCGAAGACGATAGCTGTGGCAACAGGAGGGGATTCGCTATACGAGTTGGCGTGCGCTTGTCCGGATTTTCTTTTGGCGACCCTGGAGGACACGGCAAGGTTTTGTGAGATTCTGGATGGGGGCGGCACTCGGGCATGAGAACATCTTCGTATCCGGCCACGCTTGGTGAAATCTCCCATGTCTATCGGCAAATCCCCACGTGGGCCTTGGGTGAACTCGCTGATTTTTCCGAGGCACAGCTGGACAGGACAGGCGAGGAAGAATGGTCGCGCTGGTCACCAAGAAGGCAGCTTAGCCATATGGCTTACATCACGACGCGGTGGTTCATGGTTTTATACGGCACCACTCGCCTGCCATGGCCGCTTGTGGATATGAGCCAGTTCGGTACGTTCATCAACACGCGGGAGGACGACCGCCGTTTTTCCTCCGAGCGATATGCGGATATTGAGTGGCTGCATCTGCGCTTTTCCGAGGCATGCGAAGCAGCGGCGTTACAAGTTGAAAAGTGCACGGTGGAAGACCTGGAAGAAAACTCGCTCTTGTTTGTTTTTACTGATAGCTCGGTTGTGGGCGCGAGCGAGGAGCGTTCCGTTGATTTGTGGAATCGTTGCATGAGATGTCATCCGGATGGATTTACGATTGACCCGAATCACACGCACGGTTTTCGGGTGACGCCTCTGGCAACCTTGCGTCATGTGCTTTGGGACGATTTGATTCACTTGCGATCCATCAGGCTTCATCGTGAAGCAATGGGGTTGCCATTTGTCTATCCTGATGCTCCAGTGGGCGGTTATGCTGCCGCCTATCCGATTATTTGATGAGACTTCCGAGACCAACACAGAAATTTCTTTTCTGGCTGCTTTTCATTTCGTTTGCAGCCTTGGCGGGTTTGCTTTTATTCTTTACGCAACCACTGTTTCTTTATGAGACGGGCGTGAAGGCATCCTTGGTGGCGGAAGCGAAGAAATGGAAAGGAATACCTCCGCCAGTCATCACCAGAAACACAGGACTCACGCTCAAGAAATATCTGGATGCTTCCACGCATACCAGTCGTGCGAAGATTCGTGTATCCGAAGCGAGCCTTGGCAGGTTGTCTCTTGATATTCTGTTACCGTGGGCGGAGGTGAGCGCCAAGAAGAGAAAACAAAGGGCGCGGCTGGTCTGCCGCCTGGGTGGCGAGATGCTTGAAAGCGCCGGAGCCAAAGATGTGGTTTTCCTGGTTTTTATCCTGCGCATGGCAAGGGACTCGACAGCCAGCGATCCCGTGGGGGTGATGTCGTATTCTTCATCAGATAAGAAATGCGTATGGAAAGAATAGTTGTTGCAGAAACGCCTGCACATCTACACTCAAAGTCCCGAAAGCCGGACTTTTTTTCGAAGAGCATTGTTTCTGTCAGGTGGAACGTACAAATTGACATTTCTCATTTCGAGTTAGGGGGAGGTATTCCATGGCCCTTGAAACTGTCGCTATCCTGAGCCCGGGAGATATGGGGCACGCCGTGGGGCGAATGCTGGGCTTGCATGGCATTGAGGTGGTGACTTGCCTCACGAATAGAAGCGAACAGACGAAGCGCTTGGCCGATAAAGGGGGGATCAGGGACTATCCGAATTTGGCCGTGATGCTGGAACGCTCTGACATGGTTCTGTCCATAGTGCCTCCGGGTTCAGCCGTGCAGGTGGCGGACGAAGTAGCGGAATGCATGTCGGCTACCGGATGTTGTCCTCCTTACGCCGACTGCAACGCAGTGTCGCCTGAAACGGCGAAAGTCATCGCCAGAAGAATTTCAGATGCCGGATCCGATTTCATTGATGGAGGAATATTGGGTCCTCCACCGAGCGAGGCCCGGAACAAAACGAGGTTTTACTTCAGCGGTGAACAGGCGGAATTGCTGGCGGAGTTGGATGGCAAGGGAATTGTGGTCCGTTTGCTTGGGAGTGAGGTTGGCCGCGCTTCGGGGATCAAGATGTGCTACGCTGCTCTTACCAAGGGGTCACATGCCCTTCAAACCGCTGTTATCACCCTGTCAGAGGCGCTTGGTCTCGCCGAAGAGGTTAGCCACGAGTTTCAAACGAGCCAGGAAGCTTATTATAGACAGATGGCATCAAGCGCACCTCGTCTTCCCGTCGTGGCATGGCGGTATATCGACGAGATGAAACAAATTGCGCAGACCTTCGAAGCCGCCGGTGTTACCCCAAAGTTTCATGAAGGAGCAGTGGCCATCTATTCCCACCTCGCGACGACGCCTTTGGCAGAGCAAACTCTGGAGAAAAGAGACAAATCCTTGACGCCGCAGCAAGCGGCGGAAGTGTATGCGGAGCACTTGCCCATGAAACCGGACGAAAATTGATACCTTGAGGAAACGATATGCCTGAAGACTTATCCACTCCGGGGCTGGATGTTTTTCCGGAATATATAAACTTGGCGGATTTGTTTCACGACGAAACAAGCGGACTGCCTGAAGAATTTCATGAACTGGTGTTGCCCGAGAAAAGTTGGGGAGCTTGGTCCATCAAGGAACAAATCAGCCACACGGCCTGGATACCCTATCTTTTTTTCCTGGAATTTTGGCCGCCCGTTTTGTATCCAGACTCTTTGCCGCGGGATAAATCCTTGGTGGATACCGGCGGAGCGGACAGAATGTTGGACCCGGTACGGTTTCCTGAATTTTCCGATGTTCTGGCGGCGCTCGATGATGCGTGCGCTCTGTGCCGGGAAGTATTGTCAAATGAAACACTCGCTGGATTAAGGGAAAAGGAATTGCCCAGGAGGTATTCGCCTGACAGAAAATGGGCGAATGGAGAGCGAGTGATAGATTATTTTCAAAATCTCGTTCTGCCTGCGCACGAAAGCGGCTTTCGCAAAGACGAAAGCGATCCTTATTTGTACTATCAGACTCTCGAGTGCTCGTTCCGTCACATATTGTGGGAATCGAATGTGCACTTGATCACCATTCAGGAGTTTAAGCGCCACAAGGGTTTGCCAATTTATGCAAATGTTCCGAGGGATGGATATGCCGCGATGCTCAGCTGGGAATAGAAGTGCCCGCTTCTTCGCTTTGATATTGTTCGAGTGATTGTCGAGTTTCCAAATCACGGGTCGGCCTGAAACAGGAGGTTGTTCATGGAAGCCTCTCGCCGGGGAATAGGCGCGTTGCGAGAGTATTTTTATGGTGAAGATCTGGGCCGAGCGAATATAGAGCCCGAAGGCCCGATTACGGCGGGCAAAATGGGTAGATGGCGCATTATCTATCGAGTCGGCCCGCGTGGAATCGATCACGGTGGCGGCCTTCGCTTCACGCCGCCGAATGGATTCAGCAAACCTCAGTTAGAAGATATGACGGCTCCGGGATTTTGCAGGTACCGATGCTCGAACGAGCGTGTTTCTTTGGGACACTCACTGATTGAGCCCGTGCTTGGTTTTACTTTTCTGCCGGCCAGCCTGGATTTAACAGTTCAAGAATCTTCTTTGGTGGAAAACGATTTCATTGAAATTGAATATGGCTGGACGCCATCCGGCATCCCCGGTGTGCAGGCGCAAGTCCTGGCCATGCCTGTGGAATTCACCCTGTCCGTAGATGCGACGGGAAAAGGGAACTGGGAGCTTCTTCCGGATTCGCCGAGGTTCGATGTGGCACCCGAGGAGCCATTTTTTCTTTCGGTGACGGCCCCGGCACATGTGTTGCGGGGGCAAGCGTTTACAGTCCGTGCAGTGGCCAGGGACTGTTTTCACAATGTAGCGACGAAGGGGGCATCCATACCGGAAATTGTGTTGCCTGACAGGGGCACAGGAACTTTTCATCAGGAATCGCCCGGAATTTTTGTATGCGAAGACGTGGTGCTGAATATGGAGGGTGTTCATCGGCTGAAAGTCTTGGCGGATGGTTTGACGGCCGCCCATACGCCACCGATCCGGGTATTGGACGAGATCCCGGAGCACATCCTTCTTTTTGGAGACCCGCATTGCATGAGCGGGTTGTGCGTGGGGGAATATCCGAGACCATCGACGACACGTGAAATCGTGGAGTACGTCCATACCTATGCACGAGACTGCGCAGGAGTCGATTTCGCTGCCTGCACATCCTTGGCCATGCAAATGGATGAGGCGCAGTGGAAAGAGGTTGTCGAGGCGGCGAATCGTTTTTCCGAGGCTGGGAAGTACGTGTCTCTTCCCGCTTACGAATGGTTTGGCACGCTTGAGCAAGACGGGAACAAAAACGTCTATTTTTTGGATGGCCAGGAAATCCCGAAGCTGGATTCTCGCAGTTCAGGGTCCAATCACCCGGAAAAACTCTGGAAGCGACTCGAAAGTCTCGAGGGTCGAGCACTCACGATTCCCCATCATTCGGCGAGTGCCGTGATTGGCACCCGCTGGCGTTGGCACGATCCCAGGTTTCAACGTCTCGTGGAGATATATTCTTGTTGGGGCAACTCTGAAGCTCATGGCTGTGAAAGACCTTTGGTCAACCCGGCGCGCTATCAAGGACAAAGCGTTCAGGATGCGTTAGAGAAAGGATACCGCCTGGGCATCATCGCCGGTTCAGATACGCATACTTCTCAGCCCGGCTTTTCGAATCGATTGCGCCTGAAAAATGCCTGGCAAGGCGGACTGGCCTGCGTATGGGCGAAGACTTTCGATAGGGAAGGGATATTCAGGGCCCTTTGGGAACGGCGTTGCTACGGCACGACGGGGGCGCGCATTATTCTTGAGTTTTTCCTGAACGACGCCCCGATGGGTTCAGAGATTCAGTTGGATGTGTCGACGGAAAGAAAGCTCAAGATTTGCGCCGAAGCCTGCTCCCTGGTTCTGAAGATCGTCATCATCAAAAATGCGAGAGAAATTCATGTGACCGAACCGAACCAGGAATCAGTCTCTCTTGAATGGGTCGATTCGAAGGGGAAGGAACGAGAGTCGGATTATTATTATATTCGCCTGCTCCAGGACAACGGGGAAATGGCTTGGTCGAGTCCCGTTTGGGTGGATGCCTGAGGAATGCCATGGCGCAAGAAACAGCGGATGCCGTCATTATAGGTGGCGGTGTGATGGGATGCTCCATCGCCTATCAATTGGCTAGGCGAGGCATTGGACAGGTTATTCTCTGCGAGCGCGACGGCATCGCATCCGGTTCCACAGGAGGTTCCTCGGCTCTTATTCGCACGCATTATTCGAACAAAAGCACCATTCAGATGGCTTGGCGTTCTCTTTTGGCGCTCGAGAGATTTGAGGAGTACTCCGAGGGTGGACAAGCGGGTTTTATCCAAACCGGGTATCTGGTGCTGGCGAATGATTCACTTCGCGAAGGTGTCAGAAAGAATGTGGAACTCGCGCAGTCCCTTGGCGTAGAGACGTGCTGGATGGAAAAAGAGGAGATTTCTCGATACGCCCCGTGGGCCAAACTGGGTGATATCGTGGGCGCGGCATACGAGCCCAGAAGCGGATATGCGGATCCTCATGGAGTGACATCCGGGTTTGCCGAAGGTGCCAAGAAATATGGCGCACTGATTCGACAAAATTGCCCCGTTATCGGGTTGAACAAAAACGACCGGGATATGTTCGAGGTGAAGACTTCACGAGACGTGATCGAAAGTCCCGTTGTTGTAAATGCCTCGGGTGCCTGGGTGAACAAAGTGGCTGCCCTGAGTGGGCACCGGTTTCCGGCGGAAGCCATCAGGGAACAAGATACGGTTTTTGACGCCGCTGGGAAAAAAGGCGAGAGGGTCGAGATTGTCGTCTATGATGGCCCTACGCGTCTGTATTATCGCCCGGAAGGGCGAAATCTGCTTCTTGTTGGTCGCGACAATATAGAACCCGAGTATGTTGACCCGGATAATTTCAAAAAAAAGGAAGATATGGAATTCGTGCTCGACATTCTGGAGAGAATGCAAAAACGATGGCCGGATTTCGAAAATGCGAAACTTTTCCGGGGTTGGGGCTGCCTGTATTGCATTACACCGGATTGGATGCCCATCCTGGATCGTCACCCCGAAGCACCCGGCTACTACATTTGCACGGGCATGAGCGGTCATGGCTTCAAGCTGGCCCCCGCCGTGGGGGAGATGATGTCGGATTTGATCATGACGGGAAGTTGCGAGGAACCCGATATCAACGATTATTGTCTATCGCGTTTTGAAGAAGGGGATTTGATGCGAAGTGTTTTCGGAACCGGGTTTCAGGGGTGAAGGCTAGGATTTCGGCCTGGGGTACACTTCGATGTGCGGGAATATTTTTTCCGCATTTTCTTTCAAGCCGAAAAATACGGGTCCTTCGGCTTTATCACCATTCGTGAGTTTCTGGAGATTAAGGACGCGCCCATCTGGGTGATACCCGTTCCCCCCGACTTCCCGCAAAACAGCCAGAGGGCCCAGGATGTCCCAGATTTGGGGTCTATCGACCAGGGCGGCTATGACGCCCCCCGTAGCCGCATAGGCGATGTGTGAGGAAGCGCTTCCATAAGCGACGGATTTTCCTGGATAATCCAGCTTGTAAAAGCGTTTTCGGGACGAAGGACCCAGCATGACGGTTTGGTTGGTTATTTCCATGTCTTGCAGGTTCGGAAGAGCCTTCCCGTTTCTGGTAGCGCCTTTCCCTTGAAGAGCGAGAAACATTTCATCCACGACAGGCATGTGGAATCCTCCGGCAGCGGTTTTTCCCTTTTCCATCACCCCGATGGATACGCCCCAGGTGGGCAAGCCGTTCAGAAACGGATTGGTGCCGTCAATGGGGTCGACCGCCCAGAGACGGGAGTGTCTGGAGTATTGTGTTTCTCTGCTGCCCAGTTCTTCGCCGATGACACTGTCGTTCGGGAATGATTTTTCCAGGCGGGAAAGAATGAATCTTTCTACTTCAAGGTCCGCCTCGCTCACCAGACTCCGGTCTTGTTTTTGCGCGCCTTTGGCGTTGTTCATGAACGACAAGGCCAAATCGCCCGCATCTTTCAATGTTTGTTCTATGAATTGCATCATGGAAGCACCAAACTCACCGGTTGCATCGGGCGCGGGTTTGTATATTGGAGACAAACCTATCTTGTGGAGAGAAAACTTTCCAGCCCTGGAGGGAAATTCGCCTGATTTGCCGGACCGGAACCCTTTTGGAATTGATTAGGATAAGATTTGCGTATGCCACGCTTGGGAAAGAAAACAAAAAAATATGACTATACAACAGGCTCCATAAGTTTCGGGCTTTTTCGCCTGGCGGTTCCTTCATGCCTGGAGCCAATAGCCTGGAACGCCGACACGTTGGTCGAAATCTTTTGGGTGGGGCGCTTGGGTCCCGAATACCTGGCCGCGATTTCCCTGAGCTTCATGATCATATTCTTTTTTCGCGCAGTCGGCTTCGGCATCAGAATCGCGGGCAGCGCCCTGGTGGCCCAGAGAATCGGAGCGAAAGAACCTGAGCACGCAAGCCACGCGGCAGGCCAGGCGTTTTTGCTTGCGAGTATGTATTACTTCGCCATCAGTTTTCTCGGATTTGCGTTTTCATCGCGATTGCTTGGGCTTTTGACTTCTGACGCGAATGTAATTCGGGTTGGTGTTGCGTATTTGCAGGTATCGTTCCTCACTATAGCGTTCGTAGACGGTATTTTCACGGTATCACATATGTTGAAAGCGGCTGGCGAACCTGGAAAACCCTTGATTGGCCTTGGGGTTTCGACGCTTTTGTCCATCACGTTCATTCCTGTCCTTGTTTTTGGTGTGGGGCCGTTCACGGGACTTGGACTTACGGGCTCAGCCTTGGCCATCGGGTTGGGTCGTATAGCAGGAATTTTGACCATCCTCTACTTTTTGACATCGGGACGTTCTCGCCTCCGTATCAAGTTGATTCATCTCAAACCACATGCGGAAAGCATGCGCCGCATTATTTTGTTGGGCTGGCCCGCGGCGGCGCAGAACATGCTTGAACGCGGTGCCCTTCTTATTTTGCTCAAGATTCTGGCGTTGTTTGGGCCAGTGGTTTTGGCTGCATGGTCAATTGGAAATCGGCTCGGGACGTTTTCGCGATTGCCCGGTTTTGGGATTCAGTCCGCCGTGCGGACGATGGTGGGTCAAAATGTAGGCGCCGGCCAGCCGGCCCGGGCGTTACAAAGCGTCTATCTTGCCATGGCCGGTTTATTCATCATGATGTGTGGCGTGACGATCGCACTGTATTTATATGCTACGGAAATTGTCTTGATCTTCGGGATGAAGGGGGAGGGAGTAGATGTTGGCGTCGCTTGCGTCCGAATACTTACCATAGGAACTTTGTTCGAGGCTATTCGACGCATGTTGGCGGGCGCTTTTCAGGGCGCGGCCAACACGAAACCGCCGATGGTTGTGGAAGGTTTTGTCCGATGGGGTTTTCAGATACCTCTTGCATATTTCGCCGCTTTGCCGTTGGGATTCGAAGCCTCCGGTGTATGGGGTGCGATGACAATAAGTCATTTTGTGGGAGGATTGTGTCTTTTGGTCTGGTTTTTTGTTTGGAGTCGCAACAGGGGAATAGGTTCACATGCTGAAGCGAGATTTCGATGAGGACTGGGAGGGTTGCCCTGAATGCCGGAATTGGCGGCGGGTGAAAGGAATTTCGATTTTGCAAAAAGGCAGGGTTTTGGGATGATGCAAACTGGCCGTTGTGTTTCGCTGCTCATGAGATGTTTCGCACGCAGTTGCTTTTGACGAAGGCAGCGGGGCTATCCCTTTCAGGATGGGAAAGCGGTATCATTTAATGAAAGTTCTTGATAGCGGACGATTCGCCCCGAATAGACTGGTGCAAGTCATGATGAATGAGAATGATTTATGAAACGATGGATTTTCGGGTTCCTTTTCGTTTTGGCGGTTTCGTTTCTCGTTTTTTTGCCCGCGCATGCGCAGGATTCTAATCTGGACGAAACAACAGAAGCGCGAGATTGGGCGATGATTTTGCGGGAAGCGACGCTCTATTTAAATAGCGACGAAAAAACGCCGGCTCGTACCCAGGGACATTTGTCCTTGTTGGAACAAGTCCTCGCGCGCGCAGGCGAAGTGAAAACCAGAGCCCAGAGGCAACTCCAGCAGTCTGAAAAATTACTCAAAGCCATCGGTCCTCCTCCCGGAACGGACGGCCTGCCAGAGGCGAAAGAGACAGGCAACATAAGAGAGCAGCACAATCGTGAAATTAAGGCTGCCCGTGCGCGTATCGCCGAAGCGGATTGGGCTATTGTTCGTGTTGGGGAATTGAAAGAATCCATTTCCCGGATAAGGTACGAGCGGTTATTGGAAGAAATGTACCGTCGTACACCAATTCCTGTTGCACCGGGTGTGCTCATAAATGGTGTTCCGGAAATTGCAGCCACGGTTCGACGCATTCTCCGTTCACCATTTGATTGGTTCAAAAACCTCCCTCGCGAAACCAGTGTTCATTCCATCTTGCTGCAAGGGGGCGTGGTTTTGATTCTGGGTGCATTGGTGGGGTGGGGAATTCGGAGAAGCGTTTTGGGTATTTTCGATCAGGACCCAAAAATATTGGAGCCCTCCTACGCGCGTCGGTTTGGAGTCGCAATCACAGGAGGTGTTGGTAACAGTGTTGCCCCGGTTGCTGCCTTGACGGCCCTTTATTTTTGGGTGACCCGGCCAGGCACTTCGGTGAGTGGATTGTTTGGAGAAGCACTCACTTCGTTTCTTTTGGCCATGATGTTCTTTTGTCTGGTAGTCTCCTTTGCAAGATGTTTCCTCTCCATAGATCAGCCGGCATGGCGGTTCACCGGACAATCTTCAGAAAACGCGAACAGTGCCTGTCGTTTGATTTTCATATTGGCGGCTGTTTGTTCGGGCGACATGTTTTTCTCGAACATCGAAAACAAGGGCGTGATATCCGCAGAGGCGATTGCGATAAGCTTTGCGGTGTTTGGTGCATTGGGAGGCTGGTCTCTCTTCAGGCTTGCGGGAGGGAAACTATGGATAGCCGAAACCGCCCAGGATAGTGAGAGCGCACGGGAAGGACATAAATACCGGGCAATCCGTAGTACCGCTAGAGCGCTTGCGGTAATCGGTATTGCAGCGTTGTTTGTCGGTTATGGTGTTTTCGGTAAGCGGCTTATCACCAATCTCATTTGGACCGGTCTTGTGCTGTGGATAGTGGTCCTGTTGCGTGGGGTCATCCACGAACTGGTATCCTCGCCGACGAAATTCGGGTTTATACAAGACAAATTTCACATTTCTGCCCGCATGATCGAGAGTTTCAATGTCTGGGTACGAATCATTCTCGATCTTGTCGTTTCCCTTTGCGGCATCTTCGTTATCGTGTCTTTCTGGGGCGTACCCCTGAATGATCTGATTCACCGGACGCTGGAAATCCTGTCCGGATTCCAGGTAGGCAGCGTTCGTATCTCTATCATCGATATTTTCTTGGCCATAGCCGTTTTCTTCATCACCATGGCTGGCGCAAGAATCTTGCAAAGGCAGTTGTCGGAACGTTTTCTTGAGCAGACGAATTTGCCCCCGGGCATACGCCATTCCCTGAATGCAGGATTTGGTTACGCAGGTGTAACTGTTGCGGCTTTATTGAGTATTTCCGTAACGGGAATCGATCTCTCGAACCTGGCGCTGGTTGTCAGTGCGCTGTCTGTGGGGATCGGCTTCGGGCTGCAGAATGTGGTGAACAATTTTATTTCCGGGTTGATACTTTTGGTGGAAAGACCCATTAAGGTTGGCGATTGGGTGCGAGTGGGAAGCGACGAAGGAGTAGTGAAAAGAATTCAGTTTCGTGCAACGGAGCTTCAAACCTGGCAGCGTGCTTCGGTCATTATTCCGAACGCGGAGATTATCTCGACTTCGGTTACCAACCTTACGCATCGGGATCAGTACGGTCGTGTGGAAATCGGGGTTGGAGTGGCATATGGCTCTGACGTGGAGAAAGTTCGAGAAATTTTATTGGATGTTGCCGACAGGAATGGACAGGTAAGCGAACTGCCCGCACCCACAGTTGTGTTTCGCGATTTTGGTGGAAGCAGTCTGGATTTCGAGTTGCGGTGCTTTACTCCGAATGTGATGAGTCGATTGCATGTCGCGAGTGATTTAAGATTTGAGATCGACCGTTGCTTCCGGGAAGAGGGGATTGAGATCCCCTTCCCGCAAAGAGTCGTTCACCTCATGAATCCAGAGGAAAGCGAACCGGAAGCAGAGGAGTAGGATTATTTGTATGTGTAGGGTCTGGGATCTGGTTTCTGGCCGATCTTGTTTCTCATGACTCCCAGCGGCCCCATATCGATTTCCACGACATCTCCTGGCTGGATCCAACGGCCGATTTCCATGCCGCAACCTCCAGGGACCGTGCCGGAACCCATCAGGTCTCCCGTGAGCAGATTCTCATCCCTGGCGGTATAGGCGATGATTTGCGAGAAAGTCCAATACATCTCCCCGGGAGTAGTTTCGACCCACGTCTCTCCATTGACCCTTGCAGCCATGGGTATGTTTTTGGGATCACCCACCTCGTCGGGAGTGGCAATCCAGGGGCCGAAGCTCCAGCACCAATCCTTGCTCTTGTATGGCCCTGTTCCCATAGCCATTTCGCCCCCTTGCGCGTCCCGGGCGCTCCAGTCATTTAATATCGCGTAACCGAAAATGTGTTCATGTGCATCCTCTTCCGAAATATCTCTGCCCGGCACTCCAACCACACAGCAGAATTCAAGCTCGAAATCCATTTTTTCGGTGAAGCTGGGCCAAGGGACTTCCTCCTCGGGTCCGGCCATGTGGGCGCAACTCGCCTTGAAGGCCAGGGGACGCTCGTACCAGGTTTTCGGGATTTCAAGATTCATTACCTCAAATGTTTTTTTGAGATGGCGCTCGAATCCTGCAAAGCCACGAATGAGAGGGGGCTGCTTTATCGGTGGAAGAAGCCGGATTTCGCTTGGTGTATATATGATCTGTTCCCCTCGGGGGCCGCTGGCACCTTCATGTTCGAGTGCATATTCGAGAGCTTCTTCAGCGGCCTCGATTCCACCTTTGCCGGATGCCGCAATGGCCAGGATGTCGGATGGAATGAGGGCGTCCGCCATGGCTTGCGGACGTGAGGAACCACGCTGCCTGAACTCCGCCGCCGCCGCGAAATTGAGGTCGACGAACCGAAGACCATCACCTTCGGATACAACGGCACCCAAACGCTCGAATGGGCCAACTGGTGTTCGCACTTCAAATGTGCAAAATTTCATGGTTTCTCTCCGCATAAGTTGATTGGATTGTATCCATATCAAGCTATTTCAAATCGATTTTGTCCCGCTCGTCCGTTTCCGGGAAAGGACCTTCCTTGATTTCGATGAGCTTTGAATCATCTTCCAGGAATTCGACTTCATGGCCTTCGTACATAAGGATGAGATCGTCGCGATGCAGAATCGCATCGCCCAGGTTTTCCCCTTCCCTGGTGAATACGCCGACTCGAACCCTCCCGCGTTGGCACAATAGAATCTGATGCCTTGTGGTGTTCGTGGTCCTCTCTTCGACCACGTGATAATGCGCTTTGGTGATCGCGCCTTTGGGCCTGTTCAAAACGATGATTTGCAGAGGTACTTCATCATCCGTCATATGGGCTTTTGTGTTGCGTTCCGCTTCGATGTCTTGGCCAGCGTATGCGGTGCGGATGTGTTCTTTCGCGTCTTCGGTATCCAGATAAGGTGGAAATCCGGCGTAATCGTTGAAATCTCCCTTGATGTGAATAGCAATCATGCGCCCATCGGAGGCTTTGTAATAATCCACACTTTTAGACTCGACTTCCAGGGACATAATTTCCTCCAAAGTGAATAAGTTCAGAGAAACAGCATTTCAGTACAAGTCGTGAAATCAGCTTCAACAGAATATCATAAACCCACTTTTGTGATCTTCATGTGAAAGTCAAGAGGGGGTGCAGAGCGAACAAGCGAACTGGTGGAAATGTAATCCACTCCTGTTTCAGCGATGCTCTTCAAGTCGATTCCGCCGATGCCGGAAGCCTCAAGTTCGTAGGGTTTTTGCGTTTTGGGGGCAACTCCGGCTTCTCTCGTCCGCAAAACGGCCCTGCGGAGGGTTTCGATGTCCATGTTGTCCAGTAAAATCATGTGCACTCGTCCGTCTTCGATGACTTTTTCCAGTTGGGACAGGTTCTGCACTTCGATTTGAGTATCCGTCATGTAGCGGTTGCCGAATTGTCTGTCGATAGCGGCCGGGATGGAACCGGCGGCAGTGATGTCGTTGTCTTTGATCATTTCACCGTCGAAAAAACCGAGGCGGTGATTCCGCCCGCCTCCAACGCGAACAGCGTATTTTTCAAAATAACGCAATCCCGGCCGATTCTTCCTTGTATCGATAATGCCCTTGAGCGTTTTTGGAAAATCTCCGAACAGAGACAGTGTGTGTGCCGTATGCGTGGCGATTTCGGAGGTGTGGGAAAGGAGATTGAGTGCGGTGCGCTCCGCTTTCAAGATTGTCTGGGTGTGTCCTGATACATATGCCAGGAGTTCACCTCTGGAAATTCGGGCCCCTTCATTTTTTCGCCAGTCGATTTCGGGTGGATGGTTTTTCCCAAGGGCCAGAAGATTTTGGGTTTCCTCCAATACGGGAAGGAAAAACGGAGAACCGGCCAGAATGGCGTCGCTTTTCGAGCATAACTCGGCCACGCACAAGGGTTCTTTTTCAGCTTCGAAATGAAGGGGAGCACTCCCAAAATCCTCCAGAAGCCATTCGCGAACTTTAGAGCGGATGTCCATACTGAACGATATTTGGAACTATAGGATTTCGAGCATGCGCTCGATCGGGATTCTCGCTCGCCGGGCCAATTCCGGGTCCACGGTGATTTCGTGCTTCAAGTCGCGCAGGCATTCATGCAGGTTCTGCAAGGTATTTTGTTTCATGTAGGCGCAAAGAGCCTCACGGCTTGCGGGAATCAGCGTTTTTTCCGGAACCGCTTTGGACATGGGATGGAGGTTTCCGACCTCTGTGGCCACGATGACTTCTGAATGAGGAATTTCCTCCACCAGCTTGATCATTCCTTGGGTGGACCGGAACTGAAGCATGTCCTCGGGCACGATGCCATCATTGACCTGTCGCATGCAGGCGCTGGTGCATCCGCATTCCGGGTGAACGACGGTGACGGCCTCAGGGTGTTGTTGTTGTTGTTCCAGGACATGGTGCGGCCGAATCCTCTCATGCACATGACATGCGCCCATCATGAGATGCAGTCGATCCAGAGAGTGTCCTTTGCTCTCCAGAAGTTTAGCCGCGTAAAATCCCAAGAAGACATCGGGCAAAAACAATATGGGTTGCTCAGGCCTCGAGTTTTCGAGGATATGGAGGGTGACTTTGCCCGCATTGGCGGACGCGCAGCAGAAATCGCTCTCGGCCTTAACCTCGAGATATGTGTTTACATAGCTGATGACGATTCCATCGGTGTTGTCTTTTTTCCATTGTCGAACCTTGTCTGCATCGGCATGGGCGGCCAAAGAACAAAGCGCCTTGAGGCTTGGTGCCAAAACAGTTTGGTGGGGTTTCTTGAGTGCGGCCAAAATCTGGTTCATAAACAAGACGGATGGTTCGACAAGGTAATCCGCGTCCGATGCGGCGCCTTGCTGGGCCAAATACAATGAATCTCCGATAATGTCAGAGACATCTTGAATATCCTGGGGCACATAATTATGTGCGAGAACGAGAGCGTTTCTCTCTTTCTTGAGACGCCGGATCTCGCCTTGCAAGAAATCCCTTTCCTCGTCCGTAATGTTCTCGGAATACGCATTTTCAGGGATTTCGGGAATATCGATGGAAGGACCAAGATCCGTTTGGTCCATCAAGGCGATGGCATCTTTCGCTGGAAGGATGTCACCGGCTTCCACATCTAGAATCATTTCTAGCTCCATTCATTTGGATGTCGGGAAAATGCTTGCCGCTATCGAAAGAACCAGTCACCGCGCTTGCGCAAAAAAGCACAAGCACGGATAAAAAATAACAAATTGAATCAGATCAATATCGACGCTTTCACTGGCAACGAGCCAAACATGATATGGGACATGGATTCTTCGACCCCTTTGACTTCATATTATTCCAGCCTTATGAAGAGAAGTAAAATGGAAACTGGAAAAAATGCAGGTTCTTCCTTGCCGAGCGTTTTCGTTTTTGTTAGCTTTCATTGCGGAAATTCTGTGTTAGCCATTTTGGGCGCAGGAGGAGGGGAGTATTTCCTCTCCGGTTGGTTTGAATCGCGGGTCGCCGAGCGAGACGACTCGTTTTTGTTTATTTGAACCGGTATCCGACCTGGCTACTCCTTCTGCACCATTTTCGCGTAGGTACAGGGAGTTTTGGGGAATCCATCATGACCCGCGGTGTGATTTGGCTGTTGGCTACCCTAACCCTGTCGGGACTTTTGGTTTTCTTGCTTAGTGGGGTTTGTTCGAATACATCCATTTTTCCATCATTGACCGGATACTTTTGCCCCAAGCCTCGGGAGAAGCTCATCACGGTTCCGCCGAACCCTGCGACAGAAGGGCTGGGACGGTAAAAGAATTGAGCAATTTCGTGAATATTTCAGAAAGGTGAGGTCATGACAGAATCTCTGATCACGGATGCCATCGTCGAGTTTGTCTTGAATACGGAGTATGAAGACATTCCGGAAGATGTGAGGGTGATCGTGCGTCGCTGTTTTGTGGACGGTATTGGCTTGATGGTTGCGGGATCCACAGAAGAAAGCGGCCATATTATTCAAAACTATCTGAGAGAAATCGGAGGGGAACCAGAAGCGCGGGTAGTTGGGACCGGTATGACGGTGCCTGCGCATCTCGCCGCCTTGGCTAACGGTGTCGCAGGCCATGCAATGGATTACGACGATACGCAACTGAGCAGCTACCCGGATCGCGTATACGGCCTGTTGACTCACCCCACCTGTCCAGTGATGCCCGCTGCCTTGGCCCTTGGCGAGGCGTTGGGTACAAGTGGGCAGGAGTTGCTTGCCGCATTTGCGCTGGGCTTTGAAGTCGAATGCAAGGTCGCCGAAGCGATTCGACCGGATCACTACGTAACAGGATTTCATTCGACAGGAACAATCGGTGCTATCGGAGCCGCGACGGCCGCAGCGAAATTGATGGGATTGAACGAACACCAATTGCGTATGTGCTACGGAATCGTCTGTTCGGAAAGTGCGGGTCTTCGTGCGAATTTCGGGACAATGACGAAGCCATACCACTGTGGCCGCGCGGCAGAGAACGGCGTCGTGGCGGCAAGGCTGGCGGCAGGCGGTTACACTTCAGATCCCACGATATTCGATGGACAGTGGGGATTTTTCCAGATCATGGGAGGTGGCTGCGATAGGGATTATATCGTCGGGAAGCTCGGCAACGCCTGGTCTGCTGTGGATCCAGGCGTGTCGATCAAACCCTATCCCTGCGGATCACTTGCGCATCCCGCGATGGATGCCGCCAGGGATCTGATTCTGGAAAACGACATCAAACCGGACCAGGTGAAAGAGTTGCGTTTCGGCACTACATCGCGCGTACTGGAGCCTCTGCGCTACAAGGAACCACAAAATGAACTGGAAGCGAAATTCTCCCTGCAGTTCGGTTTCGGTATCTTGCTCCTGGAACGCGCAGCTGGCATTGCGCAATACAGAGATGAGGTCGTAAGGCGCCCTGACGTCGTGGAGATGATGAAAAAGGTAAATCCGTTCAAAGACGATGAAATCGAAGCCCAGGGTTACGCGCTCATTCGCGGCAAGGTGACGATAGAACTCGAAGACGGCACTGTGTATGAAAAAATGTCGGAAATATCTCGCGGCACACCTCAACGCCCCATGGACCGCGAAGAGCTTTATGAGAAATTCACCGAATGCAGCAGTCTGGTGTACGAGAGTGATCAGATCGCCATGATTGAGGCGATGCTCTACAAGATCGATACTCTCGAAAATATCCACGGCCTTATCGATCTCTTGGGTGAAAAAGTGGAAGCGTAACACTTTGCCTGTTGCCGTTTTTGTATCTGCCTGTACAGGACTTGCAGCCAAAGGACAGGAAATTGGGTTTTCATCATTGGGAAGACATCCCGCAGACGCAGAACCTTCGCAAGGGAACCATGCGCCGCGCGGTTGCATTGGATGGGTTAACGATGCAGCGCGGCGAGATAGCTCCTGACACGCTGTTCGATGAGAGCACGATTCATCGTCACCCCGAAGATCAGTTCATCGTCGTGCTGGAAGGAAAGCTGAAAATGTCTATAGATGGAGTCGAAGAGTGGCTGGAACCCGGTGGTTTCGCATCTATCCCAAGCGGTGTGTTTCACAGCGCAACTGCCGTTGGACCCGAGGGTGCGAAATATATCGAGGTGTTGTCCTCTGGGCGCATCGATTACCTGCCCGGCTATGTGGGTGAACCGAAAAATGAATTCCTGAACGAGCAGAAAAGCACTTCATGATGACTGAAGAAGCAAGGAGAGTTTTTGTTGTTTGTTCTGACTTGATGTTTTCAGCCGGCATTCGAGAGGCAGGAATTTCTCAAGGGATTTCATTGGAGTTCATCAATTCAGAGGAGAACTTCTCTGAAGCCCTGATGAAATATCAACCCGTATTGTTCCTGTCCGATCTGCATCATCATAGCCTGGGCGGCGAAAAATCGGGTGAACTCCTCAAAACACTCAGAACCGACCCCAAAAACAAAGATGTGTACTCCATTGCCTGGGGCAAACATACCGAGCCCGACTTGCTCAAGTCGGCGACGAGGGCAGGCTTTGACAGAGTAATGCCCCGTTCCCTGTTTGTGAAAGAAATGCCGTATCTCATTCGGCGGGCGGCAAACAGAATTTAAGAAAGCGCATGACGTTCCTTACAGAAAGCGCCAGGCTCAACCCTGTGCCTTACGAAGGCTCTCTTATCTGGTGGCTGCATGTGCCAACCTCACAGCAAAATTACTTGCAAGCGATCCTGGAAGCCTATGATGGCATGGGTTACTACCAAACCTTTGGTGCCTGTACAGAGAAAAACGAACAGGGCGAATCCATGTCCCTTGCACGGCTGACCTCGACCATTGATGCCAAAGCCGGGGTAACGATGCTTCTCGAAGGGCTTTCCCGAGAAATCAACTTCGAGATACCGGATTTCGCTCCCTCGTTTGAACCTTCAGAACAACCGAGAGCATAGGGAAAATCCGGTGACGCGGTGCTGGTTCGTGCGTTTGTTGTTGGCACTTTTTCTGGCCTTCGGTTTTTGGACAGATGCTTTTGCTCTGGAACGCCTGAAGCTTGCAACCACGACAAGCACGGAGAATTCTGGATTACTCAAACAATTGCACCCCGCATTCGAGAAAAAACACGGCGTTTCCGTGCACACAATCTCCGTCGGTACGGGAAAGGCATTACGACTGGGACAAAACGGCGATGTGGATGTCGTGCTTGTTCATGCGAAAAATGCGGAAGTCTTGTTCGTGGAGCAAGGCTACGGGGTTCGCAGAGAAGCCGTTATGTATAATGATTTCGTGATTGTAGGCCCGGAATCGGACCCGGCAAGGGTATTCAGGACTTTCGACGTATCTGAAGCGTTACTCCAAATCAGGAATTCGAAAAGCCTTTGGTTCAGCAGGGGGGATGATTCCGGAACGCATAAAAAGGAGATGCAGCTTTGGCGAGACGCCGGCGTCGAGGCTTTCGGTCTTTGGTATCGCGCCCTGGGCCAGGGCATGGGCAGAACGCTAATGGCGGCGGACGAAAAAGGGGGATACACGCTTACTGACAGAGGTACGTATGTCGCTTTGGTAGCGAACAGAAAAATCGCCCTCAAGATCCAGGGGCCGAGAGGAAAGCGTTTGCACAACCCCTATAGCGTGATTGCCGTGAATCCGAAACGTCATCCGCATGTAAAATTTGATTGGGCGATGAAGTATATCGATTTTCTCCTGTCCGCTGAGGGGCAAGGCGTCATCCGCGATTTCCGGCTCCTGGGAAAACAACTCTTCTATCCAAACGCGAAAATCCCTCGATAACAGGCTGGAGGACATGCGATTTGGAATACTTGCTTGACGGGTTTTCCGATGGGCTGATGCGTGTGCTCCAGGGGGACCCTGGAGTCATGCTGACCGCCTGGGTGACTGTCAAGGTAGGGTTTTGGGCAACGATTCTGGCGTCACTCATCGGATTGCCGGTTGGCTTTTTATTGGCGACAGCCCGCTTCAGGGGAAGAGGGTTTGCCATCACGGTGGTCCAGACGCTACTTGGTTTGCCGACCGTCGTTATCGGATTGCTCACATACGGAATTCTTTCCAGACGAGGTCCACTGGGATTCACCGACCTGTTGTTTTCCCCTTCTGCCATCGTGCTTGGATTGGTTGTCTTGGCGGTTCCCCTCGTGGTGGTATTCTCCATGACATCCGTTGCATCAGTCGATTACAGGGTGCGGGAAACCTCGCTCACGCTGGGCGCTTCGAATGGACTCGTGGCATGGACGTTACTGCGCGAAGCCCGTTTCGGAATGATGGCCGCGGTCCTGGCGGCATTCGGTCGTGTATCCTCGGAAGTGGGGATCGCCATGATGCTCGGTGGAAATATAGAAGGATATACACGGACCCTGACCACGGCCATTGCGCTTGAAAGCATGAAAGGAGAATTCGGATTTGGGGTCGCCCTGGGAGTTGTGCTTCTGGCGATCATTTTCGTGACGAACCTGCTTTCCCGCTACATTCAAAGGTCATGAAATGGAAGTGTTTTTTCTCAAGAACGTGAAATTTCGCTTCGAGACCAATTTGGTTTTGGATATCGGGGAGATGACAGTTGTCTCGGGTGAGGTGGTGCTTCTCACCGGTGCGAATGGTTCCGGAAAAACGACACTATTGCGCATCATGGCGGGTTTGCTTCCACCTGAAGATGGCATTGTTGAATACAGGGGCAAGGCCGTACTCTTCGGCAAGGCGGGACTTGAGCACAGAAGAAAGGTCACGCTTCTGGCCCAGGAACCGTATCTTTTTCGGGGAAACGTGCTCTCCAATATATCCTATGGTCCCCGGGTACGCGGAATGAGCGCAACACAGGCGCATAATATAGCTGAAGAAGCCGTTCTTAAAACGCGATGTGAAGATTTGATTCACCGTGATGCTGCAAAACTATCCGGTGGAGAGAAGAAGCGTGTAGCCCTGGCAAGAGCGCTGGCGGCGGGAGCGGAAACCCTTCTTCTGGATGAACCCATCTCCCACCTGGATGAGGAAAACAGTAAACTGATAGTCGAAATCATCCAGGAATTGGCCGCTTCGGGAATCACATTGGTTGTGAGCACCCACATCCCGGAATGGGCGAATTCCCTTTCGGTAAAAAACGTACGGCTCGCGCATGGCAAGGTCGTGTGATTCAAGGCAGTCTGGTTTCATCGGCATGATGCGCATCGCCGAACAGATCGGCCTCCAGTGGACCGCCGCCCCATGCGGGGTACTTCCTGATGTAATAATCCACCAACCCCGCTTCAAATACCTTTGGTTGTGAATAGTCGGTGGCTTGTTTTTGGGAACGGTGGCATGCGTGTGCACTTTTTCTCGCATGTGTGCAGTTTCTCCCGTCCACGATGGTCGTGTAGTCATTTCGATACGCAAGGTCAGGGCGGTTGTACAGGTCGCGTCTTTTCTCCGGCGATATCCGGTGGTACAGGCGCCTTGGAGTTGCGCTCGGGTTTTTCCTGGTCAAACGGTGGAAAGCCTTTGTGACCCACCGGCCGACAGCAATGTGATCGGGGTGTCCCGTAACGCCGTCCTCTCCATACGTCACCACCACATCGGGAGAGAAGTTGAGGATGAATTTTTCGATGCGGGGCAGGACTTCTGATTCCTCGATGAATCTTAATCCACCGTCCGGGTAGTTCCATAGCGTCATATCTTTAATACCGAGTACACGACAGGCGTTTTTGAGTTCCTCTTCTCGTACATCGCCCAATTCATCGGGTTCGCATACTCCGTTCGTAAGACCGGCTTCTCCGCGCGTCAGGGTAAGAAGGCCCATTCGTATCCCCTGGCTTGCGTAAAATGCGATTGTGGCCGGATTCCCGAAAGATTCATCATCCGGATGGGCATAAACGTGGAGTATGGAACGCCGTGAGATTGATTTGTTCATGACGTAGAGATTGCTGAAAAGCCTCCATGCAAACGAGATTCGCATATTAGCATTTCAGGTTGACGATTCAAGAATCTCCACACGAATTCCACACCTGGATCAACCTGGAAGCATTCTCGCAGTTGAGGGAAAGCAGGGAATCTGGCCTGCGTCAAGTCGGGTGTAACCCGGCGGTAAGGCACGGATTCCTGAAAATGTGCCCCCTTGCCCCGCCCCCCGCCTTTGGTTTATATGGAGAGAATGCCTGAATGACGCTAAATCTGTTATTATCAGATTCTTAAAGAGACGATGTCCGCTTGAAGATGCGGAAGGTTCCGTTCACTACAAGGAGTCCGTGCCGTGGAATTAACCATTTCGAGGGAAACGCTGCTCAGGGCCTTGCAGACGATACAGGGTGTCGTTGAAAACAGAAGCAGCGCAATGCCGATACTGCAAAACGTGCTTGTCGAGACCGAGGGGAAGAACAATATCCACTTGCTGGGCACGAATCTTGATATAAGCATGCGGGGAATCTTCAAGGCCGAGATAGGGAAGGCGGGTAAAGTCACCCTGAATGCAAGGAAATTATTTGATATCGTCCGGGAACTTCCAGAGGCGGAAGTCCGCTTCTCGGAACAGGATGGGCAATGGATTGAAATGCGTTGTGAGCGATCAAGGTTCCGTTTTCCCGGATTGCCGCCTTCGGAGTTTCCCGCGCTTCCGGAGTCGAAAGAACCACAGGCGCAGACGATTTCCGCTTCTGTTCTATCGGAAATGATTCGAAAGACGATGTTTGCAATTTCTCAGGACGAGACACGCTATACCTATAATGGCGTTTACATGGAGACTGATGCCGACATCCTGCGTCTCGTCGCTACGGACGGTCATCGCCTGGCGATGATAGAGCGCCCCAGCGAGGGGTTGACTCTGGCTGAAGGGGTCATCGTTCACAAAAAAGCCCTGGGGGAACTCGTGAGGCTCTTGCAGGGCGTAGAGGGCGATGTCTCCGTTTCGCTCACGCATGTCCCAAGCGGCCAGGGATTGACTCTTTCGGGAGGTGAAGGGTCCGCCTCTCTCATACCAAATCACATCATTTTTCAATTGGAAGATATTGCGTTGTCGGCCCGGTTGATAGACGGGGAATTCCCGAAATACAGGCAGGTAATACCGGACAATGAACATTCCATCACGATGAACCGTGAAGGTCTGACACAGGCACTCAGGCGCGTTTCACTTTTTACGAACGAAACACGCATGGTGAAATTCGAGTTTTCCCAAGGCCAGTTGAGGTTGACGACGAACGGCTCGGAAGCGGGGGAAGCCGAAGAAATCATAGAATCGAATGCGCAGACTGATATCACGATTGGATTCAATTCAAGGTATTGCATCGAGGTGCTTTCCATACTGGACGAAGAGCAGATCAGCATGGAACTAAAGGATTCACTGAGCCCTGGAGTGTTCTCTCCAAAAGACTCGGAGGGTTATACGTATGTCGTGATGCCCATGCGTGTCTGAACGTCTATTCGCCGTTGCTCAAGATTTCCTTTCGGAGTGGCCAGAGTCTTTGCATAAGATACTTTCAGGAGTCGTTGTTTCCAGAGCGCCTCTACTTTAGGGGCGCTCGTATTTTTCGTTGCGGATTCAGTGGAATGATGCCTTATTTCTCGGAAAAGGCCAGTGAGAATTCAAGCCGCTATTATGGCTGGGTAATAGTTGGCGTCACCTTCACTACCATGGCTATCGGGGGTTCTGTCGTCGGAACCTTTCCTGTCTTTTATGTGGCTTTTCTTGAAGAGTTCGGCTGGTCCCGCGCGGACACCGCCTTGGCGTTTTCTTTTTCCATGGCCACTTTTGCGATTTCCGCAGGCTTCATCGGCGCAATGGTGGATCGTTGGGGACCGAGAGTGATCATCCCCACGGGAATCACGATTCTGGGCATCGGCCTTGTCTTGATGTCAATGGTCTCGAGTTTGTCCAGCCTGTATCTTTTCTATGGGGGCATCGTAGCACTAGGTGTCACGATGTTCGGGTTTATTCCAACAAGCACCATCATCAGTCAATGGTTTACGCAACGCCGTTCCGTAGCGATGGGGATCTCCTTGTCGGGAAGGAGTTGCGGCGGGATCTTCATGGTTCCGTTCTCAGCCTATATGATTGCGGCGTTTGGATGGCGCTCGGCCTATGTTTTGCTGGCGATTGGCGTCGTCGTCTTGCTGGTCCCCCTGAATGCGTCTCTGCACCGCAGCCGCACCGATACATCGACAAGAAAGACCAAAGAGGGTCGCAACGCGAACTGGACCTTGAAAGAAGCCTTGTCCGATTGGGTTTTTTGGCTCTTGTTTCTGGCAGGGATATTCAACGGGATAGGCTTCAGCGTAATCGGCGTGCATCAGGCCGCGCACATGGTTGATATCGGCATGAGTACCATGAAAGCCGCTTCACTCATCGGGGGCCTGGCTGTAGTCAGAGCGCTTGGAGGTATCCTGGGGGGCTGGATAGGGGACAGAATCGGTCGCACCCGAACGTTTTACCTTCTCAGCCTGGTCGCGATCTCGGGAGTTTTTTTACTGATGAATTTATCTGAAAACCGTGCTTGGCTGGCATATACCTATGTTCTGGTCTATGGCGTCGGAGCCGGAGCCCGAGGTGCGATTTTCGTATCGATCAAGGCGGATATTTTTTCAGGAAAGAGTTTTGGGCGAATCCTTGGCTTCAGTCAAATGGGAGGGGGACTGGCCTCGGCCGTGGGCCCCTGGCTCGCCGGATTGTTTTTTGATTTCTGGAAAAGCTATTACTGGGCGTTTGTTCTGGTGATGGTTGTTCAATTGCTATCGATTGTCGTTGTGGCGGCGGCGTCTGCGCAAGCAAGATACAAGAAGGGATGATTTCCGAAAAGACGTTCAAGAATTACTGTATCTGTGGAATGCAGTGATGTATGCGGACCGGGAAGTTCAAAACCCTCCGGGCAGGCTGAAGGTCAAAAATGGCTCATTGGCCTCTTGTCAGGCCGCCTTTTCTTTTTCTGAAATCATCGATTCGATGATGGAAATCATGTCACCGGTTGATGTTTGTTCGATGTTCAATGTGGCGTGATAAAGGGTTGAATCGGCGAAATCGACATTGAAAAAGAACTGGGAAAACAAACCCTGATCTCGATCTGATCTCTTGATGGTTTCTTCCGATGCTGTTCTCGTGACGCCGGATGATTCCATGAAGTGTCTGACTCGGGCTTCCATGCTACCGACGATTCGAAGATGCAGCGCATCTTGTCGGTCCCTGAGAAGTACTTGTCCTCCCCACCCACCGATAACGGCGTTTCCCTTATCGGCGGCTTCGTTCATGCTGTCGGACAAAACCCCGCGCAAGCTGTCTCGCCTGACGCCGAAGGTGCGTTCCAGGATTGTCGGGGCCCGGCCTTCAATTTTTTCCAAGTCCAGAGACAGGCCTCGATCTTTGCAGGTTTCCACGAGTTCGTCTCGCCCCAGAAACGCATAGCCCAGTTTGTCCGCGAGCTGACGCGCTATGAAAATTCCACCGGTACCGTATTGACGAGAAATGGTGATTACGGCCATGTGAAATCTCCTCTTTTGGAATCCCTGTTCAAACAGCGTTCATTCCGCTTGAGTCTATCAAAAATATTCACTGCGCACGACTTGGCGAAAAACCGGAAGTTACGGGGATGCCTGCCCGGCGAGAAATGAGAGGATTCGCCGGAACAGGGTCTCTTTGGGCTGCGTGTTTCGGAGGAATCCATTTCCGTGTCATCCGCTCAGGAGCAGGTTCAGTGGCGGATCCATCCTGTGAATTCCTCAAGCGCCTTGGGGTCCATGCGTCGTTATATGCCACGAGGAAAACCGGAAATTTCGTGCACGGAACGAACAGGGAGAAGGGTCACAGGAGAAACGCCGCCAAAAGAGTGGGCAATGAGCGTGAAGGTCTCATTATTTTTTTCTCAATTCTCTGGCCATCAATAGTGCGTTCTGCGGCACGAGGTTCGAGCGAAGCCAATTGCGATACTCATCCATGTGAACGTTTGGAGCCGCCTTCGCCGGTGTCTTGTGTTTTTCGAGAGCGGCAGTTGTGCGCGAACGCAGTTTCGTCATATAGCCCCTGAATTCATCCCATACTTTTGAGGTCGGCTGAGTGGGAATGGGCCCATGGCCGGGAATGAGGAACCTGGCGGGAAATTTCCTGAGTTTCCGGATTGCATCTATCCAGTTGCCGAAATTTCCCAGTCTTGCCACCGGGTGTGTCCTGTAGTCGAGCAGATCCCCCGTGAACAGTATTTTCTCTTCCGGCATCCAGACGACGGTGTCTCCTTTTGTATGGCAATGCCCGATGTGTACCATCTCGAACAAACGCCCGCCGTATCGGACGGAAATCCTGTCCCGAAACGTCACCATGGGTGGCGCGATGTGCAGCTTGCCAATCAGGTGCTCCACTTTTTGCGGCCTGCCCGCCATTTGCTTTACCCAGATGCCCTCATTCTCTTCGCGTTCCATTTCCAGGCGCACACTCTCCTCGCCGACGGAAATCGCCCCTCGATTGTGGTAATAACCGTTGTCGGAAGTGTGATCGAAATTATGGTGGGTGTTCAACACCATTCCCGGCGATTTCCGGGTGATTTCCTTCATGCCGGAGAGAAAGGCTTTTCGCACCCGGATGTCGTTGTCGATGATGACGGGTTTTTCGTCCGTCAGCACAAGGCCAAAGTTCGTCGCTCCATCTCCTCCGGTAAAGGCATGTACGCCTTCTGCGACCTGAACGAATCCATGGGTTTTGGCCGGACCCGGCAATGCCTTTACACTGCGTGCCATTGGTTTCTCCTTGCGGGGGCAGCGATGATGACGATATCGTTACGGGAATCTAGGCAAAGGTACCAAAGTGCATTTGAAGCAACAATATCGAAAATGAAAATTTCATAAATGAGATGTCAAGATGAATTCTTTTTCTGCATTCATAGGACTTGAGTGTTCAAGGACGGGAGAGCAGTTTGCACCCGGCAGTTTGATGAACCTGAGTCCTTGTGGTGCCCCGTTGATGGCGCGATTTGACATTGAAACCGCCGCACGAACCCTGGATGTCAGGAACATGGCGAACCGCGTCCATTCGATGTGGCGTTATCATGAAATGCTTCCGGCTCCTGATGAGGGTTCAATCGTTACACTGGGCGAGGGCATGACGCCCCTGCTGAAGGCGTCACGGCTCGGAAAGATATTGGGATTCTCGAACCTTTTTGTGAAGGACGAAGGCCTGAATCCGACCGGCAGTTTCAAGGCCAGGGGGTTGTCCGTCGCGATTACGATGGCGTGTCATCTTGGAGTGGACAAAATCGCCATCCCTACGGCCGGCAACGCAGGAGCGGCGGCGGCCGCTTACGCATCGCGGGCGGGAATGAGGGCGCATGTCTATGTCCCGGAAAAGGCACCCGGTGTGCATAAGGTGGAATTTGTATTATCCGGGGCCAATGTCACCGTTGTTCGTGGCTACATACATCATTGTGCGGAAATCGTAACTCAAAGAACTCCGGCGGAAGGTTGGTTCGAGTTGTCCACGTTCAAGGAGCCGTACCGGGCCGAAGGCAAGAAGACGATGGCTTATGAACTCGCCGAGCAGCTCTGCGGCGATGTTCCTGATGTGATCATGTATCCCACCGGCGGCGGGACGGGATTGGTGGCGATGTGGCGCGCCTTCGGCGAGCTAGAGGCACTGGGATGGATAGGCGAAAAAAGACCGCGCATGATTTGTGTTCAGGCCGAAGGTTGCGCTCCGCTCGTACGGGCGTACGAAAACGGCGAAGATGTCTCATCCCTTTGGGATAACCCGACGACAAAGGTATCCGGCTTGCGTGCGCCCAAGGTCCTGGCGGATTTCCTGTGCCTTCGTGCTATTCGGGAAAGCGGTGGCACGGCAATTGCCGTCTCCGACGAAATGATGTTCGAAGCGCAGAGAAAAGTGGGTGCTTCCGAGGGGATTCTGATTTGTCCGGAAGGTGGTGCCTGTATCGCTGCCCTGGAATTTCTGCTCGAGCGGGGTGACATCGGGTGTGATGAACGAATCGTGACGTTCAATACGGCAACAGGCTTGAAATATGCAGATATGCTGGATACAGAGATTCCGGTTATCGACCCGCTTTAGGCGTAGGTGAAGGACAGATGATCGAGATAACCAGGCGAGAGGAATTTTCCGCTGCACATCGATTGTATCGGCCCGACTGGAGCGATCAACGAAATGTGGCCGTGTACGGAAAATGTGCCAACCCACACTATCATGGACATAATTATGTTTTTGAAGTAACCCTGCGTGGCCCCGTGAATCGTGAAACAGGGATGGCATATAATCTCGCCGACTTGAAAAAGGTCATGAGAGAGGAAATCGTAGAAGCGCTTGATCACAGGAATTTGAATGAAGACGCGGCGGAGTTCATGAAGAACCGCATCCCGACAGCGGAGAACATCGCGATTTCCATTTGGGAATGCTTGGTGGAGTATATCGACCCGGAAATTCTTTTTCGCGTTCGTTTGTATGAAAACGAGCGGAATTTCGTGGATTATCATGGAGAAAATCCCGATGGCGTTAGGTGAACCGAGAAATCTCGAGAAAAGACGCATTGTTCTCACCGGGGCTTCTCGTGGGATTGGTCGAGTGAGTGCGCTCCGCCTTGCAAAAGCGGGAGCGAAAGTGCTTGCCGTATCGAGGGATGCCGACGCCTTGGCGAAATTGGCTTTTGATTCAAAAGGATGCGTGGGACAGATTTTTCCGCACAGTTGCGATGTAACCAAAGAAGATGAAGTGGGAGCGCTTGCCGAAATAGCCGAGAAACGTCTCGGAGGCGTGGATGCGCTCATAAACAATGCGGGCTCGGGTGTTTTCAAAGATATCGAAAACCTCTCGGTGGATGAGTTCAATGCTACGATCTCGGTGTGCCTCACAGCTCCTTTCATGTTGACTCAGGTGTTTTGTCCCATGCTGGAAGCTGCGAATGGCGATGTAATCAATGTCTCCTCGCTTAGCGCGGTGTCAGGTTTTCCGGGGGCATCGGCTTATTGCGCCGCCAAGGCCGGTCTTGAGGGTCTATCCAAGGCATTGGTGGAAGAGTTAAGGCCAAAGGGAATACGGCTCACGATTCTCCGGCCCGGTGCCTGCGCAACGGATATGTGGAAATCCATTCCGGGCGAGTTCGATTTTGAGGCGATGATTCCGCCTGATCTGGTGGCGGAAGCCATGGAGTTTCTGCTTTCTCAATCCCGCAGGGCATGGACGGAATCGATGGTGGTGCTCCCCCCGAAAGGCGTGGTTTAGTGCATTTTCGGTGTGTCGTGAATTTCCGTATTCGTACTTGTGACAGTTTCAGAACAAGTCCCCTGAAATTGTGGGACGTACTTGTTGAAAAGGAGAAAAAAGACATAGATTTAACCCTTGACGAAAAAGTTCGGTAGAAACTTCTTGGATCGTTATTTCTTAGGGAGGTGGGTTGTTGAGCACTATTCGATATGAAAATCTCGATGTCGAATATGAGACTGAGATCGGGGATTCCATTCTGGATGCAGACCTGGAGAATGGAGTCGAACATACATGCGATTGCGGCGGAAATTGCGCCTGTTCGACTTGCAAGGTGATCGTGATTTCCGGAGCCGAGTTTCTTTCTTCACAACAAGAAGACGAAAAAGATACATTGGATGCATATGGATGGAACCCGGATGAATATCGCCTGGCCTGTCAATGTATCATCAAAGGAGAGGGACGGATCGTCCTGAATATGCCTGAACCCGAATAAATTCAGGGTGCGGGTTTTCCGGCCTGATTCCAGGCGCGGACCACCGAGTCGAAATCCACCTTGCCTTCGCGCAGGAGCTTGGGCTTCTCTCCTCTGGCGTCTACGACGGTGGAAGGCTGGGTATTGTCCAGTTTTCCGCCGTCTAGGATCAGTCCCACTTTGTTTTGGAATCTGGAGAAGATTTCCTGAGCGAATTGAAGTGTCGGTTCGCCGGGTGTGTTCGCGCTCGTCGCCACGAACGGGCCAACCCTTATGGCCAGCATACGGCAAAGCGCTTGAGCGGGCATGCGAACGGCGACGGATGACCCGCCTTCGGTAAGCAGGGGAGACAGGTTGCGAGCGGCGGGCAGCACAAGAGTCAGCCCGGAAGGCCATAATGAATTCATCAGGTATGCGGCATGCGGAGAGAAGTCAACGGCAAGTCCTTTTAGTTGGGAACGACAGCCGATTAGAACGGGCGCGCCTTTCGAGTCTGTTCTCCCCTTGGCTGCATAGAGTTTCTCGATGGCTTCGTGGTCGAAAGCGTAGGCGCATAACCCGTAGATCGTATCCGTGGGCAAAGCGACTATGTTTCCCGAAACCAGTTTCTCGCCGGCCTGAAGAATTGCTTCTTTTTCCGGTGAATCGATGTTTACAGGCAGGATTCTGCTCACTGTCTACTTTTTCCGGTACGTTCTCTTGGCTCGACTCCGCTTGGGTCTTGGTTTCTGCTCGAAACTTTTTCTCTCGTTGCCCTTCGATTGTTCCGGTCCTTCATTTTGCGCCGGGGTGGGTGCCGGAGCGATTTCCTTCTGGAGAGCGGCGTCTGCAGACAGTACCTTCTCGGTTTGCTGTTGTGCGAAACGCCGGTATTCTTTCGCCAGTTTCTGATCCGTCAACGCGAGAATTCGAGCGGTGTGAAGTGCCGCGTTCCTGGCGCCGGGACCCCCTATGCCCATCGTGGCCACGGGGATTCCAGGAGGCATCTGCACCGTGGATAGCAGAGAATCCAGGCCTCCGAGTGAGGAACTATCGAGTGGAACACCTATGACGGGCAGGTCCGTAGCGGCTCCGACAACGCCCGCCAGGTGCGCCGACATGCCCGCGCCTGCGATCAGCACCCGGATTCCGCGATCAGGTGCCGTTTTGACGTATTCGTGCACGGCGTCAGGTGTTCGGTGAGCCGACAGGATTCTCATCTCGGAGGGAATGTTGAAGGATTCGAGCATTTTCGCGGCTTCTTCCATCACCGGTTTATCCGATGCGCTACCCATCAGGATACCCACCAAGGGTGCTCTCGTGGCCAAAGGATTCTCCTCTTGTTCTTGGGGCGATTACTGGGGGATGAACGCCTGCAGTTCGATTTCGAGCTTGGCGCCCGCGATGATTTTTGCCGCCTGAAATGTCGTCCGCGCCGGCGGGGTTTCCGTCCCGAAGTATTCCTCGAACACAGCGTTCATTTCTCCCAAATCCGCCAGATCTTCCATGAAAATCGTTACCTTTACGGCGTTTTCAAGCGAGGTGCCGCCCGCCTCGCAAACGGCCTTGAGATTCTCGATGACCCGGCGCGTTTGTTCGGGGACACCGCCGGGAACCAGTTCTCCCGTCGCGGGATCAAGGGGTAACTGCCCTGAACAGTAGAGCCATTCTCCCACCCGAATGGCCTGGGAGAGCGGAACCTTGCCACTTGCGGCCTTATCCGTATGAATCACCTTCTTTTCCATACAACCTCCTGCGCGACATAGGGATACCTCATCAAACCACAAAACGAAGCCCGTGGGTATCGTTCGCGGCACCTTTTGGCAGCTTCGTTATAACTCAAGTTCTATCAAATGGTTGTAACAGTTCTTTTTTCGCGCCTGGGTCTAAACGGCCTGCAATTCCTCGCATTTGCCGTTATCGTGTGCCTCTCGGGCCATGGCAGAATTTCCCGGCACCGCTACCGTGTCCTATCCTGGGGAAAAATTCGGGAACCATAAAGATGTTTTGCAAAATCTTCTGTTATGTGAACTGTGAACGATAACCCCGAAATGAACTTGATCATGACGATCCTGATTTTCTGTCAGGTCATTGTCATGCCAGGGTCATCTGCAACCGGAGAGGGAGGAAACGTGAAAGAACTTTCTCCCTCCGTTCCAAAACGGAAACTCGTTTCGAAAGCCACGAATGTGGGTGCTACAATAGGTCATATCGGTTGATAGGGAGAACGCCATTGGAAAGAGGCCTGTTCGATCAGACGGATGACGGCGATAGCACCGCCGAAGCACGCACGCACCAAGCCGATTCCATGGCGCCCCTGGCAGAGCGCATGCGGCCGCAGACGCTCGATGAGGTGCTGGGCCAGGATCATCTGATTGGCCCCGGCCGCGTACTCAGGCGCGCCGTGGAGGAAGATAGCCTGCGTCCGCTCATCTTGTGGGGGCCGCCCGGCACGGGCAAGACGACGCTCGCGCGCATCATCGCAATAAAAACGAGTGCGCACTTCATCACGCTGAGCGCAGTGCTCCACGGGGTGAAAGAGTTGCGCGCCGCCGTGGACGAGGCGAAGCGCATGCAGCAAAGAAAGATGCGCACGATTCTCTTCATCGACGAGATACACCGCTTCAACAAGGCCCAGCAGGACGGTCTGCTGCCTCACGTGGAAAACGGCACGCTCACGCTCATCGGCGCCACGACGGAGAATCCCTCCTTCGAGGTCATCGCTCCCCTGTTATCCCGCGCGCGCGTGTTCGTGCTTGAAGGGTTGAAGGAAGAGCATATCGTAGCGCTTTTGCGCCGGGCACTCGAAGATAGAGAATGCGGTTTGGGTGCCATGAAGCTTGAAGCCGAGGACGATGCGCTTCGCCGTGTCGCCATCCTGAGCAGTGGCGACGCGCGCGCGGCCCTGAACATCCTGGAAGCCACCGCCGCCCTCGCGGGCAGGGATCGCCGCATCAACTTGACCTTGGCGGGTGAAGCCGCTCAGCGCAAGACGCTTCTATACGACAAATCAGGCGAGGAACACTACAATCTCATCTCCGCCCTTCACAAGACCCTGCGCGCTTCCGACCCTGACGCCGCCCTCTACTGGCTGGCGCGTATGCTCGAAGGTGGTGAAGACCCTATGTACATACTGCGGCGTCTTGTGCGTTTCGCTTCGGAAGACGTCGGAATGGCGGATCCGGACGCGCTGAGCGTGGCGATGGCGGCCCAGCAGGCGTTTCACTTCATCGGCCTCCCCGAGGGGAAGCTCGCCATCGCCCAGGCGGTTGTCTATCTCGCCCAGGCGCGCAAGAGCGATGCGGTCTATCGGGGTTTCGGTGCCGCCGAGCGCGCCGTGCGCGAGGAAGACGCTGCCCCCGTTCCGCTTCACCTGAGAAACGCGCCCACCGGCCTCATGCGCGACCTGGGCTACGGCGGGGACTACCAGCACGCACATGAGTTCGACGACGCGGTCGTGGAGATGGAGGGCATGCCCGAAGGTCTTCAGGGTACGCGGTTTTACCATCCCACCTCGCGGGGTTACGAGGCGGAAGTCCGGAAAAGGCTCACCATGCGCGAGGAAATCTTGAACGAGCGCCTGGGTGAACGGCTGAACGTGCCCAACGAGAAGTCCATGGAGGATCGCCGCCCCACCGACCCCGCCATGCCGGGCAGAAGGGCGCGAAGGAAGGACAAGTGAGGGAATTGTATGCCTGTTTCCCAGGTGGAAGGAAATCCGTTTCAGGGGTAGAAAATGCCGGGAAAACCCATTTTTCGTTTTCTACTCGTGTTTTTTCAGGCTTCCGTTTGGATAGATGCTGGCTATAAATGGAGCTTCATTCTTTTCGATAAACCTTACGATTCGGTTCTTCGCCTTCAAAATGCATTCAATCATCGTTGCAGCCGAATTGTTCCGGGTTGAAATAACGAAGACCCGCCCTGACCAGGTATTCAGGTAGTGAAGGAAAGATGTTCGGTTCCTGACCCTTTTGTCTTTGGTGATGACTATCCAACCGTTTTCCACCGTGAACCTGAGCCATCTTCATCGGTTGCGGTTTGGGCGAGGTGATCGCCGTTAACCTCGCATCGTAAACTCTCTTTTCGAAAACCGCATGCAACCAGACGTCTCCCCAGGCATCTGTCGAGAAAAAAGATCGGTATTTCATGCAGCGACATCAGGTTGCAATTCGACCCTGATGGCTTCTTCGATGTCTTGTGTCGAACATCCGTAATCTTTGGAGAGCGAACGAATGGATTCCCCGTCTTTATATCTGCCGGCAACGATGTTCATGGAAATTCCAGTGCCTGATATGACGGGACGGCCAAAAGATATCTGAGGGTCGATTACAATTTTTCTGGGAGGATTTTCCCTTATGCTGTATCTCGTGAAAGGATAGAACTTCGCGGGATGGCCCTTTTCGTCCAGTTCGATTCTGTCGAGAGCCAGGCCGATAAGGTCGTGCATAGCGATTTGACCGGAACGGCTCGTCTCTGCGAGTACGCCCAGGTGCCTTACAAATAGATCTCTGCGATCCCTGTACACATGCAGTCTGCTGCAGACCGGAGGATAATTTTTCTCATCTTCGCTTTTTCCGTATTTTTTCAGATATTCGATGGCACTGAATATTTTTTGCGTCGATATCTTGTGTTCTCTTCTTATCGTGCATAATAAGTGAAGTTCGGTAAGGTTCATGAACGATATGAGGTTTGGTTTTTTGGACGGTATATTCAAGAGTGAAGCCCTGGTTCCGGGACCTACCGCCCAGCGGGAAATCGTGGAATATGGAGCGGAGATGCAACGGGCCGCTTCGGAGATACTATAGGTACCTGTTTTCACCGGATCGAAAGTTGCATTCATGGCTGTGGCCTCAAAGGCGAAATCGAACATCTCCTGGTGGCGGGTTTGACTTGCAAATGAAAAAAACCTTGGCAGCAACGTGAGTTTCCATATTTTGAGTCTGGAATAACCCGATCATTTTTTCAACTTTTCGTCCGGGGAACCTCGCAGTACGGAGAAAGGACAGGCAAAAGGGAGTTCTGGTTTGAGTGAAGAAAGGAACTTTCGGATCGATCGCTTCGATCACATGGTGTTCACCGTTCGCGACGTGGAGCGCACGTGCGAATTCTACACTTCGGTCCTCGGTATGGAGGTGATCACTTTCGAAGGGGGCCGTCGCGCACTCAGGTTCGGGAACCAGAAGATAAACTTGCACCTGGCGGGAGCTGAGTTCGAGCCCAAGGCTGCTCTGCCCGTCCCCGGATCCGAAGACGTGTGCCTCATAACGAAGACGAGTCTCGAAATTGCGATGGCCCACGTGCGCGCTTGCGGGGTGGAGATTATCGAAGGTCCAAGTGACAAGAGTGGTGCAATGGGGCCGATAAGCTCTTTTTATTTTCGTGATCCGGATGGCAACCTGATAGAAGTGTCCAACTATTCTGTTACTGTGGAATAGCCCGCCTCGCTTCTCCTGCTAGCGGAAGAGTTCGATTTCCGCCTTTGCCTCTCCGTGGTAGACGGCCTTCACCCTGAGCAGATCCTCGAGCACCAGCTTTTTGTCGCGCGGGTTTCTCAGGAGATAAGCGGGGTGGTACGTCGATAGGCAGGGGATTCCCTGGTAGCGCCCGAACTTCCCCCGCAGCCTGCCGATGGGCGTCTTCGTCTGGAGCAGCCACTGCGCGGCGAATTTCCCGAGTGCCAGGATGAGCCGGGGCTGGATGACGGCGAGTTGCTTGTGGAGATACGGCTCACAGCAGTCTATCTCGTCTGGTTCGGGATTGCGGTTGCCCGGCGGGCGGCATTTCAGAATGTTGCAGATGTAGATCTCTTGGCGTGGAACCTCGATGACGTTTTCGATCATCTTGGTCAGCATCTGGCCCGCACGTCCCACGAAGGGAATCCCCTCCGCGTCTTCGTTCGCCCCTGGCGCTTCGCCAACGATGACGAGGTTCGCCGCCGGGTTCCCCACCCCGAACACGAGGTTCGTCCGGCCCGGCCCAAGCTTGCAGCGCAGACAGCCGGCCACGGCGGCGTGAAGCTCGTCGAGCGTTATCTCGGCTTCAGGATCGAATGGCAGGGGTGGTGGCTCGGGACCGGAGGCTCTGCGTTTCGCCATTGGGGCCAGGGTAGTTTCGGGTGTCGCCTGCGGAATCAAGGCCTTCTGTTCGGGAACTGTTCCGGGCTCGTTTGTGTTGGGAGGTGGAACCGTTACCGGGCACGCCGTTTTGGGAACTGACGCACCCGGAGTGCCCAGACTCACGTAGCCGATTCCTGCGGCGTGCTGGTTTTTCAGGTGTCCGAGTATTTCTTTGGCCAGTTGTGCGCGGTTCATCCTCTTGGACCGACGGACGCGTCTGAATCAGAAATCATGATTGGTGATTCTGCCACATCCTGGCGAGGCGGTCGAGGATGCGTTCGGCAACAATCCCTTTTTCGAGCATGGGGAGTCCTTCGGTCGTTTTCGAGTCGATGAGCCATGCACGCGAGACGTCAGCACCCATCGCGTCCTCGTCACCCGAGACCCTGTTCGCCACGATGATATCCAGCCCCTTTCGCGCGAGTTTTTCCTTCGCACGCGCCATCACTTCTTCGGTCTCGGCGGCGAAGCCGACCAGGATTCTGCTTCCCCTGTCCTTCGCGAGTTCGGCGAGGATGTCCGTCGTTCGTTCGAGTTCGACAGCTAGGGGCCCGTCGCTTTTTTTGTGTTTTTGGTTTGATGGATGGACCGGCCGGTAGTCCGCCACGGCGGCAGCCATGACGATGGCGTGAGTGTGTGTCCATTCGTTCTTCACCGCCTCGTACATCTGGGCGGCCGATTCCACGCGAACGACGCGAACGCCCGGTGGATCGGGAAGGGCAGCGGGGCCGCTTACAAGAAGGACTTCCGCGCCCCGCAACGCTGCCTTTCCCGCCAGAGCGAAGCCCATCTTGCCGCTCGACCGGTTCGAGAGATAGCGCACGGCGTCCCACCTCTCCCGTGTGGGTCCCGCCGTGACGATCAATTTCATGCCGGCCAGGTCGGGATTCGGGAGGAGAATCGATCGCGCGGCCAGAAGAATCTCCTGTGGCTCGGGCATGCGCCCGCGGCCTGTTCCTTCCTCCGTACGCGCCATGCGGCCCACGCCCGGTTCCATCACGAGATGGTCCCTCTCGCGCAAGATGGTGACATTCTTCTGAACGGCGGGTGAGGCCCACATGCGCGGGTTCATGGCGGGAGTGACAAGCACGGGCGGCTTTGCGGACAAAAGGAGCGTGGAGAGAAAATCATCCCCCACCCCCTGTGCGAATTTCCCGATGATGTTCGCAGTAGCCGGTGCGATAATAATGAGGTCTGCACCCTCCGTCAGGGAGATGTGCGGCATGTCGCCTGTGGATTCGCCTCCTTCGATCGGGAACATCCTCTGGATGGGTGTCACGCCTGTGAGCACTTCGAAGGGCAGGGGCTGCACGAATGAGGCGGCGCTTTGCGTCAGAACGGTATGTACTTCGGCCCCGTCGAGCACGAGCAGACGGGCGAGGTCAATCGACTTGTACGAGGCGATGCCGCCCGATACGCCGAGTACAGTTTTCTTGCCGCCGAGAGGGGCCTGCGCCTGTTCGCTCACGGGGAACCGACCTCTCCGCGTTGTCTGAGAATGATCTTTTTGAGTTCGCAGAACGCGGCGTCCAGGTCGTCGTTGACGATGACGTGGTCGTATTGATGGCTTTGTGCCATCTCCTCCCTGGCTTTCGATAGCCGGAATTGGACGTCCTCGTCGGCTTCCGTCGCACGGCTTTCAAGGCGCCTTGCGAGTTCGTCCAGCGAAGGAGGCATGACGAAGATGAGGCTTGCCTCCTTACGTCTTCTCTTGACTTGCAGCGCACCCTGCACGTCCAGATCCATGATCACGTCATCTCCGCCGGCCAGGCGTGTGTCCACCGCCTCGACGGGTGTTCCGTAGTATTCCTCGAAAACGCGTGCCCATTCGAGAAATTCGTTTCCGGCGATCATCTCGTCGAACCGTGTTTTCTCCAGGAAGAAATAGTGCACCCCGTCCTGTTCGTATTCGCGTCTGGGGCGCGTCGTAGCGCTTATCGAGTGCCAGATTTTGGGAAGCTCCCGGCAGGAGCGGTCGATGAGCGTGGATTTACCCGCCCCCGAAGGAGCGGAAAGAACGAATAGGTGGCCCCAGCCCTGCATCATTCGACGTTTTGCACCTGTTCGCGGATTTTCTCGATGGCGCTTTTTACCTCGACCGCACTCTGGGTCAGGGCGAGGTCGATGGATTTCGACGAAATCGTGTTGGCCTCCCGGTTCATCTCCTGGGTGAGGAAATCCAGCTTTCGGCCGATGGGGCCTTCGCCTTCGAGCATCTCGCGAAATCGCGCGACGTGGCTGTCGAGACGGCTGAGTTCTTCGCTGATGTCCCCGCGTTCGGCTGCGTAGATCATCTCCTGTTCGAGACGCCCCCTGTCCACCTCGACACCGGCTGCGAGTTCAAGAATCCGCTCGCGCATCCGCTCGGTGAGCAGCTTGCGCGCCTCGGGCAGGCGATCGCGTATCTCATTGCATCCGGACTTCACGGAGGCGAGATGCTCGAGAATGTCGCTGGCGAGCGCGCTGCCTTCTTTTTCACGCATACTTCCCAGGGTGCCCAGCGCATCGTCCAGGGATTCCAGGAGGGCGGAATGAATCTCCTCCTTGTCCGGTTCGGGCTCGGCGCGTTTAATCAGATCCCGAAAGCCCATGAGTATCGAAAGGTCGACTTCGCCGGAAATGCCCAGTTTTTTTTTCAGTGTCGTGAGGTCCGCAAGAATGGATTTCGCGGCCTCGGCGTCGATGAGAGATGCGTGATTTCCCTCCTCGCCCGATCGGATATAGATGTCGAAACGCCCCCGGGAAAAGCGCTTTTTCACCGCCTCGCGCACCTCGCCCTCAAGAGCGAGAGACCAGCGCGGCCCCCGGCAGGAGACTTCCAGGTAGCGGTGGTTCACCGAACGTATCTCTACGCTGATATGAGCCTCACCCAGCGGCCTCTCCCCCGAACCGTAACCCGTCATGCTGTCTATCATGTTCGCCCTATCATGCATCGTTAACAGTCAACCGGAAAAAGACTACAATAATTTTCCGTACAAGGCGTGTCAATTTACGCTCACGGGTCGGATATTCCCGGATTTGGATCGATTCATGGATACCTTCGTGCTTCAGGCGATTGTGGCGGAGTTGAGCGAAAATCTTCTGGGCGCACGCTTGGAAAGAATCTCTCAAGCTGACGCGCATACGGTAGTCCTCTTGTTCTCGGGCGGGGGAAGGAGAAGGTGTGCCCTCCTCATGAGCGCGGACCCCGCGTACCCGCGCGTTCATCTGTGCGAAGACCCTCCCCCGAGCCTGCCCGAGGCGCCCACATTTTGCCGGGCACTCAGAAAACACTTGACCGGCCTTCGGCTCACCCGGGCAGCGGCGGGAGAGTGGGAACGCGTGCTCCAGTTTTCCTTCGAACGTGGAGGGGGCCCGGGAAACGACTCTTTCGCGCTCATGGCGGAAGTCATGGGCCGCTGGAGCAACTTCGTGCTCCTGAAAGGCGCGACGGGCGAGATACTGGAAGCCAAAAGACTTGTTTCGCCCGGCCCGCACAACCCGCGTCCGCTGGAGAGAGGCGGCAGATACCGGCTTCCGCCCGAGCAGAAAAAGCAGAATCCGGCCGATCTCACGAAAGAAGGATTGTCGGAAATGATTCACAAGGCGAATCTCGCATCAGCTGACCGGGCAGAGTTCGCGCGCTGGCTGGTACGCACGGTGGCGGGTGTGAGTCCGGCCCTGGCACGGGAGATATCTCTCATCTCAGGTTCCGGGGATGGATGGACAGGCGCTGTGGATGCACTGACGGGCGCGATCGAGAGTTACCGGAAACGGGAATTCGCCCCCGCCTGGGTGCTGGGACCGGACGGCGGTCCTGTGGGGCTGAGTGCAGCCCGAATCCCTGACGCGAACCCGGGCACATACCGCGCGTTCGATTCCATGAACGAGGCGGCGGATGCGTTTTTCGGGCGGTTCGTGAAAGACGCTCGCCTCGTTGAGCGAAAAAAACGGATTGCCAGGACCTTGCGTCGCGCGGGGGATCGGTTGGACGTCTCCATCGAGGCGGTGCGCAGGGATCTGGCCTCCGCCGACGAGGCGGAACACGTGCTGAGAAAAGGGGAGCTTTTGCTTGCGCATCTGGGCGAGGTGAATGAGAAGACCGGAGTTTTCTGCTTTCAGGACAAGGATGCACCGCTCGAAATCACTCTCGACCCCCGGCTCACGCCTTCTGAAAACGCACAGAGGTATTTTCGCCGCTACAAGAAGCTGAAGCGGCGCGCCTCGACAGCACTTGTGCGCTTGCAGGAGATGGAAGAAGAAAAGAAGTTCATCGCCGTTCTGGCCTTTGACCTCGAGACGGCGGAAGAGGTCGAGGACGTCTCGGTAGTGGAAGAATCGCTCGCGCAAGCGGGCTACGCTGGGCAAAGGGGCGAGAGGCAGGAAAAGGAAGCGCGCGCCAGGGGAAGGCAGGCTGTACGCGCCAGGCCCTACAGGCGGTTCGTCTCCCAGGCAGGCTGGGAGGTCGTCGTCGGCAGGAACGCTATGGGAAACGACGAGATATTCATGCGCGTGGGCCGGGCCAATGATACCTGGCTTCACGCCCGGGAGGTGCCGGGCAGCCACGTGCTCTTGCGCCGCACAGACGGCGAAGCGGGGGATCCGGACCCTGAGATTCTCGCCCAGGCGGCGGCGTTCGCGGCGTATTTCAGTCGGGGGCGGACGGATTCCAAACTCATCGTCGCCTATCTTCCCTTCTCGCGCTTGAGGAGGCCTGGAGGGGGCCGCCCCGGTCAGGTTCTGCTCGGGGCGCATGAGACGATTCTTGTCGAACCGGATCTGGGACGTCGCCTCAGCGAGCAATGGGAGGAGGTTTCATGAGGGGAAGAGTCGGGTAACCTGCGAAGGGGTTGTCCCTGTTCAGGATGGGTACTGTCCCTACGCTCCCCCTTCCAGAATCTTCTTCAGGTTCGCCAGTTCGCGGATGTTCCGGAGTGTGCCGTCTCGGTGTCTGGTCTGGTTTTCGTATTCCTCGCACTCTACCGTGTGGAGAACGTGGGTGCAGGGGCCTTCCTCCTCGAAGTAGTAACTGATGATCATGACGGGTGTTTTTTCGTCTCCCTCGAAGTTATGCCAGACGATTTTTTCGTTCGGCTCCCAGACGACAATTTCAGAAACGTGTTCCGCCCCGTTCGTGTAGACCTGGTGAAAGCGTGTCCCCACGCCGCTTTTCCGCTCGGAGATGATGTGGACGCTCTGGCTGAAATCCGCGATTTCCGGATGCGTTTCCACGTGACCGATGAAGTGGAACACCTCTTGCGCCGGGGCGCGTATTTTTTCGATGACCGCTACGGGAGGCATGCGTGTTCTCCTTTATACGAATTTCGCCAACACTTGATTCGCCAGCAACGTTCCCCTGTCCGAAAGTCGAAGGCTGCCGTTCTCTCTCGCCACCAGGCCTGCCTTTTCCAGTTCCTCGAACAACTCCCCGAACACATCTTCGGGGTCTGTGCCGCAATCCCGCGCGATTCGATCAAGCGAAACGCCCTCCCTCATGCGCAGGCCGAGCATCAGGGCCTCGCCAATCACTTTTTCGGGGTCGTCCACGCGCTCGGAACCTGCGGTGGGGGCTCCCGCATTGCGTGCATAGACGTCAGGTCTCGCATAGTTCCACAAGCGTTCCCCCTCGAGAAGCGAATGCGCGCCTGCGCCGATTCCCAGGTAGTCCCCCCTCTTCCAGTAGTTCAGGTTGTGCCTGCACGCGAAACCGGGTTTTGCGAAATTGCTTATTTCATAACGTTCGTAGCCGGCTTCAGCGAGGGCCGAATCCCTGATCTCCCACATGCGAAGGGCCGTCTCCTCATCGGGAAGACCGCTCAATTTGCCCCGCGCCTGACGCGCATGAAACTCCGTGCCCCGCTCGATGGTCAGTTCGTAGGCTGAGAGGTGTTCGGGGCCGAGGGCGATGGCGCACTCGATGTCTCGTTCAGCCATGGCAATCGTCTGATACGGGATTCCGAACATGAGGTCGAGCGATACGTTGGTGAAACCCGCCTCGCGCGCGGAGCGAAATGCGTTTCGGGCGTCGTCGCCCGTGTGAACGCGGTCGAGTTTCTGGAGATCTGTGTTGTCGAATGTCTGGACGCCGATGCTGATGCGGTTGACGCCCGCCTCGCGCAACGCGCTGAAACGCTCGCACTCCGCCGCGCCCGGGTTCGCCTCGAGCGTGATCTCGCAATCGGTGCACAGGTCGAACGATGCGGCGATGAAGTCCAGAACGCGTCTCGTTTCTCCCGCCGGAAACAGTGAGGGCGTGCCGCCTCCGAAGAATATCGTCGTGAGTTTTCTGCCCCGTAGGGAGTACTCCTCGACGCGGCTGGCTGCCTCCTCGACCAGTGAATCCGCGTAGCGACGCCCCCAGTCCTCGTCCGCGTGGCCTTTTTCCAGCAGGGTGTCGAGGGCGTAGGAGTTGAAGTCGCAGTATCCGCACTTGGCGATGCAAAAAGGTATATGGACGTAGAGTGACAGCGGCTTCATGGCGCGATCTTTTCCTGGCGAATTAAAAGCCTCAAATCCCTTTGGGATATGATACCCTTCTTTTCTGTCCATTTGGAGACGAGGAGGATCAAAATTGGTGGTTCACACGCTGTCCACGGAAGAGAGGCTGCGCGTCATCCAGCGAGTGGGGCACGTGCTCAACTCGAGCCTCGACCTGGAAGTCGTGCTGAGTCGCGTGGCGCGCGAGGCGAAAGCGATATTTCCGCTGGATCACTTCGTGCTCTATCTTATGAACCCCGACAAGAAGACCTACACTATCCGGGCGCTCGCATCGAGCGACGAGATACTCGAGGCACCCGATGAGACCTTTCCCCTGGAAGGCGGCGCACTGGGCTGGCTTATCGAACACCGTGAGGCGCCGTACGTGATTTACAAGGATTTGGATCTGGAGCGACCCTTCGCGGAGGATGAGAGCGTTTTCCGACGAGGCCTCAGAAGCGGCATACGCGCCCCGCTCGTCATCGACGATGAGGTCTTTGGCGAAATCGCCGTAACCAGTGCCATGCCGAACCAGTTCACCGAAGAATTGGCGGAGTTTCTGTGCGAACTCACGCCGGCCATCGCCACGGCGGTGGCGAACGCGCAGGCCTACGCCGAACTCGAGGATATCAAGGACGACTTTCACCAGGAGACCATACATCTTCGCAATCAGCTCAAGGAGATGCACGGCTCCGACCAGCTCATCGGTTCGAGCAAGCCGGTGGAGGACATGAAGGAGCTAGTCGCCCAGGTCGCGATGACAGAGGCCACCGTGCTCGTCCTGGGCGAGACGGGAACCGGCAAGGAACTGGTTGCGCGGGCCATTCACCACATGAGCGAGCGTCGGGGCCGCGTGCTGGTCAAGGTGGACTGCGCTGCGCTGCAGGACACGCTGCTCCTGAGCGAGTTGTTCGGCTACGAGAAGGGTGCGTTCACGGGGGCGATGGGCCGAAAACAGGGGCGCTTCGAGATTGCGGACAGGGGAACGATTTTTCTCGACGAAATAGGGGAAATCTCCCCCGAGGCGCAGGTGAAGATATTGCGGGTCATGCAGGAGAAGGAATTCGAAAGGGTGGGCGGCAACCAGACACTCAAGGTCGACGTGAGAATCATCGCCGCCACGAACAGGAACCTGGAAGAGGAAGTCCGCCAGGGCCGGTTTCGTGACGACCTCTACTTTCGCCTGAACGTGATCCCCATCCACACGCCGCCGCTCAGGGAGCGCAAGGAGGATATCCCCGAACTCGTCGATTATTTCGTGAGGAAACACGGGCCGCGCATGAACCGGCGCATCGAAACCGTGGATCCGCGCGCTCTGGAGCGTCTCATGCGATACGACTGGCCCGGCAACATCCGCGAACTCGAGAACGTGGTGGAACGCGGTCTCGTACTGGGGCGCGGGCGGGTTCTGCGGTTCGACAGGCAGCTTCTCGGCGAGGTGTCCCCTCTGGTGCGTGAGAACAGGTTCACCTCGCTCGAGGAATACGAAAGGCGCTATATACTCCGGGTGCTGGAGCATACGGCCGGCCGGGTTTCGGGAGAACGTGGGGCCGCCCGCATTCTGAAGATGAAACCCACGACGCTTCAGAGCCGGATAAAGAAACTGGGCATTGAGCCTCGCCGTGAGTTCAGGAGAACGAATGGCAAGGCGGTATGAATCGTATAAGGAGAAATTCGATGGACAGGGCGATTTGGGCCACATGGTATGACTTGCCCGCCGACGGTACGAAAGAATACCTCGCATGGCTGCACGAGGTACATCTGCCCGAAATGCTCGAACGCACGGGTTATCTGTGGGCGGCCCATGTCGACAACGACAAGAGCGAGGAGCGGAAACAAAACGTGAACAGGCGCCTCACCCATACCGACGATCCCGCCGTTCCGACCGGAAACGGGTATCTCATGCTCTTCGGTGCGGAGAGCGTCCACACCTTTCTGGATCCCTCACCTGCGCAGTTGGCAGAAGACCGGGGGCCGGATACGCGTGAGATGCTGGGGATACGCGCAGGTGTTCGCGAGTGCGTTTTCGTGGAGACAGGACGGATCAACGGCCCCGAAATCGCGCAGCGCGGCCCCGACATCACACCGGGTCCCAGAATCCAGATGGGCAGCTTCAACAGCAACGCGCTTGAAAACGAGGAGCGCATGGGCGCATGGTATGTACAGCTTCGCTTCCCCCGCATGAATACTCTCGAGGGTTGCGTGGGAATGCGGAAACTCGTCTCTGTCTACGGATGGGCCAAGCACGCCGTGCTCTATGAGTTCGACCTGAACACGTCCGTCGAGCATTATTTCCACAAGGAACTGGAGAGTGAAGCGTGGTCACGCGAGATGGTGGGCAGCCTCGTACATGCCCCCGGCTCGCCGAGCACGGGAAAACGCATCTGGCCGCCGGTTGCGGAATCCTGAAGCGTCAAGGTGAAACCGCCGGGTATTTGCGCGAATCCTTATTTCTTCTTTACGCCGATGCTGGCGAAAATCTTTCCGAAACGTTCATACTCATCCGCGATGTCCTTTTTGAGCGCATCACCGTAAAGCGGTGTGGGCGTCTCGCCCATTTTGCTGATGAGTCTGCGGTAGGACTTGTTTTTCAGCAGTTTCTTGAAGCCTTCCACGAGAAAATCGATGCGATCCTGCGGGATTCCCTTCGGTCCGATGTAGAAGCGCTTCGACGCCAGCAGGAAGTCCACACCGTTCTCCTTCATGGTCGGAACCTTTGGAAACAGTTTCACCCGCTTCTCCGAGCAGACGCCCAGGATGTTCAATTGTCCGCGCCTGTAACGTCCCAGTGTGCCGCCCGTGGCCGGAAGCGCGCCCGCACTGTCCACGTGGCCGCCGAGCATGGCGCGGAAGGCGGGGCCACCGCCCTTGAAGGGAATGTGGTTCAGCTTGATGCCCGTATCCGCCATGATCTTGAGGATCATCAGATGCCCCGTGCCGTAGATGCCCGAGGATCCGTAGCTCACCTTCCCGGGATTTTTCCTGGCCGCCGCGGCGAATTCCTTGAAATTCTTCCAGGGCTTCGATGCCGGGGAGACCATCATGTAGTCTGCCTTGTTGATCATGAAAATGGGCACGAAGTCCTTGAGCGGGTCATAGCCCATGTTGCGCACGTGCGGGCCGATGGTGAGATGGGAGGCGGAAGCCAGCATGATGGTGTGGCCGTCGGGTTTCGCGCGCTTCAGTGCCGTCATCCCGATTTTTCCGCCGCCGCCCGGCATGAGTTGCACGATCATCGGCTGGCCGAAGTAATCGTTGGCCACGCTCGCCACTGCGCGGGAATTCATGTCGTGCGAACCGCCCGCGCCCAGGGCCACGATGACGCGGATGGGTTTCCACGGAAACTTTCTGGCGGCGTCGGCAGGCGCCACGCACGTCAGGAAAACGAGTGCGAGTGCGAGCGCAAGCGCGAGTCCTGCCGGGAGCATCTTCGTGATTTTCATGTCCGGTCTCCTTTTGGGGTAGGCATCTATTCACCCCCGGGCGTCGCCCAGGGCCGCTTCCAGATGCTCATGAAAAGAATCAGTGCAGCCAAAACCATGAAGAACAGCGAAATCGGACGCGTGAAGAACACAGAGTAATCGCCTTGCGAGAGCAAGAGGGCCTGTTTGAAGGAACGCTCCGCCATCGGCGTGATGATGTAGGCGATGACCAGCGGCGCAAGCGGGTAGTTCATCTTCCTGAGAAGATAGCCGAACACACCCGCGATGAGGGATAGTTCCACGTCGCCCAGGTTGTTCTGGAAGATGTAGCCCCCCACTACGCAAAACATGATGATGCAGGGCAGCAGCAGCGACTGCCGGATGGTGACCACCCAGGCGAATATGCCCGTGAGCAGCCAGCCCTGGATGAGCATGATCGGGTTCCCGATCAGGAGCAGGGCGAATATGGCGTACATCGTGGTGGCGTTTTCCTCGAACAGCGAGGGTCCCGGCCGAAGTCCCTGCGCGATGAACGCCCCCATCAAAATGGCTGCCGTCCCGCCGCCGGGGATGCCCAGCGTGAGAGTGGGAATCAGGTCCGCACCCGCCACGGCGCTGTTGGCCGCCTCTGCCGCCGCCACGCCCTCGTAGCTGCCGTGGCCGAATTCCTCGGGTTTTTTCGAAGCCCGCTTCGCCGCGCCGTAGCCGATAAAGGTGGCGATGGAAGAGCCCGTCCCCGGAATCGCGCCAACGATGGTGCCGATGATGGAAGAGCGGAAGATTGTCCTGCCGGAGGCGGTGAATTCCCCGAACCTGAGTGATCGTCCGCCCCTTAGGTGTGAGGTCGGTGGTTTTTCGGCGAGTTGCGATATCTTCTTCTCTACCTGGATGAGTACCTCGCTCACCGCGAACAGGCCGATGAGCAGGGGAACGAGACCAATGCCGCCCTCGAGCGTGGGCAGGCTGAAGGTAAAACGTTCCGCTCCGGAGATGGCATCGAGCCCCACCAGGCCGAACATCAACCCGATGAGGGCGGAGAGGATGCCCTTGGAAACGGATGCGCCCGTGACGCTCGATATAACGGTGAGGCCCATGACGAGCAGGCCGAAGAAATCCGCCGGTCCGAACTTGAGCGCCAGCGCTGCGAGCGGGATGGCCGCGACGATGAGCGCGATGTCGCTGAACGTATCGCCCAGGGTGGAGGAGTAGAGTGCCATCTGGATCGCGCTTTTCGCCTCGCCCTTCCGGGCGAGCGGATATCCGTCGAGACAGGTGGCCGCCGCGGGCGGCGTACCGGGCGTGTTCACCAGGATCGCCGGAATCGAACCGCCGAAGAGCGCGCCCTTGTGAACGCCCAGAAGGAAGGGGATGCCCAGCGTGGGCGCCATGAAAAAGGAAAATGGCACGAGAATCGCAGTCGCCATCACGCCGGTGAGGCCGGGAATCGCTCCCACGGTAATGCCCGCGAAAACGCCGATCGCCACCATGCCCAGCGCCTCGAATGTGAGCGCGATCGAGATGCCCTCGATGATTTGTTCGATCAAGGGAACAGGCTCCCCTCTGGCAGGACGACCTGGAAGCTGTGCCAGAAGAAATACGTCAGGAACAACGGGAAGAAGATGGCGGTCGAGACGATCAGTCGCCAGTTCCTGATTCCGAGCATGCAGATGATGACGGCCATGAAAATGGGCGAGGTATAGGAGAATCCGAAGAGTTCAAGCGCCTGTACGTACAGGAACGTGAGGGCGAGGACGGAAAACACCCGGGTGAGTGAACCTTTCGCGTCGTCCCATAACCTCTTGTTCGAGAAGTTCTTGAGCGCGGCGCCCATCATCAGTACGCAGGTCACGGCGAAGAGCACCATGGTGAGCTGCGGAAAGAACTCGGGCCGCAACACGGCGGGTGTCGATTCGTCGATGGGGATGGAGGAGACGATTTGATACGGAATGAGGTACGCGAATGCGACGATAGTGAACACGAGAAAGGCGACGCCCGTTATCAGATCGGCCTTGCGCATACCTGGTTCCGTTCTCCTGGCACCGTCGGTTCCTGAACCCCCGTCGCTGTACGAAACCGCTCAGGGGTCTGTTCATGCTCAAACGGCGCAGGCTTTCCGGCAGATTTACTCTTTATGGGAAAATAATGTATCTTCATTGCTCTTTTCGCGCAATCCGTTTGAAGGTGCCGGTTCCTTTTCGGCTTGCGCCCGTGAGGAGGCAGAAATGTTCGAGACTACGCGCGGCGGCGTGGACGTGGGGCTTGCGACGAGAAATATCGCCGCAATGAAGAAATTCTACACCGAGGTGCTGAGGCTCGAGGAGGCGGCGGTCATCGAGGTGCCGGCCGATTTCGTGCGCGCGGCGGGCTTCGCCACCGACGGCGTGAAGCTCCACGCCCTGAAATCGGGCGAGGTTCTCATCAAGTTACTTGAATTCGCCTATGCGCCTGGCTCCGTTGACGCGCTCGCGGATTCGGCGGCCGGGTTTCGATATCTCACCTTCTGGGTGAAGGACATGGAGGCGGCCGTCGCACACCTGCGCGATGCGGGTGTGGAACTGCTGTCTGACATTTTGTCCCGCGTGCCTGAGAGAAAGACGGTATTCTTCAAGGATCCCGACGGCAACCTGCTCGAACTCAACTGGGTGGACCCGGCAGCTTGAGGCAAATGGCCAAACGGATTTTTCAATCCATACTCGACAGGAGAAAGCGATGAAGTTGACGTACGATCACATCCATTGCGTTCACACCGACGTGGACGAGGCGGTTTCCTTCTATGCGGACGTGTTCGGAGCGAGCGAGACGAACCGCATCGATCGCGGCGGGGCGCCGCAGGTCTACCTTGATGTGCACGGGGTGAGCATCATCATTCGCGGCAAGCGCGACGGGGAGGAACTCGCTCCGGGGCCGGGTGGCTGGCCACGCTACAGTATCGATCACTACGCATTCTGCGTGGAAGGCAAACTCGCCGATGCGGTTGCCGAGGTTCGATCCAGGGGCGGGAATGTTATCGCCGAGGGCGAGGCAGATGAACTCTACTTCGCCTACGTGGAAGGTCCTGATGGCGTCGTTGTCGAACTCATGGAGATGAAGTAGCGGGCGAGGTCCGGGCACCTGCGATGTTCCAGAGAATCTTTTTCTCGGCTGTCATATCGGGAGTCATTGCGGGGCTTTTCGCCACCGCGGTGCAGTCGGTACATCTTATCCCCCTGATATACGAGGCCGAAAGATACGAGCAGCGAACTCCCCTCCCCAAAACACATGAAGATGACACGGACGGGGAGGGGGATACTTCGCGCCTGGCGCTCACCCTGGTCTCGAACATCGTCTCTGCAGTGGGTTTCGCGCTCTTGCTCGTCGGCTGCTTCGCCCTTCATGGAAAGGTGGACTGGCGGCGGGGAATCCTTTGGGGACTGGGCGGATTCATCGTCTTCTCGCTCGCGCCCTCGTTGGGTCTGCCGCCGGAACTCCCCGGCGTTGAGGCGGCCCCCTTGCCACACAGGCAGCTTTGGTGGGTTGTTACCGTCGTGGTCACGGCGGCGGGCCTCGTCCTTCTCGCATTCAAGCAGGGTGCGGCCTTCAAGGGACTGGGGGTCGTCCTGATTGTCTTGCCGCACGCAATCGGCGTCCCGCACCCGGAGTCTACCGGGGGGCCGGTTCCCCAGGCGCTGCTCAGGAACTTCATCTTCACCGCGCTCGCTTCTTCCGTTGCCTTTTGGGTGGTTCTGGGTCTTTGCGCGGGATATTTCTTCAACCGCCTGAAGGACGGAGAACGGACCTTCAGATCCTGAAAGAGGCGTTTGGGCAAGTTCAGGAGAGCAATTTCTCCTTCGCCGTTTTGGGTAAACAGGACAAAATGTCAACGCCGGGCGTCATGACTATGAAAAATCGTCATTTTTGGTCTCTCCCGTTCGTATTTTCAGAGGCCAATCCCTATATGTATCCCTGAATTCATGGGGTTGCCTCGTTTTTTCTGTTTTGGCAGGCGCTTTTCCTGTATGGGCAGGTAGTTTCTGACTGAAACCGGTGGCACGGGAAAAGGATCCAAGAGGTGGCATTTCCGGAGATGACCCTCACGGCGAAGATTCCTGTCTGCGACCTCCCCAATCTGCCGTTTTTTCTTGTGTTGGCGAATTGCGCAAGGCTCGCCTCCTGTCCCGGATGTCTCGAACCGCACCGGGGTTGGACCTTCCGTGCGAATGCCTCCGCCCCACAGTCGCTGTTCACAACGGTTTTCTGTTTCCATAGGCTTGAAGCAAGATGAAATATGTGAAAAATCGTATAATAACGATATATCGTATCCATGTGTCACGTTTTGTATCGCCTCTGCAAGCGGTGTCCTGCGATAAACCCTTGTAAGTTAGATGTTTCCTGGAAATTTCTGGATTTGGCACGCATTTTGCTTAAATTCAAATGGTAGTTTCCCGGGCACTGCGGTTCGGGTTCGCAAACATCGCGCCGCGTCTCAGGGAAGGGAGTAAATGTCCACGTCCTGCTGATGCAGGGATTGACGAAGCCGAAAAGAGGCTCTCCAGGGAGCCGCATAGAAAATCCTGCCGTGGCCCAACCATTGGGCTGCGCCCCACATACCTCCCCCCTGGCGGCTCACGCTGTCCGGCAAGGAGCCGCCGGGAGGGGAATCCCCACTGCAAACCTTTCGAGTCATTCCGAAGCCACCGTACGGATGGTAGAATTTCGCCTCGTTCATGTTCTGTGTAAGGAGAGAGGTGTGAGGATCGGAATCCTGTGTCGCGACAGGACGCTGCACGGCGTGCGGAGAATTGCAGAGTACGCGAGGCGCAGGAAACACCGCGTGCGTGTGCTGGACCCATACCGCTTTTTGCTCAAGCTGAGTACGGGAGAGATGTCCCTCGAATTTTGGGGAAAACCCTTTTCGGGGGCGGACGTATTTCTACCGCGCCTGGGAGCGAACATATCCGAACATTCTCTGGCTCTTATCCGTCACCTGGAAGCCACAGGCGCACTGGTCATCAATGGTACACGAGCAATAGAAACGGCGCGCGACAAGCTGCGTACACTTCAGCTTCTGGCGCGAAACGGCCTGCCCGTGCCGAAGACGGCATTCGCACCCGATCCGGCGTATCTGCGGGCGGCACTTGAGAGCGTGGGCGGTGCGCCCGTCGTCATGAAGCTGCCTCGCGGCACGCAGGGCAAGGGTGTCATGCGCGCCCACGACGCCGAAGAGGCCCAGGCCATCTCGGACGTGATGTGGAACCTGCAGCGCGATGCCATCGTCCAGGAATATGTGGAAGACGCCAGGCAGGGGGATTTGCGAATCATCGTCGTAGGCGGTGAGGTCGCCGCCGCCGTCAGGAGACGTGCCTCTGGAGATGGGTTTCGCACAAACCTGCATCAAGGAGGTATCGTGAAGAAAACCACCCCCACCAAAAGAGCCGCAGGACTCGCGATAAGTGCTGCCAGGCTGTGTGGTCTTGAAATCGCAGGCGTGGATTTGCTGGAGACACAAAGGGGCCCTCTGGTTCTGGAAGTGAACGCGGCTCCCGGTTTCGAGGGCGTGGAACGCGCAGGGGGCCCTGCGGTCGCGCCCGTTATCGTCGAGTACGTCGAGCGATGCCACAAAGACTGGAAGAGGAAAAATGAGTGAATCGGTTTGCCGGTCACTTCGCTCCGGCCTATAATCCACCGCTGGTTTTCAGAAGGGAAAAGGGAGACTCGTTTTGAGCGACATCGACGCCATATGCCTTGCGGCGAGAAGCGCGGCCCTTGCGCTTGCCCCTCTTTCGAACGAGGCGCGGAATCGCGCCCTGGCCGCCATGGCGGACGCGATTGACGAAAACTCAGGAACAATTCTCGAAGCGAATGCGGAAGACGTGGCGGCGGCGGAACTGCTCGTCGCGAGCGGGGAGATGTCCGAGCCCTTGGTCAGGCGTCTGGAACTCAGCGAGCGCAAAATCGCGCAGATGGCCGAGGGTGTGCGCGCGGTGGCCGCCTTGCCCGATCCTCTGGGCGTGGCGCGCATGGCTACACTGCTCGACGAGGAGTTGACCCTCAGGCGAGTCACATGTCCTCTGGGTGTCATCGCCGCCGTTTTCGAATCCCGCCCCGACGCGCTCGTACAGATTGCCTCGCTTTGCCTGAAATCGGGCAACGCCGCCATCCTGAAGGGTGGCCGCGAGGCCGCGCGCACGAACCGCCTCGTATCAGGACTGCTGAGGGCCGCCGCTTCATCGGCGGGAGAGATTCCAGGCGATGCGCTCCAACTCGTCGAGGCGCGAGAGGATGTGCAGGCGCTTCTGTCCCGCGACGATGCGATCGATCTGCTCATACCGCGCGGGAGCAACGAATTCGTCCGCCATATCAAGGAGCACTCGAATATTCCAGTGCTCGGCCACGCGGACGGCATCTGTCATCTCTACGTGGACGAGGCGGCGGACATCGATATGGCCGTGCGTATTGCGTTCGACGCCAAGACGCAGTATCCCGCCGTCTGTAACGCAATAGAGACTCTCTTGGTGCACGAGAGGAAAGCGGACGAATTCCTTCCCCGTGCGGCCGGGGTGCTGGCGGAAAAAGGAGTCGCCATCCGGGGCTGCGATGCCACACGGGCAATTCTGGCGGGTGCGGGCCCTGCTTCGGAAGAGGACTGGAAAACGGAATATCTCGATCTCATCCTCTCCGTCCGGGTAGTGGAATCACTCGCCGAGGCTGTCGATCACATCAACCGCTACGGCTCGCGTCACACCGACGCCATCGTCACCTCCGATGAGTCGGCGGCGCGGACCTTTCTTTCCAGAGTCGATGCCGCAAGCGTCATGTGGAACGCGTCCACACGCCTGGCGGACGGTTTTCGCTATGGTTTCGGCGCCGAGGTAGGGATCGCCACCGACAAGATTCACGCCCGAGGCCCGGTGGGTCTCGAAGGTCTGGTGACGTACAAGTACCAGCTCGAAGGGAACGGTCACCTGGTTTCGGACTACGAGGGGGCAGACGCGCGAACATTCCTCCACAGGCCGCTTCCCCTGAACGAATAAGTCGCCGGAGGCCATCCGAACTTGGGCAAGCTGGTTGTCGCCTCGTTCGTCGTCCTGGGTGGCGCGCTCGTCGTTTTCCTGCTCTTCTTCCAGGATCCCGAGCAAAAGGAAGTGCCCTTGATCACGGGCGACGGCGCAACGATCTTCGCGCAGACCTGTGCTGTCTGTCACGGCGCGCATGGTGAGGGGAAAGGCGGGCTGGGAAATTCCCTGCGCGGCCGCGCGCTTCCTCTCTCCTACATCAAGGAGGTCGTGCGCAGGGGCAAGAACAAGATGCCCGCCCTGCCCCACATACGGAGCGAAGCACTCGACAACCTGGCGAAGTACGTAAACGGTCTTCGCTGAGGTTGCTGGCCGGCATGGCCCTGCGCCCCCAATTGATGCGGCGCCTTGCCCATCCCTCACCATTCAGCCGGAATTCACCCCTCGCTTCGTTCGGCTATCTTCACCGCCAGGACGAAGCAGATGCCGCCAAAGACAGTCATGATCAAAACAGACAGCCAGAGTCCCGGCAGGTAGGCCACGGCCTCGGGCGCGTTCAGGTAGAGCGTTCTCCGCAAAGCCGCCACGCCGTAGGTGAGCGGGTTAACCTGCATGATGACGCTGATGAGCGGGTGCGCGCCCGCGACGGGAAACACCGCGCCCGATAGCAGCCACAGGGGGATCAGCATGAGGTTCATGATGGAATGGAATCCTTGCGTGGATTCGATCCGCCATGCGAGCAGAAGGCCGAGCGCGGTCAGCGCGAAGCCGAGCAGGCCCATCACCAGGATGGAGGCGAGGGTGGCTTCCAGGTCGAGTGGAACACCCGCCAGGGGAGTGGCGGTGAGCAAAAGGATTCCCTGCAGAAGCGCGAGCGTTGCCCCGCCCATTACCTGTCCCAGCACGATGGCCGAACGCGGGACGGGCGCTGCGAGCACGCCTTGCAGGAAGCGCGCCTTCCTGTCGTCCACAATGGCGAAAGTCGAGAAGATAGCCGTGAAGAGCACCACCATCGCGATGATGCCCGGATAGAAATATTCCAGATAGCCTGCACCTCCGCCGCCCGCATAGCGGAAGTTTTGTCCGAAGCCGCTGCCCAGCAGCAGCCAGAAGAGGAGAGGCTGGCCGAGCGCGCCGATGATGCGGCTTCGCTGGCGCACGAAGCGCACGATCTCGCGCTGCCATATCGTTCCCGCGCACAGAAGGTATGGCGTCATCCCTTTCGCGCCTCGGATACGTTCTCGTCCGCGTCGATGAGGCGTTTTCCCGCCTTGTTGATGAACACGTCCTCTAGCGTGGGCTTGCCAAGCGTAATGGATCGCACCTCGCCGGAAAATGCCTTCGCAATCCTGGGGATGGCCAGGTGGGCATCGCTCATCTCGACGCGCAAGGAGCCGTCCACGCTCTTCACCTCACAAGGGAATATCTCCTTGAGTTTCATGCGCATGGCGTCCGGCTCCTGTGCCTCGATGGTCAGTACATCCCCGCCTACTTCCTTTTTGAGCGCATCGGGTGCACCGATGGCGACGAGGTGTCCCTCGTGGATGACGCCCACGCGATCCGCGTGGTCGGCCTCTTCGATGAAATGCGTGGTGAGCACGACCGTGGTGTTCGTCTCGTTTCTCAGTCGTTGGAGTTCGTTCCTGAAATCGATTCTGGCTCCGGGATCGAGACCGGTGCTGGGTTCATCGAGAAACAGGATATCGGGCCGGGGCAGGAGCGCCTTGGCGAGTTCCACCCTGCGCTGAAGCCCGCCGGAGAGTGTCTCGACGTAATCTTTTTTCCTGTCGCCCAGGCCGAATTGCGACAGGAGCGCATCCGTCGCTTCCCGCAGCGTGTTCCCGAGCATACCGTGGAGCCTGCCGTGGTGGGTCATGTTCTCGAGAACGGTGAGCTTGGGGTCCAGACCGGGCTGCTGGAAGACGACACCGATTTTTTTTCTCACCCCGTGGGGGTCATCGCGAACCGAGTAACCGAAAACCTGCACGTCACCTGCGGTGGGACGCATGAGGGTGGTGATGATGCGGAACAGGGTGGTCTTGCCACCGCCGTTAGGACCCAGGAGCGCGAAGATCTCACCCTCTGAAACCTCGAAGCAAACGTCCCTGAGCGCGACGCGACTGCCGTAGCGGTGGGTGACGCCCTGTACGTTCAGTGCGGGGCCTGTGCTCGGGTTCACTTCGGTAGGTCCCCATCGTCTTCGGGTGAGAGTTTCCGGCTGAAATAATGGTCTGCATTCAGCCAGATTGCACGGGAGTAGCGGAACGAGAATAACGGAATCAGGATGCAAAGCCCACCCCAGACAATGATCTGCGTTGAGAGTCCGGGTGCGATGAAGAATTCGGTGAGCAGATAGCCGCCCAGGCAAATGATGACAGTGATGGTGTAGTTGACGTAGATGGCGCCGACGAAATAGCCCTGCTCGCGCTCGATGAGGTAGCCGCAACCCGGGCATCTTTCGTGCATGCGAAAAAGCCCCGTGAAGAGGGGTGCAGGGCATCTCGGGCACATCAGGGCGCACCCGCGTCTCAGGGCGCGCAAGAGTTCTCTCATGCCCTGGGGTTGAAGACGTAGAGGAAGAGATAGATCGCGACGCCTGTCCAGGAAACGTAGAGCCAGATGGGGTACGTCCAGCGCGCGATACGGCGGTGCCGCTCAAAATCCCCCTTCCAGGCACGGTAAAGGGTGATGAGCGCCATGGGCGGCACGAAGACGGCCAGAACCGAGTGCGTGATGAGGATGATGAAATAGACAGGGCGAATCCAGCCCTCGCCCCGGAAGCCCACCGAACCCACGTTGAAGTGGTAGATGAGATAGGAGACGAGGAACAGGGAGGAGACAAGGAACGCACTTACCATGCATCGCTTGTGGGCTTCCACATTTTTCGCGTAGATGCGCCTTATCCCGATCATGAGGAGGACAGCGCTCGTCGTGTTCAACAGGGCGTTCAGGGTGGGCAGATCCCGGAGCGACATGAATTTCCTGTTTTCTGGAACTTCTGGCAGCGTGTAGTCGGAACGGCCTAGAAGTCCGGCAGCACCATCAACACCACGAACACGCACAGGACGAGCGGTATCATGGCGATGAAGCCCAGTGCCAGCTTCTCGAACTTCAAGTGCATGAAGTAAAGTCCCACGAGTGCCGCCTTTGCGACGGCCATGATGACCAGGAGCGCCCCCTTCAGGAGTTGCGGATAGGCCGGGCTCGCATGAGGGATGCCTGCCAGGACTTCCAGTATCGTGAGTGCCAAGAGCCACCAGAAGATGGCCATGTAGTTCACATGATGATCGTCGTGCTTCGCGTGACTTCCACTTGCCATAATGTATTTGCTCTCCCTCAACGAACCGGGCACGCCCTGGGCGCGCTGCGGATGATTACAGCAGATAAATGAACGTGAAGACGAGAATCCAGACGAGGTCCACGAAGTGCCAGTAGAGGCCTGCGATTTCCACCTCGTTCCAGTTCGTCGCTGAATAAGCGCCTTTTGCGCCTCGCATTGCGATGACGGCCAGATAGATGACGCCGCCGGTCACGTGCATGCCGTGGAAACCTGTGATGATGTAGAAGGTGGTACCGAAGAGGCTGTCACCCCACTTGTTGTCTGCAAGGCCGAGCCCCACTTGTATCAGATGGGTCCACTCATAGGCCTGCAAGCCGAGGAAGATGATGCCGCCGCCTACGGTGAGCCAAAGGAACTTCACGAGCCCTGCCTGATCGCCTCGTTTGATGGCGTCCAGGCCCTTCACCATCGTCACGCTGCTGCATATGAGCAGGAACGTCATGAAGGCCGTCAGCGAGATTCCCAGAATCTCGGTGGGCACCGGCCAGTTCGCGCTGTTGCCCCGCAAGATTGCGTAGCCCGCCAGCAAGGTTCCGAACGACATGGCGTCGCCCGCCAGAAATACCCACATCCCCAGTTTGCCCCAGCTTTCGGGGGTAAGGGGAGTTTCCGCTGGTTCCACTCCGTGGGCGTGATCCACGGCGGCGGCTTCACTCACAGCACTTTCTCCTTCTCATTCGGAAAACATATCCTCGTTCTCCGGCGCTCTCTTCGCGCGCCGGTTGTTGTATACGAAATAACTGCCCGCTACCGTGGCGATTGCGAACGGCATGCTGATCAGAAAACCCATGCTCCAGAGAAAGCCCGGCTCTGGGTCTACTCCGCACACTGCACAGGCGAAGGAATGGTCCGGACCTGAAAGGACGACGCCCGATACTGTGGCGATGAACATGGCAGCGAATCGTTTCACTCGAATCTCCTTGAGGCGAGTATGCCACCTGCCCAGAGAAAGTGTCAATGTTTTGGCGGCTTCCGCGTCACTAGAGCAGGTAGACCAGGTAGAACAGAATCGGCCAGAGCCCCACCACCAGATGCCAGTACATCGCGCAAGCGACGACGCCGTTGGGATTGCGGGCGGAGTATTTCCCCAGATACGCGCGTACCAGAACCGCCACGAGCCAGACGACCGCACTCAATACGTGGAACCCGTGCGTTCCGATGATGCTGTAGAAGATCGAGCCGTAGACGTTCGCCGACGCGGTGAGACCGAAATTGACCAGTCGTACCCACTCATATCCCTGGATTGCGAGAAAAACGACCCCCAGAACACCCGTGATGGTGAGCAGCCGGGGCAGCGACTTCAAGTCGCTGCGTTTGAGAGCGAGTTGGGCGCGCACCATCGTATAACTGCTCAGTAACAGAAAGGCCGTGTTGACGGCGGTGACTTCCACGGGCAGACGCGGCTGAAAGGGCGGCGGCCAGGGCTTGCCACTGAAGCGGAAGACCAGAAAGGCCCCGATCAGGCCGGAGAAGAACATGATTTCGGCCGCGATCAGCACCAGCATGGCAATCTGGGTGTTTCCGGGCAGGGGTTTCCCGGAGGATGAGGAATCCCGGGAATCGTCTCCTCCACCGCCTCCGTTTCCACCGTTGCCGTCCGGCGGAGGCAGGGGAGGGGCACCTTCCCAACGGTCGGGTTTTTCTTTTGGAGGCGCTTCGAGTACCGGATTCAACGAAAACACCTCCTCTCTAGTTCTTGAGGATGGCCACGGTCCACGCGAACGCGGCCAGACAGACGATGAACAGAACCAGAAACACCCCGGTGCGCCGGTTCCTGTTCTTTGTCTGCGACTTGTCCATTGGCTTCCTTATACGAAGATCATGGCCAGAAGAAGTGCCGGCAGATAAATCAGGGAGAAGTAGAACAGACGCCTCGCGGATGCGGGCCCCTTTTTTCTGGCCATGTGTATGCCGTAACCCAGATAGACAAGACCCAGGACAGTGGAGACCGCGAAGTAGACGGGACCCGCCATGCCTATCAGAGCCGGAGCCATGCCGGCGGGAATCAGCGCCATGCAGTAGGAAACGACCTGCCTGCCCGTGCTGGCCCCTCCCGGGTCCTCTATGGGCAAAAGCTTGATGTCGGCTCGCGCGAAATCCTCGCGGTACATCACGGCGATCGCCAGCGCGTGGGGAATCTGCCACAGGAACATGATGCAGAACACCACGAACGTTTCTATCGAAAGCGTGCCCGTGGCCGCCGTCCAGCCGATGACCGGCGGCATGGCTCCCGGAACCGCGCCCACCACGCTGTTGAGCGAGGTCGTGCGCTTGAGCGGCGTGTAGATGAACAGGTACAGCCCGCCGGTGGCCGTGATGAGGAGTGCCGTAAAGGGGTTCACGAAAATGGCCAGATAGGCCACGCCCGACAGCATGATGACGGAGCCGAAAAGGAGCGCGTCGAATTTCAGAAGGCGCCCGTCGGGCAGCGGACGCTTTTGTGTGCGGAACATCCGTGCGTCCAGGTCTTCTTCTGAGGCCTGGTTCAGGGCGAGTGCGCCGCCCGTCGCCAGGGCCGAACCGATGAGGGTGTGGATGAGCAGAACGACGTCCAGACCTGTATTCGAGGCGAGGTAGTAACCTGCTGCGGTCACGACGAGAACCATCGGCAGGATGCGTGGCTTGGTGAGTTCCAGATAATCCGCTGCCCTTCTCCTCGGGGCGTCGAGATTCACGGCTTCTGTGCGAAAGTTCGTCATGCACGCACACCTCTCGCCGCGACAGGCGCTTCGGGGGTCTTGAGAGTGGACAGCGTGCCCTTGTTCAGGCGAAGGGCCACGACGAGCGAGGCTGCGAAGAGCATCGCCCCCACCACGACGTGCGCGGAAGTGGTCGCGATGATGAGCCCGGGAGTGAAGGCCTCGCCCATGTCGGCGTATTTTCCGACCCAGGATGCCCCGCCGAGCACCAGTTGAACGATCAGTAGAATCCACAGACAGTTCGCCTCTCTCGAGAGCGCGCCCGGGTTCGGAAGTTTCAGAATCCTGCAAGCGAGAAGGATGACGTGGATGCTGCTCAGCGCGGCGAAGAGCAGGTGAGCGTCGAGCCTGTTTCCTGTGTGTCGCAGTACCGCGCCGAATATGATCTGTACGTAGAGTAGCAGCACCGTGATGAGGGCCAGCCTCGCCAGTCCCCTGTCGCTCGCCTGTGCGGTCTCCTCCCGCCAGCTGCGTGAGGTGAACAGCGACATGCTCACCATCAGGCCGAAGAAGACTTGCGCGATGCAGGCGTGGACGATGGCCAGGTTGAGCTTGATGAGCACGACACGCATGCCGCCGAGCACACCCTGTAAAATCACCAGACCGACCGCGAACAGGCCTAGGTGGCGCATCCAGCGGCGCTCGTCCGTTCGCCAGACGGCGAGGGCCGTCAGGATGGTGAGGAACCCCACCAGCGATCCGAGCAGGCGGTGAGAGTGTTCGATGAAGACGCCGCCCACCATCTTCGACCACGGGAAGAGGAACATGTTGTAGCCGAAAGTGGTGGGCCAGTCGGGAACCGCGAGGCCCGAACCCGTACTCGTCACCAGGCCGCCGGCTAGGATAAGCACGACGGTGAAGACGTAGGTGAGGGTGGCGAAACGGTAAGGCCAGCCTCCCCCTTTCGCGGCGGGAAGGCCGACATGGCTTTCAGGTGCCATGCGCGTTCTCTCCCGGGGTGGTTTGCGGCGGCGCTAGTGTCCGGCTTCGGCGAGAGCCGGATCGATGGCTTCGGTCTGCGGTGCCCAGTCCGCACTCTCGCCGGGGACGCTGTATTCATAGGGTCCGCGCCGGACCACCGGCAACGTGGGGCCGAAATTTCCGTGCGGGGTCGGCGTGGGTGCTACCCATTCGAGCGTGTTGGCGTCCCAGGGATTCCGGGGTGCATCGGCTCCCAATGGAGCCATGTTCTTCTCCAGATAGCGGTAAATCCATGCCGCAAGCGCGATGGCGACTATGGTGCCCACGATGCGTCCGCCCGTTGAGGGTTCGGGTTCCATCATGCCCTCGAACATCACCGCCACGCTCTTGTAGCCAATGAAACCGACCGCGAGGGCAGAGACCGCCTGGGTGAGCACGCGGAACCATCTCGCATTCCACCGAAAGACGGTGGCAAAGAAGTTGAACACGAAGGGGATCTGCGAGAGCCCCAGCGCAAACGCGGAGAGGGTGATGATCACGTTGATCGGCTGCATTCCTTGCAGGAACTCATATTGCATGGGGTTGTAGATGCGTCGCATGTGACCGCCCACGCCGAGTATGTGCATCGGGAAGAATACGAGGTTGAAGAAGATGAACGTGAGCCAGAAATGCAACTTGCCCAACGCTTCGTCCATTGACCTGCCGAACATTTTCGGGAACCAGTGCTGTATACCGCCGAACAGCGCGAAGACGCTGCCACCGAAGATGACGTAGTGGAAGTGCGCCACGATAAAGTAGGTGTCGTGGATGTAGATATCCACCACGTTCGATGCCATGAAGATACCGCTCAACCCGCCGATGACGAACAGGATGACGAAAGCCAGGGCGTGGAGCATCGGCACGGTGAAGCGGATTGAGCCTCCCCACAGGGTACCCAGCCAGTTGAAGGTCTTGATCGCCGAAGGTATCGCGATGACAAGCGTCGTCATCATGAAAGCCGAGCCCAGTGCCGGGTTCATGCCGGACTGGAACATGTGGTGACCCCAGACGATCCACGACAGGAAGGCGATGGAGAGCATGGCGTACACCATGGCCCGGTAGCCGAATATCGGTTTTCTGCAGTACACAGGCAGCAACTCGGAAGCGATGCCCATGCCCGGAAGAATGAGAATGTAGACTTCCGGATGGCCGAAGTACCAGAACAGGTGCTGCCACAGGAGGGGTTCACCCCCCTTCTGCGGGTTGAAGAAATTCGTTTCGAACACGCGGTCGAAAATCATCATCGCGCCCGCTGAGCCCAGAATCGGGAGAGCCAGCAGACCCAGGATGGCCGTGATGAACAGGGACCAGACGACGAGTGGCACCCGGAACCAGGTCATACCCTCGGTACGCATGTTGATGAGCGTGGTGATGTAGTTGATCGAACCCATGAGTGAAGAGAAACTCAGCACGAACAGACTCAATGCCCATAAAGTCTGTCCCATGAAAACGCCTGTATATTCCGGCACGGTGGATAACGGCGCATAGCCGGTCCAGCCGGAAGCGGCGTGCCCTCCCTCGACGAGAAATCCCGCGCACATGATGACGGCGCCCAGAACGGCGACCCAGAACGAGAGCATGTTCAGCACCGGGAACGCCATGTCGCGCGCCCCGATCATCAACGGGATGAGGAAGTTCCCGAAACAACCCACCAGAATCGGCATCACGACGAGAAACACCATGATCGTCGCGTGCATGGTGACGGCCATGTTGTAGAAGTTCGGGGTCATGAAGCCCTCGGGCAGGCCTTCGCTCTCGTCGGATATCCAGCCTAGGCCCCAGATGGAGGTTTCCGGCCAGGCGAGCTGCCAGCGGAACATCAGGGCGAGAATGCCGCCGACGACCATCATGATGAGGCCAAGCCAGAGGAACTGTCTGGCGATCATCTTGTGGTCCAGCGAGAAGACGTATGTGCTCCAGAACCCGCCTTCGTGGTGGTCGTGGGCGCCGTGCGCGTCTGCCGTGGTTTCGCTCATGGTTTCCTGAATCCCTCGTAAATTTGGTTTATCGGAGAAAAGCTTCCGCCGACACGTTCAAGAAAAAGGGCGCACGCCCTCATGGATAAGGCCGTTTACTTGTCTTTCTCTTCCCATGCCTTCTTGCGCCACTTCGCGTAGTCCGCCTCGGAGTGGACGATGAACTCTCCGTTCATGCCGGAATGCCCGAAGCCGCAAAGTTCCGCGCACGGGATTTCAAATTTACCCACCTTGGTCGGCGTGAACCACAGCGGAATCGTTCGGCCCGGAACCACGTCCTGCTTCATGCGGGCCTGGGGTATGAAGAAACTGTGGATGACGTCGGCGCCCTTGAGAGCGATGAACACCTGCTTGTTCACCGGGACGTTCAACTGGTTGTCGAGTACCAAGTCGTCCTTGGTGCCGAACTTGCCGTCGTCTCCGGGATATCGGACGATCCAGTTGAACTGCTTGCCGGTCACCTCGACGCGCACGGGCGGGTTCTGGGGAATGGCCAGCTTGAGCTTTGCCCAGGAGGTCTGCGTCATCAGAATGAAAACGAGCAGAATGAATGAAGGGATTACCGTCCAGAGAATTTCCAGAATGTTGTTGCCGTGCGTGTATTTCGCCTTCACGCCCGGCCTGGCGCGGTATTTGATGATGAAATACGCCATGACGACGGTGACCAGAATGAAGACGATCGCCGTCAGGTAGTAGGAGATGTAGAAGAGAAAATCGATTTCCTCTCCTTCGATAGAAATATTCTCCGGGAGCCAACTCATCATGATGAAGCGTATCCTCCGGGCCATAGTGCGACAGGGCGAAGCGCACAACCGCAACTCCCGAAACCGCGAAAAAATGTATTGTTTCCCCAAAACCGCAGGGGAAGTCTAAAGGATAGGAGGGTGCGTTTTCAAGCGCGCGCGTGAAAAATAATTCGTATGAAGTACAGGGGTGTCCGGGCCGGAATCGAGGTGGGGATGGATGGAACCTGCCGCGCATTCTGCGCCCTCTTGACCCTGTTTCCGGGAAGGGGTAGTTTCCCCGCTTTTGTTTGCATGGTGCCCGTCTTGCGGGCTATAAGGGAAAGAGACAGGAGCGCGCCAGTAGCTCAGCTGGATAGAGCGTCTGACTACGGATCAGAAGGTCGGGAGTTCGAATCTTCCCTGGCGCACCATACAAAACGAGAGGCCGGGGCCACACTGCCCCGGCCTTTTTGGTTCAGGCATTCCATTGGATATCGGGGAAGTTCCCTTCCTTATCCTCCCCTAGCCCCACCTCCATATCCTTCATTGGTCCGGCGGATGTCCATTGTCGGTTTCGGGCCTCGTCTCCTTTACCTGGTTCAGGATTCGGATTTCACCAAATCCACCCGGGAAACGGAACCTTTTGCCCGGAAAATCTTTTGCCGGATGCTTCCATATGAAACGATTGTTTTTGCTGGAAATAACGCCTGTATGGAGGATTTCGCAGAGGTGCCCCGATTTTTGGTATTTTGCTTTTTGTCAGGAAAAGGTTACAATCAAGGGCATATAAACGAAAGTATTTATATGTGCGCCAATGAAGATTTCGACCTGTGATGTTTGAATTGTTTCCATCATGAGGCAGGAATTTTTGCCGGAAGATACTCAATGCATGCGGCGCGGGATTTGGGGCTCGGGTCCCGCATTCATGATGTACGGCATATTGGGCTGTTTTCCAAACAAGGAGGCGTCTATATGAATGCGAAGATTTTCTGGCTGTTCGCCTTCGTCGTGCTCTATTGGGCCTACTGTATTTTCTGGGGCATCAAGTGCGCGAGGATGGCAAGAACGGCGGGTGACTACTTCATTGCGGGTCGCCAGCTATCGATGTGGGTGTTCGTCCTGGCGGCGACGGCGACGTCATTTTCGGGATGGACGTTCATGGGACACCCGGGACTCATCTATCGAGACGGGTTCCAGTACGCCTATGCATCTTTCTACACCATCACCATTCCCTTTACCGGGGTGATATTCCTGAAGCGCCAGTGGATGCTGGGCAAGCGCTATGGATATGTCACACCCGGTGAAATGTTCGCCGACTACTTTCAGGGCGACGCCATCCGCATACTCACGGTGATCGTGGCCATGTTGTTTTCGATTCCCTACCTCGGCGTCCAACTCGGGGCTTCGGGCTTCCTGTTCAACGTGCTGACCGACGGTCTCTTCAGCGTCAACGTGGGCATGTGGCTGCTCTCGGCGGTCGTGCTCATCTACGTGGCAGCCGGGGGTCTGCGCGCCGTTGCCTACGTGGATACGCTGCAATGCATTCTTCTCGCGCTGGGCATCATAATTACCGGATGCATCGCGCTGAGCATCGCCGGCGGATGGGGTTCCCTGAACACGGGCCTTGCCAAGCTGGCGGCCTCTTCGGTGGGCCAGTGGGGGACGACGAAAGGATACGGCGGCGGCGACTATAACGCCTATTTCGCCATTCCGGGTGTCATCCAGTTCACGGCGGGCCTGGGCAAGCAGACGCCCGTGGGCGGTTTGTGGACGGGCATCATGTGCCTGACCTACATGTTCGCGCTCATGGGGATTCAGTCTTCCCCCGCGTTCTCGATGTGGGCGTTCTCGAACAACAACCCGCGCCCCTTTGCACCCCAGCAGGTGTGGGCTTCCTCGGCGGGTATCGGGTTTATCCTGTTCTTCTTCACCGCGTCCCAGGGAATGGGTGCACACCTGCTCGGCGCAAACCCCGCGGTCACGAAGGCGGGACTGGCGATGACGGACGTACTCACGGGAGCCATCGCGAAAAAACCCGACTCTCTGGTACCGCACTACTTCAACTACATTGCGGATGCGGCGCCGTGGCTGGTCGGACTGCTGGCCGTATGTGCCCTGGCCGCCATGCAGTCCACGGGTGCGGCATACATGTCCACGGCGGGCGGCATGCTTACCCGCGATCTGTACAAGAGATATCTGAACCCCGGCGCCTCGCATGACACACAAAAGGTCGCAGGCCGGATAGGCGTCGTATTCATCGTCGTCGCGGCGCTTCTGGTGGCGACGTTCTCGAGGGATGCCCTCGTGTTGCTTGGAGGACTCGCCGTCGCCTTCGGCTTCCAGATGTGGCCGGCACTGGCGGCGGTGTGCTGGATGCCGAAGATTACCGGGCAAGGTGTCACGTGGGGCCTGGCGGCGGGTCTGCTGGCTGTCATCTTCACGGAGAACTTCGGCCTCACCATCCTGAATGGTATCGGCATCGACATCTGGGGCCGCTGGCCGTGGACGATTCACTCTGCAGGCTGGGGCATCATCTTCAACGTGGCGGTGTGCTGGATCATCTCCACAAATACGCAGGATGCGGCAGCGGCGGCTCACCGGCAGAAGTATCACGACTTCCTGGCCGAGCATGCTTCGCTCTCGCCTCAGAAACAGGGCCTCGTCCCCATGGCGTGGGCCGTCACGCTGGCCTGGATGTTCTTCGGCATCGGACCGGGCGCCGTCATCGGCAACTGGATTTTCGGCGCCCCGAACGCGGGCCCGGCGGGGTGGATATTCGGCATGCCCTCGATATGGGCCTGGCAGATTCTCTTCTGGGCCCTTGGCGTGGGTATGATGTGGCTGCTCGCCTACAAGATGGAGATGTCCACCGTGCCTGAAAGGGAAATCGAGGCACTCGTGGAGGATATCGGCGACGTGGCTGCGCAACAGGCAAGGTAGTCCTGGACGAACCGCGATGATTCAGGTATCGCCATACGGGGGAGGGGTGTGAACTCCTCCCCCGTGTTGTTTTTCGCTGCCCTTGTGACTGAACGCCCCGATGGCTGAATTGTTCACCGCCAGATATGTCCTCCTCTGGGTGCTTGCGCTGGGCACCGCGCTGTTTCTGCCGGTGCGCCAACTCATCTGGGTGCTCTACGTCAGGCGCGCGGAGAGAGATGGAGTGGAGACGTCAGACGAAGAGCGTCTCGCACTGAAGAAGCGCGCGGGGGTGACGGCGGTGCTGCTTTGCTTCGTGTTCTCCTACTTCTACATGAATTTTCTTTTCCGGGGACCATGATGAACCCGCGTGTGCTCAAGCGCTTCATCAAGAACATGGCGATTCTCATCTTCGTCATGTTCTCCCTGTGGGCGTTGTGGGCGATGTACGCCAATGAAGCTCCCGGGGATTACGCCACCAGGGAGGGTGACATCCGCCTGACCGAGGGGAACTACGAGGAGGCTCTGGCGAGTTTCAACCGGGCGCTGCACGAACGGCCCAATCACCGCGGCGCGCTGATGGGACGCGCGCTTGTGTTTATCCAGACGAAGCAATACGACAAGGCCTTGGCCGAGCTCACCTACCTGATCGACTATCTCAAGAAAAACCTGAAACCCGACGACCCGACGGGCGGAGGCGTCATGGCGGCGGCCTACGCCAACCGGGGCATCGTCCATGACAGGCGAGGCCGTTACAGGGAGGCGCTCGCCGATTACGTCGAGGCGCTCAGGGCCGACTGGGGGGCGGTTGACGGACCCGGGATCATCGACAAGGTGATCTACGGCACGCCGAATCCATCCACCGTGCGCAAACGCGCGATTTATCTGAAAGAACAACTCATCCTCCCGCCGGAAAAACGCCTGCTCCGCGTTCCGGAAATCGACAGGGCACAGCGGATGTACAAGCCCTGAGCTTTCGGGAGGAGCGTTTCTGCAAATTTGAAGGAGTTGCAGTCTAGAAGCGCACGATGTTGAGCACGTCCTGGAACAGGACCAGAAAGAAGAACACCGCGGCGATGCAGCCGAAGAGCAGGTGCACGAAATCGGATCCGCCGTCGGGATTTTTCGTGCGGATCGCCTTGATGGCGATGAATCCCGTGACGAACAGGAAGATGAAGTTTACGGCCTGTTGATTCTCGCCTGCGAAATCGAACATGTCGGCCTCGGTTCTGTAGGGAATCCTCTCTATCTGCTGTAACGGCCCGTAGTCAGGGATGTGTCCTCGATCTTGCGCTCTTTCCCCATCTTCTTCAATTCTTTTTTCTCGAAATAGGGAGGCAGGAAAGAGGTGCTCTCCCCGGCTACGAGGTGACTGAGCCAGACGATTCCGGTCATGATCGACACCATGAGGGTGGCGGTCACGATGAATCGCTTGATGTCCCCGGGAAACCTTTTGCCGTAATCCTTGTCGTACCTGTGATAGGCGGGGTCGTTCTCGTTCAACTCGCCTCGTTTGTCCAGAGCCAGTATCTGGTGAGCGTGGTGGCGCGCCCAGCAAGGCACCTGATCATAGAGCATGTAGGACATGAACAGGTTGTTGATGAGTTCTTCGGACATTTCCTCCCCGTGCCATTCGCTGTAGGCGAGCTGGAGGAACTGGAATTCCCCCACCTGGAGCAGGCTCGCCGCCTTGGCGACTTCGGCGCGCTGGCCGCTTTCCTCCCTGTCGGGACGGATGAGCGTCTGCAGGAAAGTCGTCATGACGATTCCTCGCGCGAAAGGCGTTTGCAGGACTCTTCCCAAGAACCATTATGGTCCACTCTATGACCTTTGACGGGCTGCGTCAATTTTGGGCCTGGGCCCAAATTCTTCACGGAAGATGAACTACCTCCGAACCCTGTAACCCGGCCCGCCACTGCGCACTAATGCAAGGGTAGCTGAAATTTTTCGGACTGAATCTTAGTGCAATGCGCTCAGGTACAAATCAAGTTAACCCATGAGCGTAGACCCTCTCCGACAGGTCCAAGAACCCCCGCTATTGGTGGGAATCAATCAGAAAGCAAAAACCGTGACTACGCCCTTGAAGAACCGGCCACCATATTCTGATTCGGGGCTAATCACAACGTGGATAAACCACCACAAGATGTAGTTCTGGGCGATTATGATATAGATTGGGAATAATATGCAAAAATTACAAACTCTGGTAGCATGAACGAAAGTAAGTGAAAGGATATCAGAAGAGAAGAAAGGTCTGGGTAAGAGCGATAGAGAAGATGTGAGACTGATCAAGTTGATGTGCCTGTTCCTTGATGGTGTCACCGTGTTCAAAATGGTTGGAGAGTTCAACTTGTCCTGATGACCCCCTATTGCATTGCTCCCTTTGTACTTACCACATACCAAGACCCTCAAGAGTGCTTACACCCCCTTAGCCGAACTAGCGCCCAAGGAAAGGTAAAATGGAAATCGTTTACGTTCTGACAAACCCGACAATGCCGGGTCTCGTGAAAATTGGCAAGACTAAAAAAACCATCAAAAACCGACTTCGTGAATTAGACTCCACTGGTGTACCGCACCCCTTTGATTGCGTCGCTGCGTGGGAATTTCAAGATGCCAAGGAGGTCGAGTCAACGCTACACCAAGCGTTCGAGGACCGACGCGTGAGGCCCAATCGTGAGTTCTTCGAAATCTCGCCCCATCAACCAATCGCCATTCTTGAACAGTTCGGGATAAAGGATGTTGCCCCGAAAGAAGATGTCAATGACGGTGGCTTCAAAAATAGGCGAGAAAATTTCAAATTCAATATGGTTGGCATCAAACCCGGTTCAACTCTAACGTCGGTATGGGACGAAAAAGTAACCTGCGAAGTCGTGAACGACTCGAAGGTAATGTTCAAGGGGAAAACTACCAGCCTGTCTGACGCCGCTAATAGCGTGCTTCTCGATACGGGCAAGAATTGGCAAGCTGTAAGCGGCCCTGATTCGTGGAAGTACGAGGGTAAGGTCCTGCGACAAATACGCGACGACGAGGAGATGTAAGAGTTATAAGTATCTTATTAATACTGGGGAAAGATATCCCGATTAATTCCTGTCTGGTGTCTCCAATCTTTGCTATATACTGAATATGCCCTGAATTAAACGATTATCAGTTAACCTACTGCGTACCACTGAACCCTCGCTTCTCTTTTCACTACCCAGTCGATTTGATAGGCTATCCGCTATCGACATAACGCGGATCGCCCGGAATCGCCGGGTTCCTGACGGGGAAGCCTCGGCGTCTACCGTATCCCCTGAGGATTGAGGGAGGCACAATGTATCTGAACGCGGATCGCGCGCGGGGGCTGATGGCCGATTTCGGCTTCGACGCCATGATTGCCAGCACGCCCGAGAACGTCACCTATCTTGCGGGCACCGTGGGCTGGTCGAACAAGGTCTACGCCTATTCTGTCCACATGTTCGCCGTCTTCGCGTGCGACGAGGGAGTCGCCCCCGCACTCATCGTGCCGGGTCAGGAGGTCACCTACGTCTCGGTCCAGCAGTCCTGGATCAGGGACCTCTACACCTTCGGCGGAAAGAGCGCTCTCATCCAGCCGCCCGGAGAGCAGGCTCGAACCCCCGAGGAAGAAACCTACCTCGACATGTACAACGACGACGGGAAACGCGGCAGGAACCCGGGCGAAGCCCTGGGGATTGCGCTTGAGGCACGCGGCCTCACGAAGGGGCGCCTCGCACTCGATCAGGAGCGCGTGATGCCGAACGTGCGCGCCCAGATAGAGGCGGCACTGCCGGATGCGGAAATCGCCGACGCGGCGGATTTCTTCCGCCTGATCCGCATGGTCAAGACGCCCGATGAGATTGCCGCACTCGCCGCCGCCGCCGAGGTGAACGAGAAGGCGGGAATCGCCGCCTCGAACGCCGTGCGTGAGGGAGCGACCGAGCGCGAAGTGGCGTCGGTCTTCGCGGCGGAAGTCGGGCGCATGGGCGGCAAGTGGCAATGGTTCCACTTCTGCTCGGGCCGCCGGGCGACGGGCATCTTCCCGCCCACGGACAAGAAGATCGCCAGGGGCGAGATATGGAAGTTCGATGCCGGTGTCGTCCTGAACAACTACCAGGGGGACACCGGCTGGGGGGGCGTGCTGGGTGAGCCGACCAGGGCGCAGCTCGACCTCTGGAAGGCGACCGAAGAGGGCTTCGAGGCCGCGATGGCGAAGGTCAGGGCGGGTGTGCTCGGCTCCACCATCTTCCGGACCATGCTCGAGGCCACCCGCGCGGCAGGATTTCCCGAACACAACGGCAACTTCGCGGGCCACGCCATTGGACTGGAGCAGCGCGAAGTTCCCTACGTCCTCGCGGACCCATCGCCGCAGGGAAGCCCGTTCCTGCCGGAGTCGAGCGATTTCCCGCTGGAGGCGGGCACGACGATATGCGTGGAAAACCCCTGCCAGATATTCGGCATGGGCGGAACCCAGATAGAGAAAACCGTCGTCGTCACCGAAACCGGATATGAGTTCATCTACCCGCAGGAGAGGAAACTCTGGGTCGTCTAGGCGGTTTGGGGAAACGACTTTCAACCAGCGAAGGAAAGGTTATGTGCGCTACGCGATTCATCGATCTCAGCACCCCAATCATGAACGGCTCGAACGAACCACGTCCACCCGAGGTCACCTACCTCGACCATGAGGAATTCGGCGCGCGCTCGGCCAAGGGCTGGGATATCCCGATGGAGGAGCTTCATGACGGCGTGGGCGGGGCGGCCGAGTTCGTCACCGTATCCACCCACTCGGCCACCCATATGGACGCCCCCTGGCACTACGGCCCCACCGTGGCGGGCAAGCCCTCGCGCAAGATCGACAGGGTGCCGCTCGAGTGGTGCTACGGCGACGGCGTGGTGCTGGATTTGAGATACAAGAAAACGGGAGACTGGATTACCGAAGGGGATATAATGGATTGCCTCGCCAAAATCGGCTACGAGGTCAAGGAAGGCGACATCGTGCTCCTGTGGACGGGTACCGATGAACACAGGAACAGCCCCGATTATCCCGAACTCCACCCGGGAATGAGCATCCCGGCGACGGAGTATCTTCTCGATCGCGGCGTGCGCGTCATCGGCATCGACGCATTCGGTTTCGACAGGCCCTTCAGCTTCCAGGTGCCCGAGTTCAAGGCGGGTAAGCGTGAGTCGCTCATGCCGTGCCACCACATCCTTGGCAGACGGCGCGAATATTTCCAGATCGAGCAGATCGCCAACATCGGGGCAATCCCGAGGCCGTACGGTTTCAAGATATGCTGTTTCCCGATCAACGTGAAGGACGCGAGCGGCTCATGGGTGCGACCGGTCGCGATATTGGAGGATCAGGAAGAGGATTCTTGCTGACCCATAACTCTCAGGAAGGAAAACTCTCATGAAGAAATTCCGACTCGTACTCGTCGTCGCGACACTGTTTGCGCTCGTCATTGCGACGCCGACCCCATCCGGGGCTGCCAGGAAACTCAAGAACATCAAGGTGACGATGGCCAACCCGCTCTTCAACCCGGGCATATCGTTTCTCTGGATCGGAAATTTCCTGGGCTACTACCAGGAAAGCGGTGTGGACGCGCAGTTCGTCGCCGCCCAGGGCGGAGCCCAGGCGATGGGCTGGGTGCTTTCGGGACGCACGCACGTCGGCCTGCCGAGGCCGATCCCGATTCTTTTCCGCGCTGCGCGCGGCAAGAAAATGCCTCCCGTCAAGGGTGTCTACATCCTGAACAGAGACGCCATCTACGCAGACGGCGTGGCTGTACCGCCTGGCAGCAAGATCAAGTCGGTATGCGACTTGCAGGGCAAGAAAGTCGGCGTCATGAGCCAGCGCGATTCCGGACCCATCTTCGTGCGCAAGGCGCTCGAGACCTGCGGCATTCCCGCCGACAAGCAAAACGTGACGTATCTCCCCGTCGGGCCGGTTTCCAAGGCCGCCACGGCGATGAAGCTCGGCCGCGTGGACGCTTGGGCGAACGTGGACATCCAGTACACCCTGGCGAAGGCGCGCGGTTTCAAGTTCGATATGATCCCCTACCAGGAAGGCTGGACGCAGAACCTCTTCGGAAACGTCGTTTGGATCAACAAGAAGTTCCTGGCGGACAACCGCGACACCGTGGTGGGCTTCCTGCGCGGCCTGGCGAAGGGGAGTCTCTTCTTCTACACGAATCCAGAAGCCGCGCTCCAGATCCATTGGGTGCTTTATCCCGAATCCAAGCCGAAGGGCATGAGTGACGAGAAGGCCACCGCCTTGATGATCAAGGTGCTCAAGGCGCGCGCACCTAAGCTGAAACTCGATGATGAGAAGATCAACAAGTTCGGCGCGCACCATGATGGAGAATGGGCCGAATACGTGAAATTCGTGGGTCTTGACAAGAAGCTCACCGACGCCCAGGTGAAATCCCTCTACACCAACGAACTGATTGATGAGGTCAACAACTTCGACCGCAACGAGGTCATCAAGCGCGCCAGGAACTTCGACTTCGCCAGGGAATTGAAGAAGTTCAAGGCGATGATGAAGATGCAAAAGTAGGGGGCACCTGTAGTGGCGACTACCAGCCGGAAGAAAGAAACCCCCAGGAACGTGGACGGCCCCTCGTTATCCGAGACGCTGCTCCAGAGGCCGTATCTGCTGTTCGGCATATCCTTCGTGGTGCTTCTGATCGTCTGGGAATGGACGGTGCGCTACTTCGAGGTGGACGACTTCATCTTCCCGGCACCCTCGGGCGTGGCCACGGCACTTCTGCGCGGGCTGTTCTTTTACGACGTGGGCGGAAACGTGGGGGGGGCCGCCGACTTCATGGGCCTGATGAAGACGAGTTTCTACAACCACATTAGCCACACGCTGTTCGAGGCCGTCATGGGCTTTTTCATGGGCAGCCTCATCGGTCTTGGCCTCGGGCTCGTATTCATGCAGTCGAAATGGATCGAGGCGATCATCATGCCCTACGTGGTGGCATTCCAGACCCTGCCCAAGCTCGCCATAGCGCCTTTGTTCATCATCTGGTTCGGCTACGAGGTGAAGTCGAAAATTTTCCTTGCGGGTCTCGTGGCGTTCTTCCCCCTGCTGGTGAACACGATGGTGGGGCTGAAATCCGCGGCGTCCGACCAGATAGACCTCATGCGTTCGCTCTCCGCCTCGCGCTGGCAGATGTTCTGGAAGATGCAATTCCCGAACGCCCTGCCGTTCATCTTCGCGGGCTTCGAGATAGCGGTGGTGTTCAGCCTGCTTGGCGCGATACTCGGCGAGTTCGTCGGCGCCGGCCAGTGTATGTGGGGTGGCCGGGGCCAGTGCGGCCTGGGGATCCTGCTTATGCAGATGAGCTTCAGCAGCGACACGACGGGCACGTTCGCCATCCTGGTGATCCTCTCGGTCATGGGGCTGGGGATGCACCAGGTCGTGCGTTTCGTGAAGAAAAAAGTGCTTTTCTGGGCACCGGAGACGGACAAGACGATGGGCGCCTAGAGGCGATATTCTTGAGGAAACGGCCCCGGACGACTCGATTCGCCGGGAGTTTCGGGAAAAGATGAACGGATATATTTCGGTAGCGAATCTGGAGAAGGAATACATTACCGCGAACCGCGAGGTCGTGCATGCCCTCACCGACATCAACTTCGAGATCGCCGAGGGCGAGTTCATCTCCGTCGTCGGGCCGAGCGGCTGCGGCAAGAGCACGCTTCTGAAAATCCTGGGCGGCCTGCTCTCCAGGACCTCTGGCGACTGCACGCTCAAGAACACGCCCATCAACGGCCCGCGGGACGATGTGGGCATCGTGTTTCAGGATCCGGTTTTGCTTCTGTGGCGAAACGTACTCCAGAACACCATGCTGCCCGCCGAGATTCTGGGTCTCGACGTGAAGAAAATCCTTCCGCGCGCGCACGATCTCATCCGCTTGGTGGGTCTTGATGGTTTCGAGGACAAATACCCCCACGAACTCTCAGGTGGCATGCGCCAGCGAAACGCCATCATCCGCGCGCTCATTCACGATCCGAACGTCCTGCTGATGGATGAACCCTTCGGCGCGCTCGACGCCATGACGCGCGAGCAGATGAACCTCGAACTCCAGAGAATCTGGCTGGAGAGCAGGAAAACCGTGTTCTTCATTACCCACTCCATCCCCGAGGCCGTGTTCCTGGGCGATCGGGTAATCGTCATGACGCCGAGACCGGGCCGCATCTCGCAGATCATCACCGTTGACATCCCGCGGCCGCGCTCGCTCTCCACGATGGGAGAGGAGATGTTCGTCGAACTCACGCAGAAGATACGAAACCTCCTCTACGTGGAAGGTTCCCTGGACTAGACACGGGAGGCCCATTCTCTCTCAGGAGCGTACTGAATGGAGAAACTCATCATCACCAACTGCGCGGCGGACAGCCGCAAGCACGCGGGCGTCCCCAAGCGGTTGCAGACGCCCGAAGCCGTTGCCAGGGAGGTCAGGGAAAGCCACGAGGCGGGTGCGGCCATCGCCCACATCCATGGCATCCCCATGCAACTCGAAAGCTGGGAACCGCTCACCGAGTCGGTACGCGAGGCCTGTCCCGAGGTGCTGATCCAGTTCGGGATCGCCGCAATGGGCCTCCCTGGGCGAAAAAAGATCATCCACCTGAAGCCGGATATGGCTTCCATCGCCCTGGGCTCCCATGATTTCGCCTTCGTCGACGCCGATCTGCTGGTGGAACACTCCCGCCAGGAGATAGAGGATCAGGTACGCCTTTTCAACGATTACGGCGTGAAGCCCGAGTTCGAGTGCTTTAACCTGGGCCACCTGTGGAATCTGGAGTGGCTGCTCGACAAGGGACTGGTGGAAAACCCCGTCGTCATCACCATCTTCTTCGGCTGGCCGGGTGGCTTCTACGCCCCCGCGACGCTCAGGGAACTTCTCCACCGCATCGACCACCTGCCTGAAGGGTGTGTGTTCTCGTGCAGTTGCGCAGGGCCCACCTCGAACGCGCTCGAGACCGTCACCATCATCGAGGGGGGCCACGTGCGCGTGGGAACCGAGGATGAGCCCTACTACACCGAGGGCGTGCTGTGCGAGAACAACGCGCAGCTCGTCGCACGCATCGCGCGAATCGGTCACGAACTCGGCCGCGACCCGGCCACGGTCGATGAGACGAAGAAGATACTCGGCATGGCCTGATGGATTTCCGGCATCATAAAGGAGCGGTTCATGGAAAAGATGATGATCATCAACTGCGCGGCGGACACCTCGATGCACGAGGGTGTTCCCGCGCGTTTCACGGATTCCGAAGTCCTCGCCGATTCTGTGGAAAAGGCCTGCGAGGCGGGCGCGTGCATCGCCCACATCCACGCACCGCCCACGAACTACGAGGCCTGGGCGTCACACTCCAGGGCCATCAGGGAGAGATGCGGGATCATGCTCCAGTATGGCATCTCGACCCAGACGGTCGAGCAGCGAAAGGAAGTGGTGAAGAACTACCCCGAGATGATGTCCGTCGCCGTGGGGGCGCACAACATGGCCTTCATCGCGCGCGACGTGATGATGCTTCACCCCCGCGAGGAACTCGCCGAGATGATGCGGCTTTGCAGGAACTATAACGTGAAGCCGGAATTCGAGGTCTTCACCTTGGGCGAGACCTGGATGATCGACGATCTGCTCCAGAAAGGGCTCCTGGAACCGCCCATTCTGATGACGTGTTTCTTCGGGCGTCCGGGAGGCGCGTGGTCGCCGCCTTCCCTGAGCGAGTTCCTGCACCGCGTCTCCAATCTGCCCGCGGATTCGATCTACATCACAAGCGCTACCGGCTCCAGGCACATTCACATGCAGACGATGGCGGTCATGCACGGCGGCCACGTGCGTGTGGGTACCGAGGATGAGCCTTACCTTTACCCCGGTGAACTCGGCGACAATGCCGATCACGTCGCACGCATCGCGCGCATTGCAAGGGAAATGGGCCGCGAAATCGCGAACGTCGATGATGCGAAAGTGCTGACAGGGATTTGACGGTTTTTCACCCACACTTTCGAGGACAGAATACATGCCCAGGATGAGCGGAGCGCAGTTCATGGCTGACGCCCTTCACGCGTACGGTGTCACCCATATTTTCTTCGTGCCGACGATTCTGAGCCACTCCCTCGCGCAGATGGAGGAACGCGGCACGGGCATCGCCCGTATCCTCACCCACGGGGAAAAGGCCGCAGCCTACATGGCGGACGGCTACGCGCGCGCCTCGGGCCGCCCCGGCGTCTGCATGGCACAGATAGTCGGCGGCGTGAACCTGGCGGCGGGACTTCGCGACGCGCACCTGGCCTGCGCGCCCATCATCGCGCTTACGGGCGGCACCACGCCCGGGATTCGCTACAGGAACGCCTATCAGGAAACGGAGGACGTCAGCGCGTTCGATCCCGTCACGAAGTTCAACGCCATGGTGGATACAGTGGAGCGCTTCCCGGACTTGCTGAGGCAGGCGTTCCGTGTCGCCACCTCGGGCACGCCCGGCCCCGTACACCTGCGCTTCGGCGGGAACCTGGGACAGGTGGAACAGGACATGGCCGATCTCGAACTCATCGTGGAGGAAAACTTCAGGCAGGTCCCGGCCTTCCGGCCCGAACCCGAACCCGCGAGTATTGCCCGCGCGATCGAGGTCATCAAGGGGGCCGAACGACCCATCATCGTCGCGGGCGGCGGTGTCCGGACCTCGCGCGCGAACGCCGAACTCGTGACCTTTGCCGAGAAGTTCCAAATCCCCGTTGCCACCTCCATGAACGGCAAGGAAACGATTCCGGGTGATCATCCCCTCTCGGTCGGCGTGGTGGGAACCTATTCGAGAAGATGCGCGAACGAACTCGTATCGGAAGCCGACCTCGTGTTTTTCATCGGCACTCAGACGGGCGGCATGACCACCCATTTCTGGCGCGTGCCGAAAATCGGTGTCGCGGCGATTCAGCTCGACATCGACCCGGAAGAACTTGGACGCAACTACCCGCTCAGGGCCTCCATCATCGGGGACGCGAAAATCGCGCTTGGGAAACTCACCGAAACCGCGGAAGAAGCCCCTGAACGCGGGGCGTGGCTCTCGTACGTCGAGAGCGTATGTGCGGCGTGGCGGGCGGAATTCGCGCCGCTGCTCGATTCTGACGCTTCGCCCATGCGGCCGGAGCGTGTCTGCAGGACACTGGGCGAGCATCTGCCCCCAGACGCCATCGTGCTCGCAGATACCGGGCATTCGGGCATGTGGACGGGCGGCTACCTGGACCTGAAAAGTCCTGACACCGGTTTCATGCGTGCGGCGGGCCACCTGGGCTGGGGATTCCCCGCAGCGCTCGGCGCGAAGTGCGGCGCGCCCGATCGGCCCGTTATCCTCTTCACGGGTGATGCGGGCTTCTGGTATCACATCGCAGAAGTCGAGACTGCCGTGCGCTGGGGGATCAACGCCGTCATTCTCGTGAACAACAACGGCTCCCAGAACCAGGAAACCAGGATTTTCGACGACGCCTACGGCGGTGCACAGCGCGGCAAGGCGTATGAACTCTGGCACTTCAACCGCACGAACTTCACCGAGATCGCAAGGTCGATGGGTGCCGAGAGCATGCGGGTGGAAAAACCGGGCGAGTTGGGGAGTGCGATCGATCAGGCATTCAGCATGAACAAGGGCCCCGTCATTCTCGACGTCGTGACCGACATCGAAGCTTTGGCACCAGGAGCCTACGGACCGCCGGCGTAGGATCTGACTCAGGGCCGGGTGGAAAAATCAGGGGCGTATTGCGTCTTGCCCGGGTCGCTGGGACTGAGAATCCTTTGAATCTTTTCAGGTTTGAAATACCCCGAGTCATTCGTTCCATTTCTGAAGAATAACCTGACATTGCAGTTCTTGTGTTCGGTTCTTCCTCTTGTCTTTGGTGAACCTCTGATTCCTTCGCTGATTTTTGGGAGACATATATCCAGGTTAACCTGTTACGGGGAGGGGTTGCGTGCTGCCCGAAAGACGTTTCCCGGTCGGTGCTTCGCCTCGGGCCCGACCGGGATCCACTGCCCCGCCCGACAGCCCGGCAGTCACGGGGACTGCCGGGCTGTCGGGAAGTGGTTCTAGAACCGTATCGAGAAGCCCGCCTGCACGGAATGTTCGTCCTCACGGCCGGCCCATTCGTCCTCGCCGCCGGTCCATTCTCCCCGGTAACCGAGGCGCAGGCTCCAGGCATCCGAACTGCCTTTCAGCGTGACGCCCAGACCGAGGCGGAACGCCTCCCGGGGCACGCCGATCACCCGTTTTTTCTCGGGGAAGCTTATGACCCCGGCATGGTCCGCCTTGCGCACCGTCAGCGTCTCCGGTCCGTCCGTCGTGGTGTGTGCCAGATCCAGTTGCAGGTCGGGCCGCCAGCGCAGCGCGGGGAGAGTTCCAGCCACTCCGCCGTCGCGACCTCCACCCCGGCCCGACATCCCCGGTAGTCCTGCGAGTAGCCCGGGATCTCGGCCCTCATCACCGCGCCCTCCGCCGTGTGGCCCCCGTGGTCCAGGGAACCGGCGAACACCGACACCGACGGGGTGATGCGCATGCCTCCGGCGGGGAACAGCCGACCTGTCCTCGCTTCGGCATGGGTCTGCTTCACGTCGAACGAGCCCCTGAACAGGCCAGTGGCCTCCAGCGTCCGTGATGATACGCGCGAGCGGCCGTGGGCGAGCGCCACGTCGGAGAAAAACGCGTCTCCCCGCCAGCCCAGACCGGCCGCGTAGACCTCGCCCGTGAGCTCGACCTCGGCCGATTCGTCCCGGGAATCCGAGAACGCCTCGGCGAGGGGGGCCACCGACGCCCCGAGACGCAGGTCCATGTCGAGGGAGACGGCGCGGGTTCCGGAACCCCCGCGGAGCCCGAACCTCACCGAACGCCCGTCCGGACCGCTTCCCCTGCGCACCGGATACCCCTCCAGGACGGCCTCCGTCAGGCGCAGGTCGCCGTCCTCCAGCGACATCATCGCACCCGCCGCGCCCAGATCGGTCAGCCGAGCTGTGCCCGAGCCAATCTTGGAAATGGGCGGGGCTCCCGTGATCATGCCAGTATGGACGAAGGTCAGTTCGTCCGTGGCCATGAGCGGGTTAAATATGAGCTTGTCAGCCCCAGCGATGTTGCCCCTGATCTCCGTGGTGCCGGCTCCGATCTCTACAGTCGCCGTGCCTTCGGTATTGAGATTGATTGCGTTTCCCTGAGCGGACGAGATGGTCGCGCCGCTCACCATGACCATGAAGTCACCGCCGCTGCGGTGTGTGCCGGCGATGCCGTGACCACTGCTGATATCGATGGTGCCGCCGGACATCCTGATGGTGATATCGCAGTTGTAGTCTTCGGGGTCGGTATTGCAGCCGGCATTGGCCGCGCGTCTTCCGTAGATGCCGTAGGCGTCTCGTCCTGTGGTGCGGATGCGGCCGTCCTTCATATTGATTTCAATGTCGCCGGTGCCGGAGTGCATCCCATGGATGCCGTGGGCGTTGTCTCCTTCGGTATGGATGTCGGGGTCGCTGCCACTGACGACCGACATGGCGATGGTGAAGTCACCGCCGCTGCGGTGTGTGCCGGCGATGCCGTGACCACTGCTGATATCGATGGTGCCGCCGGACATCCTGATGGTGATATCGCAGTTGTAGTCTTCGGGGTCGGTATTGCAGCCGGCATTGGCCGCGCGTCTTCCGTAGATGCCGTAGGCGTCTCGTCCTGTGGTGCGGATGCGGCCGTCCTTCATATTGATTTCAATGTCGCCGGTGCCGGAGTGCATCCCATGGATGCCGTGGGCGTTGTCTCCTTCGGTATGGATGTCGGGGTCGCTGCCACTGACGACCGACATGGCGATGGTGAAGTCACCGCCGCTGCGGTGCATTCCAAAAAGGCCGCTGTCATCCTCTTCTGTCGTGTCGACGCCAAGACCGTCTTGGAGCTTGATGATGTAGTCGTTGGTATCTGAGAACTCGTACTCGATGCCGGGGTCGGCGGGGGAGACGGCATCGTCGGTCTGGTAGATGTAGGTGAACTCGTTGCAGGTAACGGTCCCCGATACCGGGTCGCCGCATTCGTTACCGTCCACTGCCTGCACGATACCGTCAACCGAAACCGTCGTCAGCATCGCGTCGTTCAGGTCGTAAAGCCCCGGAACGACCTTGGTGATGCCGTTGGCCTTGTAGAATTTCCCCGCATCCAGGAGCATACCATCGCCCGCCGCCAGCGCGCCATCCTCCATGAACAGCCGTTGCCAGTCCGGATCGTCGAACTTCACCTTCTCGGCGGTAATCTTGCCGTGAGTACGCTGGCCCTGATCGTCGTACGTGGCCCCGAAGATCAGCCGCGACGCGTCGTGGATGGTGAGCGTCCCGGAGGCGCCCAGATCGAGATGGCCGGTGAGGCGCAGGTCACCGTCCTCCAGCGCCATCGTGCTGCCCCGGCTTGTCAGGTCGCCCAGCCGGACGGTGCCCGAGCCGATCTTGGAGATATTCTCGAGACCGATGAGCATGCCGGTATGGCTTATCTTCAGCTCGCCATAGGCAGCCGTGCAGTCGGTATCGCCCGTGTCGTCGACATCGGCCTGCAGGCAGGCGTTGAAGACGAGCCTGTCGGTTCCGCCGCCGAAGGCCACATCGCCCCCGATCGTGGTCGTGGCCGTCATGCCGGCGTCCTCATGTCCCAGGACCGTCAGGGTGTCGTCGGTGTTGCCGCTGAACCAGATCGCGTCTCCGGCGTTGCCGCGTTCGATCGTGCTGTTCCGGAGCCTCAGAATCTTGGCGGGGACGGCGTTGAGCCGGATCGCTTCCGCACCGGCCGCGGAGATAGTGCTGTTCTCGACCACAACGGGGTCGAGGTCGCCGGTCCATGTGCGCTGTACGTAGATGCCGTAGGCGCTGTTTCCGGTTGTCGTGATGGTGCCGCCGGTCATGTTGACGGTGAGCTTGCCGGTACCTTCGTGCCGGCCATGGATGCCGTGGGCGCCTCTCCCTTCCGTCAGGATGTCGCCGCCGGACATGGAGATGTCGACGGTGCCGCTCGGATGGTAATAGTTTGGGCCTTTCTGTTCGACCTCAGCGTCGCCAAAGATGCCTCTGGCGTACGATCCTATTGTATGGATGTCGCAGCCAGAACCGGTGCTGCTCATGCAATCTCCGGTGCCAACGCTGCCGATCTTCAGGCCGATATTGATGTTGCCAGTGTTTGTTGGGCCGGAATGGTGGGGAAATGCCTGGATACCGTGGGCCCGTTCCCCTTCCGTATCGATGCTGCCGCCCGACATGACGATGGATGCGGTGTTGCCTGAGGTTTTTGAATGGATGCCTAGGGCATCGTTTCCTTTCGTATGGATGCTGCCGCCCGACAGGGTGATGCTGGAGGGTCCGGTGCCGAGCTTTTCAACGTAGATGCCGTCGGCCCCGGAGCCTGCACTCGCGCCGGATCCGGTCTTGATGGTGCCGCCTGAATTTGCCTGTATCTTGATGGTGTAGTCGTCGGTGTCGGTGCTGGGGAACGAGTACTTGATGCCGCTCCCAGCATTGGTCTGATCGTCTCCGTCGCATATGATCTCGCCACCGCTGGTGGGCGGGTCGCCGCATTCGTTGTTTGCAAGGGCGGCGGGGTTGGCGAGGAGAACGGCCAGCAGCAGACCAACAAGGACGCAGGGTCCGAAACCCCTGAAGGATGACGCGCGGCCGCGGGATGCGGAGCGTCGGCCGGCGGGAAGGGAAAGGCAGGGTTCGGACGCAGAAACCTGACCGCCCAGGCAGCCCCACCATCCTGTCACCGCTCTCATGGTACGCATCCGGCGATGCGATCGTGTCGGGTACATTTCCGACTTGTCAAGTTGAAACCGCCGAAGAAATTCCGGATTCCGAGCATGTCGCAATTCTCTCCCTGGACAGGTGGTAACCATGTTCCCTGAGGAAGCCGCATGTCTAACATTGATAATGATGAGTTATGTGCAGCTTTTTCCGCTGCAGGACAAGGGCAGCAACGGATCGGACAGGGAATGGAGGGGAGCCTGCGTGCGGGGAAAAGGGAGATGACTCCCTGAACAGGACCATGGATGAGGGCATCCGACCTGAACAGATGCCATATCCAGCTGTGTCGCAGGTGCGCCCGGACCGCTATCTTGCGCAGGGTCCCCTCAAGAGGCCGGAATCAGCCGGATCTCTCCCGGGGGATTGCCCGGAAGCGGCCTCCCAGTCGTCTCCCCCGGGTTCAATCATATGCGCTTCAGGCTGGAATCCCGCGATTTTCCCGATGGTGCCGGTGGCTTGTTCCCGTATTGAATTCGACGGGATATCAGTACAGGGACGCAGGACTTGAGACTGCCTCCTGCGGGCGATGCGGCAGAGAAAGCGCCGGGTCACGATTGGTCTCTTTTGCTTTCGCTCAAGCTTCACCGATGATCGGGTCGCCCGTCATCCCTGATATGCAATTCCCCTGATTTTACCTGATCCTGCGTAGATTTTGCCCGGGGCGCCACTGGTACTGCAACAATCATGGTCAGGAAAACGGTCAGGATTTCGTTAAGCGGCAACGATTCCATTTTCTGCCTCCTTGTCTGGCTTGACGATTTTTCCGGAGCGATTCCCCGGGAAAAAAGCGAGGCGCGATTCGCATGACTTCTGATTTATTGAGAATGACGGATACATGTGCTTCCGATGCACTGAACATGGATGCAGGGTGCCCGCTGCTCCACCCCTCTAATGCGAAAGTATCTGGCTCAGGAAGAGTTTCGTGCGGTCGGACTGGGGATTGTTGAAGAATTCTTCGGGTTCGTTCCGCTCGACGATTTGGCCCTCGTCCATGAAGATGACGCAGTGGGCGACCTGGCGCGCGAAGCCCATCTCATGCGTCACGACGAGCATCGTCATCTCTGTCTCGGCGAGTTCGACCATGACATCGAGCACTTCCTTTATCATCTCGGGGTCGAGCGCCGAGGTCGGTTCATCGAACAGCATAATCTTGGGCCGCATGCACAAAGAACGCGCAATCGCGACGCGCTGCTGCTGCCCGCCCGATAGCTGGCCGGGGTATTTCATGGCCTGCTCGGGAATCTTGACGCGGGTCAGATATTCCATGGCGAGCTTTTCGGCCTCGGCGCGCGGCGTCTTGCGTACCCAGATGGGCGCGAGCGTGCAGTTCTCGAGCACTGTCAGGTGCGGGAAAAGGTTGAACTGCTGGAACACCATGCCGACTTCACGGCGCACGTTGTCGATTTGCTTGAGGTCCCCGGTGAGTTCGATGCCCTCCACGATGATCGTGCCTTTCTGGTGCTCTTCCAGGCGGTTGATGCAGCGGATGAGCGTCGATTTGCCTGATCCCGAAGGCCCGCAGATGACGATGCGCTCTCCCCGGTTGACGGTCAGATCGATGTCGCGCAGGACGTGGAACTGCCCGAACCACTTGTTCATGCCCTCGATTCGGATAATCGGTTCACTCATGGGCGCATTCTCTCCCCTTAGTTTCTGTGGCCCGTGTCTAGCTTGCGCTCAAGCCAGAGGCTGTAGCGCGACATGCTGAAACAGAAAACAAAATAGATGACGGCGGCGAAGGTATAGGATTCATGCTCAAGGCCCAGCCATTTGGGGTCCGTTACGGCGGACCGGGCCACGAGCAGCAAGTCGAACAGTCCGATAATCGAGACCAGCGCCGTATCCTTGAAAAGCGCGATGAAGGTGTTGACGATGCCTGGAATCACGATCTTGAGTGCCTGGGGCAGAATGATGAGCTGCATCGAGAGCCAATAGTTGAGCCCCAGCGCCTGGGCGGCTTCCGTCTGGCCTTTGGGAAGGGCCTGAAGACCGCCTCGCACGACCTCGGCCATATAGGCGGATGAGAACATGGTGAAGCCGATCAGGGCGCGCAGCAGTTCGTTGGCGTTCACTCCCTCCGGCGTGAACAGGGGGAGCATGAACGAGGCCATGAAGAGCACGGTGATGAGCGGCACCGCGCGCCAGAGTTCGATGAAGGCGATGCAGACGGTGCGGACGACGGGCATTTCCGAGCGCCGCCCGAGTGCGAGCAGAATCCCGATGGGCAGGGAGAACAGTATGGCAACCGAGGCGAATACGAGCGTGAGCGTCAGGCCACCCCAGTTGTTCGTCGGTACGGTCTCCAGTCCGAAAGCCCCGTGGAGCAGAAAGTAGGCGATGACGGGAAAACCGAAGACCAGGAAAAGCGCCGCGAACGTGCGGCCCGGTACCCTGTCCGAGAGCACCGGCAGAAGGTTCAGACAGAACAGGATGAAGGTCAGGTTCACCCGCCAGCGTTCGGGTTCCGGGTAGAAGCCGTAGATGAACTGTCCGAATCGCTTCGGCACCAGTACCCAGCAGGCACCCTCGATGCCCCGGCAGTCCTTGTTGGATTGCCCCTCCCAGAGCGAGTTGATGAAGGCCCACTCGAACAGCGGCGGAACGAAGGAATACAGGATGTAGAGTGTAAGCAGCGTGAGTGCCGTGTTGAACGGCGAAGAGAAGAGGTTCGCCCGCATCCAGCCCAGGATGCCTACGGTCGAGACCGGCGGTGGTGACTGCAGTATGTGCTCGGTGCGCACGAAGCCCCCGCCCGGATTGTTCGCGAATGCGCTCATGGAATCACCGCTCCACCAGCGAAATGCGCCTGTTGTACCAGTTCATGTAGAGCGATATCAGCAGACTGAAGGTCAGATAGACGACCATGCACATGAAGATAATCTCTATGGCCTGTCCAGTCTGGTTCAGCGAGATGCCGCCGAAGACGTTGAACAGATCGGGATAGCCGATGGCGATGCCGAGCGAGGAGTTTTTCGTGAGGTTGAGATACTGACTCACCAGTGGCGGCACAATGACACGGAGTGCCTGGGGGATGATGACGAGCCGTAATGTCGGCTCCGGCCGTACTCCCAGCGAATAGGAGGCTTCGCGCTGTCCGTGCGATACGGCGAGGATGCCCGCCCGCACGATCTCGGCGATGAACGATGAAGTGTAGACCGTGAGCGCAGTCAATGCGGAGAAGAGCTCTATCTGGATTTCCAGCCCACCCGTGAAGCGGAACCGGCCCAGTTTTGCGTATTCCCATGTGAGCGGAAAGCCGGCCACGGCCGAGGCGAGTAACGGAACACCTATCAGGATGCCAAGCGATGCCCAGAAGACGGGGAACTGCTCACCCGTCTCGTCCTGCCGCCTGCGCGCCCATTTCCTGAGATAGATAATCGCCGCGACCGCGACGAAGACCGACACTGCTACCACCATGAAGCCCGGCAGGGGTATGGGTCTGGGAACCGTGAGGCCGCGGTTATGGATGTAAATCGTGTCAAAAATCGGTATTGCCCGGCGTACCAGGGGCAGCGACTGAAAGACCGCGAAATGCCAGAACAGGAACTGCAGCAGAAGCGGCACATTGCGTACCGACTCGATGTAGACGCCCACCAGTCTTGATACCAGCCAGTTGTTCGAGAGCCTGAGCACGCCGAGTATGAAGCCGAGAACCGTCGCCAGCACGATCCCGAGGGCCGATATCAGGAACGTGTTCAGCAGGCCGGCGATGAAGACCGCTCCGTGGGTCGAGCCCGTCTCGACGGAATACGGGATGAGCGTGAGGGGAATCTCGAAGCCCGCCGGGTTGAAAAGAAAATCGAAACCCGTCTTGATGTTCCGTTTTTCGAGATTGATGAGCGTGTTGTGGACGAGGTAAATCGCAATGCCGATGAGGGACAATGCGAAGGCGACCTGAAACACGATCGCCCGGGTTTTCGGGTCGTACCACCAACTCGAGGAACCTTGGCGTCCGCCGCCTTCTTGAGTACCCGCCGCCATCAAGTGCCCCCGGAATGAAAAAATCGCCGACGGTGCGTTCTTGCTTTATCAGTTTGGCTGGCTTAGCGGAACGGAGGCGCGTAGAGAATGCCGCCCTTCGTCCAAAGCTGGTTGTAGCCGCGAGCGAGGCCGATGGCCGTCTTGGGGCCGATGTGGCGCTCGTAGATCTCCGAGTAGTTGCCCACGCTCTTGATGACGTTGTAGGCCCAGTCTTTCGGGAGGCCGAGCATGCTTCCGAAGTCGCCTTCCTGACCGAGGAGGCGTTTCACCTCGGGGTTGTTCGACTTCTTCATCGCGTCGACGTTCTTCGAGGTGACGCCGAATTCTTCCGCGACGATGAGAGCGTTGCGCACCCAGCGGGCGATGTCGCCCCACACATTGTCGCCGTGGCGAACGACGGGGCCGAGAGGCTCTTTGGAGATGATTTCGGGAAGAATCACGTGGTCGGCGGGGTTCTTGAGCACGGAACGCTGTGCTGCGAGGCCGGAACGGTCCGTCGTGTATGCATCGCAGCGATTCGCGGCGTAGTTCTGGCGCGCCTCGGCCGCATCCTCGACGACGACCGATTTGAACTTCATCTTGTTGCTGCGGAAAAAGTCCGCTAGGTTGAGCTCGGTCGTCGTGCCCGTCTGGATGCAGATCGAGGCACCGTTCAGCTCCTTGGCGCTCTTGACGCCCAGGGACTTGCGCGCGATGAAGCCCTGCCCGTCGTAGTACAACACGCCCACAAACTCGAAGCCGAGGTTCACGTCACGCTTGAAAGTCCATGTCGTGTTACGCGAGAGAACGTCGATCTCGCCCGACTGAAGCGCCGGGAAACGCGTCTTTCCAGTCAACGGCTTGTAACTCACCTTGTCGGGGTTGCCGAATACGGCGGCGCTGATGCCGCGGCAGTAATCGACGTCGAAACCCCTCCAGACACCCTTGTCATCGGGTGCCGAGAAGCCGGTGAGGCCGGTGTTGACACCGCAAATGAGCTGGCCCCGCTTTTTCACCGTTTCCAGGGTCGGGCTGGCAGCGAATGCGGCACCTGCTGTCATTGCTAGGATGGTCATTACGAAAACTACGTTGAACATGTACTTTTTCATTTCAGTCCTCTCCTTGTGGGTTCTCACGGACGTTCAGGGATAATAAACACTCACAAATGTTCATATTCCGTTTCGATGATTCAGGATAACACAACGGGAAAAATCTCTCAAATTTTTTCCCCGGATATTGTGGGAGAGACGAGGGAAGTCACGTTCCTCTCGGGCCGATGGATGAACATGAAAGCCCAGGGCGCGCGTGACCCTGGGCAGGGTGGCGCACTCGGTGATTTCCGTCAGGCAAGAGTGCCTTGCAGGGGCTCTTTCTACCCATAACCGGTATCGGCGGCTACCTTCGACGTGCTCCTGGTGCGCGGGTGTCGTCCAACGCAGGTCGCGATGAGCGCTGGACCTCACTCTTCGAAAGCAGACTCAAGGGAAAAACGATATCTTCTTTCATCCTGGGTTGATCCACTGGGTCTCATAACCTGGCAGGGTTTTTCATTTCACCATTTCCCGTCGTTTTCATGCAGGAGACCAGAAATTCCTGCCACAAGTTCCTGCCCTTATTCCCGGATTTTTTCGATCACGCTCAGCGTCTGCGCGCCGGGGGTGGGTGTCCACATGGATTTCTGGCCCTCGCCTCCCCCCACGATGAGAATGAGGGCGTCAGCGTGGGTAAGGATGGGCACGGAGGCTTCGGGGTCCGTCCTGTCGACCCAGACAGGAAAGGTCGGGCCTTTCGATTTTCCCCGGACGCCCACATGCTTCCAGGGTTTCCTCGCCTTCTCGAAGAGGTAGCGTTTCACGTCCGCCTTGCTCCAGCCCGCCTGTGCGATACAGGCGGCGTGTTCGGGCGCCATGACCAGGGCGGGCTCTCCCTGGGAGGAGAGATTGTTCCCGCCCAGTGTGGCCATCGAGTCCGCGTAGCCGAAAAGAAGCGTGTGGGGGTCAGTGTTGTAGTTGTCCGTGATGCAGTGGGGGGCCTCGCCGCAGGTGAGTGTCACCGTGCTCTCCATCGGCGCGAAGCCGCGCTCGACGTGATAAGGCTCCCAGGGGTTCGCCCTTTCGTTTTCCGCAATGCAGTAGGTGTATTTCCCCGGATGTGCGTGCTGGGCGCGGTCCACCTCGCCGGGAACGGCGCCGCCCAGGTTGATGAGGCATAGCCTGAGCGCACGGCCTATCGTCGCGTTCGCCCGCCAGCCGGGGCCGAACAGGCCCGAACCCGAATTAATCCTGAGCCGCTTGGCGATGGGACCGTTCACGATGATGAGCGCGGTGGCGGGGTGAGTCGTCGTTTGACGGTGACTGAGCCCATAGCGCGGCTTGGTGGCGGCGGACAGGGCCGCAACGACCACGGGCAGATATTCGGGCAAGCATCCCGCCATCACGGCGTTCACCGCGACGGCACGTACCGTTGCCACCCCCATTAGCGGAGGAACTTCCGCGATCTCCTCATCCGGTCGTCCGTCCAGCCTGCGAGCAGGGTCTCCACCCGTTCGCGCGTTGGCGGGACGATGGGCAGGCCGTCCGTCCAGCCGTGCTCGTAGAAATAGGTGTTCACCTCTTCGAGGGAACCCGCGATCGGCAGAATCCGCCTGCCCGCCCCGGAGGCGGGGTTTCCTGCGTTCCCGGCCAAATCCCCTCTCCCCTATTTCGGGCAAAGATTCACCGGCCCCCGGAATTTTTTCTCCGCGTTGCGCGTGAGGGCGAAAACGACTTCCTCCACGATGGCGTCCGCCTTCGGATGAAGCGCATCCCTTTCGGGAGCGGCGAGGGGGTGATCCATCTCGATGACAGGCAGGCCGCCATAGCCCTGTCTGCGCGCTATCGCGCGCCCACTGTAGCTGAAGCCCCGGCTCACGATAACGCAGGCGGGACTCCCCAGCCTTTCGAGCCGGACCGCGTCGCGGACACTCCACGACGTGGAAGAGCCTCAGTGGCCCACACCGACCATGACGACATCGCAGTTTGCGCTCAGTTCTTCGAGAATTTCAGGTGCCGCCGGCTGGGCGAGGTGATGCTTGCAGCGCTGGACGACGTTCTTGATGTCAAAGGAATCCCGAAGCCTCTCGCGCACCCTGTCCAGCACCCAGTCGGAAAACTCCTTGTTGTTCTCGAGAATTCCGAGAGTGGCGCCCCCCAGCGTCCCGGGCCTGGGATTGAGCGCTTCATCCGGTATCCTGGGGATACCCTCGGGAGAGATGACGTTGACGAATCTCTCATCGTTCACTGGATTCTCCCGGCCCGGCGGATTATCGGCCCGTGAAGACGGGTTTTCTCTTTTCCATGAACGCGGTGCGGCCCTCTTTGTAGTCGGCACTGTTGAAGCATTCCTCGGAAAGCCTCGCGATCATCTCGAAATCGCGATCCGCGCCGTCTTTCACCACTTCGCCAATGGTGAGCTTCGACGCCTTGACCGAAAGCGGCGCGTTGTCCGCGATGGTGGAGGCCATGTCCATCACGTAATCCTCGAGTTCATCCACGGGCACCACCTCGTTCACCAGTCCGATTTCAAGTGCCTTCGTCGCCGGAATGCGCCGGGCCGTGAAAAGAATCTCCTTCGCCCTGGCGGGTCCCACCAGGTCGACGAGTTGTTTCAGGTTGTCGAAGCCGTAGGCGATGCCCAGACGCCCGGCGGGGATTCCGAACTGCGAATCATCCGCCGCGATGCGGATGTCCGCGTTCAACGCGATTCCCAGCCCGCCGCCAAGACAGTAACCGCGGATCATCGCGATCAGGGGTTTTTTCACGTCCCCCATGACCTGTTTGGCCTCTTCGGATATCCGCGTATATTCGGCGGCCTGCTCGGCGTTGCTCCTGTTCTTTGCGAACTGTGAGATGTCCGCGCCCGAGACGAACGCCCTGTCGCCCGCGCCCTTCATCACCACGACGCGAATGGCGTCGTCGGCCTCATACCAGTTAAGTATCTCGGCGATGGCCCCCCACATCTCGAGTGAGAGCGCGTTCCTTCGCTCCGGGTTGTTGAAGATCATCCAGCCGATACCGTCGTCCACCTCGTAAGCCATCTTCTCCGTCGATAACTGCATGCCTTGCTCCATACGCTGCGCCCCCGAGGGGGCAGGATCGTTCCTAGACGATGCCCTCATCGCGCAATTGGCGTATTGAGTCCGCATCGTAGCCCAATTCTCCCAGAATCTCCTCCGTGTGCGCACCCATCTCGGGCGCGGCGCCTCTCATTTTCTGCGGCGTTCGTGCGAGTTTGACCGCCTGGCCGACGATCTTGATCGGCCCGATCTCGGGATGATCCACCTCGGGTGCCATGTTCAGACCCTTGACCTGGGGGTCGGCGAACGTCTCGTCCACCGTGTAGATGGGACCGCAAGGGATTCCCGCCTCGTTGAGAATCCCTATCCACTCGGCACTCGATTTCGTCTTCGTCCGACGCGCGATGGTCTCCTGCAGCGCCACCTTGTTTTCGAAGCGCCTGGGGATATCCGCATAGTCGGGATTCTCGAGCAGTTCGGGCATCTCGAGCGCGTGCACGAGACGTTCCCAGAGATGCTGGGGGCCGGACTGGATGTTGATGCGCCCGTCCGCCGTCTCGAAGACGCCCGCCGGCAAAAAGGTGGGGTGGTTGTTCCCCTGCTGGGTGGGCACTTCATCGAAACGGAGATACCGGGCGGCCTGAAAGTCCATCATCTGGATCTGGGCTTCGAGAAGCGAGGTGTGCACCCACTGTCCCTCACCCGATACTTCGCGCTCGAGCAGTGCGATGAGAAGCCCCTGCGCGAGCATGAACCCCGCCGAGAGGTCGGCGAGGGGAATGCCCACCCGCATGGGTCCGTCCCCCGGCCTGCCCGTGACGGACATGAGACCGCTCAGTCCCTGGGCTATCTGGTCCAGCCCCGGTCGCTTGCGGTAGGGCCCCTCCTGCCCGAAACCGGAAATGCTTCCGTAGACGATGCGCGGGTTCACCGCGCGGCACGCTTCGTAGTCCACGCCCAGGCGGTGCTTCACGTCGGGCCGGTAGTTCTCGATGACAACATCGGCGCCTTCCACCATGCGGAAGAATATCCCGCGACCCTTCTCCTCGCGCAGGTTGAGTGTCATGCCCTTCTTGTTGCGGTGCAGGTTCTGCGCCTCGTACCCGTGACGGGGCTGGGCCATGTTGTCCGAAAAGCCGCTTCCTGCCGGCGCTTCTATCTTGATGACGTCCGCCCCCCAATCCGCGAACTGGCGAACTGCCGTGGGGCCGGCCCGCGCGCGGGTAAGATCCAGAACCTTGAAACGGGACAGTGGTAGAGAATGTTCCTGCACGAACGCACTCCTGTAAGAAATACGACGATTCATGAATATGGGAGATTCATCCGGCCATAAGGTAGCAGAATCGAGCAGGTTTGCGCACTGCAGGCAGGAATGAAGTTTCAGGATGCGCATCCCGATTGGCAGGAAATGGGCATGCAGAGGGAGTTTTCTTTGGTCGGGGCGAGAGGATTTGAACCTCCGACTTCCTGCTCCCAAAGCAGGCGCGCTACCAGGCTGCGCCACGCCCCGACAAGGCCGCCAAGCGTACCACAACTCGATCTCGCACTGGAACCGTGGGAGAAACTGAATTGGCTGGAGTGAGGTTGTGTGGCCCGGGCGGGTCAGGCGGGCTCGGGCTGCGGTGTGCGCCCGTTTCGCCTGCTTCGCTGATACCAGTACAGGGCGGCGAAAATCGCCACGGCAATGAGTTGCACCACGGGGCGCGAACCGCCGGTGAAATCCGTGATGAGCGAAGGTCTGAACGCCGAAATGCACACCACCATCAGGATCGCGCGTTCGCCCCAGTTGCAATTGTCGGCGAAATAGCCCTGAAGCGCGGATGCGAAGGCGAACATCGCCGCCAGGGAAACCACGCACACCCAGGCGATTTTGAGAAAATCGTTTATCCAGATGATCTCGCCCTTGGGACCGACACCCTGCATCATCAGGAGTTCCAGGTTGTATATGAAGACGAACGGAAGCACGGCTGTTCGCAGATCGTAGACGAAGCCCTGCACACCCGTCTGGATGGGATCGGACTTGGCAATCGCCGAGGCGGCGAACGCGGCGAGACCCACGGGCGGCGTGTCGTCCGCCAGAATACCGAAATAGAAAACGAACAGATGTGCCGCGAGCAGGGGCACTACGAGGCCCGCCTTTCCACCCAGGCTCACGATGACGGGCGCGGTGAGCGTCGCCATGACGATGTAGTTCGCCGTCGTGGGCAGGCCCATGCCCAGCACGAGGGAGCAGATCGCCGTGAGAACGAGCATGAGCACTACGTTGCCGAGCGAGACGATTTCGATAAGTTCGATGAAGCGGCCGCTGAGACCCGTGAGCGTCACGGTGCCGACGATGATGCCCGCCGCTGCCGTCGCCACGCCGATGCCCATCATGTTCTTCGCACCCGCCATCAGACCCTGCCACACATCGCCGAAGCTCTGCCCGAAGCCGGCGAGCACCCCATGCCAGAGGCGTTCTTCGAGCTGTCTGAAGTGTGCCTCGCCGAACAGCTCCCGAAGGTGTTCGACGCCCTTCTCCCGCTTCATGTCACGCAGGACATGGATGGTGTTTTCCATGGGACGCTGGATGACGATGATCGCCATGGTCAGCAGAATCGCGTTGAAGGCCGACGCCACGGCCGACATGCGCAGGATAACGAGCGTGTATATGAGGGCCAGGATGGGGACGACGTAGTGTATGCCGCCAATCAGCGTGCTCCAGAAAGAAGGCAGTTCATCCGCTTCGAGCGGCCTCAGGTTAAGCTTGAGCGCCTCGAGATGCACGACGTAGAAAAGGGCGATGTAGGAAAGCAGGGCCGGCAGAATCGCGGCGCGCACCACGTCGAGATATGCCAGCCCCAGAAACTCAGCCATGATGAACGCGGCGGCGCCCATGACCGGGGGCATGAGCTGTCCGTTCGTGCTCGCACCCACCTCTACGGCACCCGCCTTGTAGGGGGGCAGGCCCACCTTCTTCATGAGCGGAATCGTGAAGGTTCCTGTCGTCGCGACGTTTGCGATGGACGAACCCGAGACCAGACCCGTCATGCCCGAGGCGACCACGGCCGCCTTGGCGGGTCCGCCCCGGAAGCGGCCCAGCGCCGCGAAGGCAACCTGCACGAAGTAGTTCGCCGCCCCCGCCTTGTCGAGCAGCGAGCCGAAGAGCACGAAGAGGAATACGAAGCTCGTGGACACCCCGATGGGTACGCCCCAGATGCCGCTGTCGCTCAGGTACATGTGATCCACGACGAATTCGAGCGGAACGCCCGGATGCGCGATGAACGAAGGCATGTAGGGACCCGCGAAACAATAGAGCAGGAATACGATGGCGAGTATCGGTAATGCGGGCCCGAGCGCGCGCCGCGCGGCCTCCAGAAGGAGGACGACGAGAATCGTTCCCACGACGACATCGCGCGTTATGGGAAGACCCGAACGCTGGATGATGTTCACATAATCCCAGGCCATGTAGAATGCGCCCATGCCTGCGAGAATGGCAAGCGCGTAGTCGTACCAGGGGATGACCTCCCTGGTGGAGCGCTGCGGCCGCATGAAACCGGGGAAAAGCTGGATGGACATGCGCTGAACCCAGCCCTCGCCCGGTGTTTTCGTTCCGGGGAAGGCCAGATAGACCATTGTAATGGCGAAGGTGAGGTGGATACTTCTGGCGATGATCGAGTTCAGGGGGGTGTATGCGATATAGAGCTGGAAACACGACCAGGAGATGGCCAGGACGGAGACGAGCCATGCCGTGAGGTTCTTGGGTTGCCTGCCGCCGGATTCCGCCTCTGCGGCTATTTCCTCTGCTGCCCGTTTTGATTCTTCATCCAGTCCCGCATCCAGGATATCTCCGGAATCGCCCGGCTTGCTCATTTATTCACCCCTCAAACAACTGCCTCACTTCGTGAAAGAACGGGGTTCCAGCCAACCGCACCGATCCGGGGGGCACGGCCCCCGGATCGGTGCGGTATGAAGATTTTGCGTATTACTTCTTCATCTTCTTTTTCATCTTCATCTTCTTCATCAGGCCTTTTTCCACGTAATAACGCTCAGCACCTGGATGGAAAGGAGCCGAAAGACCCCCGAGCATGTCTTTTTTCGTCAGGTATTTGAACGCAGCGTGCGTTTTCTGGAAATCGCCAAGGTTATCGAAGATGGTCTTCACGACGTTGTAGACCACGTCGTTGGGCTGATTTTTGCCGGTCACGAAGGTCGCCTTCACCGCGTAGGTCGGCACGTTCTTGCTCACGCCCTTGTAGATGCCGCCCGGGATGTTCGTCATCACGTAGTAGGGTTTGCCGGCCACCAGCTTCTGGATGCCCGCCGAGTTTATCGGGATCATGCGGATCGCCGTGCTGTTCGAGATCTCGAGACCGCCGCCCCAGGGATTGCCCACGGTGTAGAAGAACGCATCGATCTTCTTGTCCACCAGCGCGCGGTTCGCCTCGTTCTGCTGGAGACCCTCGGCCTTGATGCCCTTGTTCTGATCGATGCCGTAGATTTTCAGGATGTCCCTCGCGTTTCCACGCTGGCCGGAGCCGGGGTTCCCGATGTTGATCCGGCGTCCCTTGATGTCCGCCACTTTCTTGATGCCCGAATCAGCGCGCGCGACGAGCATGACGGTTTCAGGGTGAACGCTGAATACACTGCGGAGACCCTTGTAGGCTTTGCCCTTCCAGTTGGCAGTGCCGTTATACGCCTGGAAGTTCCTGTCGGACTGGGCGACGCCGAAGTTCAGGAGACCGCGTTTAATGGCGTTGATGTTGAACACCGAACCCAGCGAGGGACGGCCGATGCAGTGGTATCCCTGGCTCTTGAGGTTCTTGTTCACCAGCTTGCAGACGTTCAGGGCGACCTGATAGTACACGCCCGTGGTAGAGCCGCCGCCGACCACGAGGAACTTCGCCGCGCTCGCCGGAACAGCGACGCCCGCGATCGAAACTGCCGCTACGGTCGCAATGAAAAACTTCATTATCTTTTTCATGTGTCATTCTCCTTGAATGGGGGTGAGGTGGAAACTGCACTTGTCGAGCAGTGAGAATTTCCTGAAAATATAAAGCGGCATTCACGCAAAGCTTCGTGAATGCCGCTTTCTTCGGAACTCCTCTGGCTATCAGCCTGCATTTCACGATTTCAGGGTCAGGATTATCATTTGAAAAGAGGATAACGAGAGGGGAATTGGATGTCAATCGTAAACTGCGCGTCCGGGAGCCGTTCCCGGCACTTTGGGATATGCTCATCGCCGGAAACCATTTCTCCGTCCGTATCTCATCCTGGTTCAGGGGTTAGGCCATGAACCGGACAACCTGGGACGTCATCGTCATCGGAGGCGGCATGCTCGGCCTTTCCACCGCCATGGAGATTACCCGGCGTCACCCGCGAAAGCGAGTCCTCGTACTCGAGAAAGAGGCCGATGTCGGCCGCCACCAATCGCTCCACAACAGCGGCGTGATTCATGCCGGACTCTACTATCGACCCGGCTCGCTCAAGGCGAAGACCTGCGTGGAGGGTGCGGCGGCAATGGTGCGCTTCGCCCGGGAGCACGGCATCCCGCATGAAATCTGCGGCAAGGTAGTGGTCGCCACCACCGAGGCGGAAATTCCGCGCCTAGAGGAACTCCACCGCCGGGGCACGGCGAACGCCATCAAGAACATCCAGGTTCTTGGGCCCGAGGAGTTGAAGGAGATCGAACCCCACGCCCGGGGCGTCAAGGCGCTTCGAGTGCCTTCCACTGGCATCATCGACTATGGTGCCGTCGTTCGTGTTTATGCCCGCATCGTGGTTGAGGCGGGACAAGGCATCCGTACCGGGGCGCAGGTCACCGGTATCGCCGCATCGAACAGAGAGAGGCGTGTCGAGACGACGGCAGGGGATTTCGCGGGGAAATTCATCGTCAACTGTGCGGGGCTTTACGCCGACAGAATCGCGAAACTCGCGGGTGGAACGCCGCCCATGAAGATCGTGCCCTTCCGCGGGGAGTACTACGAACTCACGCCCGAACGCCGCTCGCTCGTCAAGAGTCTCATCTACCCGGTACCGGATCCGGCCTTCCCCTTCCTGGGGGTTCACTTCACACGCCGGGTAGACGGGAGTGTCGAGGCGGGGCCGAACGCCGTCCTGGCCTATATGAGAGAAGGGTACACGAAGACCCGAATCGATCCCTACGATCTCTTCGAGATCCTTGTTTATCCCGGTTTCCTGAAACTGGCCATGAAGTACTGGAAGACGGGGCTCGGCGAGATGGTCCGATCCATCAGCAAGTCCGCATTCACACGTGCACTGCAAAGGCTCATGCCCGAGATACAGGAATCGGATCTCGTTCCCGCAGGCGCGGGTGTACGCGCGCAGGCGGTGGATCGAGACGGCGGCCTGCTCGATGATTTCTCCATCATCAGTACCGAAGGCGCGGTTCACGTTTGCAACGCCCCATCGCCCGGTGCGACGGCGTCGCTCATGATAGGACGCGCCATCGCCGACATGGTGGATGAGATGGGAGGCTGAGTGCCGCAAAGGGATTTGGGTGACAGGTGTGGTCAGGTCGCAACCTGTCCCTGCGGCCCATCATTCCGGCGCCTGTCCGGATGATGGACAAGGGTGAAATTCACACGTCGGCGCAACGGTATTTCAACTTCAACGCTTCCATCTGTTTTTATGCCACATCTCCGGACGAACGCGCCGGGCGCGTTCGGGCAGGAACGTCCTGTGCGGAGGCGGCCAGGGCGCGCGATATGGCCACGGCAGCCTGCTGCAACAGGATGGCGCAATAGTCGACCTCATCTTCAGTCCTTTCCCGAGGCACATCGAAGTAGAAAGAAGCCAGCCCCACCACTTTCCCCAGGGCGACCAGCGGGAAGACCACGGCTCCTCCAATCTTCTCGCTCCTGAGCACTTCCGGAGCACCGTGCCATTCATCGGCGCAGGGAACCTCGACGATCTCCTTTTCCCGAATGGCGATCCTTTCCGGCAGACCGGAGTCGGGCGAAGTCACGGCGCGCCGGTAACCCTCCCCTAGGCGTGAATGGCACACCTCAAGAAACCGATCCGTCGCATCGTCGTACAGGGCGGCGTAATATCTGTCTGTCGACAGAAAGCGCGAGACTTCCCGCACGAGGTTGACGATGACCTTGCGAAAATGCACACCCTCCGCCACCGATTCGCTCATCCGCATGATGACCGCGGCCCTCTCCGTGGGGAGTCCCTTCCCGAAGATTTCGCCATCCAACCCGCTTCTGTTCACCCAGACGGCCGGACTGCCTTCCCCCGGAGTCTTGAGTAGATAAAACAGGGCCAGCGATACGAGCCAGAACGTCGCCATCACACCGGCCAGCATCGTCAATCCCGTTCCTGTTCTTGTCGAACCCTGCGCCAGGCGAACGAGGCGCAACCGCCTCATCCCGAGATAGAAAGTGGACTGCGACATCGAGCGCTTGCCCCGATTCCCTGTATTGAACGCAGCGGGGTCACAGCAGACCTTGACGTCGAGAGCGGAGGCGAGTTCCGTCTTGTAGGCCCCGGCAATGCTTTCCGCCAGAAACTTCTCCCCCTGCCTGGCGAAGAGAACCTTTTGTTCCGGTTCGGTCAGCAGAAAAACACTCTCGCCGGGGGTAAGCTCGGTCTCTTTCAATGGCAGCAGTGACTCCGCCGGAACGATGACGCCCCAAAAACCCTTTGTAGACGACGAGGGCGCCAGCAACAGTGCAATGGGCGCGTCGTTGAGTGTGCTCGATTGAACGTCGAACTTCCTCCTCCGCGGTCCCCCTTCGCGTTTCAGCAGGGAGAGGAGCGAACGTCTCGCCCCCGACCAGAGACCCTTTTCCTCATCGCCGGGCGGCGGCATGCTTCCCACCCTGCGTGAATCGCGAATCCTGCCGCGCTCATCGAGCAGTATCGAAGCGGCGAAGGATTCTCTCGATTCCCCGCCCAGGAGAAATGAAAGCGCTTTTCCCTCCTTGTCCGCGACGCCCGGAACCGCCGCCATGAGTAATTCGGCCCCTTGAATCCTTCCGAGCAGGGAGTCGATGCGCGCCCGTATTCTGGTTTGGATGTCCTGCAGGTGTCTCGCGCCGCGCTCTTCGTGTCGGTTCAGGAGCGCGTCCCGGACGGTCCGATGGACAAAATATACCGTACCGGCCGCGAACAGGGCGGTCACAAGCGCAAAGAGCAGAAGGGGGGAAACTGATATTCCGGGTTTTTCATCCATCACACGTCGGCCGATGTCCTCGGCGGGCGCAAGAAACCAAACGGAGGAAAAACGATTCGCCTGCGTACGCCGGACTGCGGGTGGAACCGTCTAGCCGACGGGCGCCCCGTTCGTTTTCGGCGCGCCGCCATAGAGTTTTTCCGAGAAGTGACACGCGGCGAAGTGACCCGTGCTGATTTCCCGCATTGCCGGCTCCTCCGCAACGCACCTGTCTTCCTTATACGGGCATCTCGTATGGAATCGGCACCCCGAGGGAGGGTTCACCGGGCTGGGTACGTCGCCGGTCAGGATCATTCGTTTTTTCTTGAGCGTGGGGTCCGGAATCGGCACGGCGGAGAGCAGCGCCTCGGTATAGGGGTGCTTCGGCTCCATCACCACCCTGTCGGCCGAGGACATCTCCACGATCTTGCCCAGATACATGACGGCGATGCGGTCGCTCACATGCTGGACGACGGCCAGATCGTGCGCGATAAGCACGAACGCGATTCCGTATTCCTTTTGCAGGTCTTCGAGCAGATTGATCACCTGCGCCTGAATCGACACGTCCAGTGCACTGACGGGCTCGTCCGCGATGATGAGCTTGGGGTTGAGCGCCAGTGCGCGGGCGATCCCGATGCGCTGGCGCTGGCCGCCCGAAAATTCATGGGGATAGCGGCGTATGTGCTCGGGCCGCAGGCCCACCCGGTGGAGAAGTGAGGCGACTTTCTCCTCTTTCTCCTTTCCTTTCGCGATACCGTGGATGGTTAACGGCTCGCCGACGATGCTCCCCACCGTCATGCGCGGGTTCAGGGACGCATACGGATCCTGGAAGATGATTTGCATCTCGCGCCTCAGCCTGCGCATCGACTCCCTGTTCAGGCCGCAGACGTCGGTGCCCTGAAACTTCACTTCACCCGAGGTCGGCTCGATCAGGCGCAGCACGGCCCTGCCGGTGGTGGACTTCCCGCATCCGCTCTCTCCGACGAGCCCGAGCGTTTCGCCCGGTTCCAGATCGAAGCTCACGCCGTCCACGGCGCGTACATAGTTGCGCACCCGGGAGAATACGCCTCCCCGAACGGGGAAGTGTTTCACCATGTCTTTTACTTCAAGTAGTTTCTCGGCCACGGCAACGCCTTTCTTAGTTCTGTGAAAACCGCGCTGTCAGAATTACGTATATTCAATTTCTATCATCGCGACCTCCGGCGGGCAAGTCGAAAAAAATCTCGACGCATTTGGACAATCCACTCTCCTGTCCCGGCCAAAGAGCCGGCCCCGGCCTGCCAGGCCCTTGCGCCGCGAATTCTTTTCGGTGGAACACCCGTACAGAGCCGTTGCTTATCATACCCCGTTTTGTTAAGTTTGGCCGTCATCCCGTCTGGGTGGGAATGAATTGACGAGGCAAACGCCCGTGAATGCGCGATGATGTACATCAGGGCGAAAACGATTTTCAATGGAGAGTGAAATGGCGGAAGAAGGAAGAAACGAAGCGGAGGCTTCCGGGGAAACGCAGGCGCCTGAACAGGCGGGCCCCGCTCTTACGGCGAAAGAGATCGACAAGATGAACGTGCCCAAGCTCAAGGAGGCCGCTCTGGCTTACGGCGGAAGAATCTCGGGCGTCCACGGAATGGACAAGACACAGTTGATCCGGGCACTCAAGGAGATAAACGATATTCCGTTGATCGAGGCGAAGCGCACCTCCAAGCTCGACAGAAGCGCCGTCAAACAGCAAATCAAGGCTCTCAAGGGCATGCGGGATCAACACATCGAGGCGAAAGACGGTGTTCAAATCAAGCGCGTGAGACGACGCATCAAATCGCTTCGCAGGAAACTGGTACGGACCGCTTAAGCCACCTGTTCCGAATGCGTCACTGAACGAAGTCATTTCCTCGGGAGAAACGATGCCCGCAAGCATTTCCTTGCCTCTATCCTCGAACGGGGCCGTCAGATTCATGGACCGCATACGGGAGGACGCGCCCCGCCTGGAACGCACCGAACTTTCCACACTGCAGGTCAACGTAGGAAAGTATTGCGACCAGACTTGCGCGCACTGTCACGTGGGCGCGGGCCCGCACCGCAAGGAGATCATGACCGAGGAGACGGCGAGCCGCATCATCGAATGGCTTGAGGAGACGTCGATACCCAACGTCGACATCACGGGAGGTGCCCCCGAACTCAACGCCCAGTTCAGGCGGCTTGTAGCCAGCGCCCGCCGCAAGGGCCGCCACGTCATGGTTCGCTGCAATCTCACGGTCGTGTATGAGCCGGGTCAGGGAGACTTGATAGATTTCTACCGCGAGAACCGCGTGGAACTCATCTGCTCGCTGCCGTGTTATCTGGAAGAGAACGTGAACACCCAGCGCGGGGACGGCGTTTTTGAAAAATCCATCCGCGCGCTGCAGGATATGAACGAAGCGGGGTTCGGCCCGCCGGGAGATCTGGCCCTGAACCTCGTCTACAATCCCGTGGACGACAACCTCCCTCCGCCGCAGGAGGCGCTTGAGGCGGACTACAAACGCGAACTCCTCAGGCGCTACGGCATCCGCTTTCATCAACTCTACACCATCACCAACATGCCCATTGCCCGGTTTGCCGGTTATCTGAAGGCGAACGGCAAGCTGGATTCCTACATGGATACGTTGCGCGAAGCCTACAACTCCGAGACGCTGCCCGGCCTGATGTGTCGAAACCTCATCAGCGTGGGGTGGGACGGCGTCTTGTATGATTGCGATTTCAACCAGATGCTCAATATGTCCCTGGGCAACGGCAGGCCGCTCAGGCTTTGGGACGTGGCGCCCGCCGAACTGCTGGGCCGCGAAATCCTGCTGGACGATCACTGCTTCGGCTGCACGGCCGGGGCCGGTTCGTCGTGCGGGGGCTCTCTGGCCTAGAGAGCGTAATCGCCGAAAAATTTCTGGTTTCCCTTGAATCGTCAATCTATGATGCCATATGCGCGGTTGCTTCCAGAATTTTGTTTGCGCTATGTTCGTGCGTTGCGACTTGATGTGGAAACGGAGAGAATTCCATTGTTTCGCCCGCCAGGAAACCGGAAAAAGCATGCATGGCCGTGTGGGCTGATCGCACTGGTTTTGAGCCTTGTGCTGTTCTGTGCCCCCGCTTCCCCTGCATGGGGGGCCGGACACGAGGGTGATGCGGAAGAACAGACGGTCGAATCCGTAGATCCGTTCGAGGAGTTCAACCGCGCGGTTTTCGGTTTCAACGAGGCGTTTGACGCCATTGTTTTCCTTCCGCTCGCCCGGCTGTACAGGGCCATATTTCCCAAGCCCATCCGCGACTCGTTCCGCAACTTCATGCGTAACCTGAACGCTCCCTTCGTGCTGGCGAACGACATCCTTCAGGGAGAGGGGGAACGCGCCGGAATAACCCTGAACCGGTTTTTGATCAACACGACCCTGGGGATAGGGGGATTGCTCGACGTGGCGAAAGAGATGGGCGTACCCTATCACGAGGAGGATTTCGGCCAGACCCTGGGCGTGTGGGGCGTGGAGGCGGGAGCATACCTCGTGCTTCCCATACTGGGACCCTCGACCGTGCGAGACGGCCTGGCCAAGGTAGGCGATGTGTTCCTCAACCCGCTCAACTACGCCGGCACCATCGGGAATGACGAGAAAAAAGCCATTATCGGGGACTCCCTCTCCATGGCGGACCTTCTGTACGGGATGAGGCTTCTCGAGGGCATCGACACCCGCGAACGCCTCATCGAACCCCTCGAAATCCTCAAGAAAGACCCCCTGACCCTGGACTACTACACCCTGATTCGCAGCGTCTTTCTCCAGAAACGCGAGAAAGATGTTCTCAACAAATAACGAAACCCATCCTGCGCTGCAGTTTCCCCGGTCATGCGCGGCACGGAGAGAAAAACGTGCACCCCATCCCTTATAGACCTCGATAACCGGGCGTCGTCCGTGTCCCGGTGCTGCGTATGCGCGCGCTCCTTTTCATGCGCTTGAGAATGCTGCAAGATGCGGGGCGGGGCATTTATTGGTTTGGAGGTCTTCTTGGAAATTCTCGCTCCCGCCATCATCGTTGGATGCATCTCCTACTCTTTCGGTTCTGTTTCTCCCGCATGGTTCGCCGGAAAGGCCCGTGGGATCGATCTGCGCATTCACGGAAGCGGCGCGCTCGATTTCGCGAACGTCTGGACGGTGCTGGGAGATCGCGTGGGAACGCTTGTCTTCATCGCCGATCTCCTGAAGGCGCAACTGGTGCTCAGCCTGGCCTGGTACATGAGCGACTCCCCCTGGATCGCCGCGCTGGCCTGTGTCACCGTGGTGCTTGGCGAAGTATTGCCGGTTTTTCACGGATTTCGCGGTGGACGCGGAACGGCAAGCACTTCAGGTGCGCTGCTGGCCGTATCGCCGATGTCCCTCGTGATCTGCGCGACCGTCGCGCTCCTCATCTCCGCCGTAACCGGCAGGCGTGATCATGCGGAACTCATCTCCATCCTGCTGCTGCCCGCCGTCGTCATTTTCGTGGGGAAAGGAGATATTTCACTGATGGTCGTTGGCGTTCTCATCACCGTGATGTTGATGTCAAAGCGCAATGAACTGATAGAAGAGTTGCTTGGCATCGGAAAAGAGTAGAACCGGAAAAACGGGCCTTCAACTTCAGGGTTTCAGCACCACCTTGATGGCGGCATCCGGCTGATCCTGTATGGCGAAACCCTCTTGGGCATCATCCAGATTGAGGACATGAGAAATCAGGGGCTGGCGCTGGACCCTGCCGCTTTCCACAAGTTCAATCGCACGGCGGTAGTCGTCCCCCGTCCATATCCAGGATCCATGGATGACGACGTGTTTGCGCACCACCTGGTTGAAATCGATATCCGCGGCGTGCTCGAACAGGGCGATGAACACCAAACGGCCGTATTGCTGCTTCAGCATGCGCAGGCCCTGATCTGGAGAAGAAGCTGCGCCGGCGCAGTCGATCACCAGGTCGGCGTTTCCGCCACGAACGCCGAAACGCTGCACAGGCCTGGCGCCGCCGGTAAGTTCAATCACGGCTTCCACAGGGTCGGTTTCGGTCAGGTTGACGATATCGTCAGCGCCGAGACGCCTGGCCATGTGCAAACGACGTTCGGAAGAGTCCACGGCAATGATGTGGCAGTCGACGGTCGCCTCAATGGCCTGGATGCAGCCGAGGCCGATAATGCCTGCACCCAGTACGACCACCGTCTCGCCGGCAGTTGGCTTTCCCAATGATACGCCGTGCAGGGATGTGGCCAGTGGCTCGAGTGTCGCACCATCCTCGAAGCTGATGGACTCCGGCAGGATGTGCGGGCTGCTTCCGGTAACACGGACCGGCGCGTATTCCGCGAAGCCGCCGTATCCCAACCCGGTGATGCGATCACCGACCCGAAAGCCGGCGACTTTCTCTCCCACCTCGACAACCTCACCGCTCATCTCGTGACCCGGAATGCGGCGCCTGTCGTCAATCGGGCGCCCCAGCACCTCGAACATGCCGAGGCGGTACATGTGCAGATCGGAACCACAGATGCCGCACGCCCGCACCCGCACCAATACGTCGTTTTGGCTGATGGCCGGCCGCTCCACCTGTTCCATGCGAATGTCCCGCGGTCCGTGATAAACCGCTGCCTTCATTTGCATGTGTGACCCCTTTCTTTGGGTTTCCATGGATTGGGATAATGCTTCCTGTTTGACCTACAACGAAATAACTTGACGTTTTCTTGGGGATTCCTGCATTTTCGGGCTTATCCGGTCAACTTCAATGTGATGGGCATCCAATGATTTTTTGATTGCTAACCTCACCTGTTTTTCCTGGTAGCGTTGTATCTCTCCTCTACATTTTATCGAAGAGGCCAATTGTGAGACCTTCCCAATTGTCAGTTCCACGAGATCATAGTGCCATTCATTAACCTCAGCGTCTAAAGTTTTTGCTTTAATTTTGTTGAGTTGGATATTACATTGGGAGAGAATATCTTCGGAAACAATGGCCAAATCGAAACAGGCCAGATTATCCCGCGTGAGGGCCAATGCAGCAACGACTCTCTCAACTTGCTCATTGGGCTTCTCAAGCAAGAAAATGAATAATTTATTTTCAGTCGTTGTCAGGCACTTAGCCACATCGGCTTGAACGTCCCTTGATTCGAGCCATGGTTTACTATCCCAGTGTCGTTTCTTGTTGAGCTTTCGAAAAACCGCTGACATATCCGCTAAGTATTCAAAGATTTCAAGAGTTCCTAAAAATCTTCCTGAAGTTCAGGCACTTTCTCCCTGTCAATAGCCCGGTGCAGGTAAGGGATGGCAACACCCTCGTCCCAAGAAACCAATCCCAACGCCGCCGCGTCACGCACCAACGGTGACTTGCGGTAAAGCCCTGTTGATAACAACTCTAATACGTTAGTACGTATGATCGATGACTTCTGACGCGAAGCCCACTGCAACACCTCGGCCAACATCTCGACATCTGCGTCTTTATCCCGAAATTTCCTTGTCAGACAATCCAAGACTGAAAAAGGGTCATACCTGAACAGTTTATTGAGGCTATCAGAAAATCAGCTTTCGATACCCGCCTCGAATTGTTCCTCACGAGCAGTCAGGCATAAGGCCTCTATTTGCTCCTCCAATTGGGGCGGAACGTGAAAACCCCTTGTGCCCTTATTTGCAGAACGCGATTCAAGTGGCCCTGCATCGGCCATTCCCGGCACACCAGGCAAGATATCGGAAATCGAAGTGTCTACAAAAGTAATAGACTTAAAGTTTACTGATCGATCCGGGGAAGTCTCAGATGTCAGCCCCCACTCGTTCTTTATAAAATGGTCTTCCGCGCCGGGACACGGCCTTGAAGGAAGCCATAGCGACCGAGGCACGTGCGCAACGCCGTGTCGGACATGTCGACCACCGCCGCATACGGTATCGGCAGCGGTCGAGCGTCGAGCGGGTGAATGCCTTGCTCAAGGACTGCTTCGGTGGCCGGACTGTCCACTTCCGGGGCGCAGGCAAAGTGTTTTGCCACCTGATGTTCGGCATCCTGGCCCTGACAGTCGGCCGCTTGTTTCACCTGACAGTATAGACCCCGATCTGACCGCGGTATCGTCGCCCTGTTCGCAGATGAGGCGCGAACCGCCGTGCCCTGATCCTGGCAAGGACAAGAACATTTAACGAACTATTGCTCGTCCTTCCAGAATTCTTCCGTGACCGCTCCATTCATATGCGGAATCGCAACCCGTGATCGGTGCCGACTCGCGACGTACTGCGAATATGAGGGAAAAGTCGCCAGGATCACTCAAATTTTGCAAGAGGCTCCTTCTTCTGCTACCTTGTTTACATTTCCGCGGTACAGATCAATTCGGATAAAGGGCCATCAACGATGCTACGGGCAATTTCGCGGCGGCAATTAATTGTCGGCAGTGCCGCTTTCATGGGTGCAAATTACCTCCCCCTTGGCTGGAGCAAGACGCCATCACCCCGGTTACCGATACCGCCTCTGGTGGATGGTCGCGAGGGAAAGCCGGTTAAACTGAACATTCGAAATGGCACCCGGTCCTTCAGATCCGGCGTCAGGACACCAACCCTGGGGTTCAGCCAGGATTACCTGGGGCCAACGATTCGAACCAGGCAATATAGCGAACTCAATTTGCATTACCAAAACACCTTGGCCGAGAGCGTGGCGGTACACGGTCACGGCTTGCATGTGCCTGGTGAGGTCGACGGTGGTCCGCAACTGGCAATCGATCCGGGTGCGGCCTGGCAACCCAGCTTATCCATCGTGCAGCCGGCAGCGACCTGTTGGTATCACTCCCACACCCACGGAAAAACCGGCGAGCAAACGTATCGTGGACTTGCCGGTCTGATCATCATCGATGACGAACAGGCGGACTCACTGCCTCTGCCGCACCAATACGGCGTCGATGATTTGCCCATTGTCATCCAGGATCGAACTTTCGACGCACAAGGCCGTTTGGTTTATTCACTACACGACGCAGACGAGGATGGTTGGCTGGGTGACACCGTGATCGTCAACGGCGCAATAACTCCGATTGCCAACGTGCCTGCTGGCAAAGTTCGGTTGAGACTTCTGAACGGTGCCAATGCACGATTTTACATCGTCGGTTTTGCCGACAGCCGCACGTTTTACAAGATTGCCAGTGATGGCGGCTTGCTGGAAGCACCAGTGCCATTGATAAGTATGGAGATGTCACCGGGCGAGCGCTGCGAAATTGTCGTTGATATGGCCGATGGCAAACCCGCCGGACTGTTGACCCTGTTCGAAGATGAATTCGACGACGAGGAAAGTCTTGTCGGAAGCTTGTTTGCCCTGTTTGGCCAATCCGAGAGAAAACTTCCGTCCCCGGCGCTGACCCTGATCGTCGACAGGACCCTGCCAGCACATACCGCGCCTCTACCTGAGCACATGGCCACCATCGTCCGCCCGCAACCCGAGGAAATAGTGCGATCCCGTGACTTCATTCTCACCATGAGAAAAGGTGGGGGGATTGAAAACAACGATGGCCATGCCGCCATGGACATGACCATTAACGGTGCGGCGATGGATATGAACGTAATCAATGAACGGGTTCCACTCGGCGTCTGGGAACGTTGGCGGATCCGTTCCGACCAAGGCGCACATCCGTTCCATGTGCATGGCTGCTCGTTCCTGATTGAGCAGATGGAAGGGTCCGCGGCATCGCCGGATCAGCAAGGCTGGAAAGATATGGTGGTAGCGGATGACGACGACTGGTCGGAGATCGTCGTGCGTTTCGACCATCCGGCAACCGAGCACTATCCGTATATGTATCACTGCCATATTCTGGAGCATGAGGATCGCGGCATGATGGGACAGTTCACCGTTGGTTGATCCCACGTCGCCATCAACTGCGATGTCGTCGAATGCCCCCGGTTCAAGCTGCTGCACGGTGTTCCGGTCAGGCGGCAACTTGATGGTGCCGATCAGGCGTACGGACCACCAGCTGCGGCCGTCGAGGAACCCGCAGATGTGGCCGGCCGCAAGCACATCGCCCGAACCGAACGGACACAGGCTCGGTCCGGTATCGCTCGCTCCGCGCCGCAGGCTCCGAGAGTGAGCACGACATTCGGTGTTGTTTTCAGATTGCATCTGATGACTATGGACAGACAGGACAAGATCGAGGTTCAGGACTGGACCGAAGCCCCGGCCAACCTCGCGGACATGTTCGCCGAAGCGCGGAAGCGGGAGTGCTGGGAATACAAGCGGTCTTCTCCTCATCTTGGCCAGCCGCAATACTTGCAGGACAGTCTTGAATGGTACGCGACAGGAATTAGCCGTGGGCCGGGGCGAGAAATCGACAGGCAAGTGCAACCGGCGACAGGAACGCGCGTATGGCATTGCTTCACCCGCGACGGCAAACACGCCGCAAGCATCCGCATTGATGCTGCCGATGGCGACATCCCGGTCAGTTGTCTGCTGACCGCAGCGTCCGTGCATGACAGTCAGGTTGCGATCCCGTTGGCACAACAGACCGACGGCAGGGTGACCTATCCTTTATGAGCTCATGGACGCGGCCTGCGATGCCGGAGAGATCAGCGTCTATATGGTCGTACCGCTGAATTTTTGATGCTCTGATTCACGTCACATCTCCCTTGGTCGCAATCTCATTGCCGAGGTCTATAAGTTCTCCAAGAACATCCAGCTTATTTTCCTTTTCAAATTTCCCCTCAAACTCCTGCCCGTGTTGATGTCCAACTCTAGGCGACAGAAAAATTTCTCATTCACATTGGGACCGTGCTGGCTGTTCGGAGATATTTCAATATTATAATTGCAGTAAATCTCAAAGAATTCAGGATCGACGATGTGGCCTGAAATATTGGTATGACGGCAGGTGCGAATATACGCATCCGACGAGCAGCGTGCCTTGATCTCCTTTCCGCTCACCTTCCGATGCGTATATTTGTGGCCGTCAAGGGGTTTTCGGCGCATGTAGAGTGGGAGTGGGTACTCGCCAAATGGGCACTCCACCTTGAATTGCGCCGGCTCGCCAAAGGGGGTGCTGTAATTTTTCCAAACGGAGCGGAGGGAATTCCCGCTTGCAGGAATGTTTAAGTCCCATACGGGGCAGACAGAAAAATCCCCATATTTTCGAAGACAACATCGCAGTTGACGACGGAGAAATCCCGCCGGTTCTCTTCGATTTCGGAGAGGGGTTGCACTTGGCCAACACCGAAGGAAAGGAAGTGCCGGCGCGCATCGTCTATATCACTGGGCAGGCGATTCTTGTCGAGTATCGCTCAGTGGAGTGAGAGGGGGCTTTCCTTGCGTGTCATTCGGGTTTCGCCCGAATGTCGTTGCTCATCATTGTCCGCCATCCTTCTTTTGACAGTACCAAGTCGACCGATTCAGAGAGCCATACAGGCGGCCCCGTGCGGAAAAAGGCGAAGACAAAAAACAGGTCCTTACAGCGCGGGACGCCGATTGCGCAGCTCAGGCGTCGCTTTCTCATAGGCGTGGACTGCGCCGAGCACCTCTGCCTCCTCCCAGGGGCGGCCTATTACCTGAAGCGACAGGGGCATTCCCTCTTTTTCCGAAAATCCGGTGGGAACCACCGCCGCCGGAAATCCCGTCAGGTTTTGGTGGGTGAGGAAGGGCATGGTGAGGGCCAGGGAGTAATCCACCTCCTCTCCGTTGATCTCGGCCCTGAAGCCTTCGATGCGCGGGGCGATACACGGCAGGGCGAGCGTGAGGATGACGTCCACATGATCGAACAGGGCAAGCACCTTGCGCCGCAGTATCTCCCGTTCGCGTCCCGCACGGATGTACTCGTCCAGGTTGGCTCCCGCGAGGCTCGCCTCCACCCTCTCGCGCGTCGAGGCGCCGTAGCCGTCGGGATTCTGCTCATAGAGCGGCCTGTGGAACTCGGCGAACTCGCACTGGATGATGACGCGGTTTACATGCGCGAGGCGGTCCGCATCCGTGAAGGGCAGCGTCACGACACGCGCCCCTGACTCCCGGAACACACCGACTGCCCGCTCGAACGCCTGTACGACCTCCGCGTCCGCCTCGAAGCCGCCCGACAGGCCGGGGCAAAGACCCACCCGCAGGCCATCCATACCCTTATCGAGCCTGGAGGAGAAGTCGGGAACCGGTTCGTTTCGGCTGTAGGGGTCCTCGGGGTCGAAACCCGCCATCCCCTGGAGGAAAAGGGCGGCGTCACGCGCCGAGCGGGTAATCGGCCCCACGTGGTCGTAGCTTAGGCAGTTGGGACATACGCCGCGCAGGCTGACCCGCCCGTGCGTGGGCTTGAGCCCCACGAGGCCGCAAAGTGCCGAAGGTCCGCGGATCGAACTTCCCGTGTCCGTCCCGATGGCCGCCGGGCAAATGTCCGCCGCGACCGATGCGGCCGAACCCGTGCTGGAACCTCCCGTGGCGCGGGAGAGATCCCACGGATTGCGCGCCGTGCCGAAGTGCGCGTTTTTGCTCAACGGTCCGGAGGCGAACTCCTGCGTATGGCACTTTCCGAGGAGAATCGCACCCGCGCGCCTGAGACGGGCGACGCATTCGGCGTCTGCACCCGGAACGTGATCGCGAAAAAAGCTCGACCCCCGCGTCGTCCGCACGCCCGCCGTGTCGATGATGTCCTTGACCCCGTAGGGGATGCCGTGAAGCGGACCTCGCGTGCGGCCTGCGGCGATCTCCTCTTGCGCCCGTTTCGCCTCTTCGAGCGCAGACTCTCCCGTCACTTCCATAAAACCCAGAATGCGCGGGTTGACGGAATCGATGCGTTCCAAAAGCGATTCGACCACGTCCACGGGAGAAAGTTCCCCTTCCCCGATACGCTCTGAAAGTTCATGAAGCCCGAGCCGGCAAATGTCTTCTCCATTCATGGTATTCCCCTCCTCAAAATCGCACTTCGCCTGTCGACTCTGGTTGCAGGTACATATTCACCAAACGGGAACGTGCAGTTTCGGAAACACCGCATAATAGTACTGAAAATCATACCTTTCAAATTGAACATGCTTGTGCTATAGTGCATGACACACTTTATAGTTGCATGCTGTATCCCTCTCCCAGAAGGAGAGATGTACATGTGTGACTGCACTGTCATTGTTTCCTCTCATCGTACCTCGTCATGCCCGCAGGTAGCGAGCGCATGACCTTCTGGCTCACCCAGATATTCAATGGTGTCTCCTATGGCGCCATCGTCTTCCTGTTGGCGATGGGCCTCTCCCTGATATTCGGCGTCATGAAGGTCATCAACGTCACGCACGGAACCTACTTCCTCGTGGGTGCGTATTTTGGTCTCACGACCCTGAAGATGACGGGTAGCTTTGTCCTCGCCATTCTGGTCGGCGGAGTCGCCATCACTATCATGGGCGTCATCATTGAGCGTGTTTTCCTGCGACGCCTTCAGGGAAACGACCTGGGCCAGGTGCTCATCACCATGGGATTTGTTCTCGTGCTTCAGGACGCGATCCTCGTCATTTGGGGACCCGACCCGGTTAGCATGGATGCGCCCAAGCTTCTGGCTAGCACGGGCCGGATCGGTAAATTCTCCTTCCCGATGTACAGGTTGTTCCTCATCGTGATCGCCGCCGTCACGGCGCTGGGGCTCTGGTTCTTCGAGAGCAGGACAAAAATCGGATCATCCGTGCGGGCCGCTGTCGACGACGTGGAGATGGCGGGAGGGATGGGGGTGAACGTGCCCGTCGTGTTCAGCTTGGTATTTGGACTCGGATCGTTCCTGGCCGGCATGAGCGGCGTTCTGGCGGCTCCCTGGCTCGGCATCCAGGCGGGGCTTGATTTCGAGATTCTCCCCTTCGCCTTCGTGGCCATCATCGTCGGCGGGATGGGCAGCCTGAAGGGCGCGATCCTCGCAAGCCTGCTCGTGGGTATCATCGACAATCTGGGCAAGACCTTCTTTCCCGAATTCGCGTATTTCACCCTGTTCCTGCCGATGGCCGTCATTCTCGCCATTCGGCCCGCCGGACTGTTCGGGAGACCGATGTGATAGGCGAACTTCTCATTTCCCGGGGCAGGGTGATCGCGATCGCCGTCATACTGGTTTTCGCGGGCATATCGCCACTTTTCGTGGATGAATTCAGCGTACTCGTCCTGAACCAGTGTCTGATCTGGGGAATTTTCGCCCTGAGTCTCGACCTGATGCTGGGCTACACGGGCATGGCATCATTGGGCCACGCGGCCTATTTTGGTACAGGAGCCTATGCGACGGCGATCATGTCGGCGACCTACGGCGCCTCTTTCGGTGAAGCGTTCGTCGTCGCGCTTATCGCCGCGGCGGTGATAACGGCCATCTGCGCTGTCGTCGCGCTGCGGGCGTCGGACGTGTATTTCCTGATGATCACCTTCGCCCTTGCCATGCTCGTCTGGGGGCTCGCCTACCGGTGGGACTCGATGACCGGCGGGGAAAACGGCATCGCGGGCATCGACCGTCCGCTTTTCATGGAAGGCACGGTCGCCTATTACTATTTCACCCTCATCGTTGCTGCGGTCGTTTTCCTGTTCTTCTCCATTCTGGTCCATTCGTGTTTCGGGAAGACGCTGGTGGGAATTCGCGAGAGTGAATCGCGCATGCGCGCGCTGGGCTACAACGTGTGGCTCCACAAGTTCATCATCTACATGATCTCGGGCATATTCAGTGGCCTGGCCGGTTTCCTGTGGGTCTACTACAATAGTTACGTCGCTCCGACCGACGTCGAACTGGTGACCTCGTTCAACGCCCTGCTGATGGTTTCGCTCGGCGGAGCGGGAACGCTGGCAGGCCCGCTTCTGGGTTCGACCATATTCGTCATTCTCGACAATACCGTGAACATGTTTACCGAACGCTCGCTGACGGTCGTGGGCTGTATCTACATCGTGGTGGTTCTTTTTGCTCCCGAGGGCATCATGGGCTTCATCAAGCAGCTTCGGATGCGGGCCCGGGAAACGGACAACGAATGAACGGCCCGTCCAGGGGTCGCCATCGTCCTTACGAAGAGGAGGAAATCCCGTGATTCGAAAACTCACCGTTTTTCTCGTCGTTCCCCTCGTTTTTTCGCTCGCTGCGCTCCTCGCCGCCGGACCGGCGCTCGCAGCGAAGGGCCCCATCAAAATCGGGCTTCTCACCTCCAAGAAGGGGGTTCTCGCCAAGCACGGCTCGGACCAAATGAACGCTCTCAAGGTTTTCCGCGAGAAGTTCGGGGACAAGGTGGCTGGCCGCGATGTGAAATTCTTCGTTGAAGACAACGAGAGCAAGGTGGCCCTGGCCGTGACCCGTGTGCGCAAGCTCCTCACACGGGACAAGGTCCATATCGTGATGGGCGGTCTTTTCGGATCGACCGGCTACGCGATCGCTCCGCTGGCCGACCGCTACAAGACCCCGATTCTCATCTGGTCGTGCCCCGACGACATCTCCAAGCGGAAGCGCAAGAAGTATGCCGTCACGTATTTCTCCTGCAGTCAGCCCATGCACGCGTTCGCCCACTGGGTGCGGACTTCGATGCCGAACATCAAGAAGGTGATCACGATCGGCCCCGACTACGCGTTCGGCTACGAGTCGACGGGCGGTTTCCAGCAGGTGTTCGAGGACATGGGCGGCAAGGTGATCCAGAAGATGTACATGCCCATCAACACCGTGGACTACGGCCCCTACATCGGCAAGCTGAAAAAAGACGCCGACGCCTTGTTCATCACGCTTGCGGGGGCACAGGCACTGCGACTGCCCAAACAGCTCAGGGAAGCCGGCCTGGGGAACAAGTACGTGATCCTCGGCAACGGAACGAACACGGACGAATTCGTCCTCGACGCGCAGGGGGATGAGGTTCTCGGCTGGATATCTGCCCTGATCTACAGCGCCGACATCCAGACAAAGGACAACCAGGACTTCGTCAAGTCTTTCGTTAAACACGCCAAGAAGGACCCAGGCTACTATGCCGAGGGGTATTACGGCGGACTGCGGCTCATCTACAAGGCGATCGAGTCCGTGAACGGTAACGTGGAGGACAAGGATAAATTCTTCAGTGCGCTGAAGAACCTGAAGGTGGCCACCGGTCTGCCGGCTGGACCGAGGGCGTCCGACGGCCACGGGACGTTCAAGATGAACGTATACGTCCGCATGGTCATGAAGGACGAAACCGGCAAGAAGAGAAACAAGGTGCTGGCGATCATTCCGAACGTGAGCCAGTTCTGGAATTACAAGCCGGATGAATTCATGAAAAAGCCGCCCTACACCAGGGATTACCCCCCGTGCAGGAATTGCGGGAACTAGGGCCGATTGCGTAACTGATCAGGGACCGTCGCGCGCGGAAGGGAAATTTTCTCTCACCCGCGCGCGGCGCTCCCTGTATCCCCGCGAGAAAGCAGGCTGAACGCGGGGGAGGAGATTGACTTGGCTCAGGAAGCCCTCCAGGGTTCGAACGGATCCGCCGCGTGTCTGAAGGTAGAGGGGCTCGCCAGGCACTTTGGCGGCCTCGTCGCGGTCAGGAACGTCGACCTCGCCGTGGAAAACGGCGAACGCCGGGGAGTCATCGGCCCCAACGGCGCGGGAAAAACGACGTTTTTCAACATGATCGCGGGCGAACTCGCCCCGACTCACGGAAGGGTTTATCTCTACGGAAAGGACATCACGCGGCTGCCGACCCACCAGCGCACCCATCTCGGCATGGCACGGACCTTCCAGATCACCAACCTGTTTCCCAACCTCTCTGTCATGGACAACGTCCTGCTGGCGGCGCAGGCCTTGGAAAAATCGAAATTTTCGATGCTCCGCACCATCAAGAGCTACCGGCACATTCATCAGAAGGCCGAGACAATGATGAAGAGGCTCAACCTGTGGGACTTGCAGGACGACCTCGTGAAAAACCTCTCCCACGGCGACCAGCGGCAAATCGAGATCGCCCTTGCCCTGGTCGAGAACCCGAAACTGCTGCTTCTGGACGAGCCCACGGCCGGGCTCTCGCCCGCCGAATCCGCCGATGTGGTCTCCCTGCTCAAGGAACTCGACCCGGAGATGACGATGCTCATCATAGAGCACGACATGGATGTCGCCTTCGAATTGGTGGACAAGCTGATGGTCATGCACGAGGGGGAAGTCATCGCCGATGGCCCCAAGGAAGAGGTACGGGCGAACCAGACCGTTCAGGAGATATATCTAGGCCATGACTGATAACGACCCGATGCTCAAAGTGGACGACATCCACACTTATTACGGGGACAGCTATGTCCTGCAGGGGCTTTCCCTCGAGATCGCAGAGGGGCAGGTGATGGCTGTTCTGGGCCGAAACGGCATGGGCAAGACCACGCTCATACGTTCGATCATCGGGTTCATGAAACCACGCAAGGGAAAAGTGACGTTCGACGGCACGGACATCACGACGCTGCAGCCGCACGAGATTGTGAACCTCGGTGTGGCGCTCGTGCCTCAGGGACGGCGGATTTTCCCTTCGCTCACCGTGATGGAGAACCTCCTGCTCGGCGAGAAGCAAGGCACCGCCGGGAGCAGTGATGAACCCTGGGATATGGATCGAGTGCTTGCTCTGTTCCCGCGCCTCAAGGAACGCCTACGCAACATGGGCAACCAGCTAAGCGGTGGGGAGCAGCAGATGCTGGCCTTCGCCCGTTCGCTGATGACGAACCCCAGGATGCTCCTTCTGGATGAACCGACCGAAGGGCTAGCACCACTTCTGGTACGCGCGATGGGGGAGACCCTGTCGAAACTCAAGGAGAGCAGGCTCGCCATCCTGCTGGTCGAGCAGAACATGAAGTTCGCGCTCGGTTCGTGCGATTACGTGCACGTGCTGAACCGGGGGCGCGTGGTCCACTCGTCCACCCCGGGAGAACTCGCCGATAACGAGGAGATCAAGTCCCGCTTCCTGGGCGTCTGACCGCCGGGCGAATCCGCAAGGCGCTTCTCAGGAACTTGGCAAATCACGCTCCTGAACCGGCGGAAGCGGAGAGTGTTTTTTCTCCTCCCTGGCTGTGTCCTCTTGCGCCCACCAGCACTCGTTCATGAACTCCGCGAAGACATCCCTGTCGATCACGGCGGATTTGGTAAACAGGGTCATCTGGTCATCGCCCTCGAGATCGGTCTCGAGCGCGTCGGTGAAACGGTTCCACATGTTGAAATAGCCAGACACCAGCGTCGCCTCGACGATCTGGGCGTGATCGAAATGCTTCTTCATATTCTCGAGAGCTTCGGGGTGCCTGGCGAAAGTGTATTTCGTCAGGTGATAGGCCCAGGCGATGACCGCCTTCTCCGGGTCCGTGAACAGGTCCGATTCCTGATAGGCGTCGTCCCTCAGGGCGTCGATTTGCGCATCCGACAGCCCGCACGCTCGACCGAACGTGACGTTGTGCGCCGTTCAGTACTTGCACCCGTTTTCCATCGAGGTCTTGAGAATGAGCAGCGCCTTTGTCCTTGCGTCCAGCACATCGGTGATTTCCGCCCGGCACAGCGAGATCAGAAAACCGAAAAGCGGCTGAAGCATTCTCGGGCTGGCCGAACTCACGCGGATGGCGTTCGCCACGCGTCCGAACATCTTGCGGCTCGCGTCGAACACCACGGCGGCCTCGGGGCCGGCCTCCTCATCACTCAGAATCGGTAGTTGCGCCATCGGGATTTCCTCCTGATCCGGGTTTCAAGGTTCAGTTCACGGGCGGCCAGAGGCGACGGGCCACACTGGGGCTGCCGGGTGCGTGGACAAGCGTTCTCACCACCCGGCCCGACCAGCCGCTCTCATCGAGCGAAAGACTCTCGTGCTTCTGGAAACCTTCCTCCCTCGCCTCGATCGAGGTGAACTCATACAGAATCGAGTGCTTGGCCCAGCCTGCGGCGGAGAGCAGCTTCCGGGTGCCGATACAGCCGGGCATCTGTTCCATGAATTTCAGGCGATACTGCGCGTACCAGGCGCCGAGGTCGTGTTCCGCCTCCGCATCCTGCGCGAGAAACTGCCCCATCTGGATTGCAGGTCCGGGCGTGATGCCGGGACCTCTTGAGTTCACGGAGGGACCGTCCACGCGCGTTTCCTCGCTGAATATGCACTCGCGATACCCCTCGCGAAGGCCCAGCATGGCCCTCGTCTCTTCATCGTGTCCTTTCGCGAGATCCGCCAGCGTGGGGTCGAAAAAGACGTGTGGCGAGACCGCCCCGAACAGCAGCACGTACTGCGTGCCGCCGGGAAGCGTATCGGGCGTCGCATAGGTGAGGGCTGTGTTCTTCACCTCGTCCATCTGCGCCCCGCCGCCTGTGACTTCATAGTGCGCCGCCCAGAGAAAGCCCGCCCGCTGCCGTATGGCGGGCAGGTGACACCCGTGCAGCCAGGCGCAGTAGTCGTCTCTTCTGTCTTCGGGCAGATCGTACCAGGACGCCCATATTCCTCGATCCATCTCGTGACTCCATAGTTATGGGATTGATCGGAAAGCTACTCCACGAAGGTCGTGCCCGCCTTGTCCTGGTGGGAGCAGTTCCCGTAGGTGGCGATGAGTTCGGCGGGTTCCGTTTGGCTCGGGTTCTCCTGTCCGTGCGGTTCGCCGGCGGGCGCGTAGCAGAAATGCCCTGCCTCGACCAGATGCTTCTCGGGATTCGCCGGATCTCCACAATAAACGTATATCGGCCCCTTGTTCACATAAAATACCGCATCGCACGTGTGGGTGTGCATCTTGTTCTTCCCGCCGGGGGGGATGATGGTGCGCTGCATGGTCATGACCTTCGTGTCTGTCGTCTCGTCGTTCACTCCCCACATGATGGAATAGGGAGGCTCGTAGACGTTGTCCTTGTCCACACTCATGGAATTGATGATTTTCATGAAATGTCTCTCCTGGAAACTTCGGTTTGCGCACGCGGTGCGCGCTCGTGAACGAATGGGATGAAAGTTTGCCCCTGCAATCCATTTGGTGAATAATACGAGAATCCCTGGAACGAAACCACTTCATCAGACGATGGGGAACGCTCCCGGGTCGGCGGGAACAATACGACCTCATACGATAGGACGGTCCATGTCTTCGGACAACGAATCGGCGGACACGCCAAGCCCCGCGATGCTGCGAATGGAGATTTGCCTGGCCGCGGCGATGACGCTCCTCGCGGCGGGGTTCGCGATCTTCATGCCCTACTTCATCGCGTCGGGTGGCATATCCTCTGCGCAGGATTTCCTGCGCCTCACGCCCGTTTTCTTCCCGAGACTCGCCTTCGCCGTGCTCGCCGTCCTGTGCGGGTTCTACCTGATCGGTGCCTGGCAAAGGGCACGCCACGTCCAGTCCGCCGAGGATCCGGGCGAAGCGGAACGCTTCCGGCGCGGGGTGCTGATGATCGCCGTCATCACCGCCTATTCCCTTCTGGTCTCTGCACTTGGCTACGGTCTGTCGACGCTTTTGATGGCAGGCGTGGTCATCTGGTATCTGGGTATACGGCAAATATGGATCGTCGCCCCCGTCTCCATCCTGATGCCCATCGTCGTGCGCTTCGTCTTCGAGAGGATGTTGCTCATCTCGCTGCCGAGGAGCGATTACGAGGCCATCGCCGTGGTCGAGGATGTGATCATGAAGTTTCTGTCCGGCATATTCCTGGGAAAATAGGGAGGCCCTGTCTTGCTCGACGCTTTCCTTCAGGCCTTCGCTCTCTTGATGCGCGTGGACACCTATCTCTACATTTGCGCAGGATTGACCATCGGCATGTTCGTGGGCGCGATGCCGGGTCTCACCACCATTCTCGCCATGTCGGTCCTCCTGCCGATTTCCTTCAAGCTCGAACCCATGCTCGGCATCCCGTTTCTGATTGGCATCTACAAGGGCGGCATCTACGGGGGCAGCATCCCGGCGATTCTGGTCGGTATTCCGGGAACGGGCGCATCCATTGCCACGACCTTCGACGGTCCCGCGCTCACCCGCAAGGGCGAGGGGCGAAAGGCGCTCGAGATGGCGCTGTTCTCTTCCACCATCGCCGATACGGTGTCCGACGTCTTCACCTTGGCGCTGATCGGCCCCATCGCCATCATCACGCTGCTCATCGGTCCGCCCGAGGTGTTCGCCGTCATCATCTTTTCGCTCGTGCTCATTGCGAGCGTCTCGAGCGATTCAGGGCTCAAGGGAGCCATCGCCGCCTGCATCGGCATGGGGTTGGGCTTCATCGGCACCGACGCCACCACCGGCGCCACACGCATGACGTTCGGCCTGGAAGCCCTGAGCGGGGGCATTCCTCTCATCCCGCTGGCCATCGGCATCTTCGCGATGCCGGAAATACTCGAGGCGGTCGAATCGCGCACGGTGCGCTTCATCGGCGAACACGTGGACCTCTCCAGGACGGGAGAACGTCTGCGCTGGCGCGAGTTCAAGGCGTCGATCCGTTCCATCTTGCGCTCGACCGCCATTGGAACGGGCATCGGTATGGTGCCGGGGGTGGGACAGGTGGTGGCCGCCTTCATCGGCTACAGTGCGGCGAAGCGTGCCTCGAAGACGCCCGAGAACTTCGGCAAGGGCGAACTCGACGGCATCGCAGCACCCGAGGCCGCCAACAACGCCGTGAACGGTCCCACGCTGGTTCCCTTGCTGACGCTCGGCATTCCGGGAGACAACGTGACGGCCATCCTGCTCGGCGCGTTCGTGGCCCACGGCATGCGGCCCGGACCCCAGATATTCCAGGAACAGGGCGCGCTCATGTACGCGCTCATTCTCACGATGGTGCTGGCGAACGTGCTGTTCTTCTTCCTGGGCTACGTCCTGCTCAAGCCTTTCGCCCGAGCCATTCAGTTCAAAAAGGCGTATCTCATCCCCGTCATCGTGGCGCTCGCTTTCGTGGGCACGCTCTCTACGGGAGCGAACACCGACGTGATACTGATGGTCATCATCGGCGTATGCGCCTATATTCTAAGGAAGTTCAAGTTCGATCTGGCGCCTCTCATCATCGCCTTCGTGCTGGCCGAGCCGATAGAATACCGCCTGAGCCAGTCGATGCTGTACGCGAAGGGCGCCCCGTTGTCGTACCTGTTTTTCGAAAGGCCGATAGCGTCCGCTTTCCTGGTAGCGGCGCTGGCATGGATCGTTTACCTCATTTTTCGCCCGATGTGGCGGCGGGCCAGGGGGCACGCCGTCTCATGAGGGCACGTTCATCAAAGGAGACCATCATGAAAAGACGCTTCTTCGTCATCCTGGCCATCCTGGGCCTCGTCGTCTCGCTGGGCGCGCCTGCCGCGAGCACGGCGGCCTACCCGGATCGGCCCATCACGCTTGTCCTGCCGGTGAGTGCGGGCGGCAGCCACGACCTCCACGCGCGTGGCATCACCAGCATCATCGCCGACATCCTTGGCCAGCCCATGGTCGTGAAACTCGTGCCAGGCGGCGCGGGCATGAAGGGCACCGGTTTCGTCGCCAAGGCCAAGGCGGACGGCTACACCCTGTTATTCAGCCACAACGGCTTCGACCAACTCGTGCCGCAAACGCGCAAGGTGCCCTTCAACACGATGCGCGACCTTTCGGCCGTCGCCAAGATCAACCACGCGCAGCCGGTGTTCTTCTCCCTGGCAGACAGGCCGTGGAAATCCATGAAGGAATTCGTCGCGCACGCCAAGAAAAACCCCGGCAAGGTCAACTGGGGCCACAGCGGTGTCTGGGGTGCCGGTCACGTGCCCTCCATGCAGTTCGTGCGCGCTGCGGGCATCAAGGTGAATTTCATCCCGCACAAAGGTGGCGGTCCGGCGCTGCGCGCCGTCCTCTCGGGCCAGGACGATGTGGGCATCGCCTTCCCGACCCAGCTTCGCCCCCACAAAAAGGCCGGGAAGGTCACCGTGCTCGCGCTCACAGGCAACAAGCGCCTATCGAAGGACAAGGATTTCAAGGATGTCCCCACCACGGAGGAACTCGGCTACAAGGGAGTGGGCTTCAAGATGGATCGCGTCTTCTTTGCGCCTTCCAAGACGCCCGCCGACAGGCTGAAAACCCTGCGGGAGGCCTTCGTGAAGCTCACGAAGAACAAGTCCTTCAAGCGCTTCATGCGCAGTATCGGCGAAGGCGTGCAGTTCATGAGCGGTGGCGACTACGAGAAGACCAGAAAACCGAATTACGACGCCTATACGCAACTCATCAAAGACATGACGATGAAGAAATAGGCTGAAAACCCAGGCTGCACTGGGGGTGAGCGGAGTTGCCCGAATGGCGCGCCGTTCACCCCCTTCGCGTTTCGGGAACGCTGCCGGACCTCTCCTGCAACGAACGGCCGCCGTGACAGGGCAACCCCGGGTTTTCGGGCCAAGGCGCCGCTTGGCGAAACGAGGACTCCAAGTTATATTTCCCCCCGAACGAGGCAGGAACGCTTTTCACATTCCCAAAAACCCGAGTGCATGGAGGCTTCCGTTTTGGCTGACATCATTACAGGCATGATCAAACGCTACGCCGCAGACGACCGCTTCACGCCCGAACCCGATCCGGCGGGCCGATCCATCCGGCTTGTCGTGAACGATGTCTGCTGGTTCGAGTTCGAGAAGAACGAAGCCGAGGGCAAGCTCCGGATCAGCTTCGCCACCGCTGATCGCTACATGAACGAGGACATCGAACACGCCATCCTCGACAGCAAGGACCCGATTGACGATTTCATCTATGATGGCATGGAGGAAGCCGGCGAGGAAGAAGAGCACAAGGTGGAACACTACCACGACGGCGTGTTCCGCTACGCCATCGACCTGCCCCTCGACAAGCCGGGCGTGGACGAACAGGCGGCGCGGGTGCTGGATGGGTTGTTCTACACCTTCGAGGAATTCGCAGAAGGCGACGACTAGCCGTTCATGCTTCCCTGCCGGAATTCGGGTGTCACGATTTCCGATCAACGTGCCGGCGTGTGCGAGACCGGCGCGGATTGATCAGGACGCATCGCCCAGAACCTGCACCTCCACACGCCTGCTCCTCGGGCGATTGTCGAAATCGATCAGGACAATCTGCTGCCACGTTCCGGTGAGGAGCGTCCCTCCCCGGACGGGAAGTGCTAGGCTAGGCCCCAGCAGGGCGGCGCGCACGTGGGAGAAACCGTTCCCGTCCCCCCAGCGCGCATCGTGCGCATAGGCGATACCCTCGGGCGCGAGGCGGGCGACGGCGTCCTTCAAATCCGAAACCGCGCCCGGCTCATACTCTATCGTCGTGAGGCCTGCCGTCGATCCGGGCGTGAAGGCGAGGACGATTCCGCTTTGCACCCCGCTTGCCGAAACAATGCGTTCCACCTGAGGCGTGACGTTCAGAACGTCCGTCCATCCTTTCGTCTCGACCAGAAAGCCCTCTTCGAACGCCACGGAGACCCCTTCACGGTTTCGGGTTACACAGGAAACGGACGAAAAAAGGCGACTCCCTCCCGGGAGCCGCCCTTGAGTTTTCGCGTTTTTGTCTAGCCACGCTCGGCAATCGGCGTGTACTGTGACTCCAGGTCGCCGATGTAGACCGCGCGAGGCCTGAAAAGCCGGTTCTCGGGCAGATACTCCAGAATGCGCGCCGACCACCCGGCGATGCGCGGCACGGCAAAGATGGGCGTGAACATGTCCGTGTCGATGCCCATGGCGTCATAGATTATTCCCGAGAAAAAATCGACGTTGGGGAAAATGCCCCTGCCGCCCAGATCCGCTACCACGAGAGCTTCGAGCTTTTTCGCGATCTCGTAGAGGTGACCCGTGCCGGCGCGTTCCGAGAATTCCCTGGCGATGGGGTCGAACAGGCGTGCCCTCGGGTCGTATGCCTTGTACACGCGGTGGCCGAAGCCCATTACCTTGACTTTCTTTTGCTTCGCCGCCGCAAACCATTCCTCCGTCGTGGCCGGGTCTCCAATCTCCTGGAACGTGCGCAGGGTGGCCTCGTTCGCGCCGCCGTGAAGGGGGCCCTTCAGCGAGCCGATGCCCGCGACAATGGAACTGTAGAAATCCGTGAGCGAACTGTTCGTGACCATCGAGGAGAAGGTGGAGGCGTTCATGCCGTGCTCGGCGTGGATGATGAGGGCCATGTCCATCACCTCCACGGTGCGGGCGTCGGGCGTCTCACCCGTCATCATGCGCAGGAAATCCTCGGAGAGCCCCTTCGAGGGGTCGGGTTCCAGCATGAAATCGCCCCGCCTCGCCCGCTGGATGGCCGCCACGAGGGTGGGGAACTGCGCCGTGAGCGTGAGGGCGATGTCGAAATTGTTCTCCACCGTCACCTCGAACTCCCTGGGATTCAGGCACCCGAGCATGGAGACGGCAGTGCGCAGCGTGCTCATGGGATGGCAGATATCGGCGACCTGCACGATCAGGCCCTTCACCCGCGGGGGAATCGCCCGGCGGGAAGCCAGATCCGCATTGAAGGCATCGAGTTCGAGCCGGGTGGGGAGTGTTCCGTAAAGAAGCAGATAGGCCGTTTCCTCGTATCCCCCGCCGCCGGCGCAGAGATCGTCGATGCTGTATCCGCGATAGATTAGCTTGCCGTTCGCTCCATCCACGTAGCTGATGGAACTCTCGTTCGTTATGGCCCCTTCGAGACCTTTCTTGAATTCCACACTTCCTACGAATTGGCGGGGTTTTTCTTCGGCCATGGGCGTCTCCAAAGGCAATGTAATGAGAGAACTGCAAAAACACTTTCATTATCGGCCGGTTCCGCCAACCTGCGTCTGCGGGACGGGACCACCCAAAAAGTATACTGTATGCAATCAGGCAAGCCAAGATAACACACATACTATACAAACATTCCGCTCTGCCATGCAAACGGGTTGATGAATGACGGGTATCTGACACAGACAGATCCAACCGCCGGGCGACCCTGTTGTATCGCACCTCCCAGGCAGCCCTTGACATCCCCTGCACGCGGTCGTAGATACCTTGCCCGAACATAACCTGGACTTGCCAGTGCCAGGTATTCGAACCCCTTTCCCGAGGATGCCCGAACCCATGGCCCGCCTGACCGATTACAAGGTACTGACGTTCGATTGCTACGGCACGCTCATTGACTGGGAGAGCGGAATCTGGGACGCCTTGCAACCTCTTATCATGACCGGTGACGGCGAGGTGACGCGCGACGCCGCACTCCTTTCCTTCGCGAAATGGGAAGCCCACCACGAACACGCGTCCCCCGAACTTCGCTATCCCGATCTCCTGGCCCGAGTGCACCGGAGCATGGCGGAGAGCCTGGGGCTTGAAACAGGCGATGCGCTCGATGAGGCATTCGGTGCATCGGTACCATTTTGGCCCGCGTTCCCCGACACAGCGGACGCGCTGCGCGTCTTGAAGCAGCGTTATATGCTCGTCATCCTCTCGAACGTCCACCGGGATGGTTTCGCCGCCTCGAACCGGAAACTCGGCGTCGGGTTCGACGCGATCTACACCGCCGAGGACATCGGTTCCTACAAGCCCGCCGACGCAAACTTCGAATACCTCCTCTCGCACCTGAAATCCGATTTCGGGCTCGAGCGTACGGACATCCTGCACACCGCACAAAGCCTGCGTCACGACCATGCGCCCGCGAACCGATTCGGTCTTGCCAATGCCTGGATCGACCGCCAGAGGCTCTCCGAGGGAGGAAGCTGGGGGTCGACGGGGAAGGTCGATACGATCCCGACCACCGATTTCATATTCTTTTCGATGGCGGAGATGGCCGAAGCCGTCGAGGCCGAGGCGGGTGGAGAGGGATTCCCAAATTAGCGGGCATGACCGATGTTGGTGTCCGGAATTGGGGACGCGATCTGGTTTCTGCTTGGAACTCTCATTCAATGGTTTATTTCGGTTTCGGGAGCAGACAACCACTGAAACCGACATCTGATCGAAGTCCCGATCTGCTCCGTTGCAACCCCTTGGTGTGAAGGGAAGCTTTCGATCTGGCGCGATGTTGTTCTCTGGGTATCAGGTGCCGATATCACGAGTTCTATGGTATGTGGGAGAGTAGTTAGGTGCCTGGTTCGGCGGCGGTGAGGTTCTAGGTGCGTTGATATGTGCCATAGTGCGTATTACGGTCGGTCATGATAATGGAACTTCAGGAGCCGGGTACTCAGACGCTTCATGGAACGTGGCGATGACCGTCACATCCATCCGGAACATGACGAGACCTTGCGCGACTTCTTGGCGCGCCTCAATGCGTCGGCAACCCCGAATGACATGGAGTTGCCTGGCTTCCGGCTGCACCGCCTCAGGGGCGGCTATGACGGATTCTGGGCGGTGACGGTCCGCGCCAACTGGCGCATCACCTTTCGGTTCGAGGACGGGCACGTCGCCGATATAGGTTATCTGGACTATCACTAGGGAGGTAATGTCCATGCTTATGCACGACCCACCCCATCCCGGCGCATTAATCCGGCGCCGGTGCCTCAAACCTCTCGGGTTGACGATTACCGAGGCCGCGAAGGGGCTTGCGGTGTCGCGCAGCACGCTGTCGATGCTGCTCTGCGGCCGCATCGGCATATCGCCCGAGATGGCGACCCGGCTGTCTGAAGCATTCGGCGGCAGCCCCGAGAGTTGGCTGACGCAGCAGATGCAGTACGACCTCTGGCACACACAGCATAACCGGAAGCCGGTCCAGATCCGAAGGTTCGCTGCCGTCTGACCACGAGACACCGCGTTCGCGGAAAACGCTAATAGAAAGAGTGCGGTTCGAATGCGGGCGGCAGTTGGATTACATCTCGGTGCCGGACGCGGGTCCAAACAAAGGGCCTGAGCCTCAGATGCTAGTTCCGCCGCCTTCGTCGACCGCATAGTCGAGAATACGATACCCTCGGATACCCCGTCCGCTCATTCACCTGAATATTAGCGCTACAGTGTCAACATCGGTCGTGTCGGCAGTTGATGTTCAATAACAGGCCGATGACCAAATCGTCGAATTCGTCAGCGGAAAGTTCAAGGGTCACGATATGATTCGTCTGGGCGAAGTAGTCTTGAAGGCACAAGGTTATACTGGAGCACGCGACGCAGCGTGGACACGGTGCCAAGAGGAACGAGGATTGGACGAGGATATGGCTAGCGACTACGAGGCGATTGTTTCTTTATTTCTGGTGGCACGACAACCGGTTGAAGATGATGTTTTGGAACATTGAGATTGAAAATCACGAACACGCTCTAAGGCATTCTATGGTGCCTGTGAACGCGCATCATCAAAGTGCACCGGTACGTCATTAACAACGAAAGGCATGGCATTCTACACATTCCATATATTTTATAAGAGAAGCTAGGCATAACGCCAAGTAGAGCTGTCCCGTGTCCCTGAGTTCATGCCTCCTGCATAAACTTATCCCCCCCCCCCCCCCCCCCCCCCCGGCGGATGCCGATTAGGGACAGACTCATCCCTTTCCCTAAAGTCGGTCATGAGTCCTTCGAAGGATTGGAGTGTCAGTCGCGAAAAAATGTCCACTGGCACGCTTGACCCGAGGCCCCTGGTTTTCTTGGCGAGAACGCTCAATCTGATTACGCAAAATCTCGCCAGTCAGTTTTACACGCACGTAGAGTTCGGCATCTGAACGAATATCGACAAGTAAGGCGTGGGCCTGATTAGCGAGATCAGCCGCATGGTCGTTGCCATCACAAGTTCTGGTTCCTTTTCTTCGCGTCCCTTTTTCTCCGGAATATCGATATGTCAGGTTACACCGTCGAGAGGAAGCTTGTACCCTTCCTCACACACCGAACGGGAAAGATTGCCAAGGCCTTATACTAGGAAATTCCACTTATGTTTTCGCTGTACCATGATGAGCCTTTTTTCCAAATTGCCAGGAAATTTCTGCTCGATTCAGAGCTCGTCCACCCTATCTCTTAATTTTCTTTTGTTGATACCTGCCCTAATCAAGAGGTGCCCGGATTGCGGTTGGTTATGTGGCCACAGGAGTCTCCGGTTTCCAACTCCTCAGGGAACTCATTGTGAGCAGGGTAATCATCTAGATGGGGCAGCAAAATAATGAAAGTGTATCGATCGGAAACCAGCATGATTTCCTCGCAGGCCTCAGGGCACCAAATACCCGGGCTCTGCTCTACACATCATTGGCGTTGCCCAGACTGGCAGGCTACATTACTGGTGAAGCCCCGGGGATGATAACGGGTTCTTGATTGGCCGTGCAAAAGAAAACCCCCGTCTCGAGCGCCTCGGAACTCGACCGCGACCAGAATATGAAACCATCTCTTGATACCATGAGGGCTGAACGGCGCTTTGTGTAATCAAGCCAGCGTACTTGGCGGCAACAAGCAACACGCCATAGCACTCGGCACACTCACCGATTTTATCCAGTAGGGGCTTATCTGTGAAGAGAACTGGCGGCGGAAGTCGCCGAGTAGCGTCAGCAGTGTTGCGACAAATTCATTTGCTTCCCGTTCGGTCTATCGGTAAGGGCCATTCTAGGAATACATGTCTTGCTGGATGCACCGGATATCATTGGGTACTCTTGCCGATGGAAGAGGTAGTGTTCAAACTCGTGCGCCAGTGTGAAGTTGATACGGCCGGTTCGGCAATTCATTCTATGAAACGATCAAAGGCATATATCCCATGAAAATCGATTATTTAACGATTCCGAATATCTTGTCTTCGTGACTTTGCGGCTTGAATGCAGGGACGCCAATAACAAGACTTCTTGGGGAACAGGTTTCGTGTTTGATTTTGGAGGCAGTGTGGGGCGCGTCATTATTACCAATAAACATGTTATAGAAAACATGATTGGTCTCCAATTTTCATTTGCTGAATCTGCAGACGGCGAACCTGTCCCTGGAAAGCTTATTCCTATCTTGGTACCCGCACTGGAAAATACCTGGATTGGCCACCCTGACACATCAGTTGATCTAGCCGCGATTCCGATAAATCAAATCAAAATGCATCCTATTGGCAAGCCGACTCAGCAGATAAAAAGCCTTCAGCCTTTTGTGTCTTCCGTAGACAAAAGACTGATTCCAAAATGCGACCAGATAGGCTCTCTGAAACTGATAGAAGAAACTGTTATGGTCGGATATCCTATAGGCTTGTGGGATAGCCAAAATAACTTTCCGCTCGTGAGAAGAGGAATTACAGCCACACATCCTGGGGTAGATTTTGAAGGTAAACAGGAGTTTCTCATTGATTGCGCCGTCTACCCGGGCTCCAGCGGGTCGCCAGTCTTCAGGTACACGCCTGAATTGCCCATAAAAGCGGGACAGAATATCTCTATTCAGGGAGGAGGTGCACACGTGGAGTTGTTGGGTGTATTGTTTGCTGGCTACGAACAGACTGTAGATGGTGAAATTGTCGTGGCAAACATACCAACTTCTGTGACAGCTGTGACAAGAACAAATATCCCAATAAATATTGGGATAGTGATCCGTGCGGAGAAAATACTCGAAATGGAGACACTCTTTGATTGATTCATCGCAATCTGAGTCAATTGGAGACGAAATTGTACCCTTGACTCAATAGATATCAAAATTCCCAAATATGATGACCCTGTATTTGGTGGTTTAGTTCGTCAAGTAGAAAATTGTGATTTGTAAGCAACACAAGGTTGTTCTCGAGTGATTTCCCACGTGTTGCAAACCGGGTCGAAGAGACGCTGAAATGAGTACCATGTCCGTGGCATCGAGCTCAGGGTCGAGCGTGACTCAAGTGCGAGACCGGGAGTTCGGAATATCTATAGGAAAGTTCGTGCGTCGCCTGAGCCGGGAGAAGCGTAAGAAGGCCGAGCACTGGCCAAGGCTGTCCGATGCTTTCGCGCGGCATTTTGAGGAGGACCACGGGATCGATCTGTCGTCTCTGGTACGATGCGGCTACAGGCCGCTGTTTTCTTCCGTGAGGAGGGGCTGTGATTGTCTTGCTTGCGTGGTTGATCGACACAGACGTCGTATCTGAAATGATGCACCTCAGCCCGAGCCACGAATTGCCGCATTCTCGATTCAATCACCGAGAAAGACCTTGACTTCGCTTCCATCATTGTCTCGGAGATTCTCAACGTTATCGGTCGTCAGGCCCTTGGCTATCACCCGGATGGGTTCGCCGAGTGGTTCCATGATCTTAATTGACGCGTGGTTCGAAGACCGAATCGTCGACTGGACTATAGCCGACGCCCGGGCGCGCAGATCGTGAGAGAAAAGAGCCGGTATGGAGAGTTGCTCTACGATCATGTTCCGAACGCCTCTCTTGTGGCAGAGACAACAAGTCGGGGCCTTGCTGTGGTAGCGCGGAACATGTGTGAATTCTGCAACACTGGTATCAAGACCGTCAGTCACTGGATTGCCAACCCACGATGAGACTCGTTCCCAACACCGGTTCCGATCGCGTGGTCGATATTATCCGGCCTTGGCTAAGCGCCGGCAATCGGGTCGACCTTGCTTCCCTAACGCTATCGCTCTTCGCCTTTGGAGAACTTGCCGGAAATCTGGCGCGGATGACTAGCGCGCGGATCGTTTTGCCACCTGATGATGCCGACCTCGACCTGCTGGGGTCTGCTGTGGACCGAACGGTACGCAATCGTCCGCAAGGCCGCTGGCTCGCCGGCCATTGTGCGGCCTGGATCGAAAAAGTAGCCGATGCGCGCAGAGCGAACGGGTCGGTCCCACAGGGGGCTATCGTGTTGCGCAATGGCGACGGTCGCTCAGAGCAAGCTCTGCTCGGTTCATTTTCGTTCAGCACCGACGGATTGGGCCTTGCACCAGGCAATCCTCTCAATCTGATTCAGGCTTCCGAGACGCCCGAAGAATGCGAACGGCTGGGCGCATGGTTCGATGCGCAATGGTCCGGGCTCACGGAAAATAGCGCCGGTAAGCAGGACTTGGTGGCTGCTTTGCGCCGACTTGCTGTGCACCAGGCTCCGTCCAGCATCTACGCGCTGATCTTGCACCACCTGTTTCGAACCGAGGATGGCGAACTTGACGAAGAGCGGGTCGTCAAGTCGGAGACTGGGATTCGCAACACGGAAGTCTGGAAGAGACTGTTCAAGTTCCAGCGTGACGGGGTCATTGGCGCCATCGACAAACTCGAACGGTTCGGCGGTTGCATCATTGCCGACAGCGTCGGGCTTGGCAAAACCTTCGAGGCGCTGGCTATCATCAAATACCACGAACTTCGCAATGATCGCGTCCTTGTACTCTGCCCGAAGCGGCTACGCGACAACTGGACCCTCTACTGTGCCAATGACTGTCGCAACATCCTCGCGCGCGATCGTTTTAACTACGACATTCTCAATCACACCGACCTATCTCGCGACGGTGGCAGATCGGGCGATATTGATCTCGCCCATGTGAATTGGGGCAACTACGATCTCGTCGTCATCGACGAGTCACACAATTTCCGCAACAAGCGTTCGCCACGTCAGGGCAGTGAGACGCGGTACGACCGGCTCATGCGCCGGATCGTCCGGGAAGGTGTGAAAACCCGGGTCCTCATGTTTTCTGCCACGCCTGTGGACAATCGTTTGGTCGATCTCCGCAACCAGATCGCCTTCGCCACCGAGGGTGACGACAAGGCGCTGTCGGATCACGGTGTGTCCAGTATCGACGGCACGACGCAACGTGCGCAGAAGCAGTTCAACCGCTGGCTCGAACTTGGCGAAAGCGAACGCACACCATCTCGGCTCGTGGACATGTTGGGGTTCGATTATTTTACGTTATTGGACCGTCTCACGATTGCCCGCTCTCGCCGGCACCTCGAAAAGTACTATGGAGACCGTGAAACAGGCCGTTTTCCGGAGCGTCTCAGGCCGGTTAATGTCAAACCGGATGTCGATCTCGCAGGAAAATTCCCTTCGATCCACGAAATCAATGCGGAGATCCGCCGCCTGAACCTTGCCGCCTATGCGCCGCTTCGCTATGTCCTGCCGCACAGGCAAGAGGCATATGACACAAAATACAGTACCCGACTTCGCAGTGGAGACGGGACTTTCCGGCAAAAGGATCGCGAAGAGAGCCTTATCCAGCTTCTTCGCGTGAATGTACTGAAGCGCATGGAAAGTTCGGTCGTCGCGTTCGCCCTGACCGTTCAGCGTCAGTTGGCCGATGTCGAGGTGCTCCTGGCGCGCATAGAGGAACAAAACGACGAACTTGAGGAACTCGATATCGGAGACATCGACATTGAGGACCCGGCCTTCGAAAGCCTTCTGGTCGGCCGCAAGGTCAAGGTTCTGCTCCAGGATGTCGACCCGGTCCGCTGGCGACAGGATTTGATCGAAGACCGCAACCGACTAGCAACGCTCCATGCCGCGGCCCGGCAGGTGACCACCGACCGCGACGCCAAGCTTGCTGAACTGCGCGAGATGATCGATCGGAAATGCAGTGCTCCGATCAATACTGGCAACCGTAAAGTCATCGTCTTCACGGCATTTGCTGACACCGCACGTTATCTTTATGACGTGTTGGCACCTTGGGCGCGGGATTCCTTGGGAGTACAGTCCGCACTGGTTACCGGTGCGGGGCAAAACCGGACGACCCTGCCGGACCTGCGGCACAACCTCGTCTCCATCCTTACCGCCTTCGCACCCCGGACCAAGGAACGGCCAGATGATCTTGCAGGTGAGGGTGAAATTGATCTTCTGATCGCGACTGACTGCATCTCCGAAGGCCAGAACCTCCAGGACTGCGACTGGCTCATAAACTATGACATCCATTGGAACCCCGTTCGCATCATCCAGCGTTTCGGCCGCATCGACCGCATCGGCTCGCCCAACGAACGCATTCAACTCGTCAATTTTTGGCCTAACATGGAACTGGAGGAATACCACCGTCTGGAGCAGCGGGTGAGTGGGAGGATGGTGTTGCTCGACGTCTCGGCCACTGGCGAGGAAAACCTGATCGAGCAGCAATCGGGCGATCCGATGAACGATCTGGCTTACCGTCGTAAACAGCTTTTGAAGCTCTAGGATGCGGTGATCGATCTCGAAGACCTGTCCTCAGGGGTCTCGATCGCTGATCTGACACTAACCGATTTCCGGATTGATCTGGCGGACTATCGCAGGGTCAACCCGGAGGCCTTGGAATCGGTTCCGCTCGGAGTGCATGCAATCACTGTCACGGCCGATGACATTCCACCCGGCATCATCTTTTGTCTGCGCGCCGAGGGAAACGGAGCCGAAACCCGATTCCAGCCAGACTATCCCTTGGTGCCGCATTATCTCGTTCATGTCGGTGAGGACGGATTGGTGCCCCTGCCGTTCACCCAAGCCAAAGCAGTTCTCGACCGTCTAAAGCGACTTTGTCTCGGCAAGGACATGCCGGACGCCCTTGCCTGCAACCGCTTCGACGCTGCCACCCGTCGGGGCGAAGACATGCGGGCTGCGCAGCGATTGCTCGCCGCCGCCGTGTCCTCTATCATTGGAATAGGTGAGGAGCGCGCCATCGCGAGTTTGTTCGTACCGGGAGGCACGCATGTCATGCCCGGTGAGTTTGCCGGGATGGACGATTTTGAGGTGGTGGCGTTTCTCGCCGTGTTGCCGGAGGATTCGGCATGACGCCGTTCGATCCCTTCGCAGCCCTTGCACTCCCTCCTGAGGCGTTCGTCAAGCACTGTGTGCCCAAGACGTTATTGCTTGAAAACAGCGCGTTCACGGTTGGCGACCGGCGGCGCATCCGGGAAGGGATCGAGGAATTGAGATGGGTCGCAACACTCAAGCCGGCGACGATCGGAATTGCCGAATATCGCGATGCCGAGCGGGAATATCTTGAGATTGTTGTCCTGAAGCTAGAACTACGACTTGCCGCGCGTGCCAGCCGCTTGGTCGAACTGGTCCACCGTGCCGTGCCCTACCCGGTGCTGTTGATCGTTTGGTGGGACGAGAAGCCGGAGATTTCGCTGGCTCACAAACGCCGGTCGCTCGGGGAGGCGGGGAAAGTCGTCATCGACGGTGAGATCGTCGCCACACAGTTCTGTGGCGACCCTGCCGACGAAAAACTCGTAGCATTTCGCGACGCTCTTGCCCTGGCCCGCCAGCCTCGGGATACGCTCTACACCCTCTACCGGGGCTGGGTTGACACGGTGCGGGCGTTTCAGACAGCCGCGATCACAGGCGACTTCCACCGTTCCGTTACGGCAGAGGAAGCAGCGAGCCGGGAAGAGGTGCTCCGTCAGCTTCTCGGCGACACCGTGGACGAGGGTGAGGAGAAGTACGGCCTCAACTGGCATGGCAAGCGTCGGGCGCGGCAACTTGCGCTCACGCCTTCGACCGGCACACTGCGGCCATGTCCTGAGGAAAGCGTCGACTGGGACACGACCCAGAACCTGATGATCGAGGGTGATAACCTGGAAGTCCTGAAACTCTTGCAGAAGAGTTATGCTGGCAGGGTGAAGCTCATTTACATCGACCCCCCTTACAATTCCGGCAAAGATTTTGTTTATCCGGACGATTTTCACGACAATATACAAAACTACTTGGAGTTGACGGGGCAGGTCGACAGTGAAAGCCGTAAGTTGACATCGAACACCGAAACATCGGGGCGGTTTCATACGGACTGGTTGAACATGATGTATCCTCGGTTGAAAGCGGCGAAGAACTTGCTCCTCCATGATGGCATAATATTTGTGAGCATTGATGACGGGAAAATTTCCGCTCTCCGACTTATTTGTGATGAAGTTTTTGGTGAAGAAAATTTTCTTGCGTGCTTCATATGGAAGAGTAGACAAAACAAAGACAATCGAAGCGTAAACGGAGCGTCAGTCGATCATGAGTACATGATCTGCTATGGCAATAGAATAAGGGGAGATGAACGAGATAAAAGCCAATACTCCAACCCTGATAATGACCCTCGCGGTGATTGGGCAAGCGCGAATATGGTAGGCATCGCCACGGCGGATAGGCGACCAAACCTTCACTACGATTTGCTGAATCCGAATACAGGAATACTCTATGCGTGTCCACACATGGGTTGGCGGTACGATAAAAGGACAATGGATTCGTTGATTAAGGAGGATCGAATACTATGGCCTCCAGATTCCTCGGGACGTCCAAGACGAAAAATGTTCCTGACAGAGTTGGGTTCGGAATACACTGGGTTTTCTGCCGTGATTGGTGAAAAAGTGTTTGCGAGGGATGGAACCTCGGATATTGCTTTGTTGTTTGACGAAAGAGTCTTCGATTTTCCTAAGCCAGTACAATTAATTCGCCAGGTTATCGAGCAAGGTTCTAACCAAGAAGATATTGTATTAGATTTTTTCGCAGGTTCGGGAACGACGGGGTGTGCTACCTTGATTCAGAACTCGGTAGACGGTGGAAAACGTCGCTATTTTCTCATTCAGTTTCCGGAACCTCTCCGCGCAGAGAATACCGGAACCTCTCCGCGCAGAGAATAAAGATCAGAAAACTGCTGCCGAATATTGCAAGAAGCTTCGTAAGCCATGCAATATCGCCGAAATTACCAAGGAACGGCTCCGCCGCGCCAGCATTAAGATCAAAACCGAAACCCCCGATTACGATGGCGATTTGGGTTTTCGTGTCTTCAAGTTGGATACTTCCAACATACGACCATGGAATCCCAGGCCGGACAATCTAGAGAGTGCTTTTCTTTCCAGCCTCGACCACATCGAACACGACCGCACGGAGCAGGACATCCTCTATGGGTTGTTGTTGAAACTTGGTCTCGATCTTTGCATTCCCATTGAGACCCGGACTGTTGCCGGCAAATCTGTGCACTCTGTCGGTGCCGGTACGCTCCTCGCTTGTCTCGGCAAAGCGATCTCCCGCGATGATGTGGAGGCGCTGGCGTCCGGGATCGCTGACTGGCATGACACGCTCGCGCCAGCCAGCGAAACCACTATCGTGTTTCGCGACAGCGCCTTTGCCGACGATGTCGCCAAGACAAACCTCGCGGCCATTCTTGAACAGCGTGGCCTCGGGAACGTCCGAAGCCTGTGATACCGACGGGGGGAAGAAGAGTCCATGAACCGGCATGAGTGGCTGCTGCAGACCATTCTCCACGGACGGTCGGATGCGAACATCCGCTTTGCCGACTTGCGTGCCCTGTTGCAGTATCTGGGATTCGCGGAGCGCGTTCGCGGAAGCCACCACGTCTATCGGAAAGCTGGTGTGGTCGAAAAACTCAACCTGCAGACTGCAGAGCAGTGGCGGACAGGCCAAACCTTATCAGGTGAGACAGGTTCGACAGTTGATCCTGAGATACCAACTGGGAGAAAACGACTGATGCTCAAGTACGAGATCATCATTTACTGGAGCAACGAAGATCGGGTGTTCATTGCCGAGGTGCCCGAGTTGCCTGGGTGCATGGGGCACGGCGACGATCAAGAGTCTGCGTTACGGAACATCAACGACGCGATGCAACTCTGGATTGATACCACACGGGAATTCGGCGATCCCGTGCCTGAACCCAAGGGTGAACGCCTGATGTTCGCTTGACAGAACTCTCCCAAAGGAACCCGCCCCAGCCATGATGAAGCCTCGTTTCGAGTCCAATCTTGATTTTCAGTTGCAGGTGATGGATGTCGTCTGCAACTGGCTGTGCAACCCAAGATTCTACTGGACGGAGCCCACAACCACGCGAGAGCAGATATACCCGAAACACAGGTTTGCCTTTTTCTGGGAGGGTTTCTGTAAGAACAACCGACTAACACTGTTCGACGACAAGAGTCCCGAAAGCATGAGCTGCCTCACTGGAGCAATGGCAGGGACGTTTCGAGTTCTCGAAGGTTCTACACCATGAGCTGGTCTGAACACATGGTCCGGGCAGGACCCTATCAAGCGTGTATAGATAACAAACCCGACCCCGAGAAACACCGGGATCATGTTGAGCCCTGGCTGTCGGCGTTGTTTCAGGCCGAGCACTTGAATGTCTTGCTCGGTAGTGGCCTTACGACAGCCGTCGCCTGTGCCGCGGGCGCTTCAATTGTCGACATGAGCCCGACTACGTTTGATTGCGACTACGCTGACACTGTGACGCAGGCAGCACGGGAAAGCGCGCAACGACTTGGACGCAAGAACCCCAACATCGAAGATCAGACGCGTACCATTATCGAGTTGATTGGCGGCTTGCGCATTCTTGCCGGAGACATGGACATGGTTGACAATGCCGACGACCTTCGTCAGGCTGCCGCCAAGTCACTGCAGGAATGGCAATCCAATCTCGACAAAGCCCTTTCTTCGTTCTCTAAGAAAATCCTCGCGACGGAGCGCGACATTGACGCTGTCATGACAGCTACAAACAATGAACAAGCCGTGCAGGTACGACGCTTGCTAGGAGACTTCCTGATCCCTTTCGGGAGTCGTGCAGCAACCCGAGAACGCGCGCATGTTTTCACGACCAACTATGATCGGCTTATCGAGTACGGGTGCGATCTGCTGGGGTTGAGGGTTGTCGACCGTTTCGTAGGTACTCTTGCTCCCGTGTTTCATTCGTCAAGGTTCGGTGTCGATCTGCACTACAATCCCCCGGGAATCCGTGGAGAGCCCCGATACCTTGAAGGCGTCGTGCGTTTTACCAAACTCCATGGTTCAGTGGATTGGCGAAGTGCCGCGGGACCCTCTGGCCGCTTGGAAGTACAACGCTCCGGTCTCCCTTTTGGTGCACCTGACGACCATCCTGGTCTATCCAAATGTCCAAGTGAGCAGTTGCTCATCTATCCCAATGCCGCCAAGGATTTCGAGACCCTGGAGTTCCCCTACGCCGATTTGTTTCGAGACTTCGCCGCTGCAGTCTGCCAGCCCAACGCGGTGGTGGTGACCTATGGCTACGGCTTCGGGGATGACCACGTGAACCGCGTACTCCGGGACATGTTGAGTATTCCCTCTACTCATTTGGTCATTATTTCGTATGACGACGCGGGAGGGCGTCTGCCGACTTTCTGTGACCATACCGGACACAAAGCACAGATCACGCTGCTCGTCGGGTCCCACTTCGGTAGCTTGAAAGATATGGTCGAGCACTATTTGCCCAAGCCCGCCATCGACCGAACGACGTGGCGAATGATCGATCTGTTGAACCGTCGTATTCGTCCCACCAAGAACGACGAACCGCAACCAGTTCGCCAGATTTCAGGTGGCGAGAGTTCGGTATGACGGCGCTTATCCAAGCCATCGGGCACCGAATTATCGGCACGGTGGAGGCAGTGTCTGCCGACCAAATTTCAGTGCTCCTTGATCCGGACGCTCCTCATGCCACAGCGCTCAATACTGGGGTACCCGCCAGTTTTCCCCGTATCAACGGCTACGTCCTAATCCCCAACGAGGGCGGCGCCACTGCCTGCATTATTTCCTCGGTGCGTATCGAGCGCCTACCCTTTCCTAAGCGAAGAGGGATGCAGCAGGACTTTGGTCTCGTCGATCTACCGTTCCCGTCTCGGATCATGAGCCTTACACCAATCGGGACGCTCACGACACGACCCTCGGGAGGTAGGCTCAGGTTCCAGGTACGTCGCGGCGTCGATGTCTTCCCTTCGGTGGGCGATCCGGTTCACCTTCCGACTGCGGACCAACTCAGCGCGATTGTCGAGGGTGAAGATGAAACGACCAAACGTATACTCTTGGGTCATTGCCCAACTGCTGGGCGAGCGCCCGTATACATCGATCCCGACAAACTGTTTGGGCGGCACTTGGCGGTTCTTGGCAACACGGGGGCCGGAAAATCGTGTTCCGTAGCTGGACTTATACGATGGTCGTTAGATGCAGCGAAGGAGCGAAGTTGCCGTCCTAACGCCCGATTTATCGTGCTCGACCCGAACGGTGAGTACGCCCGGGCCTTTCGTGACCTTGACGTGCGGTTGTTTCACGTGGACTCGGAAGGTGATGGCTATCCACTGCGTGTACCCGCTTGGCTGTGGAACGGCGCGGAATGGGCCGCTTTTACTGGGGCTGCTCCAGGTGTTCAACGCCCCGTACTACTTCAAGCGATTCGCCGTCTCCGAGGTTCGATGGAAACTCCTGATTCCTTCGAGAGCAAGGTAGTTGCGATACTCAATCCGTATAGAAATATCTTCCGCGTCGCACATTCGAGCCGCGAATATCTACGTTTCCCGAATATGAGGAATGTCAGAATAGCACTGGAAAGCGCACAGAAGGAAATCGAAATTATCGCAAAGGAAGCAGAAGGTCAAAAGCACCCACACGCAAATTTGCTCCGCAATGCTTTTGAAGCATGCCAATCAGCAGCCAACGCGGGGCTAAACGGTCAATATGATCAAGCCATCGATGCTTGCCTCATCAAAGAAGTTCTATCAAGGCTCGATGATTCGTGCGATGCACTTGGCCTTCCTGATGGTAAGGAGGTGGATGCAGATGTACCTAGGCCATTCGATCCGCAGAACCTTCCCATGTACGTCGAGGCGCTCGCTGGGCTTACGCCCGGGAGGGACATGGCCCAATTCGTCGACAGCCTGAACCTTCGCATCCGTAGCCTACTCGCAGAAAGCCGTTTGAAATCCGTTATCCACCCGGACGATTCCACCTCGCACGTTCTCGAAGAGTGGCTCACCGATTATGTTGGCACTGATCAGGCCAAGAACGGAGCGATAGCTGTGCTCGATCTCTCGCTTGTCCCCTCCGAGGTCATCCACATCGTTGTCAGCGTGCTTGCCCGGGTGATCTTCGAGGCGCTACAGCGATATCGACGTGAAAACGGCACAGAACTCCCGACGACACTGGTACTGGAGGAAGCGCACACATTTGATCATGAAGGACAAGGAGAAACTGCTAAGTCTTGGTGAACCGCTCAAGTTCATCTTCTCCCATTCCGCTCTGCGCGAGGGATGGGATAATCCCAATGTTTTCCAGATATGCGCCCTTCGAGATATCGGAACCGAGGTCGAACGACGGCAGACGATCGGGCGTGGCCTGCGTCTCTGTGTGAATCAACAGGGCGAGCGCTTGCGTGGCTTTGAGGTCAATACGCTCACGGTCATTGCCAGGGAGAGCTATGAGGAGTTTGCCGAGAACCTTCAGCATGAAATCGAGAAGGATACCGGCATCCGCTTCAGCATCGTCGAGCCGCACCAGTTCGCACAGATATCGGTGGTCGGGAAAGATGGACTGACGACGATCATCGGGTTCGAAGGATCACATACTCTATACGACCATTTGCAAGCCGCTGGCTATATCGACGACAAGGGGTTGATACAGGATGTCCTCCATGACGCGATCAGGGAAGACAATGTCGCCATACCCTTGGAATTCGCCGCGCAAAGAGAGGAAATCATCTCTGTGCTGCGCAAGCGCGCCGGGCGTCTCCAGATCAGGAACGCCGACGAGCGTAAAATCGTGCGCCCACGTCAGGCCATCCTGCAGAGTGCAGAGTTTGGGGCACTGTGGGAGTGCATCAAGCACAAGACCACCTATCGCGTGGCCTTCGACAATGAGGAACTCCTGAACAAATGCGCCGCCGCACTGAAGAAGGGCGCGCAGGAGATACACATGACACACCTGCAGTGGCGCAAGGCGGAGATCGCCATCGGTCAAGCGGGCGTTGAGGCAACCGAGACCACAGGTTCGGCGGTCGTCGCTCTTGATGAGGCCGACATCGATCTGCCCGATCTGTTGACCGAGCTTCAGGACAGAACACAGCTCACCAGGCGCAGCATTTGTCGCATCCTCATCGCCAGCGGGCGTCTCACCGACTTCCGGCGGAATCCGCAGCAGTTCATCGAACTCGCCGCGCAGTCCATCGAACGTTGCAAGCAACAGGCACTGGTTGACGGCATCCGGTATCGGCGGATTGGCGACAACTCTTATTTCGCCCAGGAACTTTTCGAAAAGGAAGAGCTCACCGGCTATCTGAAAAACATGAAGGATACAGAGAAATCGGTCTATGAGCAGGTTATCTTCGAATCCGATACCGAATCCCGGTTCGCGGATGAACTGGAGAAAAACATCGCTGTCAAGGTGTATGCTAAGCTTCCCAACTGGTTCACGGTGTCAACGCCGCTCGGGGGCTACAATCCTGACTGGGCGGTGCTGATCGATTCCGATACGGGAGAGCGGTTGTACTTCGTGGTTGAGACGAAGGCGAGTACTCTCCTGGATGATCTTCGACCCCGTGAAACTGCCAAGACCGAATGCGGCAGGGCTCATTTCAAGGCGCTTGAGACTGGAAAATCTCCGGCGCGATACGAAATTGCCACTAGAGTCGAAAAATTACTCACGGGTATTAGTGGCGGCTGACGGGATTGATAGAATTTCCATGCTGGAGGTAGTCTTGATCTGTCGAATTGGCACGGTCTGGAGGCAGCGATGGCTGACGTTTATCGTCGGTTCATTTATTCGTTTCGCTGCCAAGGCGTCAGATGTTAACCTGTGCTACAAGCGCGTTGCGTACCACGGAGAGGTCGGTAGTTTTCAGTAACGCATCGTAATTGTAAAGCAAAAATAGAGGAACACTTTAGTCCACTGTAAAAGAAGGTTACAGAATGTATCCACAACATTACTTGGGCCTGTTTCCTCCGTTTCCGCGCGAGTCAAAGGTATTTGTCGCTGTGAGTTTTGATGCGCGCTTCACTAGTCGTTGGGAAAATGTCATTGAACCGGCTATACGTAGTATTGGTCTTGAGCCACACCGTGTTGACATGCGTCAGATTGGAGACTCCGTTCTTACAGAGATTCTCAGTGGAATTTCCAATGATCGTCTTATTTTCGCTGACATAACTACCATTAAGAAAGTCAGCAATACTGTGGTAAGAAATGGGAATGTGATGTATGAAATCGGTATTGCTCACTCATGCCGCTTGCCCGAAGAAGTTCTGTTGTTCCGATCCGATTCTGATCAACTTCCATTTGATTTAGTGAATGTTCGGGTTAATCCATACAATCCTGATTACGATCCAAAAGCGTCCATATCAGGTGTGGCAATAGCAATAAAGAATGCCCTTCGTGAAGTCGATCTTAAACGTCATCTAGCTGTCAAGGATGCGATCAAATCACTCGATCATATAAGCTGGCCCCTGTTGAGTCAGGCTTGTAACAATGGAGCCGTTCGCCCCTTTCCGATACAGACTATGGGGGATGCATTGGCCAATACCCCTCGGAATTCAGCCATTGTACGACTGTTGCAAATTGGATTGTTGGAGACGGACCTAGAAACATCTGTCAAGATTTATGCTCAAGATAATGTAGTGGCAGATGAACCACTTACAGATGAAAGCTTTTTCACGTATAAACCCACACCATTTGGTCGAACTGTGTGCGAATCAATTCTCAAGAATGTGATAGATTATGCGTTGACGGAAAAAAAGCTCAACAGATCAGATCACTGATGCAGTAAGATGCGGGCCTGCACGATCCAGACCTTGTGGGCCGGGAGGTGGATGCGCAGCCCGAAGCCGGGAAGTGTCCTGTTGAGCAGGGTAGTGTCTTTGGGGCTGGGCCTACTCTCACGGGCTAGGCGCGCAGTGAGGTCAACTGGCGGCAACCCGTACCTCCCTTAAGTTCCTCGTCTCTTCGCTGGCGCTCCAGGGAACTTCGGTGGTTTCGACGATCAGCCTCTCCGCATATTCCGGTTTCGCCGAGGCGGAGAGGAAGCTGTCGATGTGCCTCTTCTGAATGGACGTGTCCGCGTCGAAGAACTTGCACTGGATGGCCACCAGACTCCCGTCGCGTCCCCACCAAGTCAATCCCGATGTCGGTGCCGTCAAGCCCCTGCCTTCGCCTCCAGTTCGCCTAGGGTTCCACCCGCTCGAACCGTGCGGCTTGCGTCGGGTCCGTCACCAGCCATGCCGCAACCAGCTTCTCAAAAGCCGTGCCCCTGTCCCGCTCGGTTGAGGTTTCAGTCCGGTATGTCTCCAGCAGGGATTCCAGAATAGACATTTAATATCCTCTAGCCTTGCGTAGCTGGGGAAATTTTCTCTTTTCACTCATTTTAGAGCCAACCAATCCAATCAAGATGAAACAAATTCGTGCTATTTTGTGAGTGCGTGTCTTTTTCATTCCACTTTCTCCCATGGCAAAGACGACGATATCCTGCCCTTCCCACTAAGGCCGGGCCATGTCATCACCACAGAAAGAAAGTGGATTCCCACCTATTTGCCTGAATTCTGGGAGCGACCCCAAATCGAATATATAGGCTGTTGTATTCAGCGAGCGACCCGACTTGAGCAATCGGGGCTCTTTCCATAGTGATGACATTCTGAATTTTTCAGGAATGGGGTGAGAGTGTCAAGCAGGAAACAGAAACAGTTTCTTTAAGTTATTAGGCATATGCCAGTAAAATATAGGTTCTTACTGCATTCCAGAACAAAGAACGGGAGATATCCTCCTGACTGGAGAAGGAGGGCTGAAAGACAGAAGGATGAAGATAGATGGCGCTTAAAAAATCAAAATAGAAATCTTATTGGGGTGAGAGGCTGGACAATTCGCAAAGGCGCATTCTCTCTGGCTGGAAAAAAGCCAATCAAAAATTGCGGATTGATATCCAGCCCCTGGATTTTGGGGCTACACTATGAATACTAAGTTTTTAGATATAAGATAAGTAGTATCTCAAACTGGATATGGATGAAACTCGCTACATATGCTGAACTTAAATGACTTGGTTAATGGTTTTCACCCCGCAATTTCACCGAAATTCGGCCTTGCATTGGCAGAAGCTGCCGGTGTGTGTCTGGAATCACAGGGACATGATATAGGAGTCCAACTCCATGTCAGGGGTTTCCTGAAAAGTATCTTCAAGCTAAATTGGCCGCCTGTTAACGAACAGTCCCGGAGAACATGGAATGACCCTGAAGTAGCTACCGAACATGGTGCGATGGGTATTGCAGTTTTACTGACGAAGAAGGCGACTGGCTATACGGTGCTTGAACGTTCGCGTAAAGGAACAGGTTTTGATTATTGGGTGGGGGACAAATCAACCAAACCCTTCCAAGAGAAGGCGAGGCTGGAAATCTCGGGCATCCGAAAAGGAACCGAAAGTGATGTTAAAAACAGAGTCCGACAAAAGCTGAAGCAGACGACCCGTTCCGCCAACACTCTTCCAGCTTTCGCAATCGTAGTCGAATTTGGCAAGCCTCTCGCCGAGGTTCAGGAAAATGAATGATCTTAGGGATTTTCATAATGAAGCGATGGAATTTGCGGAACTTGCTCTCACCGCGCGAGTACAAGGCGACAGAGAACAATCGATGGATTTTTTTGAAAAAGCATTGGATCTTGAACTCAGGGCCATCGCTGAATTGGACAAAAACCACGCAATAATCGAGCCGACATACTCGATACTCCATCGTAGCGCCGGGACTCTGGCGTTGGATTGCAATAAAACTCGCCAGGCCGAGCAAATCGTGGCAAAGGCCCTCGCTCAAAATCCTCCTGAAGAAATCGCAGAGGAACTGCGCAATCTCCTGGAACAAATCCATTTCAAAAGACACCTTGGATTGCGAGGCATCGAATTGGAAGAAAATGAGATGCAGTTGAGCCTATCCGGCCAAGACGTGGGCTTTGGGGTTGTAACATCTGATGAATTTCTGAGCCGCGTGACCGACTCGTCGAAGCTGATTCAGCGTATAGTCGAACGCAAAAACAACCGACCATTTCGAGAAAGTGGCCCGCCTCCGAAAAACCTTACAGAATATAGGTTGTTTCTTTCTACCCCAAGGGCTGCTAGCTTTTCGGTGACAATGAGACTGGGTCGCTCGACGGGCCAGCCATCTCTTCCAGGAATACCTCATCCCAAAACGTCGAAGACAAACGAAATTATTGATGAATTCATGGACTTGGTGGAGTTTGCAAACAACTTGAAGGTTACAGAAATACAGGAGCGAATCCCTGACCCCACGTATCGGAGAAACTTTCTTTCCCTCGCGAAGAAAATCGCGCCAGATGGAAAACGTATTCGTCAAGTGGGTTTTACAACTATCAGAAATGGGGTTGAGCGCATTGCAGAGATGACCAAACCTGTATCGGAACTTTCAATACTCACTGGACCGGGTACCGCCAGTACCACTATACATCAAACTGCTACTGAATCTACTATCATACAAGGTAGGTTGCTATATGCAGACTCGACCAAAAAAAACGATGACAAAATCAAAGTGATCGATCTGGAAGGAAAAGAACACAAAGTCAAAGTGCCGGAAGGTATGATGAACGATATTGTCCGTCCTATGTGGAATTTGCCGATCCGAATTAAGGGGGTCCGTAAAAAAATTGGTAGAGGTTCGGTTATTGAACTTGAAGATATTGAGCCGGTTGACATTAAACAGGATTAAAACGTAGTCGTGTATTAGTCTTCATGCAATCACCGCATTCGATTTTTACCCTCCGGATTTTGGTATTCTTCCTTTTTTGAATAGCAGGCATAATAGCAATAAGAAAGTGTGTATTGTCCCGGGAGAGTGTACCGTCCTGTTCCACACGGAAACCGGGTTTATTCAAATCTCCATGGAACACCCAACCCTGTCGCTTGTTGTAAGTGTGGAAACCTGAGGCACTGAGCAGGCAGACAAACCTTTGAAAACCTGCATTTTTCAGAGATTTGTCTCGCCTGAAAGAGCGTGGCCTCTTGTTGTCTTCTGGTCACGGCGTTTCCGCACGATGGAGTCCAGACGATAGCTGCGAACTTGAGAGGAAGGGTCCTATGGGGGGCTTATAGGGTCCATTGGGGTCTTATAGGGGGTCTTATCGGATAATAAGCAAATGAATCAGTGACTTGAGGAGGCGACAGTCCCGTTCAACGCTCTGGAAATCAAGGCGACTGCTTGGCGGCGCCCGCAAGGTGACATTTGCCACCCGCGGCGCTTCCACCAAGGTGTCGATTTGGAATTCTGTCCGGTTCATGCCCCAAGGAACCATGGCAGGATGCGAACTCCCCTGAAATCGAAGCTTCAATCACCGCCATGGACGAGCACGCCGCTCCGGTTGGGATTGCCCGGCAGCGATGTCCACCAGTTGATCGTGTCGCATGCGGTGGCGGCGATGGTCCTGCCGGACCTGACCTCGACCGGAATCAGACGATCGCCGGCATCGATCAGCACGTTGATTTCGTGGCCGGTGGCATCTCGCCAGTGATACAGTGAAACGTCCCGGCGCACGGCCGAAAGGTGTTTGACAAGCTCCGCGACGACGAACGACTCGGACACGTTTCCGCGCAGGGGATGGCGCTCCAGGGTCGCCGCGTCACGGATACCGAGCAGATAGCAGATGAGACCGGTATCCATGAAGTGCAGCCGGGGACGCTTGCGAACCCGCTTGCGGTAACTCTCGAAATGCGGAGGCAGGGTTGTAACGAGAAACCCCGCCTGAAGGGCGTTGAGCCAGCGTCGCGCTGCCTGCTGGGTGACCCCGACGTCGTTGGCGAGCGCAGAGAGGTTCAGTTCCTGCACGGTCCGGGCGGCTGCCAGACGGACGAAGTTCTCGAATGCAGTCAGGTCCGAGACCCGTTCCACATAGGTTCGGAAATAGTCCGCCAGCCATTCGCCGGCGTCGGCCTGCCGGTCGTGGATGCAGGAATAGAAGCCCTTTACGAGGAGTTCCCACGGGGCGCTGGCAGGCGGCGACCGGCCAGTGGAGTCGATCCGGTCCAGATTCGAGGCGTCGATGTTTCCCCTGCCTCGCAGTTCGGCGAGCGAGAACGGATGCAGCGTCAGCAGCGCGGTTCGGCCGGCCAGGGTCTGCGCCACGGACTTCATCAGCAGAAGGTTGTGCGATCCGGTTACGATGAAGCGTCCGGCGCGCCGGTCCTCATCCACCAGTACCTGGATATATGACAGCAGGTCGGGCGCGCGCTGAATCTCGTCGATGATCATCCGATCCGAGAGCGCCAGCAGGCTGCGCGGATCCTCAAGGGCTTGCATCCGCGTGTCGGACGCTTCCAGGGAGACATGGTAATGGTCCCTGAACTCCACCCGGACCAGTGTGGTCTTTCCGGACTCTCGGGGACCGGTGAGGGTGACGACAGGATTGGTCGTAGCGGCCTTGCGCAGGGCAGGTGCGAGATGTCGTGCGAACATGCGTTGGTACTCACAGCATCATCGAATCATGTCAAATCAGTGATGGCATCATCAATTTGACAGTCATTTTTTGGTGTTCCGGTACTATCCACCCAATACCGCGAAGTACGCCAGGCGGGGCGCAAAGGCCCCGGGCTGGCGGGATCCGGCCTGCGCTGTCCGGTCAAGCGTCTATTCGGGGGCAGTTCCAGGGAAGGAGTCAGTCGAGCCGGCTCTGCGGCGCTTCTCCGCCTCACTCCAGTGCCGCACCGACTTTTCATCTGCATCCGGCAGTCGCGCCGGGCGGCATCGGTCATGAAACGGCGAGGAAGCGAACGCCAGTCGAGGGCATTGCAGTGGGCATTGCCGATGGTGTGCTGATGGTGTTGGAAAAGCTTCCCTGCGCCCGTGCAAGGCTCGCCGCCTGGTGCATGGCCTTGTCCCGGGCCCGTTCTTCAGCAGTCGGATCGATGGCATCACTGTCCGCGAGCCGTGCCGGGGCATTCATCACCTCGCAGATGACGGCCGGATCAAAACCCGGCGGTTCTCCCTGTGATGGATCGGAGGGTCACCGTCATGGCCGCACGTTCCCGCGTCACCGGAATCCGGGATGTCCTCTCCCCGGCCTCAGCTTCGCCGCCCAAGCCACCACGCCACTGCCCAGACAGGCAGGCTTGAAACTGTCGTGCAGACGACAATGGCTATCGGGCCGAGCAGACCCGCCACCAGCGTCGTCGCGACTGTAACGACACCGAGCACGAGCCCCGCCGTCCAGGCAACGCGGTGGTAACCTAGCCGCCATAACCGCCGGCACCCGAGTGCGAGCGGCAGACCACAGGGGATAACCGGGATTAGAGACTCCATCACCATAAAGGTTGTGGGCTCAATCCCGAAGCGCAAGGCTGCGCCAGCGACCAAACCCGCCGGTAGCCACAGAAACGCCAACGCCCAGAAGCCGAACCGCCACTGACGCCCCGCTTGTCTCATGCTCCCATCACCAGCGCCAGTTCGCGCACGATCTTGGCGGCGGCGACGGAGCTCGCGCCCGTGGGATCCCATTCGGGGGCGAGTTCCACCACGTCTGCGCCGACGATGCGGGCACCCGAGACGTCGATCACGCGGATGCAGTCGATGAGCGTATCAAGGCCGGGACCACCGGGTTCGGGACTGCCCGTTCCGGGAATCTCGCCGGGGTTTACGACGTCCACGTCGATGGAAAGATATACGGGACGGTCGCCCGTTTCCTGGAGAACCGCCGCCACGGCTTCAGGAGTCAGGGGGCGCAGTGTGTCTTTCGCGCGCATCCAGTCGAACTCCTCGCGCGTGCCGGAACGAATTCCGAACTGGCGAAGCGGACCGATACCTTCGAGTTCCAGGATGCGTCGCATGACGCAGGCGTGTGAGAGACGTTCTCCGAGATATTCCTCTCTCAGATCCGCGTGGGCGTCCCACTGGAACACGACGAGCCCGGGAAAAACTTCCAGCGCCGCCTCTACGACGGGCAGACTCACCAGGTGTTCCCCGCCGAGAAATACCGGACGTTTCCCTACCTGAAATATCCTGAAGGACTCTGCCCTGATGGCCGTCAGGACGGCTTCGACATCGTTCGGGGGGAAATCGACGGCACCCGAATCGCACAGGGCGATATCGGTCAGATCCCTGTCCAGATGCGGGCTGTAGGTTTCGAGGCAGTCCGATGCTTCCCGTATCGCGCCGGGACCTAGGCGCGCGCCTCGCCTGAAACTCGCCGTCTCGTCGAAAGGACAGCCCAGCAGAACGCAGCGCGCTTCGTTGAACCCGCTCTCGGCGCAAAGAAACCGCGGATGGGCCTGCCGGCCCATTACTTCAGGATCTCCGCCACGTAGGGGGGGTTCGTGAAGGCGGCCTCGTGAACGGCAGGGGAGTAGTAGTGGGTCTTCTCGACAGGCGGCAGCGGTCTGGGTTTTGCGCGAACGTCGGTGCGTGCGGATTTCGGTGCGAGCGCGAACGACCATATGCCCCCCGGATAGGTCGGCACGTTCGCGAGGTACGTCGACGCACCGGGAAACACCCGCCGGATTCGCTTCGTGATTTTTCTCATCCTGTGCCCCTCGAACACGGGACCTTGCGTCTGCGCCGCGTAGAGGCCGCCGGGATGAAGGGCGCGCTTCGCCGCACGAAAAAAGGAAACCTGCGTGAGCGGATTCGCCATGGCGACGGGATCCGTGGAATCGACCATGATGACGTCGAATGCCGCCTCATGACCCTTGATGAACTTCACCCCGTCCTCGATGCGCACTTCAACCCGGGGGTCGTCCAGTTTTCCGGCAATGCCCGGCAGGAACTCGCGGCAGCAGTCCACAACCATCCGGTCGAGCTCGACGAGTGTCACCTGCTCCACCGTCCCGTGTCTCAGCGCCTCGCGCACGCAGCCGCCGTCCCCGCCGCCTATGATGAGAACGTTCTTGGGGTTGGAATGTGTGCACATGGGCACGTGCACGAGCATCTCGTGGTAGACGAACTCGTCACGCTCGGTGGTCTGGACAATGCCGTCGAGCAGGAGCACGCGCCCGAAATCCTCGGTCTCCACCAGGGTGATTTCCTGAAACGCACTTTTTGCGGAATAGACCGTGCGCAGCACCTTCATCGTGAGGCCGGTGCCGGGGCCATGGTATTCGGTGAACCATGTGGCCGGCTTTTGGGGGGGTGCCTGCGGCATGAAGGGAGCTTTCGTCAGTTCCAAAGGATGACTCCCGCGAAGGCAGCGCCCGTCTCGCGCACGACGTGCTCGGCGGCGACGCTCTTGATCTCCCGTATCTCCTTCCCGCGAAACGCCATGCCCGCTTCCGCCATCCGCCGGACTTCCTCTTCCACCTGCGCGCGCGGGGCGTGGCCGTGATGTTCCATGATGAGGCCCGGATGCTCCTCGTCCTCGGGAAAGGCGATCGCCACCGCCGCCGTGATGACGTCTCCTGGCGTTTTGGAGGCTGCCGAAGCATAGGCCGTGGGAACGAGCGCGCCCGGAGGAAGCTGCACCGACTCGACCTCCTCGCAGCGGGGGGGTAAAATGCTGCTCATGCGCACGAGGTTCGTGTTGCCGACGCCTGCGTTCAAGAGGGCGGAGTCGAAAGCGTTTAGTTCCGTGATTCCTTCCGCGCAACCAAGCGCCAGGAAATACTTCGTCGGCGTAGGGACGATCATCGCTCGCACCCCTCTCCGTTCCCGAGGGCAAGGGCGGCTTCCCCTTCTCCGTTCGAGGCGGGAGGCATGCCCGCAGGGGCGCCGACACCCTCGATGACGCCTCGCTGTATTTCCTTTGTCTCGACGCGCGAAGCCGTGAGGTTCTCCGCGAGATAGCGTACCGCCACGTCGCAGTCGACGTCACCACAGGAAAAATAATCCACCGCCGCGTAGCGGTGTTCAGGCCAGGTGTGCACGGCGAGGTGGCTTTCCTCCACGACAACCACTCCGCTCACCCCGTGCGGACTGAAAACATGGAACACACTTTGCACGATGGTGGCTCCGCTCAGGCGCGCGGCCTCGTTCATGAGACGCTCGATGCGTCCGGGACTGTTCAGCAGGTTGGCTTCGCAGCCATGGAATTCCGCCAGCAGGTGGCGGCCCAGGGAATTCAACGTTCACTTCCTCCCAAAGCGGTTCCGGGAATCAGGCCTCGGGTCCTCAGTTTCAGAAACTCGGCGGCGTGGACACCCACAGGAGTCTCGCGCGCTTTTTATAGGGGTTCGCCACACGGTGGTTCCTGTCCGAGACGAAATAGAACCACTCGCCCCGTTTCGCCTTGGCGCGCCTCTCCCCGTAGGTTACCTGTACTTTTCCCTCCAGGACGAAGCCGAACTCCTCGCCCGCGTGTGCGTTTTCGTAAATCGATTCGCCCGATTCCATCGTCACGAGGGCGGGCTCCATGTTGCGGTTCGCCGTTCCGGGCACCATGAGATCGAAGGCGGTGACTTCCGCGTAGGTCGCCGCTTTTCGCGAATCCGTCGGGCCGAAGGCGATGCGCTCCACCTCGTGGCCCTGAAAGAAGCGGACGATGTCGGTGTCGAGGGCTTCGAGGATCTCCAGCAGGCTCTCGAGCGAGGGCGAGGTGAGGTCGCGTTCCAGCTGTGAGATGAACCCTTTGGTCAGATTCGAGCGGTGAGCGAGCTCTTCCTGCGTGAGACCGTGGGAGAGGCGGAGGCCTCGGATCCTCGCACCCACGCGCAGCATACTCTCTACGGAACGGCTCATCCCGATCCTGCTTGATTTTTCATGGGGCTCGTTCGTCATCGCCTCACCCTGTCGAAGTCCGGCCGTTTCGAGCCTGCGCAGACCGGCGCTTCCCTGCATCTCGGGATTCGGCCGCACGATTCCATGTGTTGTATGGGGGTCGGGCGGTCGAACCGGTTGTTTAGCCAAGGATGATTGCAAGAACAGGTTTCCTAAACAACCGGAAAAAATGTATATATTTTTTTCCGTTGCGAGTCAACAATTTTCCCTGGAATGCGACGCTGTTTTTCGTTGTGCGAAAATCCTGGGTACCTTGTTTCCGGAGAGGCTGTACGAAACGGGTCACTTAGGGGAAAACCCCTGTTTCGGGTGACGGTTGCACGGCGTTTTGTTATTTTATGAACGAGTCGGCGTCTCGCAGGAGGCGCAATCGTATTTACCCGATAATGCCGTCTTCATGGAGAGAGAAATGGCAGCAAACATCGAAGTCTACACTACGGAGCCCTGCACCTTCTGCCTGGCTGCAAAGAACCTTCTCAAAAAGCGCGGGCTCGAATGGACCGAGCACCTCGTGTTCGGCGGCACGCCCGAATGGGACGCCATGATGGCGCGCACCGGCGGAAAGTCCGTGCCCCAGATCGTCATCGACGATGAGGTCATCGGCGGTTTCCCGCAGCTTCAGGCTTACGACAGACAGGGAAAACTGAGCGAACTGGTTTGAACACCGAACCGTCCGGGCCATCCTTGTGAGACAGGCGAGGGCGGCCCCCTTATTGTCTGATTCCCGCGAGTGACGTTTTACCGAAGCGCGAAAGAAGATATCCTGCTCATTCTCTGACGTCACATGCAGCCGCCCCAGGGGAGCGGCTTTTTGCCGGGAGGAACCTGCGATGCCGCTCATGAGCCCCGAAGAATACAAGCGAAGTCTGAATGATGGCCGCGTCGTCTACTATCGGGGCGATCGAGTGGAAGACGTAGCCACGCATCCCGTTATCGGCGTCGCGGTGGATCACGCCGCCATCGACTACGAGATGGCCGAAAGCGAAGCCGACAGGGAACTTGCGCTCGCAGAAGGACCGAACGGCCCCTGTTCGCGTTATTACCATATCCCGAGAAACGCGGACGATCTCCTGAAGAGAAGCGCCCTGATCGAGCGCGCCACGGCCCTGGGCGGTACCCTGGTCGTGCTTATCAAGGAAATCGGAAGCGACGCGCTCTTCGCCCTTCATCTGTTGGCCTCCTGCATGGACAGGAACCTGGGATCCAGTTACCTCCCGCGCGTACGGAAATTCCACGAACACTGCCGGGAGGGTGACCTGGCCGTCGCCGTCGCACAGACCGACGTGAAAGGGGACAGGGGCAAGGGTCCCGGCGAGCAGGCGCATCCCGACTACTACGTGCGCGTGGTGGCCCAGGATGACGGGGGCATCACCCTGCGCGGAGCGAAAGTGCACACTTCCGTTTCCACGAACGCGCACGAGATCATCGTGCTGCCCACGAGGAACATGCGCGCAGGCGACGAAGCCTACGCGGTTGCCTGCGCCGTTCCCGCCAACGCGCCGGGTCTCACCATGTTGGCCAGCGGCTACGGCGGCAGAAAGGGAACGGAGTTCGAAAACCCGATTTCCTCCAGACACAAGATGATGGAGACCCTGACAGTCTTCGACGACGTGAAAGTTCCCTGGGAACGCGTGTTCCTGAACGGCGAGGTGGATATGGCGGGGCCACTCGCCAAGACGTTCGTCGAGTTCCATCGCTTCACCGCCGTGAGCTACAAGCTGCCTCTTGTGGATCTGTTTGTGGGCGCGTCACACCTGATGGCGGAGTACAACGGCATCCTGCGCGCGGGCCACGTGCGCGAAAAGCTCGCCAGGCTCATCTCCTACGCGCAGATATGCCGGGGCATGACGCGCGAGGCCGCCAGGGAGTGCAGGGTAATGGACGGGATTGCCGTGCCGAACGCGGAGATCATCAACATTGCGAAGCTGCATTTCGCCACCGGCTACCACCAGGCACTCGCCTGGGTGCAGGACATTGCGGGGGGGCTGCTCGTCACCGGCCCGAGCGAGGAAGACCTCGACGACCCGAAACTCGGCGAACTCATCGACAGATATCTGGGCGCCTCCCCCGTCGCGTCGACCAGGGACAGGCTCAGGCTCATGAACCTGATTGCGGAGATCACGGCGTCCGATTTCGCGGGCTATCAGGCCGTGCTCGCAATTCATGCCGAAGGCAGTATCGAAGCGGAGAAGATGACCATCTGGCGTGAACACGAGATCGACCCCGCCATCGACTATGCGAAACGTCTCGCGGGCATCGGATAAAAGGAGAGTATGAGATGACCCCGACCCAGGCGCTCGTCGCCATCTGGATCAACGTCGCTTCCGGGAATATCGAGGAATTCAGAAAATGGCACAACTGCGAACACTCCACCGACAGAATGGACGGCCCGGGTTTTCGCGTGGGCTACCGTTACAACGCGGTGAACGAGAACGCGCATCACAACGTGCTTTGCACCTTCGAGGGGGATACCATCGCGGCGTTCGAGAGCGATTACTACAGGGAGTCGAGAGACAACCCATCGCCGTGGACGCGCAGGTGCATGGCCTTCATCCAGAAGGCCGAACGGGCCGTCTACAGCCTCCAGGTATCCATCGGTGAACCACACCGCTACGATTCACCCTATCTTTACATAGTGAGCCCCAATCCCGACTCCGAGGAAATGAAAGAGGAGATGATCGCCTGGTACCGGGAGGAACATCTGGAGCGCCTCTCAGAGGTCGAAGGCATGACGCGCGGGCGCGTGTATCAACTCGAGACCGCTGCGACGGGCGGTGCGACGGCGGAAGCGGAAATACAGGAGACGAAGAGAAGCGCGCGGCGCATCATCGCGCTCTATGACATGGAAGATCCCACCATCCCGCTGTCGGACGCCTGGGAAGAAGCCGCCTACGGGACTCCGCGCAGTGCCGCCATGCGGCCCAATCTCGGGAACGCGGTCAGGGAAACCTGGTGGCTCGATTTCGTGAAGTGGAAGCGGTAGGGGGGTGATGGTTCAGGACACACGAACACCTTGGCTTCAGTCTCCTGAGTTTCCGAAAGAGAACGGACACACGAGCCCGCCCCTTACCGAAATCTTTCCCCGTCATTCCCGGGAAAGCCGGAATCCACGCTTCATCCACTCAATCAGCATTCACAGGGCGTTCCTCATCTGCCGAGATTCTGGCATACTCCGTCATGACGGGCACAGCCAAACTCAGAATCCATCTGCAGGAGACAGGACGGCTGGATTTCGTGCTGTGAAATGTCCCTGAAAAAGGAAGAGACGAAGATGATTCCGCCACCCCGACCTATCAGAATGTTCCTGACGGGATTTTCCCTGTCACTTATGGCATGGATGGGCGCAACGGAAGCGATGGCGGCGAAGGTTTCATGCCAGGACTGGAACACGGGAAATTTCTTCAGACACGCCCGATCAGTGGACATCTCCCGGTGTATCGACGACGGAGCGAAGGTCAACGCACGGGCTCGGTACGGACTCACGCCGCTGCATTACGCGGCGGGGAACACGGAGAACCTTTCTGTCGTGACGGCCCTCCTGAAAAACGGGGCCAATGCGAAGGCGCGGGACGGGTTCGGTCGGAATCCACTCCACTGGGCGGCATTCAACCGCAACCCGGCGATTGCGGCGGCGCTTCTGGAAGCCGGTGCCGAGTTGCATGCGCGGGATGATCATGGACAGACACCCCTGCACAGGGCGACGTTCAACGGAAACCCGCGACTCGCTGCGACCCTTCTCGAGGCCGGAAGCGACCCGAACGCGCGGGACGTGTACGGACGCACGCCTCTGCATTACGCGGCGTTGAACGAAAACGCTGATATCGCGGCTGTATTCCTGAATGCCGGAGCCGATGTGAATGCGCAGGGTCATGCAGAGGGGTGGGTGCCCCTGCACCGGGCGACGCTCAACAGGAATCCTGCGGTCTTGAAACTCTTCCTGAAAGCAGGCGCTAGAGCAGATGTGCAGGACAAAGCCGGGTGGACTCCTCTCCACTGGGCGACGATGCACAGCGAAATCCCCGAGATGACGGGAATTTTACTGGATGCAGGAGCAAATCCGGGGATAAGGGACAAAGATGGTAAAACACCTTTTGATTACGCGAAAGAAAACGCCGCGCTTAAGGGGACGGAAGTCTATCTGCGGCTAAAAGAGATGCGGGTCAGGTAGGGACGAAGTACATATTCAAACGTCCGTTCCCTGGGGATATCTCTCCCGCGATACCGGATTGGTCGTAAACCTCTTTCTTCCCGGTCGACAGTTCCTCCCGTTTTGATCGTCGAACCCTCAGTCTCGGTCGGTTAGGAGCATGCATTGCCCCGCACTTGCGGTCGTGGGAGGGCAAGTCCCCGCTGGTATTCTGAAAGGACGTCGCGCTGCAGGGTCGATTTTCCTCTGCATCCTCGATTTTTCCGGTCAGGGCCTGCGCACTCATTTGCCCGCATTTTCCGTGCGACGTGAATCCGCCCGTTCGGGTAGATTCTTCGGAAAGCGTACGAGGGGCACCGGGTCTCAGGGAGTGTTCCTCGCAGCAGGTATTTTTCCAGACGAAGGGAACGCCTGCGTGGAATCGCCGCCTGAAAAACCGTATCGAGCCATGTTATGATAATGGGTGAGTTTGCTTCCCGCTCGCCGGGTCTGACCCTGTTCTGGAATAAGGGGTCGACCCGCTCGGGGATAAAGGGTCAACATGTTTTCGCGGAGGGATGGCCGAGCGGCCGAAGGCGGTGGTCTTGAAAACCACTGAGCGAAAGCTCCGGGGGTTCGAATCCCTCTCCCTCCGCCAGTCATTCATTTCCCGAATTCTTTTGGGAATCATAGACCTGCGTACATTGTTGGATAGGGTTCAATATGCTTTTGCATCCTGGGCAATTTGCGCCTCATGCATGCCCCATTCGGCATAGTCGCGATTTTTGTCAATTTGTTCTACGTGAAATATAAGGACTTATATCCATCTCACATTTTCGAAATAAAGGCCCTGAAGTCTTGCGGACCGGTTGTTACGGGATACAGGCATTGTGCCCTAGATCAGTGTCACGCCCGTTTCGGGGTCGAAAGCGTGAACACGTTCCGGGTCGGGGCGGAGGCGAACGCGCTCGCCCTGGCTCACCCGGATGCTGGACTCCACCCGTACAGTGAGGGAAGCGCCCCCCACGTTCAGGTCGAGAAAGATGTCCGACCCGACTGGCTCGATGATCTCGACCGCGCCCTCAATCTCCCCCTCGCCGCCGAGGCGCATGTCTTCGGGCCGGATCCCGAATACCACTTCCCCGCCCTCGCGTCCCGCGAGCCCGCCTGTGCGCTCGACCGGCAGGGGAACCCGGAAGCCATTGCCTTCGAGGAACGTTCGCCCCCCCCCTCGATGCGCACCGTGGCGGTCAGGAAGTTCATCGAAGGACTCCCGATGAAACCCGCCACGAAGTGGTTCGCCGGGTTCTGGTAGACCTCCATCGGGGGGCCGACCTGCTGGATGGTCCCGTTGTGCATGACCACAATCCGGTCCCCCATGGTCATGGCTTCGACCTGATCGTGAGTAACGTAGATCGAGGTGGCGGCGAGGTGTTGGTGAAGTTTGAGGAGTTCCACACGGGTCTGTACCCGCAGCTTGGCATCAAGGTTCGATAGCGGCTCGTCGAAGAGAAAGACGCGCGGGTCGCGCACGATGGCACGCCCGAGCGCGACCCGCTGGCGCTGGCCTCCGGATAGCTTGCCCGGGTAGCGCCTGAGCAGGGACTCGATTCCCAGTATGTCGGCGGCGCTCCTGACCCTGTGATCGATTTCGTCCTTTGCGACCTTTCGCATCTTCAGTCCGAAGGCCATGTTCCTGTAGACGCTCATGTGGGGATAGAGTGCGTAGTTCTGGAATACCATGGCGATGTCGCGGTCGCGCGGGTGCACATCGTTCAGCAGGCGGTCGTCAAGGAAGATGCGCCCGCTCGTGACCTCCTCGAGACCGGCGATCATCCGAAGCGTAGTGGTCTTGCCGCATCCCGATGGCCCCAGGAGCACCACGAACTCCCCGTCATGGATTGTGAGGTTCACTTCCCGGACCGCGACCACCTCGTCGAACCTCTTCGTGAGGTCTTCGAGCAGCACTTCCCCCATCTCAGAATCCCCTCTTTTCAGGAAGCACAGCGGGTGCCTGCATGGAACGGCCCCTCCTCCAGGGGACCGGAAGGCGAGTCTTCGCGGGTTTGATGGCTGACGGCAGGTTTGGCATAGGCGCTTTCACGTTCCTCACTCCTTCAGTCCTGTGAGAGTGATGCCGCGGACGAAGGCGCGCTGGAAGAACAGGAAGATGAATGCCGCCGGGATCATCCCCAGGACCGCGAGCGCCATGATTTCGTGGTAGGCGGCTGAATCAATGCCTTCCATCTGGGCAAGGCCGAGCGGGAAGGTCTTCAGGCTGTCGCTCGTAGCCACGATGAACGGCCAGAGGAACTGGTCCCAGTTGTCCCGGAAGGCGAGCAGCGCCAGCGCGCCCAGCGCGGGCTTGCAGTTGGGAAGAATGATGCGCCAGAAGATGGCGAATTCGCTGCATCCGTCCAGACGCGCTGCCTCGATGAGTGAATCGGGAATATCCCGGATGGACTGGCGCATGAGAAAGACGCCGAAGGCGTCCACCGCCAATGGAGCAATCAGCCCGCCATAGGTGTTTACGAGTCCCAGGTCCCGCACCACGAGGAAAGTGGGTACCAGCACGATTTCCAGCGGGAGCATCAAAGTGCACAGAATCAGGCGGAAGCACAGCTCTCGGTGGGGGAAGCGGAACTTGGCCAGGCCGTAGCCCGCCAGGGTACAGAAAACGAGGTTCCCCGCCATGACCGCCAGAGCCACAATGAAGCTGTTGAAGAAATAGGTACCGAAAGCCCCTCGGGAAAGGGCATTGGGGTAATTCACCCACTGGATATCATCCGGAATCCATTTGATGGGGAGATCGAAGACCTCGATTCCTGTCTTGATAGATGAGGAGAGCATCCAGAAGTAGGGAAGTAGCATTACCACGACCCCCAGGACGGTGAACAGGGTAATGAGCGCACCCCCCAGGCGAAGCATGGTCTTTCTGCTCATTCGACACCTCCCCGTCGCAGGAGCCGCAACTGAATCAGGGTCAGGCCGAAAAGAAAGACGAACAGTACCATCGACGCTGCGGCGGCCTCACCCATGCGGAAGAAAGCGAACCCCGTTTCATAGATGAAGTAGGGAAGCACCCGGGTTGTCCCGTTTGGGCCGCCCTCGGTCATGACTAGGGGGTTGAGGAACACCTTTACGGCCGAGAGGAGAGACAGCACCATGACGAAAAGTATCGTGGGCAGGAGCAGGGGAATCGTCACGTAAATAAAGCGCTGGAACACTCCCGCACCGTCGATGATGGCCGCCTCATGGTATTCTTTCGGGATGGCCTGGAGGCCCGCCAGATGCCGATGGCGATGAGGGCGGGCAGGGCCGACTCCTCCATGGAGAGCCAGTTGATGCGGCCGATTCCGAAGGTCTCCAGAATCGTGTTTACCAGGCCGTAGGGGTGGTACATGAACTTCCATGCCATGGCCACCACGATCTGGGACATCGCGATTGGGAAGAAGTACGCCAGGCGGATAAACCCCCGCCCCGGCATCCGCCGGTTCAGGAGGAGGGCCAGACCCAGCGCAAAGAACCACTCCGGGATGGAGACTCCGAACATGTATTTGACCGATACCCAGAAGGACTGATGAAAGAGCGGGTTCTCCCAAAGGAGGTTGTAGTTGTTCAACCCGGTGAAAACGGGCGGGCTCATGAGGTCGTAGCGGTAGAAACTCAGCCGCAAGGCCTGGAACATGGGGTAGAACTTGAAGATTACAAGATGGATGAGTGCTGGAAGAACGAAAAAGAACCCCGCCCAGCGGAGGTGGCTGTGGAGGGAGGGTTTCTTCCTCCACGCCCCCAACCGCCGTAGCAGGGAAGCGGAGTTCCTGCTTATCAAAGGCAAGGCCCGACCGACGCCGATCTTGCGAGTCATCGGTTCTCCGCCTACTGTTTGGCCAGTGCCGCGTCGATCTCCTTGCACGCCTTGTCAAGTGACTTCCTGGGGTCGTCTCCCCTCAGGACCACGCGTTCCATTGCCCGGTGAATGGCCTGGTTGAGTTCAAGGATCTTGGCGGACCGCTGGAGGAAGCGCCCGTTCGAGATGTCCTTGACGAAAACGCCCAGGTAGCGCGTCTTGCGCGCATCTTCCATCCCCGGGAGGTTAAGAAAATTCTTGTCAGGATGGGGATAGGATGTCTTCTCATACCACGTCTTGGGATCCTTGACGATGTGCTTCAGCACACTGTGCACTGTCTTCTGCTTCGCCTCGGAAATATGGGGATTCACCGCGAGGGCGAAACCGTAAATGGGCGTCACGGGTTTCTTGGGGTCTACCTGCGGGAAGGGTACCACCTTCATGTCTTTCATTACCTTGGGGCCGAATTGCGCCACACTCCCTGCGTGGGTGATGAACATGGAGACGCGCCCTTTGGGCAAATCGTCCGCCGGGAGGGCGTTTGTGCCCAGGCTTACGGTGGGGTCCGAAGCCTTGTAGTGGTGTGCAATCCTGGCCCGGACGTTCATGGCCTTGATGCCCGCCTCGCTGTTGGCCGTGCATTTTTTCCCGGAGGCGTCGAGGACTTCTCCCCCATATTGCCGAATCGTCGTGTTGAAGTACCACATCGTCCAGGTGGAGGAGTGCATGGCGAAATCGAAGCCCTCGCGTATCATCCTGCTTCCCCTCATTTTCGCCAGTTTTTTCCCGATGCGGCCAACATCTTCCCAGGTACGCGGATAATCCTTGTCCGGGTCAAGGCCCGCCTCCCGGAAGTGCTTCTTGTTGATGAAGAGGCTGAAACCCGAAGCGATGGGAGGGACGGCGTAGAGCTTCCCCTTGTGGATGTAGCCGTCCAGCGCCCCCGGCAGGTAGGCCTTCTTCATGTCCTCAAGGTCCTTGTAGCCCAGCCACTCGGGACGAATGGGCGCGAGGACGTTCTTTGTAGTGAAGCCGGGCAGCAGGAAGTCGATGAGCGTGAACATGTCAGCCGCCGAGCGCGTGGAAAGCGCGGCCGTGAGTTTCTGGAAGTAAGGGGTCATCGCGAAAAAATCATACTGCACAGGAGTCTTGGGGTTCTTTTTGTTCCACTCCGCCACTAGCTGCTTCGAGTAGTTGTTGTGCGGAGGATTGCTATGTTCCCACCATGTGATTCTTGTCTGCTGGGCGAATGCTGGATAGCAGAGAAGTGCTGTTGCCAAACCGACCAGAAGCTGAGTCATGAGAAACCTTCGCATGGCTGTGTCTCCTTTCCGTTCCACCTGTTTTTGCCAGCGGTCCAATTAAGGATTCCGGGCGCACTCCCAGAATGAAGTTTGCCGGAATCGAATGGGTACTACGGGAGCATGTCGTACCATTCCAGGGAACCCGATTATTCTATTTGGCAACTTGAATGGAACTATCCTAGCATTTGACCATTCTAAGTCAACCTTCCTCTGCCCTCTGCACAGGAACCGGCCCTGCCTGCGCTATGTGTTGGTTCGGTAATCCGGAACTGGGTTGCATTCTGCTTAAGATGGGAGTCATGAGGTAAGAGGTTCGGTCTCCTTTGCCCGACCGGGTCACGGAGGGATGCGTAGAGATTGTAAAAATTTCGGTTGCGTTGGGTATTCGATGCCGGGCGCCGATGTCCCCCTCCGCCCCCTGGCTTTGCCACTCAGGGGCAAAGTGTTCGAGCCAGAACGGTCTCCCCATGAATTTGGGGCGGGTGCCGCATCCCCCCTTTCGGAAAACGTCATTTTGAAGCAGGTTGCAACACCATGTCGGTGAATTCGCAGCCTGCCGGCATCTTTCGAGCGTGTCCGTTTCTTCCGGTCTATGGTAGGATTCCATTTGTGGGGCATCTGAACAATCTGGCAGGCAAACCAGCATCTTCTCCTCCATGGCATCCAGTGGGTGGCTTGCGAAAAGGGGAAGGGACATTCCGGACAGGGGCTTCATTATCGTATTTTATAAATACAATTTATGATTCATGTTCGAATCCTTCTCCCTCCGTCATATCTTTCGGGCATGAACGATGAAGTGCCCGGATTTCTTGTAGTCGTTATCTCTTCTTCACCGCTTGCCGGTGATGATATGACACATCCTTTTGTCATGCCGGGGGGTATGCGTCCGTTGCCGCGAAGCGGGGAACAACCCTCGCGCGCACAGGTGTCCGCTTGGGTATTTTCCCGGGCGCGAGTTCGTGCAGCAGGAGTTTTGCGTTTTTCGTCCCGCCGCAGATGAGGAGGAACTTCCATGGCCGAAGATCATTACCATTTCATGGGTTTGGCGCTTGAGGAGTCGCGTCTTGCGCTCGAGGCGGGGAACCCTCCCGTCGGGTCCATCATCGTAAGAAACGGAGAGGTGATCGGCAGGGGGCAGAACCGCGCCAACTCTCACAACGATCCCACCTGCCACGGCGAGACCGACGCCATTCGAAACGCTTGCCGGGAGTTGGGTACTCTTGATCTGCCCGGATCGACACTCTATACGGCGATGGGACCCTGCCCGATGTGCTGCTGGGCGATCGTCCTGGCGAAGGTTGAAACGCTCGTTCTGGGTGCTCGCCATGCGGAAATGAGGCGAACCGACTATGGAGACTATTCCGTCGAAAAACTTCTGGACATGGGGAATCAAACCATCGAACTCGTCACGGGCGTTCGGGTGGCCGAATGCGAGGCCCTGAGACGCAGTTGGTCGGGGTGGGTGGAGCCGAGGCATTAGTCAGGGAGAGCGTAGCTCGAAAAAGAGGAGAGAGAATTCATGTGCCGCTGGATACAGGAACTGACTTGGCCGGACGTGGAAGAATATCTCAAGCGCGGGGATACGGCGCTCGTGCCCGTCGGTGCCACGGAACAACACGGGCCGCATTGCCCGCTCGGAACGGATGCGGCAGAAGCCATCGCGACTGCGGAAGAAGTGGCCGAACGGGCGGATGCCCTGATTTCCGCTCCCCTGTCTGTGGTTCGGGTGGTCGCCTCATCACCTCGCGTTTCCGGGGACGATATCGCTCGCCGCCGAGACACTCACGCGCGTTGTCGAGGACGTGTGCAACAGTCTCGTCGTTCACGGATTCAGGCATATCGTGATCCTGAACGGGCACCGGGTCGCGAACCTCCCGCCGCTTGAGATTGCGGTCGTGCGGGTCAGGAACCTGACGGGCGCGGCTGTCGCCATCGTGGACTTGGCGCTTATCGCCGGAAAGGAAATCCGCGACGTATGCGAGAGCCCTCCGGGAGGGGTAGGCCATGGATGCGAATCCGAGACCTCCTTCATGCTTTACAAGTACGGCGATCAGGTGAAGATGGAACGTGCCTTGGACGCCATTCCCGAGGTGGGCGATTTTGAGCACCGCTTCGTGTCTGTGGATCACGCAGTCAACCGTGTCGAGAATCCCAAACTCTCCTTTCCGCCAACGATGGAGGAATATGGACGGAACCGAGAAGCGATGGGAGTCGGCGGAGCGGCCACCCTCGCATCGGCGGAGAAGGGAGAGAAAATTTTCGAGGCCATCTCGGCGAACACGGCGAAGTTCGTAAAAACCTTTCAGAACGTTCCGGTTTCCATCAAGGCAGCCGTTCCGCCACTTTAGGCCGAGATGCGGGAGAAACCCGATATATGGAACGGTGCGGCCTCATTCGGTTATCCCGGTGTTGGTTTGACCCGGTTCCCTGAACCTGTTCTAATGAATTCAATCGTAAAAACGGGGGAGTGGCGTAACCGCACCGGAAAGACTCGTAGCGAACGGGTTCTTGGCAGACGTGTTTTTCAGGAGATCCATACCACCATCAGGGAGAGACAACATGAAATGTTCTATCAAGTCAATTCTCGTGGGTTTGGTCATTGCCGGGATCGTTGCATTCACTTCCCAGGCGGCCGTGGCGCAAAAAGCCAATCTCATCTTCTATTCCTCGCTCACCACGGCCGCGCAGGCGACGCTGGTGAAAGCCATCGAGAAGAAATTCCCGGATATCAAGGTGCAGTCCATCACGGCGGGCGGCGTGAGCCTCTATCAGCGTTTCGTGGCCGAGCGCTCGGTGGGCAAGGGCAAGATCGACCTGCTGCACTTCAGTTATACGCCGGGCTGGTACGACCTCGCCAAGAGAGGCTACGTGAAGAACGTCACCCAATTCCCCGAGGCCAAGAACTTCCCGGCATGGGGCAAGGACGAAAAAGCGCAGTGGGTCGGGCTGCGCGCTCCGACGCTGCAGGTCATCTACAACACCGACAACGTGAAGCCAGGTGAGGCGCCCAAGAGTTTCGCCGAACTGACGCAACCCAAATGGAAGAACCGTCTCGTGCTCGTGGATCCATTCCAGTCCGCGGGTCTTTGGGATTTCTTCTACGGCGCGGATGGTTTCGGGGAGAAATATATCAGGGGTCTGCTCTACAACGGAGCGCTGGTGCAATCGCGCATGGGTGCCTCCACCGAGCGTGTCGCCACCGGCGAGCGCGACGTGACGATGGTGTTCGAATATATCGCCATCCGGCGCATCAACAAGGGCGCCAAAATCAAGATCGCCAAGATGAAGGAAGGTACGCCGGTCGTCCCTGCTTCGTTCGGCATGATAAAGGATGGCCCGAACCCGAAAAACGCGGAAAAAGTGTACCGCTGGATTCTCTCCAAGGAAGGCCAGACGGTTATCACACAGGACGTGAAGATCAACTCCGCGCGCTCGGACGTGCCGCACGTGAAGGGCATTCCCTATCCCTTCAAACCGTTGTATGCGAACTGGGAGAAGGTGTTCAAGGAGCAGAAGAAATACCGCAGCTTCATGACCAAGCACATTCGTGAAGCGAAGAGAAAGAAATAACAGGCTTCGGTCGATTGACTGAGATGCGTCCCCGTTCGTTTGCCATGTTCAGGCTTCCGAGCACCGTTCGGGTACTCGAATGGGGATGTCTTCTCGTCATCGGCTTCGTAGTACTCTACCCGCTGTTCTGGCTGGTGCTGGGCAGCTTCAGACCCGATCCGATAAGTTCGGACTTCACCCTCGAAGCCTATTTCGCCATTTTCGAGGCGGAGTACATGGGCGAGGTGTTGTGGAACACCGCGGTCATGTCGGTCGGGGTAACGAGTCTGTCCGTCCTTATCGGCGTTCCCCTCGCCTGGATTGTCGGGCGAACCGATACGCCGTTCAAGAACTACATCAACATGATCGCGATTCTGCCCTTCATCATGCCACCCGTCGTGGTGGCGGTGGCCTGGGCCTATCTCGGCACGCCGCGCGTGGGATTCGTGAACCTGTTCTGGAAGTGGCTGGTGGGCACCAAAGAACCTTTGTTCGACATCTTCACGATGGGCGGGCTCATCTTCGTGATGGCCCTCTCCCTCGCACCCTATGTTTTCATCTTCACGGTCACGGCGTTCAAGAACATGGACCCCACACTCGAGCACGCCGCCCATGTGAGTGGCGCGAGCCAGTGGAAAACGACGCTCCGCATCACGCTTCCCATGGCGGCACCGGCTATTCTCTCGGGCGCGCTTCTGACTTTCATCCAGTCGCTGGAGGTTTTCGCCATACCGGCGACCATCGGCGTCTCGGGCGGCATATACGTGTTCTCCACCCAGCTCTGGCGTATGATGATTGGCATTCCGCCGAACTTCTCGCACGCCGCCGCCATGTCGATCCCTGTCCTGCTGATCTGCGGGCTGGCGCTTTGGGGACAGACAAAGGCACTGGGACGAAGTTCCAGATACACCACGGTCGCCGGCAAGAGCTTCCGGCCCCGGCTCGTGGAACTGGGCCCCTGGAAATATCTGGCCCTGGCCTTCGCTTCCTTCTACCTTCTGGTATCGGCCATCCTTCCTGTGCTGACGCTGGTTTACGGCACGTTCATCTCGAATCGCGGACGTCCGCCGACCCTGGAATATCTCACGCTGGGCCACTTGGTCGAGATCATTACCGGTGACGGGGGCGCGGTCATCCTCCGTTCCATCCAGAACAGCCTCTTGCTGAGTTTCATGGGTGCCACTATCGGCATCGCGCTGTCAGCCGTCGTCGCCTATTTCGTGGTCCGCAGCACATGGAAGGGCAGGGGAACGCTCGATTTTCTCGCGCTCATTCCGGTGGCCATTCCGGGAGCGGTTATCGCCATTGCGATGCTCTGGGCCTACATCCGGGAACCATTCAACCTGTACCACACGCTGTGGATCATCCTGATCGCCTACATCACGCGCTTTTTGCCGTTCGGCGTGCGCTCGGTTTCGAATTCCATCACGCAGATCCATGAAGAGTTGGAACGGGCCGCTTCCGTAAGCGGTGCGAACTGGGGAGTCGTATTCTGGAAAATCCTTGTGCCGCTGGCCATGCCGGGCATCGTCGCCGGCTGGATCATTCTTTTCGTGTCCATGATGCGCGAACTGTCTGCTTCGATCATGTTGTTCAGCTCAAACAAAGAGGTCATCAGCACCATCCTGATCCAGCTCTATGACGAGGGGCTCTTCTCGCACGTGTGCATTCTCTCGCTCATCATCGTCATCTTATCCCTGGGTTCGGTGATGCTGGTACGCTGGCTCACGAAACAAAACGACGTGGAGGGACTCACCTGATGCAAAGCGTGCGGGTTGAGAAACTTGTCAAGAGATTCGGCGATGTGGTCGCCGTCGACGCGATTTCCTTCGAGGTGCCCAAAGGCAAACTGCTGACACTCTTGGGACCCAGCGGTTGTGGCAAGACGACCACCCTGAACATCATCGCCGGTTTTGAAATCCCCGACGAAGGCGATGTCCATGTCGGTGACAGACTCATCTCGAGCGCTTCTGAAAATGTGCTGGTGCCCGCCCACAAACGAAACCTCGGCATGGTGTTCCAGTCCTATGGACTTTGGCCGCATCTCAAGGTGCGCGACAACGTCGCGTTTGGTTTGCAGATGCGCAAGACGCCGAAAAACGACATCGAGAAAGCGGTGGAACGTTCATTGGGTCTGGTGCGGCTCGATGGCTTGGGGGAGCGTTATCCCTCGCAACTATCGGGTGGTCAGCAGCAGCGAGTCGCCTTCGCCCGCGCGCTTGTGTACGAGCCCGACGTGCTGCTTCTCGACGAACCGCTTTCCAACCTCGACGCCGCACTGCGCGAGGAAATGCGCCTCGAACTCAAGGACCTGCAGACCCAATCCGGCATCACCACCATTTTCGTCACCCACGATCAGGTCGAGGCCATGGTGATGAGCGACATCATCGTGGTGATGAACCACGGCCGAATCGAACAGATGGGCTCGCCGAGCGACATCTACCAGAACCCTGCCAATCAGTTCGTCGCCGGATTCGTCGGCATCTCGAACTTCATCGAGGGCGAGGTCGTCAACGCAGCCTCAGGCGATTCGCAAACGATGGTCAAGGTCGGCGAGGTGAAACTGCTGTGCAGGACCGCCGATGTGACGGAAGGCTCGAAGGTACTGCTCTCGATCCGGCCCGAAGACTGCGTCGCGAGCGTCGAGGCACCGTCCGCGGGGACGCCAAACGTAATGAAATGCCACGTTGATAAGGCAGTCTACATGGGTGGCGTGTTGGAACTTTGGCTGAACACCGGGGGCAGCGAAATCCGTGTGCACGGCCACCGCCTGCCCCTGCTCGAATCGGGCGCGAGCGTCTATGTAACTATCGACCCCATGGCGATCAAAGCGATCAAGGTCAGTTCCTAGGAAGACCGGCGTGCAACCCCAGAATCCCGGATGCACTGCCCCGGAGTGTTTCAGCCAGTCCTCCGACCAATTGCGTTGTAAGGATATTCCGGCAGAATAATATTGTCGTGAACAGTCCACCGCGCCGAGGTGAAGGGTGCATTGGCAATGCGCTTGGCAGGAGAGATGTAGGCTGGGGTCGGGCGGAAATTCGTGGTCGTGGCGAGGAAGGAGGGAGCAGACAACCGCAAGTCGCGGTGATGCCCGAAACCCGGCCGTTTCCGGCAACCCTTCCGTAACAACTGTCACTACTTCCGTCCTGACCGCCGGGGCAAATCGGAAAACCTCCGAACTGCACTGACCCACCGGCGGTCAAGTGCACTTCTCTTCACGACGAAACTTGCTCTTCCATTGAGGATTTCGATACCAAAACGCAGCGGCTTGCCGCAACGTACGACGTGCATACCAAACTCCAGAATCAATGGGGTTGGGGTGTATTGCGCGGATAAGGAGCATAGCCACGTGAACCTGCTCAAGATCAAAACAGGGCCCCCGGATCCACGGTGACCACCGGTGTCATCGACACTTGCATCGATACGTCACCCCCGATGCACTCGAGAAAGACGGTTACGGAAGTGTTCATCAGCGGCGCCGGGGACGAGGCGGGTGAGGGGGCTTTCTCACGGCCCGGGAGTCGCGAGTGTCGTTTGCGGACTGTTGGCTACGCCTGGATTTCAACCGGAATCATGACCCTTCTGACGAACCTCGATTCACGTTCCTCACGGGATCTCGGTGAACATTCCGAATCATTGGCCTTCCATGGTGTTCTCCCGGTCCGGCATTGCGATGGGCCTTCACAGTGCGTGCGTTCTCGAAAAGCCTGCGTGGCATCACAGGAGCAGAATCGGGCGCTGATGTCTCTGGGAGAGGATAGCCACCGCCCCTTCTTGTGATATAGAATGGCGCCCCTCGCGGAGAGATGGCCGAGTGGCTGAAGGCGCTCGCCTGCTAAGCGAGTAGGCTGGGAAACCGGCCTCGAGGGTTCGAATCCCTCTCTCTCCGCCATGTCAGGGATTTAAAATATTATAAATCAACAGGTTATAAATCAATGAATTCTAAGATTGCAGTCATTGGTAGCATACATTTTGGCATACAAAGTGGGGTACACCGATGGCAAATCCTTCGTATCTATGCAAGCGCGGCAGTATCTACTACTTTCAGGCACGAATTTCAGTTGGTCTCTCTTGTGCAGGTGGCTACAATCCACGCAAGATGATTCGACACTCAACACGAACTGGCAATAGAAGAGAAGTATTACGGATAGCAAGAAAGTGGCGGGTTCATTCGCCGTTGAGTTAAATTCATCTAATTCCTCCTGTAATTACAAAGTAATCACTCCTCTAAATTCTTGCTCAAGGATGTTTACATCCCTTCAAGCAATATGCCATCAAAAGAACAAGTTGAGTTGGAGGGCGCCAACTTCGTGGAATGCCCTTCAATGACCACACGGACCTAGCCTTTCGTCTTATCGGACTTAGAATCCGGCCCAGCCCAAAAATCTACCAAATGCTCCGGGAAAAGAACGCCCACCCGATCTTCTTTTTTATTTAGACCAAGTTCAAGTCTGGAAATAACCTGCTCAACATTGGTTCGAATATGATCATCTAAACATGACAACACGTACTCGATAAATTCTGTGACAGTGGCAATTTCTCCTGAGACTTTGTCGAGACCAAATGATTTTCTCTGATTCTCAAACGCGCGATTCCACATTGACCGATATTCTTTGAATATCGGTACGTTGCCCAAAAAATAAGTCTCGTTGAATTGAAGTTCGTTGATTGCCATGTTGCCATGCAACAAGTCGTTTCTCTTATTCATCATTGAATGAAATCGCCGACAGATTGGATCAGAGAAATCAACTGCTTGCTTAAATCCACGACAATTTAAAAGATAAGCTCTGTACACGAACATCGATGTTTTGTTTAAATGCATTCTCCCTCAACCTTTTGTTTGTTTTTAGTTCTGGGCGCATCAAAATGTAGAGCAATAAGTTTACGAATGCTTCCGCCAACACAGGAAGCATGGAACGGATTCCAAAAAAATCCCGAAAGCTTTGCTCAATCGATTGGCAGCGTTTTCCCATTGTTCAACAATTGCTTGTTGAACCGAGCGGTCAGATGATGAGAGTAGAGATGAAGGTTCCGTTAATTCGTCTGGTTTTATTGTGGTAAGTTCCTCGACAAGTTGGTCTATTGCTCGACGCAGGCGCTGGTACGGATTAATGAATTCAACCCATAATTCCAGTGATTCCCGGCACTTTGCCATGCCCTTGCTCTGATTTTGGAAATCTGCTTTTACACAGGTTATGAATTTATTCAGGTCGCTATCCTCAACGCCACAATCACCGATAAACGTGATGTGTGTGCGGAAATTAGCTCCTTGTATGAGCAGCAATCCACTACCGTAACGAAATGTCCATTCCCAATGGAACAAGTTGTCCGAACTATCCTGTCTTAAGAAATTTTGAATGCCATTAGGGGGACCGTAACGTGCGTGTAGATAGCAAAATAGATCTGCCGGAGATATTTGATTTTCTATCGTCAAGTCGGCAGTACCGGTTGGACGATCTTTTGAACGCAAAATTTCCAAGATAGATTCGGTTGGCAAATACTCCAACTTAGACAAAAAATCGAATTCAAGAGCCATAAGTTAAGGGATCCTATAAAAGTTAATTCTCCGGGCAATCAAATTACGTGAATATCTTCGTTGCTTTTTTCACCAGAGTTACTGTCGGATCTGGTGTATGGGGCTGAATTGAAGAAGGCGGCGCATCCCTGCTGAACCGGGGTTGTTCACAGCCCGGTCATTCAGCAAGGAGGAGATGCACCACCATGCAGGAAGATACGACGATTCCCTTCGTGAATCCAGCCTTTCGGGACGAACTGAGTGAACTGTTGCGCGCGGGCGCGCAGCGCATCATCCGCCAGGCGGTGGAGGCGGAACTGCGGAACTTCCCGGAGGAGCACGAGGCCGCGCGCGACGCCCGGGGTCGCCGCGGGCCCGTGCGCAACGGCTGGCTCCCGTCGCGGGAGGTACTGACGGGGATCGGCCCGGTACGGGTCCGTGTGCCGCGGACGCGGGACAGGGCCGGTGCTTCCGCCCGGAGTTGCTGCCGCCGTATCTGAAGAAGACGAGACGTGCGCAGCGGGGAGAGACGGTGTCTCCTGGTGGCAGTGGGCTGCGACACGCGCGGTCGCAAGCACTTCCTGGCCCTGGGGGCGGGGTTCCGCGAGTCGAGGGAGAGCTGGAAGGCGGTGTTGTTGAGTTCAAGGGACCGGGGTGTGAAGGCGGCAAGGCTGGCGGTGGGCGACGGGGGGCCAGGGTTCCGGTCGGCCCTGGCCGAGGTGTATCCCGAGACCCGGGTACAGCGCCGCCGGGTGCACAGGACCGCGAACGTGCTCGACAAGCTGCCTGAACACAAAGCTTTTTGAGCATAGTTCTTTGCTAACTCCGGAAATTAGCCCTGCAGTCCATAATGGCAGCGGCAACTGTTGCATCCCATGTCTTGTACATTACAAAACTCCATGTACCTAGACCAGGCTTTGTAGCAACGTATCTTTGGTTGTCGAACGTGCAAAAATCGGGTCAAATGGCGCCAGGATAGTCGAGACTGTGACAAATGATATTCACACTACTATCCAAAAATCCAAACAGGGCCGAAATCAACTGGAACGGAGTTCGTCTGTAATTTTTTGAAGCCAAAGAAATGGTTCAGGACCCCGGGCGATTCTCAAGATTACAGGCGACAGCAGAGAATACCTGCGTTCTTGAACGAGCTATCGATTCAGCTTCCCATTCTATCCACGTACCGGATTCAGCCATAATTCAGGGGTGGATATGCGAATCGTAGCTTGCCAAACAGTTGAAATTTCACATAAACAGAGAAGAATTTTACTTTTCCTTTGTCCAGGAGACGGGGAGAATGTTTCGAAGTTCGGATATTTATACGGTGACGGAATTCAGCCGCAAACCGATGGAGCACATCGAACGGTTGTCTGAAAGCAAGCGCCCGGAGATACTTACGGTCGACGGCAAGGCCGCGGTGGTTGTCCAAGACGCCGAAACCTACGAGAAAATGGCTGCACTTGCGGAGTATGCCGAAAGCCTTAAAAACATCAGGCAAGCCATGGTGGAGGAGGGCCGACCGCTCCGGGAATTTACCGACGGGTTTGAGTCCAGGCACGACATTACCCATTGAAGAAGAAATACCATATTGAAATCAAGCCGACAGCGGAAAACGATCTTGAATGGAGATACTGTCAGATAGCCGAAGAGTCTCCACAAAATGCGCTGAATTGGTATCTGCAGATTATCGGGGCTATCGAGGGGATCGACCTGCTGGTTGAACGCTGCAAGTTGGCACCGGAGGATGCGGATATCCAGCAGGGCATACGACATCTGATTATCGGTGATTAACGTGTACTGTACCTCATCAGCGGCGATGTGGTCGAGGTACTTCACGTACGCCACGGACGCATGAACAGGAAACTGTAGGCGACCTTCGACGAAGTACCGGAAACAGATAACGGAACCTGCCACCGAAATTCCCGATGTTGCCGGTCTGGCTCCACCCGCCAACATACAGTTTCCTGAAAGCCGGTATTTATAAAGGTGAAAATATAATTCCCAATTGATATTGTCCAAGGTTGACAGGAAGCCGAAGTGGGGAAACAAGATGCCCAGCAAGGAAGAATTGAACCGCAAATGGAAATTGGTGACGCTAGGCCTGCTCGTCGATTCGGATGCGCTTGTTGACGGTGCCAGCCATCACGTTTCGCCTCCGGTGGTTTTGAACTTCTGAATCAAATTGAGGACTTAACCTGAAAGGCGATTCGGCAAGCGATAGCTCGTACTCCGTCCGGCACCGGGATTCTGGATAAATATCCCGTGGGCTTTTAAATCCTGAATATCCCGCAGGGCCGTATCTGCAGAGCACTTCGCCAGTCTGGCGTATTTCGAAGTCTGCATATGCCCCTCGAAGTCATCCTCGAGCATACGATTCACAATCAGTCGCTGGCGGTCGTTGACAGGCTGCTGGTTCATTTTTCCCAAAAGCTGCGCCTTGAACAGAACGTTGCGCAATGTGTTACCCGCATTGCTGATTGCGCGGCCCAGGCAATCGAGGAACCATTCATGCCAGCCCGTTATTTCCGGTGTGCTGCGTTGTTGTTTTTCCAGTTGAGCGTAATAATCCTTGCGCTCGGATTCCATTTGTGTGGAAAGGCTATAGAAACGATCCGTCGTGCCGTCTGAACGCGCCAAGGCCATATCAGTTATGGCTCTTGCAATGCGGCCGTTGCCATCCTCGAAGGGATGGATCGTGACAAACCACAGATGAGCAATGCTGGCTTTCAGAACAGGATCGATACTGTTTTCACCCTCGAACCATTCCAGAAACGCCCCCATCTCATGTTACAGGCACTCCGGATTCGGTGCTTCGAAATGAATCTTTTCATGTTCAATCGGGCCGGAAACAACCTGCATGGGACCGGTTTCGGCGGTGCGCCAACCTCCAACCACAATACGACGAATCCCGCTTCGGCCTGCCGGAAACAGCGCTGCATGCCAATCAAACAAACGCTCTCTTGTCAGGGGTTCGGGAAATTGCTGTGTTGCATCAAGCATCATTTCCACAATGCCCTCGACATCACGGCTCGGTGAAGCAAGCCCGGCAACATCCATGCCCAGGCGTCGGGCGATGGATGAGCGCACCTCTTGAGGGCTCAGGTGCTCTTCCTCGATAGCTGATGACTTCACCACATCATTCGTCAGCATCCTGAGGCTTGCCTCAAGCCTGAGTTCAAAACCCAACCCTTCCATCCTGCCGAGCAGACGACCCTGACAATGCCGAACTTCGGCGAGCTTTCGGTCGTCCCAGGTGAAGTCCGGCCAGCTATTGTGTTCGTATATCCACATATTATTCACCGTATTGTTTGCGGTGATTATTCCCTCTATTCACTGCATAAGCAAGTAAAATGACCGCACGAAATGCGGTGAATAATACTGCTATTTAACGGATGGCATTGGCATTCGGATATTTCGAGCAATTTTCATCGGCACTGGATTCCCGCTATCATATTGTAATTATTATATTTAATGATACAGTTAATCTCGATCGAACCTGCTTTCCAGAAAGTGCAATCAAACCGAAAACGGGTCGATTCAAATTCCCGCGCATTCTGGCGGGCCCCTGTCAGACTGTCCTGCAAAGTTTGGCCCAAACGCCTTCCCCGGTTCCTCATCCTCTTGGGTGATGAACAGTGTGAGGAGATCATCAAACGAGAATGACGTTTTCGTGACGAAATGCATCGGAATTACACAGTTCCTTGCCACCTCCGTATCAGGATTTTTCACCGTATCATTCCCTTCGGTTTCCTCCTGTTTTGTGCGGAGAGGCGTTCTTGCTGCTCGTGAAGTTTCATGTTGATATTCCTGCAAAACAATCCTTTTCCAAAGACTTTTCGCGACCCGCTTTCGTTTTGATTTCATGTTACAAAGAGCAAATACCGATCCAGACTTGAGAAAATGTATATTAGGGATAACGTCAATTTGGTGCATTGATTTCACTGCCAATACAGAAGGCTCGGTACACGCAAGGGATTAATGACGCTATCAGCAACAGCGACATTGAATGCCACCTTCGCTGCGTGGCAGGAAGGCTATGCCAGATACCAAGGAGCTGATATGGCGAAAGATTCTGATGCGGGACTCATCACCCTCGCCGAGGACGTTTATGCGTTCATCGGAGAGGGTGGAGACTCGAATGCAGGTGCGTTCTCCACATCCGAGGGCTGGATAGTACTCGACGCGCAGCAACACATCCCCCTGGCGGAGAAGTTCCGCTCTGCTTTGGAAGCGACGGGCGAGCACTCTTTTCAATGTCTCGCGCTGACGCACTATCATCTCGACCACTCGGCGGGAGGTTCGGTGTTCGCCTCGGACGCGCCAGTCCTCGCACACGAAATTACACTCGATAAATTCCGCGAGGTCTTGGGTGCGGACGTGACGCGGGGAGATTCCTTCACCGATTTCGAGACAAAGGTCGCGTGTATGTTCGGGCCTGACATTACCGAGCTCATTCCCGCCGGGGACCCCGCTTGGGAGTGGTTCCGGGGCAGGCTCGGCGGGCCGGAATGCGCGGCCTACGTCGCCGCGCCGCCCACGCAAACTTTTGCCGATCGGTTCACCTTCCATCTGGAGCAGCGCTCCATCTCACTGGAATACTTGGGTCCCGCCCACTGCGACGGAGACGTCATCGCCTATCTCCCAGAGGACGGTATCGTTTTCGTGGGCGACCTGCTCTTCGTCGGTCGCTTCCCGTGGCTTGGGGACGGCGATGTGGACGGGTGGATATCGGCACTGAAATATGTCTGTGGACTGAACATCGGGCAGGTGATTCCGGGACACGGAAAGCCCGTGGGCTTGAAGGAAATCGCCGATTTCCGCGACATGCTCGCCGCTCTTCGGGGCGGCGTCTCAGACGCACTCAGGGAGGGCATGAGCGAGGACGAGGCAGTCGCGCGCGTAAGACTCGCCGATTACAAACATCTTCCCCGGTACCCGGAGTGGATGCCCTGGAACGTCAGGAATGTTTACCGGGCGTTGAGCGTTCGATGAGAATCGACGCTCACGCGCATTTCTACCCGGATCGTTTCCTGGGCCTTATCGAGGGACAGGGTGATAACCACGCCATCGAGGTCAGGCGAGAGGGCGCGAACGGAGAACGCAGGCTCGTCGTGGCAGGGCGTGAATTCTTCACCTTCTCCCGCGATTTTTTCGATCTGGACTTTCGCTTGGAACAGATGGCCGCCTCGGGAGTGGACATGCAGGTCATCTCCCTGGGCCCGCCGATGGTCTATTGGGCCGAACCGGAACTCGGAGCGGAACTTTGCCGTGCGTTTAACGACGAGATGGCACGTGTCGTCCGGCGTTATCCGGAGCATTTCGTCGCTCTCGCCGCCGTACCCCTTCAGGACGTGGACACTGCCGTTTCGGAACTCGAACGCGCCGCGCGCGATTTGGATGCTCGGGGCGCGATGATTCCCACCACCGTCGGGACGAAGGACATCGATTCTCCCGAGTTCATCCCGTTTTACGAGGCGGCGGCGGAGATGGACCTTCCGCTCTTCGTGCACCCCATGCCGCGCCCCGGACCTGAAGGTCTGCGCCTGCGCGACTATCGCCTTGATGTCACGGTGGGCTTTGTGATGGATACCACCCTGGCGGCCTCGCGCCTCGTTCTGAGCGGTATTCTCCCGGATTTGCCGGGCCTTCAGATGATGCTCTCCCACATGGGCGGAACGATTCCCTTCCTCTGGGGCCGATTGAGCGAGGGTTTCCGGATGTTCGCAGGCGAATGGAAATGGGGGGAGCCAAGGGATTACTTCGCGCGGTTTCATATCGATGCCATCGCATATCACCTCGCGCCTCTGGAATACACCACCGGGCTCCTTGGCGCGGAGAAGGTTCTCTACGGCAGCGACGATCCGTTTTTCGGTGCGCAGAACATGTGCCAGAGCGCAGAGACGATACTTGCGTCCAGGGAATTTGACGAGAAGACAAAAGAGCAGATTTTCTGGAAAAACGCCGCGCGCCTGTTCCGGGTCGGTTCGGAATAGCCGTACGGCTTTTCTTCATAGGGACGTCACGCGCCCCGTATTGGTGCAAGGAAATATATCCAGAGGAGCAGGAGATGGCGAAATACGGACCGTTCGGACTGAACAAGGGCTTCAGGTCGGTAGCTCGAATCGACAACATGCCGGGTGCGGGTCAGGTGGTCGTGGAGGGACACTACGCGTATCTTTCCCACATGCGCCCGCCCGACGGCACGACCATACTGGACATTTCGGACCGCAGGAATCCCATAGTGGCCTGCCGTCTGGAAGTCCCGCCCAACATCCACTCGCACAAGGTTCGCGTGGACGGGGACCTGATGTTGGTGAACTACGAGAAGTTCCGTTTCTATGAAGGGCCGGAAACGCCCAGGGGCGGCCTCAAGATATTCGACATCTCGGACAAAACGAACCCCCGCGAAATAGCGTTCGTGGAAGCAGGTGAATGGGGTTACCACCGGTTCACCTTCGATGGGCGCTATTGCTACGGTTCGCCGGCACCCGAGGGATACGTGGGCAACATACTGGGCATCCTGGATTTGAAGGAACCCGAAAAACCCGAGTACACCGCGCTCTGGTGGGTGCCCGGCCAATGGGTGGGCGGCGGAGAGGAGCCTTTGCCCGAAGGCAGGCGCGTGCGCTGTCACCACCCGTTCCGGCTTGGGAACCGCCTCTACAGTGGATGGTGGCATCACGGATGGTACATTCACGACGTAACGGACCTCTCGAAGCCCAAACCCATCGTCCATGTCGACTGGAGTCCGCCCTATCCGTGCCCCACCCACACGGCGATGCCCCTGCCGTATACGATCAAGGGTCGGAAAATTCTCATCGTGAACGACGAGGAAGTCTCCGACAGGCTGGCGCCTACGCCCAACGCCTTTTTGTGGATCGTCGACGTTACCGAGGAGACAAACCCCGTCCCCATTGCTACCTATCGCGCACGCAAGGATGATGAACCCTACGATCCAAAGTTCTGGTACGGTTGCCACCAACCCCAGGAGCAAATTTACGGTGAGCAGACCCGTTTCGCCGTGGCCTGGTTCGGGGGCGGTTTGCGCATGGTCGACATCTCCGATCCATGGAGCGTGGAAGAGGTCAGCTACTACATCCCCGAACCCGGTAAGGGTTACGAAGCCACTCAGACGAACGACGTGTTCAGGATGTCGACGGCCTCTATCATATCGTGGACAGGAACGGCGGGTACGACATCCTTGAGTGGGTCGGGAACTAGATACGCGTTGTGCGCCGGAGCGCGAACTCCGGCTTTTCGGAGGAACCCCGATTCGAATTGTGGGCGAGCGGAGAATGATATACTCTACGTGCAAGTCGCTTACAACATAATAAGTGGGCCATTATCCAGGCTGTGCGGAGTCCGAGAGGAATCGCGCCGATGAAGGCCGATAAGGGAGAGGCAGGATTCATCCTTTTCCGTCGCGAGTACTGGTCGCGGGATCGACTGATACGTGGCACTTCCTACCTGTTCGCGCTGATCGCCTGGGAGGTAACGGGTCATGTCGTTGGTCCGCTTTTTCTCGCCGGTCCTACGCAGGTCGTCGCCGCGCTGAACGAGGTGGTACTCTCGGGCGAGTTGCTCTTCGCGCTCATGGTGAGCCTGCAAGCGTTCGCGGTGGGGTTCGCCTTTGCAATGGCGACGGCGATACCGCTGGGGATGCTCATGGGCCGGTTCGAGTCCGTCGAGCGTTTCTTCGAACCGTACATCGCCGCTTTTTTCGTCACGCCCGTCTCCGCCCTGATCCCCATGATCATCATCTGGTTCGGGATTGGCATCGAGGCGCGCGTCGTCGTCGTGTTCTCGTTCTGTTTCTTCGACATCGTCATCAACACATTCAACGGCGTGCGCGACGTACGCTATGAACTCGTGGAGCCCGTCCGCTCGCTAGGCGCGACCCAGAAGCAGATTTTTCTCAAGGTGATCCTCCCTGCCGCCGCTCCTTTCGTTATGTCCGGCGTTCGATTGGGGCTGGGGCGAGCGATTCGCGGCATGGTGATCGCGGAGTTGCTCCTCGCGACAACGGGTCTCGGTGGGATGATCGTTACCTACAGCGCGGTGTTCCGTACGGATGTGATCTTCGCCGTCCTGGTGGTCATCGTGATGCTTGGCGTGGGGTCGGTGCGCCTCATCAAGGCGATGGAAAGTCGCCTGTTCCCCTGGAAGGAGACGAGCACCATCCGGGGGGGATTCGAGGGTAATGCACGCACGGCTCCCACGCCTGCAGAGGGATAGACGCATCGAACCGCAGTAGTTGCGGAGCGTTTTTGTAAGAAGGCATCTTTTCCGATTTCAAACTCAAGGAGGGAAAGAAATGAGACATCTTGCAAGAATCAAAACCCGGTTCGGTCTGTTCTGCACGGTGGCGGTGATGGCCCTGGGCCTTCTGCTCGTTTCGACGTCCGCTCCTGTCCACGCGGCCAAGACGATAAACGTCGTCTACCCCGCCGGGCTGGATATGGAAAAAGGCGCGATGGTCGTCGGCTGGGACCTGTTCATGAAGGATACCACGGTCAAGCCCGTGATCCTGAAAGGCCAGGGCTCTGTGGCGAGAGCGCTGGCATCCGGCAAGGTGGATGTCGGTTACCTGACATTCTCCGTATTTGCCCGGGTGGTCGCCAAGGGGGCGAAACTCGTTTCGCTCGCCGTCTCCGAGCAGAAACTCGTCTGGGGCGTCATTGCGAGAAACGACATCAATGATCTCAAGGCCCTCAAGGGGAAAAGAGTCGCCGTCCACGCCCCCGCGGGCATCAGCGCGTCGATTATCGACTACTACGCCGCGGTTTCGGGCTACAAGAGAAACGATTACAAGATGCACTACTTACGGGGGGGGGGGTGAGAACCGTATCGCGGCGCTCCTCGCGGGCAAGCTCGACGCCACTGTCGCCGCTCTCATCGACGCGAACGAGGCGATCAACACCGGCAAATACAAGGTGCTTTCAGTGTTCGGCGAAGTCGCCCCTGATGTCGTCGGCCCCATGTTGGTGGCAACGCAGAAGTTCGTGAAAGAAAATCCCGCTACCGCGCAGGCGCTTGTGACGGCCGCCGTTCAGGGGATGCGCCTCGCGTACGATGACCCCAAGCGCTTTGCGGTCGCCCTCAAGAAACGCGCGCCTTACAACGACGAGAAGCTTCTTTGGCAGGGGCACAAGGACTTCGTGAAATATAAGCTGTGGCCGCGAAACGGTGGTGCGCCGCTCCTCAAAACGCTGCAGAAGAGTCTCGCCTGGTTTGGTAATAACGCGAAGGGCGAAGCCAAGAAGATGCAGTACGACAAGGGATTCCGCATCACGAACGACCACGTAGCACCCCAGTTCCTGGCGGCGGTGCTCAAGAAACTGGGCGGCAAATAAGGGGATTTCGTGGGTTCGAAAATCCTCATCCGAAACATTTCGAAGACGTTCGTGAGAAGAGGCAGCGGGCGTGAGGAAAGCGCTGTCGAAGCGCTGAGGGACGTATCGTTCGAAGTGGCAGACCAGGAGTTTGTCTGCATCGTGGGACCCAGTGGCTGCGGGAAGACGACACTCTTGCGCATCATCGACGGGTTGGTTCCCGCCGACGCGGGAGAAATCCTGATCGATGGACGAGTGGTCGACGCTCCCGCCCAGGACAGGGGCATGGTGTTTCAGACGTTCGGATTACTCCCTTGGCGGACGGTGGCGGACAACGTCGCCATCGGGCTCGAGATTGCGGGCATGGAGCCCAGACAGCAAAAACCCATCGTCCAGCGGTGGATCGATGTCGTCGGTCTTTCCGGGTTCGAACACTACTATCCCCACGAACTCTCGGGCGGCATGCAGCAGCGCGTCGGGCTCGCGAGGGTGCTCGCCATCGACCCGGTAGTCATACTGATGGACGAGCCCTTCGGCGCGCTTGATGCCCAGACGCGGGAATACATGCAGGAGGAATTGTTACGCATCTGGAACTAGGAGAAAAAGACGGTCATTTTTATCACCCACAGCATCGACGAAGCCATCTATCTCGCCGACCGCGTGGTCGTCATGTCTGCCCGTCCGGGAAGAATCGCGGAAATCCTGTACGTCGGTATTCCCCGTCCGAGGTGGGACCATGACGTGCGCGGCACGAAGGAGTTCGCCGAACTGAGGGCGCACATCTGGAGAGAGCTCAGAAAAGACGGTCACGGCGCTGGCGCGCCCCCCGGGGATTGAGCGCATATTGACAGAAAGGACGAGACGACCCTTGGTTATCGACTTGCATTCCCACTACATACCGCCAGCGTATCTCGAAAGTGTCCGCGAGGAGGGGAACCCCTACGGTCGCCATGTGACGAAACTTCCCTCGGGAGAACCAGCCCTGTTCGGGGACAACCGCCTGATTCCCCTGCTCGCAGGCTTTCACGATGTGGACGTGAAGATACGGGACATGGAAAAACAGGGGGTGGAGAGGCAAGTTGTATCTCCGCCCCCGTTTCTTTTCCAGTACGATCTTCCCGATTCTCTCGGAATAGAAATGGCGAGGCTGCTGAACGACGAAGCGTACGCGCTTGAGAAATCGCGACCGGATCGTTTCGTCGCGATGGCGACGGTTCCGCTCCAGAATCCCGAAGCAGCGGCAGCGGAACTGGAACGAGCCGTCACGAAACTCGGAATGCGCTCGGTGGAAATCGGTGCGAGCGCGAACTCGACGATCCGGCACTTTCTCCGTTCTGGGAGACAGCGGAGAGGCTCGGCGCGCTCGTGCTCATCCATCCCATCCGTCCCCCCGGACGCGAGCGGATGGGTGATTACTATCTCTTCAATCTGATTGGGTTTCTCGCAGAAACCACTCTCGCAGTCGCGCGCCTGATATTCTCGGGCGCTTTGGAGAAATACCCGGAACTCAGGCTTTGCCTGTCGCATGCGGGGGGAATGGCGCTTTGGATTCAAGGCCGTTTTGACCACGGGCTGCGGGCGCTGCCCGCCTGTCAGGGGGTCATCGAACGCCTCCCGAGCGAGTATCTAAAGCGTATGTATTTCGACACCATCACGCACAGCCCAGATGCGCTTCGCTACGTCATCGAAAGGGTCGGCGCGGATCGTGTGATGCTCGGGACGGACTATCCCTTCGCGGTGGCAGATTTTAACCCCATGGGTACGGTGGGTGCCATACCAGACCTGACCGAGGATGAGCGCACGTCGATAGCGGGAGACACGGCGGCCACACTTCTGGGTCTGATGTAAACGCTCTTCATGAAGCAGAGCATGACAAATGACGCTTCGTGACCGTACAGATGTTCATTCCATTGCTCACACGTAATTCTTCAGGATGTTCTGCCGGCTGGAGGAGCGACTGCACGGGGCGCAGCCCATCTCCTGCACGAAACACGCGCCTCTGTCGGAATTCTCGTATTCCATTGCGGGAAACATCTTATTCTCTATCGCGTTTTCTGAATGTCATGTTTGTACATGCGGACAGCGGCACCTTGCGCTCCGAATACGTGGAGGTGCCCTCATCATCGACTATGAAATCCGGTTGTCGAGTCGTTATTCATCTGGAATGACCGTAATTTCTAACCTCCCTGTAGGCTTTGGGAGGCACGTTTTTGACTGGCTTCGATCCGGGAATGTCCAGATGGAGGAGCGCATCTTCGCGTCGAGTCTTTTTTCGGGAGACGCACATCCGATATAGTCTTTTTTCAACCGTCATGTATTGCTGTTAGCGTATTGCTCCGCGGCGTCGCGTTCCTTTATTCGTGAGAGGAGGGAGGGTATGAGCGTCAGAATCATCAATTCGCCCGAGATCAAGAGTCTCGGCGTCTACAATCAGGCGGTTCAGGTGACCGGCGGTTCGCTCTTGTTCGTGAGCGGCTGCGTTCCCGTGGACGGCGAGGGAAACTTGGTGGGCAGGGGAGACCCGGCGGCGCAGATGCGCCGGATTCTCACGAATATACGGACCATTCTCGAAGAAGCGGGCACGGGGCTCGAAAACGTCGTCAAGGTCACGGTTTTCAGCGCGGATCTGGACAACCGCAAGGCGATGAACGAAGTCCGCCTGGAGATGTTCGGCGAGCACCCACATCGAGGTGGCCCGCCTCATCGACCCCGACTGGCTCGTCGAGGTCGAGTGCATCGCCACGCTACCCGATTGAATGCGCCCGGTGCCCGTCAGGGAATCCGCAGCCTGTCAAGGTCGATGATGGCTTCCGCCTCGATCTCCACCACCATGTCGATGTGGGCGAGGCGGCTCACGCCGAGCAGGGTGTTCGTGGGCAGGAGGTTGTCGAACACCTTGTAACGCTCGTCCACGCAGCGGTAATACTCCTCGATGTCCGTCGTATAGGTGATGGTGCGGACGACATCGTCGAGCGTCGCGCCCACGCAATCGAGCGCTTGTGCGACCTTCTCGCAGACAATGCGGATTTGAGCGCCCATGTCCCCCGTTCCGCCGATGTCGCCGTTCGGCTGAATCGAGGTCTGGCCTGCGACGTAGATGTGCGCGTGGTCCCCGGTCTCCACGACTACCACGGGCGTGTACATGTGATTCCCGCGCACGACACGATTGTACATGTTCTCGGGAGTGACGTTGTGGCGCTTGATCATAAAACTTCCTCCTCTCTGGTAAAACCTGGCCCAGAAGATGGCGGCGGCGTTTCACTCCAAAGGCGGCCGGCGTAGCGGACGAGGTGGACCGTCGCCGCCTTGCTCGCGGACCCGGCGTACAACGTCAGGCTGTCGACGAACCGAAGCCCTCAGGCGGTCGTGAACGAAGTGGCCGAGCAGAAGGGTTTCTTCAAGGAGGAAGGAGTCAAGGTCCAGGTCTTTGCGGAGAGTTCGGGGAGTGCCTCCCTGCAGGCGGTCGTCGGCGGTTCCGCCGAAATGGGTGTCGGCCTGCACGTACGCGTCCTTCAGGGTCTGGCGAAAAAGCTCCCGCTGTGCGTCATCGGAATGGTCCAATACGGCCTCACCTCCAAGATCGTCGTTCCGGTGCGGGACAAGACTTCCAAGAAGATGGCGGATCTCAAAGGCAAGCGCCTGGCGGTCCAGATGGGATCTGGCACCTACACGGCCTGGCGGATTCTGCTCAAGTACCAGGGGCTGAAGGAGAAGGATTTCGTCCTCAAGAACATGAAGACGAGACTCATTCCCGCCACGCTCGAGTCCGGCTCGCTCGACGTAGCCGTGGCCTGGGAACCCTACGCTTCCATCATGGTCTCCAAGGGGCTCGCCCGTGTCTTGCTATCAAACACGGAATGGTCAAAGCTTGGAAAAATCGTGTGCCCGGTTTTTCTTTATGCCAACTGCAACTGGGTGAAAAAGAACAGGGAAGCCACCCAGCGGTTCGTGAACGCCTGGATCAAGTCGATCAAATTCATCAACTCCAATCCGGAGGAGACGGTTGACATCCTGGCGAAAGCCTACAAGGGGTGGGGCCTGAACGTCCCGAGAGCCAAGATCAAGGCGGGCATCTACGTCGCCGATTACGACAAGCTGACGGTCGACGATGAAGTTCTGAACGACGTGAATAATTTTGCGCAGATCATGCGCGAAATCAAAAAAATCAAGTTCGTTCCCGATTTCAAGAAATCGCTGCTGCTTGAATTCACCAACAAAGCGCTCGCGAAAAATTAGGGAACCTTGGATTACGCCGTCCGGGGACCGCCGGGGGAAAGTAGGCTCCCTCGGCGGACCGGCCGGTTTCTTTCGAGCCTTCAGAATCGGTCAGGGAGCGTCTCCTTGACCCGCCGAAGGAAAAACGTGCAGGAAATGGCTAAACTCCTGGTCCAGAATCTGGACAAGTCCTATATCATTAACGAGGGTTTCGGGAAGCGCTCTCGCGTCCACGCGTTGCGCGGCCTCAATCTCGAAGTGAACGAAGGCGAATTCGTCACCGTCATCGGCCCGAGTGGCTGCGGGAAGTCCACCTTCCTGATGGTGGTGGCCGGAATTCATCTGTTCGACTCGGGTGTTCTGCTCCTCGACGGTCGATCCATCAGCGAGCCCGGCCTCGATCGGGGCGTCGTGTTCCAGGATTTCGCGCTCTTCTCCTGGATGACGGTTCGCAACAACGTCAAGTTCGGGCTTTCGATGAAAGGGATGTCCGAGGAGAAGCAGTACCGGATTTCGGAACAGTATCTGCGCCTCGTGAACCTCCAGGACTTCGCCGATGTGTTTCCCCACCGACTATCGGGCGGGATGAAGCAGCGAGTGGGCATCGCGCGCGCGATGGCGACCGAACCGGAAATACTGCTAATGGACGAGCCGTTCGGGTCGCTCGACGCCCAAACCCGCAAGAGCCTTCAGATTCAATTGCTCGACATCTGGCGGGAGACGAAAAAGACCATCGTTTTCATCACGCACAGCGTCCGGGAAGCGGTGTTCCTCTCGCAAAAAGTGGTGGTCTTGAGCGCCCGTCCGGGCAAGGTGGTGGAGACGATTCCGATAGGCCTTACCTATGATCAGCGCATCTCGCTTTCCGGTCCCCTGATGGAATACGAACGCGATCTGGAAAATCTCATCGAACGGCAAATCAAGGGCGATGCGTCGATGCGATCGGTTCGGCAGCCGCCTCTTTCGAAATCTCCCGACATGCTGGAACGCGGAATGCTGGAGTGAATTCCCCCAGGGCTCACTCCGGATCCGCGCGAATAGTGCTGCAAACAAGCTGAAAACAGGAGGGCGAAATGGTTCATTCCGATGCGCTTGTGGATTCAGAAGCCGTTGAGATCATCGATCCGGGCAAGGGGAAGTGGGTGCACTACATGTTGACGGCCTGGGAAAATACATGGCCGCTGCTTTGCCTGTTCGTTCTCTGGGAAATCGTCGCACGAACGGGGATCATTCATGAGGCGCTTTTCCCCACGGTGACCGAAGTCGCCCTGACCATCGTCCGCATCTTTAACGACGGGATTCTGATGCGGGACATCCTCGCGTCCCTGAGTCGCGTCCTTCTGGGCGGATTCATCGCCTGCCTGATCGGCACCGTTTTCGGTCTCATAATGGGAACAAACCGCTTCGCCGAAAAAATCATCATCCCGCCCTTGAATTTTTTCCTCTCGATTCCGGGCATCGCCACTTTTCCCATCGTCATCCTCTTTCTCGGCCTTACCGAAACGACCCTCATCGTGACCCTCGGGTTCGAGGCCGGCCTGACCGTTCTGGTGAACACCTGGATGGGCGTGAAATCCGTGCCGCCCAACATGCTCTACGCGGGGCGCGTTCTCGGGGCGAGGGGATGGCCGTTTTTCCGGCGTGTTTTGTTTCCCGCGGCCCTTCCCTCCATCATCACAGGCTATCGACTGGGGTTCTCGCGCGCCTGGCGCATACTGGTCGGGGGCGAATTGCTCGTTTCCATCGGGACGGGGCTCGGCTACCGCATTTTTCTTGCGCAGGATTTCCTGCAGATCGACGTCATGTGCGCGGGCGTATTGCTCATCGGCGTGTTCGGCTTCCTGCTCGAGCGCGTCGCGCTCCGTTCGTTCGAAGTGTATACGGTGCAGCGTTGGGGGATGATTCGCGAGCTCTGACACCATCGGGAACCTCCAGGATGGCGCCCGCGCGCACCCGGTTTCCGCATACAGCCGGAAAGCCCGGATCGGAACCGCTGACCTATGGGGTCGGGAATTATTCGGAGTGAATGGTTTCAGCAAACAGGAGAAAAACCATGATTGACGGCATCCAGGAAGTTCACCCCAAACCCGAGGAAAGACATAACATGCCATATGCCCCGGCGATTCACGTCGAGGGCGGATGCGATATCCTCTTTCTTTCTGGTTCGACGACATCCCCACTCTACCATCAGCACCCCCACGTGCCGGAGGAACACGTTCTGCCGCACGACATCGAGGAACAGACCCGGCGCGTCATGGAAAACATCAAGACGGTTCTCGACGCTCGCAACCTGACCTGGCGCAACGTCGTCAAAGTGACCAAATACTTCACCGACAAGCGAGAGAGAGATGCCGTCAACGCGGTACTGCGGGAATATTTCGGGGACTGGAAGCCTGCAAGCACGGGGCTGTGTGTTCAGGGACTGAGCGCACCGGGCGCCCGTCTCGAACTCGACATGATTGTCGTCATCCCCCAAAAACAGTTTTTGAGGAAACTCGCGAATCCGATGTGTCCCTGCGGATTTCTCGCGTGTGACATGCCGGCGCTCAGAATGCAGGAGTAGTGAGAAACAGGGAATGAATCGTTTGTCCCTGACATTGTCGGGAATTCGATATCCTCATGGATCCGCTCCGTTTTCAACCCTCATCGCACCTGCATGAGAGCGTACATGGTGACAGCCGAGCGTCCAGCGAACTCGGAAGAATGCCCTTCCGTGGAGATTTTTCGTGTAACGGTGGAAGATGACCTCGTCGTTCTGCACGTCTGACGCGAACCATGCTGCGAAATTCCTCCAAAAGCCGGTCTTTGTTCAAGTGGTGTGCAAGTTTCAGATTGCAAAGCGAAATGGGATATTCACCCGATAAAACCTTTTGTCAATCATTACAGGAGAAAACGACATGTCGTTCAAACCCGTACGCGTTGCCTCAATGGGTCTGGGCCGCTGAGCCGACGTTCTCGCCGAGGCCCTGGCCGCCGCGGGCAAGCATGTCTGTTACGAGAAGTCTATCGTTATACTTATTCACGTATAAAATATATCTATTCGTTATCGCGTATATTCAGGCAGGGAGGACACGATCATGACCGAGCACCTTGCCAGATCGGAAAAACAGCTGGGCGCCATCCTGCGCCGGGTCCGCAAGCAGCGAGGCCTGACGCAATCCCAACTCGGCGAAAAAATCCATCTGCGCCAGGCGACCATTTCTAGGCTGGAGGGCGGTGCCCCGGCCACGCAGCTTGCTACGATCATCGCCACCTTGGCCGCGCTCGATCTGGAGCTTGTCGTGCAGCCGCGCAGCCAGGTGAATGTTGAGGACATCGAGAACCTGTTCTGATGGCCCGGCGAAAAACTCATGTCCCGCTCGCGGTCTATCTGAACAGCCGCCTTGTTGGCCAGTTGCGCAAGGCCGCGAACGGCGCTGTGGATTTCCAGTACGATGACAGCTGGCTGTCCTGGGAGAACACCTTCCCGATCTCCCTGTCCCTGCCTTTGCGCGAGGACTGTTATATCGGTGCACCGGTGATCACCGTTTTCGATAACCTGCTCCCGGACAATCCCGATATTCGCCGTAGGCTTTCCGAGCGCGCCCATGCCGAAGGTGCCGACGTCTTCAGCCTGCTGAGTGCCATCGGCCGCGATTGCGTCGGCGCGCTGCAGTTCCTGCCCGAAGGTATTGGGCCAGAGCCGGCTGGCGGGATTGATGCACGGCCCGTCGACGATGATGAGATTGCCGCCCTGCTGGGTGATCTTGACGGTAGCCCGCTCGGCATCGGTGATGACGAGAAATTTCGGATTTCACTGGCAGGCGCACAGGCAAAAACTGCCTTGCTGTATTGGCAGGATCAGTGGCATATCCCGCACGGTACGACGGCGACTACCCACATCCTCAAACCAGAGATCGGCAAGCGGTCCGACGGCATCGACCTGTCACTCTCGGTGGAGAACGAACATCTGTGCATGAAGCTCATGAATGCCTTGGGTCTGCCGGTTGCCAATACGGCGATTTCAACTTTCGGCAACGGGAAGGTACTCGTTGTCGAGAGGTTTGATCGGGTCTGGGCCAAAGACAAGCGCTTGCTGCGCCTGCCGCAGGAAGATTGTTGTCAGGCGCTGTCGGTCCCGCCGATCCGTAAGTATGAAAGTGATGGTGGCCCGGATCTTCCCGACCTGATCGGCCTGTTCACAGGCAGCGATACGCCATTAGACGATCAGCGATTGATCGTGAAAGCCGTCATCGTGTACTGGCTGCTGGCTGCGACCGACGGTCATGCCAAGAGTTTCAGCCTGTTCCTGCACCCGCGCAGCCGGTTTTCTCTGACGCCGCTGTATGATGTGATGTCAGTGCAGCCGCTCTATGACGCGAAGCAGTTGCGACAACGGCAGATGAAAATGGCCATTGGCAAGAGCCGTCACTACCTCGTGCACAGGATCGCCCCGCGACATTTCCTGCAAACATCCGAAGCCTGCGGTATGGGCGAGAGCATCGTCCAGGGGCTCTTCACCGAGTTATTGGATAGCAGTGATCAGGCTATCAACGACACGCTTGCCACGTTGCCAAAAGATTTTCCGACCGAGATCACCGACTCGATCATCGGCGGCTATCAAAGCCGCCTGCGTCAGCTTAAAGTGATCACCGCCTGAACGGGCGATCGTGATCGGCATGATGGCGATCGTCACCATGCAGGTATGCCGGTTATAAGTTCTGAGGACCTGAACCAAGTCCACTTCACAACCCCCGCCTGAAGGTGATATGCCATCGGGCATATCGTTCATGTGTCATCGTCGTCACGGAGAGCCGGGGTGGAATCTTCGAGTTTCGTCTTCATCATGTCGGATGAGCACAACGCGCGGATGCTCGGTTGCTACGGACACGAAATCGTGAAGACGCCCCACATCGATGGCTTGGCGACTTCGGGTGTACACTTTGTCAGCGCCTATACGAACTGTCCCATCTGCGTGCCCGCACGGGCGAGTTTCGCCACGGGTCGCTACGCGCACGAGACCGGCTACTGGGACAACGCGCACCCTTATGATGGCCGCATCCCCGGCTGGGGGCACCGCCTGCAGGCTACTGGGCACCGGGCCGTCTCGATCGGAAAGCTCCACTATCGAAACACGACCGACCCCACTGGGCTGGACGAGCAAATCCTTCCCATGCACATAAAGGACGGGAAAGGCGACCTCGCGGGTGCGCTTCGTGCCGAGATGCCGCCCAAGACGAGCACAAGCAATCTGGCCGAGCAGTTGGGGCCGGGCGATTCGAGCGTTTTGCGCTACGACAGCCAAATCGCCGAGCAGGCTTGCAGGTGGATTGAAGAAGCGGGCGAGCGAGGGGACGAGAGGCCTTGGGTGCTCTTCGTTTCCTTTCTCGCGCCGCACTATCCGCTCGTGGCACCACCCGAGTTCTATGCGATGTATCCGGTGGAGGAGATGCCGCTACCCAAACCCAGGTCCGCCGCCGACCCGGCACACCACCCCTGGGTGCGCGCGATCCGCGAGGCCTGGCCGTATGACGACTACATGGACGAGGAGAAACGCCGCGTGGCCGTCGCTTCTTATTTCGGGATGTGTTCGTTCATGGACGCAAACGTGGGCGCAGTGTTGGGTGCGATAGAGTCAGCGGGGCTTTCCGCTCGCACCCGCGTGGTCTACGCCAGCGACCATGGCGAGAGTCTGGGCAAGCGCGGCATCTGGGGCAAGAGCACGCTCTATGAGGAATCGGCCGCCGTGCCGCTCGTGCTTGCGGGGCCGGACATTCCCAAGGGAAAGGTCTGCCGCACGGCGGTCTCGCTCGCCGACGCCTACGCGACCATCCTGGCCGCCGTAGGCGAGGGGTTGACGGAAGCAGAGAAGCGGGAGTTGCCTGGCGAATCGTGATTCGAAATTGCGGCGGTTCACGACGACACCGAGCGCATCGCTTTCAGCGAGTACCACGCGGCGGGCGCGCCTACAGGGGGCTGTATGGTGAGGCGAGGACGGTACAAGTACATCCACTACGTCAATTTCGCGCCCGAATTGTTCGACCTCGAAAATGATCCCGAAGAGGCGTTCGACCTCGCGCGAGAATCTCGTTACACTTCTCTTATCGAAGAATTCGAAGCCGTGCTTCGGGGTATCGTGGACCCGGAGGCCGCTGACAAAAGAGCCAGAGCCGATCAGGCGGCCTTGGTGGAGCGATACGGTGGGAGAGAAGGCGTCCTGAGAGGGGGTGGCTCTTTCGGTTCTCCCACCCCTACGGATTGATGGATGAACAATTGACCCAGATGGATGAACAATCAACCCAAAGGAGGAAAACGATGAAGAAACTTCGCATCTATGGTTTGGCAGCGATCGCACTTGCAGTGTGCGTCGCCGGCACTTCGCTCGCGCAAGCCGCCAAGATCACCGATCAGGAAAAGAAACTCATCCGCGCGGCGAAAAAAGAGGGCGGTGTCGTCATCATCAACCCATTGTTCAGCGACCGGACTTCCAAGGTGATGGCTCCCGCCTTCATCAAGCGCTATGGCCTGGGGGACGGCTTCAAGTTCCGCAACGTGCGCAAGGGAACCGGCTCGACCGTCGCGCAGGTGCGCCAGGAGATCAAGGCAGGGAAATTCACCGTGGATGTTCACCTCGTGAGCGCGCCGGGGTTTTTCCACGCGGCGGTGAAGCGCGGTGCTTTCTTGAAACTCGATAGCGGGCAGTGGAAAGACCTCGTTGGTGTCGTCGAGAAGGCTGGACAGTATCACAACTACCCCTACATCGTGACGCCTTTGGCCTACAGCTTCCAGCCCGTGTGGAACGCTTCTTGCCCGGGCATGAAGGACCTCAAGGTCGAGTCGCTCTTCGACGTGGTCCACCCCTCGCTCACGGGCAAGACCATCGTGACTGACATCACCAAGAGTTTCACGACCACCAACACCGTCATCGGCCTGACCGAGGCGGGTGTGAACATGAGCGATTTCTGGCAGAAGATGAAAGCCACCAAACCCGTCGTCATGTTCCGCACCGAGCCCCGTATCCAGACGGTTATCAACTGCGAGCGTCCGGTCGACATGTTCAACCTCACAGGACGTGTCTATCAGAACGTCCTCAAAAAACCCGACCTCGCCAAGATCATCAAGATGAGCCATTACAAGGAAGGTCAGGTCATGCTCGGCAACCAGGCGGGCGTGATCAAGGGCTCCCCGCATCCCAACGCGGGCAAGCTCTTGCTCGAGTTTCTGATGAGCAAGGAAGGCACCGACATCTACGTCGGCAACGAAGCCATCTACTCCTTTAGAGGGAACTACACGCCACCCGAGAATGTGCGTCCGTTCCTGATGGACCTGAGCAAGGTGAAACTGATCGGACTCAAGGACTGGGTCGCTGCCCAGCGCAGTTTCAAGAAGGTACGCGGCGAGTGGCTTGAGGTGTTCAAGTAGCATAGTAACCGCTTCGTGCCCGCCTGTGAGAAATTCTTTCGCAGGCGGGCCGTGCGGAAAGTGCATACGCCGCACCGCCAATCCCTCAAGGCAGGTTTCGGTACGAGCACATGTTGGGACAGGCTGTGGTCAGCCCCTGTACGCCAGACAAATGAGGCACTCCCATAGCACCCCATCCTCTTCCATGTCAAGAAACCGTTTCTGTTTTCACCACACACTCCGCGCAAGGAGAAGCCGTGAGCGATAGAATCCGCTTGCTCGTCACCGATGGGGCATCGGGCCGCTTTCTGGAAAGAGTAAAAACGAGTCCCGCCGCAGCGCCTTTCGAGGTCATCGCGCCAGACAATGCGGAGGAAGAGGCGCTTCTTGGACTCGCGCCCGAAGCCGACGCGGTGCTCTGCTACAAGGCGGCACTGCCCGCCTCTGTCATCCGTGCAGCGGAGCGGCTGCGCTACATCCAGAAACACGGGCTGAATTGCAAGAACATCGCCGTGGACGAGGCACGCGCGCGGGGCATCCCCGTCGGTACGCAGTCGCTCTTGCGAAATGCCACCGTGGCCGAACAGGCCCTCGTCCTCATGCTCTGCTGCGCGCGCAAGACAATTCTTGGCCAAAAGGCGGTCGAGGCGGGCGTCTACCGCGAGATGGGCCTCGAACCCGCCCTGACGAGTCAGTGGAGTATTCGGCCCAACTGGCCCGGGATCGAGGGCGTGGGCGAGTTGTATGGCGAGAGCGTGGGCATCATCGGCCTGGGCGACATCGGAATGGACATCGCAAGGCGCTGTCTCGCCTTCGGCATGGAAATCTTCTATCACCAAAGAACGCGGCACTTGTCGCAAGTGGAGGCGGAATACCAGGCCGTGTATCTGGACTTTGACAATCTGCTGGAGTGTGTCGATTATCTCGTGCTCGTCCTGCCGCACACTGCAGAAAGCGAGGGGATGATAGGTGCCGAACAACTCGCGCGCATGAAGAAGACGGCAACCCTCATCAACGTGGGACGCGGCGCGCTGGTGGATGAGGCGGCGCTCGCCGCTGCGCTTGAGGGGGGCGAGATCGCCATGGCGGGGCTCGATGTCTACCGCTATGAACCCCTGCCCGCCGACAGTCCGCTGATCGGGATGCCCAACGCCGTATTGCTGCCCCATACCGGCGGGGGTTCGAACCGCCAGTGGGACGTGGACATCCCGAAATCCCTCAACAGGATCGCCGCGTTCTTCGCCGGAGAAGAGGCACCACGGAGCGGATGAGCGGGCCGTCGGGAGACAAAGAATCTGGTCGTTACTCAGGATATGGCGGAAGTTAAAGGGGCAAGTCCGCAATCTTTGGGAACGGAATCCAGCACGTCGCGCTCGAAAAAGGATTCGATGAACAACAGCATCACATCAACGAGGTTTTCCTTGGCCTTCGGCGGGTAGCCCGTAAAACCGGCCACAAGTGAATTGTATGCCGGGTAGCAAGTGGGGAATTGAACCGGAGTTACCAGGCTGGAATTCATGGTTTGGGCAGCGATTTTTATCGGTAATTTCATCGCCATTCCCTGATGCGCCGAACACGAAGACACTTCTGACTCGCTCAGTTCCATTCACTAACTTTCGATTGACGGCCGAGGCTTGCCTGTGACCCCGCACGTAAGCCGGACACGCAGCGCTACTTCTGGGCCCAGTCGGGAATCTCCTCACCCTCCGGAACGTACTGCACCAGTTCTATCGCGAGGCCGCCAGTCGTGGCCGCATTCGTAAAGGTGATGACACCGCCGCGCGAGCCATACGTGGGAGCGAGAACGAATTCGACCCCTTTGGCTTCCCATTCGGCCATCGTGGCTCGCAAATCCTCGACGACGAAACAGATGTGGTGCAGTCCCTCGCCACGCTCGGCGATGAACCGGTTGAGCGGTGCCTCGGGATTGCTCATCTCCACGAGTTCCATCACGGCCCCTTCGCCCTCGTAGAAATCGAGCCGCGCGGTGTTGCCCGGACGCTCATACACCCTTCTCTCCAGATACCGAAAACCCAGCAAGTCCTCCATCACGTTCTTCTTCTTGTCGAGATTGCTCACGGCGTAGCCCAGATGGTCCACTTTCGGCATTTTTCGCTCCTTCGGATATTTTTGGAAACGCATACGGAAAACCGCCCGCAGGCTACCGCGTCCTCGCGCCCGCGTGCAAATTCACCAGGGTGCGGGCGGTGCGTCCCGTGTGGCGGAACAGCCGCCCCTTTGGGGTGGTCACCCGGAAGAACGCTATGTATACTCTGCCTCTTTCGCGGAACGAAGAGGATTCTCGAGAAGCGCATGTCCACCGTTACGTCGCTTTTGAACATCGTTTTTCCGGTCATGGCCCTGATCGGTATCGGCTATTTCTACGGGCGATGGAAAAAACTCGACCCCAAGGTACTGGCCGAACTCGTCCTTTTTCTGCTCGCCCCTGCCGTGATGTTCGACGCCCTCGCGCGTCAGCACATCGTGTGGGATGAACTGCTCAAGGCGGGCATATTCTCCACGCTCATCCAGATCATCCCCGGTGCCATCGCCTACGCCATCAAGCGCGCGACGGGCATCACGAACCGTTCCTTCGTACCCAGCGTGATGCTCATGAATTCCGTCTCGCTGCCCTACCCACTGGCACTTCTCGCTTTCGGCGAGGAGGGTCTCGCCCATATGGTGCTGCTCTCCATACCGAACGTGTTCATCAGCTTCACGCTGGGGATCATGGCCTACGGCGGGAGCGCCGACGTGAAGGAGCCGCTCAAGATGCCCGCCCTCTATTCGGCGATTGCGGGTATCGTCGTGGCGATGGCGGTGATTCCCGTGCCCCGATTCATCATGCGTTTCTCGCACCTGACCGGGCGCGGGATGTTTCCGGTGGAACTCTTCACGCTGGGCTACAGGCTTCGTTCCATCCGGGCGTCAGATTTCAAAATAAGCCTCTTCGTGGCGGCGCTACGGTTCGGACTCGGGTTCACGCTGGCCTGGGTGCTCTCTACAGCCTTCGCGCTCACGGGCGCGTTCCGCGCGGCGCTCTTCCTGATGTCATGCAGCCCGCCCGCCGTGCTGAACTACGTCTTCGCCGAACGCTATAGCGATGAAGGCTCGCTCGCCGCCTCTATCGTTTTCACGAGTACGGCATTGAGTCTCATCACTACGCCCCTGCTTCTGCTGTATCTGGGAGTATCCTGATTTGTCATGCTGGCAGGGATTGTCGACAAGCCGAAAACATGCAGCCGGAATGAGATGAAGCGTGCCTGACCCTATGATTCCCTCCGGCTGGTCTTTTCCTTGAGCCAGAGCGTCAAGGGTTCCTGGAAATAGACCGCCGTTGCCCCGGCCACGACGGTGACTATCAGAAGTGCGACCACCATGCCGTATTGCTCTTCGTACGTCCCGGCTCCCTGGATGCCCAGCATGATGGTGCCGGGGATTCTCCCCAGGCACGAGATGAGCACGAACGTCGGCGTCCTGAGTGGACTCAGACCCAGCAGATAGCACATGTAGTCCTTGGGAAAGCCGGGAATCGAGAAGAAGATGAAGGCGAGAAAGGCGCCTTTGTTCGTGATGAGGAAATCGAACTTGTCGAGCACCTTGGGTGGTATGAGCTTCTCCACGAAGGGACGCCCCAGCCTCCGCCCGATATAGAACGCGAGAAAACTGCCAATCGTCAGGCCGATGGTGCTGAAGATCGTCGCTGTGAGCGCGCCGTAGACGTAGCCGCCCAGAAAGCCCGTCAACTCGCCTGGTATGGGTGATAAGATCACCTGGAATACCTGCACACCAATGAACACGACTGGCCCCCAGGGACCGAAGGAGTGAATCCAGTTCCTGAACTCCTCTTTCTGATGGTGGAACTTCAACAGATTCCCAAAGGTGGCAAGAAACTCGCTCCAGAAAAAATGAAGGAGCAGGGCCGTCGCCAGAAGGCAGAGCGCCGTCACTCCCAGAATTTTCCCCTTGCCGTTCAACGGAGGCTTACCTTTTGAGGGTGATCAGATACTTGAAACAACGCGAATCAATACATATCACCAAATCTTCTGCATGGGTAACAAAAAATCTCTTATCCCGGCAATTGTTGACAAGAGAACCGCTCACCACCCAAGATTGGTATTACACGAGATACTTATCGATCGCTTGGAGTAGACATGGCCGACTGCCCGAATCCGCATCCCGAAAACAGGGGCGTAGATTCCGCAAACTCAAGTGCAGGCTGCAAGAGCCTTCCAGGATTTACGGGCATGGTCAAGGAATCTGCCCTGAAACATGGTTTCGATCTCGCCGCTGTCGCGCCTCCCGGCTTGGGCGAGGCGCACGGGCGATATATGGAGTGGATCGAGCGCGGCTATGCGGGCGAGATGAGCTATCTCGCGAGAAATCCCTACGTGCGCGGCGACTTGCGCCGGCTCTGGCCGGAGACGCGCGCCGTGCTCGTGGTCGCCATGCGCTACAAGCCCGAGATCGAAACGCGCCACATGGAAGGGCAGGGAAAAATCGCGCGCTATGCCCACGGTGGGGATTATCACAAGTTCATGAAGAAAAGGCTCGTCCGTGTCCTGCGCGATCTGAAGGAAATCGATCCCGGAATCGAGGGCAGAAGCTACGTGGACACCGGTCCTCTGCTCGAGCGTGACCTGGCTGTCTTGGCAGGCCTTGGCTGGAAAGGAAAAAACTCGCTGCTCCTTTCGCGTCGGCTAGGCAGCTATTTCTTCCTGGGATGTCTTCTCCTGAATCGCGCGCTGGAATTGGACGAACCCTTTTATGAGGAACATTGCGGCACGTGCACACGCTGCATGGACGATTGCCCTACGGACGCCATCGTGGCACCCGGTGTGGTGGACGCGCGTCGCTGCATCTCCTATCTCACCATCGAACTCAGAGGTCCGATTCCCAGAGAACTCCGTGCTCTCATGGGCGCGCACATATTCGGGTGCGATATCTGCCAGGAGGTCTGCCCCTGGAACGACGACGTTCCCCATGCGTGCGAGCCAAGGTTCGCTCCCCGTCCGGCGGCGCTGGATCCCGGACTCCATGAATTCGCCGCAATGAACGAACAGCAGTTCCAAAAGGCGTTTCGCGGCACACCCGTCATGCGCGCGCGCTACGGCGGATTCCTGAGAAACGTCATTGTGGCCATCGGCAATACGGGGGGGGCGGAGAGCGTGGCGCCGCTAACCAGAGCGTTGTATCACCGTGAATCCCTCGCCCGCGGCCACGCCGCCTGGGCGCTTGCCCGAGTCGGCAAACGCCTGCGTGAGGAGCGCGCGCGTCTGGCTTTGGAAGCCAGACGCGAAGTCGAAAGGGACGCCTGGGTGCGCGAGGAAATCGAACTCGCGCTTGGCGAATTCTCTCTCATGTCGCTGCCTGTAGTGGAGTGGGAAGAGTAAGGAAGTAATTGAAGGGGGCAAAAACATTTCAGTCTGAAGAGGTTATGGATCAGAAAGCCTTGGAACAATTGCCGGATGAATTTATCGTCACGCGGAAGAACGGAGCAGTCGAGTTCGAGGAAGCAAACAATAACTACTCGACCTCACACAATCGGAAAATACTTCGCAAAAGCACCTGAATGGCGGCTTGCAGATTGAAAATCTGCCTTGGATCAGCTTTGCTGTCTCGCTTTTCCATCCAGCGACGCACCGCCCGGAGTGGTTCGGAGCCGTGCTCTGTTCGGGAGGGGGGCGTTAAGGTCTCGGGCGCGATGAGAGTGAGCGAACTCGCGAACTGCCGAGCGGATTCGGCCCAGGTGTACCCTTGCGCACGGGCGATTGCCGCGGCGGGATCGAGCGAGAAGGCGTTTTCGATTGCCGCGCAAGGCAAGTCAAAAAATTGTTGGGCGGGCGTGGCTATGAGCAAACAGGCTTGAGCGAAGCGATTTTACACCTCGATTCCTTCTCGCGTTCCGGCGCGCGCTCTCGTGTGCTAGAATCGGCGACTCAAACGATAATTCGGTGCTTGCAAGCCGGTTCAGGCCTTGATGGGAGCGCACCATGAAAACCGTATCCGCAAACGGAATCGACATCGCCTATCAGGAATCGGGCAGCGGGCCGCCGCTACTGCTCCTGCACGGCTTTTCGCTGGACCACACCATCTGGGCGCCGCAGGTCGAAGCCCTCCAGGGCAGCTATCGCGTTTTGTGTCCCGACATGCGCGGAATGGGGCGAACGCCGCATTCAGGCGGCCCCATCACGGTCTCGATGATGGCCGACGACATGGCGGGTTTCTTGGGCGCACTGGATATCACCGCTGCTGCCGTGGCCGGGTTTTCGCTGGGCGGTTATGTGCTTCTCCAGATGGCGCTTCGACATCCGCTCATGGTACGTGCGTGCGGGTTCATCAGCACTCGTGCGACGGCGGATTCCGAAGAGGGAAAAAAAGTGCGACTGCAGCACATGCAGACCGTCATCGACGAGGGAATGGCGGGCTTCGCGGAACATTTCATTGGAAGCCTCTTCGCGCCCGCCTACATCGACGCCCATCCGCTCGAAATCGAGGCCACGCAAAAGGTCGTGCTCTCCCAGGTTCCGGATTCCATCGCCTTGCTCATCGACGCGCTCAGAACGCGCGAGGAACTGACGCCGCGTCTGGGCGAAATCGCCGTCCCCTGCGTGGTGTTCGGCGGCACGGGCGACATGCTGGTACCTCCGGCGCAGATGGTTGCGCTGCACGAGGGGCTGAGCGATTCGGTCATAGAACTGGTCGAGGGTGCGGGTCACACGACACCACTTGAGTGCGCGGACCGGGTGAACTTCCAGCTCGACCAGATGATGCAGCGTGCGGGTATGTGGATGTAAGCGCGCGCCGGAACTAGTTCCAGAAAACCCTCTCTCTCAACCAGTCGATTTGCGCCGCAGGTGCGGCGAGGACGGGTTCGGGCGTCCGGCGTCCATCAGCGAGCGCGGCGTAGTCGATTTCCGATCCGGATAGATAGCGCACCGCTCCCCCTGCATGCTCGTAGATGAGAGCGGCGGCGGCGAAGTCATACGCGCGTATTGGCTCCATCATGACGCCAAATGCCGAACCCGCTGCCGCGAGGCAGACGTGACAGGCGGCCGAGGCCAGGGCCAGGAAACGTCCCGGATAGCGATGCGAGAGACCCTCCACCTCTCCGCACGGGAGGAAGATATAATCGTGCTCGCCAGGAACCTCTTGACGGACTCGTGCCAGCGGCGTGCCGTTTCTCGTCGCAGGTCCCGAGACACCGGCAGTGAAGGACTGCCCCAACGCGGGTATTTGAACGACGCCCGCCTCGACGCGCGAACCCCTGAGACACGCAATCGAAACCGCCCAGAAAGGGAGGCCTTTCAGGTAGGGGCCCGTACCGTCGATGGGATCTATCGCCCACCAGCGTGAATCGGGGCCAATCTCTTCTATGCCGCTCGCACCGCTTTCCTCGGCGAGTATGGGGTCGCCTGGATAGGCCGCGCGAATCTCCGCGATGATGATGCGCTCGACCTCCCGGTCGGCGCGCGAGACGATGCTGCGCCCCTTGGGTTCCGCTTCTACCTTGCCGAACATCTCCACCGCGTGCGCGCGCGCCTTGCAGGCAGTTTGTTCGATGAACGAAACGACTTCGGACACCCTCGCTTTCCTTTTTCCGGGCCGGTGAGTGCACACATGATGGAGGAGGCTTTGCTCCATCGCAAGGCCGAGCATGCACTGGACTGGAATCATCGACAAATGGCGGATGAATTGCTACAAGAAGGAAAATTCGACCGCTTTTCGGAAAATCGAAGGAGAATTATCCATGCCATTCGCCCGTACCCATCGACTCACCACCAAGGGGGCCAAGTTGATGATGGCCGCCGCCATCGCCAAAGCGGAGGAGTTCGGCATCCCCGTCACCGTGGCCATCGCCGACGCGGGTGGACACCTCGTACTGCTCGAGCGTATGGACGGTGGGCGTTTCCATACCGTTCATTCGTCCACCACCAAGGCGGTTTGCTCGGCATCGAACAAGCGGCCCACCACCACGCAGGGCGCGCAGGCGCAGCATCTGGACACTGCACATGCGCTGGGACTGGCCCTCGCCGCAGGTCCCGAGCGATGGACAGCGATGGAGGGCGGCTTCCCGATCCTCTACGAGGGTGAGTGTCTGGGAGGTATCGGCGTAAGCGGCGGCGACTGGGAACAGGACGAGGCCATCGCGCGCGTGGCCGTAGAAGCGGTGGGCGCTTCTTTTTAGACTCGGCGGCGTGAAGCGGAACGTCCTGCGACGTGCCGTACTCTCGCGATATTCCGCACAAAACTTCTTTTCATTTCAGGTATCGACACAACACGAGGGAGTCACGGAAAAAATGAGTTCAAAACCCCTACGGGTGGCTTCGCTGGGCATGGGCTGGTGGTCGGACGTTCTGGCCGACGCCATCGACAGAACGGGCAAAATCGAGATTGTCGCCTGCTTCACGCGCTCTGAAGACAAGCGCGAGGCGTTCGCCAAAAAATATGGTTGCGAGACGGCGGGAAGTTACGAGGAGATTCTGGCGGATGATTCCATAGAGGCCATCATCAACACCACGCCCAACCATGTTCACCGCGAAACCACAGAAGCGGCGGCGCAGGTGGGCAAGCACGTTTTTCTCGATAAACCCATCGCCCATACTGTCGCCGACGGCAAGGCCCTGACCCATGTATGTGCCGAGAGCGGTGTGATACTCGCCATCGGTTACCAGAGGCGGCGAGAGAACCATTTCCGCTGGATTAGGGAGAGGATCGATGCGGGCGAATTTGGCAGGCTCGTACAGGCGGAGTGCAATATCAGCAGGGATAGGGAAGGCCAGTTCGAACTTGGCCATTGGCGCTATCAGGCGGACGCCATGCCGGGCGGCGTCATGCTCCAGATAGGTATTCACTACACCGACGTGCTGACCTACCTCATGGGGCCCATCGTCGCCGTATCGGGTCACACGGCCCAACTTGTCCTGCCCGGCGATAACCCCGACGTGGCGAACCTGATTCTCGAGCACGAATCGGGCGCCATCTCGAACCTCACGGCGAGCTACGCCTCGGCGTCAGAGTACTACCTCATGAACATCTACGGGAAGACGGCCACGGCCTACTATACGCTCTTCGACGGCCTGCGCATCCTCTACCGTGGAGAGGAGGCCCCCCAGGCGGTGGCCTGTGACAAGAACGATACCATCAAGGAAGAACTCGAGGAATTCGCGGACGCCGTTCGTGGAGGCGCACCGCCCGAGATAGGTGGCGATGCCGCTACATCTTCTCTCGCCGTCATCCGCGCGGGCGTGCGCTCCGCGCGCGAGGGACGCCGGGTGGAAGTGTCCGAAATTCTCGAAGACGAGAACGAATAACCATGAAAGGGAGAAACCATGCCACGTATTCAAGCAGGTGAGATACAGCTCAATTACGCGGAACGGGGAGAGGGAGATGCGTTTCTTTTCATCCCCGGCCTCATGGGGCTTCTCGACGCCTGGGATTTTCAGATGCCCCATTTCTCGGATCGCTTCCGCTGCATCACCTTCGACCACAGGGGTACGGGCGAGAGCGACAAGCCCAGGGACGCCTACTCCACGGACTTCATCGCGCAGGATGCGGTCGCACTCCTCGATACACTGGGAATCGAAAGGGCCCACGTGGCGGGCACGTCGACGGGAGGCTGCATACTGCAAAACCTGGCGCTCGATTATCCCGAGCGAATCGGCTGCTGTGTATTCACCAACACCTGGACGACAGCGGATCCCTACATGACGCGACTTCAGGCCTCGCGCAAGCAGATCGCCGAGGCCTATGGTCTGGAGGAATATATCAAGTTCAGTTCACTTTGGACGTGTGGCTGGACACAGTTCAGGAACATGTACGAGAACCTGCTCGATCTGGAAGCGCGCCAGAAAGACACGATTGCGCCCGTGGAGGTCATCACCGCGCGTCTGGACATGACGCTGAGCCACGACAGGACATCCGAGATTCAAAAAATAGATAAGCCCTCGCTTATCATCGCCGCGAAAGACGACGCCCTGACCCCGCCCTATTTCGCCCAGGACTTGCAACAGGCGATAGCGGGTTCCAGGCTCTTGATTCTGGAAGAGGGAGGCCACTACAGCTACCGCCGTTCCCATATGGAGTGGAACGCGGCAGTGGATGCGTTCCTGGCCGAAGCGGGAGGCTAGTCTTCTTCCTTTTGTTCGATGAGGTTGACGGCCTTGCGGGACCGCACCCGCTCGGACGGCGCGCCACTTGCGCCGCTCGGTGAAGGAGCCGTCGTTCCTGCAGCGAAGCTCGCGGGCCTGATGAACGCGAGCAAATCCACCCACAGCGAGAAGACGACCGGTATGAGCAGCAGGGTGAAGATCGTGGACATGGCCAATCCACCGAGGACGGCCGAGCCCAGCCCCCTGTAGAGTTCGCTGCCCGAGCCCGAAGATGCCACCAGCGGCAGCATGCCGAGCACGGTTGTCGTGGTCGTCATGAAGATGGGGCGCATCCTGTCGCGCGCGCTCTCCAGGATGGCCTCGCGCATGGGAAGGCCCGCGCGGAAGTGATTCAGCGCTTGGTGGACGAGCAGAATCGCGTTGTTCACCACGATGCCCGTAAGGATGATGAAGCCCAGCATGGTGAGCGTATCCATTTTCACAGATGGTTCAATCGCGTTCATGAGGCTTACCATCAGCACGCCGCCGGTGGCGGCGAACGGTACGCTGAACATGATGATGAACGGATAGCTCCACGCCTCGAACAGAGCCGCCATCAGCAGATAGGTGATCAGGATCGCCAGCAGCAACGACCACTTGAGTGACGCCCAGGTTCGCTCCAGGTCCTTGGCCCGTCCGCTCACGTTCAGTGAATATCCTAGTGGAAGCGTCTGTCGCATCGGTTCGATGATCTCTTTCTTCATCCTGTCGATCGCTACCTGAAGCGGCAACTCGCTTCCGATGTTGACCGTGAGGGTCACCGAACGGTCACGGTCGATGTGCTCGACCTTGGTCGGCCCGAGTGCCGCCTGTACCCGGGCGATGTCTCCGAGCGAGACGACCTGACCCTCCGGCGTATGCAGCTTGAGTTCCTCGATCCGCTGTGTCTGGGTGAAATCGGAAACCGGACCGCGCAGGATGATGTCGAGTTCCTCGCCACGGTCGCGGAAAATGCCCGCCTTGGTTCCGTTCACGAGCGTCTCCACGACGCTCCCGAGTTCCGAGACCGAAAGGCCGAAATCAGACGCCCTCTGGCGATCCACGTGCACCTGGAGTTCGGGATTTCCAAGGTCGAAGCTCGAATTGACGAAGCGCACGCCCCTGAGCCCGCGCGCCCTGGCGCCCACATCTGCGGCGATGCGCTGAATCTCGCTCAGGCTGTCTCCCGTGATATCGACCATGAGATTGATTCCGCCGATAAAGCCCGAACCCCTCCGCCGGAACAGGGGTGCCTGTGTGACGAACGTGCGCACCCCGGGCGTTCCCTGCAGGTTTCTGAACAACTTCCGCACGAGGCGCCGCATGGAGACGAGATCGGAATATTCCTCCTTGGCGATTATGCCGACAATGGGGTTTTGCGAGCGTACCACGGCGAAAAACCGGTCCACTTCTTCTGTGCGTTCGAGCTTTGCCTCCAGCGTGCGCACGATCTTGTCTACCTCTTCCAGATTCAGGCCCGCGGGCGTGCGCATGATAACGAACAGGAGGTTGCGGTTTCCTTTTGGCAGATAGTCGATGGGAGGGAAGGACAAGACGGCCACTCCGATAGCGCCCGCCGTGATGAGCGCGGCCACGAAGACACGCCTCACCACCCCGCCCAGCAACCATCCCAGGGTGGCCACGTAGATTCGTCGACTCAGCTTGCCAAGCGCGTACGCTCCCAGCATGCTGAAAAAGCGATCCACAGGGGATCTCCTTCCCGACGCGCCCAGGATGCGTGAACTCAGCATAGGCACCACGGAGATCGACACCACGAGAGAGAGTGCCACCGCTACGCTGATGGCGATGGCAATGTCGCGAAACAGTTGGCCCGATTCGTCCTGCACGAACACCACCGGGATGAACACGGCCAGCGTGGTCAGCGTCGAGGCCAACACCGCCCCCCATACCTCGTGTGCGCCATCCACGGCGGCGTCCCACTTGCTCTTTCCCATCTCGCGGTGGCGGAAGATGTTCTCCAGCACCACGACGGAGTTGTCCACCACCATCCCGACGGCGAACGCCATGCCGGCGAGCGAGATGATGTTGATGGAACGGCCCAGCACGAAGATGAATATGAAAGTGGAGACCACGGTGACCGGAATCGCGACGCCGATGACCATCACGCTCGAAAGACTTCCCAAGAACAGGAGCAGCACGCCTATGGCCAGCGCGCCGCCCACGAAGATGTTGTTGATTACCAGGGAGCGGGACTGGTCGATGTAGACGGTCTCGTCATAGACCTGTCTGAGCTTGATGCCGCGACCTTTATAGATTTCGTTGATCTCGGCGATCGCTTTTTTGACCCCCGCCATCACCTCGATGGTATTGGCCCCGGTTTTTCGAAAAGTTCCGAAAGCCAGGGTGGGCACTCGTCGGACACGAATCCGCCGCTCGAGATCACTGTAGTCGAAGGAAACCTTCGCGACGTCGCGCAGGTAGACGGCCCCGCTCGCGTTTTGCGCAATGATGGTGTTGCGCAACTGATCGAGGCGAGTGAAGTTGCCCACCGTGCGCACTGCGTAACTGCGCTTGCCCTCGTCAATCTTCCCTGCCTTGGTGTTCTTGTTCTCGCGCTGCAGGGCCTCTCTGAGCGCAGATACCGTGATGCCGCGCGCGCTCATGGCCGCGTAATCGAGCGTGACGCGCACCTCCCTTTCCTGGCCGCCGAACATCCACACCTGTCCCACACCAGTCACGCGCTCGAGCTTGGGGCGGATGACGTTCTCCGCCTCTATGCGAACCTCGTTGATGGGCAGTTTCGTATCGACGACCATCCAGGCGATGGGGTTTTCCGAATCGGAGTTGAGCGCGTTAATCGTGGAACGTTCCGAATCGTCGGGCAGGTTGCGCACCAGGCCCAGTTTCTCCGAGGCGTCAAGGCGAGCCACATCCTTGTTCACGTCCCAGTCGAATTCCAGCAAGACGCGTGATTTGCCCTCCTCGCTGCGCGAGGTCATCCGGTTAAGGCCCTCCACCGAGGTGAGTTTCTCCTCAATGGGTTTTGTCACCTCTTCTTCCACCTCCAGAGGCGCTGCGCCCCTGTATTCGGTTTCTACCGTGATGACGGGCCTGTCGATCGTGGGCGTCATCTGCACCGGAATCCAGTAGAGACCGATGACGCCGAAGAGCACCGCCAGTATTACGCCGACGGTGGTTGTCACGGGATATCTGACGCTCGCGCGGGGCAGGTTCATGCCCTCTCCTTCATCGGTGGCTCTGCTGCGAATTGTTCATGTGTGCGGATATTTCGTCTATACAACATAACGGCTTTGGTCTGGTGCGCATCATCCCCCGGTCCCGCGCATACCGGGCCTTCCGCCCTGGCCCTTCACGCGAACGGGCATGCCGGGTCTCAGTTTCTCGTTTCCTTTCACCACCACCTGCATGCCGGGTCTGAGCGCGCCGCCAGGAACTTCCATGAAAGAATCCACGCTTCTGCCCTGCTCGAAGGAAACCTCGCGAACACGTCCACGCTCGAATACGAAGACCGAAGGCCCGCGCGTCCTGAGAATCAGCGCGTCCTTGGGCACCAGAACCATGCTGGCCGCTTTTCCGTATTCGAGGCTCAGGCGGGCGAACATGCCGGCCTTCAGATCGTAGGATTCGGTGTTGTTTATCCCCACCTCCACAGGGAAGGTGCGGCTTTTGGGATCCGCCTGCGGGATGACGCCGCGCACCCGACCCTTGAACGCCCTGCCACCCAGCGCGTCGATGACCACGCGCGTCTCATCGCCCACGCGTACCAGCGATATTTGCCGTTCCGAAATCGGGGCCTGCACCAGCACCTTGTCGAGTTCGATGACCTCGGCTACGCGACCCCCCTTGGTGAGCCACTGGCCGACTTCCACCCACTCCCGGGTTACGAAGCCAGTGAGTGGGGATCGAATCTTCGTCTTGGCCAGATCGTCGCGGACTCGCGCGATGCGCGCATGAACGCGTTCCACCTCCGCCTTGGCGCGGGCCTTCTCCTCGTCTCGTGCACCAAGTTTCGCGATCTCAAGGTTTCGCGAGGCTTCCTCGTACAACTGCCAACTGGCCTCATAAGCGGCCTCGGAGCGATCGAAGCTGGCCTTGTCCAAAATCTTCTTTTCATACAAATCGCGCGCACGGTTCAGTTCAAGTTCGTTGTTTCTCATCTGCGCTTCGCGCTCTCGCACTTTCGCCTGCAGCGCAGCGATCTCCTCGGGACGTTTGCCGCGTTCCAGGTGCAGAAGATCTTGGCGTGCCTTTTCAAGTTCCGCCTGAAGGATGCGCAGGTCGATCTGGAGTCCCGATCGCTCCACCGTGGCCAGCACCGTCTTGTTCTTGCGGACGAAATCGCCCACCTTGAGTGGTGCTGACTGTACACGTCCCTCGAGTTGGCTGCTTACAACCGAGCGGCGATACGGGGCCACGCTGCCCACAGCGGTGAGACGGTTCCTCACCTGACGTTCCACCACCTTCGTCACGGACACAAGCGGCGGGGGCGGCTTGCGCGGACGCCCGGCTTCAGTGAGGGTGATATTCAGACCGAAAGATGCAAGAACGATGAGAACGGAAATGGCTGGGGCGATGAGAGAGTTCACGTGTCTCCTCTTTCTCTGAAGGCGCATGCGAAGCATCTATAGCGGCAATGCTTAGGAACATCATCCCAAAACCCTTGAAAAACCGCAACTAACAAGATGCGTAATCGAAGGAACCCCGACCCAAGTACACCGCTGAAACGTGTCGCTTGTTCTTTTGGCAAGCAGGGTTCATAATAGGCTTCAAACTTGAAACAGATATCGCCTGTCGATTGGAAACAACTTTCTCCGATGCGTATTGTTCTCGCCGGTCACAACGTCGATGTTGGCGTACTCCGCCAGATGAAAAAAGAGATCATCGAACCCGCCGCCCAGGGCTGGGAGGAAAGCCGCCTCGACGTCATGAGCGAGGCCGAGTTGCGCGCGCAGGCAGCGGAGTTCCAGCGCCGGTCCGCCAATTTTCTCGAACGCGACAACCTGACGCCCGAACCCATCAGCGCGTCCTACGCGCGCATCAGCCGGGATCCCAGACCCATTGGCGAGTTGCGCGCTATCGCGAGCGTCGAGGTGGAAAAGGCGCGCAAGAGCAACCAGACCATCATTTTTGGTTACGGGCACAGTTCCGTGGCCGAGCACGCGAGCTTCAACATCGATGTGATCGGCGTGAGCCGTTACGCGGTGGAGGAGATACAGAAGTTCAGGCTCCTGGCATATACGGAAAAGAGCCAGCGATACATCCTGCTCGCAGACGATTTCGTGATTCCTGAGGAGATCGAAAAAGCGGGGATGAGGGATCTGTTCTTGCGGACGATAAAGGCCCAGAACGCCTGCTACCACAGACTCTATGAGAAGCTCAGGCCCTGGGTGTTCGACCAGAACCCCGAACTTGCCGCAAGCAAGAGGAACCACAAGACGCTTGAGGGCTGGGCCAAGGAGGACGCTCGCTACATTGTCTCTTTCGCCACCGAATCACAAATCGGCATGACGCTCAGCGCGAGGAGCCTGGAACACGTCATATGTCGCTGCGCTTCGAACCCTCTCGCGGAAATCAGGGAATACGCGCGTCGGCTCTATGAATGCGTGGAGGGCGTGGCGCCCTCGCTCGTGAAATACACGGACCCGACCGAATACAACGTCCACACCCGGGCGGCGCTTCGGGAAGAAGCGTTAAGTGTCATGGAGCAAATGGACGAGGAATCCGCGCCGGTTGTGCTCATCGCCGAGGAAAAGGACGTTTCCCTGGTCGACGCCACTCCGGACGCGGACGCACTCGTGATCGCGGCGCTCCTCCATTCTTCCTCAGGGAAAACGATGGCACGCTGCAAGGCGGCGGCACGGAATATGAGCGTCGAAGAACGCACGCGCTTCATCGCCTCCACTTTCCGGCACATGCGCGGGCACGACGCCGTGCTGCGTGAATTCGAGAACGTACGCTGCGTGTTCGAGGTGACGCTCTCGGCCGCGTGTTTCGGACAGTTGAAGCGCCACCGGATGTCCACCCTGAACACCCAGCCCTACGACCTCACCCTGGGCGTTACCATACCCAGGGCTGTCGAAGAGGCGGGTGCAAATCCCGAGTTTCAGGCCGCAGTGGATGAAACCAACGCCGCTTATGAGAAAATTGCCGCTCAAACGCCGCAGGCGGCACCCTACGTGCTCACGAACGCGCACAAACGTCGCGTACTGTTCTCGGCGAACGCGCGTGAGCTATATCATGTATCGAGACTCAGGGAAGATCCCCACGCCCAGTGGGACATTCGCGATAAATCCACGCAGATGATTCGCCTTGCGAAGAAGGTCATGCCCGCCACCATGCAACTCGCCGTGGGGAAACACCTTTTCGAGGAAACCCACGCGGCGCTCTTCCCCCGGGAAGTCGAGGGAACAAAAAAAGTAACCTTCAGGTAGCGGCTGTACCACCCGCCTTTTGCCGGAAGAGGATAGCGCCTCCCGCGGCCAGTCCCAGAACGTGCAGCCATGTGGGTCCCAGGAACAGGAGGAGGGACGCACCTATCATTACCGTGCGCAGCGTGTCGCTCATGGGTGCCCTGCCGAATCCCATCGTCGCCATCGAAAGAAGGGCGATGCCTGCGCAGCTCACGGCGAGCCGGTAGGCCACCGTCCAGAATGTCCCCTGGAGCAGGAGGAGTTCGGGGTAGTAGACAAACAGATAGGGCACGATGAAGGCGCTGAGCGCGAGCCTGCAGGCAGTGAATCCCGTCTGCATCGGGTTCGCGCCCGATATCCCCGACGCGCCGTAGGCGGCGAGAGCCACGGGCGGCGTGATGGAACTGATGACCCCAAAATAGAAGATGAAAAAGTGCGCGGCCACCAGCGGCGCGCCCAGGTTCGTGACCGAGGGAGCCACCACGATCACCAAAAGAAGGTATGCAGCGATGGTCGGCAATCCCATACCCATGACGAGCGAGGCGATCATCACCAGGAAAAAGGCCAGGAACAGTGAAGTCGCGGCCATCTCCGTCACCAGAATCGATATGCGCACGCCTACCGCTACGAGCACCAACAGGCCGACGATAAGACCGATGGCGGATGTGGCCGCAACCAGGCCGAGTGAATTTTTCGCCCCCGATTCCAGGCTCTTGAACGCGGCTTTGCCCAGTTCGCGCGCGCTCGTCTTCGGATCAGGCGTCTCCCCCGCCTGGAACACGGCAAGGGCGATCAGGTAAACCACCAGCAAGAACAATGCGGCGGGCAGCAAAAGGCCGACATAGGGTATTTGGCCTATCCATGCGAGTTCAGATGGTATCTTCCAGCGCGCCACTCCCAGTGCAACTGGAAAAACAATGGGGAGCCCGCGCCACCCCGGAATCGCCGCGAAGCAGACCCCGAGGGACACCAGCACGAACTTGTGGAGCGGAACCTCGCCCAGGAGAGGAAGGGTAGTGTTTTGCGAGACGGCCGCCGGCGCACTCACCGGCCCGAAAGCGAAGAAGACGGCTGCCAGAATCAGCGCACCCGCAAGACAGACGCCCTGCTTTCCAGTGCGTGCCCGTATGTGTCTTAGCGAGCGCACGAGGTCGACCATCACGAGGAGTGAAACTACGGCCTTGTACCCCGCAAGGCCGGGTGTCTCGCCGCTCACGATGCTGGCCAACAGGATAAGCACGGGAATCAGCAGGAAGCCCCCCTGCTGCACCTGCTCGCGCGCGTCGGGAATTTCCGATTTGTCCATTCTTTCCAGCCCGAGCCTGCGCGCTTCGAAATAGATCGATGTGGAAAGGCTGAAGTAATAGAGAAAGGCGGGAATCAGTCCGTAGAGCATCAGATAGACATAGGGAACTTCGATGATTTCAGACATGATGAAGACGCTCGCGCCCATGATGGGCGGCACGATTTGCCCGCCGCACGAGGCCACTGCCTCCACTGCGCCCGCGAACAGACGCGAGAATCCGGTACGGATCATGAGCGGTATGGTGAACGTGCCGGTACTCACCACGTTGGCCATCGTGGAGCCCGATACCATGCCGAACATCGAACTCGCCACGACCGCTGCCTGGGCGGGTCCGCCTCGGAACCGTCCCGTAAGCGCGAAAGCGAGGTTGATGAACATCTGCCCTGTCCCGGTCGCTTCCAAGAGGGCCGAGAACAGAATGAAGATGAAAATGAACTCGCTCATGATTGCCGAAATGGTTCCGAACGTGCCCTCCGAGGTAAGCCACAGATAGGCGGCCAGCCGGCTGTGCTCCTCGCCCTTGAAGGGATAGATGCCGGGGTCCAGAAAACCGCGTCCGGGCAGGAGCAGGAACAGGACGGCGAGTGCGGCGAAGCCCAGCGCGTACTTCAGGCCCGCATATCGATTGAGGCTCATGAATACGATTACGCAGGAGAAGAAGATGAGCGTCACGTCGCCCAAGTAGGCGTAGATTACGATGCACAGCGTCACGATGAAGAGCGGAACGCCCACCGCGCGGCGCACCATCTCGAGCAACATGAGGGGGCCCAGCCCCGCGACGATCAGGTCGATCGTGGTCTCGGCCCCGCTCCTGTCCGCCAGTGCGTCCTCCTCGACAATGAGATAGATGCACGAATAAAGTGCCAGCCCGATGAAGAGCGCGTCCCACCCAATGGCGAACGCACGGGCGGGTGGAGCCAACCCCCCACGCTCGTGCCAGTTCAGCATGGGCCTCATGAGGAAGACCAGAACGCTTGCAAAGACGAGCATGGTCGCCCGCTGGGCGAAGGGCGAGAGAATCCCGAAGCCGACGGTGTAGAGTTCGAACAGGGAAAAACCCAGTGCGATCGCCGTTACGATTTTGGGGTTGATCCTGCGGTAGGTGTCCAATACGTTTCACACCCCCGGAGATGAGGCAAGGAATCCTCCCCCCCCCCCCCCCCCCCCTGCTGAGGTGAAAGTCCACAGGGGGGGAGGATTCCTGATGCCCGGAACGCGTGAAGCGTGCTAGCAGCCTTTGGCGCCCGCTTCCTTGTAGTAGCGCTTGGCGCCTTCGTGTAGCGGGAAGGAAAGTCCCTGGCAGGCACCCGCGAGCGTGACGTTCTTCGCCGCCTTGGCTGTGCCGTGGAACTCCTTGAGGTTGCCGAACAGGGTTTTCGTGACCTTGTACACGGTGTCGGCGCCCACGTGCGTACTGGTGGAGAACCCGAAGTTGATGAAGATGCTTCTTGCCGCTTTCTTGTTCAGCTGGATCTTTCCATAGGTGCCCGGTGCAATTGTGGTCGCTGTCAGGCCGGGGCCGTAGGTGGCGACCACGTGCTTCACGGCGGCTTCGTCCATGTCCACCAGACGGATTTTCTTGAGCGCGGCCAATTCCTGAACTAGGCCCATCGGCGCCATACCCATCGTGAGGTGGGCGACGACGTTGCCGTTTCGCAACTGGCCGAATCCGCCCCGGAAGCCGGGCGTGGTTTCCTTGTAATCGCCCTTCTTGAGGCCGTGGGCGGGCAGGAAGTAGCGCGCATATGTCTGTGTGGTGCTGGCGGCGGAACCCACCGATACCTTCTTGCCCTTCACATCCTTCAGGTTCATGATGCCCGAATCGGCCAAGGCCAGCCACTGGAACTGCCCGAAGGGATATGCCAGAACGGCGCGCAGGTTTTTCTTGGGGCCTTCTTTCTTGAAGCGTCGTTCGCCCTTGTAGGCCCATGCGCCCACCGGACCGCCGAGACCCCACGCGAACTGTGCCTGCCCCTTGGCAATGATGCGTGCCTGCGCCACCATGCCCTTGGCCGATTGCGGAGTGGCGCTGATGCCCGCCTTCGACTTGAGAATCTTGCTCAGCCCCACGGCGAACTGATAGGGCTGGCCCTTGAGACCGCCGCCAAGAATGGTGATCGACTGCGCCGATGCTGCAGCGGTGAAAACGAATGCGGCGCCAATCGCGACCAAGATGCTGAAGCAGGTGCGTTTCATGTGATTCCCTCCTTGGATAATGACAGAAAGAAAAAGAAGACCGGTTTCCTCAGGCAACGAAAAGACTGCCCGGGTGATAACGAACTACGATACATCCATTCCCAATGGGAATACGCCATGGTAGCAAATAACCGAGAGGCCTCAAAATGCAGGTTTGAGGAGTAGTGCCGCCCTCCCCTGCGCAACATTCTGAAAAGGGACAAATGCTCGCAAGCGCCAGCGTTTCGGTCGGAAATCGGAAGCATTTACGATGTTTCAGGTTTAGCGAGGCTCCTCGAGCCTCCAGATGCGCGGCGAAGCAAGCTCCACGCTGTTCCCCGCCGGGTCCCTGAAATAGATGGATCGCCCGCCGCCGGGCAAGTCGACTTCCTTCTCGATTTCCACGCCCTGCGTGCCCAGACGTTCCTGCCAGACGGGCAAATCGGCCTCCCGTATGGAGAACGTCACGTGCCCCGGCCCCGTGGCGCCATGCATCGGCACGCCGAGCTTCATATCGGGTTTGGCCGTCGCCTCGGGGTTGAAGACAAGAAAGACCGCATGCGGCCCGCAGCGAAAGAAAACATGTCGGCCCGGTGCTCTCTGAAAGGCCTCCAGCCCCAAAACGGAGCGGTAAAATACCTCCGCCGCATTGAGGTCCCCGGCGTAGATGCACGTCTCCAGCACGCCTGCGACTTCAAGGCTCAACTCATCGGCCCTTCCATTCTGGCTTTCTCTTTTCCAGAAAAGCGCGCAGACCCTCCGCCTTGTCCTCGGTTTCGCAGAGCGCGCCTTGGGCGAATTTTTCGAGCGCAAGACCCGCCGTCATGCTGCCCTCCATGCCGTAATGCACCATGGCCTTCATGAACTGAGGCACGAAAGGCGCATAACCGGCCAGTTTCTCGGCCATCTTCCTGACTGTGGGCGTGAGTTCCTCCGCCTCGACCAGCCGGGTAATGAGGCCGATCTTCAATGCGCGTTCGGCATCGATAGTTTCTCCCATCAGGAGCATCTCCATCGCCCAGGCACGACCGATGAGCCTGGGCAAGCGCTGTGTGGCGCCTCCTCCCGGGATAATGCCGATTCTTCCCTCCGGCGTTGCGAACCTGGACTGCGGCGTAGCGACTCTCAAATCACAACCCAGCGCCACTTCGAGTCCCCCGCCCATGCAATAACCGTTGATGGCCGCAATCGTCGCCTTGGGTGTTCTCTCGAGCCGTTCCGCCACTCCCTGCACCAGGGGGGTGAGTGCAATCGCCAGATTCCTGTGTTCGACTTCCTTGAGATCGGAACCCGAGGCGAACGCCCTGTCACCTGCCCCGGTAATGGCGATCACGCGGACGGCCTCATCCCCGGCCGCCTCTGCGATGGCGGCGTGGAGATCGTCCAATGTGGCCAGGGATATGGCATTATGTCGATCGGGGCGGTTGATGATAATGAGGGCCAATGGCCCTTCTACCTCATAGAGCAGGTTTTCGTATGGCATGACCGTCCTTTCGCTTGAATGACAGGGCGTACATTGTATGGCTCTTTTCCGGGGAAGGAAAAGCATGCCGCAGAAAATGGCGAGAGAGATCACCGAATGCGTGCCCCGGCGATATGGGCGGTATCGCTATTTTCTGGAGGTGCGAATTGCGGAAGAGGGTGCGCGGACGCTCGTCTTTATCCTGAAGAACCCTTCCACGGCATCCGTGCAGAGAAGTGACCGCACCGTGGGGAAAGTCGAGGCTTGGGCGCGCAGGAACCGCTTCGATCGGATCCGGATCGTGAACCTTTTCGCTCTTCGCTCCCCTTATCCCGAAGAGTTGAACGCCCACCCTTACCGGGTGATGGTGGGGCGAGACAACGATACGTGGATAAAGAGGAGTCTGGACGGCGCAGGCATGGTGCTGGTCGCTTGGGGGAATCCGAATGGTGCCGATCCCGGGAAATACGAGAAGAGAATCTCCCGAGTCTCACACCTGCTTGATGGAGTCCGTGTCCACGCCCTGGGGTCTCCGACCCGGTTCGGGCATCCCCGACATGGCCTAATATGGAACACGGCGTTGAAACTGCGCGAGTGGCGGCCTGCTCTTTAAGCTTCTTTCACAATCATGTTTTTGAGAATGCCGATACCCTCGATTTCGAGTTCAATCACGTCTCCAGGCTTTATCCATCTGTCGAGGTCCGCGCCGCAGCCAGTAGCCACGGTGCCCGAGCCGAACATTTCGCCCGGAACGAGTTCTTCTTCCATCGAGGCATACTCGATCATCCTTTCCCATGAGTAGTAGGCGTCGCCCGCGTTGCCCCGGCTCCATTCCTCGCCATTCACGCGGGCGATCATTACCGCGTCGGTGGGGTCGAACTCATCCGCCGTGACGATGCACGGGCCGATGGCCGTTCCAAAATCCTTGCCTTTGTGGGGTCCTAGCCAGTTTCTCATCTCGGCGATCTGTATGTCGCGCGCGCTGAAATCGTTCAGGACGCTGTAGCCGAATACGTGATCCATGGCGTCCTGCTGCATGATGTCCTTGCCGCGCTTCCCGATGAACATGGCGAGTTCCAGCTCATAGTCCAGCTTTTCCGTAAAGCGCGGCCATTTCAGTTCATCCTCCGGGCCGATAATGGTCAGGCGATTTCCCTTGTAACAGGAAGGAAGTTCGTACCAGACGGGATCGATGGTGGTGTTCCGCCGCCGCGCGCCCGCCGCCTTGTGACCCTCGTGGATCAGGAAATCGCGAAATGTTACGGGCCGGGGCGCCGGCGCACGCAAACGAACTTCACGGAGAGAAAAGGCGAGTTGCTCCCCACGCGGCCCGCGTCTTTCCGGGTTGGCCAGGATGAATTTCTGTGCTGCACGGGCGGCTTCGAGCGAGGGTTCGCCGCCTGCCATCAATTCGCACATGTCCTGGGGGAGCCTGAAATTGGCGAATTCACAAAAACGCGGCTCGGTGCCTTCTTCGCGAAGGAACGCAGCATAGCCGTGGGCGAGATCTAGGGCGATTGGGACGTTCGCGCCTTCTGCCAATGCTCCGATGCGCGTGGCGTTCCCCAAGGGGGTAGGGATTTCGAACGTAACGAATTTCATTGCTCTCTCCATGAATGAGGCAGGCGATGCGCGGGAATTCAGATGTCCGGAAAATACCATAAATCCCCGCACACGAGGAGACACAGCGGTCCCGGTGCAGGGGCCTGTGGCTCCGAATCGAGGAACTTGGAAAAAATGCTTCCGGGGCTTGACTTCACCTAAGGCTGTGGGTAGTTTTAAGCGTTTTTCAGGGCGAGACTTCTAGGGAATCCCCTGAAAACCATACGAATTCATACGCCATTCCCCGACGGTTTTCGTGGAAGCGCCTGACCTCATGGGAGTGGGTTTGCGCCCGGCAGGGAACAGTACGCAGAGGAAACCATGATCCGCCTTGTCCTGCTGAAACGACTCGCATTTTGCCTGACGCCGATTCTGACGCTATTGGCTGTGCCTTCCGTGTCATGGGCGGCGAGTGCGCCAACAAGCGGTTTCGGCGCCTGGCTCGCAGCTTTCAACGTGGGAAGCGGTGCTCTGGTCATCAACCCGGTCGTTATCTTGATTCAGTGGGTCAATTTCCTGATTCTTCTGGTCGTCCTGAACAAAATCCTCATCAAACCCCTGTTGAACCATATGGAATCCCGAGATGCGCAGATCACCGGCGACCTTGAAATCGCCGAACGTGACAAGAGCGAGGCGGCAGGCTACATTAGCCAGTATGAGGACGCATTGGCGGAGATTCAGCGCGAGAACACCGAAGCCCTGATTGCACTTCAGCAGGAGATGACAGAGGCGACGCGCAATCGCCTTGATGAGATTCGCGAGAGAACAAATCGCGAGATCGAGGAAACGCGCCAGTCCATCGCGGCCCAGTCGAAACAGGCTGTTACCGAACTCGAGAATAACGCAGGCCGCCTGGCGGGTGAAATTGCCACGAGGCTTGCGGGCCGCAGCATCGTATAAGGGATTCAAGGAACCGTGCTTTCAAAGATAAAATACTGCAGCCTATGGGGCTTGGTGGTTTTGGCGGCGGCCCTGCTTGACGCGGGATGGGCCTTGGCCGCGGAGGCCGGTGCACACCATAAGGCGTTCAGCTTCACCGAGGAACTCTTCAAGCTCGTCAACACGCTCATCGTCGTGGGTATTCTCTACAAGGTGGCGTATCATCCTATCAGAAATTTCCTCAAGGACAGGCGCGAGGGCATTCGCAAGGTGCTCGAAGATTCCCGGGCTGCCCGTGAGGAGGCTGAAAAGGAGCTTGCCGAGCAGCGTTCTAGGGTGGCCGATCTTGAGGCCGGACTCGTGCGCGTTCGCGAGCAGGGCGAGAAAGAACGTGTCGCCATGCGCGAAAGACTCGAGGGAGATCGGGATGCCCAGGCACAGCGCCTGCTTGAGCAGACGAGATCGACTATCGAACTTGAGGCTTCCAAGGCGCGTGCGGAACTACAGAATCTGGCGGCGAATCTGGCCTTGAACCTCGCCGAGGAGATGCTCAAAAAGGAGTTGGGCGAGGCGGATCAGGAACGATTCGTGGAGAACTATCTCGTCAGGCTCGAAGATAGAAACGGGGGATCGCTGTGATTGGTGGCGATGCGGCGCGCCGCTATGCGCGGGCATTGGTGGACATCGCTGAAAGCCGCGGCGTTCTGGGCGAAACAGGAGAGGCGCTGACGGAAACAGCGAGGGAGTTTCAGGGAAATCAGGAATTGCGGCGCGTTTTGCTGAACCCGCGTTTCGCGCGCGCCGAGCGAGTGAAAATACTTGACGAGATAATGACCGCATCGGGCGCGAGCGAATTGTTGCGTAGTTTTGTGCGTGTAGTGGCCGAGAAAGACCGCATCGGCGAACTCTCCGCCATGGCGAACAGCTACCGGCAACTTGCAGACGAGAGGCGTGGCCGGGTTCGTGCCCAGGTCAAGTCGGCTTATGAACTGGATCATGCGGCTATAGAGAGGTTGCGTGAAAAACTCTCCGAAATCACGGGCAGTGAAGTGCTCATGGAAGTGGAGACGGACGAGGCGTTGATAGGCGGGCTGGTCTGCCGCGTGGGCGGCGTCGTCATGGACGGAAGCATCAGGAACCAGCTTCGCAATTTAAGGAATACGTTGATTACGAGTTGATACTCTCTGAAAAAGTTGAAGGAGCAAGGGGGCAATCCATGCAGATTCGCGCCGAAGAAATCAGCCAGATTATTCAGAAACAAATCGAGGGATTCGACGCCTCGGTCGAACTCGCAGAGACCGGCAGCGTCATTTCGGTGGGTGACGGCATCGCCCGCATCTATGGCTTGGAGAAGTGCATGGCGGGCGAATTGCTGGCCTTCCCCGGCGATTTGTACGGAATGGCGCTCAACCTGGAAACGGATAACGTCGGCGCTGTGCTCTTGGGTGATGACCGTACCATCAAGGAAGGCGACGAGGTTCGCCGCACGGGCCGTATCGTGCAGGTGCCCGTTGGCAAGGTGCTGGCTGGTCGCGTCGTGAATTCGCTGGGTCAGCCCATTGATGGAAAAGGTCCCATCGATACGGATGAATTCCAGAACCTCGAAGTCATCGCCCCCGGCGTGGTGGATCGCCAGCCCGTGAAGGAGCCCCTCCAGACCGGCATCAAGGCCATCGACGGCATGGTCCCCATCGGTCGCGGACAGCGGGAACTCATAATCGGCGACAGGCAGACCGGGAAAACCGCCATCGCCATCGACGCAATCATCAACCAGAAAAACACCGATGTGTACTGTATCTACGTCTGCACCGGACAGAAGCGTTCCACGCTCGCTCAGGTGGTGAGCACGCTTGAGGAATACGGAGCGATGGACTACACCGTCGTCGTGGCGGCCACGGCCTCGGACCCTGCGCCTCTGCAGTACATATCGCCCTATGCCGGCTGTGCCATCGGTGAGTATTTCCGCGACAACGGCATGCACGCGCTGATAATCTACGACGATCTCTCGAAACAGGCGGCAGCCTATCGTCAGCTTTCCTTGATGCTCAGGCGTCCGCCTGGCCGCGAGGCCTATCCCGGAGACGTCTTCTACCTCCACTCGCGCCTCCTGGAGCGCGCGGCAAAGCTGAGCGACGAATTGGGCGGCGGCTCGCTCACGGCCCTGCCTATCATCGAGACGCAGGCGGGCGACGTGTCGGCCTATATTCCGACGAACGTGATTTCCATCACCGACGGGCAGATTTATCTCGAATCCGCCCTGTTCCACTCCGGCATCCGGCCCGCCATCAACGTCGGGCTTTCCGTCTCGCGCGTGGGCGGTTCCGCACAGAACAAGGCCATGAAGAAGGTGGCTGGTACCTTGCGCCTCGATCTGGCGCAATACCGCGAGATGGCGGCTTTCGCGCAGTTCGGTTCCGAACTTGATGCGGCAACACAGGCGCAGTTGGCCCGTGGTTCACGTCTGACGGAACTGCTCAAGCAGCCCCAGTATGCGCCTGAAATCGTGCATCGCCAGATCATGTCGATATTCCTGGGTACGCAGGGTTATATCGACAGCGTGGACATCAACGACATCCAAAAAGTGAACAACGACTTCCTGACCTATATGGAGACGAGTCACTCCCAGTTGGTGAACGATCTGGCTGAAAAGCGCGAGTTGACCGATGAGATCACAGAGGGCCTTCGCGCCGCATGCGAGGAATTCATGAAGTCGCTGCAGGCAGCGGAACCCGAGACGGCGGCCGCAGCGACGGAATAGGTGAATTATGGCTTCTACCAGAGATTACAAACGCCGAATACGCAGCGTAAAGAACACCCAGCAGATCACGCGGGCGATGAAGCTCGTGGCGGCTTCGAAAGTGCGCAGGGCACAGGAACGCATCGAGAGCGCACGGCCCTACAGCGAAAAGATAGAGGAGTTGGTGAACTCGCTGGCTGCGAAAGTCTCCGCGGACACGCACCCGCTTCTTCGTGACGACATGAAGGACGACAGGGTGCTCCTGCTTGTCATCACTTCGGACAAGGGTCTTTGCGGCGGCTACAACACCAACCTGCTGCGTCAGGTGCTTGAGTTCCTGAGGACGCGGGAAGAAGCGGGCAAGGAGACGGAAATCATCGTCGTGGGCCGCAAGGGCCGTGATTTCCTGGCCCGCCGGGAATTTTCCTTCAAGGAGCAGTTGACCGATGTTTACGGAAAGATAGACTTTGCCCTGGCTTCGCAGCTGGCCGAGATCATGAACAGGGCGTATCTCGAAGAGGGTTTTGACGAGGTCCACATCATCACAACGGAGTTTCGCACGATTCTGAGCCAAAGCCCGAGACTCTCGCGTCTTCTTCCACTGGCGCCTCCGGTGCCCGATTCGCTCGACGAACAGGGCGAACCCGTGGCGGCGGAATACATTTATGAACCCTCCATGGAGGGCGTTCTGGACAGTATCCTGCCCCGGCATATGCGCGTGCAGATATACAGGTCGCTCCTCGACGCCGAGGCGAGCGAGTTTGGTGCCCGCATGACGGCGATGGACAACGCGTCCAGAAACGCTGAAGAGATGATAGCGGCATTGACGTTGCAGATGAACCGCGTGCGTCAGGCTTCGATCACCACGGAACTGCTCGAAGTGGTGGCCGGGGCCGATGCACTGGCTTAGAGGATTCTGAAGCGAGAAAACACCCCCGGACGGTGCTGCTCGATGAGCCGCCAGGCGGGGAATTTGATAACGAAGGAGCCCAGGATGAGCGAAGGACGTGTAACACAAGTTATCGGACCCGTTATTGATGTCGAGTTTGACGCAGGCAACCTGCCGGAACTCAGGAATGCGCTCGTCGTCAAGAAAGACCCCTCCCTTCTCGCCGAGGGGGAAAAGGACGAGGTTGTCGTTGAGGTTGCACTCCATCTGGGTGAATCCACCGTGCGTACCGTATCGATGGAACCGACCGAAGGACTGATTCGCGGACTCACGGCCGTGGATACGGGCGCACCTATCTCAATGCCCGTGGGCAAGGCGTCACTCGGGCGCATCCTGAACGTCATCGGCGAGCCCGTGGATGGAAAGGGTCCGGTAGAAACCACCGATCGCCTGCCGATTCATCGCTCCGCGCCCACCCTTGAGGACCAGAGCACATCCACGGAGATGCTCGAGACGGGTCTCAAGGTCGTCGATCTTCTCGAACCCTATACCCGGGGTGGCAAGACGGGTCTGTTCGGCGGCGCCGGTGTGGGCAAGACGGTTCTCATCATGGAACTCATCCACAACATCTCCACGGAACACTCGGGAACGTCGGTGTTCACCGGCGTGGGCGAACGCACCCGCGAGGGCAACGACCTCTATCTCGAGATGGAGGAATCGGGCGTTCTCGACAGCGTGGGACTGGTCTACGGCCAGATGACGGAGCCTCCCGGTGCGCGCCTGCGCGTGGGCCTCTCGGGCCTGACGCTGGCGGAATATTTCCGCGACATCGAAGGCCAAGACGTGCTCCTGTTCATCGACAACATCTTCCGTTTCACGCAGGCGGGCTCCGAAGTGTCCGCTTTGCTGGGTCGCATGCCCAGCGCGGTGGGATATCAACCCAACCTCGCAACCGAGATGGGTGACCTCCAGGAGCGCATCACCTCGACAAGTAAAGGTTCCATCACCTCGGTGCAGGCCATCTACGTGCCCGCGGACGACCTGACCGACCCCGCACCGGCCACCGCGTTTGCTCACCTGGACGCCACCACGGTTCTTTCGCGCCAGATCGCCGAACTCGGCATCTACCCGGCGGTGGACCCGCTCGATTCGACGAGCCGGATACTCGACCCGAGAATTCTGGGTGAGGAACATTACGGCGTGGCGCGGCAGGTTCAGCAGATTCTCCAGCGCTACAAGGACCTTCAGGATATCATCGCGATTCTGGGAATGGACGAACTTTCGGAAGACGACAAGGTCATCGTGGCGCGCGCGCGCAAGATTCAGCGTTTCCTGAGCCAGCCTTTCCACGTGGCCGAGCAGTTCACGGGCACACCGGGCGTGTACGTGCGGCTCGAGGACACGATCCAGGGCTTCAAGGAACTCGCCGACGGCAACGTGGATCACCTGCCCGAGCAGGCGTTCTACATGGTCGGCAATCTCGAATCCGCCAAAGAGAAGGCAAAGAGCCTGGGCGTCGAGGTATAAGAGAATGGTCGAAGGCAAGATGATGCTCGACATCGTAACGCCGGAGCGGAAACTCGTATCCGCCGAGGTGGATGAGGTGACGGCTCCCGGTTTTTACGGTGAGTTCGGCGTTTTGCCCCAGCACACGCCTTACCTGTGCCAGCTCGGAGTCGGGGTGCTCAGCTACCGCACGGGGAGTGCGCGTTATTTCATCTCCATCATCGAGGGATACGCCGAGGTCGGTCCGGAGAAGATCACCATCTTGGCGGAGCACGCCGAACGGGCAGAGGACATAGACGCCGAACGCGCGCAGGAGGCGCGCCAGCGCGCACAGGAGCGGATGTCGGGTCAGAAAACCGAAGAGGAACTGGATTTCGACCGTGCCGAATTGGCTCTCAAGCGCGCGATTACCCGCATTTCCGTGGCGAACCAAAGCGGACTCAACAACTAGCGGATATTTCACATGAGGGCCGTCGCTTACCCGGTGGGGTGAATGACGGCCCTCTTTGTTTATCGTATACCTGAGCCTGACAAGCGCGTTCGACCGTTTGGGCAGGATCGCCGATTCCGGATACACCGACTTGAGTGAGTGTTTCGTTTTTCAGGAGATAACGCCATGAAAATTCTATCCCTGGCTGCATTCGTGTTTGTAATGTCGCTCGTTCTGGCTGTGCCTTCTTATCCGGCGGGGGATCCCAAACCCGAGACGGCCGGACAGAATTATGCGCAAGGCGAGGAAAAGGCGCGGCAGGGAGAATGGGCGGAAGCGGCGGTTCTGTTCCGCAAGGCGATTGAAGAAGACGATCAACATTACAAGGCCTTCAACATGCTGGGTTATTCCTTGCGCAAGATGAACAAGGCGAAAGAGGCTATCGCCGCCTACAACAAGGCGCTTTCCATCAAGCCCAACTATGCACCCGCTCTCGAATACAGAGGCGTCGCCCACGTCATGGCCGGGAACAGGTCGGCCGCCCTGGCGGACCTGCAAAAGCTCAAGAGCCTGGGTTCCCCCCTTGCCGAGGATCTCGAAAGGAAGATAGCGGCCATGCCGGCCAACTGATTCGCCTGATCATGCGAACCGCCCCGCAGATTCTTCCTGCGGGGCGGTTATCTATATGCGCATGAACTTCATGGGAAACTTCTGGAGGGCTCGCGCGCCGGTTTTGGTGACCTCCACGAGGTTTCCCACCTGGAGACCGCGTTTGCCGTCCGCCGTGCAGACGTTGGGCTGAATCACCATGAGCATACCTTCCTTGAAGGTGATCTCGTTCTGCGGACGCTTGAGGATGGTGGCTGACACGTCAATGCGGGGGTTTTCGATGAGCAGCCCCCAGCCATGGAATGTGGTGTCGAAGGTGGTGAACCCCTCCTCCTTGATGATGGAACCCGCCTTCCGGATATCCTCCTGCGTGTTGCCCGGCTTCAATGCCTCGAGGATGCGCCTGTAGGCCTCCACGCCTACTTCATAGAGTTTCTGATAGATGGGAGTTGGTTCCACGCCTACGGAAATGGGCCGGTGCGCCTGACCCGGGTGCATTTCGTAATCGGCGGATAGCTCCGTCAGCACGATGTCACCTTTTCTGATTTTGCGGTGCGAGGGGTACTGGTTGGGGAAGATCAACTGAGGTCTCGCCATGGAGGTCGAACCCACGAATATGAGCTGCGGGCTTCCGCCATTGGGCACGTAGGCGCCGGAGATGGTGGCGGCGAGTTCGAACTCGCTCATGCCTGTCTTTGCCTGACTGTCCAGCGCCTCGAAGGCCATGTCCGTGAGTGCCGCGCCGCGCCGGAACCACTTGAGTTCCTCATGGCTCTTGATGAGCCGCACCTCGGCAAGGATGTCCGAGGCGTCTGTGAAGTTCGCGTCCTTGAGAGCCTTGCGCCAGTAATCCACCACGCTGAACGGCAGGGACACCGGCAGAATGCCGCGAAACCCGACGAGGCCGATAGTCCCTTTCTCGAGACCCAGTTCACGGATGCGTCCCTCGACCTTTGGGCCCGGCTCGTAGTCCACGGCTTCGGTCTTCTCGATAATGCTCATCTTTTTGGCGTAGGGGAGGTAAAGCCTGTTCGATATGAACAGCGCAGGCGCACCCTTGCGCGGAAAGACGAACAAGCTGCTCACCGGGTCCTTGTAGTTCGTGACGTATTTCAGGTTGGCCTGATTGCCGCCCTGCATCCCGGAATCCCCGTAAAAGATGAGCGCGTCGATGCCCCGTGTGCGCATCCTCTTTCTGATCTCGCGGTAGCGGCGCGCGTATTCGGCTTTCGGGTAGCGGGGAAAGTCTTTTGCAGAGGCCATAATCGAGTCTCCTTTGGGTCCGGGTGTCTATGTTTTCAGCGCGGGCATGAGTTCGTCCGAGATAAGTCGTACGCTCTCCATCGCCGAGGAGGCGGGCATGCCGATCCAGTTCGTACGGATGATCAGGTGATTCACGCCCATGTCCTTGTAGGGCTTGAGCCCTTCGTAGCAATCCTCGGGCGAGCCGATGATGAAACGATCCTGGAGCAACTCCTCGAATGGCCTGTCGAAGGTCTCATCCCCGGGCAGGGCCTTGTCCTGCCCCCAGCGGGCGTAGTCCCTGTATTTCTGGCCAAGATAGGGGCCTGCCAGTTCAAGGGCGGTTTTTCTGTCCCTGGCGCAGAATACCTCCTTCATGCAGGGAAGCTCCTCCGGGAAGGGTTTACCCGCTTCCGTCAGGCCTTCACGGTAGACGTCCATCTGGCGGACGATGGTCGCCGTGGTGGCGTGGGGGTTAATGAAAAGCGTGTCGCCCAGGTGAGCCGCACGCTTCACAGCCGGGTCGTTGTTCGCCGCAAACCAGATGGGCGGATGGGGCATCTGCACGGGACGCATGTTCATGCGCACTTCTTCGAGGATGCAGTATTCGCTCTCGAACGAGACGGACTCTTCCGTCCAGAGGCGTTTCACCAGTTCGAGGCAATCTACGAAGCGCTTCACCAGCTCGCCGCGCCGGACGCCGAAGGCGTCGAACTCCACATCGCGGTAGCCGAGGCCTACACCGAACACCATGTTCCCCTCGGCGATGACGTCCATGGTGGCGACGGTCTCCGCCACGTAGACCGGATTGTGCAGGTTGATGAGCAAGACGCCGATGCCAAGCGTCATGTCGCCCGCCTCGGCCTTCAGGCGCGCGAGAAAGGGCAGGTTTTGAAGATGCTGCACGTTCCCTTCGCTTAGGTAGTGCTGGCCGGTGAAGAAAGAATCCCATCCCTTATCACGCGCAAGTTGTACCAGAGCGATTTGTTCGTGAAAGGCTTCGACCAGATTGGCGTCCAGTGTCTGCTGTGCGGACAGGAAAATGCCGAATTTCATGTTTGATCCTCGAATAGAGACGTCGTTGACTCGTCAGGGTAAAAAAAGCCGCGGGAGACGTCGAACCGCCTCCCGCGGCTTGGTGCAGCGAAAAAGATCCGCTTAGTTCATGCCGAGCACTTCGATCTCCCAGGGGAGAAGAGTCTCGTCATGGCGCGGGGTCCACTTGAGATTTGCCTGGTGGCCGAGCACGTCGTGGATCTTCACGACGATCTTGTGAGTGGCCAAATCTTTCATCATGTCCGTCACACCCTCGAACGCCATTTGCTGCTTTTTGGGGTCGACGGTGGCCGTTGCCGCGTCTATCGCCTTATCCAGTTCGCGGAAGCACATGCCGCTCCAGGGGCCTTTGCAACCCGACGTGCCGCGAAGAACGGAGGTGGAATCGCCCTGGCCGTTGCCGAAGCCCATGTAGTAGGCCGCTGCGCCCTTCTTCTTGCCGGCTTTATAGGCGCGGTGGAGCTTCTTGTAGAGCGGGAAACGTTGGGAATTGCAGGTGGCGTCCACGCCGACTTTCTTGATCATGCCGGCGATGGCCTCACACGTGGGCTTGTCGCCCGGGTAGCGGCCGTTCGTGGCGATGACTTCCATCTTGAAACCCTTGTCGTATCCGGCTTCCTTGAGAAGGGCTTTCGCCTTGGCCGGGTCGTAGCCGTACCACTTCTTCTGTGGGTTGTAGCCCGAATAGTTCCAGGGGTGAAGCATCTGGCCGAAGAGGTCTGCGCGTCCGCCCAGGATTGTCGTGCGAATCGCTTCCGCGTCGATGGCGTAGTTGATCGCCCTGCGCACTTTCACATTGGCCATCGGGCCGCCGTGTTGAGTGAAAAAGCCCATGTGCATGATACGAACGGCGGGGACGACGGCGACTTTCGTCTTCGGGTTTTTCTCGAGTTGGGGGATGAACTGCGGCATGATGCCCCAGGCCACGCCGATTTCGCCCGCCTGAAGTGCCTTGGCGCGCGTGGCACTCTCGCGGATGCGGCGGAGGACGACACGCTGCGGCCGTTTCGGGAAGTTCTTGTTGTTCCACCAGTTCGGGTTCGCATCGAACACCATCTTCTGGCCCTTGGTCCAGGATTTCAGGATGTAGGGGCCCGTACCGAAGGTGTTGCGCGATATTTTGGCGAGGTCCAAGCCCTTCGTTTTCGGGCTGATGGGGCCGGCCCAGCGGGTCAGGCGGTTCCACATTCCGCCGTCATGTTCTTTGTTGTGATAGATGAAGGTGTGATCGTCGAGAACCTCGATTTTATCGACATTCTTGAAGTATTGTCTTTGCCGCGCGGATTTCATGATGCGGCTGATGGTGTACTTGAAGCTCTCCGCCGTGAAGGGTGTGCCGTCGGAGAATTTTACGCCCTTTCTCAAATGGAACTTCCATTTCAGAGGAGAGAGTTGGACCCACTTGGTGGCGAGCCAGGGTTTTTTCGCGCCGGTTCCGGTCTCGGCGTGAAGAAGGGTATCGTAGCTCCAACGCCAGACCATCGCGCCGATAAAGTTCGAGACACGGTGCGGGTCCATCGTCGGTGGTTCACCCGTCAGGGCGATGGTGACGGTCCTCTTTGCTTGCGCCGTCATTGGTGCCCCGACCGCCAGAATCGCGAAGACAGCTAGGATTACGAGAAACTTCCGCATGGTTTTTCCTCCTTTAGGGAATGGAACAGGTTCCAAAAACCTACTCCGTTGAAAGTCGCAAACACCTCTTGAGTTGCCGAGAGTGTAACGTAATTTGTGTGTCTTCATGGTGAATACGGAAAATCTATCACGGATTTGAACGAATCGTCAAAGCTTGGGAAAATATGCTTCACAGCATCCTTTCCTTGAGAACGCGTAAGCCTTGCGTGTATGTTCCTCGCATCGCATAACGACTAAATACGTGAATTGATTCAACTTTGGGGGACTTTGCATGTCGGAAAACATCATCGGTTCCTGGTTTCGATACTTCCCGGAACACTATCTTTGGTCGCAATTGATGAGCGGGCAGATAAACATCGCCCCGATGGGCGGTTCGAACTTTCAGGAAATCGACCAGATCGGCAAGTGCCTGGGCGGATGGGTAGGCGACGCCGAAGCCTGGCACGACGCCTGGTCCTGGATGTCGGACAAGACCCTCGCCCGGGCGGAGGATGAGGAGCGAAAGGGCCACACGCGCACCGCGATGGCGGCCTATGTGCGGAGTGCTGTCTACCGCTACGCGAGCGAGCGTTTCGTCCATCCCGACGATCCGAGAAAATCCGAATCCTACAGGAAACTCCTGTCCCATTATGAGAAGGGGATGAAATACCGCGTTGCCGGCTTCGAACGCGTGGACGTTCCCTACGAAGAAGGTCCTCTGGCCGCCTATCTTCTTCCCCCGAGACAACCCACAGGCAATGACCCTTACGTGGCGTTCTTCAATGGACTGGACGGGTCCAAGGAGATCACCGTCTTGTGGGGTGCGCTCGCCCTGATAGAGCGGGGCGTCGGTGTGCTCTGCGTGGACGGTCCCGGTCAGGGCGAGACGCTCAGGCTCCGCAAGATACCGAGCCGCTTCGATTACGAGGTGGCGGGAACAGCGGCGTTCGATTTTCTGGACACGCGTATGGAGGTGGATTCTTCGCGCATCGGCTTGATGGCCATGAGCATGGGCGGCTACTACGCCCCGCGCATCGCCGCCTTCGAGCACCGCTACGCGGCTTGCCTCACCTGGGGTGCGCATTTCGACTATCACGAGGTATGGGTGCACAGGAGACGGGTGCTTGAAAGCGGCGGCACCGTATCCTCATCTGCCATCTGGCAGTTGCCCTGGGTGCTGGGCGCGCCGGACATGGATTCCGCAATGGCAAAATGCAAGGCCTACACCTTGGCGGGCGTCGCAGAGAAGATACGCATGCCAATTTGCATCACCCACGGCCAGAACGACAACATCGTGCCGGTCGAGATGGCCCACAGGCTCTATGAGGCATGCGGTTCCGAAGAGAAAGAACTCAGGATTTTCACCGACGAGGACGGCGGCAGCCAGCACTGCGTGTTCGACAACCTGCCGATGTGCGGGGACTGGATCGCCGACTGGTGGATGGACAGGTTCGCCACGGCGTAAAATGTTTCGTTTTGGCGGGGGCTTCGCGTTTTGAGGCTCCCGCCTTTGTCTTGTTCGCATAAGGAGAAGAAAATGGTGGAAGAAACCAGGGAAGAAAAAGTAAAACGAATCACGGAAAAGATTCATGGCGACCGCGGTTTCGTCTACGACGTGCTCGGCTTTGGCGCGCAACTGGACCCGGACTATTTCGAGGTCTACTCGCAGATGCACTGGGGATTTTTCAAGGAAGAACCCAGACATCTCGACCCGAAGACGCGCGAACTCATCGAAATCGGCCTGCTTGCCTTCAAGGGCATGAAACACGAAGTCTACACCCACACGAAAAAAGCCCTGCGCCTGGGCGCGACGATGGAAGAAGTGCTTGAGGCCTTCGAGGTGGCCAGCATCGGCGGCGGCGCGCCCGTGTTGATGGAAGGCCTTTACGCGCTCAAACGCATCGCCGATGAGCAAGCCGGGGAAGAACGTGCGAATTCCTCCTGATTGCTGGCCAGGGACGGCGATTTGTGAGAATCTTGAAACTCCCGAGCGAGAAAATTCATCTTCCCGTGTTTGAGGAGAACTTCGTTGTCCGAAGAAAAGGCGTTTCTGAGCGATGAGCGCATGCAGGCGATGTATCGCGATATGCTGCGGATACGCCGCTTCGAGGAGACGGCGTTCGAGTTGTTCGAACAGGGCGAAGTGGTGGGCGGCATCCACGTGAGCATTGGCCAGGAGGGTTGCTCTGTCGGCGCATGCAGCACGCTTCGCGAAGACGATGCGATTCTCACAACCCACCGTGGTCACGGCCACTCCATCGCCAAGGGAACGCGCCTGCCGGAGATGATGGCGGAGCTTCTGGGCAAGGCGACCGGGCTTTGCCACGCCAAGGGCGGCTCGATGCACATTGCCGACGTATCGAAGGGCCACTACGGAGCGCACTCCATAGTGGGTTCCAACATGCCGATGGCGGTGGGGATCGGCCTCGCCTTTCATTTCGATGGAAAAGGTCAGGTGGCGGTCGTCTTCTTCGGTGATGGCGCCGCGAACGAGGGCAGTTTCCATGAGTCGATGAATCTGGCCTCGATATGGAAACTGCCTGTCATCTTCTTTTGCGAGAACAACCATTTCGCCTCGAGCACACGGGTGCAGTATGCCACCTCGGTGACGGACATCAGCGCGAGGGCGGCGGCTTACGACGCGCCCGGTGTCACGGTAGATGGCATGGACGTACTGGCGGTGCATGAGGTCATGGTCGAGGCCGTGGATCGCGCGCGGACGGGCCTGGGACCCAGCCTCATCGAGGCGAAGACCTACCGCTATTTCGGTCATTCCAGAAAAGATCCTCGGTTCGGTCCGTACCGAACCGAGGAAGAGTGGAACGAGTGGAAGGAGAAAGACCCCCTTCTCGTAGCCGAGAAGATATTGGGTGTGAGCGAGGTTCAGAAAAAAGCGCACGCAAATGCGGTGGAAAGCGAATTGAGAGATGCGCTCGCTTTCGCGCGTCAGAGCCCCGAACCCGCACCCGAGGAAGTGTATGAGGATCTCTATGCCTGATACGAAGATGCGCACCATTTCCTACGCGCAGGCGATCAACGAGGCGCTTCACGAGGAAATGTCGCGCGATGAGAAGGTGTTCCTCATGGGGGAGGACGTGGCGCTTTCCTCCATTTCGCCCGCCACGGCCGGTCTGGGTGACAGGTTCGGCCCCGAGCGTGTTCGCAACACACCCATCAGCGAACTTGGCTTCACCGGCGCCGCCGTAGGCGCTGCGATGGCGGGTTATCGGCCCGTGCTCGACATGCGGCGCATCGATTTCATGATGCTGGCCATCGATCCCATCGCGAACCAGGCAGCCAAGCTGCGTTACATGCTCGGTGGTCAAGTGAGTGTGCCCCTGGTCATCCGGGCACCCGAGGGCGGCGGTTCGCAAAATGGCCCTACGCACAGCCAGTGCCTCGAGGCCTGGTTTATCCAGGTCCCGGGACTGCGTGTCATCGTGCCGAGCGACCCGGCCGACGCGAAAGGGCTCCTGAAGTCCGCCATCAGGGAAGACAACCCTGTGCTTTTCGTGGAATACCGGGCACTCTACGCTCTGGAGGGCCCCGTTCCGGAAGGCGATCACACCGAACCCATCGGAAAGGCGGCGGTGAAAAGAGAAGGGACGGACATCACCCTTATCGGAATCGGAAGCCAGGCGCGCAATTGCCTCGAAGCTGCTGAGTTGCTTGCGGGAGAAGGCGTCGACGCCGAGGTGGTGGATCCCAGGACCATCAATCCCCTGGACGTGGAGGGTCCTGCGGCATCGGTCCGAAAAACGGGTCGGTGCGTCATTGCCGAGGAAGGACACAGGAGCGGCGGTGTGGGAGCCGAGATCGCCGCCTCGATTCAGGAGGCGGCCTTCGGATCGCTCAGGGGGGCCATCACCCGCGTTGCGGCCCTCGACGTTCCCGTCCCTGTTCACGTGAAACTGGAAGCCATCGTCCTGCCGAGCACGGAGAAAATCGTGGCGGCGGCGAAAGAAAGACTTTCATAGAGGATATCTTTTGGCTAGGACGAATGCCCGATTAACCCGAAAGCGCATGCACGATATGTACCGCACGATGCTCCGGATCCGCCGCTTCGAGGAGACGGCGGATGATTTCTACATGGCGGGCAAGGTGGTGGGCGGGGTCCACGTGAGCATCGGCCAGGAGGCGTGTTCCGCAGGCATGTGCGCGGCCTTGCGCGAGGATGATGCCGTGCTTACCACCCACCGGGGACACGGCCACTCCATCGCCAAGGGAACGCGCCTGCCCGAAATGCTGGCCGAACTCATGGGCAAGGTAACAGGCCTTTGCCGATCCAAGGGTGGCTCGATGCACATCGCCGATGTATCCAAGGGACACTACGGCGCGCATTCCATCGTGGGCGCGAACATGCCGATGGCGGCGGGCATCGGACTTGCGTTCCAACTGGAGGGGAATGACCGCGTAGCGGTGGTTTTCTTCGGAGATGGCGCTTCGAACAACGGCGCGTTTCATGAAGCGATGAACCTGTGCGCCATCTGGAAACTGCCGGTGGTCTTTTTTTGCGAGAACAACCGGTACGCTGTCAGCGTGCCTGCGGAGTATTCCACCTCGGTGGACGACATCAGCGTTCGGGCGAAAGGCTACGACGCTCCCGGCCTGACGGTGGACGGTATGGACGTGGCGGCGGTCCATGAGGCGAGCCGGGAGGCCGTGAACCACGCCCGGCGCGGCCTGGGACCCAGCCTCGTCGAGGCAAAGACCTACCGGTTCTTCGGTCACTCGCGTGGCGATCCGCACTACGGCATGTACCGTACGAAAGAGGAATGGGAGACCTGGAATGGAAAAGACCCCCTCATCGTGTGCGAGAAGATGATCAAGATGACGGCGAAAGAGAAAAAAGCGCACGCAAATGCAGTGGAAGCGGAGATACAGAAGGCCATCGAGTTTGCGGAGAACAGCCCGGAGCCCGAGGAGAGCGTGGCGCTTGAGGACATCTTCGCCTAGGGAAATCCGGTATGCCTGAACTTACTTACGTCGAAGCCCTGAACGAGGCGCTCCATGAGGAGATGGCGCGCGACGAGAAGGTTTTCCTCATGGGCGAGGACGTGGCCTTCGATTATTTCGGCGTGTGTTCGGGGCTTGCAGACCGTTTCGGTCGTGACCGGGTGCGCGACACGCCCATCTGTGGACTCGGTTTCACGGGCGCGGGTGTAGGCGCCGCGATGGCGGGTTTTCGGCCCATCGTGGATTTGCGTTTCATGGACTTCACCACCTACGCGCTTGATCCCATCGTGAATCAGGCGGCGAAGCTGCGCTACATGCTGGGAGGTCAGATATCCGTTCCCATGGTGGCTCGAATACCCAGCGGCGCGGGTCTTCAGTACGGCGCGACGCACGGGCAATCGCTCGAAGCCTGGTTCATGCAGGTACCGGGCCTGAAAGTCCTTTACCCGAGTTGTGCTTCTGACGCCAAGGGTCTGCTCAAGGCCTCCGTCCGGGATGAAAATCCGGTCATGTTTATCGAGCACAGGCTCCTTTACGCGCAGAAGACGAAACAATCCGTGCCTGAAGGCGATCACACCACCCCAATCGGAGTAGCCGACGTGAAGCGTACAGGCACGGATGCCACCATCGTGGGAATCGGCTACCAGGTGGGTCACTGTCTCGCTGCGGCGGAGGCTCTGGCAGGAGAGGGAGTCGAATGCGAGGTCATCGACCCGCGTTCGCTCTCGCCTCTGGACGTGGAGACCATCGCAGCTTCCGTGCGCAAGACGGGCCGGTGCGTAATAGTGGAGGAGGGTCACCTGAGGAGCGGCGTGGGTGCCGAGGTTTCTGCTGCGATACAGGAGGAGGCATTCGAGTATCTGGACGCGCCTGTCCGCCGTGTGGCCGCCCTTATGACGCCGATTCCCGTTCAGACGAAACTCGAGAAGTTCGTGCTGCCGAGCACGGAGAAAGTCATCGCCGCGGTCTACAAGACTCTTGGCGTTTCCGCCTGATATCTAGTCCTGGGCGACGATGGGGTTTCTCAATACCCCTATGTGCTCGACCTCGCATTCCACAACATCTCCTGGCTTGAGGAGATAAGGTTCAGGGTCTTCCTGTTCCAGAGCCACGCCACAGAAGGTGCCTGATGAGACAATGTCTCCCGGCTCCAGCGACATCTGGCTGTAGAAGGCGATGAGTTCCGGTATCTTGAAGATCATGTCTGTCAGCAATTCATCCTGGCGCGTCTCGCCGTTTACCCGGCATTGCACATGCAGCGATTCGGGGTTTGGCACCTCGTCCGCGGTGACGATGTAGGGGCCGATGGGGTTGGTGGTGTCGAAGTTCTTGCCGAGGAACACGCCGCCCAAAGCGGCGGAACGCTGCACCTCGCGCGCCGTGATATCGTTGTAGACCGTGTAACCCATGATGACGTCAAAGGCGTCCTCCGGTTTCACGTCCTTGCAGTATTTGCCGATGACGAAACCGACTTCCACCTCGTAATCCAGCATTTTGGTCTGTTTGGGATACAGCACGGGCTCCTCGTGGCCGACGAGCGATGTGTCGAAACGCGGCGCACCCGGCACGTTTTCGGGAACCTTGTGGCCCGTGTTCGCGACGTGCTTGTTCGAATTGAGACCGGTGTGGAAGAACTTGCCCGGATGGGGGATCGGCGCCCTCAGGCGCACGTGGCGGTCTTTGAGAACAGCGAGTTCGCCATCCGGCCCCGCAGGTTCTCCACCCGATGCAATGATGGCCTCCGCATGGCCGAGCGCTGCGCCCGCCGCCGCCAGGGCCGGTTCGCCGCCGCATAGAAAATCGCGCATGTCACGGGGAATCCGCGCGCTCGCCATGGCGTAGGGGCGTCCTTCACGCTCTTTTTCTGCGAGATGGCTCGCATAGGCGAGGCGCAGGTCGAGCATCCTGCCGTCTTTCAGGACGGCCCCGAGACGATCACCGGTCGCACCCGGCGAGAGGTTCCTGTACGTGGCGAGTTTCATGTGCGTTTCCTTTCGGTGATGAAGGCAGAGAATCATCCCTTGGTGAGGGAACACGCTTCGCAATTTCCGCATCCTACAAAACGAAGCGTACGTTGTCCATGAACCAAAGGACCGGCCTGGGCATGAAGATTTGCAAGGTTCAGGTCGCGCGCAAGCGACATGGTTCTTGACGAGACGCCGAAAGAAGGGGATAAATGGCTTTTGCACATATGTTGCGTACTTACTGTCAATCGCATCTTGGCAAGGGTTTCGATATGCGTACCTATATCATCAGGCGCTGCCTGCAAAGCTTCATCGTGTTCGCGGCAATACTGGTAATCGTTTTCTCGATGCTCCAGATTACGGGGAACCCCGCGGCCGTCCTGATGCCGCTTGATTCCACGGAAGAGGACATCCAGGCCTTCAGCAGGGAGATGGGCTTTGATCAGCCCATTCCGATACAGTTCGCCAAGTTCATGCTGGGTTCGGATCTCGTGGACAGTCTGCTCGGTGCCGAAATAGATAATAGTGCGGCAAACGACCTCGAACGTGACCCCGACGCACCCAAGATTGTCCGGACCAAGGGCGTGATTCGAGGCGATTTCGGCTTTTCCTACCGCCACGAGATTCCTGCGATGGGCCTCGTTCTCGAGCATTTTCCGAACACGGTTCTCCTCGCCCTTGTGGCAGTCCTGATAGCTGTGGTGATCTCCATACCCGCCGGTGTTTTATCGGCTACTTTCCGCAACACATGGATAGACTACACGAGCTCGGTCGGGGCGATGTTCGGCCAGTCGATGCCGAACTTCTGGCTTGGCCTGTTGCTCATTATCGTATTCGCCGTGTATCTGGGCTGGCTACCCACTTCTGGTTACGACGCCTGGTATTACATAATCCTGCCGGCCATCACGGCGGGTCTTTACGCCACCGCGCGCATCACCCGTCTCGTGCGTTCCCAGATGCTCGACGTCCTGGGGATGGACTACGTGCGCACGGCGCGCTCCAAGGGAATCGTGGAATGGATTGTAGTGGTCCGCCACGCTCTCAAGAACGCATCCATCCCCGTAGTGACCCTGGTGGGCTTCGAACTCGGCATTCTGCTGGGAGGCACGGTGGTAACCGAGGCCGTTTTCGCGTGGCCGGGCGTAGGTTTTCTGGTCGTGGACGCTATCAACAACCAGGATTATCCCATCGTCCAGGCGGCGGTGGCCCTGTTGGCGTTCGTGTTTGTTTTTGTGAATCTCGTGGTTGACATTCTCTACGCATGGCTCGACCCGAGGATCTCCTATAGCTAAGGGGTAAGGACGCCGATGGTGATCGACGACAGGGCGGCAACGCTCGACATCGAAATTGATGAGGATATCGAACGCGGACCGAGCGACTTTCATCTCGCGATGATGGAGTTGAGGCGCAGGCCGCCTGCCATCTTCGGGGCGCTGTTCGTCTCCCTTGTCGTCATCTTCGCCATCGTGCCCGAGATATTTTCTCCGCTTGACCCGCTCTCCCAGGATTTGGGGCGCTACCTCAAACCCCCCGGCTACGTCGACAAGGCAGGCGACACCTACTGGCTTGGCACCGACCAGCAGGGCCGCGACATTCTGAGCCGCATCATCTGGGGATCGCGCATCTCGCTTATCGTCGGTATCGCCGCTGTCATCGTGAGCGGACTCATCGGCATCACGGTTGGCATCATTGCAGGCTATTTCGGCGGCTGGATCGACACCGTCATCAGCCGCATCATTGATACGGCCCTGGCCGTTCCCTTCATCCTGCTGGCCATCAGCCTGGTGGCGATACTGGGGCCGAGCCTTCAGAACATCGTCCTGGTCATCGCGCTCAGGACCTGGCTCGTCTATGCGCGAGTGGTGCGTGCGGAGGTTCTCTCCATCAAGGAGCACGAGTTCGTCACCGGTGCCAGGGCGACAGGCTGCGGCACGTTGCGGATACTTTTTCTCTATCTTTTCCCGAACGTGGCTTCCACGACCATCGTGATAGCCACCTTGTACCTGGGCCGGATGATCATTATCGAATCCGCACTCTCCTTCCTCGGGCTTGGTGTGCCGCCTCCCACGCCGACGTGGGGCGGAATGCTCGCCGACGGCAGGAGTTTCCTCGATACGGCTTGGTGGATAGCTCTCTTCCCGGGCCTCATCCTGATGATCACAGTCTTGAGCGTGAACCTTCTGGGCGACTGGCTCCGCGACGTACTCGATCCGAGAATGAAGCGTCTGGCCGACTAGCGCCTCTGGCGGGAGGATACTCTCCATGTCGAACCCTGAATTTCCTTCGAGTGTTCTCGTACGCGACGTTGTCATGCGTGACGGCATCCAGAATCTGAAACAGGTACTGCCCACGGAACTGAAAGTCGAGATCATCGAGGGCTTGGCAGACGCGGGCATAAGTCGCATAGAGGCTGCGAGCTTCATGAACCCGAAAGCCGTGCCCGCCACGGCAGACGCGGACGAGGTGATGCGTCGCATCAAGCGAAAACCGGGCGTCACCTACGAGTGTTTGGTCGCCAACGAACGCGGGGCGCACCGGGCGGTGGATGCGGGCTGCGACGGCGTACAGCAGGTCATTTCCGTCACGGACGTACACAACCGCGCGAACGTGAACCGCTCCGTGAAGCAAAGCCTGGAAGAAATGGCCAAAATTTCCAAAATCGTGAAGGGCGCGGGTATTCCCTTCAGCGGAGCGATCAGTCTTTCGACGGGGTGTCCCTATACAGGACGTGTAGCGGAAGAGGTGGTCTACGACATTGCCGGAAAGTACGACACCCTCGGTGTGGATGAGTTTTTCCTGTGCGATTCGATGGGTATGGGTGACCCCGCGCGGATGGGCCGCATGGTGAGGGAACTCAAGAAGCGCTGGCCGGAGAAGGGACTCGTCGTCCACCTGCACAACACGCGCGGCATGGGCCTCGCCAACGCCCTGGCCTCAATGCAGGCAGGTGCGCGCGTGCTGGACGGTTCTTTGGGCGGCATCGGGGGCTGTCCCTTTGCACCCAACGCCTCGGGCAACATATCTACCGAAGATCTGGCTCACATGCTTTGGCTCATGGAGGTGGAAACGGGGGTGGATGTGGACGCCCTCGTCCGTCTGGCGGAAAAGCTGGCCAACGCCCTGGAAGCCCCTCTGCACGGTACGGTGCTCAGGGCGGGCAAGAGTTTCACGAAGTTCCCGACACCCGAATGGCTTCAGGTGAACGAGGACGCCCGCACTACGCAGGCGGTGGATGAACTGGCCGTCCGGTTCTAGGCGGGTGGGACTCCTGGTCATCAACCAACATCGATTCCCTCGCTCTTGAGTTTCTCTTCTGTGTAGCCGAGGCGTTCCACCAGGACCTCGCGGTTGCTGTTTCCCAGAGACTCGCCCGCGTGACGCACCTTGCCAGGCGTGCGCGATAGCTTGCCGAAAGCCTCCTGCATCCGCACCGGGCCGCCGAGTTCCGCATCCTCTACCTGGGTGATGTTTCCGCGCGCGATCACCTGTTCGTTCTCCATCACCATCTTGACGTTGTTGATGGGGGTGGCTGCGCCCTCGAACTCGGTCAACCGCACCATCACCTCAGCGAGCGTCAGGGTCTTGATGGTCTTCTGGAGTTCGTCCTCGATGGCGTCCGCGTTCTTCATGCGCTCCCTGTTGTTGGCGAACCGCGGGTCCTCGATCAAGTCCTCGCGGTTCAGCCCCCTGCAGATGTTCTCGAAGATGGACTGGTTCGATCCCGCGATGAGCACCCACTGGCCGTCTTTGGTCTCGAAATTGTTGCGGGGCACCGCGAACTCGAGGCGCGATCCGCTCCTGCCCTGGATGAAATCCAGCTGATCGAAATAAATCACCTGGGGACCCAGCATGGTGAGCAACTGCTCATAGATTGCGAGATCGATCTGCTGGCCTGCGCCGCCTCTTCGCTCGCGTTCGAGGAGCGCGACCATCACAAGAAATGCGGCGCCGATACCCGTGGAGCAATCCCCCAGCCCCCAGGAGGGACTCAGTGGCGGGCCGTCCGGGTAACCGTTGATGTGGCTGAATCCCGCGAAGGCCTCGGCCAGGGAACCAAAGCCGGGGCGGTTCTTGTATGGCCCTGTTCTGCCGAATCCCGTGATGGAGAGCATGATAACCGCGGGGTTCACTTCTTTGAGGTTCTCGTAGTCGAGTCCCCATTTTTCAAGCACGCCGGTGCGGTAGTTCTCCACGACGACATCGGCTTCGGTTACGAGCTTCTTCACCGCCTCGACGCCGAAAGGGGTTCTGAGGTCGAGTGTCGCGCTTTTCTTGTTGCGGTTGATCATCTTGTAGTAAAGGCCCACGCCGTTTTTGTTGTGGCCCCATAGGCGCATGGGGTCGCCACCCCTGGGTTTTTCGATCTTGACGACCTCGGCGCCATAGTCCGCGAGATACATGGTACAAAGCGGCCCTGCCAGATAATTCGACATGTCCACGACCCGCACGCCTTCCAGGGGCATGCGCGCGGTTTGTTCATCGTTCATGTGTAATCCTCACGGGAAAGTGTTCATCAGCGTGTTCATGAAATGAGGGGGAATGCTATCATCCGGCGAAGCCTTTTGGAATCAACCGAAAGCCTGATGGGGAGAAAAGGGTGGTTGGGGCAAGGTGCGCAAAATGAAGGGATTAAGACTTGCAGATTTAGGTATGTAATTCCCCGAAATCACGGCTTGTGGGCTTTTCCAGCAGTTCCTCGTCGGTCGGCAGCCCCTCCCTCTTCAGCCGAGGCTGACCCTTTTGACCTCCCGTCCCCCTTCTCATACACTCCCGCGCGTTTGCAGGTTCCTGGTTCTTGGAGGATTGCGCAGGTGAAGATAGGCATCATCGGCCCCGCCGCAGCAGGCAAGACGACGATCTTCAACGCGCTCACGGGCGGCGCGGCTTCAACGGGGGGATACGGGGCCATGCGAGTGAACGTGGGTGCCGCGTCGGTGAGGGACGCACGGGTGGACGAGCTGAGCGGGATCTATCAGCCGAAGAAGACGACCTATGCAGGCGTCAACTTCGTGGACGCACCCGGCGTAGGCGATGGCGGGGCGGCGAAAGGCGCCGAAACCATTCCGCAGGTGCTTGAGGGCGCGGACGCCCTGCTTGTGGTGGTGCGTGCCTTTGAAGACGCGGGTGTTCCGCATCCCAATGAAAGTATCGATCCCGCGCGGGATTTGAGCGACGTGCGCTTCGACCTGATGCTACGCGACCTGGCGGTCGTGGAACGCCGCATGGAGCGTCTGGAACGTTTGGTGCGGCTCAAGAAAGACCCCGCGGAAGCGGCCGAGTTCGCGCTCCTGGGCCGAATCCGCGAGGTGTTGGAGGGCAGTCGTCCCATCCGCTCAATGGAACTCGGCGAGGAGGAAACGCGCTCGGTAAAGGGTTTCGGCTTTCTCTCCGCCAAGCCGCTGCTCGTTGTGGTTAACGTGGGTGAGGAGCAGTTGGGAGAGGCGGATGCCTTCGCCGGACTCGGCGGGGAGAAGTCCGTCGTCCTCGCCGCGCGTTTGGAAGAAGAACTCGCTCAATTACCGGCTGCTGAACGCGCGGAATTTCTCGCGGACTACTCCTTGGAATCATCCGCCCTCGACAAGGTGATTCGGGCGTCCTTCTCCCTGCTCAATCTCAGATGTTTCTTCACGGTGGGTGAGGATGAGGTGCGGGCTTGGCCGATCCGCGCGGGCACAATCGCGCTGCATGCAGCGGGGACGATTCACTCCGATCTGGAGCGCGGGTTCATACGCGCGGAAGTGGTCTCTTGCACCGATTTCATGGCGTCTGGCTCCCTGGCCACGGCGCGCGACAGGGGAACCTTGAGGCTGGAAGGCAAGGACTATGTCGTGAAGGACGGCGACATCATGCACGTGCGGTTTAATGTGTGATGGATGGTCGATGGACATTTGCCGGGACGGGTAAAGTTTTGGATCGTCGTTCTTGTGTATGCGGAAATCCGTTTTGAACCTTGACCTGTATCCGATGCGCATTTCGGGGACGTTCGCACGCCGGGACCTCGGAACCGGCTGCCTCTTCAATCAAAGTCGGAACTGTTCCGTCATTGTCCGGCTCTCTCCAAAGCTGCGAGGATTCTCTCTCTGGCTCTTTCATGCTCGGCACTGCCGATGATTTCGATCATCTCCGGTCGCCAGTTCGGACGGTAATAGCTCTCTCTCAGTCTGCGTATCCGATCCGATGCGGCCATTTCGCGCTCGGGAGAGATGTCTCCTCCCCGGATCGCGCGCGCAATGGTTTCGACAGCGCGTTCCTGCGCGTCTTCTGAATGGCAGATGAGGGCGATTTCCGCCCCTGCGAAAATGGCGCGGAGCGCGGCATCAGCCGGGTCGTCTATCGCGCCCATGTCGAGGTCGTCGGTTATGGCAACGCCCTGGAATCCGAGTTCACCGCGCAGAATGTTCTCCAGAAAAACAGGCGAGAGGCTTGCGGGTGCTGTCCCGTCTATCTCCTCGAAAACAGCGTGGGCCACCATGACGCAGGCGGGAGGCGCACGGCGGATGAGATTCCGAAAGGGTTTCAGTTCGCGCGCTCTTATGTCGTCAAGCGTGAGGCGCGAGGTCGGCAGCGTCTCATGGGGGTCGGGAGCCATCTCCCCGATGCCCGGGAAATGTTTGGCGCACGCAGCGACGCCGGTTTCCTGCAGGCCGTGAATTATTGCCTCGCCGATGTGCGCGACGGCTTCGGGGGTCTCTCCAAAGGCGCGGTCGCCGAGGACGGCGCATTCTGCGTTCGTGAGGATGTCAGTCACGGGCGCGAAATTCACGTTCACGCCGATGGCTTCCAGTTCCGCTCCGGTGACTCTTGCGGCTTCGCGCGCGAGGGCGGGGTCGCCAGCCTCGCCGAAGACGCGCGCCGCTGGAAAGATCGTGAAGTCATCCGGGAGCCTGCTCACGCGCCCGCCTTCCTGGTCGATTCCCATGAGGAGAGGGCTTTCGAGCGGGGAGGCGAGAGCGGCTTCCTGCAGGGAGGAGATCAAGGTTGCGATCTGGCGAGCGGATTCGGCATTTCTGGCAAACAGGATGATGCCGCCGATTCTGCCCGCGCGCACACGCTCTATGAGCGAGGGCGGGGGCGCCAATCCCTCGAAACCGGCCATGATGAACTGACCGGCCCTGGCCTCGGGTGCCTGTTCGCACATGAGTGCTCTAGCCTTCACGCATCCGTGTGATGACGAAAGGTTCCGCCATGGGGAGACCCGCCGCACGGCCTGCGTCCTCCAGACGCTGGCGTGTGCGCTTCTCGAACGCCTCGGGGTTTTTGATCTGGCATTTGTGTGCGCAGACGGCACGGACTTTCACGTCGAATGTCTCCGTGATGTCCACGAAGAAATTCGGCTCGCGCGTGTTGAGGTAAAGCAGGTTTTTCGTGTGGTGTGGACCGATGCCTGCGTATGTGAGTTCGGGCAGGAAATGGTGATCCCGCGCGTAGACCACCGCCTTGAACGTGGCGTGGCCGATGGCCTGGTGGTCGGGATGCTGGTAGTAGGTGCGCCAGGGGTCGTGGGTCAGAATGGTGTCGGGCTTGAGATGGCGGATCAGGAAGGCGATCTGGTTCCTGAAAGCACGCGTGTCCTCGAGTTCCCCGTCCCGGTGTCGCAGGAAGATGGTTTCCTCGACGCCCAGGATACGGGAAGCTTCCAGTTGTTCCGCCTCACGCATCTTGGCGAGGTCGAAGGGGCTGATGTCGTCTTTCGTGCCCTTGTCCCCGTTCGTGCAGATGACCGTTTGCACCGTGGCACCCTCCCGCGTCCAGCGAGCGATGCTTCCCCCGGCGGATAGTTCCGCATCGTCGGGATGCGCGACGACGACGAGTATGTTTCTGAATTCCTCCTGACTCACTTGTGTTTCCTTCCTTTTTTCGATGGATTCATGAAGCGTCGTGCGTCGAGAGCACGGCCCCCTGACGAAGACGTGCCCAGATTTCAAGTTCCTCCTCCGCCACACGTTTCCAGGCGAAAGATGCAGCCCATTGTAGGGCCGCGCGATTGGGATGATCATCGGGGTTGTCGAGGGTTTGGAGCATCATCTGCGCGTAGGTGTGTATGTCTCCCTCCGCGACGAGACGGCCGCTCACGCCCTCGCGTACCGCTTGCGACACGCCGCCCACGTCGAAGGCGAGCGTCGGCAATCCGCAGGCGGCGGCCTCGACGGCGGTGAGGCCGAAACTCTCATAGCGAGACGGCAGCGCGAAAAGGTCGGCAGCGGAATAATACAGCGGCAGCGACTCTTGCGGTTTCGCTCCCCTGAAGAGCACGGCATCCGCCACGCCGAGATTCTGCGAGAGTCCTTCCAGCCGCGCGACCTCCGCCGCTTGGGCGGGTGAGGCAAAATCCGCTGCGCGATAGCTTTTCCCGGTTCTCTCTGCGCCATCTCGTATCTCGCCGCCTATGTGCAGGAGGCGTGCATCGATTCCCGGGCGTTCTTTGCGCATGAGGGCAAAGGCCTTGATGAGCCTGTCAAGACCCTTCACGCGTTCGATACGGCCCACACTCAGGACATATGGAAGGTCTGGTTTCAGGTCCAGCCATGCGCGCGCTTCACTCTTCGGATACGGTCTGAATCGCTCCAGATCCACCCCGCAGGGGACGACATGGATTTCCGCCGAACCCGCTATCTCCCTGATCGCACGTGCCTCGGCGGGCGATGAGGCGAGTACGGCGTCCGCCGCCCGTGCGAGTTCGGGTTCGGTGTGGAGTCGTACGTCGGATTCGAGCCTGGTGTCGACGGGCAGGGCGTCGTTTTTGAGCGAGGCCAGGGTATGGAAGCGAAGTGTGAGGGGAACATCCCACGCTTTGGCTAAATTCTCGCCTGCGAGGCCCGATAGCCAGTAGTGGGCGGAAATGCCGTCATAACGCCTCCCGTTTTTTTCCGCAAAGGCTGCAATCCCCTGTGCGAAGGCATCCGCCCATTCGACTTGTACGTCCTTGTCGAGTTTTTTCCTGGGGCCTGTCTCGATCCGGATGAGACGTGTCTCCGGCGTGATGGGGACTTCGCGCTCGCATGAATCCGATTCCAGGCGGGTGAATATGTCCGCTCGAACGCCCAGGCCCGCGAGTGCCTTTGCGATTTCGCGCACATAGACGTTCATCCCTCCCGTCAGGTCTCCTCCCAGGGGGGCGAGGGGGTCGGTGTGCATCGAGAGGATGGCGAGGCGGGTCGTTTCTGCGTTCATCGCGTGCTCCTCTCGATCCGTACGCGCATTACGCGCTCATCCCTTGCGCCGAAACGGTATTTATAGGCCTCATCGCCCCTCAGCATGTCGAAAGATGCGCGTCCCGCCCGTATCGCCTCCTCCAGGTTGTGGGCGATCAGCACCAGGCCCGCACTCAACTCATGTTCCGCCGGGTCGAAGCCCGAGTTGTAGAGATATATCCTGTTCGCGTAATCGAACGAGAGATTGGCGGCGACGGGATGGCCGTCTACACGCATGATTGTCAAATCCAGACAGCCGAGTTCGAGCATTGCCCTTGTCGCATCCTCGAAAAAGGCCTTCCTTTTGGCGTTCCAGAAATCCGCCTTTTCCTGCTGGCTCAGGGCGTGAAGTTCGATGAACCTTTCCAGGTCGGAGGCGAGCGCGTCAGCCGATTCGGTGCGACCGTATTCCAGCCCCGCCTCCATGTTGGCTTTGCGGATCTTGCGCCTTATATCCCGCTCGTCCCGAGGCGCGAGCATCCCGGTGTATTCGTTCCACGAATCGGGAAGAGGGATGACCGGGCAGACTTCCTCTTCCGAAACATCAGCCGTCCCACCCGTTAACTCCTCCATTGCCGCGATAGTGGGCGAATTCTCGGGTATTCCCCGAAGGGAGAGTTCGCGCCATGCAGGAGCATCCGGCCCTTCGATGGCGGCGAGGATCGATCGCCAGCACGCGAGGTGCGCTCCGTCGGCAACTATGATGTCGAGATAGTCCGAGAGGTCGTCCCCTCCCGTCAGGCGCAGGCGTTCACCCTCGCTCAGTACGAAGGGTGCCACGCCCGCGAGAGTGCCTCCCTCATCGCGCAGGGTATAGATGTGCAACTCGCCCGCGCCGAAGTTGCGCCACCACGCGGCATGCCACGCGGGGTCATAAAAGGGATGCGCGTGGGTGGAACGCGCCATCAGCGCGCGCCACTCGGCTTCCAGGTTCTGGAATGCCTCGGGCGAGTTGAAGGCTTCTATCTGCAGAGAGGAGCATGAATTTTGCGACATCTGGGTTCCTTCGCATCTATCGCGCCTGGTAAATGCGCGGTTTTCACCGCTAGGCAAATTTAAGATCTACGAACGTGGCCGTCGGGTGTCCCTCCAGGGGGTCCGACAGACGCGAGCGGGTAAAGAGGAAAAAGCGGTTGTGGTAGAGCGTCTGAAACTGGATGAAGCCCGCCTTGTCCACCCCGCGCCTCGAAGCCGCGTTGTTTGCCTCGACGAAGATGAGAGAGCGTGTGAGGCCCAGCTTCTCGGCGTATTCGAGGGCGCGCCTCAGAACGGAGGGATAGAGGTTCCTTCCCCGCCAGGGTTCGAGGGTGAATGCGTCGTAGAGATAAATTTCCCTGGGTGCCGGTTTCACGGCCTGGTCGATTTCCTCTACCCCGACCACGCCGCGTGCCCCCCAGATGTAGCTCACCACCTTGCCGGATTCGAGCGCGGCGAAACACTTCTCGCCCCGCTCGAAGCGTCTCGCCGTCAATGTCTCGCCCTGCACGTCGGTGATGAGATGGCGATTCTCCGATGCGCCGTCGAGGACAGTGTGTTCGACCTCGGTTCTCGCTTCGCTCTGCGGTATTTCTTCGGTGTGCAGGAAATCATACAGGCAAAGCTCTACCGATGTGAGAAATGTCGTTTTCAGGAAATCCAAAGGGGGATGACTCCTTTATGCGAGAAGCTTATGGAGGAAAGGATCAAGCAGGGTGCGCAGACCAGCCAGGTCCCTCCTCTTTTCGAAATGCCGGCAGACCATCCTTGCGGTATGCGGAATACTCGCCAGATAGCGGTCCGACCCGCGCACCGCTTTTTGATAGGCGAAGGTACCGATGGCCTTCAGGTTCCGCTGTATGGCTGTCCCGTGCAGGGCGCGTTCGTATTCTTTTTTATCCGAGAAGGGGCGGTGGCCGCAAGTCTCCCAGTAGCGTTCGATGAGCCGGGCGCGCGCCTCTTCCTCTAAATCGACGTAGCTGTCAAAAACGAGAGAAGCCAGATCGTAAGTGGCGGGTCCCATGCGTGCATCCTGAAAATCTATTGCGAACACGGTATCGTTCAGAACCATCAGATTCCTGCTGTGGTAGTCGCGGTGAGTGAGCCGGAAGGGAATCCGGCAGATTTCCTCACACAGTTCGAGAAAGGCCGCATCCAGCGCGCGCGCATCGGTCTCTGTCCCGAGGAGGTTTTCGAAGGCATATTTTCGCGTGTGGTGGAGTTCGTTTGTGAAAAATTGAGCGTCGAAGCGCCGCGTGAGCGCGGTTCTCCCGCCAGCAGGCTCTGCAGGGGCCCCCTGCATCAGGGCCATCAAATCAAGTGCGGCGTCGTAGAACGGCGCCGCACTCTTCCATCCGCCGCTCCGCCATACGTCTTCCAGCGATTCATCACCGCAATCCTCCAGCAGGATGATACCCGTCGCCTCGTCCATCTCGAAAATCTCGGGGACTCTGACACCGATCTCCTTCAGATGCGCCTGCACGTCGATGAAGGAGAGCGTCCCTTTCGTGAAAGGCTCCGGCATGATCATGCCGATGGAACTTGGGCGTATTCCTCCCGTGTGGGTGAGCCGGACGTAATCGCGTGTCGAGGCGTCGCCGGCAAGGGGTGTGAGAGACGACACGCCGGTTCCGAAACAATCACGCGCTAGGGTGTTCAGACGATCGTGCGCCAGCGTGTGCCCGGTCAGACTCTTCGTCATGCGGAACCCGTCTTGCTCTCTGAAGCGAGCGAGCGAACAGCGCGCGCTGCGGCGCCCAGCGTCTCGGCGTAGGGCTCCTCCTTCCTTCTGAGTTCGAGTGTGAGCGACCCCGAATAGCCCCGGGCGTCGAGCGCAGCGAAAATAGAAGGCCACCGGAACGCACCCTCGCCGGGTATCAGGTGCGCGTCGTTTCGCCCGTCGTTGTCATGCAGATGTGTTGCGACACAATGGGGAGCGAGCCGCTCGATAGCACCCGGCGTGTTTTCTCCCTCGGTGATGAGGGCGTGGCCTGTGTCAATGCAGATTTTAAGCCGCGGATGGTCGATGCGGGCCGTGAATGCGGCGAGCGGTTCTGAGCGGCCCAGGGCGGAAGGTATGTTCTCGAGCGCAAGAATGGTGTCGGTCTCCTCGGATATCGGCAGCAGGCGGCCGATGCTCGTTTCCAGCGCCTCGTAGGTTTCTCCATCCCCCGCTTTACCGGGCGCGCTCGGGTGGAGCACGGCGATTCTGGCTCCCAGGGGGCGAAAGGCGCGCAGGGCGTTTGTCGTCTGTTCGATGGCTCTCTCGCGTGCATCGGCGTCGGGGTCGGCAAGGGAGAGCCAACGCCCCTTTCTGGCCTCGCTCAGATCGGCATAAAAAGGCGCATGGAAGGTGGGCGCCTCGAGAGAAATATCTGTTAACCAGTCTTTCAGGGAGGCGAGTCCGTTCTTCTCCGTCACGTCGAAATTGGGTGTCATCGCCCAAAGCTCGATTTTCGCGAAACCCGCCTCCGCCGTTTCCTTCAAATGCTCGAAACGAAGCTGTTCATAGGCGAACAGATGCGCCGATAAAGCGTAATCGAGTCTCAAAACCTCATCCCTGCTGAGCGGGTGTCGTGCGCGCGCCAGACGGGAATCGATTATACGCGCGGAAACGAGGCGACGGCAACGCGGGGCCAAAGACGCACGGGTCACTGTATGAAAATGGGCTTGTGCCTGTTGACAAGGGGGTGCGGGGGCTAGTATTGGTCATACCATCTGACCAGAAGTGTTCGGGTGGATTAAGACTGGTGATGGTTCCCGTGTGGCTTTTGCGCATCACTCAGGACGGTTTCCACACCAGGGAGGCGATTTCTTGCTCAGGCCAGTGAGAAAAACGAGGCTCTACGAAGACGTGGTGGAGCAGATCCAGCAGCTCATCCGCTCGCGCAAGCTCACGCCTGGCGACCGGCTGCCCTCTGAGCGTGAACTCGCGGCGACGCTAGGTATCGGGAGGCCCTCCGTGCGAGAGGCCCTGCGCGCGCTCGACACCACGGGACTCATCGAGGTGAGGAGCGGGCAGGGCGCATTTCTTCGAAACCTCACGGTGGACCCCTATCTCGCCACTGTGCGCGAGAGCCTGGCCTTTCTGCTTGACGTGAAGGAAGACACCCTTCTTGAACTGTGGGAGGTGCGTCAGGGACTGGAAGAGCAAATTGCGCGCCTGACGGCGCAGCACAAGACCGAACAGCATCTGGAGTGCCTGCGAGGCCACACCGAGGAGATGCGAAAACGCATCGAGAGGCCCGAAGCCTTCGTGCGCGCGGGCGTCGCTTGGCACCGTGCACTGTGCGAAGCGGCGGAAAACGCTGTCTTGCGGACGGTGTGGGAGGCCATTGCGGATCTCATCGAGAAGAGCCAACGCAAGATCATCGGAACGCCCGGCCAGCCGGACGAGGCGCTTCTCCAGCACGAGAAGCTCCTGGCTGCGGTCGAGGCGGGCGAACCGGAAAGCGCCGCGCTCGCCATGCGCGAACACATGGCGGCCGAAGGCGCGCGACTCAAGGAGGCGCTGGCCGTATCCAGAAACGGAGGTGAACTGCGCGTCTGAGAGGGACAGGGTGCGCTTGATGGTTGTCGGAATTGTCGGACGTTTGTTGGTGTCGTTTTTTTGGAATGCTTCACCCCTTATTCCGTATAGGAGGAATCTTGATGGTGGAAATGAGTAAGCAAGGCATGCCGATGGACTTTTTGCAGAAAGAGCATTACCAGTCTCCCCGGCGCGTCTTCAGCCAGACGGGCAGTGATTGGCAGCGCCGCGTCGACTTCGACAGGATGAGAAAGGACAGGCTCGACCGCGCCAAGGCGATGATGGAAAAGCACGACATGGATGCCATCATCATGTACAAGGGCGAGAACATCCGCTACACCGCGTCGGTCTTCCAGGGCAACTGGAAGAACAATATCTTTATCCGCTATGCCGTGCTTTGCAGGGGAGCGGATACGCCGGTGCTGTTCGAGACAGCAGGATCGGACTACGAGTGCGCGAAGATCGACGCGCCCTGGCTCGAGGGCAACATCCGCCCCGCCATCACCTGGAAATGGTCCGAGACCGCCGAGCAAATGATGGTGAACCGCATGGCGGATTCGGTCATCGATGTTCTCAAGGAGAACAACATTCCGCTCAACGGGCGGATTGGCATCGACATCATGGACATGCAGGCCTACAGCGCCTTCACCGAGAAGGGCGTGAACCTTGTGAACGCGTGGCCGGCGATGAGCGAGGCGCGCGTCATCAAGACGCCTGAAGAGATTGAATGCCTGAAAATCAGTTCGACCATCGGCGATACCTGCATGTGGAAGATCAGGAACGAGTGGCTCAAGCCCGGCATTCGCGAGTGCGACCTCACTGCGTGGGTGAACAACCTGCTTTATGAAGAGGGCTTCGATTTCGTATACGACATCATCGTGGCCTCGGGCGGCAACACCAGTCCCTACCGTCGTTGGCACACCGACAAGATGATCAGGGACGGCGATCTCGTTGTCGTCGACATCAACGCCATCGGACCGGGCGGCTACTTCGTCGACTACGTGCGCTGCTTCAAGTGCGGCGGCGGCTGGACGAAGAAGGAAAAAGAACTCTACAGAGAGGTCTACGATACCATGTACGCCGGCATGAGCCAGCTCGTGCCGGGCAAGACCTCCAAGGACGTGGCTGAGCAGTTCCCCGTCTATGCCGACGACAGGTACGGTACGGTGACGCTCCAGCAGTTCGCCCACTCCATCGGCCTCGACTTGTATGAGGGCATGTGGATCAGCCGCGCCTACAGCCTCGATTACCCGGTGGAGATCAAGGAGAACATGTACTTCGCCATCGAGACGTTCGCCGGCCACCCGGGTCTCCCGCAGACGGTGCGCCTAGAAGAGAATGTACTTGTCGGCCCCGACGGCCCCATCGTCTTCACGGGTTCCTCGCACTACGACGAGTGCATCGAGGATTCGCCTTACTTCGACTTCTCGGCGAAGTCGCGCGGCGAGCCTCGCTTCGACTTGCCGGAATAGTGTTGTTGTCTCCCGCCCGTGTCCCCCAATGTCTGGGGCACGGGCGGGAACGTCTTTCATGTACGTAGTGCAGGGGAAGTTGCCCTCCGAAAAGCCGAATAGGAGAATTTTGAGATGAGCGAACCCTGGAATACCGATATGTGGTTCACCAGCCCGTGGAACTTCGATGGCGAGGTGACCTCCAATATCAAGTTCGACCCAAACCCCAGGATCCACGACGTGACGCTCAGGGACGGCGAGCAGCAAGCGGGTGTCATGTTCAACAAGGACGAGAAGATACGTATCGCAGAGGCACTCGCCGAGGTCGGCGTGCACCGCATCGAGGCAGGCATGCCGGTTGTCTCGCCCTCTGATGAGGCAGCGATCCGTGAGATCGTCAAACGCCTCGAAGGCACAGACACCGAGGTGTTCAGCTTCGCGCGCTGCATGGCAGATGACGTAAAGCGCTCCGCCGACACGGGTGTCAAGGGCGTCGTGATGGAAGTGCCGAGTTCCACACACATGATCGAGCGCGCGTACAAATGGGAACTCGACAAGGCCATCGATACCTCCGTCAAGGCCACGCAGGTGGCGAAGGAATGTGGCCTTTACACCGTGTTCTTCCCCATCGACTTCTCCCGCGCCCCGCTGGACTGGGTACTGGGCCTGCTCAAGAAGGTGGCGACCGAAGGCCACATGGATGCGCTCGCCATCGTGGACACGTTCGGCGTGCTCAGCCCGCACACAGTGCCCTACGTCATCAGGAAGATGCGCGAGGTGTTCCCGAATGAACCTTTCGAACCGCATTTCCACGACGACTACGGCATGGGTGTCGCCAATACGCTGATGGCGATGGCCGAGGGTTGTCAGGTGGCACAGACCTCCGTGAGCGGGGTCGGCGAGCGCGCGGGCAACGCCGCGTATGAAGAACTGGCTCTTGCCATGCTCACCATGTACGACGTGGATATGGGCCTCAAGACCGAGAAGTTCACCGAGGTTTCACGCCTCGTGCAGGAGTGTGGGCGTATCAGCCTCGCGCCCAACCGCTGTGTGGTGGGTGACAACCTCTACGATATCGAGAGTGGCATTATCGTAAGCTGGCTCAAGAACTGCGAGAAGGACTTCCCGACCGAACTCGTGCCCTTCCGCGCCGGCCTCGTCGGCCAGAAGGAGCCCGAACCCGTCATCGGCAAGGGAAGCGGCATCGATTCCATCAATCTCTTCCTGGAGCAGTTGGGCATCACTGCATCTGAAGAAGAGAAGATGGCGCTCCTGATGGACGTCAAGGAAAAATCCCTGGGTCTCCATCGCCTGCTCACGATGGATGAGTTCAAGGAGCTTGCGGGGGCAAAATAGTTTCCAGCCCGCATCGTTCGGGGACGGATGAGAGAGGTCGCGCCGGTTCGCCGGCCCCAGTCTTTCCTCCCGGCGCGCGGGTTGCAAACCGCAGCAAGAGGGCGGCCCGATTCGGGCCGCCCTCTTGCTTTGCCGAGGAATATCCGAGTCTGCTTTATGAGTGAACGCCGATTCCCGGAAAGGACATTGATGCTTTCGGCGTGGTGGATCATTGTGTACGTTTTCGCGTTGGGGAGTATATACGAAAGTCGCCTTGTGAACGGAGGCGACCACGTCTGCCGGATGAGGGAAACTGCATAGGCGGTGCCATCGCTTCCCGGCATTCCTGGCGAGTGGATGCACGAGGCCCGGCACCGTCTTCTCGCCCGGACACTTCCTCGTCTTTGCCGTTCGATGTCCGGTGATGGCCAAGGTTGACTCGACGGGGATACTCGTCTGCAGGTTGCGCCGCCGGGAACCCGGAGAAGGCGAGCCGTTCCCTCGCCCGGCATTCGGGCATTTCGCCTTCGATAGGGTCCCCGAACTCCTCAGCACTGCCTTCCCATTCCGTTGCGCTCCCCGCCACTCTTACGCCGCGCAACGCTCGCCGAAGACAAACCCAGCATCGATTTGTCCAACAACGCTCTCCCGGCTTCACCTTTATTCGTGGCACCTAAGTGCCGAAACATTTCACGTTCACTTCCGGCCCATATATCTTTTTCTGCGAATTCCAATGTTATCTCTCGCAAAACCTGAACCGGCATCATGGCGCAACCCAGGGGCGTCTGCTGCCTTTTCGTTTCCAGAACACAAGGAAATACGAGTGATTTTTACGGGCATGAACCTGTTTCACGGCGCGGCTCACGCCGGGCCGGTTGTTCCGCATCACGACGAACAGGTCTTCCGCGACAAATCCCGTCTTCTCGTACGCCTGCATGATTTCGACGTAAGTGAACCTCTGGCGGTTCGAGCAAACCTCGTCCTGACACTTCACGATGAGAACGCCGCGCGCGCAATACCCGGTGCGCCTCCCGTCCGGCTTCCAGATACAGATCCAGCACCGCCTCATGGTACTTTCTACCCGTCCCGTTGCCCGATCCATTGTTGCGGTAGTGATCTTCGAAAGGCGTATGCGAGCGGTGTGCCGTTCCTCCCGGCGAGTGCATGTAGGGAGGATCGAGCACAACGCAATCGATCTCCCCGTCCCCATAGGGCGGGTTGCGGCAATCGACCCCGTCCTGGATATCGGTGGCGCGCAAGTCGTAACGATCATCGGGAATGCGACGCCAGAAAACACCCTTTCCGTAAGTTACATCGGCCACAATACTTCCCGGCTTTACATAGAGTTCGAGAACCCTTGGGAACACACAGTCATTGCTTGCTGCATAAGCACTTAAAACCAAATCATTCGTTGCTTCCCCGTTTTGCATGCGCCGTTTGCTCACGTCACCAACTCCCTGTACCTGGTTCGTTTTCCGTCCATTTCCTCGCACGATGAATTGATGCGATCCATCGTGTCAATCTCGCGGTTCTCTTCGTTTCCCCCTGCATGTGTTCCACAGAGATGGACTTATGGCTTTCGCTTCTTTATCATTTTCAGACAAACGAATTCAGACTTCCCGCACCGGAGGATTCCCCCATGACGGATTGGAAGAACAAACTCGGATTCATTGTTCCATCCTGGAACACGGTGATGGAGTACGAATGCCAGCGCATGGCGCCTGCGGGCGTATCGGCCCACTTCACGCGAATCGCCCACACGGACGATGAGGAGGAAACCCTCCTGCACATGATCGAGGTGGTGCCCGAACTTGCCGATCTGCTCGGGCACGCTAGTCTCGACGCCATCTGCTTCGGCTGCACCGGCGGCAGCTTCGTCCGTCCGGGCATGGATGCGGACATCATCGCCGTTATCGAGGACCGTACAGGCATCCCCGCCACGACGACCTCCACCGCCCTTACCGAGGCCATGCGCGAGATGGGCGTCGCCAGGGTGGCGCTCGCTTCGCCATATCCCCAGTGGCTGAACGACAAGCTCACGGTGTTCCTGAAGGACAAGGGGATCGAGGTCGTGGCCGAGAAAGGCCAGAACGTCGAGTGCTCCGCCTTCCTGCCACCCGAGAACTCGGAAGCCCTGGCACGCGAGGTGGACTGCGACGAGGCGGACGGCATTTTCATCAGTTGCACGAATTTCCGCTCGCTCGAATCGGTGGATGTGCTCGAAGCAGCGCTCGGAAAGCCCGTGCTCACGAGCAACACCACGGCCATTTGGCACACGCTGAGAACCGCGGGCTTCGAGGGAGAAGCCACCCGGGGCGGCGCATTGATGCGTGAACATCTGGTTCCCGCCCGGAGCGTCTAGGTCCCCCATGAGCGAGAGGAGCCGCCGTGGCCAGCAGTGGGTGACCGAGGAGTTCTACAAGCTCCACGATGTCTATGCCTTCCGTTCGGTGATGTACGTGGAATGGGGTTTTCGCCCCGCCGACGTGCGGCGGACGACCGAGCGCATCAAGACACCCGGTGCCGTGCCCAAGGAATGGGCGCGCACCGCAGCCCAGGAAGAAGCCCTGGCGCGCGAGGCCGAGGCGGCGGGACACCGTGAATCGGCGGCGGAGTTCTACCACCGCGCAGTGCTGTATTACGGTCCCGCCTGCGGTGTCATCCACAGGAACACGCCCCGGAAGCTCGAACTTTACGCGAAGATGATCGCCTGTTACGAGAAGTTCATCAAACTGTTCGAAGAGGCTCCTGTCGAGCGCGTGGAGATTCCCTTCGAGAATGGAAAGACGCTCCCCGGCATCCTCCAGACCGTGCCGGGGGTGGAACGCGCTCCCTGCGTTATCATCGTGCCGGGGATGGACACCATCAAGGAGTTCCTGCCGAATCCCTACCACAACCATTTCCGGCGGCGCGGCCTCGCAACGCTCAGCATCGACGGTCCGGGCCAGGGGGAGAGCAACACGCGCGAGACCTGGGTGACGCTGGACAATTTCGAGCGTGCCGGGTCGGCGGCGATTGATTTCCTCGAATCACGTCCCGAGGTGGATTCAGAAAAAATCGGCCTCTACGGCTGGAGCATGGGTAGCTACTGGGGGCCGCGCGTGGCGGCGCACGATTCGCGCCTGCGGGCCTGTGTGGGTGCGATGGGTGTCTACCTGCAGAAAGACTCCATCTTCAAGCATGGGAAACCCGCCTACCGCGCAAACTACAAGTACATGTCCAACATTCATGATGAGGACGAGTTCGACGCCATGGCCGAGCAGATGACGCTCGAGGGCATCGCGGGCGACATAAAATGTCCCACCCTGCTCGCGATGGGCGAGTTCGACGAACTTTGTCCGCTGGAAGACGCCAGGCAATTCTTCGATCTTCTGGGCGGTCCAAGGGAACTTTGGGTGTATGAGAACGAAACCCACACCATGGGCGGACGCTTGCCTGATTTCTATCTCATGGTGGCCGACTGGCTACGCGACGCCCTGGATGGAAAATTCGGTGGAGACCACGCCGTGTACCGTTTCTTCGAGGCGCGCTAGGAACACGATTTCCACTTTACGCTGCCGCCCGACGGCATCTCGAACTGTTGGTTTTCTCCCAATCGCGCTTTTCCTGACCGGTGCGATGCCGTATTCTTGGGCGCAAGCGATTCCATTTTTTCCAGGACATTGTCTCATGTTCCGACGGAGAGATTCATGAAAGCGGCTTTGCTTGAAAAAGAGCGTGTGATGAGCGTGGGCGATCAGCCAGACCCCGGCATGCCCGAAGATCACGTGCTGGTGCAAGTAGCGACTTCGGCCATCTGCGGGACGGACGTATCCATCTGGGCGGGGAAGATGCCCGCGAGGATTCCCCTCATTCCCGGCCATGAGTGCACCGGGACGGTGGAGCAGGTCGGCGGGAACGTCACGCGACTGAAAGTCGGCGACCGGGTGGTGCTGAACCCCCTCTCGAGTTGCGGTTCTTGTTTCTACTGCGTACGCGGGCTGACGAACATTTGCCTGCATGGCGGCCTGAGGGGACGCGAGGTGCCGGGCACCTTCGCCGAGTACATCGCCGTGCGTGAGACCGAAGCTTTCGCCTTTCCCGGACATGTGAGCTTCGCCGCTGCGACGAACTTCGTGGGCCTGTACACGGTCGTCTACAGCCAGAGAAAAGCACCTTACATCGCGTGCGCACGCGTGGTTGTCCTGGGCCAGGGGAGCAGCGGTCTGCTTCATACGCAGTTGGCGAAAGTCTCGGGGGCGGCTTCCGTCATCGCCGTGACGAGGAGCAAGTGGAAGCTTGATGTGGCGAAAGAACTGGGAGCGGATGAAATCGTGCCCGCGGGCGAGGTGGATCCGGTGGAGGCCGTGCGCGATCTTACCGATGGCCTGGGTGCGGATATCGTCATCGAGACAGCGGGTGCCGCCGAGACCATGGTTCAGGCCTATGAGATGGCGCGGCCAGGCGGAACGATTTTGCAGTTCGGTATCGGGCCGGCCAGGGTCGATGGTGTGCCGGGCCAGGCTTATTACTTCAAGGATCTCACCGTCATCGGCTCGCGCGCGGGTCTGCCGGAGGATTTCGAAAGTGCCATTCGCCTGGTGGCAACCGGTCAAATCGATCTGGAGCCCCTCATCACTCACCACTTCGCGCTCGATGATATTCAGAAAGGTTTCGAGTTCGTCGACGCGGGCGGAGACGGCGGCACGCTCCGGGCGGTGATCGATATAGCGAACTGATTCGCGCCGGTGCGTTGCATCGTCGCCGGCACAGAGGAGGTCGTCATGGCTTTTGAACACCCATTCATTAGAATCGCCAACGTGACGCCCGAGAAACTCGACGAAAAAGAGGGCTGGAACGTCTCCGATTTCCGGGTCGTCATCAGCGGGAAGGAGGGTTCCTCCTCCATCATGTACCATGCCACGCTGGCCCCTGGCGATCGCCACCACAAGCACCGCTACGATAACTGCCAGATGCAGTATTACGTCGTGAGCGGACATGGATTGGCGGGAGCGGGGGAGGATCGCGTGGAGGTGCACGCAGGCCATTTCCACCTGATTCCCAGGGGCGTGGAGCACTGGCTCGTGAACCTGGGCAGGCATGATCCCTTGGTCATCATCGGATTTTACGACCGCGTTCCCTGGTTCAGGGACACAGGCCACGTCTACCTCGGCGAGATCACGGAAGCCGATCTCACCGCCCCGCGCACGCTCAGTGCCGCTGCCCTGCGGCAGACCCTCGTGCACAACGACGAGGTTCCCCACGTCAAGGTCTCGAAAGAAGAGGGCTGGACGCAGGATTACTTCAACGAGCCGCTTAACCGCAGCGTCGGTGCGGGTTCGTGCTGGATGCAGGGCTACTTCGGCCCCCACACTGTGCACATGAAACACCGCCACAACAATTGCGAGGAGATTTGCTACATCCTGAAAGGACGCGGTCTGGCAGGAATCGGAGGCGATCGCGGGGAGGTGGTTGCAGGCGACGTCAACTACATCCCCGCTGCCACGGAACACTGGCTCGCGAACATCAGCGACACCGAAGACCTCTCCGCACCCGGCTGGTACATCGGCGTGGGCGGCCTGGACGAGAGCGGCTTCGAGTATCTGGGGCCGGTGACCGAAGAGGACTTGAAACAGCGAACGGGAGTTATCGAATAGCACTTGCGGAAAAACAACCATTTTGCGAGGAACCATACATGCCGCTTCAATACCCGCTGGTACACATCGAAGACGTGACGCCCGAGAGGATGGAGGAGAAAGAAGGCTGGGCGATTTCGGAATTCCGTCTGCCCATCACCGGCGCACACGGAAGCTCGACGACGGCCTTTCACTCCATTTTCCGGCCCGGTTCTACGCACGCGAAGCACCTGCACACGGATTGCGAGGAGATCGCGGTCTACCTGAAAGGGCACGGCGTGGTCGGTCAGGGAGAGGAACGCGCCGAGGTGCGCGAGGGCCACTGCCGTCTCATGCCGAAAGGCTCTACGCATTTCTTCTACAACGAGACGCAGGACGAAGAGGCGATGGTGGTAGGCTTCTATCTCGGTGCGCCGAGCGTGGCGGGCACGGGCTATGAATTTCGGGGTGACGTAACCCGGGCGGATCTCGATATGCCGCGCGAGGGCATTACGGACGGCATCTTGGTGCACCTGGACGATGTGCAGCCCGAGAACATGAACGAGGGCGAGGGCTGGTCGATAACCGATTTCCGGCTCCCGATCGGGCGGCACAACGGCAGCGATACGACGCTGTTTCGCGCGCGGTTTTTTCCGGGAGCGGTGCACAAGAAGCACAGGCACGACAACTGCGAGGAAATCTACTACATCATCAGCGGCCACGGCCTGGCGGGAGCGGGTCCTGATCGCGTGGAAGTGTGCGGCGGACATTTCCACTACATCCCCAAAGGGGTGGAACACTGGCTCCACAACCTGAGTGACACAGAACCTATCGAAGCGGTGGGCATCTACATTGGCAGCGGGAGCGTGGAGGAGACGGGTTACGTATACATGGGTGACGTAGTCGAAGAGGACATCAGGGCCCGGACGCCGCTGTAGCGTTTCGGCGTTCGCGGAGAACGATATTCCTGAGAGCCCGGGCTATAGTGTCTTACTTTGAAATTTTCCTGTATTTCCCGCGGCGGCCGGGCTTCGGTTCGCAGGCTTCGATCAGCTGAACGATCCATTCCATGTCACGAAGCTGCGAATCCATGCCTGCGGCCATTGCCGGAGTTACGCGCAGGCTCTTGTGGATCCGGCAGAAGTTGTAATGCACGAAGTAAAGCGAGAGCATGTGAATGTGATTCTCCAGACGCTTCGAGAAGGCATTCGTAAGGCGCGTGAAACGGCGCATGCACATCCGCATGGTGAGGTTCTGGCGTTCTGCATGGCTGGTGGAGATATCCTCGGGATCGGGCCTTCCCGTAATGGTGGCGGTGCGCGTTCCGATACACTCCGAAGGACTGTAGCGGCCTTCCTCTTTCGATGGGCCATAGAGCTTTAACAGCATGGCGTAGCCTGTCTCGCCGCCAAAGGCATCTTCCACCGCTTCGGGATATGCCCTGTGGCCGTCCGTGGTCATCTGGACGCGGTTTGCCAGTCTCCCGGCTACATCTTCCATGAACTCGGCCGCATATCCGCTGTCGCGCCCGCCTGCGAGATACGAGATAACCAGCTTCGTATCGGCATCGATGGCCGTCCACGTCCACGCATCGCCCGAGTCTTGTGTTGCAGTATTGTCGAGTGGATTTCGGCTGGCAGGGGTTCATGAATTCTACACTATACACTCATACTCCTCGCGCACCTTTTGCCACTCTTTGGTACATGCCGATACAGCTGATCTCCCTTGCGGCAAAATCCACAAGGCTCACGGTGTCCCCGCGAATGGGGCGAATGTCAAATTGCGAGAGAAGTTGCAGGAGTTCTGTTCGGGAGACTTTTCTTTTTTGGAAGTAGTTGCCGAGATCGTCACAGTTCATCGCCAGGAGTTCGTCTGTTGTCTTGTCGATCCTGATGGAATTCCGGTTCACGAGATCGACAATTAGATCACCTCGCCTGGTTCTCTTCTCCACTGCAAGACCGTGACGGAGCGCCATTTCATGAAGTTCCGGGACCGTAAGGTTGCTTCCTTCCAGTCCGGCAATCGCGCCGTCATGCCCGAGCCATTCGATCAACTTCTCGACGTTGATTTCTCTCATGGACACTTCTCCAGGAACTCGCGAGTCAATTTGCGAAACTGATCCGCTTGCCTGCCAGCGTTATTGCCGCTGACATCATACACGGACTTTCTGTCCAACAGGGCTCTTCGCAATCCATCACCCTCGGTAACGTGGGTTTCAAATACACCTCCTGTCCGCCGTAGTCGATTACGCTCTATGTCCTCCGTTTGTTTCAAGTCTCCGCGCCATTCTCGGGTCATCATTCCCATCGAGCCAGAAAATATTGTATCCGTATATTGGAGATCTCCGTCCAGGCTATTCTTGATGAGTTGCACATCAGCATTCACATTGCTGATTTCACCCATAACAGTAGCAACACCAATGGAGGATTGTCGGTCAAATTTTACCGGAGAAACGCAGTAATCGGAAGAATAAATGACAGAACGTAAAACGTCAGATACTTCAGGATGACTATCAATCAAAATATAATCATAGTCACCCTTGATATTGTCGAGGACGTAATCAATTACTTGGAGATGCTTCAAAAGAGATCTATTATTGTCTCGAATATTGTGAGTGCTTGGAAGTCTGTCTTGAGTGACACTCGAAAGACGGGGATCGGAAACGATTACATCAATACAATTCTTCCACGTCCGAATATCTACTTCAGGAGAACGTTCTCCAGCGCTGTAGAGTTCTTGGAATTTATGGAACACAGTCGTACCACTTATCTCACCAGAGCCGAATGGTTCTATGAGATCAGGGAAAAATCGCCCGGTTATCCCACCTCTCTGATAGTCAGTGTCAACCACCAATACATGCTTGTCGTGGTAACGTTGAAGTGCCACAGCAATGTGATAACAAGCCGTAGTTTTGCCTGTTCCGCCCTTTTCGCTGATGAAGCCAACTACTCTTGCCATGTCCTCAATTCCATTGCCAAGGTTATTTCCAATGGGTCAGTACATAAAATTCCTATTTCTTTGCCCACCGTATCGCCACACCGTTCTGTGCGATCTCTTTCCTGCGTTCAGCGGTAAGGTTTCTCGCTCTTGCGGGCATATATCTGACCTTCCGTCTGTGTTTCCACTGTTTCACCCGTTGCAATCTGTGCCACACGAACAGCACACTCGACCACATCTCCCGGCCTTTTCTGTCTCTGTGGGCCAGTAGCCATATTCATTCCCTCCGATGAGAAGTGAAGAAAACATATATCCTACTTGACAATGACGAAAGTACAATCATTTCTGGAAAATTTCAAAGTGAGACACTACCCCCAAGGGGTATCTTTTGTTTTTTGGGGTGCGCCGTGATATGCTTGATCGGCGTGTGGGAATGGTGAATATTTTATCTCTGGATGAAATTGATGGAGCCATATCATGAAGATAACCGAGGCGGCTGCGGACAAGGTACAGGAAATCATGGAACAGAACGGCGGTGGTTTTGCCGGCATCCTGATCAGCTTCGAGGGCGGTTACAAGCTCGACTTGGTGCGGGATGAGGATGCGGATCAGTACATCCGCGTGGAGAATCCTCTGCTCGGTGTCTTCGCCGCGCCCGAGCATGTTGCGAGAGCCGAGGCCGCCCAGATCGAATTCGTGACCGAAGGACCCACGAGCGGTTTCAAGGTGACGCGCGAGCTGTCGGAGGGCGATTTGTCCCTCCTCGGTCAGATTCAGGAGATCATCGACACGGAGATCAATCCGGCGGTGGCGTCCCACGGCGGCTACATCAGCCTGCTGGATGTGGAGGAAAAGCGGGTCTTCGTGCAGATGGGGGGCGGCTGCGCGGGCTGCGGCATGGCGGACGTCACGCTCAAGTCAGGCGTCGAGGCGCGGTTGCAGCAATTGGACCCCGAGATTCAGGTGGTTGACACAACCGACCACGCAGCGGGCACGAACCCCTACTACGCACCGACGAAGAAATAGTTTTTCTCGATCGAACATGAAAGGCTGGCCGGTTGGCCAGCCTTTTTCCTTGGTTATTCCCCGATATCGAAACGGAGTTTCCCGTGGGCCGCGCGCAGGGCGGCCTCCACCTCTTCGGGCCGTTCCCCCCTGGCGAAGATGAAGCCCAGGTATCTCTCCCCTTCCGGCAGCGGCACCACACGGCCGCCGAGGTGGATGGATATGTCGATATCCTTGATGTCAGGTACGGCCAGAGCCTCTTCCTTCCCCTCGACCCCCCGTAATGTTCCCTCGCCGGGGACAGGGATCATCATGACGCCCGAGGCGCTTTTCTCGCGTTTCAGGGAAGGGGGTGCCATGCCCAGGGCCTGCGAGAGAATGAGGCATTCGAGCGAGGCGCCGCCGCCGAATTCGAGCGTGCGCGAGCATTTTCCGCCGATGGATCGACTCGCCACGTCGATCACCCAGATCCGGCCATCCTCGGTGATCCTGAGTTCCGCGTGCAGGGGACCGTCGCGCAGGCGGATAGCGTGTGCTGCGCGTATGGTTTCTTCGCGAATGGTGGCCTGTGTTTCTTCGGGCAGCCTTGAGGGCGTGACGTAGATGGTCTCCTCGAAAAAAGGGCCCTCGAGCGGATCGGGCTTGTCGAAAATCGCGAGAATGTGCGCTTCGCCGCGTACGACGAGGCCCTCCACCGCCACCTCGATGCCGTCGAGATAATCCTCCACCAGAATCATCCGCGCTTCTTCCCCGCCGCGCGCGATGGTGTCGGGCTCGTCCAGTATCGCGCCGATGCGGCGGTAGGCTTCCGCGAATTCAGCCGCATCGTTCGCGCGAATCACCCCCCTGCTCGCGGCGAGAAAGGTAGGTTTGAGCACGCAGGGATAATGCAGGCCCGAGGCGATTTTTTCCGGTTCTTCCTGCGCCGAGACGAGGCGGAACGAGGGCGACGGCAGACCCTCTTCGGAAAGAACCTTTCTCAGTTCATATTTGCTCCGCGTCGTTCGGGCGGATTCCACGGGATGGCAGGGCAGTCCCAGCATCTCGGCGGCCATCGCGCCCAGGATGAGCGTGTCGTCGTCCACGGGCGCAACCGCGTCTATCGGAAACTCCTTTGCGAACGATTTGATCGAGGCCGCGCCCGCTTCGGGTTTTGTGTAATCGAGGGTGATGGATCCGCCCGGGTTCAACCCGGCCAGAAGGTCGGGCCTGTCGGTTCCCACCGCGAGGCGCAGTCCCATCTTCTCCGCCGCCTCCATGTAGGCAGAGGCGCGGTAGGTGGTCGTCGTCATCAGCAGGAGAACGCGTCTCCTTCCTTCACATGGCATACCACCCGCCGTCCACCAGCAGCGACGTGCCCGTGACGAGGCTGCTCGCCCTGGAAGCAAGGAAAATGGCCGGTCCCACCAGTTCGCTCATCTGCCCGAATCGGCCCATCGGCGTCCTGGCGCAGATGGCGTCGTAGATGAGTTCGTCCTCTTTCAGGGAAGTGGTGAGTTCCGTCTCGATGTAGGTGGGACAGATGGCGTTCACCTGAATGTTGTCCGTCGCATACTCGGAGGCGAAAACGCGCGTCAGGCCGATGAGGCCGCTCTTCGACGACGTATATGGCCCGTAGCACTGTTTCCGGGGGCTCCTGAAGACGGACCAGCCCATCAGCGAGGAGATGTTGATCACCTTGCCGCCGCCCGCTTTTTTCATCTCCTCGCCCGCGCGCCGCGTGATGAAGAAGATGCTCTTGAGGTTGAGGTCGACCACCCTGTCCCAGTCCGCCTCGTTGATCTCCCACAGCGTTTTCCGGATGTTCGTGCCCGCGTTGTTTACCAGAATGGTGAGGCCGCCAAGTGCTGTGGCGGCTTCGGCCACCATGCGCTCGGCCGATTCCATGTCGGTCACGTCCGCCTGGGTGAGCACGCATTTGCGGCCCATTTTCTCGATGGCTTCTTTCGCCTCGCCCGCGGGTCCGATGTCGATGTCCGCGATGGCGACATCCGCGCCTGCTGCGGCGAGACCCTCTGCCAGTGTGCGTCCGATGCCGCGCGCGGCACCGGTGACGAGCGCCTTTGCGCCGCCCAGATCAAAAAGAGAATGGCTCATGTGTCGGTTCTCCTCCTTTGGGGTGTCGAATTTCCTGATTCTCTCCGTCGGGGCGTTCCGGGTCAATGGGGACCGGTGATCTCGTTGGCCTCGGGGGGAGAGTGTGATAATCAATAGGGAGACATACTCTGTTCTTTGTGTACCCGCGCGCGAGTGATTTTCGTTCGCCGGCGCAGGAGTGAACAATGGCGAAAGCCGGAGACAATGGCGCGGGAAAAGAGCGTCCTGTACGTGAAGCGGTCTACAACTCGGGCAAGCCCGTACCCGTTGTGTACGAGCCCCAAGCACCCGATGCCGCGTATCGGGAAAAACTCGGCACACCGGGAGAATACCCCTACACACGGGGCATCTATCCCACGATGTACCGGGGTTCGCTCTGGACGATGCGCCAGTACGCGGGCTTTTCCACCTCGACGGACACCAACGCGCGCTTTCGGTTCCTGCTCGCAAACGGCCAGACGGGCCTCTCGATGGCTTACGATCTGCCCACGCAGCTTGGCTTGGATTCTGACGATGAGGCCGCCCGGGACGATGTGGGACGCCTCGGTGTCGCCGTGGACACCGCCGAGGACATGGTGGACGTTTTCGACGGGATACCGCTCGATAGGGTCAGCGTCTCGCACACCATCAATTCCACCGCCGCCATCATCCAGGCGTTCTGGCTCATCGCTGCCGAGCGCCAGGGGGTCGCGCTGGACAGGCTGCGTGGAACCTTCCAGAACGACATGCTCAAGGAATACATCGGCCGGGGTACCTGGATATTTCCCCCGAGACCCTCCATGCGCCTGGTGGCCGACATCATTGAATACAATGCTAGGCACTGCCCGCGCGTGAACGCCATCAGTGTCTCGGCCACCCACATCGCCGAAACGGGCGCCACTCTCGCGCAGGACGTCGCCTTTCCCATCCTGAACGCCTTGGCCTACATCAGGGAACTCACCGGGCGCGGCCTCCACGTGGACGATTTCGTACCCACCATGTCGTTTCATCTCTCCGTCGGGGGAGGCGTGGGGCCGTTCAACCTGCTTGAGTCTGTCGGCAAGCTGCGCGCCGCGCGGCGCATCTGGGCGCGAACCATGAAGGAGAAATACGGCGCGGAAAATCCCAGGACCATGCAACTGAAGTTCTCGACCGGAAACTGCGGAAGCCGCATGGCGGCGCGTGAACCGCTCAACAACATCGTGCGCCAGACGCTCTACACCCTGGCTGCCGTGCTGGGCGGTACGCGCTCGGTCAACATGGCGTGTTTCGATGAGGCATTCGAGATTCCCTCTGACGAGTCCATCCGCACCGCGCTCCGGATCCAGCAGGTCATCGCGCACGAGAGCGGCGTGGCCGATACCGTGGACCCGCTGGCGGGCAGCTATGCGGTGGAGGTGGTGACGGATCAGGTGGAAGAGGAAATCCAGGCCATAGTGGATGATTACGAATCGCGGGGCGGAATCGTTCCTTTCATCGAAAGCGGCGAGATTCAGAGACTCCTGGCGCGGCAGGCCTACGGGCACCAGCAGAAGATTGCCACAGGTGAACAGGTGTGGGTGGGTGTGAACAGGTTCACTTCCGAAGAGGAATACCGCATGAGCGCAGGCGAGGGTCTCCACGAGGTGGATGATTCTGTGCTCGAAAAACAAAGGGAACGCCTCGCGCGCGTGAAGGCCGTCCGCGACGAGGACGAAGCGGCTGCGCAGTTTGAAAGACTGGCAAGGGCGTGTGAGTCGAGCGAGAACCTCGTGCCCTGTCTCATGGACGCTGCCCGCGCGCGTCTCACGGTGGGGGAGATGACCGGCGTGATGCGCGGTGCCTTCGGTATCTACGTGGAACCCTCCGTGGTGTGATGCCGACACAGGACAAACGCATACGGGTTCTGATGGCGAAGCCGGGCCTCGACGGTCACGACCGGGGCGTCAAGGTCATCATCCATGCGCTTCGGGACGCTGGCATAGAGGTGATCTACTCGGGGCTCAGGCAGACGGTCGAGCAGATCGTATCCGTTGCCATACAGGAGAACGTGGACGTGATCGGCCTGAGCATACTTTCGGGCTCCTACATGGGGATTGCGCGCAGGCTCATGGGGAGAGTCAGGGAAGAGGGTCTCGATGATTGCCTCGTCATATTCGGCGGGAACATCCTGGAACGCGACGTGGCACAGCTTAAATCCCTGGGGATAGCCGAGGTCTTCAACCACCATGCGGAGATGGATCAGGTCGTCTCCTATATCCGGAAAAACGTGGCCGCGTAACGATGACGTATCTTTCGTGGGGGAATCCGTGTTGAACAAGCCGCTGGAGGGCGTGCGCATTCTCGATCTTTCCGCCCTGCTCGCAGGCCCTTACGGCAGCATGGTGCTGGCCGATCTGGGCGCGGACGTCATCAAGATAGAGGTGCCCGGTCGGGGCGACCTCGTCCGCACCATGCCGCCGCACTACGTCGGCGAGACGAGCGCCTACTTCATCGCTCTCAACAGGAACAAGCGGGGCATTTTCCTGAACCTGAAAGACGGGGAGGGCTACCGCATTTTTTGCGAGATGGTGAAGCGATCCGACGTCGTCTATGACAACTACCGCCCGGGCGTCCTGGAACGGCTCGGCGTGGACTACGAAACGCTCCGGAAGGTAAACCCCGGGATCATCAGCGCTTCTGTCACCGGTTATGGACTCACCGGTCCCGAGAAGGACAAGCCGGCGCTCGACCTCATCATCCAGGGTCGCGGTGGCATCATGAGCTTCACCGGCGAGCCGGACAGGCCGCCCGTGCGCCTGGGCGTTCCGATGGGGGATATGGGAGGTGGCCTGTTCGCCGCCCACGGGATTCTGGCTGCGCTCTACAGGCGCGAACGGACAGGCGTTGGCCAGAAGGTAGACGTCTCGCTCCTGGACAGCCAGCTCTACCTCGCGAGCTATCGCGCACAGTACTATCTGACGGCGGGCGACGTGGCGAAGCCGATGGGCACGGGACACGTATCCGCCGTTCCTATCGGCGCGTACCAGTGCGGCGACGGCAAGTGGCTCGTGCTGGACGCCATTCTGGACCATTTCTTCGAGAGTCTCTGCGATGCGCTGGGCCATCCGGAATGGAAGGACGATCCCAGGATGAAGGATCGGCCCACCCGCCTCGAGAACCGCGAGTACGTGGACGCCAGGCTCTCGGAAACCTACAGGACGAACACTGCCGAGCACTGGATAAAGCGAATCGAGTCGCACGGGGTGCCCTGCGGGCCGATTCAGGGCATTGACGAGGCGCTCGACGACCCGCAAACGCGCTCGCGTGAGATGGTGGTGCAGATGACGCACCCGGAACTTGGAGAGATGTACACGTTCAACACGCCCATCAAGATGGATGGCACCTGGGGCGCGAAACCCTCGCCGCCGCCCCTGATGGGCGAGCATACCGAAGAGGTGCTCAAGGAAGTGCTCGATCTGAGCGATGCGGAAATCGAAAGGTTGAAAGAGCGCAAGGCGATTTGAGAGGCCCGTCATGTTTCATGACAGGAAGGCTTTCGTATTCGACCTCGAAGGGGTGTTCTTTGCCGGAGACGAGGTGATGCCCGGCGGACGGGAGTTGATGCGAGCCATCAAGGCCAGGAATCTCCCGCACCGCTTTGTCACGAACATCAGCCGCAGCACGGAGGCAGAGATTCGCGCCCACATGGCGGGGCTCGGTATCGATCCCGGGGAGAACCTCATCGTGGCTGCACTGGACCGCGTCGGCTCGTTCCTGAGAAAGAACTACGGGTTGGGCCGTGCGTATGTGCTGGGGACGGATTCGCTCAGGAGGGCAGTCGCATCAGGCGGTTTCGGGATATTGGGGCCTGAGGAGGAAGAAAGAGCCGACATCGTGCTCGTCGGTCTGGACGAGGATCTCACCTACGAGACGCTGAGTGCCGCCGCGCGGGCGGTGAGCCGGGGGGCGCACTTCGTCGCCATGAACCCCGACGTGCGTTTGCCGAGGGAGGATGGTTCGTTTTCGCTTGGAGGGGGCGCCATCATGGCGTCAGTGCAGGCGGCGGCGGGGCGTGAGCCGGTGCTGTTCGGCAAGCCCGAACCTTTTTTGTTTGAGGAAGCACTCGGGGAACTGGGCGTGGAGGCACACCACGCCGTGATGGTGGGGGACAACCTGAGGACGGACATTGCCGGCGGCCAGAGGGTGGGAATGGCTACCGTGTGGGTGAACCGCTGGGGCGTGATTGCCGGGGACCCGGACGTGACGGCGGACCTGGAAGTGAAAACACTCGATGAATTGATGCCGCATCTGCTAGGCGGCTAGTCTTGCGAAACGGAAAGGGCGACATGGCGCTGGTGGAATACGAGGTGAGGGACAGGCTGGCCTGTATCACGCTGAACAGGCCGAAGAAGATGAACGCCATCAATCACGAGATGAGCGAGCGCATCTTTGCGCTGTTCGACGAGATGGAACGCGACCCCGGCGTGTGGGGTTGTCTGATCACAGGAAACGGGAAAGCGTTTTCGAGCGGGCACGACCTCACCGAACCGCCACCCCGGGACAGGGAAGTCAAGCCCGTATCGGACCTCTATCAGGTCATCATGGAGTTGTACAAGCCCTGCTTCGCCGCCATCAACGGATTCTGTCTGGCGGGCGGGGCGGGCATCGCGCTTTCCTGCGACGTGCGCGTGATGGCCGAGGATACGCAGCTCGGCTGGCCCCAGGCAATGCGCGGCATCTCCTCCGTCAGCGGACCGATTCTCCTGGCGAAGCTGCTTCCTTTCAACCTCGCCCACTATCATCTGTTCACCGGCGAGCCCATCGACGCGGAGACCGCGCTGGGACTCGGCCTCGTGAACAAGGTGGTTCCCCGAGAAAAGGTTCTGGAGGAAACCGAGAAGATCGCGCGGCGGGTGCTCGCGAACGCACCGCTTGCTGTACGCGCCATCAAGGAGATCACCGTCCGCGCGCTCGACATGACGATGGAAGATGCGCTCCGGTTCGGCGACGTGATCCTGAAACGCCTCCTCGAGACGGAAGACGCAGAAGAGGGCGTCCGCGCCTTCAGGGAGAAAAGGCTGCCGCGTTTCACGGGAAGGTAGGGGGTCAATCGCTGCCGGTGGAGGAGCGATTGCCTGCAGGCCAGGCAGGGATCGTGTCTTTCGGCAGAGACGGGCCGCAACCTGTCGCAGGGGTCCGGGTAATTTTTCGGGCTGCCGGGACCGTTCGCGAACAGGCTCTCCTTCTCCCCCCTTGCGTGCTCGGGCGAGTCGTTGCATAACGGATTCTCGCAAGCCTTCCTCCACTTTCACCTGAAAGGAGGCCGCGGTGGACTTCGACCTCACCGACTCGCAACGGAAAATACAGGAAAAGGCGCGCGATATAGCGGAGAGCAGGATAGCGCCCAGGGCGGCGTATTGGGATGAGACCGAGGAATATCCTTGGGAAAACGCACAGGTTCTGGCCGAGTCCGGCTTCATGGGCATGAACATCCCGAAGGAATTCGGCGGCCCCGAACGTCCGCTCATCGAGGCGGTCCTGGTGGTGGAGGAGATGGCGAAGGTCTGCGGCATTACGGGACGCATCGTGGTGGACAGCAACATGGGCGTGGTGGGGGCGATCATCAGATACGGGACAGAGGAACAAAAAAGGAAGTATCTGCCGATGGTGCTCCAGGGAGACAAGCCCGCCATCGTCATCACCGAACCCGATGCGGGAAGCGCCGCCACTGACATGACGACGAGGGCCGTGCTCGACGGTGATGAATTTATCCTGAACGGAAAGAAGAAGTGGATTACCGGTGCGGGAGTCTCCCGCATCAACCTGGTGTTCGCCCGTGTGTTGCAAGGGGGGGACGAACAGGGGATCGGCGCGCTTGTCGTTGAATTGGGGACAGAGGGTTTCCGGATCGGCGAGCGTGCCTTCATGATGGGACTGAGAGGGATTCCCGAGAGCGAGGAGATTTTCGAGAACTGCCGTGTGCCGAAGGAGAACTTGGTGACGGTGGGTTTCGGCCGTCTGATGGCCGCGTACAACGCCCAGCGGGTGGGGGCCGGAACGGTGGCTTTGGGACTCGCCGAGGGTGCCTTCGCCCAAGCGGTGGAATACGCGAAAAAGCGTCATCAGTTCGGGCGCCCGATCTCGGAGTTTCAGGGGCTTCAGTGGATTCTGGCGGACGGGCGCATCCAGCTCGACGCGGCACGGCTTCTCCTGCACCGAGCAGCGGTGCAGGAAGACCCGAAAACGGGTTTCCCCGACATGCACCTCGCAGCCATCGCCAAGACGTTTTCGGCAGAAGCCTCGATCAAGGTGACGAACGACGCGCTACAGGTTTTTGGCGCGGCGGGCTATTCGCGCGATTTGCCCATTGAGCGCATGGCGCGCGACGTGCGGATGTTCACCATCGGCGGTGGTACCACCCAGGCGCAGCGAAACGTGATCGCTTCCGGTATTTTCGGGAGAAAATTCTCGCAGCGCCGGGGCGGGTGAAAAAAACCGCTCAAGGGGGGATCGTCTCATGAAAGCGGCCCGTGCCCCCTTGGTTTTTCTGTGGCTGTAACGCCTCCGAAGGGAGCTGCTGAACCCCGGCAGTATTACAACAGGGAACTGTGATGCCTATCTTTACGCTGCAGGAAGCGCGGGAACTTCTGCCGCAGGTCAGGGAAGTGACACGGCATTATCACGATGTCGTAGAGGAATTGCGCGAAGAACTGGAAAGCGTCGATGAATCCGGCGATATCAGGCGCATCGAGGGACTCATGAACGACGCGGTCGGCGAATGGATGAAGGCCGTACGAGACCTGGGAGTGGAAGTCAAGGGTTTGTGGCTTGCGGATTTCGATTCGGGAGACGGCTATTACTACTGCTGGAAACTCGGCGAGGAGGACATCGAGCATTTTCACAGCTACGATGCGGGGTTCGCCGGCCGCCGTCCCATATCGTTGCTGGAATGAGACGGATGATTCACGACCGGTGGAACCGTTTCCGGCGATGGTTCATTCTAGCCGTATTGCAGGATCATGCCCGTAAGTCCCAGTTCGATGCAGCCGGCCACCTCGATGCAGCGTGAGTTCGCAGGTGGCATCACCACGCCGGTAATGCCTTCCCTGTAGAACCGCTCGAATGGATAGCGTCGCGCGATCGAGCGTCCCCCCACGAGCCGCATCGCGTGTTGCACCACCTTGGCGCAGGCCTCGCACGAGACGTACTTCGACTGCATGACGGTCTTCACCGTGTTCTGGTTCGCCATGCCGTCTCCCTGTTCTTTCACGTGACACGCCTCGTAGAGCAGCATCCGTGCGGCCCTGAGTTCCGAACTCAGTTCACCGATGTTGCTCTGGTACAACTCGTTGTGGCTCAGCGGTTCAGGATTGGGCGGGTATTGCGTCGTCCGCACGTACTCCACCAGATGATGGAAGGCGCCTTCCGCGATGCCCAGATAGGCGGCGGAGAAGCCGAGGTGGAACATGGTGATATCGATTTTTCCCAGCGCGCCGATGAAGTTCTCGCCACCTAGGATGTCCTCGTCCGGCACGAAGGTGTTGTCGAAAATGATGTCGTCGCTCGCCGTACCCCGCATCGACATGGTGTCCCACACCACCTCGACCGAGGAGCCTGCGTAATCCTTGTGCAGCACGGCGGTCATGATGGCCTCGGCGGCGGTCTTCTTGCCCTCCAGAAACCCGGTGGTGAAGTAATAGTCGGCGTGTTCGCCTATCGAGGCGGAAATCTTCCTGCCACTCAGCCGGTAGCCGCCCTCGACAGGGGAGAAGATGGTCTTGAGCGTTACCAGATGACGGAAACTCATGCCGCGTTCCGCCGTGACGGAGGAAAACAGCTTGCCGTTCTCCACGATGTCAGGGAGCACGCGCTTTTTCTGCTCCTCGTTCGCCAGGGCGAAGAAAAGGCTCACGCAGGTCTGGTGCATGTTCCATGTGAGGGCGGTGGAGGCGCACACCTTGCCCAGTTCGGCGAGCGCCATGTTGTAGGTGAGGGAGTTCGCGCCCGAACCACCCCATTCCCTGGGGATGCACAGGGCGTTCAGGCCCGCGTCGACGAGCAGCCTGTAATTCTCGGTGGGGAAGCGGCCCTCACGGTCGATCTCGGCCGCCATCTCGGCCATTGGCGGCGCGAGGGCCTTGATCTTGTCGATGATTTCCCTGTCGTATCTCAGATCCATGAACGTTTCGTATGACTCACTCGCCGCGGTAGTGTGATCCATCACCTTTCCTCCTGTTCATCGAGGTGAACAACGCCCACCCCAACATCAGGCAATTTGATTTACGAGTCGAGCGGGAGTACATGCTGACGCATCTCGTGTTCAACTCATCGCAATCTCCATCTGTCGACGTTCCTGGACATGCCACCCTCCGGACCGATACGGGAAGGCGGGCGCACCGCATGCCATGAGGCGCACGATTCCACCATGACAGGCAGCCATCATATCAGATACCTCTCCGAGTTTGACATCGCTTCTTCGAGGCATGTAATCTCGCTTGGTTTTTCATACCTTAACCCATTGTGACGGTTCGCGCACCTGTCGCGAAACAGGTTTTGACTCGTAATCCCAAGATTATCGGGAGATTGTCCATGACTCCCCGCATACTCGTCTCCACCACGCCTTTCGGTGAGATTGATCCCAAGCCCATCGAGATGCTCGAAAGTGCAGGCGTGGAGTACGTTCTCAGTACGCTGGGCAAACGCCCGAACGAGGATGAATTCGCAGAAATGATTCGCGCCGGCTTCGACGCTGTCATCGCGGGCCTCGAACCCTTCACGCCGAGAATACTGGATCTGGCGAAACCTCTCCGGTTCATATCGCGCGCGACAGTGGGTCTCGAAACGGTGGATCTGAACGCCGCGCGTGAGCGGAACATTCTCGTGGCGAACACTCCCGGGGCCAACTCGGAAGCCGTGGCGGAACTGACGCTGGGCCATCTGCTGTCGCTGCTGCGCGGCGTACATCACTCGCACAACGCGCTCCTGCGCGGCGAGTGGCATCAGTACATGGGCCGCACGCTCGATGAGATTACCTTGGGCGTCATTGGCGTGGGCCGCATCGGCAGGCGGGTGATCCGTCACGTATCGGGCTTCGGGGCGAAAATCATCGCGAACGATCTCAGGCCCGATGTGGAATTCGGCAGGCGCTACGGCGTGGAATGGGCCGGGAAAGAGGAAATTTACCGGCGTGCCGACGCCGTCTCTCTTCACGTCCCTGCTACGCCGAGGACGATTCACATGGTGGGGGAAGACGAGATCGCGATGATGAAAAAGGGATCTTTTCTCATTAACACGGCACGCGGAGTCGTCGTGGACGATGAGGCCCTTGCACGTGCCCTGCGCTCTGGCCATCTGGGCGGGGCAGGCATAGACGTTTTCTCTGAAGAACCTTACCGGGGCGTTCTTGTGGAAGCGCCCAACTGCATTCTCACTGCGCATCTTGGTGCGCGGGCGCGCTCCTCGCGCCTGCAGATGGAACTCGACGCCACGGAAAACGTCCTGTGTTTCCTGGCGGGCAAGCCGGTTCCCGGACTCGTGCCGGATGAGGAATACGAGATGCAGCGAATCGTCATGGTCGACGCGAGCACATGAACCAGGGAGGGTTGCCCCCCTCAGCTACAGGAGTCATTTGATGCCGAGAACACCCGATTATTTCGCAGGAAAAACCATCATCGTCACCGGCGCGGCCAGTGGCATCGGCAGGGAAACTTCGCTCATTTTCGGGCGTGAAGGGGCCAACGTCTTTTGCGCGGACCTGGACGGGGAGGGTGCCGCCGAAGTCGCGGAACTCGTTACGGAAAACGGGGGCCGGGGCGTTCACATGAAGGTGGACGTCACTTCGCGCGAAGAGGCCTTCGAGATGACGAGGCGCGCCGGGGAACGGTTCGGCCGGGTCGATTTTTCGCTCAACTCCGCCGGCGCTGCACTGAAGCGTTCGGATTTTCTGGGCATCGACGACGACCTGTGGGAACGGACGTTCGACTTGAACGTCAAGGGTGTTTTCTACTGCATGCAGGCCGTGATTCCGGAAATGCTGGAAAACGGCGGGGGTGTCATCGTCAACATCGGAAGCATGGCGCATAAGCGTGGAGGGCCGGGGCACTCGGTGCACTACGCGGCAGCGAAGGGCGCGGTGGTGACGATGAGCATGGGCGTGGGGCGCGAATATGCGGACAGGGGCATCCGGTGCATGTCCATATCGCCGGGTCCTGTTGACACGCCGTTTCATGACGTCTCCTCGCCGGAACTCAGGGAGTCGATGAGGAGTCAGATACCGATGGGCCGTTTCGGGACCCCCGGGGAGATAGGGGAGTTGGTGTTGTTCATGTGTTCGGACGCGTGCGCGTTCATGACAGCGGATACGGTGTACGTGAACGGTGGCGGGGGCTGGAAGTAGCGCACACAGGGGTGTTGAATCCTCGCTCGATTCATCTTCTCGAAAAGAGGTTCAGGAGCAGCGTCAGCACGATGCTGATGACGATGCAGGTAACCACCGGGAAGGAAAAGCTCCAGTTCTTTCCGCGCAGGTGAATGTCGCCGGGCAGTTTGCCCAGAAACGGAATCTTGGGCGCTAGCAGGAATACCACGCCCAGGACCATCAGGGCCGCGCCGAGCAGGATCAGCGTTTTTCCGAAGCCGCCGAAAGGCTCCATTCGCGTTCTTTCCTCTCAGGAAGACGTATCGGTTTCTTCTTCATCCCTTGCGGCGTTGGTCCAGAGTTCTCGCTGGGTCCCTGTGGGCAGCGTGACGCCCAGGTGTGAATACGCTGCCGGGGGCGTGCGCCTGCCGCCGCGCGTTCGCTGCACGAAACCCGCCCGCAGCAGAAAGGGTTCCACCATGTCCACGAGGGTGTCCGCCTCCTCGTTCATGGTGGCGGCGATGGCCTCCACACCCACCGGGCCGCCGCCGTACTGGTCAATGATTGTCCTCAGGTATTTTCTGTCCAGCGCGTCGAGACCCAATTCGTCCACGCCCTCCATGGCGAGCGCCTCGCGCGCTTTGGAGAGGCTGATGGCGCCGTCGCCGCGCGCTTGACAGAAATCGCGCGTCCAGAGGAGGAGCCGGTTTGCCGTCCGGGGCGTGCCCCGGCTTCTCCGGGCGAGTTCACGCGCCGCCTCTTCTTCGATCGGGGTTTCGAGGCGCACCGCACTTCTGAGCAGGATCTGCGCGAGTTCGTCTTCGGAGTAGAAATCCACGTGGTAGACGAGATAGAAGCGTTCTCTCAGGGCGGCGGTCAGGGCGCCGGGACGCGTCGTGGCGCCGACGGTCGTGAATATCTTGAGCGGGAAATTGATGGTGCGGGCCATGGGGCCGCTGTCGACGACGAAATCCACGCGGTAATCTTCCATCGCGGGGTAGAGGAATTCCTCCACCGCGCTGGGCATCCGGTGGATCTCGTCGATGAAGAGCACATCGCCCTGCGTGAGGCCCGTGAGGATTCCCATTAGATCCGCAGGTTTCGAGAGAGAGGGTCCGGATGTTTTCACGAGGCGCGTTCCCATCTCCTCGGAGATGATGTGCGAAAGCGTGGTTTTCCCCAGGCCCGGCGGGCCGTGGAAGAGAATGTGGCCCAGGGGTTCGTCTCTCCTGCGCGAGGCCTCGAGCGCAATCCGGAGCTTGGCCACGAGGTCGGTCTGGCCCACATATTCCTCGAGTCTCGCGGGTCTGAGCGAAGTGAAGGTTCGCTCCTCCGCCTGACTCGCTGCCTTCGCGCTCACACGCCGTTCGATGACCATGGTTTTATCCCTGCCGGCCCAGCCGGAACACTTCCTGGAGGATGGCTTCGGTCTTCGCTTCCGCGCCGAGTGCAGCGACTGCGCGTTCCACGAGGTTTTCCGCCTCGGGTGTTCGATAGCCCAATTGTCCCACCAGCACGGCCATGGCGTCACCGTACAGGGAGGCAGCGTATTGATGCTCCGCCGGTGGGGGAGCGACGTCTCCCATGAGTTGGAGCTCCGCGATCTCCTCTCTGAGCATGGAGATCACCTGTTCGGCCTTTTTCCTGCCGATGCCGGGCAGTTTGATGAGCAGGGCGGTGTTTGCCGTCGCGATGGCCTCCGCGATCTGGAGAGGGGGCAGGCTCATCGCCCGCACCCCGCTTTTGGGGCTGATGCCGGGCACTTTGATGAAAGAGAGGAAAAACGTTCTTTCTTCCGCCGAGAGGAACCCGACCAGTCGGGGCAGCAGTTGGCCGGTGGCCACGTTTCCCTCGAGATAGTGGTGTGTGTGCAGTTCCACCTCCTCGCGCGCACTCATGAGGGCCTGCAGTTCATGCACCGCGTATCCACCCACCTGGATTTCGTAGGCGACTCCGGTTGGCGTCTTCAGGATGGCGCATTCGGCCTCGACGTCGATGATCTCTCCCGATATCTGCCGGATCATGTCCCGCTCCCGATCGCCTGCTCTCGCCTCAGGTGGCTGCGGTCGATGTGGCAATACGCGACGGCGATGGCGTCGGCCAGGTCGGCGGGTTCGGGCAAGTCGTGCAGTCGCATGCGTTGCTGGACGATGGACTGCACTTGCGCCTTCGTGGCACGCCCGGCACCGACAAGCGATTTCTTGATCTCTGTGGCCGCGTAGCTGACCACAGGAACGTCCGCCTGGGAGGCCGCGAGGAAGATCACGCCCCGCGCGTGTCCCATGATGATCGAGGTGCGTGGGTGCTTGTAGTGGCTGTAGAGGTTCTCCACCGCCATTACGTGGGGCCCGTTCGTCTCGATGATGCAGGAGAGATCCTTGTGCAACTCGTAGAGGCGCTTTTCAATGGGTGCACCGGAATCGTTTTTGAGTATTCCGCCTTCTACCAGGCTCGGTTCATACTCGCCCTTATCGAGGCGCAGGACGGCGTAGCCCGTTACACCGAGACCGGGGTCTACGCCCAGAACGCGGAATGTGCCTGTGGATTGCTGCAAGGGAAAACCCCACGGGTGGTGGACTGTTCGATTATGCGGATGCTTCCGCCATTTGTTCTTCGGAAATGTCGAAGTTCGCGTATACGTTCTGAATGTCGTCGTTGTCCTCAAGCGCTTCCATGAGGCGAAGCATCTGATCCGCCTCCTTGCCGTCGAGCTTCACCGTCGATTTGGGCAGCATGGCGAGTTCGGCCGATTCCGTCGATATCCCGCTGTTCTCGAGCGCTTCGCGCACGGACTCGAATTCATCTGGCGAAGTGTGGATCTCGAAGAAATCGTCGGTGGACTCGAAATCCTCCGCTCCGGCCTCCAGCGTGAGTTCCATGAGCGTTTCCTCGTCCGCGTTCTCCCGGGAGACGAGAAACAGGCCCTTTTTCTCGAAATTCCACGCCACGGCGTTCGGTTCTGACAGGGAGCCGCTGTTCTTCGTCAGGATGTGGCGGATTTCCGCGCCGGTGCGGTTTCGGTTGTCGGTGAGAACCGAGATGAGAATCGCTACCCCGCTGGGGCCATAGCCCTCATAGGTGCATTCTTCGTAATTTATGCCTTCGAGTTCGCCCGTTCCCTTGGCGATGGCGCGCGCGATGTTGTCCTGGGGCATGTTCGCCCCTTTCGCCGTCTGAATCGCCGTGCGCAGGCGAGGGTTCCCGTCGGGGTCTCCACCACCGAGCCGGGCCGCAATGGTGATTTCCTTGATGAGTTTCGTGAAAATCTTGCCGCGCTTGGCGTCGAGTGCGCCTTTTTTCCGCTTGATTGTGCTCCATTTGGAATGACCGGACATGGCGGGTACTCCTGTGAATCCACTGCGGTGGGTATTGTCTCCCTTCACCCAAAGGGCATTCGTCTTGATGATGCGTATTGGCTATAACTTCTAGCACGGGGAACGATGGTAGTAAAGACTTGGCCGGCCATGCCTGCCGGGCCCTGGCTTGGGAAATCCCGCGTGGACACCTCGGCGACGGGGTGATATTTTTCCGCCAGACGATTTTGGGGAGGATGGGTTCTGGACTCTCGGAAAACGGTTACTTCCATGAATCCCGTGGAACGGGGTGTACGGACGCTTCGTATCGAGGCCGAGGCGCTCACAGGACTCATTGAGCGGCTGGATGGAGAGTTCATCAAGGCGGTCGATATCGTCCTGGAGTGCAGGGGCAAGGTCGCGGTCACCGGCATGGGCAAGAGTGGACTGATCGGCCAGAAGATTTCTGCCACTCTTGCGAGCACGGGCACGCCGTCCTATTTTCTGCATCCCGCCGAGGGCGTTCACGGCGATCTGGGGATGGTGACGAAAGACGATGTCGTCGTTGCCCTTTCCTACAGTGGCGAGACGGACGAGGTGGTGCGCATCCTGCCCGTCTTCGCCCGTCTGGGAACGCCGCTCATCGCCATCACCGGAGAGGAAAATTCCACGCTCTGGCGCGCAGCGCAGGCCGTGTTGAATGTTTCCGTGAAAGAGGAAGCCTGCCCGATTCAACTCGCACCCACTGCGAGCAGCACTGCCGCCCTGGCGATGGGTGATGCGCTCGCGATGGCCGTTCTGGAGGCGAGGGGGTTTCAGCCCGAAGATTTCGCGCGCTTCCACCCGGGTGGCTCTCTGGGGAAGAAGCTCATTCGCGTGAAAGACCTGATGGTGACGGGCGTCGACGTTCCGCGCGTCGACGAGGCGGCTTCGCTGACGCGGGTCGTACGCGAGATGAGCGCGAAGAGACTGGGAATGACTTGCGTGACGGGTTCCGGCCAGGAGCTTCTGGGCATCATCACGGACGGGGACTTGAGACGCGCGCTGGAGCAAACGATTTACATGCCCTCGCTGACTGCGAGTGACCTGATGACGCCTGCTCCCAAGACCATCGACGAAGACGAAATGGCCGCTGCAGCGCTTCAGGTGATGGAATCGAACACCATCACCTCTCTGGCGGTCACCGTCAGGGCAGATGGACGCCTCGCGGGCGTACTGCACCTGCACCACCTGCTGCGCGCCAGCGTTGTGTAGGGATATCCCTGCAGTTGAGTGTTCGGGAGATTCTCCGGTGCGTGCGGACGTTACGGGTTCTGTTCCTCACTTCCACCCGGAAGGCCCGAAAACCAGGAGAGCGAGTGCTGCGGCTATCATAAGGAAAAGACCTGCCGTGAAGCCCAGTGCAGGCGGAATGCGCCCGCGCAGCAATCTTCCCAGCAGAAATCCCGCGACGGCGGGCAGGATCGATACGGCCGAACGCGCTGACTCGAGGGCCCCCATCGCGCCCGAACTGCTCAGGATGGTTATTTGAACGCTCGCGAACACCAGCGCACCGGTGTAGGCGAGCCGCATCATCCGGGCACGGCCCGCGCCCGTGCTGTGCAGGTATATGATGCTGATGGGATTGCCGGCGTATGAAAAACTGCTCAGCCCGCCAGCGAAGAATCCGGCCAGGTAGGTGAAGAAGGTCTCGTCGCGCATGTCGAGCTGGAACCTGATGCGCGAAATGCTGTAGGAGGCAAACAACAGCACGAGGATGCCCACCGACCATTTGAGGAAGATGGGCGGGTTTGAGATTAGAGTCAGTGCGCCCACGGCCGCGCCCGCCGCGCCCGCGCCCAGGAAAGGCATGAGGCGTTTGATGGAAGGGGTGGGAACGCCACCTCCGATTGCGCGAATTGCCATCAGGATAAGGTTCGGCAAGGAGAGTGTGAGCACGGCATCCCGCACACCAATGAGGGCGCCCAGCGCAGGTGTCGCCAGGAGACCGAAGTCTATTCCTGCGGCTCCTTCAAGGAAGGCTGCTGCGAAGACGAGAAGCGTGATTTCCCAGGATGGCCACATCGGCTTGGGTGAATCCGGCTAGAGGTCCAGCAGGCGCTGGATATTCCTGTGCGATACGTTTTCGTATTCTTCCTGACTCAGTCCCGACTGCCGGAGCGTTTCGACCGCATCCGTGTCCGTCATGTCGTAGGGCAAATCCGTTCCGAGAACGACCCTGTCTCCTCCCATGACGTCCACCAGAAATCGCACGACGGGTGGATGAAACACCAGCATGTCGAGATAGAAATTGGAGCGCAGATACTCGATGGGTGCACGCGATATCTTCCTGCATTCGGGACGAACCTTCCAGCCGTGGGCGAAGCGCCCGACCAGATAAGGCGCTGTGCCGCCGCCGTGCAGGAAGATGAAGGTGAGTTCCGGCATTCTGTCGAAAATGCCGGAGAATATCAGTCGGCCGATGCTGTTCGCGCTCTCCGTCGGAAATCCGACGAGGTTGAACAGGTGGTATTCTTTCATCTGCGCAGCGCCCGCCGGGTTGGCCGGATGAACGATGATGGGCACGTTCATGCCCGCGGCTGCCTCGTAGATGGGGTAGAAACTCTCGTCGTCCAGGTATCGGCCGTTCACGTTCGTGCTCAGAAATCCCCCCTTGAGTCCCAGCTTGTTGACGGATCGTTCGAGTTCTTTGGCCGAGAGGTCTGCGTTCTGCGCGGGAAGTGATGCTAGGCCATGAAATTTCGTGGGGTGTTTCTCGATGATGGCGGCGTAGGCGTCGTTCGCCGCCTTGCAGAGTTCATCGGCCAGCCCGTCGTCCGCCCAGTAGACGCCCGGGTTCGATGAGAACGAAAGAATGTTCATGTCCAGATTCATCTCGTCCATGGTCTTGAGCCTCAGGTACACGTTGGTGAAAGGCTCGATGGGCGGGTGTAGCATCCCCTTGATGTCCACGATGCGCTTGCCCTCGGCGTTTGTGGTGAGGTGGACGCCGTAGCGCGGTCCCTCCCTGTCGAGGATTTCAAAGTATTCATCGGGATATATGTGGCAATGAGCGTCGATGTGCATTCTTTTCGTCTCCGTAGCGTGAAAGGTCGAACCGGATTGTTAGCACCCGCGAACGAGAGGCGTCAACCATGGAGCGCCATCCCAAGAGCAGAGCAATCTCGATGTTTCTGCTTTGATGAAAGCAGGGAATTTCAGGGTTTGACGGCGCGTATGGTGGCGCTCATGAGTTCGGGGACTGCATAGGGGTTTCGGTTGATGATTTCGACGTTGGAAAAACCGGCCTTGCGCAGGTTGGTCATGTACGCATCCTCGCTGATGGCGCCCGCGATGCATGCGCACCAGTCCGCGATGGAGGTTTCTCCGGGAAGTTCGGTGGTTTCGCCTACCGCCCGGATGACGTCGGAAACGACGAAGCGCCCGCCCGGGCGCAGAACGCGAAACGATTCGCGAAACACGGCCGGCTTGTCCGGTGAGAGGTTGATGACGCAGTTGCTGATGACGACGTCGACTGAAGCGTCTTCAACCGGCATGTTCTCCATGTCGTCCTTTCGGAACGATACGTTCGCGGTGCCCATACTCTGTCTGTTTCTCTCTGCCTTCTCCAGCATGGCGTCCGTCATGTCTATGCCGATCACGTTCCCGTCCGGCCCCACCTCCTTTGCGGCGAGAAAACAGTCAAGGCCCGCACCCGAGCCCAAATCGAGTACCGTCTCGCCCGGTTGGGGATGCGCGTCCTGGACCGGGTTCCCGCAGCCTGCATTCGCGTTCAGAATGTCCGCGGGAAACTCTCCCACGGCATCTTTCGCATAGTTGATGCTCTCGATGTTCTCCATGCCCGTAGGCATCTCGGCTCCCGGATCTCCACAGCATGTGACCTCGCCCGTGGCGACTTTGGCATAGAGTTCTCGAACCGCGTTTTTGATGCGTTCCGCATCGTCGCAGCATCCTGCAGACATGAATGGAAACCTCCTCGCCGGTAGCTGTTGGATTTCGTGAACATACGGCACCAGATATGAACAGGATAACAGGGGTGCATACGGAAGGGGAAGGGGCTATTGTAGAGAGAGGTCGTGATTCGTCCCCTCACCGGCAGGGGGTGGCGGTGATGTGCAGAACAAAGAAATAGATTCCATTTCCCCTGCGATTGCCCGTGACCGTCATTCTGGCGCATGCCGGAATTCCGCTTTCCGCCTTCAGTTCCCGTTCGAACAAGAAAGGGGTGAAATGCCAAATATATCTACTCTCATCGGTTCTGAATTCCAGAGTACACCAGAATGAAAAAATACAATGCAAACTGCCTGTTCGACAATGGTTCGATTTCCCACGCTCTTGCTACACACGACCGCGCAAAAGAAGATGCCGCAACACGCTCCCGCAGCCATGCCGGAACCGATCTTCCACGGCATACGGACTATCCCCTCGCGGTTGTCGACAAGCACCTTGCGCAGGGTCTGACAGTATTCCTCGCCGCTCTGCGCCGCGTCTACGGTTCCTCCATGTTCGTAGAGCGACGGATCGTGGGTGGAAGCTTCTTGGTCTCTTCCAGCATTTGCAGGACTTAACCATGGTGAAAAAATGTGGGTGTATGATAAACGATTCATTAAGTTCAAAGGGAGAAGAATAGAGTTACTGTTCCTGGAATCCGACGCCCCTCTCATAGTTGATCAACCCGAAGATGATCTTGACAATCGTTTCATTATAGAAAGCGTAGTGCCAATCATGAGACGGGAAAAGCGACTGCGACAGTTCATTTTCTCTACACATAACGCAAACATTCCTGTGCTAGGCGATGCGGAACTCATCTTGGGGCTTGCTGCTTCTGGTGAAGCGGAAGAGGAAGAGAGACAGGCTAGGTTTGCTCCAAACATATGGGTTCCATTGATTCTGAGCCAGTACGAGAATTGGTCGCGGAAGTCCTCGAAGGTGGAAAGGATGCCTTCGAGTTACGTCGCTCGAAGTATGGTTTCTAAAATATGATGACTCGAACGGAATTGCTCGAAATAATCTCGAATGGTGAAAATTCGGGTGTAGAATTCAAACTAGATGTCTTGCAAAACCATGACTTGGCAAAAGAACTCGTCGCATTCTCGAACTTGGAAGGTGGAATGGTTCTGCTGGGCGTGGACGATAATGGAAACATTGACGGACTGAAGCGAGACCGTCTGGAAGAGTGGGTCATGACTGCATGCCGGGACAAAATCCGGCCTGCCATCATTCCGTTTTTTGAGACGATCAAGGATGTAGGAGGGGGCAAAGAAGTGGCGATTGTGCGTATTCCCCGTGGCGGGGATGTACATAGCCTCTGGCATAATAACAGGAATATTTATTACATTCGAGTAGGTTCGCAAAGTCGGGAGCCTACACCGCAGGAACTTGGTCGGTTGTTTCAACAACGTGGCACATTTCGTGCTGACTTGCGAATTGTCTCAGGTGCAACGATTAACGATTTGGACCGCCGTCGGCTCAAGGATTACTTTACCCGAGTTCGCCAGCAGGAAGTTCCAGCAGATACCAACGACTCGGGATGGCAAACCTGGCTTATCAATACAGAAATAATGATTGAAGAAGGCGTCACCCTTTCTGGTATGCTCTTGTTTGGAAAAACACCAAATCGGTTTTTGCCACAGGCAGGTATTGATGCAGTAGCATTTCCTGGAACAGAAAAAGATTATAGTGCTAGAGAGCGAGCGCTTTTACGGGGGCCGATGACACCTCTGCAAGATCAATATGGCGCGATTCTGGAATCTGGGCTAGTCGAGCAGGCATTGGATTTTGTTAGACGAAACACTCCAATAACTTCCGTGCTGGAAGATGGTGTACGTCGTGTGGAAAAAAGAACATATCCAGACAAGGTAATCAGAGAGACGATGGTAAATGCTCTGATTCACCGTGACTATTTTTTGGCAAATACGGATATTGAGTTGGCAATTTATGATGACAGGTTAGAAGTAATCTCACCCGGTAAACTCCCAAACGGAATTACGCCGGATCGTATGCGCATCGGAACCCGAACAGCGAGAAATCAACTCCTGAAGGACATAATGCGTGACTACGGATATTTGGAACACATGGAAATGGGCGTACCTCGTATAATCGTTCGTGGAATGCAGGAACATAACGGAACCGATCCGATTCTCCTTGAGGAAGGCGAAAGATTCATGGTTCGCTTACTGGCAGGTAATCAACCTAAAGGCGAACAATAATCTAAGCATTCGCATATTCTTCTTTTCAACCCTTACCCCATCTTTCCTTTATCCTCCTATTCTCGTCGCGTTCGCATTTGTCCTGTAGACGCTTTGGGGCCGATGCGAAAGTGAGAGTGCGGAGCGTCACGAGGCAATATTATTTCGTAATTTTCAGAATTCAGGATCGACAGCCTAGTCTTACATATAGATATAACTCAATGAAGAGACAGGAAGTGCGTACCAGCCCGAAATCGGGCTCAGGAAAGCGCACAGGCCGTTCCATGCGAAACCGGAACCCCGAACTCACAGGCGGGATTCTCCGCTGCGGGTTGCGGGAAAAGCGTTCTCATGCAACTTTGGAGCCGAGCCGCCCCTTTCCTCTTTTTTGTGTTGATAGATGAGCGAAGACAGGAAACGAATCTATCTCATCGATGGGTCGGGTTACATGTTCCGGGCCTATTACGGCACGATGCGTCAGCGCCTTTCGAACTCGAAGGGTGTGCCCACGGGCGGTACCCTGGCCTTTGCCAGAATGCTCCTGAAGGTTATTCGGGAGCGCGCGCCCGAGTACGTCGCCATTGCCTTCGATCGCCCTGAACCCACGTTCCGTCACAAGCTTTACCCTGCCTACAAGGGGAACAGGGACGCAGCGCCGGAAGATCTGGTCCAGCAGATACCCTACATGCACCGCGTGGTCGAGGTGCTGCGGATTCCCCTCCTTGTGCAGGTGGGTGCCGAGGCTGATGACATCATCGGCACGCTGGCCGCACGCGCGGAAGCAGAGGACTTCGAGGTCGTTCTGGTGACGGCGGACAAGGATTTCGCCCAGCTCGTTTCCCAAAATGTCCGCATCTGGGACCCGATGAAGGACGAGGAGATGGGACCTGTGGAAATCGAGACCAAATGGGGTGTTCCGCCCGAGAAATTCGTGGACATCCAGGCGCTCATGGGCGATTCGACGGACAACATTCCGGGTGTGCCGGGTATCGGGGAGAAAACCGCCGTCGTCCTGATTCAGCAGTTCGGCGGACTCGACCAAGTGCTCGCATCCACCGATCAGATAAAGCGCCCCGGGCAGCGCCGGAACATCGAGGAAAACATGGAAATGGCCAAACTCTCGCGGGAGCTTTGCACAATCAAGCGAGATTTGCCGCTCGAAGGGGATCTCGAGTCCTGTCGTCTTGGTGACGCCGATATCGAGGCGGGCCGGAAACTCTTCGTCGAGGAACTCGAATTCAGGAACATCATCGGGCAACTCCCCGGCTACAGCGCAGAAGACGCCGAAGAAACAGCTTCGGAGGCGGCCGGCGCAGATGAAGGGGAGGAGCGCGACTACCATGTCGTTCGTACCTCCGAAGAGTTGGATACGATGATCGCGGAACTCGAGAAGGCAGGGCGATTTGCGTTCGATCTGGAAACCACCTCGCTCGATCCCATGCAGGCACGAATCGTGGGACTGAGTTTCTCCGCCTGTGCGGGTCGTGCATTTTACGTTCCCGTGGGACACGAGATGATGGACGCAGGTCCCCAGCTTCTGCTTGAGGATGTGCTCCGGGATATCTCGCCGCTTCTGGAATCGCCCGAGATCGAGAAAATCGGACAGAACATCAAATACGACATGGCGGTGATCAAGGAGGCCGGCCTCGACGTTCGCGGTCCCTTGTTCGACACCATGCTCGCATCCTACCTCCTGCTCTCGAGCCGCAGGAGCCACGGGCTGGACCATCTGGCGCAGGAGTATTTCGGAGTCACAACCATCAAGTACGCCGATTTGTGCGGCAAGGGGGCGAAGGAGATTCCTTTCTCCCATGTACCCATCGAGGCGGCGGCCCCTTACGCCTGCCAGGACGCCGACATCACCTTCCGACTCGCCGCCGAGATGGCCCCGCAACTGGAACGCGACGGGCTGATGAACCTTTTCGAGGAGTTGGAAGTCCCACTCCTGCGTGTCCTGCTCGATATGGAACGCGCGGGTATCCGGCTGGATCGGGAATTTTTGCAGAATATGGGCAAGGAACTCGAAGTGCGCCTCGATCAGATGACAATCGATATCCACGAACTCGCGGGCGAGACATTCAACATCAACTCCACCAAGCAGTTGCGCGTCATCCTGTTTGAGAAGCTGAACCTCCCGGTGTTCAAGAGAACGAAGACGGGTCCCTCCACGGATATTGACACGCTGGAGAGGCTGGCACCGCAGCATCCATTGCCCCAGGAGATTCTGAACTTCAGGCAGCTGTCAAAGCTCAAGAGCACTTACGTGGATACCCTGCCCGAACTCGTGAACGCCCGGACGGGTCGCATCCACGCGCGTTTTAACCAGACCGTCGCCGCCACGGGCCGCCTGAGCGGTTCGGATCCCAATCTGCAGAACATCCCCATCCGCACGGATTTGGGCCGCCAGATTCGCCAGGCTTTCCTGCCCAGGGAGGGATGGAGGCTCCTGTCCGCGGATTACAGCCAGATCGAACTGAGAGTGCTGGCCCATTTCACGAACGATCCGGCTCTTGTTGACGCCTTCGGGAAAGGGGAGGATATCCACGCCACTACCGCATCGGCCGTCTACGGCGTGGGGCTTGAGGGAGTGGATTTCGAAATGCGCCGCGTCGCCAAGGCGGTGAATTTCGGGATCATCTACGGACAGGGAGCCTTTGGACTCTCCCAGACCATCGGCATCCCGCAATCCGAGGCGCGCTCGTTCATTGACATCTATTTTGAACGATTCGCCGCCGTGCCCGCCTTCGTGAACGAAACCATTGAGAAGGCGAAGGCGTGCGGTTACGTCTCCACCATCATGGGCCGGCGCAGGTATCTCCCCGATCTGAACAGCCGAAACCGGAACGCGAAAAACGCCGCCGAGCGAACGGCAGTGAACTCCGTTATCCAGGGCAGTGCGGCCGATATCATCAAGCTCGCGATGATAGCCATCGCTGATCGCCTGAAGAAAGAGGAAAGGGAAGCGCGCATGCTGGTGCAGGTGCACGATGAACTCCTGTTCGAAATACCGCCCGAAGAACTGGAAGCCGTGGCGGCCCTCGTCGCAGAGGAGATGCGTGGTGCATTGCCCCTCCTCGTTCCTCTCGACGTGGACGTGAGTACCGGAAATAACTGGGGCGAGTTAAAATAGCGGAGGCCCGAATTCGGCATGTCCAACCTCTACGCGGTCGGCGACATCCATGGCCAGATTCACATGCTGGAAGCCCTGGTGGAGCGTGTGCCCTTCCAAAAGGACGATGAAGTTGTCTTTCTCGGTGATGCCATCGACCGGGGGCGGGATTCCAGGGCCGTAGTCGATTTGCTGATCCGCTTCAAGAACGAATATCCTGAATCCAGGTTCTTGCGCGGAAACCACGAGGATATGCTCCTGGATTATCTTGCAGGCGGCGGGAGCTATTATCCGGATGTCTATCTGATGAACGGAGGACGCGCGACGCTGGAGAACTACCGCAACGAGAATGGTGACATCCGGCTGCCCTCGGGGCATATCGGGTTTTTCAACAACCTTGAGTGGCTTCACGTGAGCCGTGGTTTCATCTTCGTGCATGCGGGACTGAGGCCAGGTGTTCCCATCGACCGCCAGGACCCGATGGATCTTGTCTGGATACGGGAGGAATTTCTTTATGCGGAGTACGATTTCGGAAAGCCCGTCGTCTTCGGCCACACGCAAACCGACGGTCTCAACAACAGGCTCCCGTATTACCTGGGTATCGACACGCGTGCTGTGCACGGCGGATGCCTGACCTGTGTGCAGCTCGCTGAGGGCGATGTGGTGGACTGCCACCAGGTTTTCGCCCATGAGGTGGAATGAGTCGGACCGTTCATGAAGGGAAGCCAAACGATTCCAGACGATAGGACCATACTTCGCCTGCTCACGGATCAGGGCAGGCCAATGGCCGTGCGCGAACTCGTACGTTTGCTCGACGTGCATTCCAACGCTCGGCCTGCGCTCAGAAAGCGCTTGCGCGCCATGGCGGAAGAAGGTGTGCTCGTGCGTGTTCGAGGGCGCTTTTCGACTCCGGGTTCTCTTTCCATCTATCAGGGTGTTTTCCGGGGGCACGCGCAGGGTTACGGGTTCGTCGTGCCGAGTCGGGACGGGTATGAGGGCAAATCCCCAGACATCATGATCAGGAAAACCAGAACGCGCGGTGCAATGGACGGCGATATGGTCTCCTCCTGTGTGGAGAAGGTTTATCCGGACGGAAGACGCGAGGGCAGCGTGCTCGAAATAATCGAGCGCGCACACCGGACCCTGGTCGGCAGGCTTTGTGTCGAGGGCCGAAGCGCGTGGGTAGAGCCGCAAAGCGAACGCATTCCACACCCCGTGGTACTGGGCGCGGAGGCGCGGGGAGGCGCCAGGCGCGACGAGTGGGTGGAGGTGGAAATTACCCGTTACCCAACGCAGGGAGAACCCGCCAGAGGGTGCATCCTCCGCTCGTTTGGTTATCCCGAAGACCCCGTCGCCGAGGGGCGGATGGTGCTCGCCAAGTACGGGATAAACGAGAAATTTCCCCAAAAAGCACTGGATGAGGAGGCGAGGCTCTTTCCGCTGGGGGAGGACGACCCCTTTCCGGAGGGAGTGGAGGATTTCCGTTCGTTGTGCACATTCACCATCGATCCCTTCGACGCGCGCGACCGTGACGACGCGGTTTCGATAGAAAAACTCAAGTTCGGAGGATGCCGTCTGGGCGTGCATGTGGCCGACGTGGGCCATTACGTGAAGCGAGGCGGTGCCATCGACAGGGAAGCCCTTGCCCGGGGGACGAGCGTCTACCTGCCGGACAGGGCGGTTCCGATGCTGCCGCCCCGCCTGACGGGCGAGGTATGTTCCCTGCGTGAAGGAGCCGTCCGGCGCACACTGAGCGTCATGCTTGATTTCGACCGTTACGGAAACCGGACGGGATTGCGGCTCACCTTCGCGCGGATTCGCTCGCGCGTATCTTTGACCTACCGTGGCGCGGCGGCCGTTCTGGAGAATGACAGGATTTCGCAGAAAGATGAGGTCGAAAGCGCGCGTTCGCTCGAAGAGCCACTCAGACAATTGTCCGCTCTTGCAGAGAAGCTCCAGACAAAACGCATGCGTAGTGGAAGCCTCGACTTCGATCTGCCCGAAGTGCAGGTGCATCTCGATGCAGAGGGGATGCCGTCTGGCGTTGCGTGCGCGCCGAGAACCGCGGCACACAGACTCATTGAGGAATGCATGCTGGTGGCGAACCGGGAGGTGGCCGAATATCTCGCCGAGGTGGGCGGGGCTTCTGTCTTTCGCGTCCATGAGGCACCAGAGGAGGAGAATCTTGAGGGTTTGAGGGCGATTCTCTCCAAACTGGGCCTGAAGGCCCCGCGTCTTGAAGTGCTCAAGAAGCCGGGCGGGTTTCAGGAGGTGTTCGACGCCGTGCGCGGCTCAAGCGTGGAACGCTACGTGAACCTCGCTGCCCTGAGAAGTATGAAACTGGCGCGCTATGAAGCCGCGCCCGCTCTTCACTTCGGACTTGGTTTCGAGCGCTACACGCATTTCACCTCGCCGATTCGCCGCTATGCGGACCTGTGTGTCCACAGGAGGCTCGCGCGTCTCATACGTGGCGACGGGAGGAAGCCGCAAGCGAAGCCACTCGTCGCCCTTTGCCGTGATATTTCCGAACGAGACCGGGCGGCGGAGGCCGCCTCACGCGAAATGGTCGATTTCATGAAGGCGCTTTTCATGCGCGATAAAATCGGCGAGCGATTTCGCGGCCACGTCTCGGGCGTCACGAATTTCGGGATTTTCGTGGAGCTTGAAGACGTTTTCGTGGAGGGCATGACACCTCTGGAATTCATGACGGACGATTATTACGCCTACATTCCCGAGGAACACGTGCTGTATGGCCGAAGAACGGGTCGGAGGTTCCGTCTGGGTGATTCCGTCACTGTACGTGTGGAGGGCGTGGACTTGGCTTCGCGCCGAGTCACGTTCCAACTCCTAGCGGGTGGGACGAGGGAAATACTCGGAGATGCGGTCGGATCGCGCCACGTGGCCATGCGCACAGACGTTCGACGCACAGAGAAAAAAAGGGCCCCGTTCCCCGGAAGAAGAAGAAGGGAAAGGCGGCACCGAAGCGGGACAGACGCCGCGGAGTTTCCTGAACGTCTGAACTCCTGTTCTCTCTTGTTCCGGTAAATTCGCTAGGTGGCGAAAAATTCCATAAAGGACTATATTGTTTCTTCGATATGGGGCAGACGCGGGGAGCGATGTGCTCCTTTTTCTTTTTCCTGGGTTTCATGAGGTCCTGGGATGGCGGGCGGAATCAAGATAATCGCAGAGAACAGGCGCGCGCGGGCCGATTATGCGATTGACGAGACCTACGAGGCCGGCCTCGTTCTCACGGGTACAGAAGTGAAGGCGCTCCGTGAGGGCCGGGCGAACCTGAAGGAGAGCTACGGCGACATCGTCGGCGGTGAAGCCTGGTTGGTGGATTGCCACATCAGCCCCTACGGACATGGCAACATCTATAACCATGAACCCACCCGCAGGCGTAAGTTGCTGCTCCACAAGCGCGAAGTCGGACGCTTGATCGGCCGCGTGAACGAGCGGGGGATGACCCTCGTTCCGATGAAGATGTATTTTACCGGGGGCCGCGCGAAGGTGGAAATCGGCGTTGGAAAGGGCAAAAAGTTCCACGACCGTCGCGAGGAACTCAAAAAGCGCGCCGCGAACCGTGAAATTGAACGCGCGCTCAGGGAGAGAAACAGATGATGCGGAAAATTTTCAGGGACTATACCTTGCGATGGTGGCAGGTGAGTCTGCTGAAAATCATGATGACCGCGTTCGGCCTGGCGGTCGGTGCCACCTGGCCGGGAGCGTTTGAGGACTGGCTGCTCTGGCTGTGGCTGACATTCCTGTTTCCTGCAGTGTATCTGAGTTACGTCTTCTATCCCAGGATGTGGAGAAGTCGCAGATAGCGTATCTGGATTGGGCCCGGAATGATGATCGCCGCTCCGGGTACCGAGGTTTATCTCTTATGGGGGCGATCCGGTTTCGACGGGAGGATTTGAAGTCTGAGCTGCGCGCCGGGGACGCCACTTGGCCCCGTTATCAATGTGGCAAAATCTCACCAGCCGACAACGAGCTGGCTCTCGCTGCCTAGCTAGCGAGCGTTCCCCCCTGCCTCGTCCGCGGGTAAGGTGTGGAACGTCATGATGCGGACTAGCCGACCCAGGTTTCGGTCCGGAGCCTGTTAGGCGAATTCGAATCGGACTAGCCCGGATGATGGCCCGCCGGTGGGCTTGAGCCCGTGCGAAACCCTTACCACCGGCTACGCGCGTAGACGCTCACGACGGAAGCTTTTCGGACGCGGGTTCGATTCCCGCCGCCTCCACCAAAATTTCAGTTTTGAGTTGATATTTCAACTACTTGCAAGTCATGCGGACAGGTCCTGATTCATGGGTGCGTTAAAAAGGTGCGTTACTCATGCATTCAGGACCCTCCTATGTGACAAGGAATCGCCTCGAAATCCCCCTGTTTGTATGTCTCAAGTCCTTTTTTCAAAGTCCGCACCATGAGCGGAAACAGCCGCCAAGCTAAGAGGAACACAATGAGGACGCATCCGATGGTTTCTTCCTCAAAGCTGTCTGGACTGATGAGAGGGGTTACGTATAGCACAGGCTTATCCTCGCGTAAGCGGGCAACGTCTCTTCCAACAACTCCATCCCTAAGTTCTTGTGAGCCGAATAGGGATCGATATCCTGCGTCACGGCGTCAAGTCCCTGGCGTGGCTATCGCCATGAAGGGCGACGCCTATCTCCAGCGCCACCCTGCACAAACGCTGGTCAAGCGTGGCCAGCGGCAGGCTTCGCCGAAGTGCCACTTCCAAATAAGCAGCGTCATAGACAGTCAGGCGGAACCGGCGCGCGAGTTCAAGAGTCGAGGATTCATCATGCCCATCGTCCATCTCGATCCCGAGCGCCCCACTGTCCGCCAGCGTATCCGCCACCTGTTGCGGTGAGATGCGGTCTCGACGCTCATTCATCAACAGTGCATTGCGCAACTCATACCACCAGATGCGCGGCGCAACGCCACCGTTGGCCGCCACCTGCCGCATGGCGTCTACCGCCATCGGCTCTTCTTCATCGCCAAGGCACCAGGCAAGGAATACCGAGCAGTCGACGACGATTGGCTTCACCATATGTGTCCCTCATGGACGGTCTTCATCAGTTCCGCCATGGAAGCACCCTTGAGGTGGCGGCGACGGTTCTCGATGCGTGCGACGGCCCGTTCCACCTGTTCGCGAGAACTGGCCATCGGCACCAGCCGGGCGACCGGCTTGCCGTGCCGCGTGATGGTCAGGCTTTCGCCGCGCGCAACCCGGTCAAGCAGCTTGGGTAGGTGTGTTTTGGCTTCATAGGCACCGACATGATCCATGGTTATTCCCCTATCGGTTCGGATAATTTTAGACTAGATTATACGACTAGTCTTAATTAGGCAACCCAAAGGCAGAGTTCCGTTGTATTCAAGAGATTCCGCATCAACCTGGCAAAGCGACTGGTACCCAGACTCGCTCATCGTTCGGAGCACAGCGCCTTGCATTGCATGGTTTTTTCCAGATTTGTTCGTGTTTTTTCACCCGCAAGGCGTTTCGCCTTTAGTGATTGGTGGCGATATCGCGATTTCAACCAGATACTTGAGTTGCGACTAGCTCCATCCGGCGTCGCGGGTGTAGGGATTCGGGTAACTGGTGATGATTGTCTGAACTTGCGCGAACGATCTATTGGTGTGCAATTGCCCGGATTTTGATTGATTCCCGCTCAAGTTGGAGGAAGTCCCACGGGCTCTCTCACCTCAGAATTGGCCAATATCCTTGATATTCCAAAGGAAATCCCTACCATCAAGCTTCGGAAATCAAGTGTTTTCATAGATCCCGGGAACCCGAACATGAATAAAACACACTGCCGGCCATCGGCCGGAATTTCGAGCCCGCTGACAACACATGCAATGGGTGTATAGGAAGTCTGCTCGAATCTTTCTGCGAACCAAGATTCCCAAATCCGTCCGACAATTCTCAACCGGTTTCGTCGGTCTTCTCGTCAGGAGACTCCGGGAACCATTCCAAGGAGCCCTCTTCGGTAGCGGGCGGGAAGGGCCATTGATCTCCACGCATGGCGGACAGCGTGCGGTCGGGACCGGGTTTGAATTGCCGGCCCGGCTCGCCGACGAGCTCTCCGTCTTCCATCCATTTCTCGTCGCTTCCGTACATCTGTTCCTCAAGCATCTCGGTTAATCGGGAGAGCACATCAGCGTAAGCGGGGTCCGAATAACGATCCACGAGTTCATCGGGGTCTTCTTTCAAGTCGAAGAGTTGAAAGAAGTGTCCGACAGGGTAGTAGATGAGCTTGTGGCGTCCATCGTGGATCATGCGTGAGGAATGTGCGTCCTCGCCTGCCTCTCCGAAGAGGAATTCCCCTAGTTGTTTCGAATCATCTGATCGAATTCGCGTCGCCATAAGTCGATATGTTCCATGAGGCATCGATAGAGGACCCAGAGCATGTCGCGCCTGGCCGAAGATGAATCCTCCCCCGTCGCCGCAGAGTCGATCCTCGATCCGCGCCACCGCTATCTGAACCGGGAACTCTCCTGGCTCGCCTTCAACTGGCGCGTACTCGCTGAGGCGAGCAATCCTCGCCATACCCTGCTTGAGCGGCTGCGCTTCCTCTCGATATCTGCAAGCAACCTTGATGAGTTCTTCATGGTGCGCCTCGCGGGCCTGAAGGGCCAGGTGGCAAACGGCGTTACCCAGAAGAGCCTCGACGGCCGTACGCCCGCCGAGCAGTTGCTCGAAGTCACCCGGGAGAGCGAGCGGCTGATTTGCGAGCAAGAAGCAGTATGGCGGCGCCTGCAGCGGGAACTGGCCGGGGCTGGCATTTCGATGGTGACCGAGAAGGACCTGAGCGCGGAGGGTATGGAATGGCTCGGTGAGTACTTCCTGAAACAGGTTTTTCCGGTGCTCACGCCCCTCGCCATCGATCCGGCGCATCCGTTCCCCTTCATCGCCAATCGCGGCTTCTGCCTAGCGATTGAACTCGAAGCCCAACAAGGCGTACGCAAGATGCAAGCCCTCGTTCCGCTTTCAGATCAGGTGCGCCGCTTCACCCGCCTGCAGGGGGAGGAGATTCGCTTCATCGCACTTGAGAATCTGATGCGCCTGTTCATCGATCAGTTGTTCCCCGGCTACCGGATCGTCGGCAGCGGCGTGTTTCGCCTCATTCGCGACTGTGACATTGAATACGAAGAAGAAGCTGAATACCTCGTCCTGCTGTTCGAGACCATGCTGCGCAGGCGACGACTGGGAGGCGTGGTGCGATTGAACCTGAGCGCGGATATGCCAGCCTCGCTGCGTGAATTGGTGATTGACGAGTTCGACGCGCAACCAGAGGACATCGTGGAGTTGACCGGTACCATCGGGATGGCACAACTCGGCGAGTTGATCGATTGCGGACGGCCGGATCTGGTTTTCCCCGCTTACCGGGCACGCTTTCCCGAGCGTATTCGCGAGTACGACAATGATTGCTTCGCAGCGATCCGTCACAAGGACATCATCGTCCACCACCCCTACGAGAGTTTCGACGTGGTGGTGCAGTTTCTCGAACAGGCGGCGGCGGACCCGAGCGTGCTGGCGATCAAACAGACGCTCTACCGCACGACCGCGGAATCACCCATCGTCAAGGCTCTCATCGCGGCGGCGGAATCAGGCAAATCAGTGACAGCACTTGTCGAACTCAAGGCGCGCTTCGACGAGGAGACCAACCTCAAACTCTCCCAATCGCTGGAGCGCGCAGGCGTCCATGTGGTCTACGGGTTCATGAAGCTTAAAACCCATGCCAAGATTACCTGCGTGGTACGGCGCGAGGGCGAGGATTTGCGAAGCTATGTGCATTTCGGCACGGGCAATTACCATCCAATCACCGCGCGTATCTATACGGACCTCTCGTTTTTCACCTGCGACGAGCGTCTTGCGCACGACGCCGCCCAGGTGTTTAACCTGACCACGGGCTACGCGCTGCCACGCAGTTTCGAGTGCGTCGCCGTGGCGCCATCAGGACTTCGCAAGTGCGTGCTGGAGATGATCGACGGAGAAATCGCGAATGCAGAGGCCGGTCGGCCGGCTTCGGTCTGGGCGAAAATGAACTCGCTCGTTGACGGAACGGTCATCGACAAGCTCTACCAGGCGAGCGCCGCGGGCGTTCAGGTCGACTTGGTGGTGCGGGGCATATGCTGCCTGCGTCCGGGCGTGCCGGGTTTGTCGGAGAACATCCGGGTCAAGAGCATCATCGGGCGGTTTCTGGAGCATTCGCGCATCGTGTGTTTCGCCAACGGCCACTCGCTGCCATCGCCTCACGCGAAGGTGTTCATGAGTTCCGCCGACTGGATGCCTCGCAACTTCGACCGCCGATGCGAGGTGCTGGTGCCGATTGAGAACGAAACAGTACATCAGCAGGTGCTTGATCAGATCATGGTGGCCAATTTCAAGGACGACGCCCAAAGCTGGAACATGGCCGACGACGGCAACTACGTGCGCGCGCCACTCGGGGAAGAAGATTTCACGGCGCACACCTATTTCATGACAAATCCGAGTCTGTCCGGCCGCGGAAGCGCGCTGAGACGGGCCGGCGGCCCGGCGAGGTTGCATATTGCGGAAGACGGCTGAACGACCAGGCCTTGTCGAAGAGGCTACTGAAACCCAGGAATGCTATGGCGTAATTGATATTGGTTCCAACTCGATCCGGCTGGTCGTGTTCGAGGGGTTGCGGCGCGCACCGCTGCCCATGTTGAACGAAAGAATCCTGTGTGGTCTGGGACGCAGCCTGCACGATACCGGGATGCTCGACCCCGAAGGCGTTGAACAGGCACTCTTGAACATCGAACGCTTCGGTATCTTGTTGCGTGCGATGGGCGTGGCGCGTTTCGACGTCATCGCCACAGCAGCGGTACGAGACGCGGAAGACGGCGGCGCGTTTGTCGCCGAGGTGGAGCGGCGCTGCGGTTTTCGCGTGCGTGTGCTCTCGGGTGCAGAAGAAGCGGAGATGGCGGCACTCGGCGTATTAAGCGGTGTTCCCGACGCAGATGGCTTGGTGGGTGATCTGGGCGGCGGCAGCCTCGAAATGGTCCATCTGGTCGATGGAGTCATCGCCGAGCAAGCGACTCTGCCACTGGGACCGCTCAACCTCTTCGCCGCCTCGGGCGGTCAGCGCAGGGTGGCGCGCAGAATCATCGACAAGGCCCTGGACGAACTGCCCTGGCTCTCCAGGATGCACAACGCACCTTCTACGCCGTCGGTGGTAACTGGCGGGCGCTGGCGCATGTCCACATGGCGCATTCGAACTATCCGCTCAACATCATTCATCATTACCGCCTGCACCGGGGTGAACTCGCGAAAATCGCCGATCTGGTATCACGCCAGAGTCGCGAATCGCTCACGGGCGTCCGGGGTGTTTCGAACAGGCGGCTTGATTTGCTGCCGCTCGCAGCGCTGGTGATGGTTCGCCTGCTGACGGCGGCCGCGCCGCGTGACATCGTCTTCTCCGGGCACGGCCTGCGCGAAGGGTTCGCCTACGCGTGTCTGGGGGAGCGGAGCCGGAATGAGGATCCCCTCCTCAGTGCTGCGGACGACATCTACAATCGCACCGCCCGGTATCCTGATCGCGTCGCCGAACTGTACGAGTGGACGGAAAGACTTTTCCCCGAAGAAAGCGCATCTGAACGCCGCATGCGCCACGCCGTCTGCCTGCTGAGTGATATCGGCTGGCGGGTGCATCCCGACTATCGGGCTGCACAGGCGGGCGCCCTGCATGCCAGCCACCAGGAACGGGTGTTTCTCGCCCTCGCCGTTTTCGGTCGCTACACGGGCCGTGAAACACATGGGGAACTGCGCACTGTCGAGCGGCTGCTGAATGCGGAAAAATCCGCCGCGCGCGAATCCTGGGTTCCGCCGTGCGGCTGGGCGAAACCCTGTGCGGCGGCGTCGCCGGTGTGCTGGGTCGATTTTCGCTCAAACCCTCCCCGCGCCGGGGCGTACTCAAGTTCCAGTGTCGCCGAGACAATCGCAACATGCTGGGCGAGGTCGTCGTGCGCCGCTTCGAGGCCCTGGCCTCCCTGATGGAACTGGAGCCCGAGGTGCGCTTCATCGACGATTGATCGTCGCCTGACGGCTCTGGTGTCTATTGGGACGACTGACCGGATGGGTCCCCGGATGATTCCCGAATTTCGGAAGTCCACCCCGCCCGCAGGGTTGCCGTGTTCCCTCCCTGAATGCGTTCTTTGTTCGCCCGTCCGCCACAGTCGTACCGCCCCTTTCCCGTGGAAAGTCTCGGTTCGCCTCATTCGCTCGGCTTTGACAACCACGAGGCGGGCGTTTGCGGAAACCCAGAATGTCCAGGCGCGATACTGCCTCCGGTGCTTGAAGCGGAGCGAAAAAATCAGGTACGGTTTGTGCAATTGAGTGAATGTTCCCCTGGCGTCCGGGTCGAGCAGGTTTCTTGGAGTTGCGTCCGGGTCGATCCGCCAAGGTGTAATTCAGTTTCGAGGGGAGTCGACCCGGTGGCAGATGATTCTGCATGCCGGGCGTCCTTTAGCCCGTTTTGAATCGGGAGATCAAATCCTTGAACGTGGTAGCGGAATCCACCCGAGGCGATGTGAGGAATGTCCGCCGTCCTCCTTTGCATGCCTTCGCTTCTTCGGTGCGTGGTGGAGTTGCCAGATTTGAGAGGCGTACTGATCGTACAGAAATGGGCTGGCCGACATGTATGAGCCGGAAATTTCCTGTTTCTGAATGAAACGGCCCCTGTATTCCCATAAAGCGTGTTGTGAACGTCCGTTCATTGCGTGTTGTTTCCTGATTTCGGTGATTTGTTTCGTTTTCTTCGATCTGCAGGCATCAGCGACAGATGCGGCTCCGGTGGTCGTTTTGGCAGACGACGGGAGACCCGCCGAGATTTCAGAGGCTGCCGTTCTGGCCGATCGCATTCTTATGAGACAAAGCGTCGAATTGTTCCTTCATGCGAAGCGGCGGATCGAACTTTCGGGTGAGATTGAAGCAGTACTCAAGAAACTAAAGTATGCGTACCCCGAGGTGTCGAATTTTTCCGCCCGGGCGAGTCATATGCCAGGCGTGCTCCTTCTGGGCGTGAAGCCCGGTTTGTTCAAAACGGTGGCAGACCTTCTCGAGGGTAAAATCGCGCTCGTAACACTCCACACCGGGAATCGCGCGTTCGACACCCTGAACACGAGGCTCGGATTAAGGGCCGTGCGGCCGTTCCGCCACACAGGCATCCTCATCATGCGTTTCAGCGATCTCCTGAACGTCCGGGTGGCGCGGCAGGCGTACCTAAAAATAACTGGAGTGGTGCATGCCGAACCCGATGCGCACCTGGGGGACGGTTCCGACATCGAGGCGTCGAAAACAGACGGCGTCTGGCATATTGTCGTCCGCAAGGCGTGGGGGGACTGTCCCTCCGGGTGTTTGTACAAGAAGATGTTCTTCTTCACCGTCAGGAGGAATTCCGTTGATCGAATCGACCCTGAAAGGGCGATGGAGAGTCCTCCATTCCGGAAAATCCTTGAAACGAGAAACTGGCGTTGACGACGAATGCAGGGAATGAGAAGCTCACACCCGCTTTCGGTGACAAATAATCACTTCGCCTGATACGAAAAGAGATAGCTGGGCATCATCCACCAGTCGAGAGACGCATATCGCATATAGGGAGAAATCTGAGTAATGAACATCGCATACATTTTTGCCACCGACATGTCGGCCACCTACAAACTGGGCACCATGATCCTGCCTCAACTCGAAGCTGGTAACCACGGGGTGAACGTCGTCGGCATGTTCTTCTTCGACGACAATCTCTACTGCCTGCGCGAGGGCGACGAGGTGGGCGAGCGGCTGGCCAAGGTCGCTGCGGAGCAGAACATCCTCCTCATGGTTGGCGATCAGTGCGCCGTGCGGCGAAACCTCGCCGAGGGTACGTTCGAGCAATGCGGTTCAGGCGACGTGAAAGCGAAGGGTCTGGTCGCGGGCGTGAGTGCCGGTTGCTTCCCGCAACTCTACGCCGCACTGGCCCCCGCCGCGCCCGACCTCGTCATCACACTGTAGGGGGCATGGATTCACCCATATTCCAGTCGGCAATTTTTCGGCGATCGATATGGGAAGGATTGGGATGACTTTGCAGAACCGGTCATACCTGTGGGGCTTGGTGTGTATGTCAGCCGTTCCACCCACGTTCGTATAGCAGGTGGAAATCGATCGGCTCCAGTGACTACGAGGAAAGCAGCTAGGAACGGGACGGCGAAAGACGCCGAAACCCGTACAACAAGGCGATAGCCGAATCCCGGTGCAGAGAGAAGAAAGGAATTCGGCAGGCGCGAAGAGTCGATGGCGTCGTTGTGCGAACTCATCAAGCGACCCGGATAGCCAATTCCTCTTTCCGGGACGACTCAAGCAAAATTAATCTCAACACCGTGGCTTGACGATACGCCGTCCAGGCGGACGCAAAGTCTCGGGAGGCTTTGGGCAAACAGGAAGAATACAGGCCCGTCCAACCGACGAGAGCGGGGGCGTTTTCGGATACGCAGCGCATGCAAACACCGACCTGGGGCCTGATTCGGTGATTCTGCGCTGGTTTCCTTTCTCGACTACGGGGGCTCGTCTTTTTCCGTCTCGCAGACGTATGATGGGAAAAAGGCGGTCGCTCCGACCTCGTTTGTGTCCATGAAACTCAGGATGCCCGAAGCACGCAGTAGGAATACAGCTTCAACAAGTCGGCTGCCAGGTCCATGTACTCTTTCATGACCGCCACGGACTGCGGCGCGCGGCGCTCGCCGAAGTCCATCAGGCTTTCGGATTTGACTACCTCGAGTCCGTGTTTTTCTGTGAGGGCGGATAGATCGTCGAAACCGGTCACCCATTTTACCCCGAAGTTGTTTTGGAAAAGGTCCGTTGCCTCGCTGATTCGTTCATCACCCGAGGTGCGTTTGATCACCTTTTCCGAGAAATAATCGAAGGCGATGGTCATGCGCGGAACCTGCGCGCGCAACTGGCTCAGAAAATCATGGATCAAATCTTCCGGCAGATACATGGTGTTGCCTTCCCAGATGAACAGGACAGGCGTTTCCAGATCGAAGCCCGCCTCGCGGAGTTTTTCAGGGAGGTCCACTTCGAGGTAGTTGCAATTGATTCCGGAAAAGGGCGTGACTCCGTTCGCTCCCAGTACCTTGTTCTTGAATTCGAGCACGGCGGGTTGATCGACGTCGCAGAACCTCACACCTTCGGTCGCATAGATGAGGGCACGCATGTCGAAGCCCGATCCGAGCGAGACGATTTGCTTCACGCCGTCGGCGATGCCGCGTTCGACGACTTCGTTCAAGACGCACACCCGGAATCGGACCAGTTCGAGCGAGGGCGGGAAAACGGTGATTTGCTCCCGAACCTTCTCCTCTACCGCTTCGTTGACGAACCAGGCCGCGTAGGGGTCCTCGAAGAGTCTGTGCTCCTGATCCTTCTCCATCGCCCGCATACAGGAAATGACGAACGCAGTCGCGCCGACTTCGTTGATGATGTCCACCACCTTGCTCCTCTGGATTGGGTATGCCGCGCCTGTTCCGGGGAAGGAGTGCGCGCCTCGTTTAAGTCATTGCAGGTAATAGCCCGCCGGAACCGGATGATAAAGGAGAGTGTCGACCAGGGCAACGAGCCGAGGTCGGCATGTTCCTGTTCCGCGTCACCGGGTAGCGGCCGAGGCTCTCTCTAGTCCACAACCGCTATGGCGTTGATCTCCACCAGGCATCTGGGATCGGTGGCAAGGCGGACGACCTGCATTGTGGTGGAGGCGGGACGGTGCTCACCGAAATACTCTTTCCGGATGGTGCCCGCTTCCTCGGCACTCTCCATCGTCGTTGAGAAGAATTGAAAGAAGACAATGTCCGGAAACCCGCCTCCCACGGCTTCGAGGCTTTTCTTCAGGTTCTCGAGAGCCATGCGTGTCTGGCTCGGGAGATCACCGGGCAGGGTGTCGAATTCCTCGGGTCGGTGGGGATGGTGATGGTAGGGTGGGGCAGCGGTGACTCCCGCGAAATAGACGGTTGTTCCCCCGCTTGCCTTAATGGCCATCGAATAGGGTGTCCAGACGTCGAGCCTGTCGGGCCAGTCCACGCATTCAATCTGTTTCGGCATTGTCGGTCTCCATCAGGTAAGGAGAAATCGAGGATTCGGCTCGTTTGAAAAGTTCCTGCCGCGCGACGCATCCACGTAAACAGCCTTGGCGTTCGGGAGGTTTTCGGGTCGTGGTTCTCGCTACAATTCACGGCCCACGAGGCACAGGACAGGGTGCGGCGTCTCAAAGGTTTCCGGCGATGAGGCCTTCGCGCACTTTGGGCATGGTGACTGCGAGGTCCAGAATCGGTAGTCCGTGAGAGGGTGCGACCACGGCGACATCGAGTTCTTCGAGCAACGCCTCGAGGCGATCCGAATAGATGTTCATGTCGGCGAATCGGGTCCAGAACAGAGCCCGTTCGGCGAACACCCCCAGGACGTCCGCTAGATCGAGCGATGTGGCCTCTTCCGCGATTTTCCCGCAGTGGCCGTCCCAGTGATAGTGACTATAGGCGAAGCCGTCCCCCGGAAAGAGGGCGCGCGCGCCGGTGTCGAACCCCCATAGCGAGGTTCTCAAGTCGCGGATGACGGGTTCCACGGCGATGAACCGCCTGTCTCCCAGGTTGATTTCGTCACCGATTTCCATTTGCTGCATCCTCTCCGCATGCTCGGGGTAGGAGAGGTGATAATCGCTCACGTCGCAGTGGACCGTCATTTCAGGATAGGCTTCGAGCAGCCTGCCGAGCCCGCCCGCATGGGGCGTTTCCTGATGGGAGAGAAAAAGGTACCTGAGCGTGGAACCGCGCTCGTCGAGTATCTCGCTCACTTGGCGGGAGACGATCGGGAAATCCCCCTGGTGGCCGGTTTCGATGAGCATCGAACCAGCCGATCCGATAAGGAGAAAGGCAGCGTTATAGCTGTGATAGATCTTTCCCTTGTGATGTTGTTCGTGGCAGATGCCGAGCCAGAAAATGCCAGGAGCGATTTCACGCGGCAGGGGGTTGTCGTTCGGGTTCATGGTTACCTTTCCATGTCGCGGGGAACGTAGCGCGGCGAGACGACGGAGCGATCGAGGTCGCGCAGTACCTCGTCAAGCACCGAGAATTGATGTTCGACCTGTTCACGCCCGAGGAGGATGGCTCCGTATCCGGGGGCGATGATTTCGATATCGTGGCTTCGGTAGACGTCGGCGATGCCCTCCCGGACCGGTCCGGTTTCCACGCCCTCGAGCCACCAGTATCGAGTGTTCAGCAGAAACGATCGCACGAACGCAGAGGTTGTAAAGGCTTTTTCCACTGCCCAGGGGCCTTCGGGGTCATCTCCCCAGACGTGGCTGAACATGTCGGAGGTGAACAGGGTTCGGGTGGCTTCGTCATATATCCACATGGTGGTGATGAGACGAATGGGCGCGTTGATGCCGTGAATGAGGCGGTTCCTGTTGGAGCCTACGTGGCAGGTAAGTTCGTTTCCGAGGACTGTCGTCGGGAATATCTGCTCCTCCTCGCTCTTGGGGCCGAATTTCTGCACGTCGAAATCGAGCCAGAAATCCATGTCGGGCCGACGGGCGAGGCACTCCACGACGTTGAACTCCCTTGCGAGCGCGGCCGCGTTCCCGACGGACATGAACTCGTTGAGACGGAGCGGGTAGATCGAAAGCGGGGTGTCGGGCGTGATGATGGATCCGATTTGCTCGAACAGCGAGCGTCTGTGGCCGCCATAACCCGTGTCGAGCAGGATCGCGCCTTCTTCCTCGCACAGGAGATAGCAGTTCGAGGGAGCGAATCCCCTGGCACTTCTGGGATAGGCGCTGATACGACCGTCGAGTTCGAAGACGTTGTGCAGGGCATAGGCCCTGCCATCGCCCAGGTCGGTGACGCCGCTGTAGGACAACACGCTGCTATCGGCCATGTATGGTTTCCTCTGGTTATCCCTGATGCGAATCGCCGCAACTCCTGTCATTCGCCTCGGGTTCCTGGCACCCCTGAATTTTCATGATGCTGCCATTAGACAGGATTTGAAGGACTTTTGCATCTCTCTCGCGGAAAAGTCTTCAGATGGAAAAATCCTCCAGATGGGAGCCAGTGCCGGAGCTTTCTCATGTATCAGCCGAGGCATTCGATCGATGGCGAGAAATTCTCTCCATTTGTTTTTTTGCGATGAACCCATAATACTTTCGAGCGGCATATTCAGGACATGAAAATGGATTTTCATACGGTGGCGGGAAAATATGGATATTGTCGATATTCAGGTGGCGGGACATTGCAACAGCGATTTTTCTGCGGTGGAAGAAGTTTTTCGGGAGAATTTCGTCAGCCGGGGCGAAATCGGGTCCGCCGTCTGTGTATACAAGGACGGCGAGAAAGTCGTGGACCTCTGGGGAGGTCACCGGGACGAAGCCCGTACGCAACGCTGGAACGAAGACACCATTACGCTCATGAGTTCCATCGCCAAGAGCATCACCGCACTTGCCGTTCACATGCTCGTGGACCGGGGGCAGGTATCGCTGGAGGAACCGGTGGCGCGGTATTGGCCGGAATTCGCCCAGCGTGGCAAGGAAAACATCCTCCTCCGGCACACCATCAGCCATCAGTGCGGCGTCATCTTCTGCGACGCCGCAAAGCCCGGAGACTTTTTCGATTACCCGGCTCAGGTGGCCGCGATCGCAGCCCAGGAACCCGCCTGGTCCGCGGGCACGAAAGGTGCGTACAATTCCATCAACTACGGGTTCATCCACGGTGAGATCGTCCGCCGGGTGAGCGGCAAGAGAATCCGCGACTTTATCCGAGAGGAGATTACGGGTCCGCTCGGCGCGGATTACAACGTCGGGCTCAAAGAAGAAGAACTCGCGCGTGTCGCGCCCGTTCACCGGAACCCCGAAAATAAATTCTGGGAGTTGGGAGAAAAGCCCGGCACACTGCTGAACAGGGCGTGGCAAAGCCGGCCGGTGAACGTCGATCTGGTGAACTGTCGTGAGAACCGCGTGGGAGAGAACCCTTCCTCGGGCGGCCACGGCAACGCCCGTGCCATCGCGCGCGTATATGCGATGCTGGCGAACAGCGGGGAAATAGACGGCGTCCGACTCCTGCAACCCGAAACGGTGGATCAACTCTCCAGGATACAGTGGGAGGGCATCTGCGCCATGACCGGCTCGCCTCGGCGAATGGGCCTCGGTTTCATGCACAACTGCCCGCCCAACACATTGATGGGAAGCAACATGAAGGCCTTCGGCCACGGCGGATCGGGCGGGGCGTTCACGTTCTGCGACAGGGAGAGGAACATGGCATTCGGCTTCTGTGCCAATTACCAGCCCGAGGGCATGCCGCCCGGAATTCGCGCCCGCTCACTGGTTGCAGCCGCCTGTGGAAAAGCGCCGGACTGGAAACCCGAGTGACGGCGGAAGCCTGGTACTCGCTTCACAACGTCCCATTCTATTGCATTTCACGAATCCTGCATCCCGCAAGAAATAAATTCGATTGCGGGTTTTGTTCCGGAGCATACGAATCGGTCTCCCCAAAAGGCGCGGTTGTGAACTTCATCAAGGTAATGGTATACTTGGTATGGTTTATCAATCTCCCTAAGTAGTGGGGCTTATTACCTACCCTATCATGTCCACTCCCCGGAAGGAGGAAAACGATGTCGCTCTTCAAACGCGTCCTCGTTCTAGCAGCCGTTCTGGTTTTATGGAGTGCTCCGGCGCTGGCCATGAAATTTCCCTCGAAGCCGATGGAACTGGTGTGCACCACGTCGCCGGGTTCGAGCGTGGCGGTCTGGTGTCAACTCCTCGCCCAGGAGTTTCCAAAGGTGCTCGGTGTGCCCATGCGTGTGACCTTCAAGAGCGGAGGCTCTCAGCACGAGCCTGTTCTCTACGTCTCGGGCAAGCCCGCCGACGGGCACATCATCATGCACATCAGTGCCAGCTTCTACGGGTATTTCCACTTGCCGCACTACAGGAGGTCGTACGACGACTTCCAGACGCTGGCCCAGGTCGAGAAGCACGTCTACGGTGTCGCGGTGAAGTGCAACAACAAGTATGGAATCAAGACGTTCGAGGATCTCGTCGCCTACGCCAAGAAGAACCCAGGCAAACTGTCGATGGGTTCCAACAAGAGGGGTTCGACGCACCACCGTCATCAACTCGCCTTTCTGAAGGCTGCAGGCATCGGGGACGCCGTCCGCACGATCTTCTACCGGGGCGACGGCAACGTGGTGAAGGACGTACTCGGCGGCCATCTCCCCAGCGGGCAGGCCTCGCCGCGCACGTGGAGGCCGCATATCGAGGCTGGAACCATCTGTCCGCTCGTCTCGCAGACTCATAAGCGCCTCTCGCACGACCCGATTTGGAAGAATGTCCGGAGCGCGGTGGAAGTCGGTCTCAAATACGACCTCCCGCTCCACTGGCAGGGCCTGATGGTAGAGGGACGCCGGCGCCGATCCTGAAGAAACTTCGCGAGGCCGTATACAAGGTGACCAGTTCGCCCGACTACAAGGACTATCTTGCCAAGGGGACGCACATCGTCCTGGACGTCAAGACGGATCAGGAGTTCCTCAACAAGGACATGGCGAAGAACCAGGCGATCGTGAAACAATTCATGATTGACCACAAGATTATCAAGAAATAGACGGTTTTGAGCGGGCGGCGGGAAGTTCTGCCGTCGGCAAGGCGCGAACATGACGGAAGAAGAAGGAAACAGCGCGTCCTCTCCCTATGAGTTAAGGGTTCCGATGAGGGCGGTGGTGCTGGTCACCACCGCCCTCATTTTGGGGGGACTCGCGTTTCTCTACTACGAAACCTACAAGATGCAGCCTCCCTACGAACCGGGATATCCGGGCGACGCCTTTTTCCCCCGCCTGGCTCTGGGCTTCTCGATTATCTGGGCGCTGATCAGCCTGGGACGCGGGTTTTTCCTGCCCCAGGCGGCACAGGCCCGAGGCGGGGAGGAACCATATCTCCAGGCGCATTGGGTGGAGTTCGCCTCTGTCATAGCGCTCGTTTACATCTACGCGGTCCTGCTTGAGCCAATAGGTTTCGAGATCACGACCATCGTGTTCATGATGTGTCTGCTGGTCCCGCGCATGAGGGCGGAATCGGTGCTGCGCGAAGCGCTGTTGCTGGGATTCGTGTTGTCCCTGGTGACGATGATCGTCCTGTACCTGGGACTGGTGCCGATGTTGAACATCCCGTTGCCGCTTAAATTCTTGCCGATCTATATCCTCTAGAGCCGTAATCGATGAAAGGGCAGTGACAGATGGAAGGAACTCTCGGGCACATATTCGCAGCGACTGGCCAACTCGCCTCGCCCGCCATCCTTGCGATCATGCTCGGGGGAGTCGCCGTCGGCGTCCTCATGGGGGCCATGCCCGGGTTCGGCAGTTCACAGGCGCTGGCCCTTCTTTTCCCCCTGACCTTCAAGATGCCCGTGGAGTACGCGACCATGTTCTTCCTGGCCGTCTATTCCGGCGTCGAATACGGGAGTTCCATTCCGGCCATCCTGATTCGCACGCCGGGTACGGGGGCTTCCGCCGTCACCGTTCTCGACGGCTACGCCATGACCCGCAACGGGCTGGCGCGAAAGGCGCTCCGTATATCCCTCTACTCGGGCGTGATTGGAGGCGTCACGAGTACGCTGGTCTTCATCATTGCAGGAACCTCGCTCGGCCACGTCGCTTTGATGTTCGGACCGGGCGAGTTGTTCGCGGTCGGCGTGTTCGGTCTGTCGATCGTGGCGAGCTTTTTCGGAAAGGACGCCGCACGCGGTTTTCTCGCTACGGGAATCGGACTGCTCCTGGCCACGGTCGGGAGTTCGGGTTTCGGGGGGCTTCGGTTCACCTTCGATCAGGGCTATCTGATGGACGGCATCCCGCTTGTCGTCGTCATCATTGCCTTTCTGGCGGGACCTGAGGCGTTCAACCTCCTGGTGGAGCACAGGCGTACGATTGAGAGCAAGGAGACCGCCGAGCAAGGAACCGCCGATGAACGCAACCGTATCCTGCCGGCGGAGGTCCGCAGGCTCATCCCCACCTGGATTCGCGCGAGCCTCATCGGAACGGGAGTCGGCGCCGTGCCGGGAGCGGGTGGATCCATCGCCGGTATGCTGGCCTACAGCGAGGAGAGGCGATGGTCGAAACGATCGGATAAGTTCGGTACCGGCGTCATCGAAGGTGTCGCCGCGCCCGAGTGTTCGAACAACGCCCTCGTCGCGGGGACGCTCGTGCCTTCGCTGTCGCTCGGAATTCCTGGCTCGGGCGGAGCGGCGATTCTTCTGGGTGTACTGATCAGCAAGGGTCTGGTTCCCGGCCCGCTGCTCTTTCGGGACAACGGAACCTTTGTGATGACGGTGTTCATCGGCCTTTTCGTGATCAACCTCATGCTCCTGGGCACGGGCCTTGTCGGCACCCGTGCCTTCAGCCTCGTCGCCAAGGTGCCCCGCCGCATCTTGGGGCCGTTCGTCCTGATTCTCATCGTCGTCGGCAGCTACGTTTATGCGAACTACACGGCCCACGTCGTCATGGTGCTGATTCTGGGCGCGCTCGCTTATTTCTTCGAGAAGATCAACATTCCCGTCGTGCCCATCGTGCTCGCTTTCATCATGGGTCCGATCATCGAGATCAACCTGAGCCGCGCGCTCACGATCTCGGGGGGAGATATCGGGCAGCTCCTGACCAGCCCCATCACGGCGACTATACTTGTGCTATCCCTCATCACCGCGGTTTACAGCATGGCCTCGATGTTCCGGGCGGCACGGCTCGGACTGACTGGCGGGAGTTCCGCCGAATAGGCGGAACCTGTCGTTTTTCCTGGCTTGTCCTAGATAACCCCGTCTTCCTTGAGCATGTCGATCTCTTCTTTCGTGAGGCCGAGCAGGTCGCACAGTATCTCCTCTGTGTGCCGGCCGCTCAGCGGAGCGGGTGTGTCGTAGCTGCCAGGGGTTTTGCTGAATTTGAGTGGAAAGGCGGCCGACTTGACTTCGCGAAGAGGACCGAGCGTGGGATGGGGGAGGTCTTTTATCATGTTCCGAGCCCTTAAGTGCGGCCACGCGAGGATATCCCTGATGGTATGGACAGGGCCGCAGATAACCTCGTAGCGGCGTAGTTCTGAAAGCGCTTCTTCCACGGTGTGCCTTTTCGTCCATTCGGTGATGACGGCGTCCACCTCGTCGTTGCGCGTGATGCGGGCGCTCAGATCCTCGTAGCGCGGATCACCCACCAGTTCCTCGCGCCCGATAGCGCGCAGGATGTTGTTCCAGTGGGGGTCAGTGCCCGAGCCGATGACCAGCCATCCGTCATGCGCCTCATAAGCGTTGAAAGGGGATAGGCGCATGATGCGGTTTCCCAGCCGATCGGGCAACCCCAGCGCCTCGTAGCAGTCCATCGGCTCATCGAATACGAGGGACAAGAGGCAGTCCACCATGGAGATGTCCAACCACTGGCCCTGGCCTGTGCGTTCGCGGTGCAGAAGCGCCGTGGTGATGGCACCGAAGGCGAATGTGCCCCCGATGCTGTCCGCGATGGCGGAGCCCGCCTTGGTCGGAGGGCCGTCGGGGAAGCCGGTCAGGTTCATGAGGCTCGAGACCGCCTGGGTGACGGCGTCGTAGCCCTTTAATCGCGCGTCGGGGCCGTTCTGCCCATAGCCGGTGATGGAGCAGTAGACGAGCCCCGGGTTGCGCTTTTCAAGTGTCTCGTAGTCGATTTTGAGACGCGCAGTCACGCCCACGGAAAAGTTTTCGACGAGCACATCGGATTCATCCACCAGTTGATAGAACAAATTCAGCCCACGCGGCTCTTTCAGGTCGAGAGTCAGGGATTTTTTGTTGCGGGTTCGCTTCAGATAGGCGATTCTCAGGTCGTCCTCGCTTTGGCGGTGGAAGGAAACGCCCCTGGGGCCGGCGTAGGGAGGCCCCATGGCCACCACATCGCCCGTGACCGGATGGTTCACCTTGATGACCTCGGCACCCAGGCCCGCGAGCAGGAGCGTAGCCCAGGGGCCCGAGTAGAACTGGGTCAAATCCAGTACCCGCACCCCATCGAGCGGTTTCGGCATCGCAGACTCCCGGGAAAAGAAAACGAGATGCATTCTCCTGCATCCCGATAAAGGCAATTTACATGTGGTTCGTTGTGTTTTCCATTGTGTTAACGAGCGGTCAGTCCCTGCCGTTCGCCGCCGCCTCCTCTTTGATGCGGCGTGCTTCGCCCATCGGGCACAGGGTGATACAGGTCGCGCAGACGTGCGGCGCGTTGTCGGTAAAGGCCATCATTCGCCCGGCAAGCTGGAGTTCCGGGTGGTCGTAGCGTTTCCTGAAGACATCGACGGCCTTCTCCGGCGAGACTTTTTGGGGATACATCACCATGCACTTGTAATGATCCACCGCGCCGTCTCCGGGCAGCGCGTGCGCCGGACAGGGCTTGATACACTTGTAGCCGCACTCCACGCAGAAATCAGGCACCACGCCGTATCGCTTGGGCGGATCAGGTTCGAGCACAGCCGTCGTGATGACCGCTCCCAGCCTGAGGCGCGAGCCGTATTCGGCGGTGATCAGGTTGTTGTTCACGCCGATTTCGCCCATTCCCGCGTTCACCGCGGCCAGCCTCAAGTCGAAGGAGCCTTGCATGAAAACCTCGGGTTCCGGTCCTTCGCGAAGAATACGGAGCGAGGGAATGTCTCTCCCCGCAGGCGTGGGGAGAGACATGTGACCGTTGTCTTCCAGCCAGAGGGCCAGCCGGTATGAGAGTTTGTTGATCCAGGCCTCGTGCCCGTAATAGCCGAATTCCAGATAACTCACGGTTGGCCGGGAGGTGGCGTTGCCGAAGGGCATGCGACGTGCGAAGACGACAACGCTTTTGGCATCCTTCACCAAATCCCCGGGCTTGCAACCCGGAAGGGCCTTCTCGAAACCCTCAGATGAAGAAATACCCACAAGATCCGCGCCGAATTCACGGGCCTGCGTCTTGACGTTGTCTGAAGAAATCGCGGTGTATGAGCGGTTTTGCATCCTATGGATTCTCCAACAGGGTCGGATCCAGGACCTTGAGCGCATCTTCATCGGACCAGGATTCCCGGTGAAAAGGTTTGTTCACGAAATCGCGGCCCTGATCCATCGGACACAGGGAGATGCAGGTGGTGCATGGATGTGGTGGACTGTCGGTGTAGGAAAGTCCCTTGGCGGCCATGATGAGGGGTTTGTCACGGAAAATTTTTTTGAAATAGGCGAGTGATTTTTCCGTCGAGATCAAATCCGGGCGTATGACCATGCAGCGGTAGTGATCGACTGTGCCATTGCCGGAAAGTGCGTTCGCAGGACAAGCTTCTACGCAGCGAAAGCCGCACTCATGGCAGAAATCGGGTACTTCACCGTATTGGTTGGGCGCATCGGACTCCAGATTCGCCTCGGTGAGCACTGCACCCAGTCGAACGCGGGAGCCGTATTCCTGCGTGATAAGACAGTTGTTGGTGCCGATATGGCCGATACCGGCCTTAACCGCCGCGAGCCTCAAGTCGAAGGATCCTCGCAGGAATACCTTGGGCTCCGGGTTTTCTTCTTCCACGTGGAAATTCGTGATATCGCGCCCGCATGGCGTGGCGCCAGATAGCCAGCCGGCATCTTCCAGAAGAAGTGAGAGGCGATAGCAGGTTTCGTTCAGGAAATTCTCTGGAATGTATTCGCCGAATTCCATCGCGCCGATGCTGGGATAGGGTGTGGCCGCGGCGAACGGAATACGCTTGGCCAATACGATAACGCTGTTCGCAATGCTGAAAAGGTCCCTGGGGCGGCAGCCCGGCGAGGCCTCTGCGAAATCCTCCGCCGAAGTGACCCCCACAAGGTCAGCGCCCAACTCACGAGCAAAGTGCTTTACGTCCTGAGCGTTGTAGGATTTTTTTGTCCGGCTTCGGTTCATGAGGGAGACCTCGGGTTTTTCCGTCGGCATCCTGCGCAGTGACGTGGAGTAGATTCTCCTCTCCCGGAGTCCGTTTTGCACCGATGTTTTCACACAATAAATCTATCATAACGCCACAATGAGGCAAAATCGTTCGGCAAGGGTCGTTCGATGACCATCAGGCGTGTGGTGAGGAAACGTTTGCGATTCCAGGGTATCCACCTCACCGGTCTGAAATCGGAAGGGATGCACAATCCCTTCTTCATGGGTCGTTCATTCTTCCCAGACGGGTCGGGTTCGATTTCGTATTTGGCGGGTTTGATACCGCCCGCAAGGGCGGCCTCTTTTCCGGCCGCTATGCATGGGTGTGTATTCGGTGCGGTTCGAGCTACTTGAGGCCGTTCCGATCAGGGGATGGAAGAATACGCGCCCTGGCGGGAATGCGGGGTTCTCCAACCCGCATCAGTCGCTTTTCAGTTTTCCCGCCGCCTCATTGACCGCCGCTTCCCGTTCGCTTTGACGCGCTGCGGCGGACTCGCGGACAGCGGCCACCATAGCCGGTTCCGCGCGCTCGGGAGAGCCCGCATCGAAGGGAGGCTGCGGGTCATACTCCATGCCGAGTTGTATCTTCCGGGCTGCTTCGGGCCCCAGCAACTCCCCCGCCACTGTCAGGGCGAAATCGATTCCGGCCGTGACGCCCCCTCCGGTGATCACGTTGCCGTCAACGACCACGCGCTCGGCCACGGGTTCACAACCAAAGGCGGCGAGCATCGGCAGTGACATCCAGTGCGTCGTCGCGCGCTTGCCTTGCAGAAGCCCCGCGGCACCCAGCACGAGCGACCCCGTGCACACGGAGGCCACGTAACGCGCCCCCGCCGCCATTCGGCGCACGAACCCAAGCGTCTCTTCGTCGTTCAACAGCGGGTTCATGCCCGCACCGCCCGGGATGCAGATGAGGTCGAGCCCGGGACTTTCCGCGAAGGTCGTGGTCGGCAGAAGTTGCATGCCGCCGCCGGCCTTTACCGGGTCCAGGGTTTTCCAGATGAGATGAACGTCTGACTCCGGGAACTTGGTGAAGACCTCATACGGGCCGGTCATGTCGAGTTGGGTGAGATTCGGAAAGAGAAGAAGACCGATCTGGAATCGCATGGCGAATCAAAACCTCCATGGTTGGGGCTGTAGATTCAGGGTATGAGACGGTTCGCTGGAATGTCAAGACGGACATCTGGTGCACTCTTCGGAATTCCACAACACATTTGCTTTCATCTGCAGACAGTACCCGTGCCTGTCCGGCAGAGGGCGGCCGCAATGGGCCGCCCCGCTACAGATTTGCTTCATTCACATGGGTTTCCGCAGGAGCGGTTCGCGAACCGCCCCTGCGGATCTCCGTGGTCGTCGTTTTGGTGCTGGTTCGCACGAGGCGTATATGTCCCCAATCCCATGCTATACTTAATTCGGATCGACATTTCCCCGCACCCTGCTCGTGAAGGTCGCCATTGGAATATCTTTCCTTCGGGTGGAAAAACCGCCGCTTCCTGGCATTCGGCCTCTTGCTCACGTTCTTTTCGTGTTTCGGACAGTCTTATTTCATCGCCGTGTTCAACAAGGATATCCGGAGCGCATTCTCGCTCTCGCACGGGGAGTTTGGCCTCGCATACGGTGCCGCCACCGTATCGAGTGCCATGTGCCTGATATGGGCGGGCCGCCTGATCGACAGGACCAGGCTCAAGACTTTCGCCCTGTTCGTCTGCTCGGGTTTAATCGCCTCCTGCGTCTTGTTGGCGGCGGCACCCCTTTTCTGGGCACTACTCTTCGCTCTGTTCGCCCTGCGCCTGACCGGCCAGGGGCTGATGGTGCACACGGCGGTCACGAGCATCGGGCGGCATTTTACCGCCGAGCGGGGCCGCGCCGTGAGTATCATCTCGATGGGCGGGCCGTCGGGTCAGGCCGTCATGGCGCTCGTGGCGGTCGCCCTGGCCGCGTGGCTTCACTGGCGGCAGGTCTGGCTCGTGATGGCGGCCTTCTCCGCCGTTATCCTGATTCCCGCCGTCGTGTGGCTGCTTGCGGAACACGAAGACGAGCATCTGGCCCAAAAGACGCGCATGGCGGAATCGATTTCCGCCTCCGTATCCCATGGGGTATGGGGAAGGAAGGATGTGCTCAAGGATCTGCGGTTTTATCTCATCATGCCTGTTTCTCTGGCCCCCTCGTTCATCGTCACCGGCTTTTTCTTCCACATGGCGCATCTGGTGGAAGCCAAGGGGTGGAGCCTCGCCTTCTTCACGGGCATGTATACGCTCTACACGGTTGCCTCGATTTCATTGACGCTGCTCACCGGGCCCCTGATCGATCGGGTCGGCGCGGTCAAAATCCTCCCCTGGCATCTGGCGCCCATGTGCGTCGGGCTTCTGGCGCTTGCGGGTTTCGACCACTGGTCCGCCGCCATCGTTTATTTGTGCCTGACGGGGATCACCGTCGGCATGCGCATCACCATCGGCGGGGCGATCTGGGCGGAGATCTACGGGGTGGAGAACCTGGGTGCCATCCGCTCGCTCGCCACCTCGTTCATGGTGGTTTCGACGGCGCTCTCTCCCGTTGTATTTGGCTGGATGATAGACTATCGAGTCAGCGTGGAGAGCATCGCCCTCATGTGCCTGGCCTACGCTGCGGGAGCGTCTGTACTGAGCGGCGCGTCGCTTGGGATATGGAAACAGGGGAAGTGAGTTTTCTGCGGAGACGGTCGCGACCTGTTCCCTGCGGTTTTCTGAATTGCTCTCAACGCTCTTTACGCCTGGGAGGCGCGAAACGCCGCCGCCAGCTCGCCGTTTGGGACCGGGTGATGCCGTAGAGCATCACGCCGCCCGCCGTCACCGACACCAGGATGAGCGCGAACCCTATCGTCATCGCCTTCTGAAACGGTGTGGCACGACGGGTTTTTTCCTCTTCCGCGCCAGGCGCTTTCTCACCTGCTGCGGGAGGTTTCTCCGGCGGAGCGATGTCGGGTAGCCAGACGAAGGGAATCGCCACCATCCCCGCCACGAAGAGGATGGGCAAAACCAGCCGTGTGAAGTAAAGGCGAAACACGTTTACTCGACCTCCTGTTTTGAAATATAGAGGGTGTCAGCGTCGGAATCCACCCTTTCGCCACCGGGCCGAGGCGCTCGTTTTCGGCCTGATGGGCGCGCGCGGTTTTCGTTTCGCGCGAAATGTGGTGATATGAGTTTACAGTCCAGTAAATACGAACATTTTTGATCGGGTTCCTGTCACATTTTATTTTTTTCCAAGGAAGGCGACGGCGAATGAAGCGGCCGAAAATCGGAATCACCTGCGATGTCGGCAGGCGGAATTTCCCCGAAGAACCCCAAGTGCGTCCCCGCCACGTGCTCATGGATGCCTACGTGGAGTCCGTGGTCAAGGCGGGCGGTGCGCCTCTGCTGCTCCCTGCGGTGGATGACGAGCAGGCGGTCCTGTCCCTGCTCCTCAGCATCGATGGCCTCATCATCTCGGGTGGCGGGCACGACATCGACCCGATGCTCTACGGTGAGGAACGGTTGCCCGAGTGCAGTCCCACGAATCCCAGGCGCGAGACGGCGGAGATGGCCGCCTGCCGGGGGGCGGTATCGCGCGATATGCCCGTGCTCGGCATCTGCGGCGGCATGCAGGTCGTCAACATCGTGGCGGGCGGCACGCTGTATCAGGACATCCCCTCCCAGGTACCGGAATCGCTTACACACCGTCCCGAGAATACGGATGAGAGCACCTACACCTTCCACGAGATAGACATAGGCGAGTCCATCCTGAACGAGATTATGGGTGATTCCTCGGTCGTGAACAGCCATCACCACCAGAGCGCACGCGATGTGGGACCGGGCGTGCGTGTTTCGGCCAGGACCGAAGACGGAATTATCGAAGCTGTCGAGTGTCCCTCGTATCAGTTCGTCGTGGGCGTGCAGTGGCATCCGGAATCCATGTCGGCCTATGGCTACGCCGACGCGGACGGTGCGGCGCAACTCTTTTCCCGCTTCGTGGACGAGGCCCGCTCCTACGCGGGTTAGAAAGCGAATGGCGGGGGCGTTTGCCCTTGAATGACACGAATCGTAAGGAACCGTCCTGGTGGACAAGCGATTAGACCACTACCGTTTCGATGTCGGCACGGCCCGCGTGGAGCCCGAAGACCCCATTGTGGCGGGAGCGTTTTTCACGCGGAAGGTAATCTTCACGGCGGGCACTTACGGGGTGGATGAGGGTGCGCAGATACTCGTGTGCAAACGTTTATCCAGCGACATGGAGATACCCCAGTTCGAAGACCCCGCGGCGTCTGGCTACGTGAGCGTTACGTGCTCGAACGAGGATGTGGGCCTGACTCTCAGCTATCAGGAACAGGGCTATCTCGACGATTGGCGCTCGGGCGTCGCCATCCGTATTGCGCAGGGCTATCTCTGTGAAGGCGATGAGGTCGTGCTCGTGCTTGGCGACACCAGCTGTGGCGGGCCGGGAATCCGGGCGCAGACGTTCCCCGAAGCGCGCCACACATTCAAGATCGTTGTGGATACCTTTAACCGCAAACATTTCTATGAGCTTGAGAGGGATCCCGAAATCCGCGTTGTGGGCGGTGCACCCGAAACCTGGCATCTTGTATGTTCCCAGACGCCCGTTCAGGACGAGGAATTCTCCACCATCGTGCGTGGCGTGGATAGCTGGGGAAACCCGGCGGACGAATTTATCGGGGAAGCGTCGATCAAAAAAAGTCTCAGGAACTGGCGCGAGGGGAATCAGGTCCCGGGCAAGGTAGGGTTTTCTGCCAGCGATGGCGGTGTCAAGCGCCTGGGCGGCGCGAGGCTGACGGGCGAGGGGCCGTATCGCATGCGGCTCGAAGACCCGACAGGGCTGGTTTCCCTGAGCCCACCGATTCTGCCGAGGACACCGGATGATCCTTACTCCCTCTTCTGGGGGGACATTCACGGACAGACGCGCTCCACGGTCGGCACGGGCACGGTGGAGGAGTATTTCCGCTTCGCACGCGATAAGGCCGGCGTGGACATTGCCGCGTGGCAGGGCAACGATTTCCGCGTCCGCAAGGAAGACTGGGCGGAGGTCGTGCGCGGGTGCAAGGCGTTCAACGAACCGGGCCGCTTCGTCACCCTCCTGGGCTACGAATGGTCGGGCACGCGCTCAGGTGGAGGCGATTACAACATTTACTACGCAGGCGATGAAGGAACCATCCACAGAAGCTCTCATGCAGGGATAGACGACCTTTCAGACGTGAAGGACGACAGGTTTCCCATCTCGGCCCTTTGGGAGACCTTCCGTGGCCGGAAGGACGTGATGAGTGTCGCCCATGTGGGTGGCCGCGCCTGCAACCTCGATTTCTTCGACGCGGAATTCGTTCACCTGGCGGAAATCCACTCGCACCACGGCACCTTCGAATGGTTCGCCGAGGAAGTGCTCGCGCGTGGCTTCTGTGTAGGTTTCATCGGTGGCAGCGACGACCACACGGGCCGCCAGGGGCTGGTCTATCCCAACCGACGCTCGAACAACGTCGTCACCTTCGACGTGAAGGGCGGCCTTATGGGTCTGTATGCCAAAGAACTCACGAGCGAAGCCGTCTGGGAGGCGATGCGCTCACGCAGGACCTACGCCACGAACGGAGAGCGCATCTATCTCAAAACCTCCTGCGGCAAGGCTCTCATGGGGGAGGAGGTCAAGGTGCAAGGCCCGCCCGCGATTCGGGTGGAAGTCCACGGTACCGCGCCTTTGCTTGATGTGGAACTCAGACGCGGGGCACAGACCATTCACCGCCATCCGGTGAGTGTGCCGACCGAGGGCGGTCGCACGCGGCGAATCCGCGTGCAGTGGAGTGGGGTGACACAGAAAAGCGGTCGCGACAAGAAAGTCGAATGGCGCGGCGGCATCGCGCTCGACAAGGGTGCCATGCTTTCGCACACGCCCTACGCACTCGATCAGTACGACGATGTCGTAACCCGCGTATCGAACAAGCTGCTGCGCTTCGTCACAGCCACCTCGGGCGACCCCGACGGCGTACTCATCGACCTGGACGCCCCCCCTGGACGCACGCCTTTCCTTTTTCAGCGACGTGAAGAGTTTCTCACTGTCCCTCGGCGAGATAACGGCGGAGCCAACTATCATCGAAGCGGGCGGCGTGAACATCCGCGTTCTGGTATCCGAAGTCGCGTCGACGCTCAGGGACTGGAGCGCGCGCTTTCAGTTCACGGACGAAGACACCTCTTCGGAAGTCGTCAACCCCTACTGGGTGTGCGTCCTGCAAGTCGACGGGGGACAGGCCTGGTCGAGTCCAATATACGTGAGGTGTGAGAGTTGAGGAGAGTGGTATGTCATTCGTGCCATACCTTGATCTCCTGATTTACCCCGTCTGAAAATTGCCCTTCTTGACAATTCCTCTGGTGACGCCTCTATAATTTACAGGATACCCGCGCATTTGTGGCCGGACAGATGAGAGGATGGGGACGCCCTCGTTTTCGGTTCACCTTTCTGGAGGGGAAAAGATGTCCATGCCCACCTACGGATACGATCATTTGCACTTTCGAAGTGAAGACCCTCACGCCACGAGAAATTTCTGGGAGGAGATGTTCGGCGCGAAGGTGGTGGACGAGGGGGACCTGGGTGGTTCTCCGATTTTCAGCTTCGATTTGAATGGCATGTGCTTTCTCGTCTCGGGCCGGGCGGAGGGTGAAAATCCCGTGCGCACGACGAGCGACCCGCGCTACGGACTGGACCATTTCGGCCTCATCGTCGACGACATGGACAAGGCCGAGAGCGACCTGCGCGCGAAGGGTGCTGACTTCATTTGTGCTCCATGGGAGATCGGCCCGGGCACGAAAATCGCCTTCATCAGAGGGCCGGACGACATCAGCATCGAACTCGTCTCGCGCAGCTAGGCGGTGTGCTCGACGTACCCTGACGTTGTGTTCCAATTGACAGTGCGGGGAAATCCTGCTAGCGTTTTTCGTATACTTTTTGAATTTATAGAAGTTGATTGAGGATTTTTCGAACGCCGGAGAGTGGGAAACGCGAACCGGTGGTATCGTTGCCTCTAGGGCTTTGGTGTCCCGCTTCGCCTCCTGTCGTTAGAAACGTATCCTGTCTCTTCGTCTGAATCCGAGTGAGTCGAGAGGCCCGGTGCAGGGTTTCTCGGCTGTATTGTGGCCTGGTTCTGCCCCGATGGCAGTCGCCCATGCCATGGGGGAGCAAAGTTCTCCTGGGTGACGATGGAGGGTTGAGCATGAAAGAAATCGGACTGAGTCGTCGGAAACTCCTTCGCAATGCCGCACTTGGAACGGCTGCCTTGGCCTTGCCCGTCTCGCGGGCGACGCCCTCGGCGGCGATGGTGAAAACGCTCAATTTCTACAGTTGGACCTACGGCATTAGCTTCGTGAAGCAGTGTATCACCGAATTCGAGAAGCTCGCCAAGGTCAAGATCAACTATGGCAACACGCCGGGCAGCAAGTACCACGATACGCTGGTGGTCAAGTTCACCGGCAAAACGCCTCTGGATGTCATCTACATGATCGACGGCCATCTCGCCGAGTTTGTCGAAGCGGGCTGGCTGTATCCCATCGATGAATTTCCGCGCGTAGACGAATACCGCAAGGAGTTTATCGGTCCGACCGCAGACGCGCTCACTTACAATGGCAAACTCTACGGTTTGCCCTACTACGTGGGCCATATGGCGTTCCTTTACAACGAGGAACACCTGGAGAAAGCGGGCATCGGCGCACCTCCGAAGACCTGGGACGAAGTGGTTCAGCAAAGCCTCCAAATCAAGAGCAAGGGAATTCAGGAGTATCCCTTCCTTCAGTTCCTGAAGGCCGACTTCTGGATGGGCGAGATGCTCTTCACCATGATGTACAGCCGGGGAGGAAGGTTCGTCGACGAGAAATACAACGTCATGAATTACGACAAGGAAGGCTCCCCCGCGGCGCAGACCATACAGTGGATCATCGACGCTGCCAAAAAGCACAAGATCACGCAGCCGGGCTTCCTGGAACTCAACGAGGTCGCCGCGCTCAAGGCTTTCAGCAGTGGCACGGGCAGCTTCGCCATCCTGCCGAACTACCGTCTTCGAGCGGCGAACGAGCCCAAATCCTCGAAAGTGGCCGGCAAGATCAAGATGGCCCTCATCCCAACCGCGAACAACTCGAAACCCAACGTGTGCGGCTGGACGAGGGCCTACAGCATGACTGCCTAGGCCGCGAAAGACCCCGCGCGCAAGGCGATGTCCTGGAAGATGGTCGACTTCCTGGGCGGCAAGGATAAATCGGGCACCTACCGCACGGCGAAGAAGTGGTTCACCGAGTTCGGTCTGGGCTTCGGCCACGCACCGCTGTTCAAGGATCCCGACATCATCTCGGCCGCGAACAAGTGGGGCGAGGCGAAGCTCTTCGAGAGCCAGATGGCGCTCAGCAAACCCAAGGACGGACAAAAGGCTGTCTGGTACGCGGAGTGGGATCAGTTCATGCGCCCGCGTGTTCACAAGGCGATCCTGGGCCAGGCCGACATCGTTGGTACGCTCAAGACCCTGACCAAGCAGTGGAACAGGCTGAAGAAGCGCTACGGTTAATTACAGGTGGTCGCCTCCCCCGGCGATGTGCTGCCGGGGGAGGCGGGAAGGAGACTTTCCTTGGCGAATATCCTGTCCGTCGACAGAGCAGAACCCGCCGTAGCAACGGGCCTCAAAGGCTGGTTCGTCCGTCGCATGCAAACAGAAGGCGGGATAGCGGCGTTTTTCGTGGGACCTGCGCTGTTGCTCATGGTATTGCTCAACATCTATCCCATCCTGCATTCGTTCTACGTCAGCGTCCACGTCTATAACCTGAAGAGACCTCACAGAAACCCCTTCGTTGGTTTCGAGAATTATGTCATGTTCCTGGAGAGCGAGGATTTCTACAACGCGCTCGTGAATACGATCATCTTTGTCGTGGTGTCGGTGGTCGCCGTGGCCATACTCGGCCTCATCTTCTCCCTGGCACTCAATGAACTGGGACCAGGAGTCCGAAAGTGGGCGGTGCCGCTCATCCTCGTGCCCTGGGCGGTACCCTACGTGGCAAACGGCTTGATCTGGGAATGGATCTACCACTCCGACTACGGGGTGCTGAACGGGCTTCTGGTTTCCCTTGGCATTATCGACAAGTACCAGACGTGGCTCAGCAACCCCAACCGCGCGCTCTACACCCTGGTGAACGCTTTCGTGTGGAAGGAAGTGCCCCTGGCGACCGTATTGTTCCTGACGGCGCTCCAGGCCATTCCCGAGGACCTTTACAGCGCGGCCAAGATCGATCAGGCGGGTGCTTCGAGGCGGTTCTGGCACATCACCCTGCCTGCGCTCAAGCTGGCTTTCCTGCTCGTTCTGGTATACACCTCGATCATATCCATCAAGACCTTCGACCTGGTCTACATCCTGACGGAGGGAGGTCCCGGCGACGCGACAGCGCTCGTCTCCTGGTACACATACGTGGAGACATTCCGGAACCTGCAATTCGGTTCTGGCGCGGCGATTTCCTACGTTATCGCCATCGCCACCTTCATCCTGGCGATCGGCTACATCAAGATTCTCTACAGGCCGCAGGAGGGTTGAGCATGGCTGCCCCGAGCGTTCCCGACATTCAGGCAGTGCAGAGATACCGCCGTGCCGCCTTCATGGGGCGAATTGCACTCTACCTGATCGTCGCCGCCATGCTTTTCTACGCGATTTCACCTTTCTACTGGATGCTCAATTCAAGTCTCCAGTTCGAAAAGGACGTGGTGTCGGTTCCACCCAATTGGGTGCCACCACAACTCAACATCGGAAACTATGAAGAGATCATCCTCAGAAAGCCCGCCGACACGAGTGTTGCGTTCGACAAGAAGATGGCCGGATACTCCACGTTCCCAACGGCAGATGTGTTGCCCTCGATGTGGAACAGCTTCGTCGTGGCCTTGAGCGTCACCATTATCAACGTCATATTGGGATGTCTGGCGGCATACGGTTTCGCACGACTTCGCTTTGCGGGAAAGCAGTCCCTTTTCTACGTCGTACTGGCTTCCAGAATCGTGCCCGAAGTGTCTCTAATCGTCCCGTTCTACCTGATGATCCGGGGGCTCGGTATACTTGATACCTACATGGGACTCATCGTGGCCTATATTCCGATTTCCCTGCCTCTTGCGATCTTCGTACTGGTCGCCTATTTCGAGACTGTCCCCCAGGAGATCGAAAGCGCCGCGCGCGTGGACGGCTGCAATCGCTTCCAGACTCTCTGGCGAGTGATTCTGCCGCTTTCGGCGCCGGCCATCGTCACTGCCGGGGTGTTCGTGTTCCTCACGAGCTGGAACGAGTTTCTCTTCCCGCTTGTCCTGACACAGACGATGAATACCCGGCCGATTACGGTGACGCTTCTCGATTTCGTCTCGGAGTTCTCTGTGAGCTACGCACGGATGAATGCAGCGGGCGTAGCCTGCGTCGTCATTCCCGTCGCCCTGGCCCTCATATTCCAGCGCTACTTCGTGCGCGGCCTGACGGCGGGAGCAGTGAAGGGTTAGCCGGTTTCATAGGAGCAGTCGAGAATGGCGAAAGTCGTACTGGAGAACCTGACCAAAAACTACGGCGAGGTGGTAGCTGTAGACAACGTGAATCTCGGAATCGAAGACGGCAGGTTTGTCGTTCTCCTGGGTCCTTCCGGGTGCGGGAAAACCACGATCCTGAATGTGGTCGCGGGCCTGCTGGAACCTACCGAGGGCGCGATTCTCATCGACGGGCTGGATGTGCGCCACATTCCTGCACATCGCCGCAACATGGCCATGGTATTTCAGAGCTACGCCCTCTACCCCCATCTCCGTGTGCGGGACAATCTGGCTTTTCCCTTGCGAATGATGAAGATGTCCAGGGCGGAAATCGAGGAAAAGGTTCGCTGGGCGGCCGAGGCACTGAACATCGAGGATCTTCTGGCCCGCAGACCTCGCGAACTCTCCGGTGGCCAGCGCCAGAGAGTGGCGCTTGGCCGGGCGATTGTCCGGGAGCCCTGGGCGTTTCTTATGGACGAACCGCTCTCGAATCTGGACGCCGCGCTCAGGGTCGAAATGCGCGCGGAACTCAAAAAGCTTCACCGCCGCCTGAAAACCACCATGATCTACGTGACCCATGATCAGGTGGAGGCGCTGAACATGGCGGACGAGATAGCGCTCCTGAAAGACGGCGTGCTCCAGCAATATGCCTCTCCCTACGCCGTCTATCACGAGCCTGCCAACACCTTTGTGGCGCAGTTCGTGGGAACGCCACCGATGAACCTCATCCCGGGTTCACTGGAACGGGAAAACGGAAGACTTCGCTTCCGCTACGGCAGTTTCGCCGTGGAACCACCTGCCGGTCAACGCAAGCGCCTGGAAGAAAAGAACAGGGACAAGGTGATTTTGGGTATTCGCCCCGAGGACGTCATCGTGAAAGGTTCCGAAGATAACGGAGGCGGCTACCTGAGCAAGGTATTGCTCCTGGAACCTTACGGGGCGGATCAGGTACTAGAACTCGCTTTCGAGGATGTGTCGATCATGGCGAGAACACCCTCCGCCCTCAGGGTCGACATGGGAGACGAAGCCCGGGTGGTGATGCGCGAGGACAATCTCTTTTTCTTCGACGCAGACTCCGGACTCGCCATTTAAGCCCGCAACGGGTAATGCGGACTGCTGCGACTCACCTTGAGTCTACTTATAGACTTCCTGTATCCCGAAGTAATCCGGGTTGAAGTTCTCCACAATCTCGACCACCTTGTTCACGCAGGCTTCGAAGTACTGGCGGCCCTTTTCCGGTGTAGCCCGGCGCGGATCCCCGTATACGCCGTTGTGAACCCGGCTGTCCGGTAGACGCACGACCGATGTCACTCCGTGCTGATAGGAGAGCACCAGTTCGGGTTTGTATTCCCAGTCTCCCAACTTGTCCACGTGCACCATGCCCGGGCGGATATGCATCATGAAGGACGTCTCGAACTCGTTCGCGTGGGTGCCCTCGCGGAAATTGTCGCCAATTTTGTCACACGTTTCCTTGTCCACCATGAAATAGCTCCCGGCTACTATGAGGATGTCTCCATTTCTCCCGTAGCGATCCATGAGCCTGAACATCATGGTTTGCAGCAGTGGCAGGTTCGGGTTGTGGCCATTCAGGAAGAAAATTTTCCTGAAACCGTTTCGCACAAGGCTTTCGGTGATTTCGCCGACGCAGGTCATGAAGGTATCGGCCGTGAAGCTGATGGTGCCGGGGAAATTCTCCCACACCTCCGAATAGCCGTAGGGAAGCGGTGGGGCGACGAGGCAGCCTGTCCGGTCGCCGACGGCCTTCGCGACTTCGAACGCGCTCGATATGTCCACCTGAAGCGGCAGATGCGGGCCGTGCTGCTCGGTCGAGCCCACGGGCTGGATGATGACCGGGTTCTCGGGAATCAAGTCGCGCACTTCCATCCAGGTCAGGTTGCTTAGCATCATGACGTCGTTTCCTCCATGAAGTTACGAACTCAGCCGGAGACTGCCTCGGCGAGTTCACCCTCATACATTTTGAACAGGGCGAGATCGAAGCCGTCCGGATCGTAGAAAATGGCGGCTCGCCAGTAACGCCCGTCACCGCGCCACGTCACTTGAGGAGGTGTGGCGAACCTCACGCCCCTGGCCACCAACTCCTCATAGGCGGCATCCATGTCTTCGGGTTCGAAAGCGATGTGGCTGCTGCCCACGTCGTTCAGCGCCGGCGGGTTGTCGTAGGGCTTTCCCTCTTCCTCCAGGAACTGGATGAGTTCCACGACCGCGCCTCCCGCCTGAAGCATGACAATCCGAAGATGACTTCCGGGTGTGGTCGAGGCGTATTGGATTCCTTCCTCTTTGGAGGAAATATCTTCCACCACTTCAAAACCCAGGATGTCGCGGTAGAAATCGACGGACCTTTCGATGTCTGAAACCGTTCTGCTGGAATGGTGCATGGGACCTATCATGAATATCTCCCCCCATCGGTCTTGAGAAAACCCTGTGGGCCAACCGTCTTTCGGGATGGCGCCCGTAAAGGAAATTTCATGTGCGAGATGTAAAGTGAGTATAACACAAAAATCCGACGCAGTATGAAACAGCGCCCGGAAGGGGAACCCGGCGTAAAAAGAAACGAGGGGGGCAACTGAATTGCCGTGCGTCTCCTGACTTAACTGCCCTTGAAATCGGGTTTTCGTTTTTCGTGAAAAGCTTCCACGCCCTCTTTGAAATCATCCGACTGGCGAAGCCGCGAGTAGCAATGCCCCTCGAGTTGTATCCCCAAGGACAGGAAGGTGTCTTCAGTCTCGTTGAGCAGGCGCTTGGCTGTGCGTTGCGCGAGCGGAGCAAATTGACAAAGTTCCGCCACGAGGGCATCGGTAGCCTGTTCCAGTTCCCCGTCCGGCACGACCTCGGTGACAATACCCCATTCATAGGCCTGTTTGCCGGTAATGCGCTTCGAGCGCATGACGATGTGTTTCGTCCGCGCAATGCCGATCATCTTCTGCAGGCGCGCCGACCCGCCCGAACCCGGTATCTGCCCCAGGCGCTGTTCGGGCAGGGCATAGAGGGTTGTCTCCGACGTAATCCGGAAATCGCATGCGAGCGAGATTTCGAAGCCCACACCGAAACAATAGCCGCGATTTGCAGCGATGGTCGGCTTTGCACAGCGCGTGGGTGCGGCGATGTTGTCGGCCAGGTTCGAGACGTGCTCGGGCGAAGCCTCCATAAAGCCGCGAATGAATCCACCCGATGAGAAATTGGACCCCAAGGCGCGCAGCACGATTACGCGTACCCGCTCGTCTCTGTCGAGGCTCTCGAAGGCGGCGCGCAACTCTTCGCGCTGGCCCATGCTGATCGTGTTCATCTCGCCGCGGTCGAGAATGATGTCGCCGCGCTGTTGTTCCGTGTCTATCTCGACCGTAAAGCCGTCGAAACTTGCGCCGTGCAGATATTCGCCGTGTCCCATGGTCTAGATTCTCCCTTCGTCCCGGTTTCGTGGTTCCTGTTGAGCCAACGCCATTCGCAGCAGCGCTTTCTTGTCGATTTTGTCACTCGCAACGCGGGGGAATTCGCTCAGTTCGATAAAACGCGTCGGTACCTTGTAGGTGGCGAGGCCGCTTGCCCTGAGCGCGTCGGCCAGACCTTCTGCGTCAGGGTTCCTGCCATCATGGAACTGGACGAATGCCCAGGGTGTCTCGCCGTATTCAGGGTCGGGCGCTGCTATCACGGCGCACTCGAAGACGGCGGGGTGTCTTGCGATCTCATATTCGACCTCGCTCGGCAGTATTTTCTGACCGCTGCGGTTTATGACTTCCCTGCTGCGACCCAGCAACCTCAAGTGCCCGTCCTCGTCGATGGTCGCGATGTCGCCGGTCGCGTTCCAGCCTTCCGACCAGACCGCTCGTGTGGCTTCCGGGTTCTTCCAGTAGCCCGAAGAAGCGTAAGGTGCCGAGAGCCTGAAATGGCCGATACTTCCCTGAGGCAACGCGTTTCCGTCCTCATCCTCGATTCGCCAGCGGCATCCCCGGTGCGGGGGGCCGATGCTTCCATTGAGCCTGAGCGCGGCGGGATCGTCCACATCGGCGTGCGCGAAGCCGGGGGTTTCCATACTGCCCGCGGCGAGCACGACGCGGCAGCCGGTGAGATGCTCGAAGCGGCGCGCCGCTTTTAGATCCGCCGCAGCGGTACCGATTCGTATGGCGCGCAGGGAACGCAGGTCAAAAGAGCCCAGATCTTCCTGCGCTAGGCGATTCAGGATGACGGGCACCGTCGTCGCCACCGTGATTCTTGCACTCTCGATGAGCGCCAGCAAGGCGCGCGCGTTGTATGTGTCGGGAAAGGTGAAAGTACAGGGTGTCTCGCCCGACGACACCCAGACCAGAAGACCCGCGCCCCCTGCCATCGGCGCGAACACGCCGATATTGTCCTCCGCCCTCAGGGCCAATCGCCGCGTGATGGCGCGGCCCAGACACATCTGCGCCCCCTCGGGCCATTCACACAGTTTCGAGAGTCCGCTCGATCCACTCGATACCGTGACGAGGGAAATTTCATCGAAGCGGAAACGCCGGGAAGCGATCTCTTCGATTGCGCCAACGTCATGTGGGTATTCAGCCAATTCGGCCCAGGACAGCCAGCCTGCTGCAGATTTTCCCGAAAGCTCGACAAGGAGTGTTTGCGGAGTTCCGTCAATCGCTTCATCCAGCCAGTCAGCCGACATGTCGTCACCCGATTCCGGCGAGGTGAAGATAACGCTCGGGGTGAGTTCCCGCAAGGCGTAGCCGAGTTCCCTGCGCCGCCACTGCATGGGCGCAAAACATCCGATGACGCCCGCTTTCCTGAGCGCGATGCGCAAGATCATCTCGCGGTTCGATGAGGCCATCTGTACCAGGGCGCGGGCGTCGCGCTCGATTCCCCGTGCGATCAGGTTTGCAGCGATACGGTCCGTAATTTCATCCAGTTCCCGCCAGGAGATTTCTTCTTGTGCGTCGCGGCAGGCGATTTTCTCTGGTATATCGTGCGCATACGCAGCGTAACGTTCCACCATGGTCTCGCGCGTCCAATATCCGTCGGCGAGATAGGCCTCGATTTTTTCCTGATCCAGAAGAAAAGGCTTCATGCACGATTTCCGGGATTAACGGCCCTTGTACCGGGGAGCGCGCTTTTCGTCATAGGCTCTCAAGGCCTCGCGGCTGTCCTCGGTCGCCATGCAGATGGCGTAGAGCTTTCGCTCATAGTCGATACCCGCCAGAAGTTCGGTTTCCGTAGAACGCAATACGGCGTCGCGACCGGCAACGAAGGCCAATGGAGATTGCGCCCCCAGCTTGCGCGCCAGTTCCTTCGCTCGGGGCATGAGGTCGGCCAGAGGCAGAACTTCGGTGACCAAGCCGATCGCGCGTGCAGTCTCGGCGTCGACGCGCTGCCCTGTGAGCACCATCTGCATGGCCCAGCCCAGCCCCACGAAACGATAGAGGCGCTGGGTGCCGCCGCTGCCTGGTATCTGGCCCAGATTGATCTCCGGCTGCGCGAGTTGTGCGTTCTCGCTCGCGATTCGGATAGTGCAGCCCATCGCGAATTCCAACCCTGCTCCGAAGCAATAGCCGTTTATCGCGGCGACGGTCGGTTTGCCCAGACGCTCGATGGCGGTTGGCAGTTCCTTGCGAAGCGTCGCCGAGGGCCCCAATTCCGAGACCAGGGTGCGTTGCTCGAGTTCAGGGATGTTGGTGCCTGCGCAAAACGACTTGTCCCCATGTCCGGTGAAGACGATGGCCTTCACTGCGTCGTCGGTTTCGGCGCGACGGGCGCAGTCCAGCAGGTCGGCTCGCATCTGGTGAGTCATGGCGTTTCGTCGCTCGGGCCAGTGCAGCGTGACGATCAATAATTCACCGTCCATCTCGGTGCGCACGTTCTCGTAGTTCATGTGGAGTAGGCCCCCCTTGATTATTGAATCTATCCATTGGCTCAGGCGACGTCCAGCTCGACGTCCGCCCGCACTTTCATTGTAATCACCAACCGTGCCGCTTGCATCAACTGGTGTTTCGCAAGGTTCGCAAACGCCCTGTCCCTGGCCATGGGTTCGTTGTAGTTACTGCTGTCGACGGAGCGGCCTTTCTCCAGCACGCAGGTTCGTGCGACCTCGCGAACGGTACTCACCCGATGGACGATTGCCAGACGCGAGATGTTTGGTTTGCCGAGTGACTCCTGAGCAATGGCCTGCGTGCGGTTGTCCAGAGATACGGTGGTCTCGTCAAGCATCAGGATTCGCGGTTGGTTCAGGCAGCACACGCGCGACGAGCAGGCGTTGCTTCTGTCCACTAGAGAGTCCGCGCCCGGCCTCCCTACGCTCCAAGCTTCAGTTTGAGCCAATCGAAAATTTCGTGCGCGTAAGGGGGCACATTGTCCATTTGACAGTGCTGGGCGCCGGTTTCGACTCCCTTGACCACACGGAAGGTCTTGTCCTTCGACCCCGAGGCCTTGAAGAGTTTTTTTGCGTCCTCAACAGAAATCTGCTGATCGCCTTCCCCGTGAATCAGAAGAAACGGGCAGCGCATGTGCTGGACCACGCCGTCGAGCTTGAAGTCCTCAAGCATTTCGAGGCACTCCTCGGTGGAGTCCAGGTTGAATATCCACATCAGGTGATGCCCGGGAACGGAGAGAGCCGTCGTGTAAGTGGCAGCGATTCTGTCGCGCCATACCTTCTGGTAATCCCAAATCGCTCCCCAGGCCACGCATGCCTTGAAGCGGTGCTCCATGCTGGCGTTTCTGGGTGCGTAGTATCCGCCGAGGCTGATCGCCATGACGCCTGCGCGTTTCGCGTCCACGTCGTTTCTCGTCTCGAGATAATCGAGCGCCGCCCCTCCCGCGACCTCATGGTCGTGGCGCAGAAAGAGCTTTCTGGAGCGAATGGCCTCCCCGTTTCCGGGCGCGTCCACGGCAAGCACGCTCATCCCGCGTCGTGCGAGGTCTTCGGCACCCATGATGTACTGGATCTCTTTCGAGACGTCGAAGCCATCGAAGGAGACAACTACGGGAGGTTTTCTCTTTCTTGTATTCTGCGCGTGAACCAGGATGCCGGGCAGCGTCTTTTTTCCTTCGAAGGGAATTTCCACGTGTTCGATGCGAGGCGCGTCCGTAAGCGCGGCGAAGCGCTTAAAGGAATCGAGCGATTTGCGGTACACAGCGTTCGCCGCCTTGTCCTTTGGTGTTCTGAAACGCTCGCCGAGTTGATAATAGAAACACGCCCGTTTGAAGAAGGCGGCGGCGGAAAGCGAATTCTTCTTCCGGGCTGCGGCCATGCCAAGCGAGCGCATCCTGTCAGCCTCGCTCACCCATTCATCGAACCAGGCGTCGTCGTCTCCCTCTTTCCCCTTGAGTTTGCGGCAGACCCTGTCGACTTCACCCATCGTGGACGAGCCCCAAAAGGATGTAGAATAGGCGATGCTTACGCCAGCGGACCAGCGGTAGTCATTGGGAAAATACGCGAACCACGGTTCCTTGCGGACGGCTTGTGCGGTTTTTGCCATGAGACGTTCTCCTTATGCGAAATCAAAAGCTGTCGTGCACTTCTGTTTTGGGAGATGGCGCGAAAAAATCGAGAGAACGGATTTTGCAATCCATGAGTTCTTCGAATTTCGTGCTTCCTCGCTCAGTTGTTTTCGAGATAGAAATTATACCACAGTGCCGCCGGCGCCGTCATGGCGAGGTGCCAATTGCAACAGGAGCGGGAGGAACTGCCTCCGCTATGTGAGCAAATGCGGGGCCGGCGAAAAACTTTTTGGCCTGAATATTCGTGCGGGATACTCATATCTGGAACATTACTCTATCATTTCGACTCAAGCGAAAGTGCGAAAGGCTAACCCGGCCCACATGATGCGAATATGAGCGACTTCCCGTACTTGACGGTCTGCATTTTCCTCTGTATTATTACCGAATAGGTAACGAAATAAGAGGAATCTCTCATTATTGCCCATAATGACAATGAAGTGGAAATCGTTTTCCGAACCAGAAAACTTGCAAAGACCTGCAACGCAGAGAGCGAACTTCAAAAGACGTATGGCAAACGGATGGCGGAGAAGTTGATGTCGTGTCTTGCGGTTTTGAAAAACGCCCGGACGCTGGCGGACGTGCCGTCGACGCCGCCGGAGCGGTGCCATCCCCTGAAGGCTGATCGCGAAGGGCAATACGCGGTCGATCTCGTTCATGCCCAAAGGCTCGTCTTCAAGCCGAACCACGATCCGGTTCCCAGTAAGGATGACGGCGGTATCGACCCGGCCGAAGTCACCTCGATTATCATTGTCGATGTCGTCGACTATCATTGAGGAGGTGAAGTACATGAGTGGAACAGCCCATGCGTACCAACCGGACTACGCAGTCGCACCCGGAACGATTCTTGCGGAACGCCTGGAGGCGCATGACATGTCGTATGCTGATTTCGCTCGCCGGTGTGGTCGTTCACCCAAACTCATCAGCGAGATAGTCGCGGGAAAGGCTCCGGTGGAGCCGCAGACGGCTCTTCAATTCGAGAAGGTGACGGGAGTCGCCGCCCATATCTGGCTTGGACTGGAATCCGACTACAGGCTACAGCGGGCGAAAAAAACCGAAATAAAACAAGCGGCAAAATTCGACTCGTGGGCGAAACGCTTTCCCATAAATGTGCTGGTCAAGCGCGGGGTGATGGATAGGCCGTCCTCAATCGCCGCTGGAGTGTCTGGCCTACTCGCCTTTTTTGGTGTCGGATCGGTCGCGGCCTGGGATGTCAAGTATGGAGCGGAAAGCGTCAACTACCGACATTCTCCGAGTTTCGATAGCGACGAATGCGCTTTGGCGACTTGGCGCAGACTGAGCGAGCTTGAAGCCGAACGGCAAACTTGCGCGGATTTTAACGAGGCGTGCTTCAAAAGGTCTCTCGGGGAAATTCGTGCACTCACACGCAAGCCGTTCGACGAAGCGATCCGCAAGGCGGGCGAATATTGTAACGAGTCAGGTGTTGTCCTGGCCTTGATTCCACCCCTGCCGAGGACCGCCATCAGCGGCGCGGCATGGTGGCTGTCGAGCCAAAAGGCGGTGATCGCCTTGAGCGCCCGCCACAAGACGGATGATCATCTCTGGTTCACCTTGTTTCATGAAGCCGCACACATTTTGTTGGATAGCAAGAAAGATGTTTTCATCGATTCAAAAGAAAATGATGTCGGTGAATGTGAAGCGCGAGCGAACCAGTGGGCTGCGAATTTCCTGATTCCGAGCGGTCATTGGAAGCGGTTCGTCGAGGGGGAACCCCGAGATGGCCTGTCAATCCGTCAATTTGCGCAGGAGCAAGATGTTGCCCCAAGCATAGTGGTCGGCAGACTTCAGCATGAAGGTCGTCTGCCATGGAGGCATTCTCTCAACAAGCTGAAACGGCGTCTTGAATGGACAAAGGCCATCAACTGACCTATTTCATATACCTGACTGGGCGAGGAGCGAAGAGCACGCCCCGCTAAACAAATTCAACACTATAGAGAAAGTAATGAAAACCAGAAACTTTTATCTGTCTTATCTGAATCGTATGAAAGAACTTCGCTCCTTTGCCGAATGCGAGAATCTTCGGAATTCATCCCCCTCCTCCATTGCGAAAATCGGGCTTCGCCCATAGTATTCCCGAATCGTCTGAAACCTGATGTTGCTCCCTCTCCCGAGAGAGGTGAGCCGAGAAAAGACTCAAGCGAAAGGATGCGTCATGGAGGACAAGAGCGGGGTGTTTCACTTGGAAGAAGCGTCCATCGAAGATATGCACGCGGCGATTCGCGCAGGCCGCACGACATGCGCCCAAGTCGTGGAACGCTACCTTGAGCGTGTTCGCGCCTACAACGGGGTCGCCAGCATGCTCGTCACCGAAGACGGCGCGCCGATTTCCGAGACCAGGGGGACCATGCGTGGCGGGACGCCGCTCGAATTCCCGACCGAGACAGTGCGGGCTGCGGACGTCCTGCCCGATCTGGACAAATACGCAGGGCCACCGCTCGAGTTCGGGCGCATGCAGGATACGGCGTCCGACCCCAGCGTGCAGCAGCAATACGGCATGATTGTCGGCATCCCGAATGCGGGCCAAGTGAACGCCCTCGCCACCCTGAACATCCGGGGCGAGCGCTCCGTAACGTGCAAGGGCGATTTCGACAGGCATCCTTCCGAAGGTCCGCTGCCGCCCGGCGCCCCACCCATGTGCGAGGTCTTTCGCCACTACCCCGACGCGCTGGAGCGCGCAGCGGAACTGGACGCTGAGTACGGCGCAGAGCCAGACCTCGAAAAAATGCCGATGTTCGGTGTCACCTTCTCCTTCAAGGACCCCTTCGACACCAAGGACATGCGCTCCACCGGCGGGGGCGACGCCGCCTACGACATCGATTTTCCCGCGCGCGACCACATTCTCGTCGAGCAGTTGAGGAACAAAGGCGCCATCATCTTCGCCAAGGCGGTGAGCACCGAATACAACGGGCGCGCAGGGGACCCGGGCGGGCGGCACGCGCCCGAAAAGGTGTTGCCCTCCGTCCTGGGCTACCAGCGGAGCAGTTGGGGCGGAAACCCCTCGAACCCATACGACACCACGCGGGCGGCTTCCCTGGGGTCGAGTTCGGGTTCCGCCCTTTCGGTGAGCACCAACATGGTGATGGCGAGCCTGGGCGAAGAGACGAGGGCCTCCTGCAGGGGACCTTCGAACCACAACGCCGTTGCGCTCATCCTCCCGCATAAGGCGATGTTAGGCTTCGACGGCGGCGCAATCGGGGCGGACATCTACTGTGACAGGAGTGGCATCATCACGAAATCACTTGCAGATTGCGCCAAGGTACTCGACGCCTTGAAAGACCCTGTGAACGGCTACTACGACCCGCGCGATCCGTTCACGACGGTGCCGCGTTCCTCCGTTTTGGATACGCCCTATGCGACGCACATAAAAACGAGCGGCGAGGCGGGGGCGCTCAAGGGCGTACGCATCGGGGTCATTCGTGAGTCGATGGTCTATGCGAGGGGTTCGAAATCAGAAGAACCCATCGTCAACGCTGCTGCTAGAGAGATAGAGGAAGTCTTGGGGAAAAATCTCGGCGCGAAACTCCTGGAATCCACTGACCCGCTCTGGGCGGACGCCCCCGAGGTCGAAACGATGAAGACGGATTTCCGCCGTGCGCTCGCAAGGCTCATTCCCGTCTTCATGCCGGACATCATGTTCAGGCTAACGCCCGAGGGCGAGCCGCTCTTCACCGAATTCGCAGAGGCCATCGTCCCCACCGAGTTCGCGCCGGGCGTCGTATTCGGTTCGGGTGACATGCAGCCCATCGACTACATGCTCGCCATGGGCGAGGGCAGGATCGAACAGCCCGTGAACCTCGACCTTGCCACTGTGCAACAGCAGGAACTCGCCATGACGTTTCGCTACCACATCCACCAGTACCTCTCGCGCCGGGCGGAGGATTGGAAAGAAAGCGGCTTCACCGAGACCATCACGGGATTTCCCGAGTTGAACGCACGTTCCAAATTCTGGGGCGACGACCACCGCGCCGCCTTCAAAAACTGGGAGGAAGTCTCAGACCCGCGCAACCCCCACGGCAGCCGACAGGGAGTGAACGAGCGCATCATGCTGCGCGAGCTTTTGCGACGCGTAGACATGATGGTGATTCTGGAGAACAATCTCGACGCCCTCGTGCGCCTGCACACGCCGTTTCCGCCCGCTATTATAGGAGGTGCCCCCCAGCCTGGCCTCTTGTTGAACTCGCGACCCGAATCACAGAGCGGCCCGAACGCAGGCCTCACGGAAGTGCTCGTGCCGGCAGGCTACGTGCGCACGACATACGATCCCGTTTTCGAACTGAGCGAGGACGACACGCGGTTCGTCTCCGCCCATAACGATCAGGCCACCACCATCCCTGAGCCGGGCCTTCCGTTTTCCCTTGTTTTCCGCGCAGAACCCGGCAGGGAGGACGTGCTGCTCCAAATCGCCTCGACTTACGAGGCGACCTCGAAACGCCGCATCCCCCCCCCCGACTTCGGTCCGCTTTAGGAGAAGGCGCAGGCGTTTAGTCGGTGTGGTTCGATAGAGAGACGGTTCGCCCGTTGGCGAAACGCGGGTGGTCATCCCTGCGGAATCGCGAACTCGAAACGTGACGCAGGGACATGTCCTGTGCCTAGCCGGCAGGGGTCCTTCGTTTGACGGAAAGTCTTTGTGATCCCGAGGGGCGAGGTCGCGACCTGTGTCCCCTTACCACTATCTTCCTCATCGACTGAAATTCACCACCGTCAACCCGGTATCATTTCCGGCCAAGGCGGGAGTGAATGCGAAATCCGGGTTTTCGCCTTCATTCTCGTTCGATCAAAGACGGGATGGAATGCCGGACTGTATCCACCCTCATCAACTCCGGAATGAGCGGTCGCCCGGCTGGCGGGGGATTTTGGTCGTCGAATGGGCAATCCCGAAACATGAATGAAATAAAACCGAAACGACCATTTAACCCAATCGCAAGATTTCCGTAAAAAAACCTCTCTATATTTTCATTCTGTCATCGAAGATTTTCACGTTCGATTCATTGTTCAGGCCGCGCGATGGCCACTATATGAATGAATTCAAAAGGGGACAGAAAAGATGAAGCAGAAGAAATTCATTGGCGCGGAGAAGTTATCCCGCAGAAGGTTTCTGAAGAAAGCAGGTGCGATCGGATTGGGTGCTGTGGCGATGAGTACGCTTCCGTTTCCGAACGTGATCCGGGCGGCAGAGCCCATCAAGATCGGGGTTCTGCACTCCCTGAGCGGAACCATGGCGATCAGCGAGGTTTCGCTACGCGACGTGGTACTGATGGCCGTGGAGGAAATCAACGCGGCGGGCGGCGTGATGAAGCGCCCCATCAAGCCCGTAGTCGTCGACCCGGCGTCTGATTGGGATTTGTTCGCCGAGAAGGCGAAGCAGCTTCTCCTGCAGGACAAGGTGGACGTTACCTTCGGCTGCTGGACGTCGGTGAGCAGAAAGTCGGTCCTTCCCATTTATGAGAAGAATAACGGCCTCCTCTTCTACCCGGTGCAGTACGAGGGAGAAGAATGCTCGAAGAACGTCTTCTACACGGGCGCAACGCCGAACCAGCAGTTGATTCCGGCTGCGGAATACATGATGAGCGAGGACGGCGGCGAGTTCAAGAAGTTCTACCTGCTCGGCACAGACTACGTGTTCCCGCGCACGGCGAACAAGATTCTCCGGGCCTTCCTCTTGGCGAAGGGCGTGCCGGCTTCGAACATCATGGAAGAATACACGCCCTTCCACCACCAGGATTACCAGACCATCGTGGGCAAGGTGAAATCCTTCGCTTCGAGCGGTGACGCCGCCGTACTCAGCACCATCAACGGCGACAGCAACGTGCCCTTCTACAAGGAGTTCGCGAACCAGGGCCTGCGTTCTGAAGATGTGCCCATCATGGCGTTCAGCGTGGCGGAAGACGAACTGCGCGGCATGGACTCGAAATCGCTCGTCGGACACCTGGCGGCCTGGAACTACTATCAGTCGATCGACACGCCGCAGAACAAGAGATTCGTGAAGAACTTCAAGACCTACTGCAAGAAGATGGGCCTGCCCGGCGGCACCAGCCGCGTGACGGACGACCCCATCGAGGCGGCATATCTCGGCGTCTACATCTGGAAGCAGGCGGTCGAGAAAGCGGGCACCACGAAGGTGGACGACGTGCGCAAGGCGGCTTATGGCATGGGCTTCGAGGCTCCGGGTGGATTCAAGAAGATCGACGAGAAAAACCACCATCTACACAAGCCCGTGCTCATCGGGGAAATCCTCAAGAACGGGCAATTCCGCATCGTCTCGCAAACGAAGGGTCTCGTGGTGCCCGAACCCTGGAGCAAATACACGAGTCCTGACAAGAGCTGTGACTGGGTAAATCACCAGGGGACATATAAGAAGAAAACGGCCTAGTCGCAAGAACCGCCGGGGGGAGCAAACCATGGCTTCCCCTACGGGCGGCCCAAAAAACAGCGAATCGCAAATACCGGCGATATACCAGATACGGCGAAGGAGGGGGTATGCAGCAAGCCGGCATGAAGGCGATTCCGCGTGGAAGGTTCTCGCGAGGATTCATATCCCGCGTCCTGATCTTGGTTTTCGCGCTTGGCTTTGGCATGGCCGCAAGGGGAGAGGCGCAGACCGGATCGTTTTCACCGGAAATCCAGGCGGAAATCGCGCAGTTAGGATCAAAAAACAGAAAGAAAAAACGACGCGCTGCCCTCACCCTTGCGAAGCGCCTCGAGCCAAAGCTGCTACCCCTTCTGTTGGCGCTTCGCGAGGGCAGCCTTTATCGCTGGAAGTCCGAATCGGGAGAGGCCCGGTTCGTTATCGGTGGTGACGCCGTGACGCGAGCCGACATCGAATTCGTTCCTCTTTTCTCGATCCACGGAAAGAAACGGATCAGCACTCAGGACGGTAAACCTCTTTTCGCAGCGGATAGCGAGCTGAACGAAATCCGTGCCAGCAGAAGAATCCGCCGGGCCATCAGACCCTACCTGAACCAGCTCCAAAGCTCGATGCAACTCTATTCCGACGACCCGAACGTCCGTCGCGCCGCTGCGACGCGCATGGCGAGGGTAGGGGACAGGAACCTGATTCCGCTACTCGACAAGGTGCTTGAGAAAGAAGACCACTGGCTGGGTCGCCATGCGCTCGTAGAGGCGAAGGCGTTGATCCGGCTCAAGTCGCCGGATCCGCAGCAGCGGTGCTCGGCCGCTGCCGTGCTCGGCGAAATTCACGGGCTGAACGCGTTCACGGAGCTAAAGCGCCTGGCGAACAAGGACGCATCACCCGCCGTACGCGCCGCGGCGAGCGAGGCCACAAAGGATATCGAGAGCTACCTGAGTTGGACCTCAATCGTCAGCACCTTGTTCCGGGGCTTGAGCCTGGGGTCCATCCTGTTGCTTATGGCGCTGGGACTGGCCATCGTTTTTGGCCTTATGGGCGTCATCAACATGGCGCACGGGGAATTGATGATGCTGGGAGCTTACGCCACCTTCATCATCCAGGACGTGTTCATCTCCTATCTGCCGCAAAATTACTTCGGCTATTATTTCATACTTGCGCTTCCCGTTGCCTTTCTGGCCTCGGCGCTGATGGGATATCTCATGGAGATTTCCATCATCCGCCATCTCTACGGCAGGCCGTTGGAGACGCTGCTGACCACCTGGGGGGTCAGCCTGTTGCTTCAACAAGCTGTTCGCCAGGTGTTCGGCGCGCAGAACGTGGACGTGAAGTCCCCCGAGTGGTTGAGCGGGGGCTATCACCTGATGGTGGGCATTCAGTTCCCTTGCAATCGCATGTTCATCATCGCGCTGGCCGCTTTCTGCGTGGCCGGTACGTATCTGTTCCTCTTCCGCACGAGGGCGGGCCTGCGAATTCGCGCCGTCACCCAGAACCGGGGCATGAGTACCTGCCTGGGTGTTCCCTCCCGCCGGGTGGATGCGGGCACGTTCGCATTCGGCGCGGGGCTGGCTGGCATGGCGGGCGCGGCCCTGAGCCAGGTCGGGAACGTGGGTCCCGACCTGGGGCAGAACTACATCGTGGATTCTTTCATGGTGGTGGTGACGGGTGGCGTGGGCAAGATTCTGGGGACCATTGTGGCGGGCTTCGGCATCGGGGGAATGAACAAGATGCTCGAGCCTGCAATGGGCGCGGTGTTCGGCAAGGTGGTGATTCTGGTTCTGGTGATCCTCTTCCTGCAGAGAAGGCCGGAGGGGCTGTTTGCCATCCGCACGAGAGGGGCTTGATACGCGATGCAGGGTGAAACTTTGGTGGACAGGATGGAGAAGAAAGTCGGCGGCGTCGCTCTCGTCGTCGCGGCGTTCTGGTTCCTCGTCGCAATGCCCTCGCTCAACGCCTTCGGGACACCGGGCACGTTTTTTCACATCTCGGATTTCACGCTCAACCTGTTCGGCAAGTTCCTGGCCTACGCCATCCTGGTGCTGGGTCTCGACTTGATATGGGGCTACACAGGCATCCTGAGTATGGGCCATGGCGTGTTCTTCGGTCTGGGTGCGTATTGCATGGGTATGTACCTGACGCTCGAGATCGTTGGCGAGGGCGTCTACCAGAGCAAGTTACCCGACTTCATGGTCTGGAACCGGGTGAAGGAACTGCCCTTGTTCTGGAAACCTTTCCATTCGTTTTCCTTCACCACGCTTGCGGTGGTGCTGGTGCCCGGCGCATTGGCGGCCATGTTCGGTTTCCTCGCTTTCAGAACGAGGGTGCGTGGCGTGTACTTCGCCATCATTACGCAGACGCTAGCGCTCTCCGCCTGGCTGGTCTTCAATCGAAATGAGGTGAACCTGGGCGGAACGAACGGTCTCACCAACTTCAAGAAGATGCTCGGCTTCACGCTCACGGAAGCGTCCACACAGCGGGGGCTTTACGTCGTTACCGCTCTTGCGCTTTGCGGTGCGTATCTGCTGTGCCGCAGGATAGTGAAATCGCGCGCAGGCAAGATCCTTCTCGCGATCCGTGACGCGGAGAACCGCGTGCTTTATTCCGGCTACACGCCTACGAACTACAAGGTGTTCGTCTTCACTGTCTCCGCCATGCTGGCGGGTCTCGCGGGCGCGCTGTACGTGCCCCAGGTGGGCATCATCACGCCTGGGCGGATCGGCGTACTGCCCTCCATCGAGATGGTCATCTGGGTAGCGGTCGGCGGGCGGGGGTCGCTCATCGGCGCCGTCATCGGTGCCATGGGGGTAAACTGGGCGCGGAGTTATCTCACGTCGAGTTATCCGGATTACTGGCTTTATTTCCTGGGTGGCATATTCATCCTCATGGTGCAGTTTTTCCCGGACGGGGTCGTCGGCATGGCGCGCGACATTCCCCGTAAGCTTGAGAAATGGATCCGCCGCTCGAGGCGTCCGGCTGCGGGGGATGAGTCTCTCGCGACTCTGGGCAGCGAAGGCTAGGAGAAGGGCATGACGCTTACGTCGAAAAGCATACTTTACATGGAAGATGTGTTCGTCGTTTTCGACGGCTTCAAGGCATTGAACGCGCTCAACTTCAGCATGGACAAGGGAGAACTGCGCTGCGTCATCGGGCCGAACGGGGCGGGCAAGACCACCCTGCTCGACGTCGTGACCGGAAAGGTGAAACCCGATTTGGGGCGGGTGATCTTCAAGGAGAAAACCGACCTCGCGCGAATGCACCAGGAAGAAATATCGAATGCGGGCATCGGCAGAAAATTCCAGACACCGACGATTTACGAGAATCTGACGGTGCGCGACAATCTCGAACTCTCCGTGAAGCAGGACAAGAAGTTGAGTTCCCTTCTTTTCGGCGGGGCCACGGCTGAAGCGCGCGCGAGAGTCGAGGAGACACTTGACGTTATCGGACTCGCGTCCAAAAGTGACTGGCGGGCCGGACTTCTGGCGCACGGCGAGAAACAGTGGCTCGAAATCGGCATGGTGGTGGTGCAGGACCCGGACCTTCTGTTGGTGGATGAGCCCGTGGCCGGCATGTCCGATCGGGAGACGGAGAAGACGGCGGCATTATTGAGGCAAATCGCCGAACACCGTTCGGTGCTCATCATCGAACACGATATGAAGTTTGTGCGCGAGATAGCCGAGCGCGTCACCGTGCTGCACGAAGGCGCGGTTATATGCGAGGGTTCCATTGACCACGTGCACAAGGACGAACGGGTCATCGAACTCTATCTGGGCAGGGGCAGAGAGGAATATGCTTAGGGTCGAGGATCTGCACGCCTGCTATGGGGAGAGCCACATTCTGCGGGGTCTTGATATGGAAGTGCACCCCGGCGAGATAGTGGGCGTCATTGGCAGAAACGGTATGGGAAAGACCACGTTCCTGAAATCGATCATCGGCCTGTTGAGGCCAGAGGCCGGGAAAATTTCGTTCCTGGAACAGGACGTCACCGCGGCCAGACCCGAGGCGCGCGCAAAGCTGGGAGTCGCCTACGTCCCCCAGGGACGGGAGATTTTCCCGCAGCTCAGCGTGCACGAGAATCTCCTGCTGGGGCTGGAAGCCCACCCACGTCGTCCCATAAATTATGACGAGGGCGTTTTCAAGCTTTTTCCGGTGCTTCAGGAGATGCTCGGGAGAAAGGGGGGCGTGCTGAGTGGCGGACAGCAGCAGCAACTCGCCATCGCACGCGCGCTGGTGAGCGAGCCGAAACTGCTTCTGCTCGATGAACCGACCGAAGGTATACAGCCTTCCATCATCATGGATATCGAGAATGTTCTGTGGGAGATCAAACAACGCGGCGATATGGGCATCATTCTGGTGGAGCAATACCTGGAGTTCGCCTGGCGGCTTGCGGATCGATACTACGTCATGGAAAAAGGGGAATTCACGGCCACGGGTGTAGCGGAGGGCGAGTGTGACGTAGCGCTGCTCGACCGCCTGACCGCGTAGGGCCGATCACAGCAGTTTTCTGACAGGAGGCAGACGATGCACCTGACCCCGAGGGAGCAGGAGAAACTCCTCGTTTTCGTGGCGGCGGAGTTGGCACGAAAACGCCGCGCGCGAGGCCTCAAGCTCAATTATCCGGAAGCCGTCAGCATCATCACGGCCGAGGTGCTCGAAGGCGCGCGCGACGGCAGATCCGTGGCCGAACTGATGCGATACGGCGCGACGATTCTTACCCGTGACGACGTGATGGAAGGCGTGCCCGAGATGATTCACGAGGTGCAGGTCGAGGGTACGTTCCCGGACGGGACCAAGCTCGTGACGGTGCACGACCCGATACGGGTCTGAGGGAGATCCCATGATACCCGGCGAATATATCCTGGCGGAGGGCGAGATCGTCCTGAACGAAGGGCGCGAAACCATCTCGCTTCTCGTGGCGAACCGAGGCGACAGGCCCATCCAGGTGGGCTCGCACTTTCATTTCCTTGAAGTGAACCGCCTGCTCGATTTCGACAGGAAGGCGGCTTTCGGGATGCGGCTCGACATCCCGGCGGGAACGGCGGTGCGCTTAGAGCCGGGCGACGAGAAGGAAGTGACGCTCATCGCCTTCGCGGGCGCGCGTATCGTCATAGGGCTGAACGCGCTCACCGATGGCGCGCTCGATTCGTCCGCTGTGCGCGAGAGCGCATTTGAGAAAGCCCGCAACGAGGGCTACGGGGGGGCGGAGTAATGGCGTATCGAATGGACAGGCGCGCCTACGCCGACATGTTCGGCCCCACGGTGGGGGACAAGGTTCGCCTTGCGGACACCGAACTCTTCATCGAGGTCGAAGAAGACCACACCGTCTACGGCGATGAGTCGAAATTCGGCGGCGGCAAGGTGATCAGGGACGGCATGGGGCAATCCCCCACCGAGACACGCGAGGCCGATGCGCTCGATCTGCTCATCACCAACGCGCTGATTCTCGATTACTGGGGCGTGGTGAAGGCGGACGTGGGAATCAAGGACGGGAAGATCGCAGGGGTGGGAAAGTCCGGGAATCCGCACCTGATGCAGGGGGTGGACATGACGATCGGTGCCGCCACGGAAGTACTGGCGGGGGAGGGAATGATTCTCACCGCGGGCGGCATTGACACCCACATTCACTTCATCTGTCCCCAGCAGATAGACGAGGCGCTCTCCTCGGGCGTTACCACCATGTTCGGTGGTGGAACCGGCCCTGCCACGGGCACGAACGCCACCACCTGCACGCCGGGGGCGTGGAACATCGCCCGGATGCTCCAGGCGGCGGAAGCCTACCCCATGAACCTGGGTTTTCTGGGCAAGGGCAACGCCTCTCGCCCCGGTCCACTTATCGAACAGATCCAGGCGGGCGCCGTCGGGCTGAAACTCCATGAGGACTGGGGAACAACACCCGCTGCGATCGATTGCTGCCTCGGCGTGGCGGAAGATATGGACGTGCAGGTATGTATCCATACCGACACGCTCAATGAGTCAGGCTTCGTCGAAACTTCCATGGCCGCGTTCAGGAACCGCACCATCCACACCTATCACACGGAAGGGGCGGGCGGCGGCCACGCGCCTGACATCATCCGCGTGTGCGGGGAAGCGAACGTGCTGCCATCCTCGACGAATCCTACGCGGCCTTTCACGGTGAACACGGTAGACGAGCATCTCGACATGCTCATGGTGTGCCACCACCTGGACAGCAAGATTCCTGAAGACGTTGCCTTCGCCGAATCGAGAATCCGGGCGGAGACCATCGCGGCGGAAGACATTCTCCACGACATGGGCGCGTTCAGCATGATGGGTTCCGACTCCCAGGCAATGGGCCGCGTGGGCGAGGTCGTCATCCGAACCTGGCAGACGGCGGACAAGATGAAGCGCCAGCGTGGTGCCCTGGCCGAGGATAGTGGAGCCAACGACAACTTCCGGGCGAAGCGCTACGTGGCGAAATACACCATCAATCCCGCGATAGCCCACGGTATTTCCGATTACGTGGGATCGGTCGAGGTCGGCAAGATGGCCGACCTGGTCCTCTGGAAGCCCGCTTTTTTCGGCGTGAAGCCCGAGGTCGTGGTGAAGGGCGGTTTTATCGCCCACGCGGCGATGGGCGACCCCAACGCCTCCATCCCCACGCCGCAGCCCGTACTGGGCCGCCCCATGTTCGGATCGATGGGAGGGGCGGTCGGGCGTACGTCGTACGCATTCGTATCCCAGGCGGCGGCGCTCGAGGACATAGGCGAGTCGCTCAGCCTCACCAAAATCGTGGCGCCCGTCTTGAATTGCCGCGGGGTCGGCAAGAAGGATATGCGGCTGAACGATGCCCTGCCGGTAATGGAAGTAGACCCCGAGACATACGTCGTGAAGGCGGACGGGGAGACGCTCGCCTGCGAACCCGCGCAGGTGCTTCCCATGGCACAGCGGTATTTTCTTTTCTAGGGGGCGGTGATGATCCTCGTGGAAGGGATACGCGGCAGGCTCTGCGCCGATGAAAGAAGGCGCGTCGAGCACGTGGCCCTGGGCTGGGAGGACAGGCTCAGGAGCCGCCAGCGTTTGCGTTCCGATTCAGGTACCGAACTTGGCGTTGCCCTGCAGACCGGGCAGCCACTCAGGGAGGGCGACATTCTCTTCGAGGATGAAGAGCGTGTGGTGGCAGTCGTCGCGATTCCCGAAGATATGCTTGTTCTCCACCCGGAATCGCCCGTAGAGATGGGCCGCCTCTGCTATCAGGTGGGAAACCGCCACGCGCCGATATGTGTTCGGGACGGCCGTGTCCTGACGCCCTACGACTCCGTGCTGGAGGCCTATTTCGTCAAGATGGGCGTCAGGTGCGAGAAAACGAAAGAACCCTTCACCCATGATTTCGGCGCCTTTCACTCTCGCCATCACTAGAAGATGAACATCTACAGACTCCTGCAGATTTCGGATTCGGCGTTTCCGCGCGGTGCCTTTGCCCACTCCTACGGGCTCGAGACCTACGTGACGGAAGGACGCATCGCCTCCGCCGGAGAGCTTGAAGAGTTCATCGCTTCCGTACTGCACCACAGCGTGGCGACGCTCGACGGCGTCTACCTGCGCGAGGCTTTTCTGGCGAAAGGAGAGGACGACCTGCCGAAAGTCCTCACGCTCGACGCCGCCTACGACGCAGCACGGCTCGTCAAATCATTGCGCGATGCGAGCAGGAGTGTGGGGCGTCAGTTCCTGAGATCGGCGCGGGGTTTTATCGAGGATCCTTTTCTGGACGAACTGGAAGAGGAGGCAAGGCTGGAGCGAACTTCAGGCCACTACCCGATAGTACTCGGTTGCGTCGCCGAATCCTTGGGACTTGGTTGCGAGGAGATGCTCGAATCGCTTTGCTACGGCGTGGTGTCAGGTCTGGTCTCCGCCGCCGTTCGGCTGGTTCCGCTCGGACAAACCGAGGGACAGCGCGTCATCTCGAACGCAGAAGACATGGTGCGCGAGGCGGTCAAGACCGCAACCGCGCTTTCACTGGAAGACGCGCATTCCTGGGGGCCGGGACACGAGATACGGGCCATGACACACCGGAGGCTGCACACGCGCTTGTTTGTTTCTTGAAGAGGAGGAAGAAAGATGAACAGGTCGCCCGTAAAGATAGGCGTGGGCGGGCCGGTCGGTTCCGGCAAGACCGCCCTGGTGGACAGGTTGTGCAAGCGGATGCGTGATCGGTACGCCATCGCTGTCGTGACGAACGACATCTACACGAAAGAGGATGCCGAGTTCCTCACTAGGAGCGGTGCGCTCGCGCCCGAGCGCATCTCCGGTGTGGAGACGGGCGGATGTCCGCACACGGCCATTCGCGAGGACATATCCCTGAACCGCGAAGCCATGGAAATCCTCGCGCGCGATTTCGATCCGCTGGACATTATTTTCGTGGAAAGCGGCGGCGACAACCTCGCCGCCACATTCAGTCCCGAACTGGTGGACGCCTCGATCTACGTCATCGACGTGTCGGCGGGGGACAAGATTCCCCGAAAGGGCGGCCCCGGCATCACGCGCTCCGAACTTTTGCTGATCAACAAAATAGATCTGGCCCCTCTCGTGGACGCGAGTCTCGAAGTCATGGATCGCGACGCCCGCAAGATGCGCGGCGAGCGCCCGTTTCTGTTCACGAACCTGAAAGCGGAACAGGGCCTCGATGAGGTGATTGGCTGGATCGAGCGCGAACTCCTCTTCGTGGAGGCCTGATGCCGCTCGCAATCGCCACTGCCCCTTCCCGTGTGGGACGCCACGGCGTCGCGCTCGCGCGGTTCGCGAGCACGAGCGGACGAACGTATCTCGCGGATTCGTTCTTTCGCGTGCCGCTTCAGGTGATACGCCCCCTCTACCCCGAGGGAGAGGCATTTGCCCACATGACGCTCATCAACCCCACGGGCGGGCACGTGGGCGGCGACCTGCTGGAACTTGAACTCGCGCTCGATGAGGGCGCGCGTGTCGTGTGGACGACGCAGGGGGCGACCAAGGTATACAAGAGTTTGGGCGAGCCGGTGGTGTCGACCACGCAAATCGAGATGGCCAAGGGGAGTGGTCTGGAACTTCTGCCCGACCCGGTCATCCCCTATGCCGATTCCATCTACGCGCAGGAGACGAGAATCTCCATGGCAGAAGGCGCGCGGCTTCTCTACGGGGAATCGCTCTATCATGGCCGCGTCGCCTCGGGCGAGCATTTTGATTACTCTTCCTTGATGTCGAGTCTGCATATCGACTATGCGGGCGCGCCGCTCTTGCGCGACGTGATGAAGGTAAGACCGGGAGATTCCGACCCCGAGCGCCTCGGCCTGTTCGAACCTTATCCCTACCTGGGCTCTTTCTACATGGCAGGCGGCAAGGACGAAGAGTTGAACCGCATTACAGAACAGGTCGATTCCATGCTGGCCGAAACTTCCGGCCTTGCAGGCGGATGTTCACGGCTCACAGGCCCGGGCGCGTTTGTCCGCTGGCTGGCGGATTCGCCCGAGACGCTTCGTAAATCACATTTCGAAATCCGGAACATTGCAAGAACCGCACTCTTCGGCCGGGAGGCGACGCCGCTCAGGAAGTTCTAGCGGAAGGAAGAGTGCGTTTCGCGATCACCAAAGGTGAAGTCTATTCGACCCGCTGTCTGTTCGCGCCGAAGGAACTTACGATTTCGCCGCGCTCGAAGACGCCCACGGCGCCGGTATGGCCCTAACCAACGAAGTGCCCCTGAATGTAGTCATTGCTGCCGGTCGGTTTTTCCCCGAATGCACCGCCCTGGATCGGAACGTTCTCCCAAGGCGAGATGTTCCTGCCGTCCAGACTGGCGCCGGTTTCATGATCCTGCAGATTGTCGAAAGTGACGTCGACATCCGGATTGGTGAGGTCGTGGATATCGATCGTTACATCGCCTCGCACGAACTGGCCGCGGGTCACGTTGTCGCTCACGTCCACACCGAGCATCACCCCTTCCCATGTGGCGGACATATCCTGTCGGGTCATCGGCGCCGTAGTGCTCGCCATACCGAGGGCGCTGGAATCGAAGACATCGCCAAGCCCGATGGGCATGCCTCGCTCGTTCCGGATCGTCAGGGTTGTCCGGTTGACGAAGAAAGCGCCCTCATCGAGCCAGCCACCATAGAATCTTGCACTGAATGCCCTTTCACCGGTGCGCAGGCCGAAGCCTTCCACGAGTTGGACGCCACGGATGGTTTCAATATGTGGCTTGAGCGTCAGGGAATCCTTCAGACGAGCGGCGAAATGTTTGCTTCCGAAGTCAAATCTGGTGGGGTCGCCGAAAGCACGTGCCAATCCGCCATCCAGACCCTCGGGAGTCGTGCTTATGCCGCATACCGCGCCTTCGCACTTCGTGAAGGTGCGCGAGGATTCCCCATCGAAGCGAAACACGTGCTGATCACTTGCGAGCACCGTGGTGGCGGATTCCACTCTTGCAACCGTATCGTCCTTGACTTGTCCCGCTGTCGGTACGGCACCGGTACCCATCGACGCAGTGTTTCCCTGTCCCCCGCCTCCACACCCGGCAAGAAGGAACAACATGGCTATCGCAATCAAAGTGGTTGTGTTGCGTCTCATCTGTCTCTCCTTATATTCACTCGTTCCGGTGGTCTATCGGATTTACCGTTTCGGACCGCCTTTGCCAAGGCGATGTGTTTTCATATCGGCGCACACCGCCCGGAAAGGAAACGGCGGACTGAAACGAGTCTCAAGCACCGAACCTGCCGATCTCGTTCAAAGCAAGTCACGCTCCGTCCCTTGACCATTATATACGATGCATCCCCGAAGGATTCTACAAAAGGCGATTGGTCATTTACAAACCCGTAAGCAAGATATCGGGAATGACAAGACCACCGGAATTTTGGAGTTACATTACTCTACAGGCCATAAGGCAAGGAAGGATTTTGAAGGATCGAGGTGCGGGAAACTCCCGTCTGCGTTCGTTGCGATTTTTTCAAGAGATCACCAGACAGAAAAAACCCCCCGGTAGTTGCCGGTGCGGAGATTACCGGAAGTATTTTACTGCCTTTGGAGATACCCCATTATGAATACGGAAAGGTTGCACCACACCGAGTTCCTGGATTCCGGTCGCATGTATTCCTGTGAGCGCCAGAAAAGGTGTTGGCAACTATCGATCCGGCAAGGAGCTTTCTGTATCACAATCTGCATCATGGATTCCGGACCGGCTTGCAGACAAAAAATGGAGGCGTTGAAAGGGGCATTGGAAGTAGATGAAACCTGTCCCCGGTGGAGTCGAGAAGAACTGGCACAGGAACACAAGCAAGGATCAGGGAGATGCCAAGGGGAAGGTTCCCGTCCCTGCATGACGGAGAGAGAAAGGCAGGGTGAAGGCGATGGTCATTGAAAGACGGCAAAGCGATATTTTGAAAAATCCATGAGAGAGAATGTCGAACCCGGTTCCATGTTTTCTAGTGATGAGAACCAAGGACATGCCCATCCTGGCGATACGTATTGTGGGGAATACAAGCGCAAATCCGTAAAACACCCTGCCAGGGATCTGTTAAACGGAATGGCCCGCATGAATGGCGTGGGAAGTGTGTGGGCTGCCCTGAAGCGGAGATACGAGGCACCTGCCACAACTGAAGCCGGAAAAACTGACGAGTTGATGCAGACGAGTTCACCTTCCGTTTGAACGAAGGCAATTGCGAGATTGATATAGAAGATAGGTTTGCCTCTCTGTGTATGGCCATGGTGGTCAAGAGGATCACATTCAGGAAATGAATTGTCCAGGAGATAACCTCGTGGAGAAGGATGACCCTGAATGAAGATGAACCGGACGAGACGATGAGGTTTTACTGCCTGTGCAATCAACGAAGTAACGGAGAAGATTCCCGCCTTCCGGGAAATACCTGGAGCGAAAGTTTCGTATCGCAAAAAAGAAAAAAAAGATGGCCCGAAGTTTCAGTGGGCAATGAGAGGCATTTGCCGGAAAGGTAAATGAGTCGACCAGGAATTGGTGGTGTAACCCGTGTCCTTTTTTTTCTGGACCATCTTGACAAACTCCGTTGGTTTGTTCAGTATTCCTCTTGTCATCATTGCAAAGGGTGTCCCGATTGCTCATGTCGGGTCGCTCTCTGAATACAATAGCCAGTGTATCCGACGTGGGGTAGCTCCCCAAGTTGAGGCGAATAAGTGAGACTTCACTTCCCTTTGTGATGGTGACACGGCCCGGCCTAGTCGGAAGGTTGGGGATTATGTCATCGGCATTCTGTCACCGTTGTAAAGGGAGGAAGTAAATGTGAAGAAGTGTCCGTTTGTTACCCACCTCGTATCATCAACTAGAAAGTTTCACACATTCGCCCTTGCTTTGTTGCTTGCAGTCATTCTGGCCGGGTGTGGCGGTGGCAGTAGCAGCAGTGACCCAGCCCCGGTTGCTCCGGATCCGGCGTTGCTCTCGGCCCAGGAGATGGCACGGGCTGCGGCGGACGCGGCGAAGATAGCGGCGGATGCAGCCGGCGAGGCGCACATGGCAGCAATAGCCGCGGCTGCCTTGATACCGTCAGATGAGGCGACGGCGCAACTCAGGATGGATGCGGACGCGCAGATGGCGGCGGACGATGCCAACGCAGCGTATATGACCGCGATGGCTGCGTCTGGTGCGGCGATGGCGACGGACGACGTAGCGGCTGCGCAGACAGAACTGGCCACAGCCAATGCGGCGCGTGACACGGCGGTTGCGGAGCAAGCCAATGCCATGGCAGCGCAAATGGCTGCGGAAAATGCGCAGGCGGCGGTTGTCTCCACGATTGTGGCTCATCATGCCTTGGTTACTGCAAGAGATAGCGCCCGCCCGCGGATAAGCGTAGCGAAGATGGCGGCGGAGACCGCACAGATGGGAGCGGACGGCCACAGCGGTGAAGCCACGATGTACGAGAACAAAGCCATGGCCGCGCGGACGAACTACAAGGACGCGAGCGAAGCGGCGATGAATGCAGCAAAGGCGGCGACTGATGCTGCGGATGCGGTTGCGATGGCGGAACAAGCTGAGAGGGATCTTGATGCGGCGACGACGATAGCAGAGGTCGTGGCGGCCCAGATGAAGGCAGAAAATGCGCAGGCGGCTGCCGAACAAGCCAAGGACAACGCCATGATGTATGAAGAAGATGCGATGGCCGCGGCGAGTGAGCATGTCTATGGATTGTTCATGGCGGCGAACAAGGATGGGATGAGTGTGAAGCAAGTGGCGACGATTGCGAAAACAGCAGCCATGACACCAGAGAATTCTACTCGTATTGTTTATGATTCTCCTCGTCGAGATGCAAGTGGTGAGTTGATGAGGCATCCGTTTGCTGATGGTATGCCTACAGTAGTCAGAGTGACCTACGATGTGGATTCGTCGGATGATAAAACAGGTGCAACAATCCCCGCCAAGCGAAAATTTGCCTTGAAGGCTGGTTTCGGTCTATCCTCGTTGCATATCGACGAGATGGATTTTGAGGTCGATATGGGCAAGGCACCCATGGCTACTCATACCGAGCTCCCACCCTTGGGTGGCGATGGCGAATTCATGGGCTATGAATTGGTGAAGAAGACCGATGAGGGAACCACCTTGCATGCCCATGTCTATACAGATATCGAACAATCCCAAAAAGTTAAAGCGCAGACTTTCCTCGCCGTGCCTGTTACCGATAGCGGTATGATTTCAGAAGCCGAGCCGCCTACCAATGACAACATGGCACAAGGCACCACATTCACGGGTAAGTATGACCAGGACGGTGCGGGTACGATGTACGAGCCAGTATCGGGAACATTCACCTGTATCGAAAAAGATGGTTGTGATTATGCCAAGACGGATGGGAAAGTCACGGTGGCCATAGGGTACGAATTCTGGCGTAATGCCATTAATGCAGTGACCAAAGTAGACACCGATTATCTGGCATTTGGCGTCTGGGTGCTCCAAAATGCCAATGGTAATTACACAAGAATCGGCACCTTTGGAGCAAGGAGACTATATACTGAGTCGGGAGAAACCGGCAGGCTTAGGGTATCTCAACTTCGGGTGCTTGAAGGCAAGGCGACGTATACGGGGCCCGCTACCGGCTTGTACACGAGTGGCGAGAGTGTGGATTTCTTCAACGCGACGGCGGCCTTGGAGGCTGATTTCGGTGATGCTCCTGAGGTGGGGGTGGGAAATCAGAATGGGGACATTGGAAGCATTAGTGGGAACATAAGCAACATCGTGGCAGGCGGTGAATCCATGGATATGGACATAACCCTGCAAAAGCCCCGATAAGGAGGCTCGACGGGGCGGGAAGGCTATTGAAGCAGAACTTAGAGAATAGGCAAACATTTACGGGTGATGCCACGTACACGTCGTACGACGCTCCTCCCAAGTACGCCTACAACGGCTCGTGGTCAGTCATCTTCTCTGGCAAAGAGCCGGGGTCTGAAGATGCTTATCCGGATGCCGCCTCCGGCACCTTTGGTGTTACAGATGGTGGAGATCCAAAGGATCCCACAGTCATCCCAACGAGTTTCATCGGCGCTTTCGGGGCGAAACTGGTGCAGTAAGTAAAGGGCGACTGGCCGGATACGGAAAGGCGAAGAATTGATTCCTCCGAACCTCCCGTAACCCGGCCAGCCGTGTCGGGGGTCGCCTCCCCTGCTCCGTGGGGGAGAAGGGGAGGCGACCCCTTTTTTGCCAGTGTCTTCAAGGGTATGATCGCCGGGAATGAAGTGTTTCGTCAAGCAGTTCAAGGCTTCCGGTTACGAATCATGTCCGGGAGAAAAAAGTGAAGGCTTCCACTGGTAGAGATTCTGAAGTATTTCCGGCCAATTCCCGAAGATCGGGTTCTTGATACACCTGGAAGAATCGAGAATAAATTACCGGAGCGATAGCCGTAGTCTTTTGATTTCCTTTCGAGCAATTCGATTGGCAAACATGGGGTTATGAATTGGACCGGGAGTATCCTTGTTGCGATTCACGGTTCATCCACTCATCAGCAATATACGGCAATTCATCCGAAACCATTTCATGATGCTTGTCTGCAAACTCAAAGACGGCTTCTGGTGGATTTTGTTTTCTACATTTCCTTTTTGTGGTTTTTCAAATCGTCAAGCAGGTTCCCTGTGATTTGTTTCACGGCAGGCGTTTCATCGTTTCTCCTTTTGAGATAAATACCGGTGCTATCGGGTATCCATGCTTTTCGGAAGGTGAGTATGGAGAGTATTTGAGGAAGTCGTTTGCCCAGTTTTCCTGATTATTCCCAGGATATTTCATTGAAAGAGTGGAAATACAGAGGTTTCTTTGCGGGAATTTCAGGTTTCGGTTACATTGCCGTATCCATTTGGTTTCACTCGAATTCAAGAGATTGTTCTTTCGATGCTCACCTCCTTCGTTAATTACCAGCAGGCCGTGGGGCCGTTTGTTCCGGAAAAGCTGTTCCCATGCCGTCCTTAAGCCGCAGGCTCGCAAGATGGGCGACGGGGCTTCGCTTTGAAGATATGCCCCCACGTGTCGTCGACCGCGCCAGGGGTGTTGTTTTGCAAGCCGTCTCCTCCGCTCTTTTGGGCTCCCGGACGGACGACGGGCGGAGGGCCGTCGCCCTCATCACTGAAGAAGAGGCGGGCGTTCGTGCAGGTGCGACGATCATGGTGAGTGGAAAGGGGGCGACGAAAGAAGGTGCCGCTTTCGCGAACGCGGAAATGGCCCTGGCGGGTGGCAAGTGGGATACGTTCCGTATGCTGACCCATCCGGGAACGAGCATCATCCCCGCCGCTGTCGCCGCCGGGAAAATTATGGGACTGGACGAGGATCGGATGAACAGCGCGATCGCGCTCTGCGCGAGTCTCGCAAGCGGGAACCTCGAGGGTCCGCGCAGCGGCGGGCAGGCACTCAGGGAAGGCGCTGCGGTGCGAAACGCCTTGTTGGCGGCGGAACTCGCCAGGCGGGGTCACGTCGGCGGGGAGACGGTGCTCGAGGGAGAAGCCGGTTTCTACCACGCCTATGCCGGAAACAATTCAGGCCGTCTGACTTATAGCTTCACGGGCGATACGAGAACGAGTGTGGAGAGAATCACCGAGGGTCTTGGGCAGGAGTGGTTCTTTCTCGAAACACTGTTTCGCATCTATTCCACCTCGGGCTACAACCTCTCACATATCGAAGTGACGGCGATGCTTTGTGAGGAGAACGATATCCGCATTGAAGAGGTCGAGCGCGTAGAGACCATCGTGAACTGGCTGGAGACGCAGTATCCGAGCCCCGCTTTCGCGAACCGTCGCGAGGACGGCGCGCCGAGGCCGGGGAGCACGCACTACTACGCGGCTTTCGGTGTTGTGAAGCGAGGTTATCCGCTCCTGAACGAGTCGCCAGGCCAGGACGACCCGCCCGAGGTGCTCGAGATGATGGAGCGCGTGCGGATCATTCCCTCCCATCAAATGGGCCTTTTCGCTCCCAGGGTGAGCATCCATACGAAAGAACGCGGCGTCTTCACCAGGCAGGCTACCGGACGGGAGTTCATCTTCGGCTTCGAGGAGTTGGCGAAGCGCATGGGCGGGATCGCTTCCGGTCTGCCCGTGCCGGAGATTCGTTATCAGGAAATTATCGAAACCTGTCGTACGATGGAAACGCAAGAAGGGGTGGAAAAGCTCATTCGCCTCACAGTGGCGGAAGCGTGAGGCTTTCCGGACCGTGCGGCGGCCCCCGGCGCAGTGCCGGGGGCCAACCGGCCGGGTTCTGCTAGTTGATCAGGATCTGTTTGGGCTTGTTCGCCTGGGCGATGGGCACGCGCAGCGTGAGTACGCCGTCTACAAGTTCCGCGCTCGATGCGTCGCTCTGCACGATGCCGGGCAGCATGATGCGCCGGCTCACGGAGCCCATGAAGCGCTCGCGACGGTAATATTTCTTGTCTTCGACTTCACTTGTTTTTTGTTTCGTTGCCTTGATAGAGAGCACGCCCTTCTCGATCCTGAGATCGATGTCTTCCTTCTCGTACCCCGGAAGCGAAGCGCGCACCACAACGTCCTTGTCCGTCTGCGCGATGTCGATGGGCAGAATTCCCTCCTCGGTGTCATTGCTGAATGGCCTGGCCAGGGAATCCTCCAGCATACGGCTGAAAACGTCGTGAATCGAAGCAGGTCTCATCAGATTGGGCATTTTGAATCCTCCCTTGGGTGAATGTGATTTTTAGGGAATCTGTTTCCCCGTTTTTCATTCCTAGCGGCTGCTTAATAAATAATATTAGTTAGTAACACTAATATTATTTATTATTATAATCATTATATATAGGCTAATATCGGATTTTGTCAACGATTTTGGCGCATTATTTGAAAAAATTTCTCACAATTTTAATGAAAAGCTCCATTTGACGGGAAGAGTGTGAGCACGGCGGGAGGCGCATCTCACCGGTGGGGAGATTCTATGAGTTGACTTCCGTTTCGGGAACGAACGTTGTTCTCTAACGCTCGGATGGCGAAGTGTGAACTTTGTGCTTTTCAGTCGTGAAAGGATAATTCGAGGAAGGAAACCGTATCCGCCACTCTGTCTGGAAACACCTTGTTAGCCAGACTCGAAACGTCGCACCGCTTACACGACGCCCACCGTCCTACCAGAGACGCTTCGACGCCAGTGCTGCTCCCTCGGCGAGGGAGGCCATCTTCATCCATACGATGCGGCGGTCCACCTGCACGCGGCCCGCGAAGGTGCCGAAACCGCAGTCGACGCCGGCGATAATGTTCTCGCGCCCGACCGCTTCGGCGTAGTTCACGATGCGATCGGCCACCAGTTCTGGATGCTCGACGAAATTGGAGGTCGAATCGATCACGCCGGGAATGATGCTCATGCCCTCGGGCAGGTCGATTTCGTGCCACACCTTCCATTCGTGGCCGTGGCGCGGATTCGCGCCGGGGAACGAGACGGCGCAGGGCTTTCCCTTCAGCACGACGTCGATGATGTCCTTCAAGGGAACGTCCTCATGATGCGGCCCCAGCGTGCTGCCCCAGCAGATGTGCATGCGCATGCGCTCTGGTGCGATATTGCGCACCGCGTGGTTCAGGGCTCCGATGTGCATCTCGATTTCCTTTCGGAAATCCGTGAGGCTCAGGTTGCGAAACACGGTATGGCGGCTCAGCGCGAGGTCCGGGCAGTCGAGTTGAAGAAGCAGGCCCGCGTCCACGATTGCTTCGTACTCGCGACGCATCACTTCGGCGAGCGCGAATATGTATTCTTCTTCACTCGGATAGTGGAGGTTCCTGAGATACCGCGAAATCTGGCCCGGCGAGGGAGAGGTCATGAACGCCTCTTCTATGTCGGTGCGGCCGAGGACACTTTTCGCGTGCTCGATGTCCGCTTGGGCGGCGGGCCAGTCCTTCCACCCCATGGGGCCTGAACAGGCCGGGCGGTTCTGGAGGGGCGAGGCGAATTGGGAGAGTATTTCGGCCAGTTCGGGAAAGCTTTCGTCACCCGTGCCAAGCGGGGGTGAACTCGGTCCCTCATAACCCGTCAGCCTGTGCTTGACGTGGGAGGTATAATCGGGCCGGCCCTGCTCGCCGTCGTTGATCACGTCGAGACCCGCCTCCGCCTGTTTCTCGACGACATCTTCTATCGCACGCGCCACGACGGCCTCGAAAGCATCGGAATCCGCGCCGCCCTCCTCCTGGGCCAGCAGCAAGTCAACCACCTCCTGAGGACGCGGCAGGCTCCCCGTGTGGGTCGTGAGTATTCTCTCGATACTGCGCTTCATGGTTTGTCGTTCTCCTATTCTCTCAAAAACGGGTTTTCGACGATTTGGCCGTTATTGTCTGCGCAGCCTCTTTTTCAGTCACGTGGAAATCCACTTGGTCACCTGGATTCTCCATCTCCTGGCGAACATCTGTTTTCTATGCCGAAGTAGACGCGGACGCCTCCTTGAGTGCCTTGTTCTTTACTTTCCACTCGAGAAAGAACGGCCAGGCGAAAGAGATCACCGACAGGCACAGGAAAAACAGACACCACGGCGAGGTGAAGAAAATCGAGATGTCGCCTTTTGACGAGGCCAGGGCAACCCGCAGGTGCTCCTCGAGTTGGCGTCCCAGCACGAGCGCGAGAAGCATGGGAACGACCGGGATATCGAGCCATTTGAAAGAAAGCGCCACGAGACCGAAAAAGAACATGACGTAGATGTCGAAGAACGAATTCCTGAGCGCGTATGTTCCCAGTACGCAAAGGGCGACGATGATCGGTAAAAGAAGTGATCGGGGGATGGACAACAGCTTCACGATGACACGCAGCCCCAGGAATGCGACCGTCGCCGTGCTGCAAATCGCGATGAAATACGAGAAGAGCACGGAAAAAGCGAACGGCCCCTGCTCCACAAAAAGAAGCGGCCCCGGCGCCATGCCGTGGACGAGCAGGGCGCCGATCAGGATTGCGGTTATCGGATCGCCGGGAATTCCCAGCGTCATCATGGGAATGAGCGCACCGCCCGCGATGGAACTGTTCGCCGATTCGGGCGCGGCGACTCCCTCCACGCAGCCCTTTCCGAATTGCTCGGGCTCCTTGCTGACCTTCTGGGCGTAGTCGTAGCTCACGAAGACGGCTATCGGGCCGCCCGCGCCGGGGAGAATGCCGATAAAAGTGCCCACGATGGAGCCGATGGCCACCGGGAGCCGGATTTTCTTGATATCCGCCCAACTCGGAAACACACGGCCGAACCGCGAGGCGACCGAGCGTATGTTCCCCTCCGCCAGGTTCGACACAATCTCCGGAATGGCGAACAGACCCACGAGTGCGGGAATGAAGTGGATACCCGCGAGCATGTTCGCGTCGCCGAAGGTGAAGCGCGCGGTACCCACGAGCGGGTCCATCCCTACCGTCACGATCATCAGGCCCAGGAATGTGGACAGGAGACCCTTGATGAGCGATTTGGCGGCAAATGCGGATATGACGGACATCCCGAAAAAGACCAGTCCGAACAGGTCGGCCGCGCGGAACTGAAGGGCCACTTTCGTGAGTTGGGGAGCGATGAGCAAAAGGCAGCAGAAACTGAAGAGACCGCCCGTGAAACTCGAAATGATGGAAACGCCCAGCGCCCGCCCGGCTTCTCCCTTCCGGGTGAGAGGATAGCCGTCCACCGTGGTGGCCGAGGCAGAGGGCGAGCCGGGTATGTTGATAAGAATCGCTGCGAAACTCCCCCCCGTCATTCCGCCCGCGAAGACGCCCAGCAGGAGTGCCACGGCGGTTGTCGGTTCCAGGATGAAGGTGACCGGAAACAGGATTATGATGCCGGCGCTCGTCGTCAGCCCCGGCATCATCCCGCATATGAGGCCGTGGAGCGCGCCCAGAGCGGTGGCCAGTATGCTCGTCGGCGCGAGGGCGAGGTAGAACCCCTGAATCAGGTCACCGTTCACGTGGCGTCATCCCAGGAAACTTCCCCTCGGCAGGGGAAGTTGAAACAGATCGCGGAACAGGAAGAACAGGAACAGGGGGACGGTTATCGCCAGCCCGAGCAGAACCAGTGGACGGCGCTCGCCCGAGGTCCACATCAGCGCGGCGAAAAAGACGGGCGTGGACCAGAAGAACCCGAACATCGAAAGCGCGAAGAAGTAAAGCCCCGTCAGCAGCAGGCCGGCTGCTGCACGGGCGATGCTGAAATTCTGGTTTCCCGAAGGTTTTTCGGGCCTCAGGTCGGCGAGGCCGCCGGAGCCCTTGAGTCCTCTCACACCCTGGAGAAGGAGCATCGCGGTGAGGAAGATAATCGAGATGGAGATCAGGTAGGGAAAAAAATGGGGTCCCGGTGCGTCGGTCGTGGTGCGCTTCGGCAGCAGAGTGGCGAGGCCGCCGTAGTAGAACGTAAAACCGAGGATGACCACTCCGCCGACTATGTTTCGCAAACCCATCCCGAATCCGTCCGAAGGAGATGAAAACGACTCGAAAAAGAAGGCCGCCTCCCCGTCAGAGAAAGGCGGCCTCCATACTTTCACACGACTGGCGATCCTGTCCTATTTCTTCTTCTTGGATTTGTATATCCCCGTGGATTTCATGATATTGGCGACAATCTTGTCGCGCTTGGCGAGCATTTCGCCGAACGCTTTTGGTCCGCTCGGGTCGATCGTGAAGCCTTTCGTTTTGGCCAGCTTCTTGAAGGCATCCGAGTTGGCGGCCTTCGTCATGGCGTCCACGAGTTTCGCCTTCACTGCGGCGGGTGTTCCCTTCGGCACGCTGAGGCCGCGGAAATGGTCGAAGGAGATGTCGTGGCCGAGTTCCTTCATGGTTGGCACGTCCGCGATCGCCGGGTTCCGCTTGCCGGTGATGTGGGTGATGATGCGGAACTTGTCCGCTTTCGCCAGGCGAATTGCACCCGTGAGAGGCGCGCCCATCGCGTCGACCTCGCCGCTCAGGAGTGCCGCATTGCGGCGCTTGACGCCTAGGGGAACGAGAATGGCTTTGCATCCCGTCATGCTCGTGAAAATGACGGCCGTGAGATGCGTGGTGCTGCCGGTGCCTGCGTGGCCGATTTTGAGTGTGTTCGGCTTTTTCTTGCAGTCCGCCACGAAGTCCTTCGCCGTCTTCCACTTCGAATTGGCGTTTACCGCCATTACGAGGGGCTGGAAGTGGACCCGACCGATGTGATCGAGCGCCGTGTAGTCCCATGGCACGTTGCCGATGTTCGTGGAGGTGAGGATGGAAGTGGAGTTCCATGCCACGGTATAGCCGTCGGGTTTGGAGTTCTTGACGAACGTGTAGGTGACGGCACCGCCCGCGCCCGGCTTGTTGATGGCCACCACGGGAACGCCGAGCACCTTCGCCATACCCTTGGCGAGCAGGCGCCCCTCGATGTCCGCACCGCCGCCCGCGCCGAAGGGAATGATGAACTGAATCGGCTTGTCGGGATAGGCGGCGGAAGCAGGTTGCAGCTGCACTGCGGCTGCGAAAACAACTATCAGAACGGCACAAAAGATGCGAGAGATTTTCATCTGCTTACCCCCTGGATGAGAAAAGTTATGCTCCCGATTCCATGGAACCGTGACACCTGAAGATCGTTCCTGATATTCAAGAATATCATTATCGCTCATTTCGGTGCGAGAATCCATCCCGCTTTCGCGGGAAGCGAGGCATGAAGCTGCTGGAAATGAGGATTGGTGGATGAGTCTGCCCGAAAATGCGTGGTTTTCTTCAGACGAGCAGGGATGACGTGGCGATTGTGGACCGCGGGGCGGGTGGGTTATACCGGCGGATATGACGTGACCTGATTACGCAGGATGGCACGCGCTTTTTTCGCCCGCTCCTCAAGAGGGCGGGCACGATCGGAGAGACGGCGAATGAGAGACATGGAAGGCAAGGTCGCCCTCGTGGCGGCGGGCAGCAAGGGTCTGGGCCGTGCCTCTGCGCTCAAGATGGCGATGAGAGGCGCTGATGTCGCCATCTGCGCGCGCGATGAGGCCGCCTGTGCCGAGGCGGCTGCGGACATCGCACGCGAAGCGGGGGTGAAAACTTGGTATTGTGCGGCGGACGTGAGCACGACCGAGGGTGTGCGCAAGTTTGTTCACGGGGCGGCGGAACATTTCAATGGTGTGGATGTGCTCGTCTCGAACGCGGGAGGCCCGCCACGCGGCGTGTTCGAGGAATTCGGGGACGACGCCTGGTTCAACGCCTTTGAACTGAGCGTCATGAGCGCGGTGCGTCTCGTGCGCGAAGCGCTTCCGCGAATGCGGGGGCGCGGCGGCGGGAGGATCCTGTTCATTCTTTCGAGTTCCGTGCGCGAGCCGATAGACGACCTTCTGCTCTCGAACGTCATGCGCCCCGCCGTGGCCGGTTTCGCGAAGTCGCTCTCGCGTTCCCTGGGCGGGGAGGGCATTCTCGTGAACGTGGTTATTCCCGGCGTCATCAAAACCGAACGCGGGCTACATGGCCGCCGGTCGCTGGCGAAGCGTCTGGGCATCACTTTCGAGGAATCGGTCGCCCGTGTGGAACGCGAGGTGCCGCTGGGTCGTCTGGGAGAGCCCGAGGAGTTCGGCGCGATAGTGGCGTTTCTTGCCTCGCCCGAGGCGAGCTACATCTCAGGCGGCGTATTCGCGGTAGACGGAGGAAGGCTGAAAGCGATTTGAAGGGATTCCTGCAGGAGGAGTCGCGACCTGTCCCCGCGGCCTGCTTTCTTGCCTGGACGGTCAAGAAGAGCCTGCCCCGAAACACCCCCCACCCCGTTGACACTTCGCTCCCATGCGCATCATATTGAGGGGTTATCGTTTCACTGTCGCCCGTATCACTCATAGAGCCGTCACGAGGAAATGAACACCCAAAGCGCAGATTCTCCCGCCGTCTCCCTGATGGAGGATATCCGCATCGAGGGAGCGCGGGAACATAATTTGAAGGACATCTCCCTCAAACTCCCGAGGGAGCATTTCATCGTCGTTACCGGGCCGAGCGGTTCGGGCAAGTCCTCACTCGCCTTCGACACCATCTACGCCGAGGGGCACCGCCGCTACGTGGAAAGCCTCTCCACCTACGCACGGCAGTTCCTAGAGCGTGTGGACAAGCCCGAAGTGGACTACATCGAGGGCATCAGTCCCGCCATCGCCATCGAGCAGTACAACCCGGTGAACCATTCGCGCTCCACGGTGGGGACGGCGTCGGAGATTTACGACTACCTCAGGTTACTCTTCGCCAAGGCCGGGAAGATCCATTGCCCAGACTGCGGGAGTGAGGTCGCGCCCGCCACGGTCGACGGAACGGTGGATATCCTGCTGAACGCCTACGCGGATGCGAGAGGCTTCATCCTTTTCCCCATGGGAGACCTCGATACGGAATATTTGCAGAGAGACCTCGAATCCCTGATGAAGCAGGGCTATGTCCGCGTGATGGTGAATGAAGAGATAGTCAACATCGGCCCCCCGCTTTTTGAGAGATTGAAAGAACAAACGGATACGGGCCGGCCCACCATAGGGAACCACCACGCGATTCGCGTGGTGGTGGACCGTCTGAAACTCTCCAGGAGAAACCGCGCGCGCCTGGGTGAGTCGCTTGAGACGGCGTTTACCGAGAGCGGCGGCGTCGCCGAGGTGCAACTCGTGGACGGGCCGAGGCTTCGTTTCAGCCAGCGGCTTGAGTGTTGCGGGAATACGTTTGAAGAACCCGTGCCGCATACGTTCAGCTTCAACAACCCCAACGGTGCATGCCCGGAGTGTGGCGGGTTTGGCAATACGCTCAGTTTCGATGAGGCACTCATCGTCCCCGAACCGAGGAAGACGCTCGCTCAGGGAGCGGTGGAGCCCTGGACGAGGCCGCGTTACCGCCGGTATTTCGGAGAACAGCTACTGGACGCCGCAAAGAATGAGGGTCTCGATATCCACACCCCCTGGCAGGAGATGTCCGGGGAGCACAAGAAGATGGTGTTCGAGGGATCGGGGCAGTTTCTGGGCGTGTATCGGTTTTTCGAGAGGCTCAAACGCAGGAAGTACAAGGTCTGGGTACGTGTGATGATCAGGCGCTACCAAAGCCTGCAGCAATGCGCTTCGTGCCATGGCACGCGCCTGCGTCCAGAGGCGCTCTGGATCAAGCTGGGCGGGCACACCATCGCCGATATATGTGCCATGCCCGTGAGCGAGCTGAGAGATTACTTCGAGGCACCGCCACTCGCGTCGGATCAGTACGCCCGTGCAGGCGACATCCTGAAACAGGTGCGCGATCGTCTCGATTTTCTGCACAAGGTGGGACTCGAATACCTGACGCTCGATAGGGAAACAAGAACGCTGAGCGGGGGAGAACACCAGCGGATCAACTTGGCAAACCAGTTGGGTGCACATCTGACGGGCACGCTCTACATTCTGGACGAGCCGACCATCGGGCTGCACCCGAGAGACAACGCTCGGCTTGCAGGGATACTCAACGACCTTGTCGAGCGGGGAAACACGCTGCTCGTGGTCGAGCACGACCGCGACATCATCGACGAAGCGGATCACGTCGTGGATCTGGGCCCCGGCGCAGGCGAGCGCGGGGGTGAGGTGGTTTTCTCGGGACCCCGGGAAGAACTCGACCTCTGCGAGAAGTCGGCGACGGCGAAGTATCTGAGCGGCGAGCGCGAAATCAGTCCGCGAAAGCTCAAAAGAGGAGAGAACGGGAATTGCTCCTATCTGTCCCTGTTCGGCGCACAGGAGAACAATCTGAAGGCGGTGGATCTCCATGTTCCCCTGGGGCGTCTGGTAGCGATAACGGGTGTCTCCGGATCGGGAAAGAGCACGCTCGTGCACGACACGCTCTACCCGGCACTCGCGCGCATCCTCGGCGAGTGGAAAGGCGCCATTGGCCGCTTCCAGCGAATAGAAGGTTTCGAGGAACTTGATTCCGTCGTGTTGCTCGACCAGAGCCCTATCGGCAAGAGCCCAAGGAGCAACCCCATCACCTATCTCAAGGCCTACGACACGATCCGCCGCCTGTTCGCCGAATCGCCTCTGGCGCGGAACATGGGCTACGGCCCCGGTCATTTCTCGTTCAACACCACAGGCGGTCGGTGCGAGTCCTGCACCGGAAGCGGTATCCAGAAGATAGAGATGCATTTCATGGCCGACATCTTCATCCGCTGTCCCGATTGCGAGGGCAAGCGCTTCAGGCCCCAGGCCATGGAGATTCAGTACAAGGGCAAGAACATTCACGAGGTGCTGAACCTGACGGTAGACGAGGCCATGCTCTTTTTCGATCACGTGCCCTCGGTGCTGAACAAGCTGCTCATCCTGAGAGACGTGGGGCTGAACTATTTGCGAATTGGCCAGCCCGTGAACACGCTGTCGGGTGGGGAGGCACAGCGCCTGAAGATCGCGGGTCAGTTGGCCGCCAAGCCGCCCCGAGGCGTCATGTACCTGATGGATGAACCGACGACGGGCCTTCATTTTCAGGATGTGGAGCGGTTGCTGAACGTGCTCACGCGCCTCGTGGGTCTGGGGAACACGGTAGTGGTCGTCGAACACAATCTTGATGTCATCCGCAATTCGGAGTGGGTGATTGACCTTGGTCCTGAAGGAGGTGACAGGGGCGGCCGCATCGTCGCCGAAGGGACGCCCGAGGAAGTAGCGAACAATCCCCACTCACACACAGGCAGGTTCTTGAAAAAGTATTTCGAAGCGGCGAGCGTGGCCGGGTGAGGGTTTTCCCGCGCGCCCTGGATGCATGGCGTGCCGGGGGAGCGATGTAGTAGGCTACCTGCGGAATCTTCCTGGAAAGAAGAGGACGTCGACATGGACGAGCGAAGCACCATTACCCGGGTAGCGAACGCGCAGTGGATGGGGAATATGCGCGCGCGGATCGAGACGCGCGATTGCCCGGAGTTTTCGAGCGATGAGCCCGTGGAACGCGGCGGTCTGTTCGAACATCCCACCCCCGCCGAATACATGCTCGGCGCGCTGACAGGCTGCGGTGCCGCACACGTCGAGTTGTTCGCGAGAGAAGTCGGCATGCCGCTTGATGACTGCGCAATCGAGGGAAAGCTCACCATGGATCGTTTCGCGCCCGGCGACCCGGGCGCGGAGAACGGAGGCGTCACCGGCGTGGAGTTGGATATAGAGGTAACGTCGTCCGGTTCTGCCGAGCAGCTTGAAGAAGTGAAAGAGAAGTTTCGCGCGGGCTGCATCCTGTATCTGTTCATGAGCACGGCGACGCGCATCACGGACAACTGGACGCTCAAGCGGCCCGAATAGCGGCCATTCGGACAGTCTTCACGAACGACAGAAAGCGGTTATGAACCTATCTACCCATGTCGTGGGCTTGCTGTTCGCCACCTCGGCGCTCCTGAGCTGGACGAGTCTCTCTTTTTTCGTGCGCCTGGCGATGAAGAACGCGCCGTTGTTGAGGACGACAGCGGCCATGTCGACGCTGAACGGAGTGTTCGTAGCCGCGCTGGTTTTCTTCACCCTGCCGTCATCGGCCTTTGAACCCACCTTGACGAGAACCTGGGTTTTGTTGCCGATTGCCGGTTTTTTCATGATCACCATATCGCGGCTCACCTACTACTACGCCATCCGGCGTATCGGGCCGAGCCGCACCATTCCCATCGCGGCGAGCACGCCCGCCGTCACCGCTCTTCTGGCGACCATATTCCTGGGCGAACCGTTCACGGTGCTCATCATCCTGGGACTGGGTTGCCTCATTGCCGGTCTCACCATGGTGGTGCGCTCCGCCCCACCGCAGCCGAACCTGGAGATGGGCCACACACGCAAGGACGTCGTGAAGGGCTACATCTCGGCAGGCCTGACCACACTGAACTGGAGTGTGTCGGGCGTGATGGTGAGGACCATCACGCTCGACATGAATGCACTGGCCGCCTCGGCGCTGCTCATCTGGATTGGAATTGGCTTCGCCTGGGTGCTGGCGGTAGGTTTCGCTCAAAGGGAGACGGCGGAGAAAATCCCCCGGGCAAGCTGGAAATGGATGTTCCTGGCCGCCGTCTGCCAGACGATAGCCGTGCCCTCGTTCAGCAACGCGATGGCGCGCACCTACGCTGTGGGCGTCACCTCCATCACGTCGGTTCAGCCGCTCCTGGTGATCCTGGGGTCGCACTTGTTCTTGAGGGAGAGCGAGAACATCACCGTCAGGCTCGCCTTGGGTGCGGCAATGACGGTGGTGGGGACAATACTGATCCTGATCCGTCTTTAGGGCTTTTTGATTCTCTCCACGCTCTTTCGCGAGAATACGGACTCGTGCCCGAAGCGCTCGCGAATCGCATCAAGACTCTCGACAAGGCGCTCTTCTTTTTCCCGGTTTTGATCCTCGAACAGAAGTGGTTGCGCAGGGGCCGCGTCCAATCCCGAGAGGTAGACCCCCAGCAGACGGAATTTCCGGTTCCGGCCTTCTTTCGCGCAGGTGCGCCGCAAGAGATCGAGCGCGGGATCGATAATTTCCTTATCCAACCGGGTGGGCGCATCGAGCGTGAACGAGCGCGTGAGCGTCGTGAAATCGAAAAACCGGATTTTGAGGATAATGTGCCTCGCGCTCAGGCCCTGGCGACGCACGCGCGCGCTTGCCTCCTCGGCCAGGCCCGTGAGTATGGCCTCAAGCTTCGAGAACTCTTCGATGTCCTCTGCGAAGGTAGTCTCCTTGCCGATACTCTTTGGCTGGTTTTCGAGAACGAGTTCGGTATCGTCCAATCCGCGCGCCTTTTGGTAAAGTTCGGGCCCCAGGTTCTTGAACTGCGTCTCCAGGAAGGGCAGTGATTGATTGCAGAGATCACCGATGGTCGAGATGCCCAGACGGTTCAGTTTTTCGACCATTACCTTGCCTACGCCGGGGATTCTGCTCACCCGAAGAGGACGCAGAAAGGCTTCCTCCCCGCCGGGGTAGACGTGTAGCAACCCTGCGGGTTTGGACAGTGCGGACGCGATTTTGGACACCAGTCGGCTCGATGCCAGCCCGATGGAAGCCGAACAGTTCGTCTCGCGCAATACCGCTTCGCGGATCCTCGCCGCCGTCTGGAACGGGGAGCCGTGAAGTCGCCCGGTTCCGCTCAAGTCGAGATAGGCCTCATCCACCGAGACGACCTGCACAGCGGGAGTGAAGTCACCGAGTACCTTCATCACCCTCCCGGATGCTTCGCCGTATTTTTTGTGGTTCGCTTCGATGTAGACGGCGTGCGGGCACAGCGCACGGGCTCGTGCCATGGGCATGGCCGAGTGGACTCCGAAAGCCCTGGCCTCATAAGAGGCAGCGGAAACCACACCGCGCGGTCCCACACTGCCGACGACGACGACGGGCTTGCCCTCGAGGTCGGGCCGGTCCATGCGTTCCACGGACACGTAAAAGGCGTCCATGTCGACGTGCGCGATGAGCCTGTCCCCGCGCGGCGACCCCGGCTCTTCGTGGCGTCTCGTCATGCTATCTCCCGGCGGCGTCAATACTTCCTGAGTACGCCCACGACGACGCCCTGGATAAGCAAGTCCTCTTCCCTCACCATAATGGGCGCCATCGTCTCGTTGGCGGGCTGGAGTCTGATTTGCGCGCCCTCTCGGTAGAAGCGCTTGAGCGTGGCGGATTCTCCATTGACGAGCGCGACCACGGTTTCGCCGTTCAGCGCGTTGTTCCGGCTCTCCACGATCACGTAGTCCCCGTCCTGGATGTGATCCTCGATCATCGAATCTCCCTTGACTTTCAGGACGTAGAGGTTATCGTCCCCCGACGACCAGGGAAGGGGTATCGTTTCGGTGTCCTCGATCGCCTCAAGCGGCATGCCCGCCGCGATCATGCCGCGCAGGGGAAGTTCTACCCGCGCGGGTTCGGCACTTACCTTGAGGGTATCCGTACCGGGGACGAGTTCGATGGCCCGGCTTTTATTCCAGCTTCTCTTGATGAGGCCTTTTTCCGCGATGTTCTGCAGGTGCTTGTGCACCGTTGCGGGCGAGGTGAGACGAAAGTGCTTGCCGATCTCCACAATAGAGGGGGCGTAGCCGTTCGCCCCGATGAACTTCTTGATGAACTCGTAAATTTCTCGCTGTCTGCGTGTGAGGAACATGGGTTGCCTCCCTATCAGAATCGTTGGGTTGGACCGGAAGCTTCCTTCCGGATCCACGATGTGAGCATTTCCAGATGGGCGGTATGGGGGAACATATCGAATACGTAAGCGGCGCGGGCGCGATAGCCGCGGGCCATGAGGTCGCATGCGTCGCGTGCAAAGGTGGCCGGATTGCACGAGACATAGACGACACGCTCGGGCGCAAGCGCCGCGATCAGGGGCATGACGTCGAGCGCGCCCTTTCTGAGCGGGTCGAGCACGACGACATCGGGCGTGTGTCCCCCGAGTTTCGAGGCGACCTCTTCTTTCGTCAGTTTTTGTGCGGGACGGCGGAAAAAGTCCGCATTGTCGACCTCGTTTTCCTCCCTGTTGCGCCGGGCGTCGGCGATGGCGTAGGGGTTTTCCTCGACCCCCAGGACGCGTCCTGCCCTCAACGCCAGGGGGAAGGAAAAATTTCCCACCCCGCAGAAGAGGTCCAGAACGATCCTTTCATGATTCAGCCCGCATTCCCTGAGGAGGTATTTGACCAGCAGCCGGTTGAGCGCGCGGTTGGGCTGGATGAAGGACTCGGGTGATACGCCCAGGCATACGTCCGGGCGCTCCACGTCGGGCCGGTATTGCGCCAGCCACCGGGTCGGTTCGTCGGGCGATCGAATGCCGACAGCAGCCAGTGGAAAATGGTTCTCCCCGGCGAATTTTTTCCAGGCGGACAGGGTCGTGCGTTCGATTTTCAGGTTTCCGCGATCCCGGTAGCCCACCGGGTGGAGATAGAGGCCAACGCACGCTCCCTTCTCCGTTCCCAGGGAGGTCATCTCCACGGCTTCTATTTTTCTCGCTTTGGGTTCCGCCTGAAGCAGATGCCTGATCTGGCCGAGCGCGGACGCGATAGAGGGCTCCACCAGCAGGCAATCCTCTACGCCGACCAGACGTCGTGCACCAGTGGCGAAAAAGCCTGTCTCGGAGCCCCGCACCTGAAAGCGCGCGCGCATGCGGTAGCGGTTCTCGTTTCCGGGAAGCGTGACGGTTTGCGCCGGGACACCCAGGTCAATCTTGCCGATGCGGCCCAGGGTGTCGAGAAAAACCCGTTTCCTGGCCTCGAGCTGCGCCGGGAGCGAGATGTGCTGCAGGTTGCATCCCCCGCAGTCGCCCCAGTGCACGCACGGGGGCGTCGTTCGATCAGGCCCCGCCTGGATGATTTTCACGAGTTCGCCGAGCAGGTATTTTCCCTTCTCCTTGGCGATGCGAAAGCGTACCCTGTCTCCGGGAGCTGTTTTGGGAATGAATACGGCGCGGCCGTCCAGACGGGTGACGCCCGCCCCACCCGTGGCAATATTTTCCACGCGAGCCTCGAATATGGTCTCGTTTTGACGTAAGATTCGAAGCGGAACAGCGGTACTCATGGCAATTGTGTCCTTGCAACGCACGTTCTGCGAAAATAATGCATCTTCTATGCAAACAAATAACGAATAATTTTGCAAGTGTTTTTTCGTTTTTACTTTTAGGGAAGATTTCGGGTGAAAATCCCGGAAATTTCAGGATGAACGGGAAGGTTTCAGGACAAGTCCGGTTTTGTTCCGGGGAGGAGATGATGATGCCGTCTGTTCGGTATGAGAAGGAAAACGTTCTGGGCCGTGTCACGCTTGCTCGCGCTTCGGAGGCGAACCGCCTCACGTTCGAGATGATGGAAGAACTCACCGATACCCTGCTTCGGGCCGGAGAGGAATGTGACGTCATCCTCTTGAGCGGAGAAGGCGCGGATTTTTGTGCAGGGAGAGAAAGCGTGCGTGGCGGCGCGCAACTACCGCCCGTGAACGTGATAAGAGAGCGCTTCCGCCGGATCGTGAAGATGAACGACGCCCTGGAGTTCTCCCCCGCAGTGACGGTGGCGGCGCTTCGGGGTCGGGCCTACGGGCCGGGGGCGGGGCTGATCAGCCGCGCAGACCTGGTGCTGGCTTCCGATACCGCGCGGATTGCCTTCCCCGAGATCAGGGAGGGCTTTCCGCCCACGGTGGTCATCAGCCATCTTGCGAGAAAGCTGGACAGACGTCATGGATTCGAAATGGTCATCACGGGGCGTGAGATCGATGCCGAAGAGGGCAGGCGCATCGGGATGGTGAACCACGTTCTGGCGGATGTGGAACTCGATGGGGAAGCCGAACGCCTCTGCGCGGAACTGGTTGCTCTGGGCGGTGATTCGCTTAGGCCGACAAAGAGTTTTTATCGCTTCGCCGAGACGGCGAGGCCCGAGGCAAACGCGGACCACGCGGTGAACCTGATAGCCAACGCCATCCACGCAAAAGGAAACGTCGGATAGCCGCAGGCCTTTGACGAATCATGCCGGCGAGCCTAATCTCGACGGACAAGATTTCAGGTAAAATCAAAACGTGGCGGAGCGCGCTCGTCGGTATTGTTTGTTTTCCCGGGAGAGAGGATTGATGGTGAGCATGACGGCTGGACATGCGGTGGCGGATGCGCTGGCGAAACTGGGGGTGAGGCACGTAATCGGCATGGCGGGTTCGTGCATGATCGAGATACTGGACGGCATGTACGGGCGTGAGGATATATCCTTCCTCACCGTGCGCCACGAGCAAAGCGCCGCCCTTATGGCGGACGCCTACGCCCGGCTCACGGGGGAAGTGGGCGTTTGCATGGCGACAAACGGCCCGGGTGCCACGAACCTTGTCACCGGCGTGGCGCACTCGATGATGGCGCAAAGCCCGGTGCTGGTCATCACCGGCGCTCCCATGATGAAGGATACCTTCCGAGAGTCCACCCAGGAACTCGACCAGATTGCCATGTTCGCCCCGATGGTGAAGTGGTCGGTGCAGGTGAGGCGGCCAGAGCGCGCGGCGGACGTCATCAACGAGGCCTGTCACGTGGCGATGTCGGGTGTGCCCGGTCCCGTGCATGTCGATTTGCCGCGCGACGTGCTGAACGAGACGGCGGAGTATTCGGACAACGGTGTTCCCTCGCATACGGACCTGGTGCGGCTCGTCCCTGATCCCGAGGCGGTTTCAAAGGCGGCGGCGTTGCTCACTTCCGCCGAGAGACCGTTGCTCATCGGAGGCGGCGGTGTACTCTGGGACGAGGCAAGCGAGGATTTGATCGCGCTGGCGGAGGCACTCGACGCGCCCACCATGACCTCCACGGGCAGGGACGACATCGTACCGAACGGGAATCCACTTTTTCTGGGTTCGATTGGGCGCGGAACGCTGCCCGAGGCGCGCACGCTTTTCGAGAATGCGGATGTCGTGTTCGCCGTCGGCACCAGACTCGCGCATTCGACTACGTTCCTGCGAGCAGATTTCTTCGGGAACGCGAAGCTCATTCACGCAGCGGTAGATCCCGGGAATATAGGACGTAACTTTGCCACCGCGGTGGGTATGAACGCTGATGCAGGCCCTGCACTACGGGCCGTGCTCGCCGCAGTGGGCGAGAAGTCGCCACGAACCGCATGGCGTGCGGAGGCCGCTGCGGTGCGTGAAGCGCAGGAAAGACACCGCGAGCGTGCGCTCGAGTACGGTGGAAAACCCATTGACCCCCGTCGCGCGCAGATGGCTCTCGCGAAAGTCCTGCCCGAGAACTCCATCATCACGAACGATGCGGGCAGCGCGGCGGGTTACGTGTATGAGTACCAGAGGTTCGACAAAGCCAGGAACTTCGTGGCCCCGCAGGATCTCGCGGCCATCGGTATCGGCTATCCGCTGGGACTGGGTGCCAAGCTTGCGCGCCCGCACCAAAAGGTCGTTACCATCAGCGGCGATGGCGCTTTCCTGTGCAACGGGGCGGAACTCGAGACGGCGATGCGCGAGAACCTGCCTACCGTCTGCGTCATCCTGAACAATTTCAACCTGGGATCCGAGCGCGCATATCAGAAACATTTCTACGACGGGCGCTACATCGCCGATGCCATCGGGAACCCCAGATTCGACGAATACGCGCGCGTTTTCGGCGCAGCGGGTTACCGGGTGGAAGAGCCCGAGGACCTCGAGGATGTCTACGCCCAGGCGCTAAAAGAAGAGGGTCCCACCGTGGTGGACGTGATCATCGATCAGGATGTCTTTCCTGAACCCAGGCGCAAGGACGCGGTGAAGAAATAAGGGTCGGTCGGTTCATTTTCCCCGGTCGGGATTGCCTTGAACCTCCGTGGTTGTCCTTTCGGGGACAGGCACCGCGGCCTGTCCCCGCGGTGTTTTTTCTTGTTTGCGCTCATGGTTTTGCTTTTGTACGGTTGGTTCTCGAACCGCCCCTGATACCCTCGCTCCGAAACATCCACGCGCTCGCTCCGTAGAAGCACCCGCCCAGAACAGCGGCGCACATGGCGAGCCAGCCGAGCACCTCGAAACCGCCCCACTGTATGGCGAAGCTCCCCAGGAAAGCTCCCAGGAAGAGGCCGACCTGGTTGCTCGTCGAATAGAAGCCGATGATAGCACCCCGCGCCAGCGGGGCGATCGAAATAAGGTTATCCATTACGGCGGGCCTGCTGAGTTGACTGAAGAACGAGAATAGAAAGCCCGCCGTGATAGTAAGTATCAGTAAACCAAACCCCGAGAAATGAAACGCCAGCAACTCTCCCTGGAGCAGAACCAGGGCGGTGATGATGAGGAAGCGGCGGTTTACACCCGCAAGCGTGCCGCCCAGCAGACCGCCGATGAGTCCGCCCACGGACATCGCCGTGAGCAGGCTTCCTGCGGAGGACAGGGAAATATCGTAAGTGCGTATCAGAAAGACGGATACATAGGTCAGAAACGTGGACGTCATGAGCCGCTCGGTGACGTTGCCGCTTAGCAGGAGCCATGAAGCGCCTTGTCGCATCCAGGCGAAGCTCGCCAGATAGGAGGAGGGCGCATCAAGACGCGATTGCGGGGATAGTGAACGGAATGCATAGGGGCAAAGTGCCAGTCCGAAAGCGCCGAAAATCCATAAAGCGTTGCGCCAGCCGAAGTGATCCGTCAGAAAGGCGACGCTCGGGACTCCGAGGAGCAGTCCCATGGCCACGCCCGCCGTTGAGAATCCGATGGCGAGGCCGCGCGTGCGGCCCGTGAAATTGTCTCCTATGGCGGCCACCGCCGTGGGCGGCACGAGCGCGCCGCTCAAGCCCGCGATGAAACGCAGGATAGCCACCGCGAGATAGCCCTCCGCGAAAGAAATGGCGATGTTGGTGAGTGAAAGACCCAACAGCCCGACGAGGATGACCGGCCTTCTGCCGTAGCGGTCGGAAATGGGAGCGAGAAGGGGCGCGCCCACCCCCCAGGGGATGAAGATGATGGCCGCCAACTGCCCCATGGCCGACAGAGAGAGGTCCAGGTCGCGTCCCATAACGTCGAGCATCGGCCCTAGGATGAAAGTCGTGGTGTAGGCGGTGAATATGGTAAGGAAACATGCGAGGATGATCGGCCAGCCTTCCCGGATGCCGGTCTCGCCCTTGCTTGTGGAAGAATCCATGCGCGCTCCTCGGATCGGGATGGCCGATAAGGCTTATCCTTCATACCGGGGTGTTCCGCAACCCGTACGGGAGAGCATGTGGTTTTCCCTCTTCTCGACAATTCTCGCTCAACATTTTTCTGGGCGGGTTTTCGACATCTCATGAACGTGTTCTTGTCTCCCCGATGATCTTCGGGCTGGTAGAAGCGGTTCATGATGGATATGCAGAGGCGATAGCCTTCGTACATCGATACGTTGGCGGCTACGGCGGTCTCATCCTTGGCGTGCTGCCCCGACATGGGCGAGCACTCGATAATCCGGTTCGCCTTGGCAGTTAGTGGTGTAGAGGGGTTCTCCGTTCTTGGTGATTTTCACCACGAAGCCTAGGCAGTAGGCTTTCTCCGTGTTGAGCAGTTCGCCCGGGAACATGTACCGCCTGGCGAGCCCAGGAGTCGCTGCCGGCAGACGCATGGCCCCGCCGATGCGAATGATGCCGTTCCTGGCGTCTTCGGATGGGAATCCGCGCCCGGAAACGGAATCATCCCTCCGTCGATGGCTTAGTCCTGCGCTGTGCAGATGGTGGGCTTTTTGAGCCAGCCCTCGGTCAAGAACTCCCTTGGGGCGGACGGTGTCCACCTTGATTTCGTCTTCTTCACAGGAAGGAGCACTGGTTCGTTGTCAGCGGTGATGGCTATGATACGTGCACCATAAATTCCTTGACGTACCGATACGTCCCGGTTCAGCTACCGATATCAAAAGAATCGAATGGCACCGTATTGCATGTGCCGGAAATGAACCCCTGGTCAAAATGGAAGTACAAACGGGTGATATACTTGAAGAGGATGATATCGAGAGGATCGAGGATGATTATGGCAGGATTTGACGCTTATCTAAATCTTTTCAGGTATCTTCGCGAGCACATTATCCGGATTGTCCATCCTTTCCATAGCCTTCGCCAACGCAGCATTTGAATTGGCCAGTGCTTAATTTATCCTGTCGCTTGTCACTGCGCGTTCCTTGTTTGCCTTTATCATGGCATGGATGCCGTATCCGATAACGGCAGGAGTTACTAGGCTCACGGCCAAGCTTGCGGGTTCGGCTATTCTTATTGGTTCAAATACGATCAATATTTACTCCTTTATTGAATCATGAATATATTGTTGCATATACCAAGTTCTGCTCCCACCCGACGCAAAAAGATTTTTCCCTCCCGGAGAGAATCGTCACCCACACCTCCATGTCGTCGTTCGCGCCCTCCCGGCAGTGGAGAAGTTCCATCGTCGTATCGAGTTCAGTGGATTGAGCTTCTCGGGACGGTTCGGGGTGACGTAGGTGATGCGGCATTTCTTACTGGTATTTCACGGCCTTGAGTCCGGACTCTTGCGTCAGGGCCGTTGGGACCTTCTTTCTCGAAAAGATGGTGCCAGCGAATCGACGATAAGGGTGCAGGTTCTAATTCACCCGCCGCGTTTTTCCGGCCCAGTGTTTTTCACGAATCTCGCGTCTTAAGACTTTTCCCTGGGCGTTCTTCGGAATTTCGCTCAGAAACTCGACTTGTTTCGGTTTCTTGTAGCCCCCGATTTCCTTTTCCGTAAATGCGATGATGTCCGAAGCCTCGGGCGACTCGCCGGGTCGCAGCACCACCATGGCCTTGACCGCCTCGCCCCACCGCTCGTCTGGTACGCCAATCACTAGGGCTTCCAGTACGGCGGGATGACGGCACAGGGTGCGCTCGACTTCGGATGCGTAGACGTTGAACCCTCCGGTGATGATCATCTCCTTCTTGCGGTCGACGATGTAGAGATACCCCGCATCGTCCGAGACGGCGAGGTCTCCGGTGTGCACCCAGCCGTTTCGCATGATCTCCGCCGTGGCTTCGGGGTTTCTCCAGTAGCTTGCCATGGTATAGTCCCCCCGGATGCAGATCTCACCCATCTCGCCTGTTGCGACGGGGCGGCCGTCGTCGCCCATGAGTTCGAGTTCCACGTTCGCCGCGACCCTTCCGCACGAGGCGAGGCGCTTTCGTTCCTCGGGCGTTCCGTTCACGGCGTGATCCCATGGGTCCAGGATCGCGATGGGCTGGCGTGCTTCAGTGAGCCCATAGGTTTGCCGGAAGATGGGGCCGATGTGCTCGATGGCGATCCTCAGGTTTTCCTCCGATATCGGAGCGGCTCCATAGGTGATCGTGTGCAGGCTCGAGAGGTCCGCTTTCGGGAGCCTTCCGCATTCGATGAGTCGCTGCACCATCGTGGAGACGAGGTAGGTGGTCGTGACTCTCTCTTTTTCTGCCGTTTCGAGAAAAAGCTCCGCTTCGAATGCAGGCATGATGACGTTTCGTGCCCCTCGGAGAAACGTGGGCTCGATGAAATTGAAGGAAGCATGTGTCATGGGGCCGGCATGGAGCATGGAGTCGCGTGTATTGAAGCGGTAATCGAGGTTCCTGAAAAACTTCGCCAGCCACGCGGTGTGAGTGCGGTGGGTATTGACGACCGCCTTGGGTTCTCCCGTCGTGCCCGAGGTGTAGTGAAGGTGAAACAGGGAATCCGGTCTGAGGACTATGCCGGGTTCACGGGCAGAGCTTTTTTGCAGCCATTCCTCGTATGAGACTGTGCCCGAGTCTTCCCATCCCACGCCGATGATGGCGCGCAGGTGTGGACATTCGTTCCGGATGCCCTCGGCGTATTCCCTGTGATGCTCGTCCAGGAAAAGAAACGATGGTTCGGAATCGTTCAGTATGTGGACGTGTTCTTTCAGAACGTTTCGCCCGTGGAGATTCAATGATGCGCCGCCTGCCATAGCGACGCCAAAATTGATCTCGATGATCTCGAAGCGGTTTCGCATGAGTTTGGCGGCACGGTCGCCGGGTTCGAGGCCAGTGGCGATGAGCGCGTTCGCAACCCGCTTGCTGCGGTCGTATACGTCAAGAAAGCGCAGGCGGTGTTTTCCGTCCACTACGGCCTCTCGCGGGCCGTATCGCTTCGCCGCCCAGGCAATATTCTCACCCGGACGTATGGCTGACGTGTCGTTTTTGTTCATGGGGCCAAAATTATAGAATCGCCCGGGCCGAAATGCTACGCGCCTACCCGGTTTTTCAAGGCGACGAGCCGGGTAAGGATAGACCGGAAGTCCGCGCAGTCCTCAAGCGAGGAGAGTTCATCGAAGGCGCGCTCCAGGGTTTCAGGGTCGAGTCGCAAGGCGGCGGCCTCGGCACATGAGAAGAATTTCTCTTTTCGCTCTTTATGGGTCATGGTCCAATCGGGAGAGCCTTTTATCTTATCGTGCGTGACGTCAGCTTCTCTGCCGTCCTTGAGCCTGACGCGGATGCGCACGGGCACGAGCAGCAGGCTTCCTTCTTCCCAGATGTGGACCCGGGTTTTCTTTGCGAGTTCGATTACCTCCGCTCCCGATACAATTGCGGCCGGATCGAAGTGCGCGATGCGCGGCACACCTCTCAAGAGGGAGAACGCTGTCGTCCACTGCGCGCTGAACTGCGCGTCCACGTTGGGATTTTCCCTGATTTGAAACGGCTGCCCAATCATCGAATGGCCGATGGGCGTGGTCCATACCTCGACTTCTTCGATGTCTTGCGCATGGAAAATCCCGAGTTGATCGCGCGCCTCCAAAGCCGCGCTGATATTTGGGTGGGACACCCGGCAGCTTGGATAGGGTTTCATGCCGATTCGGGTGACATGAAAGGTTTCACCCAATTCCCTTGAGAGCTCTTCCGGCTCGCCCACGCCGCCGCCGAAGAGTTCGATAACGCCGTCCGCCCCCTCGACGATGCGCCTGGGACCCGTTGCGCCTATTTGCGCCAATACGGCGGAATGCACTCCCGCCCGCGCGCTGAAGGCTGGCTGAAGCCGCTTGGCGACCGTGCCGTCGAGAAGCGCCTGGCGGTTGCCGTGCGATTGCGCATAGCCGAACCCCGCTGCGTTGGCGACACTCTCCTCATCAAGCCGCAGCGCCCGCGCGGCGGCCATGGAAGCGGAGACGGCACCAAACACCGTAGTGGGTAGCCAGCCCGGATGAATGCTTGAGTGCACGACATTGTTCAGCCTTAGAGTCACGTCCGCAGCGCCCGCCAGAACGGTGATGATCTCACGGCCCGGCATCGCGCGCCCGAGGCTCTCCCCCGCGGCGAGAAAGGCGGGAAGAATGGTGACGAACACGTGATTCTGGGTGATGTCTTCCGTGTCGTCGAAATCGTTCGAGTGAATCATCGCGGCGTTCAGCCAGGCCGCCGTTGGCGCGGGCAGACGGGCTCCGAAGACGAGTACCATGGCTTCGGGCGCGCCGCCCCAGCGGATGTGGTGCTCGATAATCTCGGGGTTCAAGGGAGCCGCAGAGCCGGCCAGGGCGCAGGCGAGTGCGTCGATGATCAGATCTCTGGTGGCGCAGACTGCTTCTTCGGGCAGATCCTCGAACCTCAGATTCGTGTAATGAGCGATAATTTTCCGCATGGGATCCATTTTCGTCTCCGGCAGGTTCTGGTTTCCCTAGCGGGAAGAGGAGTCGCCTTTATTCGCGGCCGGGCTGGAAGATGGCCACCAGCCGCACATTTTCCTCGCCCACGCAGTTGTTGCAGTGGCGCGTGCCCTTGGGCATGAAGATGAACTGTCCGGGACCGTAGCTGATCTCGCCGTCTTCCAGATCGTACCTTCCCGTGCCACTCACGCAGAATATGACCTCATCTTCCTCATGATGGTGCCAGTCGTGCGTCTGTCCCGGTTGAATCAGCGAGTAGTAGACGGTGAGGTCGGTTCCCTCCCCCTCTTTCGATACGATGGCCCTGTGGCTCGCACCGCCCTCCATGCCTTCTGAATCGCGTTCCTCGGGTCGGATGAGCCGGGCTTTTCTTTCTCTCGTCGTCATGTGAAATTCTCCTCGGGAGTTTCGGTGATGGTTGCTTTCCGGGCATACGATCCACACACTGCAGTTGTCGGGATGAATATTCGTTGATATGCGAAGAATAATCCGCTTTGCCGAAATGTCAAAGCACACCGAACGGATCGCATTTTGCGCTTATCCCTGGACGAACCCATCTGTTGAGGCAGTGAGCGGCGAGTGCTAGTCTGCATGGGCTGTGTGTATTGCGAACACGCCCATTCGCCGGTTTTGACGCCGATGCAGGAGATGTTTTTTATGATAATGCGTACCGGACGCATCTGTGTTCTTGTGTTCCTGGCGATGTGGTTCCTGGGCTCGGGGAACGTATTCGCCGCACCGGCAAATGCGGGAGATGGTCCTGTCGAAAAAAGACCTGAGGGTTTTGATACACCGGATTTGAGTCGGTCGCGCTTTCTTGGATGGGTCCGGCGGGATCTGAGCAGGCGTATTCCCGGAGAGGAAACCCTGATCAAGCAATATCTCGATGAATGGAAGTTCCAGTTTGAAACGCTCACCATCAACAACCGGATTTTCGCGATCAATATCGACGTGGACAACAAATATCCATACGATATCACGCTGCTCGACCTGGATTGCGACGATATCTACGAGACCAAGGTGGAGGAAAAGCCGGGTCAGCAACGGGTGGATATATCGATTCCCGAGTGTGTATTCCGGGTTTCGACAGAGTCCAGGCGCTGAAGGGAGCCCGCCGACTTCACGGGTGCAGGCAAAACGATCAGGAATCGAATTCATGCGGTTCAAGTGGTTTGAAAGATCATGCGGATGTTTTTTCGTCGCTGCTTTCCTGGGCGTGCAAATGTGCTTTTCGGTCGTGTACGCGGCGCCTGCAGAGCTTCGCCGTGTCGAGGTGGAGGACATACTTGTCGAGCGGCAAAACGACAATCCCGTTCTGTTGCTGGAGGAGAAAAAGAGCGGCAAGCTGCTGCCCATCTGGATCGGCCCGGCGGAGGCGCGGGCGATTCTCCTGGAGCTTGAAGAAGCCGAGTCACATCGACCGATGGCGCACGACCTGATGCGCAACATGCTCAAGACCCTCGGTGTGAATGTTCTCCGGGTGGTCATCACGGATGTCAGAAACGGCACGTATTTCGCCTTGATTGACCTGGAGGAAGGGGACAGGCGCTTTTCCCTCGACAGTCGCCCCTCGGACGCCATCGCGCTGGCGTTGCGGATGAAATCTCCGATATACGTGAAACATAGCGTCATGGAGCACGGTTTTCATGCGCCGCGGGGATACACTCACCCCGAAAGACTGGGCCTTGTGCTCCAGAAACTCACGCCCTCGCTGGCGCGCTTTTTCGGGGGTGAGCAAGCGAGCGGGCTTCTGGTGTCCGAAGTAAAGAAAGGTGCTCCGGCGGCGATCGCGGGCCTTCGGCGGGGAGACGTGGTTTTCGAAGCGAGGGGAAAGAAAGTCGAGACGGTGGATTTTTTCGAGAAGGTCTTTCTTGAGAACCCACTGGAGATAGAGATTTCCGTACGCAGGGGCCCGGGCTGGAAGAAATGGCGCCTCAAGCTGGGAGAAGAGAGATAGGGTGACTGAATACTCACTTAGTGTGAAAGACGGTCTCATCGTCGTCGACTTGCAAGTGGATTTTTGTCCGGGTGGAGTGCTTGCCGTCGCAGAGGGAGACGCGATCGTCGAAACGGTCAACAGGCTTTTGGAGATTTCTGGCTGGACGAAGGTGGCGACGCGTGACTGGCATCCCGCCAACCACGCCTCGTTTCAGCCGCAGGGTGGCATCTGGCCCGTTCACTGCGTGGCCGATACTCCGGGTGCGGCCTTTCATCCACGCATGAACGCAGGCGCTGTGGAGATGGTGGTATCGAAGGCCACGACCCCCGCAGCCGAGGCTTATTCCGGGTTTGACGGGACTTCGCTGGCAGAAGATTTTCGGGCAAGGGGAATCGAGCGCCTTTTCGTTTGTGGTCTGGCGACGGACTATTGCGTGAAGGCCACGGCTCTGGACGCGAGGCGCGATGGGTTCGAGGTCATAGTGGTGGAAGATGCTGTCCGTGCGGTGAATGTCGAACCCGGAGACGGCGATAAGGCCATAGAGGAGATGCGCGAGGCCGGGTGTGCCTTCACCCTCTCTTCAGGAATTCATTCGGCTTAACACGTTTTAGGAGTTCGCCTTGGCTTTGGTGTGTGTGCAGGTCCCGGCGAGTACGACGAATCTCGGTCCGGGTTTCGACGCTCTGGGCGTAGCGTTACGAATTTATAATCGCATTGAACTTGACAGCCTTCCTTGGGGTGTGGCGCTCGAAGTCGAAGGAGAGGGTCACGACGTCATCCCCAAGGATAAATCGAACGTCTGCGTACAGGCTGTGAAGCGCGTGTTCGATCATGTAGGCAGACCCTTCAGCGGCTTGTGGATGAAACAGCGCAACCACATACCGCTTGCGCGAGGGCTGGGGAGCAGTTCAGCCGCCATCGTGGGCGGTATCGTAGGGGCGAATATCCTGCTCGGTAGTCCACTGGGGATGGACGAACTCGTTCAAATCGCCGTGGAAATGGAAGGACACCCCGACAATGTCGTGCCCGCGCTGATTGGGGGATTCTGCATCTCGGCGACTACTGTTGACGGGAGGACCATCTACACTCGAATGCCCGTGGTGGGGGATTATCGCTGGGTAATCGGGATCCCCGATTTCGAGGTGAGCACTCACGCGGCGAGGCAGAAACTGCCCAAGCAGATTTCCATGGCCGATGCGATATTCAACGTTCAGCGGGTAGGTGCGCTTATGGCGGCTTTCGCCACCGGGCAGGACGAGTTGTTCCGTGAAGCCATGCAGGACAGGTTGCACCAGCCCTATCGCGCGGAGTTGATGGGCCCGCTGGAGGAGGTGTTCAAAGCGGTCTACGAAGCCGGCGCGCTGGGGGCATGCATCAGCGGTGCAGGGCCCTGCATTCTGGCGATATGCCGGAACAGCCCCGGCAAGGTCGGCAATGCGATGCGCAAGGTCTATCAGTCAAACGGCATCGGTTGCCGGATGCACGTACTCAGAATCGACACGCGTGGCGCGCACGCGGTCGATTCGAATTCCGTCTTCGGTTCAGGCGTCTCCTCGCTCACCGGCGCTTCGCAATGAGGCGGGGCGCGCATTTTTTCGGTCTCCACTTTCGACACAGAAATTTCCCTGTCAACCAGGTGGCCGCGGTTCTCCGGCAGGAGGATAAATCCGGTTTAGCCCATTCCCACCTGTTTTTGTAACTCTTCGATATGATGCCCGAAATACCAGGCCGCTGTCAGAAGCAGTGGCACGATCAACAGAGCAGCAGCCAAGTCCGTCCCAAGAATATACGAAGCAGCAGCCCGGGATTGAGATGCAGGAAGTACGCTGTGGAACGACTCTTGTCCGTGCTTGTCCCCCAGGCACGAGCACGGATGAAACGGGGAACGGCAGATCACAAGTCGTACTTGCATGCAATAATGAAATCGCCAGAATATATTGTACTCTTGAATATACAAGATTATTCGCGAAGGGGGGTTCCGGTGACGACAGGTCTTATCGGCAGGCGGATGAGGGCGCTGCGCGAGGAACGCAAGCTCTCGCAGGAAGAGGTGGCGAAGATATTCGGTTTCAAGGACCGGCAGACAGTTTCGGCCATTGAGACGGGCGCGAGACGCGTGAAGGCGGAGGAACTGCTGCTCGCGGTCGAGAGGCTGGACGCGTCGCTGGGTTACTTCACCGATCCGTTCCTGCTCGCGGGTGAAGGGCGTTTCTCCTGGAGACAGAGCGGCGTCGACGCCGCCCGGATCGAAGCCTGTGAGCGTAGCGTCGGGCGCTGGATTGCTGTATTTCGCACGCTGGCGCCGCAGGTCAAATATGAAACACCGCTGATGCGGCGGGCGCTCGGACTCACCCGCCGTTCGAGTTACGAGGACGCCATGTCGGCAGGTGAGCGTTTTGTCGCCGAATTCGAACTCGGCGATGTACCCGCCGTGCGCCTTGCGGACGTCATGGAACGCGAACTTGGCATCCTGGTTCTCATGGTGGAAATGGAGCGTGGCATATCAGGCGCGGCCTGCCGCCTGCCCGAACTCGACGCAGTGTTAATCGCGCGTCGTGAGGCCGAAGGACGGCGTCATTTCGAACTCGCCCATGAACTGTTCCATATTCTCACTTGGGATGCGATGCCGCCGAGACATTCCGAAGAAGCGATGGAAAGCGGAGGCGACCGCGCCGAACAGCTTGCCAACAGTTTCGCCTCAGCGGTGCTCATGCCGACCGCCACCCTGAAGCGGTTCGGAAACTGGTCAGACCTCGCCCGGAATGAGTTGATCGAACGGCTGAACGCTGTGGCGAGCGAGTTGCGTGTGACGACATCGGCCCTGAAATGGCGACTGGCGGCGCTCGGTAAGTTGAAATCCTCGGCAGCGCGTTCCCTGCCGGACAAGGCGCTTCGCAGGAGCGGGGAGGATGACATCCGGGACACTCCGCCCGTCCCGTTCTCGAGACCCTTCATGCAAGTGCTCGGACTTGCGATCGAGGGGGGTTGTGTTTCCGTTCGCCGTGCCGCTGGGCTGCTCGATATGAGCGTCGAGACTCTCGCGGATACCTTCGAAGCGCATGATGTCCGGTGCGAAATCGGCCTGTGATGCGCCAGGGCTCGACATCAGAACGCCGGACTGGTCGATACGAGCGTCATCTTGGAGACCCACAGGACGCGTTCGTGGCGAGCACTCACTGGCGGCTATGATGTGGAAACCGTCGAGGATTGCATCGCCGAGACGCAAACGGGCTTGCAGCACCGCAGACGCGAGTTGCGAATCGAGGCCAGAGAGTTGCGGGATTCCCTGGAAGCAATCTATCCAGTCGAAGACCGCGAGCGTGCCGAACTGGCCGTTCGAATCCCGGATATCGCTATGGACAGGGGAGAGGCCTCGCTCTGGGCTCACGCGCTGAGTCGGGACGACGCTTGGGTTCTGTGCGGACCGGACAGAGCCAGTCTTCGTTGCGGCGTGCGGCTGGGATTTCGGGATCGGCTGGTGTCGTTGGAGCGACTTCTCGAAGATGCCGGTTATAGGTCGAGTATCGCGTTGCGACCAGCGTATACCGTGCGTTGGCATGAGAGAATTCTTGGCGAACTGGTCCTCATGCAGGAACATGCGCCAACGGAATAATTGCCAAGAGGATCATTTGGCATACCGACTCGTTATGTAGATTCTTGCAGGGCGAGCGTCGCCAGGGGACCATACGCGGACCCGCCTTGGCGTCCCGGAGCCTGAACTCCCCCATCATATGGTCCACATCATTCCAGCGAAGGTTCAGTATCTCGGCCTTCCTGCATCCGACCAGTATTAACAACCGGATCGCGGCTGTTGCAGGCGGCCATGCAGACCTGTCCGCCCCCGCGTTCCCGAGCGTCCTGCCTGGACGGAACTCCTTATCTGTCAGAAACTGCTCGCGACGGCGCATCCTGTAGGGACGTACTGCGCGACAGGGATTGTTTCCGGGAGGGAGCAAATCCCACGTCTCGGCCAGCGAGAACATTCTGGAAAGAACGCCAAGCAAACTGTTGGCTAGAGAAAGAAATATATAAGTAATAACAGATGTTTATATCGATTCCGGAAGGTCAGTCATATCATTGCCTGGAAGACGGATTTCGACCCCTGTATTTCGTCAAATATGAATTCCACCAGAGACTCCTGGAGAAATCCACACATCGCAAAATTCCGTCTACATGGCAGGGTTTTTGCTCCGGGTCGCGCCAGCGTCGTTATTTAAGTTTGGCGGAGTGCACATGCATGAACCGCAATTATACACTTGATGCAAACAGTCACAAGATGCGGAATTTTGGGGATTGCAGCCTTGGGGTTTTCTTATCTTTTTTTGATTTGGCAGACTGCTTTTTGATGGTTGTCGTGCCATGGATCGTACCAAAGTAGTTGGAATATTTGACCTGCCCTGATCCCATATAGTCTTTGGGTGGAATTGATACGCAGGGATATAACTGCATCGGTGTCTTCTTTTTTGATTTCTTTGAGGCGCTTTTTTGTGTTAAGGGAAAGATTCGAAACCGGGATCGGATGATGGTTGTTGCCTTGTTTTCTGCCGCCGGTCTGTTTATACAATTCAGCCCAAGTCATGGTTTCCCAGTTTGAAATCGTCTCGTCGATGAGTTTCTTGAAATCGAGATTCCCGCATGCCTTCTCACCCCACGGGCCATCCTAGTCGAATAGGCCCAGATGCCAGCAAATAACCAGATGCTCGTAAGATTCGTGTTTCCCTTGACGAACTTTTTTGCTGGGTTTATTGATTGAAGAGGCGAGATGTTGGGGGAGCTTTTTTGAATGTTTACTTCTATTCCTGTAGGGAGCCATAATATTCGGCCATCGACTCATGGGAGATAACCTGAGCGCCTCTTTCGTTGGTTGGGATGCCTTTTCTTGCGTTTCTCCAAGGAGGTTCGGAGTGCGTGAGGTCGCTTAGTTGCTGACCGTTGTATTCATTGTATTTACACACGACAACTTCTATGGTCTCACGCTGGTTTGCGGATAATACGTTCTCATTCCCCTGGATCGTGGAGATATGGAAGTTTCCTTGATGTTTTTTGTATAAAGCGGGACATACAGGACCGTTTATCCATGCCTGAATTGCTTCGGGAAACAAGGGTTCTTCATCCCAGACGAGATGCCAGGCCTGGCAGTAATACACTAGTTTTTGCAGTTTCCATGTCGTGATCTTGCCCGTTTGGGCGAGTATGTATTTCGCGACATCAAAAACTGATGCCATGTTTACATTTTCCTCTTCGCTGAACTTCATGGACCTCCCTCCCTTTATTGGGTTATCTTTCATATCTCTGAAAATTACAATGGGTTTTTGTCAGCTTATATCAGAGCAATAATTCCGCATGACTCACTACGCCACCATTTCCTTGTATTCGACGTGTTTCGTGTTCACGATTCAATTTATCGTATCACGGAAGATGTAAGGGGTTTCTCGATTGTTGAACTGGAACTCCAACTCGGGGAGATGGCGATATGCTTGACGCTCATCTTGTGGAAAAAGCCGATGATGGAACGCTTGAACAGGCTCCACACGTTTTTGGTGCTGTTTGTGTGAACGTCTCCCACTACCCATTCTTCCTCGGAGTAGTTCACCGTCTCATGGCGCTGTGATCCTCAATGCTGGCCAGCATCGGCTACCCATGCCTTGTTTCCCTTGTAGGCTTTACCCTTGCCCTTCGCCTTCCCGTCGAGGAGCGTTTCAAGCACTCCCAAGAAAAAAACGATTGCCTGAAAACATCCTTGTAGTGGCCGTTTGCATCAAGTGCATAATCGCGGCATGAACTTACCTGGGGCCGACGCACTCCAGCATGTTTCCGTCGGGATCCTGGAAGAAGATAATGAACCGGCCGGGCACGACTTCGGTAATCTCGCCCATCATCTTCACGCCCGCCGCCACGAGTGCGTCGTGTGCTTCTTGGACGCTTTCCACGGTGAACGTGAGGTAGCGGTAACCGGTCGAAGCGTCCACGATCCCGCCTCCCGCGGGCGGGTCCGAATCCGCCTGGACGACTTTGAGCTGCACCTCACCGGCCTGAAACGCCTTGAACTCGAACCTTCCCGATGCACAGCCGGCTTGCACAGCCTTATCCGCCGTAATCTCGACCTCGCGCACGATGGGAAGTCCCAGGATTCCGCCATAAAATTTTTCGGCAACTTCCAGATCTTTCACCACGATACCGACGTCGATAAATTCTTTCGCCATTTTAATCAAGGACATTTCGAACTCCTGTCGTTTTGAGGAACAATTTCGTGATGCCAATCGTCAATCTTTAAAGGGTTTTGAAGCAGTGGGAGAATACCACTCTCCCCTGGCGAGGAAAACTCCCCGCAGGATGTGTTTCAGGCGTTCGGTTTCCGAGATACTCACCCCGCACCATTCCTGCTAGAATCGGCGCAAATCGCGCCTCAGGAACGGGAATCAGTTTCCAACGTACAAGAGTACGTGGTCGGTCAGTGCCCGATGCGTGCGGGCGTCTTTCATGGAGGGAGTCAAATGCGTCTGGAAGGGAAAACGGCGGTCGTCACTGGGGGCGGCGGCGGAATCGGTAGAGGGATCGTCCGGGCTTTCGCCCGTGAGGGCGCGCGGATATGCGTGGTCGACGTAAATAACGAAGTAGCCGGGCAGGGGCTCGCCGACGCGGGAGAAGAGAGGGAACATTTTGCCTTGGCAGCGGACGTGACGAGTGAGGCGGACGCTGAGAACGTCATCCGTACGGCCATCGAACGGATGGGGCATATCGACATACTCGTGAACTGCCACGGCAGGGCGTCTGCGCTGATGGGAAACCCGATCGATAAGATCACACTCGAGGAATGGAACGCTGTCTTCAACGTGAATTCGACAGGCGTGTTTCTCATGTGCCGGGCGATCGCTCTCCATTTGCGCGAGCGAAGATACGGGAAAATCATCAACCTGGCTTCGCTCGCTGCAAGGCGTGCAAACGAAAACGTGCCGCATTATTGCGCTTCAAAGGCGGCATGCATGAACTTCACGATGAGTCTCGCCAAGGAGATGGCCCCCCATAACGTGAACGTAAACGCGATCAACCCGGGCCTGCTCTGGACGAACCTCTGGGAGAAGGGTCACGGCGTTATCATTGGTGCGGAGACGGACAGGCCTGCGAGGCGCGTTTTCGACGAGTTCGTCCAGGCGGCGGTTCCCCTGGGACGCGAGCAGACGCCTGACGATGTAGGCCACATGGCGGTCTACCTCGCGAGCGATGAGAGCAAAAACGTCACCGGACAAGGTCTGCTCTTGGCGGGCGGTGCCTGGATGGTCTAGGGGGGGGGATGATTCGAAATGAATCCGGTTTCGTGAGTAATGTTTCCTGGTGAGAGGGGTTGCGCATGCGTCTGGAAGGGAAAAAAGCGGTCGTGACGGGTGGCGGCGGCGGAATCGGCCGGGCCATCATCCGCGCTTTTTCCCGCGAGGGTGCGCGGATATGCGTGGTCGACTTGAGCGATGAGGTAAGCCGAAGCGGACTGGACGACGCGGGCGAAGGGACACATTTTGCCCTGACGGCGAACGTGGCGAATGAGACGGACGCCGAACGCATCGTGCAGACAGCCATCGACCGAATGGGATGTATCGACGTTTTGGTAAATTGCCACGGCAGGGGTGCCGCGCTCATGGGTCTTCCCATCGATCGGATAACGCTCGATGACTGGAATGCCGTCTTCGCGGTCAACGCCGCGGGCGTTTTCCTGATGTGCCGGGCGGTCGCTCCCCACATGCGCGAGCGCAGATACGGGAAGATCATCAATCTGGCCTCGCTCGCTGCGAGACGCGCGAACGCGAGCGTACCACATTATTCCGCCTCCAAGGCAGCGTGCATGAATTTCACCATAAGCCTGGCCAGGGAGATGGCTCCCTACAACGTGAACGTGAACGCGATCAATCCGGGTCTCTTGTGGACGAACATATGGGAGAAGAGCCTGGGCGTCATCATCGGAGCGGAAACAGACAGACCCGCGAGGCGGGTTTTCGACGAATACGTAGAGGCGACGGTTCCTTTCGGACGCGAACAAACGCCAGACGATGTGGGTCATTTGGCGGTTTATCTCGCGAGCGAGGAGAGCAAGAACGTCACGGGTCAGGGAATGGTCATCTCGGGCGGGGCATGGATGGTATAGCGGAGGATGAAAATGAGAGCAGTCGTGTTGAAAGAGTTTGGAGGCGTGGAGAATTTCGAGGACGCCGATTGGCCCGAGAGAGAGCCTGCGCCGGAGGAAGTCAGGTTACGAGCGAAAGCGGTTTCCGTGAATCCTACCGATTTCAAGGCCAGACGTGGCGGAAACCAGGGCGCGGTTCCCATCATCCTGGGCCGGGATACGGCAGGCGTGGTCGAATCGGTAGGCGAGCGCGTGTCGGAATTTAGTCCCGGAGATGAGGTGATGGCCTATCTTCCGAGATTCGGTGACAGCGGTGGGGACGGGTATGCCGAGTTGGTATGCATCCATCAGGCGTTTGTCGTGAAAAAGCCCAGGAACGTAACTTTCGCACAGGCGGCTTCCCTGCCGCTCGTTTCGCTGACAGCCCATGAGGCGATTATCATGAAGGCACGGGTCGAGGCGGGAGAAGCGGTATTCGTGGCCGGTGGTTCGGGGGGCGTGGGGACCATGGGTCTTCAGATGCTCAGACGCATCGGCGCTTCTCCCATTATCGTCACGGCGGGAAGCGATGAGAGTGCCAGATATATCGAGGGCCTGATAGGGCCCGCCCCGAACGGCGTCTTGAAGTATCCTGGTCTTTCTTTCGACGAGTTGGCTCATCAGGCGGTTGAAATGAACGGAGGACGTCTTTTCCCGGCCACGTTTGATTTCGTGGGCCGCGAGATGAAGAAACTCTGCTGCGAGGTGGTGGATTACTGGGGGAGAATTTCTTCCATCACACCTGAACCGGGTGCACCAATCGATGAGTTCTTCTCATCCCAAGAAGGTCCCCTGTTCACCAAATCAGCTTCGTTTCACGGCACCTTCCTGCGTGCGCCCGTGCGCGGAGGCGGTCCCGCCTGCTACGGCGTTTACAAGAAAGCGCTCGAAGAAATCCGTGACTGGGTGGAGGCGGGGGAGATCAAGGCGCCTGAACTCACGGATATGGGTGTCATGAACGGGGAGAACATCGCTCAGGCCCACACATTCCTGGAAGAAGGCCACGTGCGCGGCAAGCTGGTCTTGCATGTGGGGGAATAGTGGCAAGTGCAAGAGGAACGAGATGACGAAGATAGAACCTCGCATGAGGTATGAGAAAAAATTCGTGCAGGTCCTCGGCAGAAGGATGGCCTACGTAGAAGCGGGCGAGGGGGACCCCATCATTTTTTTTCACGGGAACATCACCTCTTCTTACATGTGGCGAAACGTGATTCCCCACGTCGAGGGGCTGGGCCGCTGTATTGCGATAGATAACATCGGACAGGGGGATTCTGAAAAACTGAACGGCTCCATGTATCGCCTGGTCGATCACCAGCCTTTCACGAACGCATTGATGGACGCGCTGGGCGTGGAGGAAAACGTCACCATCGTGACGCACGACTGGGGCGCACAACTGGGCTTCACATGGGCGTCAGAGAGGCAAGATACGCTCAAAGGCGTCGTAATCTGCCAGGGGGTGGTCGGCGATTTCGAGTGGAACCACTGGCCGCCCGAGGTGCAGACCCTTTTCAGGAGGTTCAGAAGTGAGGAGGGTGAGGAACTCGTTTTGGAGCAGAACTTTTTCGTGGAGAAGATTCTGCCTGCAATGGTTGTTCGTGAACTGTCCCCGGAGATTCACGACGAATATCGAAGGCCCTACAGCAATCCCGGCGAAGACAGGAGACCCACGCTCACCTGGCCGCGCGAGATTCCCATCGGGGGAGAACCCGCGGATGTTCTCGAAATCATCGAGCGCAACAACGCCTGGCTCGAAAATCATCCTGCGCCCAAGTTGCTTATCAATTCGGATCCCGGCGCCGTGCTCGTGGGAAAACACCGGGAAATGGTTCGAAGCTGGCCGAACATGAAAGAGTCGACAGTTCCCGGGATTCATTATTGTCATGAGGACTCGCCCGATGAGATGGGCCAGGCGATTGCGAAGTGGTATGCGTCTCTCGGTTGATCATTCTTCCCCGGTGGATGGGGTTTTCCGGACCGCCGAATGAGTTGCGATGTAACCTCATATCGGTAAGCGAAATTTTCTCGGGCGCACTGGATGGTTCCCAATGCACCGGGGTACTTTCGACCTGACGGATGAGTCGATCAACCTCCCGCCTGGGGTATTCATGGGGCATATCGCCGAGACAGGGGTGGACGCCTTCCGCGTCAGGGTCATGACGTTGGGCGATCGGTGGCGAATCATGTAAACTGCTGATATTCCATGTAAAACAAGAGGGAGATGGAAGCCATGAGAAAGCCGGGGAAGGATGAAGAAGACGAGCAGATCGCGCGCAACAACTTGAACCGCCTCTTCGGCAGGCTCGCCTTCGAGAAGGGCAACGCCTACGGGCGCGGGAACGAGGAGGAAGACCCCATCGCGCGGCTCAAGGATGATGCCATCGTCAGCAGAAAACGAATAAAGTCAAAGAGGTCTCCGGACGACGCCAAGCCGCCCGAAGCCTATCCAGGGCCTTGAGCGGGAGTGTGGCATTTTGCAAATCCGCGCGTTTGCCGTTACTGCGGAAGGCGTGAACCGCGGCAGAATCTCTATGCGTCGTGATCCCGTTGCGTCTTTTTCATCAGGGGCACTTTGAAAAATTTTGTGATTACACTTTGGGCGAACCGGGCACAATATCCTGATGCAGAGGCCATCCCGTAGAAGCGCAAGATGATGGCGTGTGATGATATCTATGGAAGTGAAGGTAATATTACCAGATACAGTGCGAGCCCAAGGCCTGTAACTGCGTATGTCCGTTCTTTTTCAGCTTTGACACATTGGAACCCGCAGCGAGCACCGACGCGTCATGGTCACGGGGTGCTGCGTCCTCATAGAAACAAACGGCGGTCCTGTTTCAACACGCATATCCGGAGTTTCGAGGATGTCGAGCGCAACATTGGAGGCTGAATCGAGCCTCCTGCAACGCCGGTGCCCCTCTGCCGAAGGTTTCATCACGAGGTTCAGGAACAACGCCCAGGCCCAATCCGCACCGGCTTGAGGCCGAGTCGGGATTTGACCGGGAGGATTGGCTGGAAGGTCTCCCGGACGCTCGACTCCCCTGGCCAGCGACAACTGAGGAAACGGCCATGCTGCAATTCCTGACGGCGGAAGAGGTTGCGGTCTTGACGGAAGTCTCCATTCCAATCAGCCAGCGGCAGTGGGCTTGGAGGGCGCAACTCGAATTGACAATTTCGGTTTCGCCGATGAATCTACGGATATGGGATTGTTCAGGAATAGTATGATGTTCGCTCTTGGTGAATAGGCGTCATCAATCGAAATCTTCCCGATTCTCATGCCCACGGTCCTGTGGCCTCGATGGACCTTATGGAGGGTGTGTCGTGAAAAAGAAACGTATTGCCGTCGAGACCACTGCCGAAGCGTATCTTGCCTTGTTGGCCGACCGCGGGATTGAATACTTTTTCGGCAACGGCGGAACCGACTTCCCCTCGATAATCGAAGGGCTGGCCAAACTTCGCGCGGATGGCAGGCCTTGTCCGATTCCCATTCTCGCGCCCCACGAAATGCTCGCCGTGAGCATGTCGCACGGTTATACCATGGTGACCGGGCGGCCCCAACTCGTCATGGTTCATGTATCGGTAGGAACGGCGAACTCGGTCATCGGGCTCATCAACGCGAACAGACTCAACGTACCGATGCTTTTCACTGCGGGGCGTACGCCCATCACCGAGTCGGGCATGCTCGGGAGCCGCAACGTATACATCCACTGGGCGCAAGAGAGCTTCGACCAGGGGGCAATGGTCCGCGAGTTCGTGAAGTGGGACTACGAACTGCGGAACTTTGAACAACTCGAAACGGTGGTCGATCGCGCGCTCGGTATCGCTGCCTCTCATCCCATGGGGCCCGTATATCTCGTTTTGCCGCGTGAAGTGCTGGCCGCTCCCCAGAAGGAGTTTTCCTATTGGGAAAAACCCCGAACGACCCGGCCCGCCCGTCTTTTCCCGGATATTGATGCGATCGACGCAGCGGCCAAAATGCTGTCCGGGGCAAGTCATCCCGTACTTCACGTCGGAATGATGGGGAGCGATCCGGATGCGGTCGGCGAACTGATTGCGCTCGCCGAATTGGGCGCTTTTCCGGTAATTGAAGACCGATTCCGGGAGTTCGTGAACTTCCCCACGAATCATCCGCTACACCAGGGGTATGCGCTGTGGGAGCATTTCCCGAAGGCTGACGCCGTTTTGACCGTCGAATCGACCGTTCCATGGATACCCTCGCAGGTGCAGCCGAAACCCGAAACCCGTTTCATTCAGTTAGCGGTCGATCCGAATTTCTCCCGTTACCCCATTCGGGGGTTCCCTGCCGATTTGTCGATTCAGTCCAAGTCGGCGCCTGCCCTCGCCGCGCTGAGAGAGGCGCTTCGCCCGTTGCTGGCGGGCAGGGAAGCCGAGATCGCCGATCGCCGCGAGGAGCTTGAGAGGTCACACGCCGCTCAACGCGCCAAATGGCGGGAAGAGGCGGAAAAGGCTTCTGCGAGCCGTCCCATTGAGTTTGTCTGGCTTTCGCGCTGCATCAACGACGCGCTGGGGGAGGATGACATCCTGGTGAACGAATACGACATGGTCGGGACCCAACTCACGCGCACCAGGCCCGGTACCTACTTCGATCACCCCCCCCCCCCCCGCTGCCGGTCTGGCTGGGGTTTCGGAGCGGCGCTGGGCGCCAAATTGGCCGCAAAGGACCGGACTGTCATCGTGACGCTGGGGGACGGCGCATACGTCTTCGGCAACCCCGTCGCCTGCCATTTCGCGTCGAGCGCGCACGATATTCCCGTGCTGGTAGTCGTTTTTAACAATCGAACCTGGGGCTCCGTGAAGCGGAATGCGCGGGTGATTTATCCGGACGGATGGGCTGTGGGCCAGGACGATTTTCCCTTCACGGCGCTTGAACCTTCGCCCGATTTTGAAAAAATATGTGAATCTTGCGGCGGTTACGGAGAGATGGTCGAGGCGCCCGAACAGATCAAACCCGCTCTCGAACGCGCGCTCCACGCCGTTCGGGTGGAAGGCAGACAGGCGCTTCTGAATGTCATCTGTGCCAGACCCTAGCGAACCGCTCACCTGCGGCGTTTGCAACCCGCATCGGGGATTCGACGCCACCGGGGAGCGGATGAACGCATCGCACGAGAGAGTACGCGTTTCTCCGGAGATCGGCTGAACCGAGCGGGTTGACAACAAACCACCGATTGTAGATGTTGGATTATTCGCAACTGAGCACGTTCATGAATGGCGGCATCGTTCCGGCGTTACCCGCTTTACCTGCCTTGGGCGGGAAACCTGCGCGACCCTTGTTCACCTTCTCTCGCGGATTTGGTCGGAAGGAGGAACGATGGAATTTCCCTTGAGCAGGAAACAAAAGGAATTTCAAACGTACGCGCGCGACTGCATCGACCGAAACGTGCAACCGGTCGTCGCCGATTTCGACTGCGATCCGGATCCGACCAATTGTATCCCCACCGAGATCGTCGAGGAGAATTCCAGGTTCGGCCTGCGCACGTTGGTGCTGTCTCCTGGGCGGTGGATTACGCGGAGGAGTACGATCCGAAGCTGTCGTGTCTGACGAAGGTGGTGTGCTCGGAAGCGGCGTACGAGGTGTGCCGGCTCTCTCTGGAGGTGCACGGGGGGCTGGGCTACATGCGGGATTGTCCGGTCGAGAAATACCTCCGCGACGTGATATCGTTTCTGCACGGAGCGGGGAACAACCACATCTACCGCATCAAGATGAGTTCTCGGATCACGGGCCTTCCTGCCGGGTAGGGAGTGGGCGGGGGAGAGTCTGTCCGGGGATTTCGTTACCGACTGCTTATGGGGGGAGGAGATGGAATACACGAAGGGCGAGGCGAAGGCGTACTGCCGGGAACACATGAGGGGCGTCTGGGCGGCGCTGACGACGCCGTTCACGCCCGCGGGGGAGCTGGACGAGGATGGTCTGCGGCGCTTCGTCCGGACCTGCATCGACGACCTGCGGATCGACGGGTTTTTCTGCAACGGCCTGATGGGGGAGTTCTGGTCGCTCTCTCCCGAGGAGCGCAGGCGTGTGCAGCACATCGTGTGCGAGGAGAGCCGTGGGGTTGCGCAGACGATACCGCACACGCCGCACATCAACATCCGGGAAGCGGTGGAACTGACGAGGCGCGCCGAGGAGGTGGGTGCGGACTACGCGATCATGATCAACCCGGTGTACGGGGCGCACGACGACGAGGAGATATTCCTGTACTTCCGGACGATCTGCGAGCAGGTGGACATCGGGCTGTCGCTGTTCAACCAGCCGAAATCGGGGACGACGCTGAGTCCCGAACTGATCGAGCGGCTCTGCGAACTGGAGAACATCTGCTGCATCAAGAACGCGGTTCCCAGCATGGCGCACCAGAGCGAGGTGCGGCGTCGCGTGGGGGAGGAGATAGTGGTGTGCGACCCGAACGAGGAGCACTTCCTGGTGAGTCTCCTGCACCTTGGGATGCAGGTGCACATGTCCTCGCCGCTTCCGTACCTGTTCCAGGTGCCGGGCTACACGCCGATCCGCGACTACTACGAGGCGGCGCTGTCGGGGGAGACGGAGAGGGCGTGGCAGATCAACTATTCACTGGAACCGCTGCGCGCGGTGCGGAGGAAGTACTTCACGACGGGTCCGAACGGACGGACGACGGCGTACCTGAAGGAATGGACGAGGCTTCTGGGTCTGCCCTCGGGGGATCCGCGTCCGCCCATCGTGCCCCTCACGCAGCGGGAGAAGGAGGCGTTCCGCAGGGACCTGGAGGCGACCGGTATTCTGGACAAGGTGAAAGGGTAAAGCGAACGGGGAGACGACCTGCGGGAGTCGATTTTCGCTCACGCGTCAGTTTTACGATGTAGTGCAAGCCAGAACGACAAGGGTTGTAGAGAGGAGGATATTTCACTTTTACATTGCTCGCAACATCCTGAGCAACACCCTGAAAGGAGGTGGCACAATGCTTCCAATACTGATATCCGTTCTTTCCATCCTGTTCCTGGTATCCAGCCCCGTAACCGATGCCGATGCGGCCAAGAGGGGTGGCACCCTGAAGGTTGCCATTGAGGGAGAAGCCGTCAACCTGGACCCGCTCGGAGTCGGTTTCGGGCGCAAGGTGTATCGCGAGGCGATCGGGTCCGGCTTGGTGCGCCTCGATGAGAACTTCAACATTGTCGGGGGCGCGGCGAAGAGTTGGGCAGTCTCCGATGATGGACGTGTCATCACCTTCAAGCTTCACCCGGGCGGCACGTACCACGACGGTACGCCGCTCGACGCGGCGTCGGTCAAATGGAATTTCGATATCATCAGCGGCAAGGTCGTTCCGACATGGGTCAAGGAACTGAAGAAGAAAAGCCCGAAATACAAATGGCGCAACATATTCCGCGGCTACCTCTTCCACATCAACAAGGTGGAAGTACTCGATAAATACACCGTTAGTATCCACCAGAACGATGTCGGCAAGGCGATGACGCTCGACGCCATGTCTGCGGCCTTCTCGCGGTTCGTGTTGGTTTCCCCCAAGTCCTATGACATGAACATCGAGAAATTCAGGCGCCACCCGGTAATGAGCGGCCCGTTCAAGTTCGTCGAATGGAAGCGCAATCGGCACTTTTTCGCCGAGCGGCATAAGGGATACTTCAGAAAGGGCCTGCCCTACGTCGATCGGATCGAGTTCTACTTCATGGCAGACGCAAACCAGCGGATGAACGCCCTCGCCGCTGGTGAGATAGACATCATCAACAACCTTCCGCTTCCACTGTACGCGACGGCGAAAAAAACGCCCGGGGTGAAGGTGCTCGTCGGTCCCCAGACCATGAACTACGCCTTTCCGATCAACGGCCAGCGGGATCCGTGGAAGGACAAGAGAGTTCGAAGGGCGCTTTCCTGCTTCGGCGTGGACCGCGCCCAGATCGTCAAGACCGCCCTGCGCGGACTCGCCAAGCCGTGGGTGAGCTACTCGCCCGCGGGCGCGAAGGACGCGCTCGACCTCACCGCCGAGTGCCCTTACGATTCCGCCAGGGCCAAGGCACTGCTCAAGGAAGCCGGCTAAGGACCGGGTGGCAAAGCGCTCAAGTTCACTCTGACCACCAATAACTCCGACCCGGCCCACATTGAGGTGTCCCAGGCGCTCAAACTGCAATTCGCCAAGCTTGGCGTTTCCATGGACATCCGCGTCGTGGACTACGCCACCTGGAACCGTGCCTTCGTGCGTCAGAGAAAGCTTCAAATCACACTTCAAAACACGCTTTCCTCGCGCACGGCGAACAGCAACTCGCACACCATTCACTCGAAATCGGGGATCGACTACTACAACATGAAGGACCTCGAGGTGGACCGGCTGCTCGATCTCTGGCGCTCCACCATCGATCCGCGAAAACAGATCGACATCAGCCACAAACTCCAGCGCTACATACTGGCGCAGGGATATTACCCGAACATCGCGAGCTTCTCTTTTCTTCAGGCCACGAGATCCGACGTGAAGGGCTTCACGAATCTAGGCAAGATGATGCTCGACTACACGTCCGTGTGGCTTGATCGCTAAACTGGTGCGGATGGGGAAGTTATGAGGGCGTACATCATCCGGCGGGTGTTGTTGCTGATTCCGACGCTGCTCGGAATTACAATGGTGGTCTTCCTGGCGATCCAGTCGATACCTGGCGACCCCATTGAGGCCTATCTCGGCGAGTTCTACGAGGAGGATGTCGCGACGGCACTGCGGAGCCACTACGGCCTCGACCGTCCTATCCATGTTCAGTACCTGCTCTGGATCGGCCGGCTGGTCTGGGGGGACTGGGGAAAGGAAGTCCTCTCGGGCCTGCCAGTCCTGGACCAGATACTCGAACATCTTCCCGTGAGCCTTGAACTCATCTTCGGGGCCATGATCGTGGCACTGATGGTGGCGCTTCCGGCGGGAATCATTTCCTCCGTTCGCCCCTGCACGCCGAGCGACTACACCGCCATGACCGGGGCGATGGTGGGTATTTCCACGCCCGAATTCTTCGGTGGAATCGTACTCGTGTTGCTCTTTTCGCTGGGTCTCGGCGTTTTCCCGGTGCAGGGCTACAAACCCTGGTCGGCGGGCGCGACCGAACATCTCTCCCACATGGCGCTGCCCATACTTACCCTCGGACTCACCCGGGGTGCCATCCTCACCCGCCTCGTCCGTGGATGCATTCTCGAGGTCATCGGACAGGACTACGTAAACACGGCCCGCTCGAAAGGGGCCGTCGAGTTCGTCGTAATTCTCAGGCATGCGCTCAAGAATGCCCTCATCCCCGTGGTCACGGTGATGGGCCTTCAGGTGGGCTTCCTCGTCGGAGGAACCATCATCGTCGAAACGATATTTTCCATTCCCGGTTTGGGGCAGTATGGAATCAACGCCATTTCGAGCAGGGACTACCCGGCCGTGATGGGCTTTATTCTGGTGTCTTCCTCGATTTTCGTGCTGGCAAACCTGACGGTGGATGTTCTCTACGCCTATCTCAATCCGAGAATTCGTTATGAGAACTGAGCCTGACCAGCGCGAGACCGTAGCCGTACCCGCTGGCCAGGATGACGGGAAGCACGCATCGAATTTCGAGTCGCCTTCCCGAAACGGCGAGGAAATCGATCACCAGGGCATGCTGTCTTTATTCTGGCGTAGCCTGCGCAGGAGCAAGACGGCCGTCGCCGGGCTCGTCATCGTGGTCGCCCTCGTTCTGGTCGCGATGTCAGCTGACGTCATCGCCCCCAATTCGTATCAGGACCCAGCCGGGCCGGGCCTGATGCCGCCCTCACTGAAATTTCCGTTCGGAACGGATCCGCTGGGCCGCGACATTTTCTCGCGCGTCATCTATGGCACTCGCGTCACACTTTTCGTGGGTCTCGGATCCATCGTGCTGGCGGTCTTTCTGGGTATCCCGCTCGGCGTCTGCGCGGGCTATTACGGGAGTTGGTTCGATCTGATATCGATGCGTTTCATGGATCTCATCCTCGCCTTTCCCACTTTTTGCTCGTCATTGTCATCATGGTCATTCTCGGGCCGAGCACGGCCAACGTGTTACTGGCGCTCGCCGTCGTGCGCATTCCCATCTTCGCGCGCGTCGTGCGGGGAAGCGTTCTGGCCGTCAAGGAGCAGGAATTCGTCGAGGGCGCTCGAAGCGTCTCGGCTTCGGACTTCCGGCTGCTCTTCCTGCATGTTTTGCCGAACTGCCTCGCCCCGCTGATCGTCTCGGCTACCATCTCCATCGCTTTCGCCATCCTGCTCGAGGCGAACCTCTCGTTTCTGGGGCTGGGCTCCCAGCCACCGACGCCTTCATGGGGTTTTGACCTAAAGCAGAACCTGACTTCGCTCGTCGTAAGGCCGTTCAACGTTGTCGCGCCGGGACTGGCGATCATGGTGACGGTGCTCGGTTTCAATCTTTTCGGTGATGGTCTGCGCGACGCTCTGGATCCCAAAACGCGAAACTGAGAAATACGGGCAAGGTTTTGTATGGCCTCTTTGGCCGGAATGGAGGCGGTCAGGCCATAGCGCACGACTCAAAATGAGCCGGACCCCGGAAGTTTCGGTCCCGGCCGTCCGGGAAACGAATGTTCAACCATATGGAAGGTTTCACCAAAAGCCTCTGGTGCCGAGATGAATCGACAGGGGCGTCCTTTCGCCTTCATGCATGCGAACGCCTCCGCAGAAGAGGCCCACGAGGTGCAGTTGCTTCTGCTCAGCGAGGCGACGAGCCTGCTGAAGGACGCGGTGAGGCAAGCGGTGACGCCCCTCGACCGGCTTGAGAGAAACGTTTGCCCAAACTATCGGGTACGGGATTCCCGCCAACATATGAACTGCGTCCGCGCGAGTCCGTGCGATTACCGAAGACAACCTAGAAGGCGAGAATGCGCGTTTCGTTACGTCGCCGGCTCTCGCAGCCTTGGCCGATTGGGTCAACAAGGGCATGAGCGAATATATCCGTGGGCAGGGACAGGACCTGCCCGGCTACTGGAATACACGGACATTCGAAATCACTCCCCCTGGGAATCATTTCCGGGCATCAGGAGAGGAGTTGAGGCTTTGGATGTAGAGGCAAGATCGCAACCTGTCCATGCAGGCCTCCCCTGTAAACTTGAACGAAGTCCAGAACGTGGTTACCCTGTCCGTGACTCGATAATGCATGGAGACGCGCATGAACACGGAGGCGAAGCGGGGCGCCACGGTACGAGGTGAGGATCCTTTCGCGGGATACGATATCGATTCGCACTTCTTCGACGAAATGTTCGACGCAGGCGGTAAGGCGCGCGCAGCGAGCGGGCGGCTGAAAGCCGCGCTCGCCGAACTCTCGCGTGAGGATCTGGAAAAACTCCAGGAAGGTGTCTACCGCCGTTTTCTATATGAAGGCATCACCTTCACGGTGCTTGACGCCGAGGAGGCTACCGAGCAGATCATCCCGATAGACTGCGTGCCGCGCTTGCTCACGGCGGCGGAGTGGGATCATGTCGAACGAGGCCTCAAGCAGCGCTTGATGGCGCTCAACCTGTTCCTGAAAGACGTCTACCACGAGGGCCGGTGCCTGCGCGAGGGAATTGTGCCCGTCGAAGTCGTGCTCGGCTGTCCACAATACCGCGTGGAGATGCGCGGTCTGAAAGTTCCCCATGATGTATATGTCGCTGTTTGCGGAACGGACATTGTCCGCACCTACGAGGGCTTCGCCGTCCTGGAAGACAACCTGCGCGTCCCCTCGGGAGTCTCCTACATGCTCGCCTGCCGCAACGCCATCAAGGACGTGCTGCCGAGGCTCTACCGCGAGCACCGCGTCCGCGAGGTGGCCGACTACGCCGAGCATCTTTATTCCACACTCGTTTCCCTGGGCCACTCGTCGAAGGAGCCGAACGTAGCTGTGCTCACACCCGGTATTTACAATTCCGCCTACTACGAGCACGCTTTTCTCGCGGGCGAGATGGGCGTCGACCTGGTCGAAGGGCAGGATCTGCTCGTGCGCGACGCAGGGTTGTATGCGCGTACGACATCGGGGCTTCGTCGCATCGATGTGCTCTACAGACGTGTAGACGATGATTTTCTCGATCCCGTCACGTTCAGGGACGATTCGTTCCTGGGTGCTGCGGGGCTTTTCCATGCCTACCGCGCAGGAAATCTCGTGCTTGCCAACGCGCCGGGGACCGGCGTCGCGGACGACAAGAGCATCTACGCCTACGTGCCGAGGATTATCCGCTACTTCTTGAACGAGGAACCGATTCTCTCCAATGTGGAGACGCACCTTTGCCGCGAGCCCGAGGGTCTGGCCTACACGCTGGAACATCTCGACGAACTGGTGGTGAAGGAGGTGGGCGGCTCGGGCGGCTACGGGATGCTCATAGGTCCGCACTCCACCGCAGCCGAGCGTGAGGAATACGCCGCGCGGCTACGCGCCGACCCGGCAAACTTCATCTCCCAGCCCACGCTCGCCCTGTCGCGCTCGCCGTGCTTCGTCGAGGGAGGCATCAAACCACGCCATGTGGATCTTCGCCCCTTCGTGCTTCAGGGACGCGATGAGCAATTTGTGGTTCCGGGCGGATTGTGCCGTGTCGCGCTCAGGCGCGGCAGCCTCGTTGTGAACTCGAGCCAGGGTGGGGGCTGCAAGGACACCTGGGTGCTGGAGTCGTAGCGATCGATCCCGGTCGGGGGATGAGGGAGCGCCGATCAGTGAAGAGCAGTGCCGTAGGGAAGGTCTCCCGTGGCCTCTCTTGGTTTCAATTCGAGTAATGCGCGTAAATGGACTAGGGATTGGGATACAGGGCGGGCACAGGGACCCGCCCAGCGGAGATTGACAATAAGGAAAAGGATCATGCTGGCTAGGGTCGCCGCCGATTTCTACTGGATGGGCCGCTACGCGGAGCGCGTCGAGCAGACAGCACGTCTTCTCGAATATCAGCTCAACCGACTCGTCGATCGCTCCGTAGATGAACTGGCCGTCGGGTGGGCGGCGATATACCGGGCACTGGGCCAGCCGCCGCCCGGCACGATTTCAGACACCGAAGAACCCGAGGTGTATCTCATGCCAGACGCCTACACTCTCGCGGGAAATCTCGTGGAAGAAGGCGCGAATCCAGACTCCATCCTCTCTTGCTGGCGCCAGGCACGCGAGAGCGGCCAGCGCGTACGCGCACAGCTTGCGCTTGCCATATGGACGCGCCTGAACCAGGGTTATCTCTGGATGCGCGAGGTGAATTTCGCCGCGCAATGGGAGCAGTCACCTGCACGGTTGGCGCTCGAAATCATCGACCGTATGCGGCTTTTCGCAGGCGTGGTGCACTCGACGATGCCGCGCGACGACGCCTGGCGCTTTCTGGAATTGGGTCGCTTCATCGAGCGTGCGCAGCACCAGGCCGCACTTCTGGGGGCGTGGGTCGAGTTTGCGCATGCGAGACGGGACGTCTCCGCACTCTCATGGGCAGATCTGCTTCGAGTGTGTCGTGCATATGAAATCTACTGCCGTCGCCATTCGATGAAGGTCCAAAGAGAGAACGTGCTCGGCCTTTTGGCCCGCGACCCCGATCTTCCACGTTCACTTCGCTTCTCGGCGCAGCGGATAGAGGAGGTGCTCGCTGGAATCGACCCCCTTGGCGCGCGCTACCCCCTTGCGCCGCCGCACCGGATGGCGCTTCGCTTCACGGCGGCTATCGAGATGGATGCGGCGGGATCGGCCGAGGTTGATTCGGCCGCATTTTGCCAAGCGATAGGAAACGATACCCGCGCGCTCCACGAATTGGTAATGGCGGCCTACGTCAACCGCTCACTGGCCGAGGAGATTCCGGCATGATAGTGAGCTATACGGTCGAGCATGTCATGTGTTTCGAATACGAGATGCCCGTGCAGGCCTCGGTGATGACGCTCTATCTCTGCCCGCTGCGTGATCGCAAACAGACCCTGAACGAGTTTTCGGTTCGGACCGATCCCGAGGGACGTCTCTTCGAGTTCACCGATCCGTTTGGCAATACCGCGCATTTTCTGGATCGTCCCCGTCCACATGCGAGATTCGAGGTCAAGGCGCGCTCGCGCGTGGAGGTGGGGCCACTCTTCTCCCCTCCAGACAGGCTCGAACCCGGCACACGGAAGGCGCTTCGGAGTGCCGCATGGACGTCCGAACTCTGGCCGCTCGCGAACCCGAGCAGTTTCGTTTACCCGAGTCCTGCGCTTGAGACATTTGTGGCAACCCACGGCATAGAGTTGGGAGACGACCCTCTCGTGAGTACGCGCGAGCTTTCCGCGAAGCTTTATGACGTTTTTGATTATATTCCGGGGAATACCCGGGTGGACTCGCCCATCGAGGAAATACTTGAGACCGGGCAGGGCGTATGCCAGGACTACGCGCATGTGATGGCCTCCATCTTGCGTGGCTGGGGGATTCCGTGCCGCTACGTGTCGGGCTATCTCGGTCCCGAAACTTCAGGCAAGGCCATGGGCGAGAGCCACGCGTGGGTGGAGTGCTGGTTTCCCGTCATTGGCTGGACGGGCTTCGACCCTACCAACAATACCGAGGGAGACGAGCGCCACATCCGCGTGGCGGTGGGTCGTGATTATGCGGACGTGCCCCCGAACCGCGGCGTGTTCCGGGGAAACGGTGGTTCGCAGCTCACCACCGAGGTCAAGATAGAGCGGCATCCGGGCAATCAGGGCTGACGCTTGTCATACCTCTGGCATTCTTGACGCTCGCGATGCTAGGCTATGGAGTCGTTCAACACGAGGTTCCGCACAAACAATCCAACTTTGAGAGGTAGAGGACGAAATGCGAACAATTCAGAAAAAACTGTGCGCCGTTTTGACTGTCATGGCGGCCGCCAGGACGAAGACCTGACGGACACCACCTTGTCCGCGCATTTTCACGCAGGCCCCGACTACCGCGGAAACGAGAGGGTGCTGAAGGGTTTCAAGTTCACCTGCTCCATGATGTGCGACAAGGAGGCCGAGGTCGCCTACGAGTCTCACCTGGTTACGGATCTCACGAATGCCGCCGAAATGACGGGAATGAACCACTGGTCCGTGACACTCAGCCTGAGATACCCCTTCGGGGAGTGAAAAGAACGCCCGATACAGGGGAAGTGGGACCGTTTCTGCATCCGCCTCCTCGTTGACATCGCACCCTCCGGCGTCCAGAATGCACGTTGTCTTGCCGTGTTGGTCGATTCTCCGATGAGACGAAATACGAAAGGTGAACCATGAACTGCGACTTCATGCGCGCCCGCATCTCAAGAAGCCCACTGGGCGATATCCTCGAAAAGGTAGAAGCAGGGCTTCGCCTCTCGTTCGAGGAGGGTGTGCGCCTTTATGAGACCGAGAATATCAACGCCGTCGGCTATATGGCGAACATCGTGCGCGAGCGGTTGCATGGGGATCGCACCTACTACAACGTGAACAGCCACATCAACTATTCGAACATCTGCGTATTGTGGAAGGCGTGCAAGTTCTGCGCCTTCGGTAAGAAAGAAGGCCAGCAGGACGCCTATGCGTATTCGCTCGAGGAAATCTTCAAGATGGCGGAAACGCTAGGCCGGGGCCGTACGGAGTTTCACATGGTGGGCGGCCTCCATCCCGATCTGCCCTTTGACTACTATCTGGAGATGATCCAGGGCATCAAGGAGATTCATCCCCAACTCCACCTCAAGGTCTTCACGGCGACGGAGATTCGCTGGCTGGCCGATCACGTCGCGAAGATGAGCGTCGAGGAGACGCTGGATCATCTGGTGCGTTCCGGCCTTGGTTCCCTCACCGGCGGCGGGGCGGAGATTTTCGCCGAACCCACGCGTTCCAAAATCTGCAAGGGCAAACACTCGGCAGAGGATTGGCTCGAAATCCACCGCATCGCCCACAGCAAGGGTATCCGCAGTACATGCACCATGCTCTACGGCCACCTGGAATCGAACGAGGATCGCGTGGACCACATGCTGAGGCTGAGAGACCTGCAGGACGAAACCAGCGGGTTCACCACCTTCATCCCGCTCGCGTTTCATCCCGAGAACACGCAGATGGACGACATCCCCCCCACGGGCGGGATGCTCGACATCAGGAACTACGCCGTAGGCCGCCTTCTGCTCGACAACATTCCCCACATCAAGGCCTACTGGATCATGGTGGGTCAGTCCATTGCGCAAATCTCGCAGCGCTTCGGCGTGGACGATCTGGACGGCACCGTCGTTCAGGAGAAGATATACCACATGGCGGGTGCTAAGACCCCGCACGCGCTCACAGTGAAAGACATCCGCCACCTCATCAGAGAGGCGGGGCGCGAGCCCGTCGAGCGGGACACGCTCTATCGGGAAGTCACACGCCAGGGAGATCTATGGGCAGTCCACGCCTGAGCAATACCATGAAGCTTGGTACCGTTCCCTTTCTAAACGCGAGACCTCTCACAGTAGCGCTTGAGGCAAACGGAGCGGTTGAACTCATTGTTGAACCCCCCTCGAAACTGGCGGATATGCTTGCACGCGGAGAATTGGACGGCGCACTCGTCTCTTCATTCGCCCTTTTTCAGATGCGATGCGCTCGATTTGCGTCCGGTGTAGGCATCGCAAGCAAAGGACCTGTGGAAAGTATCCGGCTCTATTGTCGAAAGCCTGCGGATTCAGTGCTTCGCGTGGGGCTGGATAGCTGGTCGCTGGCCGCGACGAACATGGCGCGCGTTTACCTCAAACACCGCTGGGGTGCGGAGCCCGAGTTCGTGCCCATCGATCCGCTGAAGCCCCCGCGCGAGGACGAGTCGCTCGACGCTTTCCTGCTCATCGGTGACAACGCCCTGCGCGAACCGCCGGGTGATCACTATGTGCTCGATTTAGGGGAGGAGTGGCAGAACTTCACGGGTCTTCCCTTCGTCTATGCACTCTGGGTGTTCCGGCACGGTGCGGGAGACGCTGATGTCGCGGCACTATTGCGCAGCGCCAAAAAAGAGGGCGTCGGACGTATCGAGGAGATCATCGACCGGGGACTTCCGCCGGGCGTGGATAAGAACACGGCATGGTGTTATCTCACCGAGTGCATCCGTTACGATTTGGGAAGCGAGGAACTCGAAGGCCTGAAGCACTACTATGAACTTCTTGTCGAAGACGGCTTGGTGCCTGCAGGCTGGGAGCCCCGCTTCGTCGACGAGGGGCCAGCCCGCGTGGAGGTGTCGTGCGGCTCGGCCTCCAAGGAGAATGAAGTGAGCGACGACCTTTGTTTTACCAGTATTCATGACCTCGCGGAGATGATTCGCAAAAAGCAAGTTTCCCCCGTCGAGGTTGCCGAAGCCCATCTTCGCCGCATCGAGGCGCTGAATCCCGAACTGTTTGCCTACCAGACCATAACGCCCGATCTCGCCATGGAAGGAGCGAAAACCGCCGAGTCCGAAATAATGAGTGGCCGGTGGCGCGGTCCCATGCACGGGGTTCCTTACGGCGCAAAGGACATAGTCGATACGGCGGGGGTGCTTACCACCAACGGCTCTTCCTTTCACCGTGACAACGTGCCACGCGAGGACGCTGAGATCATCAGGCGCCTGAAAGATGCGGGCGCCGTCATGCTCGGCAAGACGACCACGCACGAGTTCGCCGCCGCCCCGGTGAGCATCAACCCTCACTACGGCACGGTGCGAAACCCTTGGGATACAGGGCGCATCGTCGGCGGATCGAGCGGCGGTTCGGGCGCGGCCTGCGCGGCGGGACTTGCGCCCGCCGCCATCGGTACGGACACGGGTGGCTCCATCCGCAATCCCGCCGCCCTTTGCGGAGTTGTGGGTTTCAAGGCGACCCACGGCCGGGTGAGCTTGCACGGCATCTGCCCCAACTCCCCGAGTTTCGATCACGCCGGCCCTATGACGCGCACCGCGCGCGACGCAGGTCTCATGCTTCAGGCCGTGGCGGGCTACGACGTCGGTGATGCGAAATCCCGGGATGTTCCTGTTCCCGATTACACTGCGGGTATCGAAGATGGCGTTCGCGGCAGCCGCATCCTCCTCTGCCCGGATTATCATGGAGGCGCCGCGGTAGATTCTGAAATCACGGCGGCGTTCGAGGCGGCGGCGGCGGTGTTCCGGGACCTGGGTGCTGAAGTGGAAGATGTCTCCTTTGCGTATTTTCAAAAATTGATGGATTTGTTCCCGCTTGTCACGGGGCCAGAGTTCAGCGAGTTCCACAGGCCGTTTTTCGAGCGCGACCCGGAAGGCTATGGCGCCGACGTGCTCGAACGTCTGGAGTGGTCGTTCCGGATCGATCCCGATGACTACGTGCGCGCGATGCGAGATCGCGTGTTGATGCAGCGCGAGGCCGAGGCGTTCTTCACCGGTGCCGACGCGCTCATCCAGCCCGCGATGCCCTGTATCGCTCCGCCTATCGAGACCCTTGTCACGCGAATAGACGGGCGCGAGGTTCCCTACAAGGACATCCACAGGCCGTTTCTCGGCCCGCACAATGCCACGGGCTTTCCGGCGCTCGTCACGCCAATGGGGCGGAATTCAGAGGGTATGCCCATCTCGCTCCAGATCGTGAGTGGCCCCTGGCGCGAGACGGATGTCCTGCGCGTGGCGCACGCTTTCGAGGAGGCGACGCCGGAACTCAGAACCGAACGCCCCCCCCGTCGGGGCATGAGACATTGATTCGCCTAAAGAACAACAGGGTCGATTATTGACGAAACGCAGGGATACGAAAGGAGAAAGTCTTGTCGAAAGCGCGAGTGAACGGAATCGATATCCATTACATCGAACGCGGGCAGGGAACGCCGCTCCTTCTCGTACACGGGTTCCAGAATTCCCATTTCGTCTTCACGCCCATCATCGACTGGCTGGCGGAGCGCTTCCATGTATACGCGCTCGACTTGCGCGGCCACGGCGATTCGGACAAGCCGCGCGGCCCCTACACGATAAGGAACTTCGCAGATGACGTCGCGGGCTTTCTGGACGCTTGCGGCGTCGAGCGCACGGATTGTCTCGGCCACAGCATGGGCGGAAGGACGGGAACCATGCTGGGGATTCATTATCCGGATCGCTTGAGCCGCCTCATGCTCGCGGCCTCATCCTGTGGCCCGCCTTCGGGCGCGTACCGGGAGATGTTCAGTGAGCACTTGCAGGTGGCCCAATCTGAAGGCATGGAAGTACTGCACGAATTCAAGATGCGTCGCGGCGAAATTCCCGAAAGCCTGCGAGAAGGCCCCCTGGCGGCAGAGTACAGGGAGAGGTTCCTTAAGAACACGCCCGAGACGTTCGCCGATACCGCGAACGCGCTGTTCACGATGCCCGACTTGAGTGGTGAACTGCACAAAATCTCCGTTCCCACCTGGGTGTGTCACGGAGAGAACGACGCGGGACCTATTGATTTCAGAGAGGTATACAGGAACAACGTGCCCGATTGCGCTACTTCCATCATCCCTGATGCGGGCCACAGCGTTTTCTGGGATCAGCCCGGAGCCTTCATCGATCGGATGGAGGCGTTTTTGAAGAAAAATCCCATCTGAAGCCATCTGTCGGGAGACTGGTTGCATGACCACCGATGCGTCTGCCGTCGCCTCGAAAATCGGACACTGGCGCAGGCGCATGAGCCTCGCGACGGGCTGCGTGCTTTTTGCATTTCTCATCACGCATCTCTTGAACCACACTCTGGGGCTGGTATCGCTCGATATGATGGATGCGGGCAGGTTCTGGTTTCTGGGGTTCTGGCGAAGCGTTCCGGGTTCAGTACTCTTCTATGGTTCCTTCGTCCTGCATACAGTGCTTGCGATGTACGGACTGTTTGATCGCAGGAGCCTCAGGGTGCCGATCTGGGAAGCGCTCCAGATCGTTTTCGGTCTCTCCATCCCCTTGTTCATGATCTCCCACGTTGCGGGAACGCGCCTGGCCTATGAGTGGTTCGGCACGGTGGATTCCTATGCACGCCTGATGTTCCTCTATTGGGATCGCTCGCCAGACGTAGGACTCAAACAGTCGATTTTTCTGCTCATCGCCTGGGCGCACGCCTGCATGGGACTTCACTACTGGCTGAGGCTTAAGCCCTGGTATTCGAGGTGGTTCCCGGTATGTCTTTCCGTCATGCTTCTCATCGCTGCCATTTCCCTCGCAGGCTTCAGCCAGGGCGGACGCGAGGCGGCTCGTCTTGCGGCGGACAGGGAGTGGCGGCACGAAATGCTGCGCCGCACCGGAATGCCGAACCGCACACAGAGGGCGCAGATCCACTTCGCACGTGACACGCTGTGGTGGGGTTATCTGGGTCTGATTGCGCTGGTGTTCGCAGCGCGGGGGGCGCGTATCGCCGCCGAGCGGAGGCGCAGGACGTTTCGCGTCGCCTATGCGGGCGGGCGCGAAGCAGTGGTTCCGGTAGGCTCCACCGTGCTGGAGGCGAGCCGCGTCGGAGGAATCCCCCATGCCTCGGTATGCGGGGGGCGCGGACGGTGCTCCACCTGCCGGGTGAAACTGCTTGGAGGCGCGGATGCCCTGCCCACCGCACAGCCGGAGGAACGGCGCGTGCTGGAGCGGATCAAAGCCGCACCCGACGTTCGCTTGGCGTGCCAGTTGCGACCGGTAGCGGATCTATCGGTTCTGCTGATTCTGCCCGCAGGCGCGGATGCGGCGCAGGGTTTTGCGCAAAGGGGTTATGCTGCAGGTCAGGAGCGCGGTGTCGCCGTCTTGTTCGCCGACTTGAGGGGTTTCACACGCATCGCCGAGAAGAAACTCCCTTACGACGTCGTGTTCTTTCTGAATTGCTACTTCGATGTCATGGGCGAGGCGATCACCAGGGAGGGCGGACTCATCAACCAGTTCGTGGGAGACGGTGTCATGGCACTCTTCGGAGTGGAAGAAGGCCCCGAGGAAGGTTGCAGGCAGGCCCTTGCGGCGGCCTGTGCCATAGTGGACGCGTTAGATGAGATGAGCGAAACACTCGCCGACGAACTCGATGAACCCCTTCGGATCGGCATCGGTATACACACCGGCCCCACGGTGGTGGGCCAAATGGGCCGGGGCGTGGCGAAATATCTCACGGCGGTGGGTGATACGGTAAACGCGGCGAGCCGATTGCAGGATCTGACGAAGAAATACGACTGCAGGCTTGTCATTTCCTCCCAGGTCGCAGAGCGCGCGGGAGTGAACGTCTCCTCCTTTCCCGCGCATCAGATCGAAGTGAGAAACCGCGCTGCGCCGCTTACCATCCGCGCCATAGAGAATCCCCGCGACGTGGTTCCGGGGCGAGGGACCGATTCGCTGCGCCGGTTTCATCTGTTGACCTGATTGCCTCGCTCCCGCATTATTCCGGCGGCTGGAACGACGTTTGAGGAAATCCATGACCACGGCGACGACGGAGTTTTACGAGGCGATTGAAAAGGCGGCGGGAGGCGAGCGGCTCTCTTATGAGGAGGGGCTCGCCCTGCTCGAAGGAGACGACCTGGTCGCGCTGGGCACGGCGGCGGACGATGTACGAGCGCGCCTCCACCCCGAAGGCTACGCCACCTATTGCGTGGACAGGAACATCAACTACACGAACGTGTGTGACGTCTATTGCACGTTCTGCGCGTTTTACCGCCCACCAGGCGAGCATCCCGAGGCCTATATCAGGACGCGCGATGAGATAAGGCAAAAACTGGACGAACTCTACGCCGTGGGAGGCAGGCAGATTCTGCTGCAGGGGGGCCATCATCCGGACCTCCGGATCGAATGGTACGAGGAGCTTTTCTCCTGGATGAAGGGGGAATTCCCGGATCTCCATCTCCACGCACTCAGTCCGCCCGAGATTCACCACATCGCAAGATTAGAGGACATGCCATACGAAGTGGTGCTCACTCGCCTGCGCGCGGCGGGACTGGATTCGGTTCCGGGCGGCGGCGGCGAGATTCTGGTCGACCGTGTGCGGAACAGGATTTCGAGGCTGAAGGTGAACACCGAGGGCTGGCTTGAGGTCATGCGTGTCGCCCACAATTTGGGTATCCGATCGACCGCCACAATGATGTTCGGCCACGTGGAAACGGACGCGGAGCGAATCGAGCACTTGCACCGCCTGCGAGAGCTTCAGGACGAGACGGGCGGCTTCACGGCCTACATCTGCTGGACGTTCCAGAACGACGGTGCGTCACCCTTGAAGGCGCAGACGGTGGGGAGCATCGAGTATCTCAGAATGCTGGCCGTAAGCCGCCTCTATCTGGACAATATCGTGAACTTCCAGTCCTCTTGGGTGACGCAGGGCATTAAGGTCGGCGAGTTGTCCTTACGTTACGGCTGTAACGACATGGGTTCCACCATGCTGGAAGAAAACGTGGTGAGCGCCGCGGGGACCACCTACGCGCTGAACGAGGATGACCTCCACCGCATGGCGCGAAATGCAGGCTTCATGCCAAAGCGGCGCAACTTCTTCTACGAATTGATTTAGCACCACCTTCCACGTGACGACAACGCCCCCCCGGACACCCAAGACTCGGAAAATGGAACTCTGGCTGGCGGACCTCGTCTGTCCGGTGAACGGGCCGCCTATCCGGCGCGGCGCGCTGCTCACATCCTCTGGCCGCGTTCTGGCGGTGGGGGAAGAAGCCTTCGTGCGTCCCGTAGAACCTGTGGCCGAAGAGCGCGACTTCGGGCGCGCGGTCCTGATTCCCGGCCTCGTCAACGCGCACACGCACCTGGAACTCTCGGGCGTCGAGAGAGAGCCCGGGCCGATAGATGACTGGATCGTCTCGCTCGTGCGTGAGATGAGGACCTGGCCAGCGCACCTGTTTCTGGCCTCAGCGCGTATCGGCGTCGCCGCGAGCCTGGCGGCTGGTGTCACCTGTGTGGGCGACGTCTCGACCTCGGGCGAGAGTGCCACGGCGATAGCGGGTTCAGGAATGCGGGGTGTGGTGTTCCACGAGGTGCTCGGGATCGATTCCGCACGGGCGAAGGAAATTCTGGCGGCAAAGCTCGAAGACTGCGACCTTTTTCCCGAGTACGAAGGCTCCGTTCCGGAAGCCGTTCGGTACGGCCTGAGTCCCCACGCGCCCTATTCGGCATCGCTCGCCCTCTACCGCGTGGCGGCGGAGGAGGCGCGAGCAAGAGGCTGGCCCGTGGCGACGCACCTGGGTGAAAGCGCGGATGAAATCGAGTTCCTGCAAGACGGCGGCGGCACGTTCGCGAGGGTTCACCGGGAGTTGAACGGCGCGCTGGAGGGTTTCAAGCCCTCGGGACTTCGGCCCGTCGCTCATCTCGATCTGGCGGATGCGCTTAGCAGCCTGACCCTTGCGGTACACGCGAACCAGACGAACGTGGAAGACTGGATGCTTTTGAGGAAGAACGGGGTGAGCGTCTGCCTTTGTCCGCGCTCGGCGCGCTTTTTCGGTCATTCCTTCGCCGATGCGGCGCGCATGCGCGATTCGGGGCTGGCGTTGTGCCTGGGAACGGACAGTCTGGCGAGTAGCCCTACCCTCTCGCTTCTGGACGAGGCCCGCGCCCTCCGCGAAGTGGATGAAGAGATTACAGACGCTCAACTGCTCGATATGTGCACCCGCGCGGGTGCCGAGGCGCTTGGATTCGAGAACCTGGGTGTTCTCAAGCCCGGCGGCGCGGCCGATTTCTGCGTCGTCTGTCCGCCGCGCGGTATTGGCGATTTGCACCTGGGCAATGTGTTCGATGAAGGCGCGTTCGTCGTCTGCACTGTCACGAACGGGGAGGTGCGCTACGAAGTGCAAAGCGATTGAGGCGGTTTCGCCGCCAGTGCCCTGATGCGGAATGCGCGCCGTCACCCTGTGTGATATAACCCCGAAAAATTTCACGGCGGCGCATCTTTTCACATACAAGGCAAGAGGCCTCTTGGGGAGAATGAGTATCCATGGCGAGAAAACTGACGAATTTCGATAATTCCAACTGGAAGACCCGCAAGGCCCGCTACGACGTGGCCGAGGCGAGCATCGGCCGTGTCCTGGCCGTCCGCATGGCGCCGGGAGACGATCTGTTTGGCACGACGCTCAAGATATGCGAGGAGAAGGGTGTGAAGGCAGGCGTCATCCTGAGCGTGGCGGCGAGCCTGCAAAAGGCGGTGCTCAGAAACGTCTGGCAGTTCCCCGATCCGTTTCCCATCAACGACGAGTGCCGCATCTTCACGCCCATCAACGGCCCGCTCGAACTCCTGCAGATGAGCGGCAACATCACGCAGACCGAAGCGGGAGAACCATACCTTCACGCCCACGTCACCATCTCGATGGGCCGGCCCGAGGCGACGTGCTTTGGTGGGCACCTCGTTGAGGGCTGCACCATCTTCAGTACGTGCGAGATGGTGATCGCCGAGTTGACTGACATCGCCTTCATGCGCCTGATGGACAGGCATACCCGCGTGGGCGAGGTCTTTGGCATTGAGACGAACGGGAAATCCGAAGCCGCGATCAAAAAGGCTATCTCGAAGCGAAAGGCGCGCCCCAAGCCCAAGGGAGTCCGCTAGATTGTCATAGAATCAGGCTGAAGCAGGTTTCAAGGGGTCGCTCCGGCGGCCCCTTTTTTCATGTGCTTCATTGAGGCCTGCTCACTGGTGTCTTCCACGTTTGTTGTGTCATTTTCTTAATCAGCGTACCTCTTCTTGCATCTTCTTTGGCAATTTCCTCCATTCTTTCATTGCTATTCAGAAACTTCGATCCACTCACTTGGGTTTGAAATTTCGAGTAAGATGAAATAGGAAAGTCCGTACAACCATTTCAATCGAATCATGCAGAACTAATCATGATACAATAAAGTCCTAGCTCGGTCTGCTCGCAATGAAGTGCTAAATGCACGTCAACAAGATCAACGGCAAGTCCGAGAGGTAGGTACAACTCTAGAGCAACTTCGCGCAAGAACTAGTCGCATTGAACCCTTGGCTGAAAACCTATTGTTGGATGACTGGCAGGATGGCATTTTCGATGCGCCACAGGGTCATGATGGCCTCGCCTGGAGGAGTGAAGCAGAGCAATTAATTTGCAGAATACGTACTGAGCTTAGGCAAACTTCGGAGATGCTTTCTGAAGAGATACAAGAACTTGAAGGCAACTCCAAACTAGCAGAATGGCGGAAGCGAGTTGAAGCAGTGCAAGCAAACTATGAGGAGTTACAATCTTCGCTCATTGAACAAGGAATCGATGGAGCACAGGCTTTTAAGCATTTGGTACATGAGAGGCAGAAATTTGAGGAAGAGTTGAAACACCTCAAGCAATTGGAAAATGATCACCGCCATCTAGATGCTGAAATAGAAGCTCAGCGGAAGCGGCTAGGAGATACGCGTAAAGCAATAACAAGAGCTCGCTCGGAGTTTCTTAATGACAAGTTGGCGGCGAATAATTTCGTGAGTATGGAAATAATTGATTTTGGTTTTGATGCAAACTGGATAGAACGTGAGTTGTGAGATTTGCTTGACGTTGTGGATGATCGGTTCAGTAGTGACTTCAGCGGATTAGCTACTGAACTAACGAACGCTCAAGATCGCGAATCGGCCTTGACGAGTGTTAAAAGAGAGATTAATTCAACACCAGAATTTCAGAGGTTGCTTCCAGAACTACCTTCGACGCAAATTTGAAATCCCTGAATTTGTTGAGCATGTACAGTGCTGGTTTCCTGAAGATGATCTATGCATCGAATACAGCCGTATTGGGGACGGTCGCAATTGGTCATCTATCGATCAGAGTTCACAGGGGCAACGTTCAGCAGCCTTGCTGGCATTTCTGCTCTCTTTTGGTGATGAGCCGCTAATCCTTGATCAGCCGGAAGACGATCTGGACAACCACTTGATATATGAACTCATCGTGCGTCAGATTCGTGAGAACAAGATCCGCCGACAATTAATTGTTTTGACACATAACCCCACCGTGGTGCTCAATGGTGACGCAGAAATGATTTACCCATTAGATTTTTGGTCTGGCCAATGCCGAGTGGCATAAAAGGGAGCACTGCAGGAACAGATGGTTCGGGAGAAAGCCTGTGAAGTAATGGAAGGTGGTCACGAAGCGTTTGCTCGCCGATGGGCCCGTTTGGGACGGAAAGTCCGAAATGTTTGCGACACGAAGTGAGTTGTTGGAAAAAATACGGCTGGGTGAAGATAGCTTCCTGGAATTGAAGGAGGTTCGTTTTGCTGGTGAAAAAATACGTGGCCCGAGGCAGGACGAACTTGCTGATGAACTCGCCGCGTTTGCGAACAGCCGCGGCGGAGTATTGTTGATGGGTGTAGATGATAATTCACGGGAAGTCTTGGGTATTCCCGCGGAGCGCCTTGATACTGTCGAAAGACTGATCCGCCAAGCTTGCGAGGATTCGATCAGGCCGTCATTGGCGCCGGTAATTGAGCGCCTTACTCTACCTGACAATACAGGTGCGGAACGCCCCGTGATCCGCATTGAAGTCCCGCCGAGTCTATTCTTACATCAGAGTACGGATAGATACTTTCATCGGGTCGGATCATCGAATCGTCTCATGCCCCCTGAACTGCTTGCGCGCTTACTCCAGCAACGTAGTCGAGCACGTCTAATCCGTTTCGGCGAAACACCCATACCGACAGCGACACTTGCCGACCTGCATGAGCCGCTTTGGAGCCGTTTTCGTGTCTCTCGATATACCGACCCTCCGGAACAGTTGCTCTCAAAATTAGCAATGGCATCTCAAGATGAAGAAGGTGTTTTGCGCCCCACAGTGGCCGGAATAATGCTGGCTTGCAGGAATCCGGAGCGCTTCATACCGGGAGCATTCATTCAAGCTGTTGTATATCGAGGTTCGGAAATTTCTCCACGGGCTGAAGCGGCTTATCAACGAGATGCAAGAGACATCACAGGGCCATTGGATGATCAAATCTTTCAAGCTTGCGATTTTGTGCGGAAAAACATGCGAGTTGAAGCGAAAAAAAAACATAATAACTGGCGGACGAGAAGATATCCCGCAATATGACCTGCTCGCAGTTTTCGAAGCAATAACGAATGCCGTTGCGCATCGAGACTATTCGATGGGAGGAAGCAAGGTTCGGCTTCGATTGTTCAATGATCGATTGGAAATATTTACACCGGGGCTGCTACCCAACACGATGACCCCCGAAAGTCTCGCTTATCGGCAAGCAGTCCGTAACGAGGCTGTGACCAGCCTGCTGGCTCGTTGTCAGGTTGAGGGAGATAACTTCACGAGTCATCGCTCTTGCATAATGGACAAGCGTGGTGAGGGTGTACCAATCATACTTTCAAGAAGTGAAGAGATTTCCGGAAAAACCCCCGAATATTTCTTGGCTGACGAATCGGAGTTAGTACTGAAAATCTATTCGGCAGGGCCAAGATAGAACTGGCAGAATGAAATTCTGTCTGGTTAACTATGAGCATTTCCGGGAAGGATGCAGCGAGGCGCTTTGGGACGGCCTCGTCAAGTAGCAGTTTCATTTTCGGCGGACACCAACATCACCGTCGCGTGTTTCAGCAATGTTGCGACCTGATTCCGCGATACGTTGGGGTAGTCTTCCAGAAATTCGTCGAGTCGGTCACCCGCCTCCGGATGCTCCATCAGGATACGCACCGGGACTCTGGTGCCGGCAAACACCGGAGTTCCGCCCTGGATATGCGGATTCCTGCCAATGATTCTTTCGATCATTGTTCTCTGCTCTGCTATACGCCCCGATCTGTTGGCTCAAAGATATCGTGCCTGAAGTCATTGAACACGCCAATGTCCGGCTTGATTAGTGGTGCCAAGGTGTCGATCAGAGAATCAATCCGCTGAATCACTTTTGAAAGTGGCTTTGGGTGGTGGGATCAGTCGGAGGCTGGGCGTCTGGTTTTAGCAAAAACATAAGAGTTGTTGCGTCGAATACCGGCATTATTTTCTGACTTCTATGCCTCTTTCTCTCATGAGTTCGGCATAAGGGTCATCAATGCCGTCAAACAACTCCAAATTTCTCATTTTACTAATTACCAAATCAAGGGACTCGTCATTTTTTTCCTCAACGACAAACCCAACTTTTGTTTTCTGTTCTTGGTTTTGGGCGTCCAATACTTTTTCTCCTTGAAAAATATGAATTGTCCTTTGAATCGCGAGTTTGTCATAAGCTAATATCTTCAATATCATACGGTTAAGCGATAGTCATGGCATACCCTATTGACAGGGTCAATTATGACGGTGTTCTCATTTCAATCTCCACTGACAACTCGATGATGCGAATAACTCTCCGTTGTGTTGATTATCATACATAATGCGCCTCCGAGGAATAATAGTGGTTCTCTTTGCCTATTCCATCTATTTTCCCTGAGACCGATTCCCTCGGATCGCGTTTCAGGGACAGATGCGACGCGATCTCCGACCTCTTTTCGTTTCGAGTGAGTGAACTGCGCTAGAGCCAGCGGCGCACACTCTGGCAGTATTCGCCGTATTCCTCGCCGAATTTCTCCGCCAGATAATCCTCCTCAGGCGCGACGATGATCACCTGCACCGTAGCGAGCAGTGGCGCGCCCAGAACGAATATCCACAAATTGTTGAGGAAAACCCCGAGTCCCAGGAAGAGACATGTGAAGCCCAGGTAGATCGGGTTCCGCGAGTAGCGGTAGGGTCCCTCCGTGATGAGGACGTGCGCGGGTTTGTCCGCCTCGTGGTTCGTGCGGGCCTTCCTGTAACAGGCGATGGAGGTCGAATTGAGAACAGCCCCTGCGAGCACCAGCCCGACCCCAAGCGTGAAGCGCACGTTCTCCGGGAAGACGTAGGTCGGGAACAGGGTGTCGAACCCCACGCCCATGATGAAGTACATCGCGAAATACCAGACCGGCTTGATGGGGATTTCGGGGCGGTCCTCGGGTGTCTCCCCCTGAGGTGCGGGACTTTTGTCCTTCCAGGGCATGAGCTTGTTCGGATCGTCGAAATCGGTGAACTTCTTGAACCAGTCCTTCATGAATAGGTCTCTACGAAGTGCCCTTGTCCCGCGAAGCCTTGTAGCGCTGGTTCATGCTCTGGGCGACCCCTGCCATGACAGCGGCAGTCAAATCGAATGCGGCGTCGAGTGTCTCTTCGCTGAGGCCCGCTTTCCCGGCGTCCGCCAGGCGGCGGTCCACTCACGGCTGGCAGTTACGCACAATGGAGACGGCGAGGCCCATCAGGATTTTCTCGCGGTCGGTGAGCAAATCCATGTTGTGGGCGTCGCGGTAGAACTGACGAAAATCGGCGCGCTCCGTCATATTTTCTCTCCTCGGGTGGCGAATGTCGGAATCGTTGAATTATAAGGTGGCTTATGCGTGTTCTCAATCATTCCTGGACTTCTCACGCACATCACGAACAGGGATGAACGATATGGATCTGGGACTTCACGGGAAAGCCGCCATCGTAACCGGCGGAAGTGCGGGATTGGGCCTCGCCATCGCGAAAGAACTCGCGAAGGAAGGCTGCGACGTCTGCATCTGCGCAAGAAACGAGGAGCGCCTTGCAGCGGCCAGGCAGGAAATCCAGTCGGTCTCGGAAGGCGTGGTGCGCGCCATGCGCTGCGATGTGAGCGTGACGGAAGACATTGCTGCCGTGGTAGAGGAGACTGTCGCCCTGTTCGGGACCGTGCACGTCCTGGTGAGTAACGCAGGCGTAAGCACTACAAAGGATTTTCTGGATGTTGAGCGTGCGGACTGGGAAAACTCCATGAGCAGTATCCTCTATGCGGCGTCCGAGTTCAGCCGTCTGGTGATTCGCTACATGCAAAAGCAGAAGTGGGGACGTATCATCATGACGGGCTCAACGAGCAGCCGCCAGCCCCGGCCCCGTCGTGTGGTCTCGAACGCCTCCAAGGCGGCACTCTTGAACTTCACGAAATCTCTCGCCGGCGAGTTCGTGCGCGACGGCATTCTGGTGAACATCGTGAACCCCGGGCGTTTTTCCACCCACTGGCCCGAGCGCATCGCCAGGATGGCGGCGGAGAGCGGCCGCACCGAGGAAGAAGTGTATGCCGAAGTGACGAAGGATATCGCCATTGGTCGCCTCGGGGAAGCGGAGGAATTCGCGGCGGCGGTGGCTTTTCTCGCCAGCGAGCGTGCAAGCTACATCACGGGAGCTGCACTTCAGGTTGACGGAGGCGAGATGTACTCGATCTGAAGGCTTGTCCGACGGTGTGCAGCACTGGTGGATAGGTTTCGGGCGCTTCAGGTTACCGCGGCGGCGAACTGAAACCCCGCCCAGACGGCGAGGAGACACCCTGCGACGGAGAACACGGCGTAGAGCACCGCGAGGAACCAGTCGCCTTCCTGGAACATGAGCAGGGTTTCTAGACTGAAAGCGGAAAACGTGGTGAACCCGCCCAACAGGCCGATCATAATGAACAGGCGCGCCTCTTCGTTCAGCAACTCCTTCGTGGCGAGCATTTCGTACATGCATCCGATGATGAACGAGCCGATGACGTTGGCTGCCAGAGTGCTGAAGGGCCAGTTTCCACCCAATGTTCTCTGCACGAAGAGTGCGAGTCCGTAGCGTAGCGCGCTGCCTATTGCGCCGCCGCCCGCCACCAAAAGCCAGTTCAAGCGAGGCTCCTTTGCGCCGTGTGGAATCTGCGCCGCCTTGGTTTCCCCGAAAATGACACCATTACGGGGTCGGCGCAAGAGTTTCACAGTCCCCCACTTTTCGGGCGTGCCCTCGTTCCCTAGAATGAGTGCATGGACGAGACAGGCATGAACACCTCTCAGGAAGATTGGAAGGCGCAGCTGGAGGATGTGCTGCGCGAACTCACGCAAGCCAACCTGCGCCGTGGTCTGCGCACTATCGAGGGTATGCAGGGGCCGACCATGCGCCATGGCGGCAGGACCCTCATTAATCTTTCGAGCAATAATTACCTCGGCCTCGCGGGCTATTCCGCCATCATCGAGGCGTCCGTTGAGGCCGCAAGAGGCGCGGGTGCGAGCGGAGCCGCCTCCCCGCTCATATCGGGCCACATGACCGCCCATGAGGAGTTGGCGCGCGCACTGGCCGTCTTCAAGCGAAAAGAGGCCGCCCTCGTCTTCGGCTCGGGTTTTCTGGCGAACCTGGGGCTCATCACTGCCCTTACGGTCGAGGGAGACGCCGTTTTCAGCGATGCTCTCAACCACGCGAGCATCGTGGACGGCTGCAGGCTCTCAAGAGCCCAGGTCCATATCTATCCGCACAGGAATCTCAATCGTCTGGAAGACGCTCTCAGGAATGCCGCAACAGCGCGCCGAAAGCTCATCGTGACGGACGGCGTCTTCAGCATGGACGGGGATTTGGCCCCGCTTCCCGGCATCTGCGAAATCGCGCGCAAATACGGCGCGGTACTTATGGTGGACGACGCGCACGGCACGGGAGTCATCGGTGAGAGTGGCAGAGGGAGCGGCGCTTACTTCGGTGTGGAAGACGGTGTTTCGGTGTCCATGGGCACGTTGGGCAAGGCGCTCGCCTCTTACGGCGCGTTCGCGTGCGCGGATTCCAGCGTCGTGGATTACCTCGTCAACAAGGCCCGGCCTTATATCTACTCAACGAGTCTGCCACCCGCCGTGGTCGCTGCCTCCCGCGCCGCCGTCAGGGTCGCGGAAGGAGCAGAGGGAGAGCGCCGCCGGGAAAATCTGGCGAATCTGTGCGCGCGCTTTCGCGCGGGGCTTCGCTATATCGGGCTTCGCGTGAGCGACCCGTCGCCGGGGGCCGAAATTCCGATTTTTCCCATCATCATCAGGGATACGGAAAAAACGCTTGCGCTCGCGGATCATCTGATGGAGGCGGGTGTCTACCTGCTCGCCATCCGCCCTCCCACGGTGCCCGAAGGTACCAGCAGGCTCCGCGCTACCCTCATGGCGACGCATACTGAAGCGCAGGTTGATCGCACGCTCGACGCCCTGGAATCGGGACTCAAGAAGCTGAATATCTTCTAGTCGATTTCCACGATGGCGTTACCCATCGCTTCGCCTCGTTCCACCGACTCGTGCGCGCTTGCGAGTTCATCGAGCGGAAAGCGCGCGGCGATATGATGGGAGAGGGCGCCCTCATCCAGGGCGCGCGTGATGTCCGCCGCAGCATGCGCCAGTGCCTCGGGCGGGCAGCAGTGGACCATCACCAGGCGGATGGTGATGTTGTTGAGCATGAGTTCGTAATGGGGGAAGCGGGGGGTGCGATTCCCCATGGAGGAATAGGAGGTGATGACGCCGCCGATGTTCAGGATTTTGTAGTTCGTCTCCCAGTTTACGCCGAGGTTCACGTCCACCACGCGGTCCAGCCCCGCGCCGTCTGTAATTTCAAGTATCCGTTCGACGACATCCTCCTCGCGGTAGTTGATCACGTGATCGGCCGCCGACGCCCGCTCGGCCTTGGCCGCTGAACTGACCGTGGCGATCACGCGCGCTCCCGCCCATTTGGCCAGTTGTACGGCGTAGGCGCCCACGCGACCGGCGCCTCCCGTCACGAGCACCGTCTTGTTCTGGATTGGGCCGTCCGCGAACAGGCAGCGGTGAGCCGTCATGGCGGGGATTCCGAGACAGGCGCCCTCTACGAAGCTGGTTTCCTCCGGCAGGCGCACGAGAAACCCCTCGGGCAGGCAGACGTATTGCGCCGAGGTGCCGAACGCGCGTTTGTAGCGCGCATTGTAGACCCATACGCGATCACCTGCTTCATGGCCGCTCGTGTCGGGTCCCGGCCTGTCCACGACGCCCGCACCGTCGTTGTGGGGGATGATCCTCGGAAAATCCGGGAAATGGTTAAAATAGCCCCAGTCTTCGGAACCCTGGCCCCCGCGGCGCTTGCAGTCCGTGGGATTCACGCCCGAGGCATGGAGTCGCACCCTGACCTCGCCGGGACCGGGTTCTGGCGTTGCCATCTCGCCGATTTCGATGACCTCGCGCGCTCCGCCCTTTCGTTTATACCAGCCCGCCCGCATCGCCTGCGCCCCTTTTGGTTACACTATCCGTGGGTGACCGATATCCCCAGGTAGACGACGATGAGGGCGAGGACGAGGTTCAGGAGAAGCCACATTTTGCGCTGCGCCTTCATGCCCTCGAAGCCCTTCGGGATAGTGAGCGCGACGCCGACGAAGATGATGACGAGTGCGAGGACGATCTTCACGACCAGCGACTCTGGAATGGCGAGTCCGCTCCGCACGAGTCGGGTGACGTGATGAAGCCCTGTCAGTATCAGGATCAGGAACGATCCATGGAGGATCGGGATGAATCGTTTCTGGATTTTCGCCATGAACGGCCCACGCTCCGCTTCAGGCAATTCCGCCGCCGTGGGGATGACCACGAAACGAAGAAAGGCCACGCCGCCAACTGCCAGAATAGCACTCAGCACGTGAAGGAACGTGACGATGATGTTGCCCGTGCTGTATCCCATAAGACGCACTCCCGTGAATGATGAAGAAATTCCCTTTAAGCCGTGTCCTTTCCCACAAGCACCAAAACGCCGGAATACTGGTGGAGATGGTCGATTTTTCCGATGGGCGCAATCTCCGAACCCGTGAAGAAACCGGCGACCGGCAGATCGCGCATCTTCTCACGAATCGCTCCAGCGTCCACATCCATCTCTCCGTAGAGGGAACTGCCTCGACCCGCGCAGTTGAAGTAAAGGCCGAACGCGCGTGCACCCGCCTCCCCTGTGGCGGCGAAGCGGCGCGCGCCTTTTTCCAGCATGGTGCGGAGGTCCTCGCGCGCGCGTTTTCCGTCGCGCCTGGCGAAGGTGATGGCCTGCCCGGTTCTGACCGGCGTCGGCAGCATGATGATTCCCTGCTCTTCGTCCGCGCCCACGATGGGCCGTACGATGTACTCGCCATGATCAAGCCTCACCTTGTCCGGATCTCCCGGAATGCCGACGAACAGGTTCATGGCGGCGAAGCGGATATTCTCCATCCATTCGGGACCCGCCGCCTCGGCGTAGGCGTCATACGCACGCTTGCCCGAGATTTCCCATACGAGGTTCTCCTCGACACGGGTAATGAGCCTGGGTTCGCCCACTGGCAGATAGGCCTGTGATATCCCGATGAACCGCTTGGGTGCACCCGCGAATACGACGCCCGAGACGGCACCTGTCTGTACCTGCCCGTCCAGGAACTGAAAGGTTTTCCCCGCCCCACCATCCTCGGCGGCACCGCCTCCCACGATGATGACCTCATCGCCCAACTCCTCATGGATTCCCTCGAACAGCGCGTCGGCCTGGAGGTGATAGCTGTCGGGCATGATGACGACCAGAGGGGGATTCTCCGGGGAGAGTACGCCGCCCAACTCTTTTTTGGCCGCCCGGCCGATGGCGCGTCCGCATTCCGTGGGCGAGTCGGCCAGGCCCTCGACGAGAAAAGGCACAGCGGATGGCGCGTTGCCTCCCACTGCCAGAACAGAGATTCCGGGCTTGCGCTCGATTTCACCCTGCGCCGTCATGACGCCGAAGCCCGTGCAGCCGACCATGCGCGCCCCGCCCGTTCCCTCCGCCACGGCGGCGACCACCTCGGGCCATCTGCCCAGGTGTCCGGGCGTCGCGAACAGGAAAACGAGAGAAGCCGTGTCGAGCCCCGCCTCCGCCATGGCCTCTTCTATCGCCTCTTGCGCAGCGGCGGCGGAGTCGGGGTTGGAAGAAAGTCCGCTGCCTGCAAGCGTCATAGGGTCTCCTCGCGCGTGAGCACGCCGGGCGGCCCGTTCGTGATGAGCACGGGTTCGCTCACCGCCTGCACGTCTTCCGCCGTGAGCCCTTCGGCCACCTCTTTGAGCAGAGGGCCTTCCGGCGTGATCTCGATAAAGGCGATGTCGGTGAACAGCTTGGTGACCACGCGCTGCGCGGTAAGCGGGTAGGTACATTCTTCCAGGAGCTTGAGGCCACCGTCCTTCATGGTGTGGGTCATGATAGCGAAAACTTCTCTCGCGCCCGCCGCCAAGTCCATCGCGCCGCCGATGCCGCCCTTGCCCAAGCCAGGTACCGTCCAGTTTGCGAGGTCGCCACAGGCCGAGACCTGCAGCGCGCCCATGATGGCGATGTCGATGTGGCCCCCGCGTATCATGGCAAAGGCGTCTGCGTGTCCGAAAACCGACGCACCCGGAAGGGTGGTGATGGGTTCGCGCGACGCGTTGATGTAGTCTTTGTCCTCCTGGCCGGGTTCAGGCCTGGGGCCTGCACCGATGATGCCGTTTTCGGCCATGAACATCACGCCGCGTCCGGCTTCCACGAAGTCGCCCACCAGCGTGGGAATGCCAATGCCCAGGTTCACCACCGCACCGTCTGGCAATTCCGCCGCCACACGCCGGGCGATGTCAGCCGGTGCGAGCGCGCGGCTTTCAGGTTTCTGATCTGAGGCCAAGGTCTTCTCCTCTCACGACTCTTTGCACGTATATTGAAGGCGTGTGCACGCTCTCAGGCGCAATGCTGACAGGTTCTACGATTTCCTCCACCTCGGCGATGGTGAGCGGTGCTGCCGTCGCCATGACGGGGTTGAAGTTCGCCGCCGTGCCCCGGTAGGTGAGGTTCCCCATGCGGTCGGCCCGGTGTGCCTTGATGACAGCCACGTCACCGGGAAGAGGGTATTCGAGCACGACGTTGCGTCCGTTGATCGTGCGGCTTTCCTTGTTCTCGGCCGACTGCGTACCGAAGCCGGTGGGCGTGTAGAAGGCGGATATCCCCGCGCCCGCTGCGCGTATCCTCTCGGCCATGGTTCCTTGGGGGAGTTGTTCGAGTTCAATTTTTCCCTCCAGATACAGTTCCCTGAACACGAACGCGCTTCTGTGGAAGGCGTAGCTGCAGATGATTTTCCTGATCTTTCCCTGCCGGAGCAGCACGGCGAGGCCACGCTCGCCGAAGCCCGCGTGGTTCGTGACGACGGTCAGGTCGCGCGCGGGGTGGTCGGCCATGGCGACCAGGAGGTTTTCCGGGATGCCCGCTCCTCCGAACCCGCCCAGCAGGATAGTGGAGCCATCGGGTATATCGGCGATGGCGGCCCTGGATGATGGATATACTTTGTCGGAGGCCAAATCGTCGTTCTCTTGTAGAGGGAAAATCAATAGAGCACCGCTCGGCGCGAGTTCAATTCTATTTATGCGGCATCGACCCGAAAAAATCCAGGCGGACCCCCGGCTTGCCTCAGTTCTTTTAGTGCCATAGAGTGCGGTTTCCTTTTTCGGGCGTTATTTTTTCGAGGAGCGCGTGGTGGCGAAACAGCCTGGTCGAGCGCCGCAGGACAAGGCGTTTGAGAGCAAACGGAAGAGTGTGGCGGGTTTCTATCTCTATTTCTCGGTCTTTCTCTCGGGCGGCTCGATTCTCGTCATGGAGATCGCGGCCGGGCGCGTGCTCGCGCCTCATTTTGGCAACACGCTCTACACGTGGACTTCAATGATAGGCATCATCCTCGCCGCGCTGAGCCTCGGCTATTCCATCGGCGGCAGGCTTGCGGACAGGAATCCATCCACGAGGCTGTTTTTCCTCCTCATGCTGGGTGGCGCGGGCCTGGTGGCCCTGGTGCCTGCACTGCGGGGGATTCTGCTGCCCACGATGGAAAAGAGCCTGAGCCTGCAATCGGGGCCGGTGTTTGCCGGGCTTTTGCTCTTCGCCGCCCCGGGATGCGTGCTCGCCACGCTCACACCCTTCGCGGTGAAGCTTGCAGCAAGAGGTGAGGGAAGCCTGGGAGCAGTGACGGGAAACCTCTTTACCTGGTCCACTGTCGGGAGCATTGTCGGCACGTTCGCAACGGGATTCGTCTTCATACCTTTCTTTGGGCTGAATGGTATCTTCCTCACGACGGCCGCCGCGTTGACGCTCACGGCGATCCTGGGGCTTTTCCTCAGCGGCGACTTCGCCAGTCTGTTCTCGAAACGAAACGCGCGTGCGAGCATGTTTGTCGCGATCTTCGTCTTGGCCATGATGGGGACGGGCTCGGTCTGGCTCGGCGTCATCCCCGGCGTGGACAGGAATACGGTGTGGGTGCGCGAGAACATGTACCACATGATTCGCGTGTTCGAGAAGGAAGAAGCGGGTGGTGTACGGGTACGCGAGTTGTTTCTGGATCATCAGCCCGAGGGGGCGATGGTCCTGGGCGACGACAGGAAATTTTTCTACGAGTACACCCGCTTCCTGGAACTCGGGCCCTTGTTCGTGCCTCACATGAAGCGCGCGATCTTCATCGGCGGCGGCGCGTTCACGATGCCGAAGGTGCTCCAGCTCATGAAGCCGGAGATGTCGATCTCCGTGGCCGAACTCGACGCGGAAGTCATTGATGCGGGAGAGAAGTTTTTTCGGCTGGGGAAATTCCCGAAATTGAAAAACCTGGCAGGAGACGGCAGGCGCATTCTGCGTTCAACAGGTGAAACATACGATCTCATTGTGGGCGACGCCTACCGGGGCTTGAGGAACATCCCGCCGCATCTGGTGACGAAGGAGTTCTTCGAGGAAGCGCGCGAGCGTCTTGCGCCCGGTGGCGTATTCATGCTGAACCTTATCGGCTATCGCGCAGGACAGGGCGGGGCCATATACGCGTCCGTCTACCGGACGATGAAGGTGGTGTTCCCCGAGATATTCATCTACAGCACAGACCCCGCGAATCCCTATATCGCGCAGAACATTCTCTTCTTCGCGTTCCGGGACGAGGATGCGAATCGCTTTCGCCGCGTGAGCGAGGCGATTGGCAAAGAACCCCAATACGCGTTCGCCGCAGGCATGCGTGTGGCACCGCCTGGCGCACGCCTCTACGGTCCGGTTTTGACGGACGACTACAATCCAGTGGAGTACCTCATCGAAAAAGGACTTTAATTCACCGCAGTGCGGATGCGGGCGACTTGCCCGCCGGGGACGGAATCATGAAGGAGAAGCGATGGCGAAGCACAGCATTGGTTTAATACCCGCAGACGGAATCGGGCCTGAAGTCATCACGCAGGTGGTGCGCGTACTGCGCGCGCTCGCGAAGATCGAACATGGTCTCGAGTTTTCCTTTACGAAATACCCCTGGGGGAGTGATTTCTATCACGAGACGGGGCGGATGTGTCCCGAGAATTTCCTTGAGCGCATACGGAAACACGACGCGATTCTGCTGGGCGCCGTGGGCAGGCCTGACATTCCCGATCACATCACGCTCAACCAGCTTCTCCTGCCACTTCGCCGCGGGTTCGACCTCTACGTCAACATGCGTCCCATCGTCTTGTACGACGGTCTCGAATCGCCGCTGCGCAGCTACGAACCGGGCGATATCGACATACTCTTCTTCCGGGAGAACACCGAGGGCGAATACAGCCCCATCGGCGGCAGACACTACGAAGGACACCCATCGCAACTTGCCGCCCAGATCACGCTCTTCACGCGCATGGGCTGTGAGCGCATCATCGAAGCAGCCTTCGAGGCGGCGCTCAAGCGCAGAAAACACGTGACGAACGTCACCAAATCGAACGCGCAGGGTCATACGCTGGTGATGTGGGACGAGATTTTCGAAGAAGTCGCGGCCCGGCCCCGCTACAGGAAAATCGAGACGACGAAATATCTCGTTGACGCCGCCGCGCTCGAGTTCGTGAGAAGGCCCGAGCACTTCGATGTCGTGGTTTCCACGAATTTGTTCGGTGACATCTTGACCGATTTGGGTGCCGCCATCGTCGGCGGGTTGGGGGTTGCCGCGAGCGCGAACACGAATCCCAGGGGAGACGCGCCCGGCCTGTTCGAGCCTGTCCACGGCTCGGCACCCGACATCATGGGCAAGGGAATCGCCAACCCGGTGGCCGCGCTGTTTTCCGCCGCCCTGATGCTTGATTATCTCCGTGAGGAACACGCCGCCAGACGGCTCGACGGCGCGGTACGTTCTCATCTGGCCGAGGGGAACCGCACGCCGGATCTGGGCGGAAACGGAACGACACGATCCGCAGCCACCGACGTCATCAAGAGACTCTAGCCTGAAGGAGCGATTCGATGTCCATCGTCACGCGAAGAGGAGACGATGGGAACACCGATTTATGGTTTGCGGACAGGGTTCCCAAATATCATATCCAGGTGCAGGCCTACGGCGCACTCGATGAGGCGAAGGCCGCGCTTGGTCTCGCACGCTCGACGGCGCCCGAATGGCTCAAGCCCGAAATCCTCAAAATCCAGAAAGACCTCTTCCTGGTGAGCAACGACCTGGCGACGCTGCGGGGCAAGCTCGGCAGGCTCTCGGAGCGCCTGGGAACGGAGCAGGTCGCGTGGGCCGACGCCCAGGTAGCACGCTATGAAAAGGAAATTCAAATCACCGACTGGGTGATTTCGGGTGACTCGGTTTGTGGTGCCGCACTGGACGTGGCGCTCACCATCGTCCGCCGGGGCGAGAGATGGGCGGTCAGGCTGCGCGACGAGGGCTACATCGACAACCCCGAACTCCTCGTCTACCTGAATCGCATCTCCGACCTCCTCTTTCTCATGGCGCGCGCGGTGGACAGGGGCGTGGAAGTCCCCGACTGAACTGCATGATAGTTCGCAACCTGTATTCAGTGAAGCGTCCGGCAGGACTTACTGCAGGTAGTAATCGCTGATCGCCTCAAGCGCCACCTTCATGGCCGCCGCGAACGGAACGGCCAAAAGGATTCCCGCGAAACCCATCAACTCTCCCCCTATCATGATCGAGGCCAGTACCACCACGGGATGAAGCCCGATACGGTTGCCCAGAATGCGTGGCACGAGAGCGACGCCCGCAATGGGTGAGATGATTCCGAACACGGCCAGCGTCGCCAGCGGGTGTATCCAGTCCTGATGCGCGAGGGCTGTGAGCAGCAGGGCGACCGGCAGGGCGATAATCCATTCCACGTAGGGAAACATGCACGATATGCCCGTGAAGATACCCAGAACCAGCCACAACGGCACGCCCACGATGAAGAAACCCAGCACATAGAGTACGGAGAGGATGAGTGCGATCAGCAACTGGCCTTTGATGAACGAGCCGAGAAGTTCGTCGAGGCGATAGAGACGTTTCTTCACCTCTTCCTGGTAGTCGCGGTGAACGTAGGCGAAAACCCCCTCCGCTATCAGGTTTTTGTCCCTCAGGATATAGAAGGTCATGACGGGGATGAGGATGAGATAGGCGATGCTGATGGCGATGGAGAAGATGCCGCTGGTCGTCCGGAACAGAAACTCCCCACCCGTTCTCAGGGCGGAGACGGGCAACTGAGCCAAGAGGGAGAGGTTTTCGGTGAGGTATTCCTTCAGATTGGCGTTCTGGGATAGCTGGAACGTATCGAACATCGAGATGAGCCACTTTTCGATGAGCCTGATGTAGCCGGGGAGTTTCCCCACGAACACCGTGATTTGTTCTCTCACCACGGGTGCGATGCTCGCCCACATCAGGAACGCGAAAAAGCCCAGCCCCAACAGGAGGATCAGGGCGGCGAGAGGGCGCGGAATTTTCCATTTCTCCAGTTCGTCGACCACGGGTTGAAGCAGATAGGCCAGGATGAAGGAAAGTGCCAGGGGAACCAGCGCCGCCCGGGCGCTCACCAGGAGCCACACGGCGGTGACGAGGATGAGAATCAGCCAGATTCTCTTCCACGACAGGAATTGGGGTGAATTTTCCATATCGGACAATCCGGCCTCAGTTCCGGGCTGCGGAGGTGGTTTTCTCCGTCCCGGCGTCATCGGGTTTTTGGTAGAGCATCCGGGCGCCCACGAAGAAAAGATAGTGAATTCCCGAGGCGAGCGTCAGCGCGCAGGTAATGAGGAACGTGGACAGCAACACGAAGTTCGTTTCCGCTCCGAGCGCTGCCGCCAGCAGGGCGGCTCCGGCGGTGATCATCTGGGCGGTCGTCGTGGTTTTTCCCAGCATGGATGGCGATGGCGTCTGCAGGCCCACCGTCATGAACAACACCATGCAGCCGATGCAAATCAGCAGGTCCCGGCTCACGACGAAAATGGCCAGCCAGATCGGAATGTCTTCCGAAATCCCCATCATGATGTACGCGGTGAACATGAGCAGCTTGTCCGCAATGGGATCGAGCATGGCGCCCAATTCCGTCATCTCGCCGCGGCTTCGCGCGATATAGCCGTCCACGCCGTCCGCAACGCCCGCGATGATGAAGACGGCCAGGGCGATTCCCGGTTTCCTGTAGGCGAGGCACATCACGAATACGGGGATCAGGAAAACCCGAACCAGTGTGATCTTGGTCGCCAGCGTCAATCTGTTCGAAGCGGTTGCGCTCATTGTCCAGGGGCCTTTTGTTTCTCCGTATTTGCGTTGGCGCATCATACCACAGGACACCCGTGGATTCTCTCTTCCGGTTCAACTGTTGAACCCGCGTTTCATGGGGGGCCGGGTTTGTCCGCCGGTTTCTTTTTCCGGTTCACGGCTCCCCTGCGCGCCGCGCGTTTGGGATTTGTCCTGGCCCTGGCCCAGCCCGTCCTCGGAGCCGGGCGTTTCTCCGCCCCTGCGCGGATATCTGTCATATTCTTGAGTTTTTTGATCTCATCGCTGCTGAGTGTCCTCACCTTGGCGCCTGGAAGGCCTCTCGCCGTGATTCCCCCATAAGAGCGCCGGATGAGCTTGATGACGGGATGCCCCGCGGCCTCACACATTTTCTTGACCTGGTGCTGTCTGCCCTCGCGGAGTTCGATTCTGAGCCACGCGTTTTTCTCTGTGTTCGCGCGAATGATTCGCACCTGGGCCAGCTGGGGTTTCCTGCTCCGCCCGCGCATCCACGAACCGTCCGTCATCCGGGCGAGGGCGGCTTCGGAGGGCGTCCCCTTCACCTTTGCATCGTAGACGCGGGGTATCCCGTATCTCGGGTGGGCGAGGCGGTTCGCCATCTCACCGTCATTGGTGAGGAGCAACACGCCCTCCACGTCGAAATCGAGCCTGCCAACGGGGAATACGCGCCGAAGGCCCCGGGGCAGCAACCCTGCCACCGTGGGCCTGTCCTTGCCCATTTCATCCCGCATGGTGGTGAGCACGTTTTTTGGTTTGTTCAGCACGAGATAGACGGGAGGCTCTTTTTTCGTGACGATCTTTCCATTCACCTTGATGGAATCGGCGAGCGGGTCCGCCTTGGCGCCCAGGGTGAACACGCGCGCTCCATTCACCTGAACGCGGCCCTCGGCGATCAGGCGTTCCGCCTCCCTGCGTGAGGCAAGGCCCGCCTGAGCGATAATTTTCTGTAACCGGATAGCGGGCATCTTTGGTTCTTCCCTCATGGATTATTCGACAACTTCGAACAAGGCAATTATAGCCATTCGAGGATGAACAAGGTAACCTGTCGCGCAAACCGTATGAAGAACTGGTGACATCCCACACTCGATGTGAAGGAGAACCGCTTTGCCGTCTTCCCAAACCATCATCAGCATGACGCCGGTTCACGCATGCGTGCCACTGGCCCGGCCGCTCAAGGTGGCTACGTTCGAGGTGCATACCGTAAACACCTGCTGCGTCACCCTCCGAACGAAAGAGGGCCTGAAGGGCCACGGTTGGTGTTTCGCTTTCGCTCCCGAACGGGTCCGCGCGATGATAGCGATGGTGCGCGATTTGTTCGCCAACCTGCTGGGTAGGGATCCGGCGGACACAGAGGCGAACTGGGAAGCGATGCGCAAGGCGGTGAGTTTCGTGGGACGCGACGGGATCAGCGCCCTGGCGATGTCCGCGCTCGATACTGCCAGTTGGGATTTGGCGGCCCAGGCGGCGGGCGAGCCGCTCTGGAAATACCTTGGTGGTGAGAGGCGCGAAATTCCCTGCTACGCGAGCGAGGGTCTTTGGCTCAATCTCTCGATAGACGAACTCGTGGAGGAGGCCGTGGCTCTCAAGGCGCGCGGCTTCAGGGCCATGAAACTCCGCGTCGGTGGCAGGGTGGATGAAGATGTCGAGCGGATCAGCGCCGTGCGCGAGGCGATAGGCGATGAGGTTGCGCTCATGGTGGACGCCAACCAGGCCTGGGACGTGGAAACCGCGATAAGGGCGTGCAAGGCGTTCGAGCCTTTTGGTCTCTACTGGGTGGAGGAGCCGGTCGATCACGAAGACATCAGGGGATGCGCTGCGGTCGCCGGGGCCAGCAGCATTCCGATCTGCACCGGGGAGACGAATTACAACCCGCGAGGTATGCGGCACCTGCTCGTGGCTGGTGCGGCAGATATTCTCATGCCTGATCTGGAACGCTGCTCGGGCGTCACGGGCTGGCGCCGCGCGGCGGCGTTGGCGAAGGAGTTCGAAAAGCCGGTGACGCCGCACCTCTTCCACGAGGTTTCGGCACACCTTATGAGCGCGGAACCCCACGGGGTCTGGTGCGAGCACATGCCCTGGTGGGAGTGCATCATCAAGGAACCGATGGGATTCAGGGACGGGAATCTCGTGCTCACAGACAAACCCGGACTCGGGCTGGAGTGGAACGAAAAGGCACTCAGGGAATTTGCGCCGCCCGTAGGAGGATCATTGTGATGAAAAGAACGCTTTTGCGCGGGGGAAGCATCCTCACGCTCGACCCCCTGCTTGGTGATATCGAAGGCGGCGACCTGCTCATCGAAGACGATGAGATAAGGGCAGTCGGCCGGAACGTCCATGCGCCCGGGGCGAAGGAGGTGGATGCGGGCGATTTTATCGTCTTGCCGGGTTTCGTGAATGCACATCAGCACACCTGGCAGACGGGCATACGCGGGATAGCCGGCGACTGGACGCTGGTGGAGTATATTCGACAGATGCACGAGGGCTTCGGTCCCGGGTTCCGGCCTGAAGATGTATATCTCGCGAACCTCCTCGGTGCGCTCAACCAGTTAAACGGCGGCGTCACGACGCTTTTCGACTGGTGTCACAACAACCCCACGCCCGGGCATACCGACGCAGGTCTCGACGGCCTGGAGGAGGCGGGCATCCGCGCGGTTTTCGGTCACGGGACGCCCAAGCCCAGAATTACCGAGGGCGAGACGCCGCTCAGCCACAGGCCGCATCCTCCCGATGAGGTGAGACGCCTGCGGGCGGGACGACTTGCCGCGGAAGATGGCCTCATCAAACTCGCCCTCGCCACGAGGGGTCCTGATCTTTCCACGCTTGAGATGTGCGTGCACGATATCTGTCTGGCCCGCGAATACGACTTGCTCTGGAGCGCGCACATCGGCGGCGACATGTTCACCATGATGCGGATGGGGCTTCAGTTCGCCCGCGCGCAGGAGAACCAGAAGATACTCGACGGGAGAACTTCGCCGGTCGATGTCGCGATTCCGGCGCGTCGCGCCCTTGAGTGGGCGACGATAGACGGCGCCAACGCCCTGGGGCTGGGATACAGGGCGGGCACTCTCAAGCCGGGCAAGCAGGCGGACATCGTCCTGATCAGAAAGGGCGATTTGAACCTCTTCCCGGTGCATGACGCGCTCGAGACGGTGGTTTTCCAGGCGTCGTTCGCCAATGTGGATACGGTCTTCGTGGCTGGAAAGCTCGTGAAAGAAAACGGAAAGCTGCTCTACCCCCGCCTTGGGGAGAAGATGGCGGCGTTGGCGGAGTCGGGGAGAAGACTGCTACACTAGAGCACACATCGCTGTATATTCAGATCAAATGAGAGAGCTTTGTATGCGTTGCTGTAATTTCACTTCATATAGTGGTTTGCGTAGTCAAGCATACAAGTCCCTGAAAACGCCCAGTGCCTGACAAGCGGAGTGGTCAATATCGTTTTTTCCGAATGTTCATCGCAACTGACCGGTTTTCATCCATCATGGAGAGCAAAAATGAGACTCGCGCTTTATTCCGACATCCACGCCCAACTGGCACCGCTGGACATCATTCTGGCGGAAATCGACAAGCATGACGTGCACTGGGAGATCGTGCCGGGCGATCACGTAATGGGCGGGCCCGAGCCGGGTGAAGTGGTCGAGCGCCTGCGTTCGCGGAAGAATTGCCTTCCCATACTGGGGAATTTCGACCGTTGGGTCATCGACCACGTCGACGAGCAGGACAATCCCTTTCCCGGAAGAAACGAAAGTTCGCGCTTGACGCGCGAGCATTTGACGGAAGACCAACTCGACTGGCTCGGGGGGCTTCCCCGTGAAATGACGATTACGCCCGAACCCGGCCACGACCTTCACATCTTTCACGGTGCGCCGGGCAACGACGAGGGTGCGCTCCCGCTCAGGCTTACGGATGATGAGATTGTCGAACGCCTGGCCGGGGAGAAATCGGAAGTTGTGGCCTTCGGTCAGGTGCACGGACCGTACATCCGCCAGGTCGGAAACCAGACCCTCGTATGCGCCGCCTCCGCCGCCGTGAACTGGGACGGGGACAACCGTCCGGCCTATGTTCTGCTCGAGTATCAGGGAGGCGGAAGGTGGGAAGGGGAAATCCACCGCGTCGAATATGATTTCGAGGAACAGGCGCGCAAGAACGAGGATAGCTGGCATCCCGACGGTGATCGACAGGCCCACACGATTCGCACGGGCGAGTTCTGGAACCCCGCCCACATGCCCCATTGAGTGGTTGCAACCCTGCCCTTGAGCGAACGCCGGGGTCTTGTTTTTGAAAGAATCTGAATGTTGGACGGTGAACTTTTCAGGAAGAAAGCTGACAAGGTCGATTATATGCTTGATATATGGCCGATTCATGCTAGCATGGTTGGGGTGCGTGTATGGCGCATGGTGAATGATGAGTCTATATTGAGATAATGTAGACGATAGAAAATACTACGAGTGATTCGAATGTGGATGTCAATCGCAGAGGGGCTTACGACATGAACACAACTCCTTCTTCAGAGAACCTCGCTCAAGCGGAAGCGAGCGCACCCAAGACCCAAAACGGCGGCCTGGGTGGCCAGAATCTGTTGTCTATAGATCCGCCTCGCTACAAACCGATAGTGGTGAACCACATCGACAGCGTTCCCGAACTCAAAGGCCTGCCCGACGACATACGCTTCAGCATGAAGGTGGTGGGACACGTGCTGCCCTTCCGCACGAACCGCTACATGGTGGAGAATCTCATCGACTGGAGCAACGTGCCCGAAGACCCCTTGTTCCAGCTCTCTTTTCCCCAGGAGGGGATGATCTCGAAAGAGGATTTCGACTGCGTGGCGGACCTCCTGAGGCGGGAGGCGCCCAAGGAGCAACTCAATGCTGCCATCCACGAGATCAGGGCCGGCCTGAACCCGCATCCCGCCGGGCAGCAGACGCTGAACGTGCCCACCCTTGACGATGAACATCTGGAAGGCATGCAGCACAAATACCACGAGACAGTGCTCTTCTTTCCCGGCCAGGGGCAGACGTGCCATGCCTATTGCACCTTCTGTTTCCGCTGGGCGCAATTCGTGGGAGACAAGGAACTTCGTTTCATCTCAACGGATGCGGACATCCTGCACAGGTATCTCGCCGAGCACAAGGAAGTGACGGACGTCCTCTTCACCGGTGGCGACCCGATGATCATGAAGACCAAGGCGCTCGAGGGCTATATGCTGCCCCTGCTGGATGATTCGCGTTTCGCGCACATCCGCGACATCCGTATCGGCACGAAGGCGCTGACCTTCTGGCCCTATCGCTTCAGCACCGACCCCGATGCGGACGATGCACTTCGCCTTTTCGAGAAACTGGTGAAGGGCGGCAAGCACATCGCCATCATGGCGCACTTCAACCACAAGCGCGAGGTCGAGACCCCGATGGCGCGCGAGGCCATCAGGCGGGTGCGGGATACGGGCGCCGTCATCAGGACGCAGGCGCCGCTTCTCAAGCATATCAACGACGACGCGGATATGTGGGCTGGCATGTGGAAGGAGCAGGTGCGGCTGGGCCTGATACCCTATTACATGTTCGTGGAACGGGATACGGGCGCCAAGCGCTACTTCGAACTGCCCCTGGTGGAGGCTCACGCGATTTACCGGAAGGCGTATTCCCAGGTGTCCGGTCTGGCGCGTACCGCGCGGGGACCCTCGATGAGCGCGGCACCCGGCAAGGTACTGGTATTGGGGATAGAAGAGGTCCGCGGCGAGCGTATCATCGCGCTTCAGTTCCTTCAGGCGAGAAACCCCGAGTGGCTGGGCCGCGTCTTCTTCGCTGAGTATGATGAAAACGCTACCTGGCTTACCGGCCTCAAGCCGGCCTTCGGAGAGAAGGAGTTCTTCTACGAGGCGGACTTCGAGGCAATGAAACAGCGTCTGGCGAGCTAGGGGACGCCCGGGCCGCGCATGTCGAAGATTATTCCTTCGCCATGCGCAGCACCTCATCAAATTCCATTTTGGTCACGGGCTGAACACTCAGCCGCTGCCCGCGCTGGGTGACGCGCATCTTCGCGAGTCTGGAATTTTCTTTCAGTTCGCTCAATGAGACGGGTCGGGCGAGTTTTTCCATCGCCTGCAAGTCGACCATTTGCCAGCGCGGGGTATCGGCGGGGGATTTGGGGTCGTAGTATTTCGATTTCGCATCGAATTGCGTGTGGTCGGGGTAGGACTCCCGCACCACACGCGCGGTACCCGCCACGTGGGGCGGCTTCGCGTTCGAATGATAAAATAGAACGAGGTCACCCACCTTCATTTCCATCATGAAGTTTCTGGCTTGGTAGTTTCGGATACCGTCCCAGCAAGCGGTCTGCCGGGGTTCCGCCATCAGATCATCGAACGAGTATGCGTCGGGTTCACTCTTCATGAGCCAGTATTTTCGCGCCATCGAAATTGTGTCTCCATGTGTCGTTGCGAGTGAATGAGCCATTTTGCGAAGACTACCACGTGGCAGATGGCGGGGGAATGCAAATGCTCATCTCATGATGCGGGCTTCACCTCGCCTGCGATTTGAAGGTCTGCGAGCTTGAGGGTATGCGAGATGAAATCGTTGCACGGCGTCTCGACACCCACCTGTGCCCCGATACGCGAGACCGTTCCACACAGGGCGTCGATCTCGAGGCGCCTGCCCGCTTCCAGGTCGTGGCACAGGCTGCCCTTGCTGGCCGGGTTTTGCTCATCGATGAACCGGAAGCGCCCCTCGTCTGCGTCGCCCGGGAGATTCACGCCCTTCGCCCGGCCTGCCAGACAGACCTCCCGCATCGTTTCTCGCATCATGTTCCGTGTACCCTCGTAGGCCATAATCTCGCCGATGGTTGAGCGCGTAAGCGCCGTCATCCCGCCGACCCCACAGATGAAGATGAATTTCGTCCAAAGTTCCACCTCGATGTCTTCGGAGTATTCTGCGTTGATTTCCACCTCTTTCAGTTCGGCCAGTATCTCGTCGCCCCGCCCGCTCGTGCCGCCACTCATCTCGCCGAAAACCATTCTCCTTGGACCGCCTATCTGTCGGATAAGGGCCGGCCCCGCAATGGAGGTGAATATGTAGGCCGCACCCCCCATCACACGTTCCGCGCCGTAGACGTCCGCCAGTTTTTCCTCGTTGTCAACGCCGTTTTGGAGATTTACGATCACCGTGTCCGCACCGACCATGGGCGCGATGGCAGGAATGGCGTCGTCGTTCGCGGTTGTTTTCACGCAGTAGAGGATGACGTCGCAAACGCCTGCTTCCTCCGGAGAATCCGTAAACATTCCTTCCCGCACGCTGAATTTGCCGGGCACGACGCTTTCCACGCGAAGCCCTTCCTTACGCATGGCTTCCAGGTGCGCGCCGCGCGCGATGAAAACGACCTCCTTGCCTCCCCTTGCCAGCATGGCACCGAAAAAACCGCCCACCCCTCCCGTCGCCATGATTCCGAAACGCATGTTTCCCTCCTTGGCGGAAAGGTTCGGGTTCCGCCGCACGTGAAAAAAGAAAGGAGGAAAGCCCGGGCTCCCCCCCCTTGGGTTGTATCAGAATTCCCCGGGTTACGTCAGGATGGAATCCCCGCCTTCCTTTCGATGGTTTCTTCCGTGTGCCCGTTGGCATGGCCGTTTGTATGACCGTTGGCGTGGCTGTTCGGCGGCGGCGCCTCCGACTCGGTATTGAGAGCGAGGATTTCCTGTCCAATGTTCGCAGGTGACAAGTCGAGTTGTTCGCTCGATTCGAATTCCTCTGGCTTCGGCATGTCAGAGAGGTTCTTGAAGCCGAAGTGCTCCAGGAACAGGGGCGTGGTGCCGTAGACGATGGGCCGGCCCACGACGTCGCGCCGTCCGATGATGCGGATGAGACCGCGTTCAAGCAGGGTGTGCAGCACGCCGCCACAGTCCACCCGCCTTATCTCCTCAATCTCCGCCTTGGTGATGGGCTGCTTGTAGGCCAGGATTGCCAGGGTTTCGAGTGCTGCCTGGGAGAGTTTGGTTTTTTTCTCCGTTTTGGTGAACCGTTTTACCCAGGGGGAAAATTCTGCTCTGGTACAAAGGCGAAAACCTTCGGCCACCTCGATAATCTGCAGGGTTCTCTCCTGATATTCCTCGACCAGCCCGGCCAGGATTTTTCGGACGACCTTGGCGTTCACGTTGGAAACGCCCTTTAAAACGATGGAAAGGTCACGTGGCCTGAGCGGTTCGCTGGCGACGAACAGGATGGATTCGACGATACGTTTCGCCTCGTCCATATCCATGACGAGCGGCGCGTCTTTGTCGACCTCCCCGTCGTCTTGGCAATTGGCCGTGTCGAGGTATTCCTGCGATTCGTCAATCTCGAAGGTCGTCTCCTGGCGAGGTTCTTCCATCGCCTCCATCTGATGCTCCGCCAGTGCCCTGGCGGCGGCGTCCGGGGGCGATGCCTCGTCCTGGGCAAGTTCGAAGGGGATATCCGTTTCTATCGGTTCGGCATTGTGGTTTTCCGGTTGGGGATTATTCATCTCGCACCGCCTTCATTATACGGATTTCTCCGAAATTGGACGCCTGTTGCGCCACGATGAGATTTCCCTTGACGAGTTCGAGCAGGGCCAGGAACATTGCCACCACTTCCAGCGCGCGCCTCGTCTGAAACAATGATTGAAACAGGACGCCCTCCTCACCCGCGTCCTCCAGGGTATCCAACAGCCTGGTTCTCATGTCGGCGATCTCGAGTTCGTCGATGTCCACGAGGTGCACGCCTTCTTCCCCGATGGATTCGATGAGATACTGCATGGCGCTGATGAGGTTGAACACCGTCACTTGCAGCCTGGGCGCTTCATCTTCCTCGTTCTCGATGAGGAGGGGGCCCGCGCCACGCGTGAAGAGCCAGGATTGCTCCTCCTCGGCGTGGCGGAACATCTGGCTGATTTTCTTGAATTTCTGGTACTCGATGAGTTGAAGCTGGAGTTCCTGCCTCAAGACCTCGGGGTCTTCCTCTTCGATGACGTCGTCGGACCGGGGCAGGAGCGTTCTGCTCTTGATGTAGACCAGATAGGAGGCCATGACGAGGTATTCCGACGCCAGGTTGATGTTCAGTTTTTTGAGCAGTTCCACGTATTTCAGGTATTGCTCCGTGATGAACGCGACCGGAATGTCGTGAATGTCGAGTCTGTGCTCGCGCACCAGGTGGAGCAACAGTTCGAGCGGTCCTTCGAAGATGTCGATTTTGACGTTGAATCGTTCGGAATCATCCTGTGTACCGGAGGCGGCCTCTTGAATTTGCGGGTAATCCGCCTCAGACGCCTGCCCGCTCTCCAGGATTTCCCAGTTTTCGAGGTTCCCTGCGGACATATCGCTGCCCCAGGGGAAACCGGTTGACTCAATCGCTCCTGAAGGCGAAGGCGTAACTTCGGGACTCGACGTATTTTCCTGGGGATTCATGTTCATCCCAGACGGGCAGAACGGGAACAGTCTTTCCTCGGGCCGTTATGCGAGCCTATGGGCGGGAAGGCTCTGGATTGCCCGAAAACCATTCCAAAGCCTAGAAAATATGGATGTTTTTGTCAAATGGAAAAAATCGGGCTTTTCCACAGGGATTCAAACTCTTATGAAGTTACTTCCGGGAACGCAGCTTCGCTCGTCTTGAGGCGCGCGCGCGTCTAATGGATAATCGAGACAGCGTTCACCTCAATGAGTAGGAATCGATGGCGGACAAGCTGGTGACCCTCAATCAGGCGGCGGCTCTCGTGCAGGATGGAGATTTACTCGCCTTGGGCGGAAACGCGCTTACGAGAATCCCCGCCGCCTTCGTCCGCGAACTCGCCCGTCAGGAGCGCAAGGACTTGCGTCTCGTGAAAACGGCGGGCGCCTACGACATTGATTTGCTCTGCGCGGCTCAGGCCGTGGTGGAGACGCAGACAGGCTATGTGGGTTTCGAGAACCTCTTCGGCCTAGCGCCTTCATATCGCCGCCGGGTGGAGGAAGGCCGCGTGCAGGTGGTCGAGCATGCCTGTTCCACGGTCATCGCGGGTCTCAGGGCTTCGGCCTATGGACTGCCCAGCCAGCCCGTAGCGGGTCTGGAGGGCAGTGACGTACCGGAGCATACCGGTTTTCGGCGGGTAAAGGATCCCTACACGGGCGAGCCGGTATACATGATCCCCGGAATCAGGCCCAGGTTCGCCGTGCTCCACGTAACATATGCGGACGCGGAGGGAAACGCGCGAATAGACGGCGGCGTGTTCGAGGACGTGCTGATGTCCAGAGCGGCCGAGTCGGTGATACTTACGGCCGAGCGCATCGAGGATACGGCGTTTTTCGTCGAAAAACCCGACAGGACGGCGATTCCCGCCTTCATGGTGCAGGCGGTCGTGCACGCGCCCGGGGGCGCACGACCCGGTGGCTGTCACCCCTTCTACGACATCGACGAGGGCGCGGTGGGTAAGTATCTCGACTCGGCGTCAGAGGCGCAGTCCCTGCGCGTCCACCTCGATTCCTGGGAGGTGCGCGATCATGCGGGGAGCACTGCGGCCTCCGGGAGCGTCGCATGAGCGTTGCCCCGCGCGAAGGCGTATCCGAGGAGGTACGCGCCACCGCCGACAGGATGGCGGTTTTTCTCTCCAGGCTCATCCGCGAGGGTGAGATCGTTTTCCACGGGGTGGCCTCCCCGTTGCCGATGGTGGCTGCCGTCATGGCGCGGAAAACCCACGCGCCGAACCTGACCTACCTGAACATCCCGGGCGGCGTAGACCCCAGGCCCCTTTATCTGCCCGGATCGACCGTAGCACGGCAGCTCATGGAGGGTGCGCTTTCGTATTTCACCCTTACGGAGATTTTTGATTTATCCGCCCGGGGCAAGCTCGACCTGGCGTTTCTGGGAGGGGCGCAAATCGACGCAAGGGGCAACATGAACCTCTCCTTCATTGGCAATCCGGTTTCTCCCAAGGTGCGCCTTCCGGGCGGTGCGGGCAGCGCGCACATTCTGCCCACAGCCGGGCGGACGGTGCTGTGGAGAACGGTTCACGACGCGAGGAGCTTTCCCGAGCGATGCGACTTTGTGACGGCTTCGGGCAACGTCGAGGCGGTGGTGACCCCTATGTGCATTTTTGAGAAGGCGGAGGGCCGCCTGCGGGTCAAATCGATTCACGAGGGAGTAACGGCGGACACCTTGCGCGCGGCCACTGGATTCGACTTGTGTGATCTGGAACACACTCCCGCAACGCCCGAACCCACTCCTGCAGAACACGACGCGCTCCACGCCGCAGACCCCGAAAGTGTCCGCCTGCGCGAATTCATCTGAAGCGGGATATCCCTTTCATGTCGCAGAAAAAATTCGACGCCGTGGGAATCGGCCTGAACTCGGCGGATCAGTTCTGGGTGGTAAGTGAATACCCGAAACGGAACACCAAGAACGGCGCCTTGGAGACGGCGCGCGCAGGCGGCGGTCAGGCGGCGACGGCCATGGCTGCACTCGCGCGTCTTGGCCTGGATGTCGCCTACATCGGCGCGGTGGGCGATGACGAACCGGGTGCGTTTTCCCTTGCGAGTCTGGAAGACGAGGGCGTGAACGTGGAAGGCGTCGTCACGCAGAAAGGGCGCGCGAGCCAGTTCGCTCTCATCATCGTGCAGCAGGAAGGCGACGGAGAGGAAAAAGGTTCGAGGACGATCCTCTGGCGTCGTGAAGTTTCCCTGGCACCTGCGGACGTAAGGGAGGATATCGTACGCTCGGGCCGCTCGCTTCATTTGGATGGCCACCACGTCGAAGCGGAAATCAAAGCCGCAGGGTGGGCGCGTGATGAGGACATGCCCGTGTTCCTGGATGCCGAGCACGCGCCCGAGGGTATCGAGGACTTGATTGGCCTCACGGATTACCTGATGGCGGCAGAGGAATTTCCCGCTCTCCTCACCGGGGTTTCCGATCACAGAGAAGCCCTGCGCCGGCTTCACGCGATGGGACCCGGGGTGGTGGGCGTTACTCTGGGTGCGCATGGCTCTCTCGCATACGACGGGAAGCGGTTTTACGAATCGCCGGGTTTTCGTTTGGACGTTGTCGACACCACGGGGGCGGGCGATGCCTTTCACGGTGCATTCCTCTACGGCGTATTGCGCGGGATGGGTCTTGAGGATACGTTGCGCTTCGCAAATGCGGTCGCCGCGATGAACTGCGTCGCCCTCGGGGGAAGGGCGGCGCTACCCCGCCTGAGCGAGGTGGAAGCCTTCTTGCGGGCGAATTGAACAGGAAAAAGACCATGAAGCGCGTATTCGGAAATTCCCGCGTCGCTCTTGCGGCGATTTGTCTTTCCTTGATTCTCGGTGGTTGCGATCTCCTGCCCGAATTCGGTCCGCCGGCAGAGTCCGTTTCCGGCGTCATCCGTATGAGCGGCGAACTGCCCGTGGAGGCGTGGCGCACACGCACACTCTTCATCATCGTTGAACGCGAAACAGGCGGGCCGCCACTCGCGGTTCAGCGCCTGGTGGAAACACGGTTTCCCTACAAATACGTCATCACGAAAGACGACGTGATGATTCGCGGACAGAAACTCGCGGGCCGCGTCCGTGTACGTGCCCGCCTCGATGCAGACGGCGTTCCGGGATCGCTGGTCAAGGGCGATTTCGAGGGAAGGGCGGCGGGCCTGGTGTCCGTGGGTGCACGGAACGTGGACGTGCTGATCGACCGAATCGGCACTGCTCCTCCGCCCAGGGTAGCAAAGAAATCTCCCCAAAAACGCAATCCGCCTCCAGGGACGGCATCTACGCAAGGAGGGGACAAGACGATTCGCGGGGTGGTGCGCGTCGCACCCGCCCTGGCGGAAAGGGCGAGGGGCAAGGCTGCGATTTTCATCATCGCACGCAGAAAACAGCCCGCCCCGCCCCTGGCGGTCATGCGGATTCTGAATCCCGCCTTTCCCCTGGAGTTCACCATGAGCGATCAAAATGTAATGATTCAGGGGGCGGCGTTCGCTGGTGAGGTCAGCCTGGTTGCCAAGCTTGATGGCGACGGAAAGGTCGGAACGCAGCCGGGAGATATTTTCGGCGGTGCGAACGGGCCCGTGCAGGTGGGTGCGCGTAACGTGGAAATCGTACTCTCGCAGGAAGCAAAAGGCGAGGCCGTGTCACAGCCCGCGCGTAGACAAGAGGCTGAAGATGTGATTTCAGGCGTTATCGAGGTGGCCCCAGCCTTGCGGGAGAGAGCCGGTGGCAAGCCCGTATTGTTCCTGATCGCGCGCAAGGGCAGCGGAGGTCCCCCGCTGGCGGTCGTGCGCGTGGCGAACCCCCGCTTTCCTCTGCCGTTCGAAATATCGAAACGGAACGTGATGATTCCCGACACCCCCTTCGAGGGCATGGTTACGCTCTCGGCGCGCCTGGACGCGGACGGTGCCGCCGGTCCGGCAGGCGCGGGCGATCTGGAAGGCCGCATCGCACATCCTGTACGGGTGGGAGAGAGAAACGTGCGTATCGTGATCGACAAGGCGTTTTGACGGCGCAATGCCTCGTGCTCTGGCGCGGCGACGGTAAAGTGTGCATAATCGCCCCTCAAAATTCCCGAGAATCTGTTTCTGCACGAAATCAGGTTTTTCCTCATTCACGTATCGACAAGGAGAAGTTCCTGTGACCATCGACCCCCATGCCCACATCGCTCCCGAGAGTTTCATCGAAGACGTACGCCAGGGCCGTTTCGGCGACGCCGTCACCATCGAAGCGGGCGACCCGTGGGAATTGCTCGTCACGAAAAACACCGTTCTCGGTGAAGAACGGATTCACAAAAACCCGCTTCCGAAAGAAACCTATGACGTCGGAATGCGCCTGAGCGACATGGCCAACAACCAGAACGTGGACATGCAGATACTCTCCGTCGTTCCGCCGATGACTCACTATGCGCTCGACGCAGGGCTCAACAGGGAACTCTCTGCATCGCTGAACGACGCGCTGACCGCGCTCACGAAAGAACATCCCGATCGTTTTCTGTGTATGGCGCAGATTCCGCTCCAGGATCCCGAAGGCGCGGCTGCCGAACTCGACCGTGCGGTGAAGAATGGCCACCTCGGATGCCAGATCGGCTCGAACGTGGCGGGGAAAAATCTCGACGATCCCGCACTTGATGTCGTCTGGGCGAAAGCATGCGAGCACGACGTGCCGATCTTTATTCACCCTGTGGACGTGATGGGCATCAACGACAGGCTCAAGGACTACTATCTCAGAAACTTCATCGGCAACCCGCTCGACACGACGATTTCCATCGCCTGCCTCATATTCGGCGGCGTGTTCGACCGCTTTCCGGACATCAGGTTTCTGGTCTCGCACGTGGGTGGATTCACTCCCTGGATCCGGGGCCGCTGGCAGCACGGCTACGGCGAGCGCAGGGAACCCAAGGTGCACGGAGCGAAAGACCCCGAGCAGTATTTCGGCAAGATCTATTACGATACGATCATCCACAATGCGGATTCGTTCGAGTTCGCCGTGAAGACCCTCGGCGTAGACAGGATTCTCTACGGTACGGATTACCCATTCGACATGGGCTATCTGGGCGGGGCGAAGGAGATTCCGGGGCTCTCGCGCTTCTCCGACGAGGAGCAGGAACAGATGCTCTACGGAAACGTGAAGAAGCTCTACAAACTGGACGTGTAGAACTCCGGCACCGGTAGAGACCGGGCGCATGCGGGGCGGAGGCCCGGGAATGCCTCCTCCTCTCCTCACAAGACAGGGATGAAGATGGCGGCTATCGATCCCCACACCCATATCTATCCGGGGCAGTTCATTGCGGATGTGCGCGCGGGCCGCTTTGGCCGCACGGCGTCGATCGAGGCTGACGAGCAGGGCGAGTGGCTTGTCACGCGAGGAAAGGTGTTGGGGCGCGAGTCGGAACTCAGGAACAGGCTCACGCCCCTTTACTATGAACTCGCACCGCGCTTCACCGACATGGAACGGATGGGTGTTGCGCATCAGGTGCTCTCCATCGGTCCCGCCATGACGCTCTATACGCTCGAGGCCGAAGCGAACAGGGAACTGTCCGCCTCGCTGAACGACGGTCTGACGGCCCTGACCATCGAGTATCCCGACAAATTTTCGTGCATGGCCACCGTTCCCCTCCAGTTGCCCGAGGCCGCTGCGGCGGAACTCCAGCGCGCGAAGGCGAACGGCCACATTGGCGTCATGATCGCCTCGAACGTGGCGGGAAAGAACCTGGACGATCCGGGTCTGGACGTATTCTGGGCAAAGGCCCAGGTCCTCGACATGCCCGTGTTCGTGCATCCCACGAACGTGCTGGGTTCAGACGATCGGCTCAGGGATTTCTACCTGAGGAACTTCATTGGCAATCCGCTCGACACCACGGTTGCGGTGGCGTGCTTGATATTCGGCGGCGTGATAGACAGGTTTCCGGGGCTTCGGTTCTATCTCTCCCACCTGGGCGGCTTCACGCCCTGGATTCGAGGCCGCTGGCAGCATGGCTACGCCGAGCGCAGGGAGCCAAAAATACACGGGGCGAAAGACCCGGAGCAGTATTTCGGCCGTTTCTACTATGACACCATCATCCACAACGCGGATTGCCTTGAATTTGCGGCGAAGGCGCTGGGTGCGGAGCGGATTCTCTACGGCACGGACTATCCGGCGGACATGGGCTGCCACCAGCCCGCGCGGGATATTCCGGGCCTGAACCGCCTCTCGGAAGCGGAACAGGAAATGATCCTCACCACCAATGCAAGGCGAATTTACGGGCTTGAGATATAGGGACTGGACAAAGAGCCCCCGCAATGTAAAATTCAGACAGTATTCCGGTTCCAGTCGATTCAACTGCAAAGGGGATGTTCCGATGGAGGAAACCCGCTTCCGCGTGGGCGACAGGGTGCGAGTCAAGGAGATGTACCCCGACGGCCATCACCGGACGACGTATTTCGTGAAGGGGAAGATCGGTTTCATCAACCGCTATTTCGGCAAATACAAAAACCCCGAGAATCTCGCCTATGGTGGTGACGGACTACCGCTCCGGGAACTCTACTGGGTGGAGTTCGACATCAACGATCTGTGGGATCACGAGGCGGGACGAAAACAGGACAAACTCTATATCGAAATTTATGAACATTGGCTGGAGCCGGTTTAAGCCGAACCCGCCGGCTCTCCCGTGAGCGAGGAGCACACCATGGCGCACTCACACGATCATCACAATGGACATACCCACCACGGCGACCATTCCCACACCTACAGCCAGGACCCTTCGGCGCACAACGCGCGGATGCAGTCGGATGACGCCTACCGCGAAGGTGCCGTGACCCAGGTCGAGCATGATCTGGACTACTATCAGGTGCGCATGATGGCTCTCATGAACGTCCTTCGCGAGAAGGGCATTCTTACGACGGACGAGATGCGGCGCGCGGTGGAGGAGATCTACGGCCAGAGCCCTGCTATCGGTTCGCGCATAATCGCGCGCGCATGGGTGGACGAGGGTTTCAAGGAAAGGCTCCTGGCGGACGCAGATGCCGCGTGCGCCGAGATGGGGATCGACACCACGGGCATCAACCGCGTGGTGGCGCTTGAGAATACCGATACGACCCGCTACATGGTGGTGTGCACGCTCTGTTCGTGCTACCCGAGACAAATCCTCGGACAGCCTCCCACTTGGTACAAGAGTTTCCCCTATCGTTCGAAGGCGGTGACGGACCCGAGGGGAACCTTGAAGGACATGGGCTTCGATGCGCCCGATGACGTAGAACTCATCGTCATCGACTCGAACGCAGATTGCCGCTATCTCATCATCCCCCAGCGTCCGGCGGGAACCGAAGACTGGACCGAGGCGCAACTCTTCCAGCTCGTGACGCGCGATTCGATGATCGGCGTGGGCGACCCCCTGACGCCCGGGCAACTCGAAGAAGCCATGCAGGCCTCGGAACAGGCCAGCTGACGACAGACCGTTCATTTGATTGCGGCGGGGGCAGAAACAAACCCCCGCCGCTTTTTTTCGGGATGGAAAGCGGATGGCCTCGCCTCGTGTGATAGCGATTCAGTTCGATGGCCTGCGCGCCGATGCCCTGAGCGAACAGAGCGCGCCGAACCTGATGGCGGTGGCGGAGCGCGGCACATGGTTTCAGAATCACCGCAGCACGTTTCCCACCTCTACGAGAGTTTGCGTCTCAAGCCTTGCCACAGGCGTCTACCCTGAAAAGCATGGTCTTCCGGGCAATTCGCTCTTCTCGCGCGAGTTGGGCCGAACCATCACGACGGGTCGGCACGAGAACCTCCTCGCCTGGGAGCGCGCCATGGGCGGGCGCCTGCTGTTGCGGGATACCTTTTTCGAGCGCGTGGGCGGCGGCGTGATCATCAGCACCGCGTCGAGTGGTTCCGCGTGGCTCTGGAACGCAGGTCACGCCGCGCACTTGATTCATCCCGTTGCGGCGTATCCCGCCGAGGGGCGGGACACGATAGAGGAGGCCGGAACAGTCCCCTCCGGTGCCGAACCGGACCTTCCGCGCTGCGCATGGGCGCTCGACCTGGCGCTCGATTACGTGGTTCCCGAACTGGAACCCGCGGTGCTCGTCATTCATCTGAGCGAGCCGGACAGCACGCAGCATCACCGGGGCACCGCGGGTACCGTGCATCACCAGGCACTTCATGGAGTGGATAGTCTGTTCGGCGCGTTCTGGGAGAAGTTTCAGGCGCAGCGAGACGATTGGTCAGAAACAAACCTTCTCCTGTTCTCGGATCATGGGGTCGTTGCGACGACAAGTATGATCGACCTGGATGCGGAACTGGCGGACATCTCCGGCCGAGGGAATATCTGGCAGGCGGCGCACAGCGAGGGGGCCGCCCTTTTCTATGCCAAATCGGAAAAAGCGCTTCTGGAGATCGCTGCGTTTCTACGGACGAAAGAATGGGCGGGGCCATTGTTCTCGAAAGATGGAGAAGGCGCCCGGGGAGCCTTGCCGGGCGTGATGCCCCTGGGCCTGGTCGGCTGTGGCGGACCTCGCGCGCCCGATTTGCTTATGGGCTTTCAGTGGGGCGATGGTTTCCCGGAGGACGGGAACCGTGAGGGTGCGCTCCCCGGTTGGGGATATTCCTCTGTCAACAACAAGGGATGCGGCGGAACGCACGGTTCTTGCAGTCCCTATGAACTTCGCAATTTCCTGATTGCGAAAGGCCCCGAATTTCAGGCGGGCGCGCGGGTAGACGCACCGACGGGAAATACAGACCTGGCCCCCACCATACTCTCCCTGACGGGGAAGAGAGTGCCCGGCGGCCTTGATGGAGAGACACTCACGAACGTCTCGAAAGGAAGAGGTGAAGAGCGGATCTACCGGATAGAATCGAAAGATTTCACGCAGACGCTGTTGCGATCTGAGGTGGACGGACGGTTTTACCTCGATTTCGCTAGGTTGGAGAAGGCGTAGTCTTGCAGGCGGTGCGCAGAAGTCAGCATGCGCTCGCCTGGCTTCCCGAATCGGAATACGCGGCGCGTTCTTCGTCCCTGAAGTCATCCATCAGTTCGTACCCGCCTTCCTTGGCCTGGCGGATGGCGAAGATGGGCGGGGGGACGTCCGGACGCCATTTGGTGGTCTCTGGCGATTCGGGCCACTCATACGGCAGATGTCGGTAGGTGTTGGGTGCGTCCGCTTCTTCGAGCAGCGCGGCCATGTCCTCGCAAATCCTGCGCTGGCCTGCGTAATCGCCCACGACGCCCAACAGCCGCCCGAAGGGATACTGGACGAAAACGGCCCTGGGGACACAGACGCGTTCGGTGGTTTCGGGCACGTTGGAGATGATGACAGTGGCGATTCCCGCCTTTTCGATTTCGCGCTGAAGCAGTCCGCCGGACCGGTTGCACAGAGGTCAGACCGGATAGAGAAAAGCCGCGTCCACACCCTCTTCTCTCATCTTCTCGATCATCAAGGGCGCGGTGTGCTTCACCAGGGGATTGAAATTCGGGATGTAGCCCATGATGGAATAGAGCATTTCGGCGAGTGCACCGATTTTTCCCCCTCTCTCGAACTCGAGGAAAACGTCGACCGGCCAGGATACGTTCCTGTCCTCGGCCATGAACGAGGTGTCGACGTGCAGGTGCGAATACTGTACATCGTCCTGGCCCGCCGTCCTGGGAATTTCCCGGTGGGTAGGATCTCCCCATGTGCCCTCACGGCGTTCTCTCTCGTAGTCGAACGACTCGTCGCCCTTCATGAAGATACCGGCAGTGGACACCAGGGTGACCTTGCACTCTGCGAGTGGTTTTTCCATCGGCATCCACGGCGTCCTGGCCGGATTGGCATGGCGCTGCGCCAGGACGCGCTCGCGCGAAGTGGGGTGAAAGTAGAATCCATCGACTTTTTCGACCGGCATGTTCACTCCTGAATTCGTGTTTCTGTATTTCAGGTGGATGACATCTCTCTCCTATCTCTTTTCGTCCAGCCGAGCAACAGGACGAAGACGCCGGAGAGGAAGAACATGAACGCGAAGGCCGACAGGCCCCAAAGGTAGGAGCCGTGCATGTCGAAGAGAAAGCCCGTGGTCCATGGCCCTGCCGAACCCCAAAGGGCGAACGCCATCATCGCCACCCCATTCACGCGCCCGAAGCCCGGACCCTCGAAGTAATCTGCCAGGATGGCTGATCCGGTTGGCCGCATGAGTCCCAGGGCAGCGCCATTGGTTATCGCGCCCAGGTAGAAGCGCATCTGGGGGTCGCCCTTCTCGTAGGTGGCGAGAATCAGAGCGGAGGCGATTCCGAGCGCCACGCCGATCAGGAACGTCGGCGTCCTGCCGAGCCTGTCCGAGACCGGGCTTATGAGGTTCGCTCCCACTTGGCAGAACCCCCATATGGCGAAAATGACACTCGCGGTTTCGAGCGAGAAGCCCTGGTCGGTGGCGTGGGGCACCAGATGAACGAGCATGCCCGCGAAGGCGTAGGCCATAGGCAGGAAAGAACCCAGGAAAAAGAAAAACGACAGGTTGAACAGGGGGACTTGCGGAGTGCCGGATGATGTAGGCGGGGGTTCCGGAGGTTGTTCATCCAGCGTGTGATGGACGAAGGGCGCATCGGCGATGGTGTCCTTGTCCGATGGATGGTCCCTGTGAAAGACGATGCAGATGGGCAGCACGAAGAGCAGGACCACGCCCGCCAGCGCGAGGTAGCTCATTCGCCATCCCAGGGCCGCGATGAGGTACGGTGTAGCGATGTTCAGGCAGAATGCGCCTCCTTGGCAGGTGTTGGCGATTCCCAAGGCGAGGCCTCTCTTTTTCACGAACCAGTTCGAGAGCGTGGGCACCTGGGCGACCCACGTGCCCGCGGCGAAACCCGCACAAAGGCCGATGTACATCAGGTAAAAGTGCCAAAGCGATGTGATTTGGCTCCCGATAAGCAAGGAGAGGCCGAACACCACGACGCCCGCCGACATCGTTGCCCGGATGCTCCAGCGGTCGGAGAGAATGCCCGCAAGCGGCGAGATGACCGCCTGGGCCAGCATCCCGATGGAAAAGGCGGCCGCCGTCGCCCCCCGGCTCCAGCCGAGTTCGCCCGAGATTTCCTTGAAGAAGGGTCCTATTGTGGCGCGAAAGGCGATGAGCGAGATCATGACGAGATAGACTACGGCCAGCACCACCCAGCCGTACCAGAAGCGCGATTCGCTATGCATGGTTTTCAGCGCCTTGGCTACGCGCTTCGCGCGGTATGCGCGAGAGGTTCAGGACGAAAATCGCGCCCGCGACAAACATGCCGCCCACCAGGAGAAAACCTGTTAAATAGTTCCCGCTCGCGTCGAAGAGCATTCCCGTTACCCAGGGACCTAGGGCACCCACCAGGGAGAAGACCATCATCGCGCATCCGTTCACTAGGCCGAAGCCCGGTCCCGCGAAATGATCGGCCAGGAGGGAGGACGCCGTAGGCCGGACGAAACCGAGAGCGAAACCCACTCCCATGGTGCTCGCATATATGTGCCACTCGGGCGATTCGCGCGTGAAGGAGGCGAGAAGATAACAGGATGCCACACCGCATATCACGCCCACCATGTAGGTGGGGAGCCTTCCGATGCGATCCGAAATCGCACTCAACGCGTTTCCCGCGGCGAGGGACGCTCCATAGAGGGCGAAGAGCGCTGCACCCCCCGAAAGGGAAAAACCCTGATCCGTCGCATGGGGAACCAGGTGCACCAGAACAGCGGTGAAGGTATACGCGATGCTGCCGTAAATGCCTCCGATCAGCATGAACCTGCGGGTGAAGAAAAAAGAGAGGGAGGTGGTTTCCCTTTCTCTGCCTGCAGGAACGATGACGGCGGCCCTGACGCGGGCACGCGAGAACTCCTCGGGCGTCAGAAAGGGCGCGTCGGGTGCGCTGCGCTTCTCTCTGGGGTGGTCGCGCAGCAGTAACAGGGCGAACGGCAGCACGATCAGCAGCGTCAGTCCCGCCAGCGCGAGATAGCTCCCCCGCCAGCCGAGGCTCGCGATGAGCAGGGGGGTAAAGATGTTGAGAATGGGTGCAAAGCCCTGGGCGGCGTGCGAGAAGCCCATCGCCAATCCCCGTTTCAGGACGAACCAGTTCGAGAGCAGTTGTACCTGCGGCAGATTGGCCGTGAAGGCGAAACCCACGGAGAGGAGAAAATACATGGCGTAAAAATGCCATAGCGCGCCGATACAGGCTCCGAATATGAGCACCGTTCCGTTCATGAAAATGCCCGCCCCGATAACCCAGCGCATGTTGAAGCGCTCGAGCACCCAGCCCGCGAAGGGGGCAACCACCGCCTGGCCGAGCATGCCCATCGTGAAGGCAGCGGCTGTCTGCGCACGGTTCCAGCCGAATTCGCCGGAGATGTCCTTGAAGAAGACACCGATGGAGTTTCGGATGCCGATGGTCACCGCCATGATGATGAAGACGGCGAGGAGGATCACCCATCCGTACCACAGGCGCAGTTCTTTTCGTGTCTGGTAGCGCGAGGCGATCAAGACGATGACTGGTCTTTGAGCGGATCCCCCACCCAAAACGAATAGCCGGAGTAGAATTTCTCCACCCGTTTGATGGCGTGATCCGAAAGGCGCACACCCTCGACAGAGACATCCGTGACGCCCGGGTGCTGCATGAGCTTTTGACGTACGCCCAGGGCGTAGGTGACGCTCTTCAGCATGCAGCCCCGGCACGCACCCTCGAAGCGAAGCGCGACCTCGCCCTTCTCGCTCACGCCCTTGAGCGTGATACCGCCGCCGTGAATCTTGAGCAGCGGGTGAATCTGCGTCTCGATGATGTCTTGGACATCGGTGACGAGGGCTTCGTACTCGTTCATCGCGCGCCTCCGTTCCAGAGTTCCTGTTTCTTGGCCTCCACATCCACGCCGAAAATGCGCGCCTGGTTAAGTCCCAGGATGTTGCGCTTGTCCAACTCGGTGATTTGCGGGTAGCCGTAGTCGTCCTGCATGGATTCAGGGATTTCCATCTCCCATATCCACTCGAGGACGGGCCTCGCGTTCCCGAGAAGCGCCATTTCGGAACCCCAGAGGATTCTTTCGGAACCCACGTCGCGCAGCAACCTGCCCATCCATTCTGTGAAGGTTCTGGGCGCGACCATGGGTGTGTGGCCGATGCCCGAGAGCACGAGAAAGACGTTTTCATAACGATTTGCCATCCAGACGACTTCCTCGAAGTAGGGTACCGCCAGATGGTGAACGCCGAAGAGCAGATCGGGAAAATCAAGCGCCGCGCCCTCAATGTCGAGCGGGGACAGGTCGCGCAGTTTCGCCCTCGTGATAGGATTCCCCTTGTGGAACTGGAACACCTCGATACCGAGTTCTCGCCCTTTCTCGTAAAGGGGGTATGCGATTTCAGGGTCGTCGCACGCCCAGGATTTTCCGTCCACGTGGGCATTGTAGATTTTGATGGATTTCGCCCCCCATTCCTTCACCTGGCGTTCCATCTCCTCGCAGGCTGCGGCTACGCTCGGGTACATGGGGTCCACGGCTCCGCAGAACAGGCAGCGTTCGGGGAAGGCCTGCGTGAAGGCGTACTGCGCCTTCACGGGCGCAAAGCCGTCCTTGTACAGATCGAACAGGGGCACGGCCTGGGCCATCGCCATATCGGTGCCGGAATCCTCAAAGACGAGGCGTCCCATGTCCTCCACGTTCCAGCGACGCTTGAAGCCCTCCACCGGATCCCAGCCGGCGTAGATGTCCGTCGGCGCGGTTCGCCTCCTGCGAAGCACCTTGCTCACGTGATAGTTGCGATCGTATTCGCTTTTCCCGGAGACGAGGTTCTCGTCCGAGTAGTCATACATGTGCACCACGTTGTCGAAGACGAATACATCGTCGCGAATCATGCGCCAGTCTCCTGCCCGGGGATAGAATTACCAACACCAGACTAGCATACCGCACACCGCCGTGTCAGACGGGGGAGGAGTTTCGGACGACGCTTCGGGTGGGACCTTTGCGCGAAAACCCGGTGAAACCCTGTCGTCGTTGGACTTGCCTGGGAAGTGCGCGTAGAAATGGCCCTGGCTTTTCGCACGCTGGAGGAGCAGGACATGGACTGGGTGACGCTCGCCGTTATAGCGGCTCTTGCGCAGGTGCTCAGGAACGCGGCGATGAAATCCATAGGCCATCAACTCGATGAATACATCAACGTGCTGGGGCGGTTCGCGTTCCTGCTCCCCTTCGCTGCCCTGGCGGTGTGGATGAGGGGTGTACCCGAGATAAAGCCCGGCTTCTGGTGGATGTGTCTGCTGTTCGGTTTCCTGCAGACTTCGGCCACGCTCTCGCTCTCGAAGGCGCTCCTCTACGGATCGATGGGGGTGGTGACCTCGCTGTGGAAACTCGCGACCATCTGGCTGGTCGTGCTCGCATTCGTCACGCTGGGCGAGACGCCCTCCGCCTGGGGGCTTGTTGGTATCATTGTCACCTTGGTGGGTGTCTACGGGCTGAACGTCTCGCGCGCGCGAATCGGCTGGTTCGAGCCCGTCCGCACACTGTTTACCGACAAGGGGATGCGCTATACGATACTCGCCTCGTTGCTGTATGCGCCCTCGGTGATCACCTTCAAGCAGGCGGCGGTGCTCTCGGATGCCACCTTCGGCACGTTTGCCACCTATGCGGTGGCGTCGCTTGTCGTGTTGCCGCTCACTGTCTGGAAGTCCGCCGGGCACTTCCGGAAAGCGCCCAGACTCTGGAAAGGCTTCGTGTCTTTGGGGCTGTTCGCCTTCATTACGAGCCTCTCGCAGGCGGAGGCGTATCGTCTCACGCTCACTTCCTACGTGGAATCGGTGAAACAGGTCGAGATTCTCCTGGCCATCGCCATAGGTTATGTGTTCTTCAGGGAGCGCGAGCGAGTCCGCGAAACCTTGCTGGGAGGCGTGGTGATTCTGGCGGGAATCGTCTTGCTGATACTGGCGGGATAAGTGACTTGCGGGGAGATGCAGCAGGCCGCAGGGGTCGTTCGCGAACAGCCCCTGCAAAACCGGCGCGGATCCACAGGAATGGATTTATGCCTCCTCCGTTCGCTTTCTGGTCGTTTGGGATGCACTAGAAGTTGTCAATGCTTTTGTTTTCAATATCTCCCTGTTTGTGTCGAGTATTTTTCCATGGTTTGTCGACTTTCCCGTGGAAATCCCATATCTTTGCTCTTGGGTCGTCATTCCGCGATTGCCGGTAGACTTCAGCCAGGTCTGTTGCGGATTCGAAAATCATGGTTGCGACCTGTCCCTGCAGAGTCGGGCGTTCCCTCCCCGGAATCCTCAGAGAACCTCCTGGCCTTCCAGCAACACTTTTGCTTTCGTTTCATCATCGGTGGTGAGAGCGACGTTCGCGTAGCCGGCGTGGCGATTCAGAATGTGCATGCTCTGGATGTTCACGCCCGCGACCTTGAATTTCTCGGCCACCCTGGCGAGGGCACCGGGCTCGTCGCGCAGCCTGATGACCGTCGCTTCATCGGTGACTGCCCGAAAGCCCGCGCTCATCAGTACATGCAGGGCGCGGTCTGACTCGTTCGTGGTGAGAATGACGACACCCTTCTCGCCTGCAACCTCTGTGTTCAGGGCTTCGATGTTGATGTTCTCATCGGCCAGCACCTTGCTGATGTCCGCGATGACGCCGACCTCATCGCGCACCGTGATGATGATTCGATTCATCCGGCAACCTCCTCAGGCAGTTTGCCTGTGCTTTTGCTTCACGTAGTCGTCGACGAACTCGTTGATCATCCCGCGCGTGACGTGCGGCATGGTGATGAGGTGGGCGATGTCTCCCAGCGGGGCGATTTGCCACTTGCGCGATACCTCGCTCGGAGGCCTGGGGAAGACGACAGTCACCGAGTTCCTGTTGCGCCATGCGGGGACCCCGAACTCCTGGAAGCGCTCGACCGCGTATTCGGCGACCGCCAGCATCCCCTTCACGAGTTCACTGAATCCGTCCATCCCGTAGCGCTCGAGGGCGTACCAGAGCATAAGCGGCGTCAGCGCGTTGCGCGAGCCGGACAGCGTGGTGTCTAGCACGCCCACGTATTCTATCGAACGGGCGATGCGCGCCACGTAATCGCGCCTCGTCAGCACGACGCCGCAGGGCAGTGGACAGCCGATAAGCTTGTGGCCGCTGATGGAGACGCTGTCGAAGCCCGCGTTGAACCCGTAGGGTTGCGGATCCTCTACGAAGGGCAGAATCATGCCGCTCAGGGCAGCGTCTGCGTGGATGTAGGCGTTCGTGATCGCCAGGTCATCCAGAATGTCCCGCACCTTGTCCATGTTGTCCACGGCGCCTTTCATCGTCGTGCCGATGTTCGCCATGAGGATGACAGGAACGTCACGGTGGATACGGATGGTCTCGCGGAGATCCTCGTAGTCGATCTCTCCGTTCTCCTGGCTTTTGATCATGATGTTGCGCACGTTCAGGACGCGCAGGATCTTGAGGACGCTGTAGTGTGTGTCCTGGGAGAAATAGACCATGCCGTTCGGGAAAAGTTCGCGCCCCATATAAATGCCGTACATGTTGCCCTCGGTTCCCCCGGAGGTGACGTAGCCCCAACTCTGCTCCTGTTCGAGATGCATCAGGGAAGCGAACCGGGCGATGACCTCACGCTCCACATCGTGCGTGTTGCTGCGGAAATTGCTGTCGTGAAAAGGGTCGCCCACATTGTTGAAGGTGTATTCCAGAAAGGGCATCAAATCCGAATAATTGAAATCCTGGTTGCAGGGATAGCCCACCTGGAACGGTGCCAACTCCTCGAAATCGTGTCTCAGGGCGTTGAGGCGCGCCTTGATTATCGGATTCGGTTCGTTCATGGCTCAGATCCTCACGTCCGCACGGCGATACGACGCTTCAGGTGTCCGGGCAGGTTGCGCCACTCTTCCCGGCGACAGGTAGCAACAATGCAAAATACCCCATTTCCCCGGACGAGAAAATATAAAAATGCCTGTAAGCTGTTGAAGGTGCGTGATGAGAGCCCCTTTGGCCGGGCCGTGTTTTGCGGGACAGGGCGCATGGCGGCTGGAATTGTTGACACCATGGGATGCCAGCCGTAAGATGCGTTCGGTTTGATATCCTCAGCAATATGGCCGGGAGAGCGCTTGCGGGCGCCGTGGGGGCGGAAAATGCCGGAAGAGTATGTGCCCATATTGATTCTGATAGCGCTGGCTGTCGGGTTCGCCATTATGAATCTGGGCGTGACGTTTCTGCTCGGCAGGCGCAAGTCCACGGTGGAGAAGGACTTCGCCTATGAGTGCGGCATTGTGCCGCAGTCGAACGCGCGCGGCCGTTTCAGCGTGAAATTCTTTCTTGTGGCGATACTGTTCATCGTCTTCGACGTGGAGACTATCTTCCTCTATCCGTGGGCGGTGAACCTGAAAAGTCTCGGCGTATACGGATTTCTCGCCATCTTGCCTTTCATGGCTTTGCTGGTGGCCAGCCTGATCTACGAGTGGCGCCGGGGAGCACTCGAATGGGACTAGAACAGCAACTCGAGGGCCAGGTGGTACTGGGCCGCGCGACCGACGTCATCAAATGGGCCCGCAAGAACAGCCTTTGGCCCGCGCTTTTCGGCCTGGCGTGCTGCGCCATCGAGATGATGTCGACTTCGGCGGCAAAATATGACATATCGCGTTTCGGTGCCGAGGTGTTCCGCGCGTCGCCGCGCCAGGCGGACCTGATGATCGTGGCGGGCAGGGTGTCGCGCAAGATGGCGCCCGTGCTGCGGCAGATATACGATCAGATGCCTGATCCGAAATGGGTGATTTCCATGGGTGCGTGCGCTTCCACGGGCGGGATATTCAACAACTACGCCCTCGTACAGGGTGTGGACGAGGTAGTCCCCGTTGATATCTATGTGCCGGGCTGTCCGCCGCGTCCCGAAACGCTCATCGACGGAATCATGAAGCTTCAGGCGAAGATTGCGGATGAAACGCTCTACCGAGAGGATTCCGGCGTCACCTCGCTATAGATAACGTGAGAAAGCTTCCCGCGCCGTGTGAGTTTCGAAAGTCGAAGCGAAGCCCGGGTGAGCGTTTTTCTTGAAATGAACACACCTTTGCTGATTGAGGGATTGAGCCGTTGAGTGAAGGGGAGCGCGAGCAGGCAGGGACGGCGGAGCCCATCGAGAAGACGGAACCGGACCTTGTCCTGCTTCAGGCGAAGATTGGGGGCGGCTTTCTCGGCGCGCGCGAGCATCGCGGCCAGATTTCCGCGCAGGTCTCGCCGGAAGCCTTGCTCGACGCGGCCAGCTTTTTGCGCGATGAGAGAGGTTACAGGCTGTTGAGCTTCGTCTGCGGGGTGGATTGTCTGGAATTGCCGGTTTCCTACCGGTTCAAGGTGACGTATTCGCTCCTGAATCCCGAGAAGTCACGGCGCCTGCGCCTGGAAGTTCCCTGCGCGGACGATCTGGAGCCGAAAATGCCCAGCGTCTGCGGGATATGGCCCGGCGCCAGACTCCATGAGAGCGAGGCGTACGACCTTTTGGGAATTACTTTCGAGGGACACCCCGAACTCGAGCGTATCCTTACGCCCGATGGCTTCGAGGGACATCCCCACCGCAAGGATTTTGATATCTCCGCCGAGCCGGTGGCGTTCACCTTCCGGAATACCCCCGCGGGCAAGCCCCGGGCGGTGGAATAAGGATTACGAGGGCTATCGATGGTAACGGATTCCCGGCGCACGGACCCCCTCGACAGCGACATGCTCGGTCCCATCCAGGCCGAGACCATGACGCTCAACATGGGGCCGCAGCACCCGAGCACACACGGGGTTTTGCGCGTGGTGCTCGAACTCGACGGCGAGACGGTGCTCACGTGCAAGCCCATCATCGGTTACCTGCACACCGGTATCGAGAAGAACATGGAGGAGAAGACCTACAACAAGGCGCTCCCCATGACCGACCGCATGGATTATCTGGCACCCATGTCGAACAACCTGGGTTTCGTGCTGGCGGTGGAGAAACTCCTGGACATGGAGGTTCCCCGGCGCTGCAGGTATTTGCGCGTGTTGCTCGCCGAGATGACACGCCTGAACAGCCACCTGGTCTGGCTCGGTACACACGCACTTGATCTGGGCGCGATGACGGTCTTTCTCTATTGCTTCAGGGAGCGCGAACAGTTACTCAAGATTTTCGAGAAGGTCTCGGGCGTGCGCATGATGACCAGCTATTTCCGTGTGGGCGGCGTGGCACGCGAACCATACGCGGCGTTTTATGAGGATTGCCGGAATTTTCTGGAGCCCTTCTCTGATCGCGTGGACGAGTATGAGGAACTCCTCACCAACAACCCCATCTATCGAAGGCGCGCGGAGGGCGTGTGCGCCATGACGGTCGAGCAGGCCTGCGCCCTGGGGATCACGGGTCCCTTGCTCAGAGCCTGCGGTGTCCCCTACGACATCCGCAAGAACGAGCCCTACTCGGGCTATGAGGAATTCGACTTCGAGGTTCCCGTGGGCGAGCGGGGCGACATTCTCGACAGATATCTGGTGCGCGTCGCCGAGATGCGCGAGTCCCGGCGCATCGCCATGCAGGCGCTCGAGGGCATGCCCGAGGGACCCCTCATGGCGGACAATCCCAAGGTGGTCCCGCCGCCCAAGGAGCAGTTGGCCCATGACATGGAGGCGCTGATCCACCACTTCAAGATATTCACCGAGGGCTACAGCGTGCCCGAGGGCGAGGTGTACTGTGCTATCGAGTCCCCCCGGGGGGAACTCGGCTATTACATCATCAGCGATGGCAGCCCGGGTCCTTATAAGGTAAAAGTGCGCGCGCCCAGTTTTGCGAATCTTCACGCGCTGCCCGACATCACCCGGGGCGGTCTGATGGGCGATGTCGTGGCCGCCATTGGCAGCATCGACATCGTGCTGGGCGAGATAGATCGCTGAGAGGAAACAGAGAAGGCGGTACTGTTTTGGCGTTGATACGGTTTCCCCATTCCGGGCAGGAAGAGCATTTCGAGTTCTCGCCAGAGAACCGAGCGGAACTGGAACGCATCATCGCCAAATATCCGGTGAAACGATCAGCTCTCATCCCCGCTCTTCAACTGGCCCAGAAGCAGGCGGGTTACATCACCAGTGCGGCAATGCAGCATGTGGCCGGGATTTTCGAGGTCTCCGCCATGGAGGTATGGAGCGTGGTGAGCTTCTACACCATGCTCAAGACGCAGCCCATCGGCGAATTCCATGTGCAGGTATGCAACAACCTATCGTGTTCCTTGATGGGGGCGGGCAGGCTGTTGCGCGAGATAGAGAACCGACTCGATTGCCGCACGGGCCAAACGCGCCAGGACGGGAAGTTCTCGATAGAGGCGGTTGAATGCCTCGGCGCGTGCGGAGGTGCTCCCTGCGTGCAGGTAAACGAAGACTACTTCGAGCGTGTAACGCCGGAGATCATGAATGATATCCTGACCGCACTGGAAAAGGGCGAGACGGTCTCTCCCATCGGAGCGGACGAGGTGGTATCACCCGCACTGGCGGGTACCAGGGAAACGCACGGCGAAGGCCAGGACTGAGGATCCGAAAATGGCGCTGGTGCTGGAGAAAATTGTTACGGGCCGGTTCGATAACCCCGATGCGCCCCATATCGCTGGCTATGAGGCATCGGGCGGCTACGAGGCAATACGCAGGCTCCTGGGCGGTGTCGAACCCGCAGACGTCATCGAAATGGTGAAAGCCTCGGGCCTGCGAGGGCGCGGTGGCGCGGGGTTCCCCTGTGGCCTCAAGTGGAGTTTCGTTCCCCAGGTGGAGGGGCCGAAATACCTGGCCGTCAACGCGGACGAGGGAGAACCCGGCACGTTCAAGGACCGCGAACTCATGCTGCGCGACCCGCACCAGCTCATCGAAGGCATTCTCATCGCGTGCTACGCCGTGGGCATCGAGAAGGCCTATATCTACATTCGGGGAGAGTTCGTCGCCCCCTGGCGTGTTGTGGAGAAGGCGCTGGCCGAGGCCTACGGGAAGGGCTACGCGGGCCGGAACATCATGGGCAGCGGATTTTCATGCGATATCTACACCCACAGGGGGGCAGGCGCCTACATCTGCGGCGAGGAGACGGGTCTTCTGGAGTCGCTCGAGGGCAAGCGCGGCCACCCGCGTCTCAAACCGCCGTTTCCGGCCGTGGTGGGCCTCTATGCGCGACCCACGGTCATCAACAACGTGGAGACACTCGCGAATCTCCCCCACATCGTGAACAGAGGAGCGGAATGGTTCGCGGGCATCGGAATCGACGAGAAGAACGCGGGCACCCGTATGTACTGTGTTTCGGGCCACGTGACGAAGCCGGGCCTTTACGAGTTGCCGCTCGGTCTCACTTGCGAGGAGATGATTCACGAACACTGTGGCGGCATGCGAAACGGCGCGGCCCTGAAAGCAGTGATTCCCGGTGGCGCGAGCGCGCCTGTCCTCACCGCGAAGGAAGTTTACGAGGACAGGGTGACGATGGATTTCGATTCTTTGGCCCGTGCGGGCAGCATGGGCGGAAGCGGCGGGGTCATTGTCATGGACGAGACGACGTGCATGGTGCAGGCCGCGGGCAGGCTTGCCGCCTTTTTTGAACACGAATCCTGCGGGCAGTGCTCGGTCTGCCGGGAGGGAACCGGCTGGGTGTCCGAGATTCTGGCACGCATCGAGAAGGGCGAGGGCAAACCCGATGATCTGGAAACCCTCGCGTCGATAGACCCCAACATGCGCGGCAACACCATCTGCGTGCTCTCGGACGCGTGCGCCATGATGTTCGGCGCGTTCCTGACGAAATTCCACGACGAGTTCGAAGCGCACAATACTCTGGGCCGCTGCCCGCTGGGCAGCCCGTATCCCTCCACGGTGTGACAGGGAAGAGGCGATAGATGTCGAATGAGCAGGTAACCTTCGTATTCAACGACCAGAGCGTCACGATGGATAGGGGTCTGCCCGTGCTGGAGGCCGCGCTTCGTATCGGCGCGCACGTTCCGCATTTCTGCTACCACAGGAACCTCTCCATCGTGGGCCAGTGCCGGGCATGTCTCGTCGAGGTGCTCGACGCCGGAAACGGCAGGCCGATACCCAAGCTGCAGCCTTCGTGCGCCACGCCCGTGGCGGAGGGCATGGTGGTCAGTTCGGTAACCCCGCGCGTCATCGAGGCGCAGGAAGGGGTGTTCGAGTTTCTGCTCAAGAACCACCCGCTCGATTGTCCCGTGTGCGATCAGGGTGGTGAGTGCCCCCTGCAGGATCAGACCATGGCCTACGGCAAGGCGATCAGCAGGACGCACGAGTTCCGGCGCATCTATCCACGCAAGGAGTTGAGCCCCTTCATCAAGCCCGAGATGAACCGCTGTGTGCACTGCACGCGGTGCATTCGCTTCACCGAGGAGATCGACGGCGGTGCGGAGTTCGGCTGGGCGCAGCGTGGCGACAGGACCGAGGTGGGCATCTTCGAGGATCTTCCGCTTACAAGCATCGTATCGGGCAACGTCATCGACATCTGCCCCGTAGGTGCGCTCACGGACAACAAGTACCGCTTCACTGCCCGCGTGTGGGAGATGGAGGAATCCCGGGGTCCCTGCACGCTGTGCAGCGTGGGTTGCCACCAGAGCGTCTGGACGAAGGACGGCGAGATAAAGCGCGTCACGGCGGCAGAGAACGAAAGGGTGAACGACACCTGGATATGTGATGTCGCGCGCTTCGGCTGGAGCGGCGCACACGGCGGGGGGCGCATCACGCAGCCGATGATCCGGAAAGACGGCGAGTTGGTGACTGTCGGCTGGGCGGAGGCTGTCGGCGAGGCTGCGAGGGGTTTGGGCGCTATCGTCGAAAAATCAGGCGGCAGCGCCGTCGCCGGCCTGGGTGGAGCTTCTTCCACAAACGAAACGGCCTATCAGTTCGGCGTGTTCATGCGATCGGTTCTGGGAACCAACCATGTGGACAGCCGAATTCATCCGCGCGATATTGTGCAGACGGACGTTCAGCGCGCGGCTCTCGGCGGCGTGGGCGGCGCGGGTTCCATCGAGGAGTTGGGCCGCTCGAAGGCCATCGTCATTGTGGGCAGCGACCCGTTCACGCAACATCCCATACTCGCGCTTCAGATCAGGAAGGCGCACCGGGCAGGTGCCGTCATCGTCAACGTGAACCAAAGGCGTATCGACCTGCGCGTTCAGGGCTGGACGCATCACCTGGTGCCGGTGTTGGGCGGTATTTCGCGTACGCTGCGCGCACTGGCGACCTGCCTCGTGGACGGCGGTATGAAGCCGGAAGGAGCGAACGCGGCGGAGTACGCTGCGCTCCTCGATTCGGTGGAACTGACGCGTCTCTGCGAGGAGGCGGACGTGGCGGCCGAGGACATCATGGACGCCACCCGCGCGATTCTGGGGGCAAAAGGCCCCGTGAGCGTTGTCTCAGGCCCCGGGGAGACCGGGAAGGTCGCCGTAACGGAGGCGATCAATCTGGGATTCCTGCTGCGCGCCAACATACTCTTCGCCACCGGCGCACCGAATCTCCAGGGGGCGGTCGATATGGGTCTGCACCCTGAAATGCTGCCCGGCGGTGAGTTGTCGGACGAGGTTGCGCGCGTCGTCTGCGGGGAGGTGTGGGGCAGGCCACCCGACGCGCAAGCCGGCAAGGGCGCGGGTGACATACTGGATGGCCTCGCCAGCGGTGAAGTGAAGGGCCTCTACATTCTGGGTTGTGACCCGCCGGCGGAGCATCCCGACGGTGCGCGAGCGCGCGAGGCGCTCGGAAAGGCCGATTTCGTCGTCCTGCAGACGTCTCATTTGAACGTAAGCGCGCAATTTGCGGATGTCGTGATCCCCGCACCCACGCTTTATGAGGAGGCGGGCAGCGTCACGAACCTGGAACGCAGGGTGCAGTCCCTCCCGCGCACGCTCAAGCCAATGATTGACAAGATGATCCCCGAAGCCTGGCGGGCCTTCGTCGATATCGCAAAGGCGATGGAACGGCCCCTGCGGGCGAATGTGCTGGAGAAGATTCAGATTCAGGCGCGCTCGCTCATCGGTGATTACGCGGACGCTTTCGGACGGATATCCGATGAGGGTCTGCATCTGGAACGGGAAGGAGTGCGAACCTTCCAGATCGCGCAGATTCCCGAAAAAGAGGCGCAGGAGCCGGGTCTCAGGATGCTGCTTACGCCCGTCCTGTGGCTTTCCGGGGCGTATATGGGGTCGGCCTGTCATCTGGCCGATATGCCCGAGGCCGCGCTCGCCCTCTCGCCGGGTGACGCAGAAAAACTGGGCGTCGCAGACGGCGAATCTGTGGAATTCGAGGTGGGCGGCGAGATTGTGCGGCTTCCTGTGCACGTCGACAGGAACGTGCCCACAGGTGTCGCCTTTGCGCCCGAGGGTTGCTTGCGCGTGCATGGTGACTCGCTCCTGAATACCGGCGGCGCGCCGGGCCGCCAGGGTGTGGAGATTCAGGTCCGCAGGGCAGAGAACCCCCTGGAGGTGGGCGCCTAGATGGTCTCTCTGCTCATCATTCTCGGAAAAGTGCTCGTAGGCTTTGGCGGGCTCTTGCTGCTCGCCGCCTACATGACCTGGATGGAACGGCGGGTGTTCGCGCTCGTACAGGTGCGCGTGGGTCCCAACCGCGTGGGTCCGGCGGGGCTTTTGCAGCCCATCGCCGACGGCATCAAGCTCATGTTCAAGGAAACCATCATTCCCGCTCAGGCCAACAAGGTGATTTACGTTCTCGCGCCGGCCATTACGCTCATCCCGGCACTGGCCGCCTTCGCCGTGGTTCCCTTCGGCGATTCCGTAAGCTTCCTCGGCCAGAAAGTGGACCTGGTGGTGGCGGACGTGAACGTCGGGATCCTCTACGTCTTCGCCATGGCGGGCATCGGGGTGTACGGCGTCGTGCTCGGCTCATGGGCCTCGAACAGCAAATATCCGCTCCTCGGCGGGCTCCGATCGGCAGCGCAGCTCATCAGCTACGAACTCTCGCTCGGGATGTCGCTTCTGGGTGTGGTGATGATCTCCGGTACCCTGAGCCTGAAGGAGATCGTCGAGGGTCAGGCCGGGATGCCCTATATCATCCTGCAGCCCCTGGGTTTTCTGCTCTTCGTCATCTGCATGCTGGCGGAGACGAACCGGGCGCCGTTCGATTTGCCCGAGGCCGAAAGCGAACTCACGGGCGGCTTTCATACCGAGTACAGCAGCATGCACTTTGCGGTCTACTTTCTCGCGGAGTACTGCAGTATGATCACGCTCTCGGCGGTGGGGGCGACGTTTTTCCTCGGCGGGTGGCGCGGACCGCTGCTGCCGCCCGTCCTGTGGTTCCTGATCAAGGTGCTGGCGTTCATGTTCTTTTTCATGTGGCTGCGCGCATCCACCCCGCGCCTGCGCTATGACCAGCTGATGGGTTTCGGATGGAAGGTGCTTCTGCCGCTCTCTATCCTGAACGTGATGCTCACTGCCGGCGCAGTCGTTTACCTTGGCTAGCGGGCCGATCGAAAGGGGGGAGGTTTCATGCTAGGTGAGATTTGCAAGGGGTTGTGGCTGACGCTCAGGCATTCCTTCAAAAACCGCGTGACCGTGCAGTACCCCGATATCAAGGAAGAGATGCCCGTGGGCTACCGGGGTCTTCACAAGTTGCTGCGCTGGGAGGATGGTCTTGAGCGCTGCGTGGGATGCAAACTCTGCTCGGCTGCGTGTCCTGTGGATTGCATCTACGTGGAATCGGAGGAGAACAGCCCCGATGCGCCGACTTCAAAGGGCGAGCGCTACGCCAGCATATACGAGATAAACGAGCTTCGCTGCATCTTCTGTGGGTACTGCGAGGAGGCCTGTCCGGTCGGCGCGATCGTGCTGGGCAACGAGTATGAATTCTGTCAGGACGATCGGGGCAAGTTCCTCTATGAGAAGGGCGATTTGCTCGTGAAGCGCACCGAGGATCACCCGGAACTTCACGCCCGCTATGACGAGAAAAACCTGCTCACGTATGTCTAGGATTCGATTTGAAGCGGGCGCCCGCCCGCAGGAGGAAGGGCGGTAGTGGCCGGGTCCCTGTTTTTTTATTTCCTGGCGGTGGTGACGACGGTAGGCGCGATAGCCGTGGTCGTGTTCCCGAGTCCGCTCTACAGCGTGCTCGCCCTGATATTGACCTTCCTGGGCCTCGCGGGGCTGTATCTTTCACTTCACGCGCAGTTTGTCGCCATCGTTCAGGTGATCATCTACGCCAGCGCGATCATGATGCTCTTCCTGTTCGTGGTGATGCTGATCAACCTGGGCCGTGAGGAGAAAAGGGAACTTCTCCTTCCCGGCCAGAAGATGCTGGGCGCCATAGCGGGGCTCGCGGTTTTCAGCGTGCTGCTCAAGATATTCCTCTCCACCTCCCTCATGACGGGCAGGAAGGGGAGTTTCCCGACCGAGCGGGTGGACGAGCTGGGGAACACGCAGGTGGTCGGAAATCTCCTGTTGACGGATTACGTCCTGCCGTTTCAGGCGATGGGCGTGTTGTTGTTCGTGGGCATCGTCGGCGCCGTGGTGCTGGCGCGCAGGCGAAGCCGCTAGGAGGAATGGGACGTGGTGCCGCTCGAGCATTACCTGATTCTGAGCGCGATTCTCTTCTCCCTGGGCGTAGTGGGTGTCGTTGTGCGCAGGAACGCTCTCGTTGTCATCCTGTGTATCGAACTGATGATGAATGGAGCGAATCTGGCGTTTGTGGCCTATGGCCGGTACCTCGATTCGATGGTGGGCCAGATGGTCGTGTTTTTCGTGATGGCGGTGGCGGCTGCGGAAGCCGCCATCGGGCTGGCCATCGTCGTGTTGATCTACCGGAACCGCGAGTCCACTGACTTGGACGAAATCAATCTGCTGAAGCTATAGAGCCAAGGAATCATGGATAGCTTGACCCTCATATTGGTGTTCCCGCTCATCGGTGTGCTGGTGAACCTGATCCTGGGCTGGAGGCGCGGGGAAAAATTCGCCGGCTGGACCGCGACGGCGGCGATGGCGTTCTCCTTCGCGGTCTCGCTCGCAAGCTGGCTGCGCTTGCTCGGGATGCCCGAAAAGGAACGCGTCATCCGCGTCGCCCTGTTCGAATGGATTCCGGTGGGCACCTTCAAGGTCGAGGCTGCCTTCGCGCTCGATCCTGTCTCGGCCGTCATGGTGCTCGTCGTGACCGGCGTGGGGACGCTCATCCATCTCTACTCGATGGGCTACATGCACGGTGACAGGGGCGTGGTCCGCTATTTCATCTACCTGAACCTCTTCTCGCTGTCGATGCTCACGCTCGTGCTGGGCGACAACTTCGTGGTCATGTTCGTGGGATGGGAGGCAGTGGGTCTTTGCAGCTACCTGCTCATCGGCTTCTGGTACGAGCGGAAGGCGGCGGCCGAAGCGGGCAAGAAGGCTTTCATCGTGAACCGGGTCGGCGATTTCTGCTTCCTGATAGCGCTTTTCTACATCTACAGCATCGTGGGCTCGCTGGATTTCCAGGTGGTGCTCTCGAAGGCACCCGAGTTGCTCGGCCCCGAGAGTACTGCCGCGACGATCATCTGTCTGCTGCTCTTCGCGGGGGCGACGGGCAAGAGCGCGCAGATTCCGCTCTACGTCTGGCTGCCCGACGCGATGGAGGGTCCCACCCCCGTCAGCGCCCTGATACACGCGGCCACGATGGTGACGGCGGGTGTCTACATGGTGGCGAGAACACACGTTCTGTTCGAACTCTCTTCTGCAGCGATGCTGGTCGTGGCTGTAATCGGCGCGGCCACGCTGTTGATGGCGGCTTCCATCGCCGTTGTGCAGACCGACATCAAGAAGGTGCTCGCCTACAGCACGGTGAGCCAGCTGGGCTATATGTTTCTTGCGTGCGGCGTGGGGGCGTTCTCCGCGGCGATCTTCCATCTCATGACCCATGCGTTCTTCAAGGCGCTCCTGTTCCTGGGCGCGGGAAGCGTGATTCACGCGCTCGGCGGCGAGCAGGACATCCGCAGGATGGGAGGACTCCGGGCTGCGCTTCCGCAAACGAGCAGCACCTTCATTATCGGCTCGCTCGCCATTGCGGGGATATTCCCCTTCGCGGGTTTTTTCAGCAAGGACGCGATTCTCTACGCTGCCATGACGGCGGAACGCGGTGGCCTTCTCCTTTGGCTTGCAGGGGCGGCCGGTGCGCTGATGACTGCGTTCTACATGTTCAGGCTCCTGTTCCGGGTATTCTTTGGCGCGTGTAACCTGAGCCTGGCGGAACAGCAGAAAGTCCATGAATCCCCCGTGAACATGACGCTGCCGCTCCAGGTGCTGGCGGCACTCTCCCTCGTCGGCGGCTGGGTGGGGATTCCCGTTTTCGCCGGCGCGAACGTTTTTGGCGATTTTCTCGCGCCCGTTTTCGGCGGACACGCCGAAGCGCACCACGAGGTGGTGTTCGAGGTTTTGATGATGCTCTTCTCGCTCGCCATCGCCTTCTTCGGCATCTATGCGGCCTACAATCTATACGTGCGCAAACAGGACGGCCATGGTTCCTACGCGGAACTCTGGCCGGGCGTCCGCGACCTCCTGGTGAACAGGTATTACGTGGACGAGATATACGACGCCGTGATCGTCCAGCCGGTGAAGCGGGCATCGATCTGGTGCTGGAGAGTGTTCGAGGATGGCATGGTGGATGCGGCCGTGAACGGGATGGGCTTTTTTGTGCGCTCGCTGGGCGGTGTCCTGAGGCGTCTCCAGACAGGCTACGTGAAGAGCTACGCCGTTTCGATGCTGGTCGGCGCACTGGCGATTCTTCTGTATCTCACGGCGCGATGATGGTTTTTACGATTCTTCAGGGAGCGTGAGGGGCGAGTGCCTGGAATAATCACCTCGATACTGTTTTTGCCCCTGCTGGGGGGGCTGTTGCTCCTGCTGGCGCGAGAGGGCGAGGGAAAAGAGGGGGGCGGCGTGCGCGTGTTCGCGTTGGCGGTGTCTCTCGCCACGTTCGCCCTTTCGGTCGTGATGTACCTGTGGTTCCGGCCCGGCGTTGCCGGGATGCAGTTCGTCGAGGAAGCGGCGTGGATACCCAGATTCGGGATTTCCTACAAGGTCGGCGTGGACGGTATCAGTCTCTTGCTGGTGATGCTCACCACCATCCTGACGCCTGTGGCGATTCTCTTTTCCTTCGAGGACGTGCGCAAGAAGACGCGGCTCTACTACATGTCCCTGCTGTTCCTGGAGACGGGGATGCTCGGCGTTTTCTTCGCGCTCGATTTCTTCCTGTTCTACGTCTTCTGGGAGGGGATGCTGATCCCGATGTATCTCATCATCGGGGTCTGGGGCGGAGGCAGGCGGATCTACGCGGCCGTGAAGTTCTTCCTCTACACCATGGCCGGAAGCGTGTTGATGCTCGTGGCGATCATCTGGCTCTATTTCGCGGGCGGGGTCGGCACGTTCGACATCCTCGCGTATTTCCGCGAACCCGTGGACCCCGCTCTCCAGCCGTGGCTGTTCGCCGCGTTCGCCATTTCCTTCGCCATCAAGGTGCCGATTTTCCCGTTCCACACCTGGCTGCCGGACGCCCACGTGGAAGCGCCCACGGCAGGGAGCGTTATCCTCGCGGGCGTTCTCCTGAAGATGGGCACCTACGGCTTCATGAGGCTGGCGATGCCGCTTTTCCCGACAGCGGCGCACGAGTTCGCGTTCCTCATCATCTGTCTGGCGCTGGCGGGCATCATTTACGGCGCGCTCATGGCCATGGTGCAGACGGATGTGAAAAAGCTTGTGGCCTACTCCTCGGTGAGTCATTTGGGCTTCGTGATGTTGGGACTTTTCTCGTTCAACCTGCTGGGGGCTTCGGGAAGCGTGCTGCAGATGGTGAACCACGGCATCAGCAGCGGGGCACTCTTCCTGATCGTGGGCTTCATCTATACGAGGAGGCACACGAGGCTCATTGATGAATTCGGCGGCCTCATACGGGTGATGCCCGTATTCTCGACGTTTTTCATCATCACGGCGCTGAGCAGCATCGGCCTGCCGGGGCTGAACGGCTTCGTGGGCGAGTTCATGATTCTGCTGGGTGCGTTTGAACGCAACGCCTGGTTCGCCGTCATCGCGACTACCGGCGTGGTTCTGTCGGCCATCTACATGCTCTGGATGCTGCAGCGCGTCCTGTTCGGGGAAGTGAGCGTGCAGGCAAACCTCGGGCTCGCCGACATGAGCAGGCGCGAGTGGCTCGTCATACTGCCCATGGTGGTCCTCATGTTCTGGATCGGGTTGTACCCCAAGTCGCTGTTCAGCCGCATCGAACCCTCGGCCAGGGCATGGCTGTCGCAGGTGAACCGCCGGGTGCTGCACGTGGAGAAGGCCCCCGAGGTCATGACAGGGAAGAACGCGCACGCTTATGTTCAGAGACTCGAGGTGAAATAGTTTGGAAATCGTTCATCCTACGATCCATTGGGGATACCTGCTGCCGGTGATCCTGCCGGTATGCGGCGCGGTGCTGGTGCTGATGTGGGACGCCTTTCTCGCTAGGGGAGAGCGATCGGCCATCGTTCTCATTGCGCTGTTGACGCTGGCCGCTGCCCTGGGTCTCACGCTCGGCGCGCGGGCGCTGCCGGGTTTGGCGGCCTCGTTCGGCGGCATGTACCTCTTCGATGGATTCACGCAGTTTCTCTACGTCGTCATCCTGTTCGCGAGCATATTCTCGGTGCTCATCGCCGCCGCCCAGCGGGAACTGGACGAAACGCCGGCGGGTGAATATTTCGGCCTTATCCTCTTCGCCACCTCCGGCATGATGCTCATGGCGGCGACGCGTAACCTGCTGATGATCTTCGTAGGCATGGAAGTGTTCTCCCTGTCGCTTTACGTGCTGGCGGGCTATCTGCGCGCGCGCCCCGAGAGCAACGAGGCGTCCCTCAAATACTTTCTGCTCGGCTCGTTTGCCTCGGGCTTTCTGCTCTACGGCATGGCGCTCGTCTATGGCGCTACCGGCTCGGTGGATCTGATCGAGATAGCCGCGCGCCTGCACGAGAATTCCGCATCGCGCGGCGCTGCCTTTTTGGTGGGTCTGGGCTTCATGGTGGTGGGTCTGGGTTTCAAGGTGGCCGCTGCACCTTTCTACATGTGGACGCCCGACGTGTACGAGGGTTCACCCACGGCGGTAACGGCCTTCATGTCCGTAGGACCCAAGGCGGCGGCTTTCGCTGCGTTTTTCCGGATTTTTCTCTCGGTGGGCGAGGCTGGCGGAAACCTGGATTCGGTTTTGTGGGTCATGGCCGTCCTCACGATGAGTCTGGCGAACCTGGTCGCCATCTGGCAGGCCTGCGTGAAGCGGATGCTCGCTTATTCAAGCATCGCCCACGCGGGCTATCTAATGGTCGCGCTGGTGGCCTCGCGCTCGAGCGCGGAGTTGGCCACGAGTGGTTTCCTGTATTACATGCTGGTCTACGTCTTCATGAACATGGGCGCTTTCTGCGTGCTTATCCTCATCTCGAACATGCGCGAGGACGGTGGCACGAGGCTCGAGAATCTCGCAGGTCTGGCCTCTTTCCGTCCGGGTCTCGCAGCTGCAATGGCTGTGTTCATGGTCTCGCTCTCCGGTCTGCCACCCACGGGAGGATTCGTGGCGAAATTCCAGGTGTTCAGTGCTGCGCTGAACGGCGGTTACGTCTGGCTGACCGTGATAGCGGTGCTCAACAGTGTGGTAGCCGTATATTATTATCTGCGCCTCGTCGTTGTGATGTACATGCGCGAACCCCGGGACGGGGACGCGAGGAGCGAGCCGCATCCCGGCTGGTCCTATGCGCTCGCGGCACTCACGCTCGCCGTCGCGAGCACCCTGCAACTGGGGATTTTCCCCTCTTCGGTGCTGGACTTCGCCCATCGATCCGCAGTGTTTTTTAATTGACCTCCGGGGGTTGGTTTTTCGGTTGCCGCCATGTTATAAGTCTTGGCGGTTCGTTCGATTTCATGTTTTCGAGTCTGGAGTTTTCGAGGAAAATCACCGCCCGCCGTCGGGGATGAAGGCAGCGCATTTTTTATCCTCTCCGGGTGTTTGCGGTCTTGTGGGGGGCTACGCATGGATGCGATGGAGGTTGTGGGCGCCTTTTTCCGGGATTATCAGGCCATCAATCCCTACATTCCCATCTTCCTGATCACGCTCATGGCGGCCGCCCTCGCCGCGAGTATCCTGATCTTCGCGCTGGCCATCCGTCCGAACAATCCCGACCCCGAAAAGAACTCCCCCTATGAGTGCGGCATGCCTCCCCTGATGGAGGCGCACGAGCGCTTTTCCGTCCGGTTTTACCTGTTGGGCATACTGTTTCTGCTATTCGACGTGGAGGCGCTGTTCCTCTTCCCGTGGGCGGTTCGCTACGACGCGCTCGGGCTGTTCGGATTCATCGAGATGATGCTGTTCATCGCCATATTACTGGTGGGTTATTTCTACGCTTGGAGAAAAGGGGCGCTGGAGTGGGCTTAGTCGAAGGCAAGTTCAGCGATAATTTCGTTACGTCGAAAGTCGACAGCCTGGTCGCCTGGGCGAGAAAGAGCGCGCTCTGGCCGATGACCTTTGGCCTGGCGTGCTGTGCCATCGAGATGATGGCCTCGGGTGCTGCGCGCTACGATTTCGACCGTTTCGGCGTGATTTTCCGGGCCACGCCGCGCCAGTCGGACGTGATCATCGTGGCGGGCACCGTCACCCACAAGATGGGGGACGCCATTCGCAAGGTCTACGATCAGATGCCCGAGCCGCGGTGGGTGATAGCGATGGGTAACTGCGCGACATGCGGCGGTCCCTACGCGAACTACGCTGTGATGCAGGGAGTGGATGAAGTCATCCCGGTGGACGTCTACGTTCCAGGTTGCCCGCCTAGGCCCGAGTCCTTGATGTGGGGCGTCATGCAGCTTCAGAAAAAGATTGAACAGGAAAAATACATCCGCAGATAAAATCCATACGGCGCACAAGGGAAGAAGATGCCCGACGAAGTGGTGGAAAACAGCGATCAGGCGAATGGCGCGACGGAACCCGGCGAGGATTTGAAAGAGATGGTGGAATCCGTGTTTCCGGGCACGGTGCTGGAGCAAAGCGCCTACGAGGACGATGAGGACGAGACGACGTTCGTGCTGGGCGTCGATTCCATCGTCGAGGTGGCCACCCACCTGCGCGACCACGGTGATTCGCTTTTCAAGCTTCTCACCGATTTGACGGCGACGCACTACCCCGGGGCCGAAAACCCCTTCGAGATGCTCTACCACCTCTACAGCTTCGAGCATAACCGCAGGCTGCGACTCAAGGTGCGTATCAGGGAAGGACAGGCCATGCCCACGGTCTCGGGTGTCTGGAGCAGTGCTGACTGGATGGAGCGCGAGGTGTACGACCTGTTCGGCATCGAGTTTCAGGATCATCCGGATTTGCGACGGATACTTCTGCCCGACAACTGGGGCAGCCACCCCATGCGGAAAGACTATCCGCTCGAGGGCAGGGGAGAGCGGATTTACACCAAGCCGAAACGCAGGGAAATCGGCGCCTGAGGGCGGATGAGCCTTTTGAGGGAATGAGGGAATGGTCGGCGTAGCGAACATGTCTCGTATCGAACAGCAGAGCACCGTGCACGGGACCGAAGAACTCGTTGTCAACATGGGTCCCCAGCATCCGAGCACGCACGGGGTACTGCGGGTCATCCTGAAGCTCGACGGCGAGACAGTGAACGATCTCGACTGCGACATCGGCTACCTCCACCGCGGCACGGAGAAGATCGGAGAGAACATCACGTACACGATGTTCATCCCCTATACGGACAGGCTCGACTACATCGCCGCCCCCTCGAACAATCTCGCATGGGTGACGGCGGTGGAGAAGTTCTTCGACTGGGAAATTCCCATGCGGGCGCAGTACATCCGCTCGATGGTGGGAGAGCTTTCCCGCATCGCCAGCCATCTGCTCTGGCTCGCTACGCATGCCCTGGACATCGGGGCGATGACCGTGTTCCTGTGGTGTTTCCGGGAACGCGAGATAGCACTCGATTTGTTCGAAACGGCCTTCGGTGGCCGCTTGACGGTGAACGCCTTCCGCCTGGGTGGCCTGCACGAGGACGTGCCCGAAAAGTTCCTGCAACTCACGCAAGAGTTCGTGGACATCTTCCCGAGCCGGATTGACGACTACGAGACGCTGCTCACGAACAACCGTATATGGCTGCAGAGAACGCGCGACGTCGGGATCATTTCGGCGGAGGACGCGATGGACCTGGGCCTGACGGGGCCGATCATCCGGGGCAGCGGCGTACGTTGGGATTTGCGGCGTGCCAAGCCCTACGCGGCGTATCCCTATCTCGATTTTGTCGTGCCCGTGGGCGAGAACGGCGACATATACGACCGCTACCTAGTGCGTATCGAGGAACTTCGCCAGAGCACGCGCATCATCCAGCAGTGCCTGGAGCAGCTTCCCGGCGGGCCGGTGAGCTGCAAGACGCCCAGGACCATCAAGCCGCCCGAGGGCGAGATATACCACAGCATCGAGAATCCCAAGGGTGAGTTCGGCTTCTACATTGTGAGCGACGGGACGACGACGCCCTATCGCGTCCGGATTCGCCCGCCCTCATTCATCAACCTGGGCGGGCTCAGGAAACTGTGCGTGGGCCAGCTGGTCGCGGACGTGGTGGCCATCATCGGGAGCATCGACATCGTGTTGGGCGAGTGTGATCGGTAAGGAGTAGCTTCGTTGGAAATGGCGCTTGAAGTCGCGGTCGCCGCGATAAAGATATTCATTGTGGTAAACGTGGTGCAACTCGTGGTGGCGTATATGATCTACGTCGAGCGCAAGGTGATCGCCCATGCCCAGTTGCGCCTCGGTCCAATGCGCGTGGGCTGGCATGGCCTCCTGCAGCCGATAGCAGACGGGCTGAAGCTCTTCCTCAAGGAAGACATCATCCCCGACAAGGCGGACAGGGTGGTGTTCGTGCTGGCACCCGTGATGGTGCTGGTGCCCGCTTTCGTCGTCTACGCGGTGTTGCCCTTCAGTGCGACGTTCTACATCACGCAAATCAACATCGGGCTGTTTTTCATCTTGGCGGTGAGTTCGCTCGGCGTGTTCGGTGTCGTGATGGCGGGCTGGGCGTCGAACAGCAAGTACTCGCTTCTGGGTGCGCTCAGGAGCGCGGCGCAGATGCTGAGCTACGAGATTTTTCTGGGTTTCTCCGTCATCGGTCCTCTGATGCTCGCGGGTTCGCTGAACATGCAGGAGATCGTACACGCACAGCGCGACGTGTGGTTCGTGTTCTACCAGCCCATCGCGTTCATCGTGTTTTTCGTCGCGGCGCTGGCGGAGACGAACCGCGCGCCCTTCGATTTGCCCGAGGCGGAAACCGAGCTCGTGGCGGGTTTTCACACCGAATACAGCGGAATGAAGTTCGCGTTCTTCTTCCTGGCGGAATACGCCAGCATGATAGTCATATCGACGGTGGGCATCGTGCTGTTTTTCGGCGGATGGGATGGGCCGGATTTCATTCCGCTCCCCGGCTTCGTCTGGTACGTCATCAAGCTGGGCGCAATGATGTTCGTGTTCATCTGGCTGCGGGCGACGTTGCCGCGCTACCGCTACGATCAACTCATGCGCGTAGGCTGGAAGTTCATGTTCCCGCTCGTGATGATCAACATTTTTCTGACCGGATTCATCAAATACCTGTTCTTGTAACCCGCGGGAGATGTGCAGGGTGGAGCTATATTTCTTTTATATGTTCGCGGGCGGGATGATTCTCACCTCCCTGCTGATGATTACCCGAGCGAACGTGATTCACGCGGCCTTGTTGCTGGTTCTGACGTTCCTGCTCCTGTCGGGCGTCTTCGTTCTGGCGGGGGCGGAGTTCCTGGCGGCGGTACAGATTCTGCTCTACGCGGGCGGCATCATGGTGCTTTATCTGTTTTCGATCATGCTGATGAACGTGGAAGTGGCCGTGCGGATGCGGCAATGGCACCGCCAGGGTGTAATGGCGCTCGTAGCTGCCGTCTTGCTAGGCCTCGAAATATGGGTCGTGCTGGGGAATGTGGAGTTCCCGGCGTCGAAGCAATGGGAGTGGTCGCTGGGAGCCACGCCGGGAAATGTCGAAGCTCTCGGCGCGGTTCTGTACACGAAATTCCTGTTTCCCTTCGAGGTGGCCTCCATCCTCCTGCTGGCCGCGATGATCGGTGCCATTGTCCTGGCAAAACGCAGGATAGAAAGATAGAGGGGAGAGGGAACGCACGATGATACCGGTCACCCATTTTCTGGGTTTGGGCGCCATCCTGTTTCTCATCGGCGCGATGGGTGTGTTGATGCGCCGGAACGCCATCATCATCCTGTTGTCCATCGAGTTGATGCTCAACGCCGTGAACGTGACCTTCGTGGGCTTCTCGCGCCACCTGGCGGATATGACGGGCCAGGTGTTCGCCATATTCGTGATTACTGTGGCGGCGTGCGAGGCGGCCGTGGGACTCGCGATTCTCATCGCGCTCAACCGCGACCGCACGATGGTCAACGTGGACGAAGTCAACCTTTTGAAGTGGTAGGGGAATCATGATCGAACTGGCCTGGCTCATTCCGGTTTTCCCGGTGATCGGGGTTCTTGTCAACGGATTGTTCGGAAGGCACGTGGGCGAGAAGGCGGGCCCCATCGCATCCGTCATGGCGGGTTTGTCTCTTGTCGTGGTGCTGGGTATCGCCGGCGAGATGATATTTGGCGCGGGCGGCAGCCACACCGTACCGCTGTGGACATGGGTGGAAGCGGGCAGCCTGAGCGTGTCGATGAGCTTCCTCATCGATCCACTGAGCACCATCATGCTGCTTGTGGTGGCGGGTGTGGGCTTTCTGGTGCATGTCTACGCCGTAGGCTATATGCACGGGGATCCGGGCTATCCGCGCTTTTTCACCTATCTGAACCTCTTTATGCTCTCGATGTTTCTCCTCGTGCTGGGAGACAACTATCTGGTCATGTTCGTTGGCTGGGAGGGCGTGGGCCTTTGCAGCTACCTGCTCATCGGCTTCTGGTTCGACAAGCAGTCAGCGTCCGATGCAGGGAAAAAGGCGTTCATCGTCAACCGTATCGGCGACGCGGGTTTTCTGCTCGGCATATTCCTGATATGGACACTGACCGGCAGTCTCACCTACACGGAGGTTTTCAAGGCAGCTCCCGAAATGAGTGCGGCGGCGGCCACGGCCGTCGGTCTGCTGCTGTTCATCGGCGCCACGGGCAAGAGCGCGCAGATTCCGCTTTATGTCTGGCTGCCCGACGCCATGGAAGGCCCGACCCCGGTGAGTGCCCTCATCCACGCCGCTACAATGGTGACGGCGGGTGTCTACATGGTCGCGCGCACGAGCCCCATCTACGTCATGGGCCCTGACGCGCTGAACGTGATCGCCATCGTCGGCGCGCTCACGGGCCTGTTCGCCGCGAGTATCGGCCTGGTGCAAAACGACATCAAGCGTGTACTTGCCTACAGCACGGTGAGCCAGCTCGGTTTCATGTTCATGGCACTGGGCGTGGGTGCTTTCACGGCGGGCATCTTCCACCTCATGACCCATGCCTTCTTCAAGGGCCTGCTCTTTTTGGGCAGCGGCAGCGTCATCCACGCGCTGCACCACGCGCCCGAGGAACAGCAGCAGGACATGCGCTACATGGGCGGCCTGAAGGACAAGATGCCCGTGACGTACTGGACGTTTCTGATCGGCGCAATCGCCATTGCCGGCGTACCGCCGCTGGCGGGTTTCTGGAGCAAGGACGAGATTCTGGCGAACGCCTTCTTCACGGGGCACTACACGGTCTGGATCATGGGAACGGTTGCGGCGTTCATGACAGCCTTCTACATGTTCCGTCTCATCTTCATGACGTTCCACGGCGAGATGCGCGTCGACCATCACGCCCGCGAACACATACACGAATCGCCAGCCACGATGACGGTTCCGCTCGTCATCCTGGCGGTTCTGAGCGTCATCGGCGGCGTGATTCCCGGCTTCCCGCCCGAGAATGGCTGGATACATCACTTCCTGGCCCCCTCCCTGGCGAAGATGCCGGCAGGCGGCCACGCCATGGATCAGGGCGTACACCTGATGGACGCGGCGGCCGGAGGCGGCGGGCACAGCGGACCGGCGGCGATTTTCCTGATTGTTCTTGCCATCGCCGTCGCCGTGGGCGGCATCGTCCTGGCGTGGGGCATGTACGTGAAGGATACCACGGCACCGAGTCGTCTCTACGAGCGTATGCCGGGTATCTATTACCTGCTGCTCGCCAAGTGCTACATTGACGAGATTTACCAGACGGTAATCGTCGAGCCGATCTACAAACTCATGCGCGGCTTGTGGTCCTTCGACGCGAAGGTCGTGGACGGGGCGGTGAACGGCAGTTCGCTCATCACCGTCGTATCGAGCCGTTTTTCGGGTATTTTCGATCTTCGGACCGTGGACGGAGCGGTGAACGGCACGGCGAGCTTCATTCGCTTCTTTTCCCAGGTATTCAAATACTTGCAGTCCGGAATGGTTCAGAATTATCTTCTCGTAATGCTGTTGGGCATCTTCGTGATGCTGAGCGTATACCTTTTCCGTTGATGCGATGAGGTTTTGGAGGAACTATGAGTAACATGCCGCTTCTTACGCTGATCACCTTCCTGCCCGCGGCGGGAGCGGTGATTATCATGCTCTTCATGAAGAAAGAGCAGACGAAAGCCATCAAGGGTTTCGCCACGGCGGTAGCGGTCGTGGACTTCCTGATCTCACTTCCCTTGTGGTTCCGCTTCGATCAATCCGAAGCCGGCTTTCAGTTCGTGGAGAAGTTGAGCTGGATACCGACCATCGGGGTGAGTTATTTCGTCGGCATCGACGGAATCAGTGTGCTGCTCGTCCTGCTTACGACGCTGACGATGATCGTGGGAGTCGTGTGCTCGTTCACCGCTATCGAGGAGCGCGAGAAGGAATACTACGTCTGCCTCCTGTTGCTGGCGACCGGCATGCTGGGCACCTTCATCGCACTTGATATCTTCCTGTTCTACGTGTTCTTCGAGGTCACGCTGGTACCGATGTATTTCCTCATCGGCGTTTGGGGCGGGCCGAGAAAACTGTATGCGGCGATCAAGTTTTTCCTCTACACCCTGTTCGGCAGCGTATTGATGCTGCTCGGAATCCTGGCGTTCTACTTTGCCAACTTCAAGATGGGCACCGGGACCCTCACGTTCGATCTGGTCGAATTGTACGGCGTGGGGCCGAAGATACCACTGTCGCTCCAGATATGGATATTCCTGGCGTTCTTCATCGGCTTTGCCATCAAGGTTCCCATGTTCCCCTTCCACACTTGGTTGCCGGACGCACACGTGGAAGCGCCCACGGCAGGCAGCGTGATTCTGGCGGGCATCCTCCTGAAAATGGGCACCTACGGGTTTGTGCGCTTCGCGCTGCCCCTGCTGCCCCAGGCGAGTCACGTATTCGTGCCCTTCATGATGCTTCTCTCCATCATCGGCATCATCTACGGGGCGCTGGTGGCCATGGCGCAGACCGACATCAAGAAACTGGTGGCCTATTCTTCGGTGAGCCACCTGGGCTTCGTGATGCTGGGCATTTTCGCCCTGAACGAACAGGGCGTTCTCGGCGGACAGCTTCAGATGATCAACCACGGAATCAGCACGGGCGCCTTGTTCCTCCTGGTGGGCGTCGTGTACGAGAGGCGCCATACGCGCCTCATCTCGGAATACGGCGGGCTTTCGAAGATCGTGCCCGTCTATACGGTGTTCTTCGCCATCACGATGCTGAGCAGCATCGGGCTGCCGGGTCTGAACGGGTTCGTGGGCGAGTTTCTCATTCTCATCGGCGCGTTCAAGAAGAGCTACGTGTACGCGGCCTTCGCCGTCATCGGCATCGTACTGGGGGCGGCCTATATGCTCTGGCTCTTCCAGCGGGTATTCTTCGGGAACCTCGACAATCCCAAGAACGAGAACCTGACCGATTGCAACGCGCGTGAAGTGTTCTATCTCCTGCCGCTTGTCATCCTGATGTTCTGGATCGGACTCTACCCCAAGCCGTTTCTCGGCAGGATGGAAGCGAGCGTGAAAAAAGTGGTGAAGATGGTGAACGTGGCGGAGGTTGCGCAAACGCCCGTTCTCGGCAAAATGACGAAGCTTGAGAAATAATGAACGAGATTTCGCTTGATTTGATGGAGTCTTTCCCATGGAAGTGGTGATTCCCGACATCGCGCTGTCGCTGGCACTGCCCGAGATAGGGCTGGCCATACTCGTCTGCGCCGTTTTGATCATCGACCTGTTTGTTTCGCTTGAGAACAAGTCGCGCGTGGGTGTCGTGGCGTTCATAGGTGTCCTGATTCTCGGACTCATCGCCTTCGGGCAATGGGGCGAGGGCGCAAGAACGACGTTCAACGACTTTTACGTGGTCGACAACCTGAGCGTGTTCGTGAAGGTGAGCGTGTTGCTCTGTACGGCCATTTCCATTCTGCTGCTGCTTCAATACGCCAAGGTGGAGAAGATCGACTACGGTGAATTGTACGCCATGCTGCTCTTCTCGGTCTTCGGGATGCTCGTGATGGCTTCGGGCAATGATTTGATTACGATCTATCTGGGTCTGGAGACCATGAGCATCAGCATCTACGTGCTCGTGGCGTTCATGCGGCATGACCCCCTGAGCCGGGAGGCGGGCCTCAAGTATTTTCTCATGGGCGCTTTCGCTTCGGGCGTACTGCTCTACGGCATGGCCCTGACCTACGGGTTCACCGGGACGACCTCGATTCGCGGAATCGCGGCGGCGTTCTCGGGATCGGGGGGTGCGGCCATCGCGCAGAACCCGGTGATGATTTTCGGACTCATCCTCCTGGTAGCGGGTTTTGGGTTCAAGCTGGCGATGGCGCCGTTTCATATGTGGCTGCCCGACGCCTACACAGGCGCGCCGACACCGATTACGGGCTTCATGTCGGTGGCCGTCAAGTTCGCGACCGTGGCGGCCTTGATGCGGATATTCTTCGTGGCGTTCCCGGCCATGGGCGAGAGGTGGAACACCCTGCTGTGGGCGCTCACGGCTTTCACACTGGTGTGGGGGAACGTAGCGGCGATAGCCCAGACGAGTCTCAAGCGAATGCTGGCGTATTCGAGCATCGGGCATGCGGGCTACGTGTTGATGGGCGTGGTGGCCACCATGAGCGTCGTGGACGGCAAGGTGACGTTCACTTCCATCGGCATCAGCGCAGTGGCGTTTTATCTGCTCGCCTATCTGTTCACGAACCTCGGCGCTTTCGGGATGTTGATTCTCGTCTGCCGCGACGGGTACCGGGCTGACAACATCGAGGACTGGAAAGGAATCGGCCAGGCGCACCCCTGGGCGGGGATGGCCTTCGTGGTGTTCCTGCTCTCGCTCGGCGGCATTCCACCGACGGCCGGCTTCGTTGGCAAGCTCTATGTCTTCGCTGCTGCGGTGCAAAACGAATATTACTGGCTCGCCGCCATCGGCCTCGTGATGAGCGCGGTTTCGATGTACTACTACGGCCGCATCATTATGGTGATGTACATGGAGAACAGGGGAGAGGGCCAGGAGGTGATGCGTTTTTCAAGCGCACCCTCGCTTCTCGTCGCACTTGTGGTGCTCGTGGTGGCGACGTTAATGCTGGGCATCTTCCCGGGCAGTTTCCTCGACGCGGCGAAGGGCACTGTCGCCGGGTTCATATAAAAATCACGCACAATCCGGACGGCTGTACCTTTTCCCCTCGTTCCCGAGCGGAAATGATATTGTGTGCATTCGCGGTTTTGGCGCGTTTCGTTTCGGGACAGACCACGCATCGGCTTTTCCGGTGGGAAGAGGCTTTGCTGCCTTGACAAATGGCATCAAGCGACCGAATGGGACGGCGCGCTGTCCACTCGTTCCGTTCCACGCCATTCCGGTTGTCGGACATTCAGGGCGCGATTCTATCTGGAAAGCAGTTGTTCCAGCAGGGCAGGTGCTTCCCGGAGCGTGGAAAGGGTGAAATCGCTGGGCAGCGAAGAGCATTCCGAAAGATGAATCGACAGCATTCCGGCCGCTGCGGCCGCCATCACGTCATATTTCCCGTCACCGATGACAACGCATTGCTCGGGCGATACGCCGATTGCCTCGGCTCCTGCGAACATCGGCCTTGGGTCCGGTTTCCAGTAGCCGATATCCCGGGTGATCAGGATTTCGAAAGTGATGTTGATTTTTTTCACCATCCTCAGAATGTGCCGCTTCGCATTGTTCGTCACGACGGCGAAGGGGATTTCCCGGGTTCTGAGGTAGGCGATCAGCGCATGCGCGCCATCGTTGGCTTCAGCCCTGTCCGCGGCCCTGATTTCATGTTTTTCGAGGATTCTTGATATCTCATCGGCGCGCTCGGAAGAAAGCGTGACGAGATGGTCCAGGATGGATACCTCCTCATCAGGCAATCCCATCTCCTCTTTCATGGCAGGCCAGTCGAAGGCGGGTTTCGTGAGTGTGCCGTCAAAATCGAGCAACACGCCCTCTACGGATCGTTTCATACTTGTTTCCTCACAATACTTTTGCAATTTCATCGGAATCGTAGCGCCTGAGCGGATAGACTCCGGCGTCGCCCTGAATCATCACGCCGGATTCGGGTGGGCACAATTTGCCGATGCAGGCACCCATCGCACCAGTCGAGAAAAGTGCTTTCCGCACGATTTCTTCACCTTCGGCAGGAACCGCCAGCAATAGTGCTCCCGACGTAATGACACCCAGGGGATCCAGGCCTAACGCTTCACATATCTTCTCTCCTTCCGGAGAGAGGGGGATTTCGCTCTTTTCCACGATTGCCCCCAGCCCCGAGGCCTGCGCCAATTCATGAATACCGGTGGCCAGCCCTCCTTCGGTCGGGTCGTGCATGGCGTGTACCAGTCCTGTACCGGCCGCCGCCAGGGCTTGCGCCACCACACTGATGCCGGGATATTCCAGGTATGTTTTCGCATTTTCCAGTATTTTGGTATCTATGATATTTTTCAGAAAATCGTATTTCGTATTCGCCAGTATGGCCGTTCCTTCGACCGGGACCGCGCGTGTAGGCAAAATCAGGTCATCGGCGTTCGCATCCACGCCACGGACCAGATTCTCCTTCGGGACTTCTCCAAGCATATGGCTCGAGAGAATTGGAAAATCCAGCCCCGCCGTAACCTCCGTATGTCCGCCACACAAGGTGATGCCCAAATCGGTGCATGTTTCGCGCACCTCTTCCCAGATACGGCTGACCATTGCCTCGTCGGTGCGTCCTTCAGGCAAAAGCAAGGTCATCAGGAACCACTGCGGGGTGGCACCCATGCAGGCGATGTCGTTGGCGTTTACGTGCACGGCATAGCGTCCGAGATGATCTTCCACGAACGTGATGGGGTCTGATTTCGCGACGAGATAACGATCTTCCATGTCGATGACGGCTGCGTCTTCCCCCACTTTTGGCCCCACGATGAGGCGTGGATGGGAACCGGTGGGCTGGAGCAGGGTTTCCAGCACATCCGGCGGAAGTTTGCCGACGGGAAATGGAGATCGCTTCATCGTGTTGTCACCATGGGGTGGAGGTTCCGTCGCATCAACAATTCCATCAACATGAGGTACAAGACGTTTCCATGTTGACGCCCGTGACGGCGCGTTTTAAAATCTCGCCTTCCTGCGACAGGCAAGGAGATACTTGCCTGTCGGGAGAATGGGCCGAAAAGGAACAACCAATAGTTGTTCGTCGAGTGTTCCACATCTCGCCACGGTAGCTCAGTCGGTAGAGCAGAGGACTGAAAATCCTCGTGTCGGCGGTTCGATTCCGTCCCGTGGCACCATTGAAATGCAAGAAAAACCTTGATAAATCAATAACTTGAGAGAGAATATTTTGTTTTGAACCAGTTCCCTGTATATCTCTATACATCCCTGTATATGCCGGTAACGGACACCAAAGCGGACACTCAATATTCTGGAAAAAGAGCATTGCCGCAAATGGCCGGCAGATCAAGCAACGGGGCAGGCTGCTCAACGCCATTCCCGGTCCTTCCAGTCGGAGTCCTTCACCTGAGCTTTCGCGAATCTTTGGCAAATTTTATATGAAAGGAGGAATCGATATGTCCAGACTGACGATCTCCGACAGGGCGGAAGCAAGCGGCATCAGCGGTCGAGTTCTGCCTGAAATCATGGAATCAGTGCGGGCGGATGCGCGACGAAAAGGTTTGCTGCGTGACCAGAATTGAGTTCACCGGTGACGCCGGGCGTGATCCGATCGAAATCTAACTCTGCGGTATCGAGCATTTCGATTTGTGTCGAGCGGAGCGGAGCAATATACGGAGCGCTTCACTCCAGGATCAGAACCGTTGCCGAAAATCCGGTTTTCGGCCCAGACCATGGCTTCGTCCGAGACGGCCTGTGTCGGTATGGGAGAGCTTCGCACGCCATCTGTTGCCGACAGGTTGCCGAGGGGATTCGTGTCGCATGGATACTGCACGGACCCATGGCCCCCGGCAGACGCCTCTACTGAGGAAGGATCGCGTGACCAGACACGGCCAGGAACGCCCAGGAAGGCGCACAATGGTCCGTCGCGCACCCCGGTCTTCAGGAAGAGTGGGACGAATCAAGAGTGTCAATTTAGTCATCCAAATCAGAATCTTTGATATCAATCTCGATCCAGTGCAATCTGCTAGAGCTATAAACTATTCATGCTCCAGTTGGGTGTGCAGGGGGAAGTTCTATCCTTCTTTTCTTTTGTCCAAAAGGGATTTCACCTTCGAGTTCATCAAAAACAAAGGGGCGACCATTCACACGAGTAATCATTTTCCTGTCTTTGCCACATACTGGCCTTTTTTTGAGCTTTTCTTATTATATTGCGGATCTGCGCAGGAGAGAAAAGAAGGATTAGGATCGGTCCCTATCACAACCAAAAATGTCAAACCAAGAAAAAGCGATTGCTATTATTTCAAATTAGGATAAAATGCCGAGAATGGGAGAAAGTTCAATGATGTACGATGCAGAAAGAGCAGCCCAGATGGCCGCACGGTTCATCAGACTAGAAGGCGATAAGATAAGCAGACTCAAACTGATGAAATTGATGTACCTCGCCGAGAAAGAGCATCTTCGCCAATGTGGCACCCCCATCTGTGGAGGCCGACTCGCTTCAAGAGAACACGGTCCCGTCATTGAGGAACCATTTTTCAGTTCCTACCCAAACAACAAAAAAGAACGAGACCCTTGGCATACATACATTCAGGCAGATGAGCAACATCACCTGAAACTCACAGACAAAGCAAAAAACGACAGGTTCGGCCGACTCAGCAGGAGAATCGAAAACATCATCCAGAAACTATACGAGCAACATAAAGGGAAAGACCAATTCCAGGTCCGGGACTACACCCATACACTCCCTGAGTGGAAAACCCCTCCCGAGGGAATGAATAGAACTCCCATCCTATACAGAGAACTTTTCACGCAGTGGGGCTATGATGCAGACGATTTGTGCCAACGAATCGAAGAGAGAAAAGCACTAGATAGAATATATTCAGCATCTTTCTAGATATTTCCCCCTAGAAAAATACACATGCCTTCTCAGAGAATCAGGACCTAAAAGACATCTGCACATCATACTGACCAATCCAAACCCCGACATGGAAGTATTGCTCGTAAACGTCTCAACCTTCCACCCAAAAGCCGATGACACCTGTATCCTGTGGCCTCAAGATTACCCATCATTTATCAATCGAAAAAGTTTCATTGAATATCAATATGCCAGCATCAAAAAAACAGAAGACCTTGAGATCGAAATTGCCCATAATGATTCTAAAATACACGGGATAATAACCGAGAAGGTTTTATCAAGAATCTGCCAGGGACTCAGACTATCCCCGGACACAGAACCAGACATTCTCGAATTCTACGAAAAAGCATCCAAAACAGAATCAACACGTCAAGACAGCAGAGGATAATCGCTTCCCCTCGAAACCATTTGCAATCTCCCGCACCTGATCTTCAGTATCAAGAGGAAAGAGGGCGGTCGATGTGCTTCCCCTGAAACTCGCTCACGTATCGTTGCAGAGAAAGCTATCGAACCAGCGCGACAGGGAGACTATCTGGACGCGGCTACGAAGTTCAGTCAATCGAAAATACCGCCTAGCCAGCAATTATTGCACGCGGAGAACCCTGGCTTTTTTACGCATTTTCTCAGCGTGCGTTGACACATCAAAGCGGCATGGACAAGTCACGGGCGATCGCAGACCTCGAAACTGCTCGGCTATTCCCAAGCCTGCCTCGTCCACTCCGATCATTAATTCAAGAGCGACTGGCTGTCATTCAAAAGGAACCAGATATAGAAATCAGGAATTTCGATGGGGCGGTTGCGGGACAGTTTAATTGACTGGCATCAGATGTGGAATTGCGAGATGAGTTTCTCTGGAGATTCGGTTTGAACAAGGCGAATTACAGCCGAAAGCTAGATGCAATTGACAAGGTCTCGGTCGTCGGCGTCTACCGCTGGGTCGGGGATGCGAATCGTAACGAGCAATGGTCGCAACTGGTCCGGAAATTCAAGAAAGGCGATGCTGTGTTGCCGGCTTTTTTCGGGCGAATCCTGGCGGAGCATGTTAGGACTACCCCAATGTGCAAGGCGTGGATCCGCCAAGTGGACATCATAATACCGATCCCAGCAGCGGCCAACAGAACAGCCGAGAGGAGTCCAGATTCGTCAGCAAGACTACGCTCGCTAGCCAGTATTCTTTTCATCAGAAGATGGAAGAGGAGATTCAGGGACGAACAATTCTCCTGCTTGATGATGTAATGAACCGGGGCCGCACGGCAGGTGCGTGTGCTTCGCGACTGAGAGAGTTCGGGTGTAGTAAAGTCGTCCTGCTGATGCTTGCTCTGGCAGAGAGTTCGCTCCTGTCCAATCGATACGTTCGACGGGCAAAAGGCCAGTGTTCCGGGTCAGGACTCTGTCACATATATCATGAAATCAAGCTATACTGGCCAGACTGATTGCCTCGTGCAGGTGCAAGAGGAAGAAACATCCGCCACGCGCAGGTATTGATTGCATCCCCTTGATGACGTTCCCGGTCGTATGTGAGGGAGCAATGACGACTCAACGTATCGAAGCGCATCTTGATGAGGTTACCGTCAAGGTCTGAGGCCGTTCAAATGCTGTTGAAAGAACGCCTGTCCGGTGGTCGGGTCTCCCAGAGTGGACATGGACGATACCCTGGCGTCGACCGATTGAGTGCCCTCTACACTTTGGAGCGGGTTTCAGGATTCGGTCCCGTGAAGTTTCGTGCCATGCATGAGGCTGGCGTCGATCCGCAGACGGCGATCAGAAACCCTGATCTTCTGCCTTTCACCGTCCGCATTGGCGAAAAGCTCCGACGCGGAATCCAGTCCCATTCGCAGGTGGAGGTGGATGCAGGGTGGGTACGCGCCGTCGAGCAACTCGAACGCGCTCGCGGTCTCTCGGCATCGATCCTCGTCCATGGTGACCCGGATTACCCGGAACGTGTATACGCCAGCAACAATCCGGTGCCGGTACTCTATGTCCGCGGCGACCCGACGATTTGGAATGGCTTGGGGACGGTCGCCATCGTGGGCTCGCGGAATACCCGTGAACCCTACGCAAGCGGTGCAGGAAGAATCGCGATGGTTGCCGCACGACAGGGAATGGTTGTCGTGTCGGGATTCGCCATGGGCGCCGACTCGATAGGGCACGGCGCTGCTGTGAAAGCCGGGGGTCGCACGGTGTGTGTCATGCCCTGTGGGTTGGACAATGTGTTCCCACCGGAGAATCGCGCCCTGTGGGATGAACTGCTCGCGTATCCGGGTGCGGTGTTCGTCAGCGAATTCGGGTTCGGGCAACGGGTTTCGTCGTTGCTTCTTCGCAAGAGGAACAAGCTTATCGTGGCTTTCGCCCAGGGCATCGTCATGGCTCAGTCGGCAGTGGATGGAGGAGCCATGAACGCCTATCGTTTCGGGCGGGAACAAAGGAAGGCGGTCGCCACGTTCAGAACGGACGGTACAAGGGACACTTCCGGTAACGCGGTCATTGAAAAAGATGATCGTACAGGTGGTTTCGCTTTCGAATTGACAGACGACCAGTCCAGATACAAAACGTGGCTCTAGCAACTCTAGTACTGGAGCTAGACGGTACGGGACAGCCGCTCGTGGTACGTCGAGGCCATTGCACAGCTGTCCAGCGATTCGCCTTTGCAAGTCATCGGCAAACTCGAGGCCGGTGCAAGTATCGTGAGCGTGGCGAAGGGCCAAGGGGTAACCAAAACGCAATTCGTCAGGGCGGCTGAGCAAGACGGAGTTTCGATCGAGCTATACAAGGGGGTTCTGCAAACACTGGATTGCCTCTGAAAAAGAGGAATTTTAATGGGAATTTCAACTCAAAGTAGACCGAGTCAATTCATCCGTGAACCTTCAAACTCAATCGATTCGGTTCGACATCCAAACGGGACCAGTGTTGTTCCATTGACTGAACAAACATTGAACGGACGAGTTTGGCGCGCCCAGCCAACCAATCCCCTTCATCAGCACGCAGATAGACGCCTTCCACAGGGAGACTGGCCAGTTTTGACTGTGACAACAACCTCTTGATTTCTGGATAGGTGAAAACGCCACGCCCGATTACCGGAACTTGGGATACACCCATTTTTCCCAAGAACGCATCCCGACACGCCGAGCTAAGAAACCTGCCGACGCGTTTGTCATAAAGGTCGAAGCCAAGGAACCAGTCAGGCAAACGATCATAGAGAATCGTGTGCCGGGCGTAACACCATTCTCCGAAGAGGATGAAGCGGTCGGAGAGGTGGTCAAAAAGTGAATCGGTCCGGAGCGAAAGCCACTGATCGAGCTTTTTCCATTGGCCCGACCTCGGCAAGTCTAGGTACGCTCCCCTGTTCTGTGCCCGGACATCTCCTTCTGAGTTGAATGAGATTCCCAGGTTCGCGCCGTCTACTTTTTCTTCTATAACAAGAGAAAGTCGCAGAAATTCATTCCGCTCGAATTCGGACAGAACCTTGTCGGCTCTGACATCGACGCCGGGTAAGGTTGCCAGATGCGGCGTAGAGGGAAATTTGAAAAAATCGGCGTTCACATTCCCATCTTCTTCTCATATTTGGCTTCGGCATATTCAGGGCACAGGAAAAGAACCTTGATGCCGACTTCCGCCAGAGGCTTTTTCCACCCCCACCACTTGCTGTCAGTCGCCTGCAATACAGGAGGCTTTTCGGAGTGCGCATTTGCGACAGCAACGAACTTGCGATCAGAGCGATCAAAATTGTCCAGGCCCTTATGGAGTGGGAACTCGTCGTATGAGTCACCGTTCCTTGTAATACATACCCGGCTGTCATCAGGCAGTCGAAAACGGTTGTCGTGAACCCATTTCATGAATGCGTTACCCAAACTGTGCTGCCCGCTCATAGAAAGCTGTCTCAGATATTCAGCGAAGATATCATCCCCAGCGTCGATGACTAACGCATACTCTTTTTTGACGTGCTCAATTGCTTTGATACATTTGCGCACACATGTGCAAGGGACATCTGACTCGGGGTCGGGTTGAGTAGCAAGATTGGCAACCTTCGGCACACTTGTGTCGACCACGCATTTCTCTGGAAAATTCACCCGGATGCCTCCGGTTGTTCCATGCTTTCTTCCATCCGTTTCTTCATGGCAGCCTTGGTTTGTTCAATGATGTCTTCCATCTCGTCGCCAAAAAAATTCTCCGGCCAGTTCCGAATGTTGCCGTACGAGTCAATTTCAAGTGTATCGAGCGTTGCAGGAGTCTTGATGATATTGGCGAAGTATGCAGAGACTTTTTCTTCTGGAACGGCACGCTCGGCAATTCGCCGTTGCAGCCGGCGCAGAAAATGTTCCGAGTGGGTTTCTATGATCAACTGAACATCCCTGTCGGCTCCGTTTTCGCGGGAGTTGATTACGTCGATCATTACATCCGCCAAGGCGGACTGGGCACTCGGGTGGAGGTGAATCTCAGGTTGCTCCATGAGAATGATCGACCCGGGTGGAGCATAGAAGCACTGAACCAAGACGGGTAACACTTGCGATACTCCAAACCCGACATCCGGAAGGTCTACACAATTTTTCGATCCCCTGGCCCGCACCTTGACCTCGTGCTCCTGTCTCTGCTCGGAAATCGTTCGTACCGTGAACTCTTCAATAAGCCCCATCCCCTTGAGTTCCAGCGCAATGATCTCCTCAAGTGAACTTCCTCGTTGTCTGTATCCAAGACTGATTTTTCTGTTACGGGCCGCCAGTATCGCTGCCATGGTGTTGTCACCGTAATAACCTACGTTTTCAGGTCCTATACCCGACCATGAATATGAACGTTCCGCCTTCGTGCGAAGCGGTCCAAGGTATGAAATCGACCGAAACAGTTTCTCGTGCTGAAAGTTGAGTGTCTGCACAAAGGCGGCGTTTTGGTGAGCGGCCACAACCTCGTCCGGGAATCCGTAAAAGCGCACAGGAGCGTCTAGATGCCAAGGTCGACCCTGCACGCGTTTCAAGGGATATTCGCCAGCATCGACTTTATATTCTGATTTCTTCGAGCCGAACTTTCGATTCATTGAAATGGAGAGCGCAGGTTTATCACCTTTCAGAATGTCGTAGTTCAGATGCTTGAGCGCCGGTGCATGTTGATTGTTCTCATCATGCCCGACTTTTGCCTCGAAAGTCAGAGTGCCACCAGAATAAAGTTGACCTGATATTGGATCTTTAAATTCTAGGGTTTCTGGTAGTGACCACTGATATTCAAAGGTGATCGGGTTTTTGGGATCACGCTGGAACACCATCTCTTGATAGGAACCCAGTTGAACGGCGGAATTCCTGCCGCCCGGGCAGAAAACGGCTTTTCGATCCGGCGATTCAACGGTCTGTTTCAACATCATCAGGAACTGGCCGATACTGGACTTCCCGGAACTGTTTGCCCCGAAGAACAGGGAGATGGGAGCCAAGCGGATGGATCCGGTGTCCTTCCAGCCCTTGAAATTTTGTATGCGCAGCCTCTCGAGCATCGCCGTGCCCCTCAAATATTCTTTCCCTGTCTGATAATGCTGAATCAGGGATGGTGATAGTTACACCCCCATCTTCACAACATCCTTTGCAGGAATCAATGATAACCGGGAATTCCAAAATTCGTAATAAAACCTTCCAGATTATGGAAGATAGCAACAATTTCAAGTTTCTGTAAGTATCGCCATAAACTCTTTGTCAGCCCAAAAATCTCATTTTCCTGATAGAACTGGCTGCTATCCAGGCGCGGACTCGATCGATCATCCTGAGGTAAGGAGAGGAACCCCGGTGAAAACGCTTCCCGAAGGATGGGTTGCCATCACTTCCTCGCCCTGTACCCAGGCCTTGGTAGCGCTCACCTCTGGAAACGCCTTGAGTTTCCGACAGAAGGCCGGGCCAAAGGGTGACTTTTCCATGAAACGCAATACCCAATCCGCCGCCCCGAGTCGCGCAGGGCGTTCCCGCATCAATGCTTCCACGAAGCCGGGATCACCCGGCACATCCATTCATAAGCAACGCCCGCTCCCCCCGTGACGCCGTACGCTAGGTCTCGATGCTTCATCTCAGTAGCTCACCCATGGATATGTCTGTGGAGGTTTTGTTCATCTTCTTGAAAACGCATATACGAAAACCACCCTCAGGTAAGGGGTTTTAATAAGAGGACTTCTGTCCCCGTGCCTTATAGACCATTTTTGATTCCATCAAAAACAAAGGGGTAATCATTCACCCGAGTAGTCATTTTTCCATCTTTGCGAAATACTCCCCTTGTTTCATCTTTTTTCCTGTTCTTTGGTTTGGCGGGCGGCGACGGTGACGGCTTAACCGCGATGGGCGGTGGGTGGCGTGACACACCTCTCTCTTAAATGTTTTCCATATGTTCGCATATGTTCTCGTGGTTCTGTGAAAACACAGGATTCAGCCAGGACGACCTCGGGGAGGCTAGACCATGGATGGCAAAAGGTTCATTCGGACGATTCGTCTGGACCACATTCTTTCCTATGGCCTCGCGAGCGAAGAGTTTTCTCTGGAGCCTTTGAATGTTCTCATCGGTCCGCACGCTTCTGGAAAATCGAACTTGATCGAAGCGCTGTCACTTCTGGAAGCTGCGCCCGGGGATATTCAAAAACCGATTCGGGAAGGGGGAGGCGTCCGTGACTGGCTCTGGAAGGGAACTCACGAACCAGGCAAAGCAACATTGGAAGTTACCGTCGAATATCCCAAGGGACATCAACCGCTCAAATATCGGCTGTCGTTCACGGAAACCGGGTCGCGTTTCGATCTGAGAGATGAGGCCATAGAGAATGAGGAACCGACGGGAGGTAATGAGAAACCATATCTCTACTATGACTATCGGGAAGGCCGTCCGGTGCTCAATGTTCTCAATAATGAAACTGTAAGGGAATCCCGATTTGATCGGGGCCTCAGGCAAGAAGACGTGAAACCCGATCAGTCGATCCTGTCGCAGCGCCGAGACCCTGACTCCTATCCGGAATTGACGTATCTGGCCAATACATTCGAGCGGATGTGCTTTTATCGAGAATGGACCCTGGGACGTCGTACGGGGCCCCGTCTTCGTCAGGAGGTAGACCTTCCACAGGACAGCTTGCGAGAGGACGCCTCGAACCTTGGTTTGGTGCTAAACGATTTGATGAACCGCCCTCCTCTCAAACGTCAGATACTCGAGCGATTGAGAACCTTTTACCAATCCGTCGAGGATATAGTTATCAATATAACCGGTAACGGGGTGCAGATCTTCTTCCATGAAGAAGGCCTGCAACACCCCGTACCTGCAAAGCGGCTCTCTGACGGAAGCCTCCGCTATCTATGCCTGCTCGCCGTGCTCTGTCATCCCGACCCACCACCGGCTATCTGTATCGAGGAACCTGAGATCGGCCTCCACCCCGACATAATCCCGGAGGTGGCGAAGCTTCTGGTCGAGGCATCTTCGCGCAGCCAGATTTTCGTTACAACGCACTCGGACGTTCTCGTGGATACGCTCACGGAAACACCCGAGTCCATCGTGGTCTGCGAGAAGCCCGAGGGTTCGACGCAACTTCGCCGCCTCGACAAATCCGATCTTGAGCCCTGGCTCGAAAGGTACCGGCTCGGAGAGCTTTGGACAGCAGGAGAGATCGGAGGGAACCGGTTTTGAACATCCATCTCTATGTAGAGGGTGGGGGTAACAGCAGGTCACTTAGGAGAGAATGCCGCAAAGGTTTCCGAACTTTCATCGAAAAAGCGGGGTTGGGTGAAATGATGCCTCGCATCGTGGCCAGTGGCACCCGCAAGAGAGCACTCGAAGAATTCGTGACCGCCCATCAAAGTGGAAACGCTATGCTTCTCGTGGACGCCGAAAGGCCAGTGGAGACACCCGGAGCATGGCAACATTTCCGACAGGCTCCCGATGAGTGGTCCAGCCCCGAAAATGCGACAGATGAGCAATGCCATCTCATGGTCCAGAGCATGGAGTCCTGGTTTCTGGCTGATCGGGATGCTTTGATGGAATTCTTCGGTCAAGGCTACCGGGATAGTGCGCCGCCACGAAACCCACGGATCGAGCAAATTGCCAAAGATTATGTTTTGAACCACCCTCGAAATGCTACTCGCGATACCCGGAAAGGTACTTATGCCAAGGGAGCGCACAGCTACGAGATTTTGGCGAAAACAGCACCGGAAAAAGTCATGGAAGCATCTCCCCATGCGAGACGTTTTATTGATATTCTGCGCAAGTGGGCACAGGGCTAGCCTCTCAATCTCCCTATTCTTTCCCGATCTTCTCCGGCAGGACCATTTGTGTGCCGGACCGGCGAGAACGAACCAGGGTTTCAGGCCTTTGCCCGCAGCCGTGATCCGGTTCTCCCAAAGCTCATCTAGGGCGGTGACCGCATTTGCGACGCGGTGCTCAGGAGATAATGGCATCGGCAGAATCCTTGATCGGACATGCGAACGAATGCGTACAACTTCGATTCCTGATGTCTGCCAATCGTTTGCCGGTTCGGAAAATTGAGGTTGGTTAGGCACAGAAAACCATCAAAAACGTCGTTTTTTTAATGCCCTGGATTGGTGACAGGGATACGCAACCCCCGAGACCGACATTTGATCGAAGTCTCGATATAATTCGTATGAACCCTTCCGGTTTTCAGGGAAGACTGGAAGTCCACAACCTGCCATCTGCCAGAATATCTTGATCCTGTCGCGATTGACGGCAACGATCCGGGCTTTTGAACTCTCCGGTCGGCACGCGCCTTCGACGTCCCCTTCCTTGGGCCATAGTACAGTGTGGAGTGCCCGGGCGACAGTGTGCGGTATTGTTGGCCTATATGCTGCTTGCCAGGACATAATATGTCGATATATCCTTATTTCATCGACACGTTGGAGCAACATGTCGATGGAATCGACTCGTTCGGTGAATGTGCCAGCATGAACAGGATACATCGACATGACCTTCGAGCCCGGCCGTCCCTTCAATAACCTTCCAGACCTTCCACCGACTTCGGAAACCGAGACAAGGGTCATTCTTCGCAGTTGCATTGCCGCGCGCACAGCACTGGCAGAGCTCCGGATCTCCGGGAAATTCATCCAGAACCAGGCGATGCTGCTCAACTCGATCCCCCTGCTCGAGGCTCAGGCGAGTTCCGAGATTGAAAACATCGTCACGACGACGGGCCGGCTGTTTTGTTACGCCAACGACACAGTAGGTCGAGCGGACCCTGCCACCAAAGAGGCCCTGCGCTGCCACACCGCCCTGTCCCGTGGCTTCGAGATGCTGAAACGGCGGCCGGTTTCGACCGCCATCGCGGTCGAGGTCTGTCGAACGATCAAGGGCGTGGATCTGGATATTCGTAAAACGCCGGGAACGGCGTTGATGAATGAAGCAACCGACGAGGTCGTCTACACGCCACCGGAAGGAGAGGACATTCTCCGGAACAAGCTGTCCAATTGGGAACGCTACATTCACGAGACCGAGGAGGTCGACCCCCTGATCCGCCTCGCGGTCATGCATTATCAATTCGAGGCGATCCATCCGTTTGTCGACGGAAACGGCCGGACCGGTCGCGTGCTGAACCTCCTCTATCTTGTCGATAAGGGCCTGCTGGACATTCCTGTCCTCTATCTCAGTCGGCACATCACCCGGAACAGGGCGGTGTATTACCGGTATCTGCTTGAAGTGACGACCCGACAGGAATGGGAAACGTGGATACTTTTCATGCTCGATGCCGTCAGGGCCACCGCGGAATGGACCTCTTCGAAAGTCCACGCGATCCGGGAACTTCTCGACGAAACAACCACTGCAGTTCGACAGAAGATGCCGAAAATCCATTCCCGTGAACTGGTGGAACTGATCTTCGTAAATCCCTGCTGCCGGATCGGCGATGTGGTCGAGGCGGGCATCGCCAGGCGCCAGACGGCTGCCGTCTACCTGAAAGCTCTCGTAGCCGAAGGCCTCCTGGAGGAGATTAAGGTGGGGCGCGAGAACCTCTACATCAACCTGCCGCTCTTGGCACTTCTGTCCGAGCGCTCGTGACGATGCGGCAAGTGTTGGGTGGATGCACCCCTTGTCATACCGGTTGTTCGGTTTTCTGCGCCTGCCGTTTCAGGTTCATTCCAGATACGCTCATGACTGGATATCATTTTTCCAATTCGATGCCTCGCAGTTCAAGGTGTCTCTTGAGCGAGGGCTTTTGCTAAGATTTGATCGGCCTTGCGAGTTTTATTGCAATCCAATGCCAGATTTCCGGTACCATGGTGGAGTATCGGGTATATCGGTTCCATTATTGCGTGAATTTTCAAGTCGCACCGGAATTGCCGTGCAAATCGGAAAATAATCGACTCGGGCGGGCAAATATGGGGAGCGACAATCCATAATCGGTTTCCCCGATCCGGATGATTTAGCCAAGTAAAGCTACCCATATTGATGAAGACAAGATTATGAGGACGGGTTTTATGAATGACACCTCGAACAGACAACGAATTACCGAGGATTACCGCAAGCAAGTATTGGATGTTCTTGTCGGCCACCTATGGCATACCACACACCCGGATCGCTTTGTTTCGATACTTGAGGACGGGGCTATACTACCTGAACCCGATATTCCAGAATCGGATCGATGGAAGACGTCAAGTGGTCCCGAATACCACCGATATGCGCGCAACCTGGGCGGCGTGAGTCTTTTCGATTTCAATGATTTTGATCAATATGGCTACGACGAGAAATATCCCTTGAGCACTTGGCGTGAATTTGTTCCCTTTAGATCAGCTTGGGGATCTGCCGTATGGATCGAGATTGACAGAGAAACAGTGAAGAACTGTTTGCTCTCTGGTGGTGAACTATTGGCACGTTGGGAAAAAGAAGAGGCCTATCGTCATACAATCATTCCACTAATTGAAGCTGCTCATATTGGATTGATCCCCACAGCATCGTTTTCCCGGGCTTTCCTAGTCAGTGACAGTTCCATCGAAGCCATCACTTGTTAAAATAGCTAGATGCGGCACAAAACGTCCACGCAAGCCTGATCGGGCGCAACGCTGACCACCCAGTTTATCCGATGTTCTTTGTCATGATACGCAAGGCCGAATCCGAAGTTGTATTGGCTTCAGAGCATCGGCAGTAAAGCATGAGAGTATGGCGATCTCTCATTGACCATTATCTGAGACGTTCGTATGCCAGCATGGCGTAGGCGCTCGACAACAACTCATCATGATCGGATGTCTTTTGGTGATACGCAAGTGGAAAACGCCACCAGTATGCCCATGTCGCCTGCGAAAGCATCTGCCGCTCTCATCGGAGACAACATCTAAAACGACCTGAGTTCGGGATAGTTCCAGGGTTCAAAGACATTTCTCTCCTACCGGACGAATCCGGTATCTCATTTGATCTGGCACAGGAGTCTTTAGTCTAGATTAACATTTTTTGAGGTGCTAATTGGACAATGTTGCAGGCAATTATTTACTGCATTACATTGAGACATGGGAAAGCCCCGAGGACGCATAAAGCTTGCAAGACTGACATCAACTTGGACTCCTCAATTAGGACCAACGCTTATATTGTGGGATTTACACAGGGAAGCTGCCAAACCCTGGTCTGCCTCCCCGAAAAACAGGCTTGCCATCGTCGAACCCCGTCCTGAAGCTGCGTTCCAGACCTTCCCTGGTGGGCAGGGGCAATGTATCCGGCTTCGGAGTGTCGAGCAGATTCCTGAGGGGCATATCCATATTCCCTTCGAGTTGACTTTTCTTCAGTCTCTCCTTGATTTCTCTCTCCAGAACTCCTGAATGCAACATCACACTGTTTCAGGAGAAACAATCCATCCGGGAGCAAATCACAGAAGCCTTCCTGATAACCTGAAAGACCACCAGGAGAAAACCGGGGAGAGCGCAGGCCGCGAAGATGCCGTCATGGAACATGTCGGGAGACAGGGGCGCAAAAGGCGGGCATGGATGAACTGCTTGATGCTGCCAAGGAATGGATGGCTCGTGAGTCATTTTCTGTTACAATAAGAAAAACGTATCGTGCGATGAGATACCTGCAAGAGGAAACAATGATAGAGATAGAATTTGAACCGATGGAAATAGCTGAAGTTGTAAGCTTGGCTGTGAGTCTGTTTACGGGTTTACTGACCCCCTCGGTTATCGGATATGGCATCTACGCCATGATGAAAGCGAACAGGGAACGCGCAGTGGCGAGTGACAGGATAAATGAAGCGCTGGCCAACTCAAATGCCGCGCTCTCGAAGGCCATCGAAGGTATGGACAAGACCATGGAAGGGCTGGACAAGTCGAACGGTGCGCTTGCGAAGACCATGGAAGGGCTGGATAAGTCCAATACTGCGCTCGCAAAGGTGCTGGAAAGGTTATAACCTCCTGCAGCATCCCTCCGATATTACCGGAAACACCAAATACGTCTCATACTATTGCGGGAGTTACTGTCAAATCTGGCGTACGGCCGTCCTGAGTCCGGTGGCCTCCCTGCCCGTTTCGTTTTCGCTCACCCCATCAATGAACCTCACGTCGGCGATCACGTCATCGCGAAGCTGGGAATCCATTCCAGCGGCCATTGTTGGCCTCACCCGCATACTCCTGTGAATCCGGCAGAAATTGTGGTGGCCGAAGTAAAGCGGGATCAAGTGGATGTGATTATCAGGACGCTTCGAGAATGCGCTGCACCGTTCGGCGAGAGCGCGATCTCTTTCCTGCGTTCCGGGGCAGGATTTCCCGTTCTTATGTGGCCGTCCTTGTGGGCATTTACCTGGCCTTCCGTTGAGTTTCCACTGCTTCACCTGTTGTAATCCGGGCAACACGGACGACGCACCCTGCAACATCTTCCCGATACCCTCGACTGGCAAAGCGAGTCCGTCCGGCAGCGGGGCCGTGAAACGGTCCCTGTGATTCCGACCCAGATACTCTCCACAGAGGTTGTCGTTATACCTTCAATAGATGAAGAACCGGAAGAAGACATGTTGAGCGGCATTCGACCTTTTCCGAAGCGTGGCGGAGTCGTTACCAACGAATTGATTGATCGTTTGCGCGAAAGGTTTGGGGATTAAGTGCACGCTTTACTCGACGTTAATGTCCTGATCGCGGTGCTCGATGCACAGCATAAGATGCACGAATCCGCGATACGCTGGCTCTCTTCCAATCTGAGGGATGGATGGGTTCCTTGTCCAATAACGCAGAACGGTTGTCTCGGAATCATGTCACAACCAGGCTACCCTAATGCGTTGCCATTGTTTGAGATTGCTGACCGTCTTCACCAGGTGACCGAGACCAGGCACCATCAGTTCTGGCCGGATGACGTGAGTCTCTTGAGCCAGCACGTCGTAGAGTGGCAACGCCTGACTGGACCGAAGCAGAGCGTATTCTGCCAGCAGAATTTGAGTCAGAGCTGATTGCAAAAAGCGAAATCGTTGAAGAAAAGAAATCAGCCCGTAAGACACAGAAAATTGATAACAATATCGAGGCTCAGAAAAAGGTGGTGGAGATATCCGGACCAAAATGGCAGAGCTTATTGCAGAGAGCGCAGGAAAAAGGGCTGTTGACGGAAAAGGAAACAGGAATCCTGCAGATTGCTGCGCAGATTTCAGGAAAGATTCCTTCTGAGAAGCAAAGCATGGTTCTGGTTGGTCTTCTGGAAAAAGCGAAGCAGGAAGGTATCGTCGTGAATGAATCGAGAGTATTGCACCCAGCTGTCGGGCTTTGTCAGAGATTGTGATCGCGCTTTGGCAGGTATCGTTTCTTTGACAAGACAGTTACCTGACAGTGAAAGGTGGAACGATGCCGAGTCCTTCGCCATAGGTGCTTTGTATACCGCCTGTCTCAGGACATCTGGCAGCGTGTACTTATCCTGATCGATAATGGTCGTATCTGGGACGCCGGTATACTGATGCGATCTGTAACTCAAGGATCGTTGAAAGTCGCGTATCTGTTCAACAACTCAAAGCTATTTGAAAAGCGTTTTAACGAGTTGGTGGCGTAAAAGTCTTTTCCAAATTCTCTGGCCCCTTTCAAATCTCGCTTCTTGCAGAAATCGATCAATCCGATTGTGAATGCTCGCCATTTTTTCAAATTAAGACTTTTTTCTGGATGAAACCTGTAAGTATCAAGAGTTCATTGTGTATCACTCCATCAGCTAATGCAGGGTGACCGGCTTGAATATCAAATTCACGACAAATATAGAAAACAAATCTGATCGCTTCCTCTTTTGACTTTTTTCATTGACAAGATTTGGTAGAAGATAAGGGTTGCTGTCGATGTATGTAATGGTGCTCTAGAGGATAATCGATTAACCGTAACTCAAAGTGCCGAGAAGCTATCGGGAGGAAACGCGTGAGCAATATAGAGCGAATTATAAAATTAAAACATCCTGGAGTCCTGCGCGATTTCACTTGGCCGGGAGAAATGTATAACTTCGGGCATTATAACTTGATTTATGGCTGGAACGGGTCAGGAAAAACAACTCTCAGCAGAATCTTCCATGCTGTTGAGAAACAAGAATCTCTCGAATCAGAATGCGATGTAGTTCTGTCGATTAATGGGAATCATGTTAATGGTTCTAATTTCGAGCAATCGACACTCCCTATCCGCGTGTTTAACCGTGACTTCATAGCGGATAGTGTTTTTCAGACGGGTGGTGGCGAAATACCCCCGATTTTTGTACTCGGCGAAGAAAGCGTTGAAAAACAAAAAGAAATCGATCGACTCAATGCTAAACTTCAGCAAGCAAATTTAAAGCTACAGCAAAATAGAGAACAGGAATCAAGCGCCAAAAATCTCTTTGATCGGCATTGCATAGAGCAAGCGAGACGTATCAAGCAAACACTTAGATCATCAGGGGATAATGTTTACAACAATTTCGATAAAGCCGATTATCGCCAATTGGCACAGACCATGCGGGATTCGGGAGAGGCAATTTCGCACCAATTAAGTGAAGATGAAAGAGAAAAAGCAAGAGCGCAACATCAGGCCACAAAGAAAGAAAGGTTAGATGAGATTTCGTATCAGTTTCCTTCGTTTCCAGTCCGGATGGAAATAGTGTCGAACTTGTTGAAGAAAACGGTCGTTTCAGAGGCCATCCAATCGCTAAAAGAAGATCAAGAGCTATCATCTTGGGTCCGTCAAGGCCTTGGCCTACATCAGTCGCGTCACGCCAGCGAGTGCCTCTTCTGCGAGCAAAAGCTTCCGGAAAATCGACTATTAAGTCTCAATGCCCACTTCAGTGCCGAGTATGGCCAATTTTTGGAAAGTGTTGATGCGGAAATCGAACATCTTCAAAATGCGTCAGAGGCTGCTACAAACTTGTCACTTCCGGTTCCCGCCCAATTCTACGACGATCTTGCTGAGTATTACGAAATTGTTCGTCGTAGGTTTAATGAAGTATTAGGTAAAATAAGGAGCTTTCTCGGCGAACTAGTCAAAACGCTGGAAAGGAAAAAAGAGCGGGTCTTTGAAAGTTACACCCTTGATATGTCCATGCCACAAGTGGAACTTGGCATCATTGATAGTGTGAACAACATTTTGGAAAAGCATAACGCCAGGTGTGACAATTTTAATGCCCAAGTAGCTACGGCGAGGTGCCGTTTGGCGAACCACTTGGTCTCGTCTGCATCGGAGGAGTTTTGCAAATTGCAAAATGGTATCAAGGAGTCCGATTCGGCTGTCGCCGAAGCATCCGGCGAGGTAGTTCATCTTCAAGAGAAAATCGCACAGCTTGAGCGCGATATTGTGCAGCACCGCAAGCCAGCCGAGGAACTCAAGGATGATATTCAAAAATACCTCGGTCATAGAGAGTTGCGATTAGACGTTAAGGATACGGGTTATGAGATCACACGAAACGGCACTCCGGCAAAGGCCCTGAGCGAAGGGGAAACCACAGCTATCGCCTTACTCTATTTTCTAAAATCTCTTCAAGATCAGGATTTCGACTTGACCAACGGCGTAGTGGTGCTGGATGATCCTGTTTCCAGTCTTGATGCCAATGCCCTCTACCTTGCTTTCGGCTTTATCAAAGAACGCACACAAAATGCAGCACAATTGTTCATTCTGACGCATAATTTCACCTTCTTTAGACAGGTAAGGAATTGGTTCCACCATTTACCAGGGCAAAGGAAAAGAGATCCTAACCAACGCCCTGCTCGGTTCTACATGCTTGAGTGGAAATTTGATGAGGGTCAGCGTTCTTCGACTTTATGTTGGCTGGACCCGCTTCTTGAGAGGTACGAATCTGATTATCACTATCTTTTCGTTCGTATCTACCACGAGGCACGAGAATCTCAAGAGAGAGCACTTGAGGAGAATTATGTGTTTCCAAACCTGGCACGCCTTTTGGAAGGGTTTCTCGCATTCCGTCGACCTCAAGTGGGTGGTGATTTATGGAAGAAGCTAAAAGAAGTGGACTTCGATGAAGCTAAGAAAACACGGATTTTAGGGTTCTTGCACACAAATTCCCATAACGATTCCATCGCTGAGCCGGAGCATGATCCGTATCTACTTTCTGAAGCTCCCTTTGTGCTTCAATATCTCTTGGAACTGATGAAATCACAAGACGATGGACATTATAAGGCGATGGTGGAGCTTGTGAACACGTTTCAAGAAGAAAGCGGGAATGAATAAACAGATTCACCGCTGAGTGCCCTCCAAACCCCAGGATGGACACCAGGGTCCGCTCATATAGACGTGGCGAGGTGTTATTGTCGGAAGTGTAATCCTCTTCTCTATCCATATCATTGGGAACTGTCGGCTAGTCTATTCAACTCGATACTCTCATCCTGCAATATGCTCGCACCGACTGGTTGTGCCCAGAGTTTAGATACATCGAGTCGATTCTCCCAGCCCTGAAGTCATGTTGATATTCGTATTGTCAGGACATGCACACCAATCCTGGTCCTATCCAAAACCGTTACAGCGTGAGGAAGGTTCAATCTAATTGCATAAAGAATCAAAAAATGACACTTTGCGCACATGATAATAAGTTCACGCCGACTATATGCCAAAGATTATATCAGAGACCTCCTCGCTGCCGGGCGCTATGACTTTACTTCGAGTGAAGCTCGTGAGGTGCTCGGCGTGTCCGCGGACGCCGCCAAACTCGCCCTGAACCGGCTGTCCCGGCAGAACATGATCGCCCAGCCCGCCCGTGGCTTCCATGTAATCGTTCCGCCGGAATACCTCTCTCTGGAATGTCTGCCAGCGGACCAGTTCATCCCGGCGCTGATGCAGCGGCTCGGGCGACCCTACTATTCCGGGTTGCTTTCAGCCGCGCAATACCACGGCGCGGCCCATCACCGGCCCCAGGAATTCCAGGTGCTGATCGAGGAGGTCCGCCGGCCGATCCATTGCGGCCGGGTGCGCGTGGTATTCATCGTCCGCAAGCGCCTTCGGAATATATCCGTACAAACCTTCAACACGCCTCGTGGCACGATCCGGGTTTCGACACCTGAAGCAACGGCCGTCGATCTCGTCGGCTATCACCACCACGTGGGCGGGCTCGACCAGGTGGCGACCATCCTCTCCGAACTCGCGGGGCAGATCGATCCCCAAAAACTGGTGGCGGCAGCGAAGACCGCGCCGATTACGTGGGCGCAGAGGCTTGGATACCTGCTCGTGCTTGTCGATGCACGTGAACGAATCGCTCCTCTGAAAGCCTATGTCGAGAGTGAAGCCCGACGAACGGTTCCGCTTGTCCCTGGTGCATCCAGCGAAGAAGCGCCTCGCGATGCGGACTGGAAGCTTTCCGTCAACGCCGTCGTGGAGCCGGACTTGTGATCCCGCGCGACTTTATCACCGAGTGGCGGGCGCAGGCGCCATGGGTGCAGGATTCCCAGGTCGAGCAAGACCCAGTCATCAGCCGGGCGTTGATTGCGATTTTCCATCACCCGCTCCTTAAAGAAGCGCTGGCCTTCCGTGGCGGTACGGCACTCTACAGACTACACATTCATCCTCCGGCACGCTATTCGGAGGACATCGATCTTGTACAGGTCAGGGCCGGGCCAGCCGGGCCGATGATGGACGCGGTTCGGGAAGTGCTGGATCCCTGGCTTGGGAAACCACAATACAAATAGACCGAAGGGCGCGTGACGTTCAATTACCGCTTCGAGTCCGAGGATGTGCCGCCCCTTCCGCTCCGGCTGAAGGTGGAAATTAATTCGCGGGTACACGCGGCTGCCGTTCACTGTCTCCCCGCGCTGGTTCGAGGGCCGCAGCGAGATCACCACGTATGTGCTCGAGGAGTTGCCGGCCACCAGGCTGCGGGCTCTCTACCAGCGCCGTAAAGGCCGCGATCTTTTCGATCTTGCGGTCGCACTCGAGGAAACGGCGCTCGACCCGGATCGGGTTGTTGCCGCGTTTTCGAAGTATATGGAGCGAGGCGGCCACGACGTGACGCGTGCCCGGCTCGATCAGAACATCGAAGCGAAGTTGCGCGATACGCAATTTAATGCCGACATCGGCCCGCTTCTCGCCATTGGATTTTCCTGGGATGGTGAAAAGGCCGCCGAGAGCGTCCGCTCCCGGCTGATCGCGCGATTACCGGGCGACCCATGGAAGGGCGACACCAGGAGCGGAGGAAACTCGCAGTAAAGACAGGCAAGGGCAAGCGGGAGGAAGAGCGATGTGGCACGTAACTGCGAGGATGGCCTGGCATGATAACGGTCAGGACGAAACTGTCTGCAGGAACCTGGCAGTTAACGACTACTACACTTCAACCACCCGCTACTCTCCGAGTGCCTTGTCCGCGAAAAGCGCTTTCCCTTCGATGAGATTCGTATCTGCTCAGAGCTAGGAAAGCTTATAGATCGAAGCATCTTGGGCATAATACGGAGTGTTTGAACTGTCCGGCATTCGTATGCGGTTGCGACCTGAGAAAAAACGAGGCATGAGGGGCATGAGAGAGATATGAACGAGGCATATAGACAACGAACAAAAGAACTGAAAGAAAAATATGGGCACATGGATGCTGAAGAACGAAGGGAAAGAATAGCACAGTTGCGTCCTATAATACTCTCACCATTCATGGAACAACAAATAAAACGAATGGAAGAGGAATACAGGCATCTGCCCACGAAAGAGCGAGAAGAAAAAATTGCAGAATTGTGCAGGGACGCAGTAGAGGAATATTGTGCTAATTGGCAACGCCCTTTTCATATGATTTTTGAAGATGCCATAGAACTGGTTCAGGATCCCGAACGTTTCGCAAATTTACAGGCGATAGCAGACAGTTATTCAGAGAATACCTGCGTTATTGAACTCGCCCTCGAATATGCTTCCGTTTCTTTGGATGAATGGGAAAATTCCTGTCATTTTCTTCGTAAAAAGGTCTTTCCCAACTATGAAGGCGGCAAATATGCCGGGATGCCTTGGACGGAATTGAACAAGGAGCCTCACAGGAAAAAGGAACGGGTACTCGATCTATTGGGCTATGCCATGTGTTATGCCAAGGAAAACCCACAAAGTTATGATTACGATGAAGACATGGAATACATACTTGGTCCCAGGAGTGCACATCATGATCCTCCAGACTCTGGTTATTGGGATAGAGTCGAGAAAATTTATCCTGGCTTTGGTAAGTCAAGTACATAATTCCCAAACTCAGGGCAGAGCGGTTAAGACGTGAGAAATCAAAGGCAAGGAAACGACGAGGACGACGAAACGGGGGGGAAGATAATGGCAAGACTAACGGATCAGGACTGGATTGACAATCCATGGGCCGCAGAAAAGAAATGTGACATGAGCAAGGAAAGCCTCGATTCCAGCATGTAATGTTCAATATCTTCTTCAGGGCCCTGATTTACTCGTCCAACATCCATTTTCAAGGTGTCTGGCAGCGTGGGTAGGTTGTAACGTCCATCTTCTGATTCTATTGCGAACAGTGCTATCTTCTCGAAGACCGGTTCATTCCGGCATCATCACACAATTCGTATCCTTGTTTTTCAAAAGCGGCTACAGAAGCACCGATACTTTCTTCTCTAGGTACACCAGGCGGCCAATAACTATAAGGAACAGGCCACCACCAACGACTTGCAAACCGACGGCCCAAGCGATGCAATTATAACCTGGTGTCTGAGGACTTGTGATTTTATCTGTTTCTGGTCTCAGGTACGGAAATTCATTTGATTCATGCAGAGAAGGCACTATCCTTTCCCTAAGCGAGCCACGCTTCAGCCATTCTTTTCATGTCCCCTCGAATATCGTCCGTGAGCGGGTCTTCACCTGTAATGGCAGTCAGGGCATGAAACCAATGGTCCGGGTCATCGCCTTCCATTTCCAGTTGCTTCAAAATGAGAGGAACTGCCTTCTCTCCCAATGCGATAATAGCTTTATATGAAGGGCAGTCAATTATTTCAGTCACAGACGAAGTTGCGCCCCTTTCTTTCAGCCATGATCTCCTGCTCGACACGGCTCCCTGTTCTGCGAACTGTCCCCAGCATGGCTAACAACAATCAGCGACCCAGCCTCTCGCCGGAGCAGGAGTGAGGTCACGAACTACTGCTTACACTGGCCTCCTCGTAAGCAAGTCGCCAAGGGTTCAGGGCAGATATCTACGGCGCGGTGGTAAAACCGAGAGGGGATGAAAGTAAAATGAATACATCACTGTACAGAACTAAACTAGCGTCTCACATTTCTTGGTAATTTGGCGTTGAGTTTTCTTGATCCCCAAATAATCCGACCGTGCCTAAGGAAGAAGTGGCTTCGGCACCCTTTTTTTCTCCAAATAGATGGTTCAAGAGTAACCGTGCCGTTGAAATGACGCTTTGCGCGCCATCGCGGGTTATCATCTTTTATGAGACTCAGTTGAATAGATGCTCCACAACCGCATGGGCAGACTAGAGCAGCGAACCATAGAACTGAGTTGCGGCCAATCAAATATATCTTATTGGGCTCAAGGACTTCAGGAAAATTGCCTACGACTTCAGTTGCGAAGGCGTCATGAGGACGCATTAAGTCAATAAACCAATACCAAGCACGCGCCGCCAAATTCACACTTTTGCTCCATCAAAGCTAAGTTCAGGCCATTCCAGGAGCGGTTTTACATCCCCGCGTCCAACATGCCGATTAAGCAAAGAACATGCCTCGACAGCACTCTCGTACTCGTAGATGCCATGGCTCAAGCTCAGGCGGTGTATAGCATATTCTTTATTTGAATCGAGCCGATATGGGTGAAGCCGGGCAAGAAATTCGTTGACAGCTAGACTGGCAATCAAGGCATTCAGTTGAATTACAGCTGGTCTTTCCTCCTGAACGCCTCGGATATACCCTTCATCCACTTGCGAGCTATATGCTGCAATATCGGTTCTTTGGAGACCTGCGGACCGAACTTGTTCTAAAGTGTAGACATGTCGACTTAAGAGACTTGAACCTCCAGGTTGCAAGTAGTGAACTGTTCCACACACTTGGTCTACCCCACCTGAACCATCGGCCTCGATCTTTACCCCGAGATCAAAATACGGAAGAAGGTAAAATGTAGCAAGTTTATTGAGAAGATGGCGACCGTCGACAGAGTCCATACAACCAAAAACGACATCACAGTTTGCTACAGCCAATACAGCATTTTGGTCGAAAAGGCTTTTCGGATGTGTTTCCACTATCGTCCCAAGCCCCATTTCTAAAACCGCGCGTGCTGCAACCTCTACCTTGAAACGTTGTTCCTGTGAATCAATCATTGTGGCATTAAGAATGCGGTTTAAGTTTTTCTCTTTTATACGCTTGGGATCGACTAGTACGAGCGTACCAACACAGTTTCGTGCAAGTTGCTCGATGACAGGGCTTCCAGTTCCCGAGCAGCCGATTACTGCAACTCGCAATTTGCGTAGCCGATCATAGGTATCTGCTCCAAACGTCTGGGCAACCCGCCGTCCAAATTCTGGAACCAAACTACTCTGATTATTTGAATGCCAAAAAACAAGATCGTCTCCGACAATGTTGATTGACAAAAGCGGGCGAAATTTGCCGTTCTCGTCCACTTCCCGTCCGATCATACGTCCATCGCCAAAAAGAATAACACTAGCGTGGGGACCGTTTTCGGTCCACGCGTAAATCGATGGAAATAGAGTGCTGTCGGACTCATCGTCTGTCTCGGAAAAATATGAAAAACTGTGATGACCGTGAATCTTTACGACCGCTAGTCCGAGTTGGGTAGCTTCTTCAAGAAGTGGCGGGAGTAAGTTGGTTGGCCAGGTCACACGATCAGGTCGCCTTAGTGAACAGGCATCATAAGGTATAGGGATAATTTTGCGAACGAGTAGTCGGTGCCGTTGTTGATCAGCCCGTCGTCCACAAAGTGCGATTGCTACTGCTTCACATCTGTCATCGGGAAAGAGGTGTTGTTTCAATTCTGCATGTTGGTCTGCTGTTAGGGTAAGCGTTACTCCTGCCACAATGTCAGGCCTTCCTTAGTTCTCGAGAGAACCATTCCTCAATAAGACCAAAATGGGTCGAGAGGTTATCGATTCCAGGTCGCCAGGGATTCGCTGGAGTCCGATGACGACTCCAGCGCTGCCAGATTTTACCGTCGAACGGATCTTGCGAGAGCGCATGCATCGGTCGCCCATCTGCTCGGGCTAATGGCGGATATACATATACCATGTCGATCTGAGTATCAGGATAGCCGGGGTCGATACGGACGTTCACATCGACTTCGTTATGATTATAACCGGGAGGCACAAGAAAATCATACAACACCACCCGGAGTACGCTCTCCTCGGAAACGAGTTCGTAGTTTAAGCCTGTATTACACAGCCAGTCGATATCATCTTGCGGCAGTGTAAACTCCTGACGACCACCGAATCCTTCTGTCTGGTCGAGTGGCAGAGTCACAAACCGTTCAACACCAGGATTTCGCAAATCCACTTTTGCATTAGCCTCAATGCGTTGAGGTGATCCTTCTTTGACCTTGAGATAAATTGCAAACTGTTCGACCGGTTCCTTTTTCGCGATTTCAAGGAGTTCACGTCCGGTCAGGATTGGGTGGTCGACAGAAAAAATATCTTTATCGATCTGGATTTTGTATTCATGAGTTTTATTCACTTTCATGTCCTCCTTATATTGGGCGACCACTTGAGGTTCAATCTATTATGCTGACGAAAATCGAGAATTCGGACATAGCTTGTGAGGTTTAATTTTCCTATTGTTTCAGGGGATTATGTGCTGTAAGAAAAGTCGACGCTCTCATTATAAATCTCACAGGCTCGAGAAGAGGCCCCATTGAGTCCATTACCTTTAACTTTTCCTCACCGTAACCCCTTGCAGTATAAAAGAACTATAATGTTTCAGTGAGTGCCGAAAAAAGACGGTCATCCAGGATATTCAGGATATTTTCGTGCAGATGTCCGCAAGGGTGCGACTTCTCCGCATATATAAGATGAGATAATTCCGAAGAGGCTGAGAATGGTAGTTTCTAACCGTAAAATAGCATCACAGAAAGAAATTGCACACGCATTGCGCAATCTAACTGATGCGGATATTAGACGGCTAGAACGTATTGCTCATATTCGGATTATTGGACTCAACGATCTAGACTGGCAAGACCTTTTTCACGACGCGGTTGTCAGGCTACTCGACGGCACAAGGCGTTGGCCTAAAGATATCTCTATGGTGGTATTTTTAAGAGAAACGATGCGGAGTATCGCAAGCGAGCATTGGCGTCGTAAAAACAATGCCCCGGTTCTCTCGGAAGCCCAGTTGCCCCGTTTCGACGACATTGAACATCACATCCTTGAGAGTGCTCCCGACCCAATCACTAATCCTGAGCGGCAGATGCTCGCTACCGAGGCTCTTGCGAAGATCGAGGAAGTTTTTCAGGGGGATCCCGAAGCGATGCACGTCATTATTGGTATGGCTGTCGGTGAATCACCGAACGAAATTCAAGAAAAAGCCCAAATGAGTTCCAAGCGATATGCTACGACTCAAAGGCGAATTCGTCGGAAACTTGCCCGGGAATTTGCGGACAGGAGAATGAGCCAATGAACGCTAGACTGAAAGAACAACACCACCTGGATGCACTCCTTTCAGGTCTTGAGAATGAAATCCTAAAACTTGATGATTTCGAAATCCTCTCTGAGGATGCGAACTTGTTTTCGCACATTGAAGACATTCGCGCGCTAGTTAATTCGAATATCCACACGTTTCTAAGCATGGATGATTCTTCTTCAACATCCCCTGCTGGGGATGTGTCTTTAGACTTCGAGAAAGGACAGTCGGAGTCTGCATCGCGAGTTGTTCCTGACGACCCAAAGGAACGGAAGAAACTACTTGAAGTTCTTGTTGCTAGCCGGGTCAGCCTGCCACAGCAGGTTCGAATGGCATTTTCTGCCAAGCAAGAACCCACCAAATCTGAAGTTGATGCATTGATTGCCAGACTTATTCGTATTGGCATTCTCAAGAATAGAGACACAGACGATTAATGTTTGGTATAATTATGAAACCTAATTCTATATCAACCATCGACCGCCACTTATACATCATTGGCAAGGCCCCCCAACCGATGGATGGATTCTTAGGCCTGTCATCGCCTGGGCATAGATCTTCATTTTTCAGGAGAATCCTGTGACATCCGAAGTCGTGGTAATGAATCGCATGGGCATTGCACTCGCAGCCGACAGCGTAGTTACTGTCAATACTGGTGGCGTCTACAAGCACCATGATTCCGTCGCAAAACTCTTCATGCTGTCTGAATACCATCCAGTGGGAATAATGGTCTACAACGATGCCTCACTCCTCGGTGTCCCCTGGGAGACCATCATCAAGTTGTTTCGCAAAAACCTTGGCAACAGAAATTTCGACGAACTCGAAGGGTTTGGCCGAGAACTAATATGTTTTCTTCGCAATAGCCAAAATCTCTTTCCAGAAAACGTTCAAGAAAATTACTTCTGTCATGATTTTGAAATTGAGTGCCGTAATGTAATATTTGATGCGGGTGAATTGCTTAATTTGGTGCCGTTATCAGAACTCTCGGGAGAAGGAGCATGGGAGCAAAAGCGAGCCGCCATCATCCGCGAAGCTATTGAGAACCGCGTAGCTATCTGGGAGGCACTCGACGACGCGAATGAATTCAGCGATGAACTGGTGAATGACTTTACATCAAAATTGTCTGGAGAAATCCATCGTGTAATTATGAAGACGATCTCGGATTGGCCTATCGATTCTAACGATATTCAACTCCTATATCGTCTTGCTCGGCTTTTTATTCTTAAAGACTCTCCGATCCCTGAGACATATACTGGATTGGTGATCGGTGGATTTGGCCAAAGCGAGCACTTCCCTGTCGTTCAACACATAACTATTCACGGAATATATGGCAATATCCTTAAATTCAGTGGACCCGTTTCGCAAAATGTGTCTGATGAGTGTCCTTCTTACGTTGAGTCCTTTGCTGATACGCAAACTATAGATGGATTTCTATATGGAGTTAATCAACCAATCCTGGATGAAATTGAAAGAGCTGGACCTCTTATCCGGGGAGTTCCTCTGGAAGCCCTGAAATCTATTGAAGGCCTCCCTGATGAGATAAAAGCAGAGCTAATCGATCTCGTTAACTCTGCGAGCACACAAGCAACTGATGAATTTCATGACAGGATCAAGTTGTCGCGTCTCAAAAGATTTGACGGTATATTAAAGGTCGTGAAGGCACTGCCACTTAAGGAGCTAGCGAAAGTAGCCTCCACACTCGTGAATTTAAGTTCTTTCGAGAAACAATTGTCATTGGGAACCGAGACCGTAGGAGAACCAATTGATGTCGCCGTGATTTCCAAAGGCGATGGTTTTATATGGATCAACAGAAAGCACTATTTCAAAGCGGAGCTAAACCATCGCTACTTTGAAAAGTATCGTCAAAATACAACCGACTGGGGGAGAGAGAATGAGGAGGATCCATAAACCAGAAGCCCGAAATTCAGGCAAGAGAACGAGTGCCGGTATTTCCCAAGATGAGCGGCGTTTCATGGATCAAATGTTGAAACGGATGCCTCATTTGTCTGTACTTAATAGTCTGAAAAGTTCTCGCGAAAAAGAAGAAAAACCTGGTTCGGAGAGTGTTCATCTTGAGAATTTTCGAAACAAATTGCGGCAGAAGAGATGATAATTTCCAGTGTTTCTGTAATCGGACGTAGCTGAAAGCAGGAGTAATTTCAGGCTTGTACACTTGACTCGGCACTGTCTACCTGCAGCTTTAATTTCACTCCAACAGAACCTGGCGAAGGTATCGTTGCGGAATATGAAATCAGCCAAGAAGACCGTAATTCCCTGTTGCAATAGATACCGGATTGCCGCTCGAACAGGCAGTTTGCCCGACAGCACGACGACACATCAGGGTTTTCAGGTCGTCCGGGATTTTTGAAATCTGCTCGGACCGAAGTTTTCAGCAAGGTATATCATCCGGCAACCAGGGCAGCGGCGAGCCACTTGAGGTGGCTCGCCGCTGCTGGATAAGCACGCGAGAGAATCCTCTTTCTGTTCCTGTGTGTCTTCGGCAAACACGCGTGCGGGGAATGAAACGTCCACGGACGCAGCCAGGGCACAGGAGTTTTGCCCGCGTACACGGCATCGCCACGCGCGCGTCCGTATCTGTGCGATCCTCCTTCGTCGTTTATGCGCCACACGACGCCCTCCGCCTTCCCTTCATCCACGTGACGCTCCCCTGTGACCCTCCCTGTACGAATCCAGAAGGTATCCATGTGAATCTCTTCCACCTGCGTATCCCGACGCACCTTGCGAGGGAATCTCTCCCCGAATCACTGCTCTCCCCAGTGCTGATGACCCGGCCGACGCTCATGCCGCCCATCCCAATCCACCACCTCCTCACGAAGTCGGCTCCGGTCCACGACGCGGTTCAAGCGGGCCGGCAGGTGGTCTCACCGAATCTCCCTGCAGAATCCGCCACGAAAAGACCTTGATCGCAGTGAAGATAAGACCAGGGGAACACATTGTTCACGCGCACACTGGAGTGACCATGAGCATGAATCCGTTCGCAGTGAAATTGAAAGAGTCCAGACACGCTGCCTTATTGATGTCATTTCCGGGCTGCGTAACTTCTCATGACGGTTACAGAATGCGGGGATACGATACGATATCCCGGAACGGATGAACCGACCATTTTGAATGCCGCACCGAACAATGGGTTGATTAGTCCTGGCAGGGGGTTTTCGTGCAAAAAAGAGTCGTCCGGGCGATAGTCAAATTCGTTTATGGACAGGTAGTGAGCATGATGCTCCATGGATGGAAGAACTCCGGCGATTTGGTCATTCGGGTTAATGTTTCAGAGGGAGTCGGCAGTTCGGCTGTTTCATGATTGTACATCCGGCTGATCCTGTTTCCTTTCGCGGTGTCGATTTCTCCCCATGTCCGGGGCACGCCCTATGCGGGCACAATGGTGATGGCCCAATCAGATCCGGTCACACAACCTGCCGCCCAATCCGGGTTTCAGGCTTCTGATTCTCATATAGGAGGGTCAGCCTCGATTGACAGTTGATTCGGCGTATTGAAGCTGTTCCATTCAGCCATCGGCGAACCTGAACGAATCTTTCCTGCATCCGTGTCAGTCAAATATGGGCAGGTCTGGTTTGCCCCCGCCGAACTGCGTCCCGTGTGGTTTCTTATAAGTTGAAGGACGGCCTCCTGGCCAGCCGGAAACGGGAAGGAGGAACAGACCGGGGAGAGATTCCCGCGAGGACAGGGTTGTGGCTGTCAACACGCCCGTGTCCGACGGAAAGGGGGAACATGGCCGGCAGGATGATGTGCGAGGACATCGCACGTCCGGGTATCGGCAGTGTCGTGCCTTGTTTCAGGCTCGGCGGGGTGCCCGGATCGATCGCTTTTCCGAAGAACCGGGAGGGGGAAGTTGCCCTGCAGCGAAACCGCGAATCAGTGGACGGGGCCTGGACGGGAGGACACGGCAAGGGCGAAAAACAGAATCGTTCCCCCGTCCCACAAAAGCACTTGACTTTTCCGTGGACATGGGTCTAATTTGCATGTGTGAATATTTCCTGAGAATTTTTCCGCCCCGGCAGTTTCCCTTTTTGTTGATGAATTGTGGCGGAATCCCGACGCCCGCTTCTCATGATGGCTGGTGTAGGGCGTGAGAGAGATTGACCTGCAGACAGAGTATCACCTTGGAAGGCTGCCCGTTCTCGGTCGGTATTTTCCGTTCTTCGCACAAACAGGGCGGATTGTGATTGATCGGGAGATATACGGAAACCGACCTGTCACGGAGAAGGAAACAGGCTGGAATTCAGGAGAAAGGAGGTTGGCGGGGAAGGGGGTTTGACAAACCGACCGAAATAATGAGAAATTGAAATCTGGACTGAATGATTTTAGGGAATACGGGAAGACATTTTGAGTTTGACTGGAGACCCTCTCAGAACAGGGTTTCTCCCCCACGGATTATCGAGGAGGAATCATCCGATGCTGTTTAGTTTATTCGCTGTATTCAGAAAGGGAACTTCCGGGTTGACCGGTGCCGTGGCAGCTTTCGTGCTACTTGGAACGCTGACGTTGGCCGGTTGTGGTGGCGGTAGCGGCGGTCCTCCTCCTCCTGCTGGGGTAGACCCTGCGCTCACGATGGCCCAGGAGCAGGCGGGGGTGGCGGCTACGGCGGCGGAGACGGCAGCGTCTAGTGCTGCTGTGGCATTCGCTGCCTTGGCGGGCAAGATGGGTGCCGCACCGGAAGCCTATGGCGCAGCGGAAGAATTGAATGATCTTGCGCAGGAAGCGGCGGGGGCGGCGAGGGCAGCGGCTGACTTGGCGGACGACACCGAAGATGTGGCCATGGCCCAGATGTATCAGAGCCAGGCAGAAGCAAGATCGGCCGATGCGGTGGCGTTGCTGGCTCGTTTGACTGATCCGGAGGACGGGAAAGTCGCCGAGGTGGAAGGCGCGCACGAAATGCTGACGGCCGGTGCAACTCAAGCCGGGACGGATGCGATGGCAGCCAAGGATCGTGCGCAGATGGCCGTGGACGAGACGGACCGTATGTATATGGGCTATGTAAATGCCGCCATGAAGGCAGACCGTGACGCGATGACCATGGCCAACACCAAGGCGGCGGAATATGCGGACATGGTGGATCCTGCCATGGTTATGACTGACAGGGATTTGGAGGACGCCGAAGCTAACGCGGATATGGCGGAGGCGGAGGCGGACAAGGCAGATGAAGCTGCCATGAAAGTCAGGACGGCGGCGATGAATGCGGTGACGGCTGCGGCCAGTTTGAAGTATACGGCCATCATGAATGCCAATACCAATGGCCCCGAAGGTAGAGAACGCCGGTTCTTGGAGAATAATAGTGGCGATTACGAGTTGTCCATTTCGCGCAGGGATGACGATCCTGCGATGCTCGGCGCCACCAGACTTCTCAACCCTGGGAGTACCACGAAAGCAGCAAGAGCCTTCAAACCGGTGCCCGGGAACCCCAACATGTTCACTTTCAAAAATGAAGTGATTATACCAGCTTCGAGCGCTGTTGAAATCCTGGTGTTGCATAGTGACATTGACGAGCCTGAGATGACGGCGCACAGCACGGCGTACAAAAAGGTCACCGGCCGAGACTTTAGCACTGCACAAGGCGGAACTGCCCGTGCGATCCACAGTACTATCAACCCCGCCCGTATCGGAGGATTCAGCCCCGACCTATCCACTGGGGGAGATGCGAGACGAGCCGATTTCGCTAAAGGCGATACGGTCCCCGGAACATTTGATGACACCTACAGTACAGCTTACACCGGTACCAAAGTGCTGGGAACCTTCGAGTGCGTGAGAGATGCTGGTTGTCAAGCTACTTTCGACGCTGCAGGAAAACTGGGCGCCAATTTTCTAGGTTGGCATTTCATCCCTGATCCCGATTACATGGTAGGTGTTCTGGACACGGACTACTACTATTACGGTTTCTGGGTGAGAACGAATCAACCAGATGGCTATGTGGAAAATTATACCTCTGTCGAAACGTTCGCCGGTTCCCGGCTTGACCCGACGGGAGGATCGAGTAGCAATCGATTTTTCTTCGATAAAATCGAGGGCGACGCGACCTATGAGGGTAACGCTGCGGGCGTGTATGCGTACAAGATGCATATGTTGGCCGATGGTGCTATGACTGAGGTTGAACAGGCGACCTCCGGAACGTTCACGGCGGATGTGGAGTTGACTGCTAATTTCGGTAGTATGGAGACAAGTGATGGGGTGCCGGGCATGACGGTCTCCGGGAAAGTGATGGGATTTGACTTCATGCCCAGCGTGCCTGCAGGAGAAAGCATGAAGCCGGATGCCGATATGGAAGTGATGTTGGAGGGCGCTATCGGGAGTAGATCAATCGACCCGAAGGCTGGGGGTGCTTTGAAGGCAGCTCGGTTCTTCGGGATGGGTATGGCGAAAATGATGGATGTAAATGGGGAGATGCGGCCCACAGGCAAGTATATGCCTCCCCCCGTCGTGGTGGGCGAATTCCAGAAAGTCGATGATTTGTCTGGTGGTAAGCAACTCGGTATCGCCGGCGCATTCGGTGCGCGGAAACAGTAGATGATGGATACTCCGTAGCAGGAGGAAAACCGCGGCAGCGCGACATCCCATGGACGGGGAGCATGCTTCGGTGTGCTCCCCGCTTTTTTGCGTTCCCGTCCCTTTTTTCTTTCAGGAGAGGGGAGGCACTCCATTCATGACCATTCGAACAAGAAGAGGTCTACTTGCAGGCGGCCAAAAGCGGCAGCTCCCCTGCTCTATCTATCCCCTGCATTGGCGATAGCCCTCGGCATCCTTTCGCCGACTCAAACGGCATCCTGCATCTTATCGACATCTGCGCCCGTACCCCCCTGCCTGCGCCTCGGATGAAACCGATGCCGCTACTCGGCACAGGGCGGGAGAACACGGGGCAAGTGAACATTCTCCTTCGTTGCGTCTCTGATGGAGCGAAGGGAGAAAAAAACATCAGCGCGATGAGAATCGGCATTCGACGGACCGCGCTCATACGCCGGATCGTCCACGAGGCAGCCATTCGCAGGTTTACCGGAAAGAACGTTTGCGGGAATGTCCCCAAAATGCACTGATGAAAACAGGTCCGTAGAGGATCCGAAAAACCACAAGGGCGTGAATCACAGCCCTGGAAAATGGGTTGACAGTGAATTGTTCGGCAGGCGTAGCGCCGGTCTCCTGATAACCCTGAAAATGGATCAATAAGACAATCGCGGGTAATATGAACGGAAAGCAACCTGCAGCAGGTTCCAACACCACCATGCCGGCCAGGTTGCCGACGATGGAGAGGAAAGCGCTTCTTTTTTCTCAAACTACCGCAACAATTCGATCATATATTCCGTGTTTCCTTTCATTTCCCGATACTTTCCTGAACCAGTTTTTCAACTGATCGAATCTTTCATCAAGCCTCACACGTCACATATTGCGGGTTGGTTCGTCAACAGGATAACTGCCATAAGAACAATGTCGATGACGCTGCGTATGGTACGGAACCGAATCAGTCAACGAAGCCGGAACCTGGATCATGCAGACCGATCCGTTTGAGCCGAATGAACTCGCCATGACGGAACACCGACACGGGCAACCGGATAGAGACATATGAGAAATCGCCCGATACCTGGATGAAAACAAGCTGGCCGGGCGACGATTCGTCCGAGTCGAATCCAGTTTTCGTGGATACAGGCGATAAGGAAAAGCTTGGGACTAATTAAGCAAAGTTGACAAAATATCAGCGACCTTTGCAGAAGACGCGGCTGTGGATAAACAGTTAGATGTAGTTGAAAAATGGATGGAACACCAAGAATAAGGAGAGCCAGTCAATGCCGACAATAAATATCCCGGAAGACATCTATAACAGGCTAATCGAACTCAGGGAATTTCTGGTTGACCGCAAACATTTGCTCTGTAGTGGAGGTTCGAGTAGGCATATAAAAACAATCGACCTGTTAATAGAACCAACTCCAGTTATTAATCCTCCCCTAATTCCCAGGTCTCAATAGCCTTCAAATATTTGTTCACATCATGGTCTGATATTAAACCAACACTTCCCTTCTCCAGAAGTGTTTCTGCCGCGCCTTCAAAGAAATCGAGGAACCTGTTCCACCAACCCGGGTCGTTATGTATATGCCCGTCATTATCAATGTAACGACAGGTCCCAACATGACTATACCCGGATATACGGGTAGGAACCCTGGTAACAATATCTTCGTTATTTTGAAAGCGATGATGCCTATTGCGTATTTCCTCATTGTATGTTCTTGCAGTGGCGCGATTCATGGCGCGGGGTTGCCCGAAGGTATAAACGGCAGTGAATAGGCGGTCATCATGTGAAAATCGCGCCGCGGCTATCGTTGCCATCGCTCCCCCAAGGCTGTGCCCGGTAAAAAACAATGGCCTTCTTGCTACCTGCCTGAGCTCTTCATATCTTAAACAAAGATCATCCCAAACGTCTTCGACAGATGCCCAAAATCCTCTATGAAACTCACCAAACAGGACTTCTTTACGAAACACATTAATATTATCAAGCCAGTCAGCGAGTTCATCCGTGCCTCTGAATGCCATGCATAGATATTCGTCATGTTCTATCAATGCGGCTTGCGCGCTGTTCTTGTCTACTCCTGCAATTGACTGAAACCCATCATCATCTGTTTTCAGAGACGCGAGTATTCTATCTTCATCCGGTTTTTCATTATCTTCACTGACTTTTGTATAAACTTCTGATGCGAGCCTCGTCATCCAATAGGCATTGCCCTTGTCAAAACCTGTTTTATATGGGCTTACTTTTTCCTTGGTCATTAACAAAACAGGAAAATGAAAGGGCGGCTTGGAATTTGGCCTACAGAATCCGAAAGGGATGAGAAAACGGCGAAGTTACATCTGATGGGCCAGGTGAGACCTAAGTTGGTGAAAGGAGATAACCTGAATTCCCTCTTACAATTCCTCGATGGTCTGGTATCGGCGGGGGTACGTTTTTCGCTTGAGGCGAAATTTCGTCCCGTGGTTGTGGCCTGTCCTTGCGTCGAAATCAATAAAAATGTCACCGTTATCCATAGCACCCAGAAACAAATCCAAGGTGAGATTCTCCAGCATCAGGAACCTGACATAATGAAACTCCTCTATTTTTGTGATTCTCTTTCTTCTCGCAATCGCATAGACTGTCTTCGGGAGCTTGACCCCCGCTTTGTGAAACAAATCATCAAATCCCCAATAAGGCTGTGGGTCCAATTCTCCTGATCCGATGCAACTTTCAACATTATCCAGCCACTCCAAATGCTCCCTTTTATTAACGGAAGAATGGTCGAATGACTTTCGACCCTGTTTGAATGGTGATTGATAATCGCCGTGAATCCGCGATTCGTTCTTTTTCCTGGCGCTATCGTTTGCCTGAAACTCATCTCATCATTTGGATACCTTGTTCCCCCCTTTTGGTGCGGCCAACCAAAAGCTTCCTCAACACCTTGGCATTGATCGTCGAGCAACCGTGAGCCATGACGATGATACTGCAAATGCGATAGAGCGTTTCCCGTATCATGCGCTTCGACATATTCCCTTCGATCATTCGTTGCGAGGGGAAGCGATGCGTTCGGTGCTCAACGACAATCCCGAAGCCTGCCTAGCCAGTTCGAGTGAAAGGCCTGCGAGAACGGCTCGGGTTGACTCAGACGCAGCTGGCGGAACGCATCGGTGTCTCTCTTTCGCGACGGTAAACCGATGGGAGAACGGCCAGTCCAGACCAGGGCGCCTGGCATGGCGAAGGATTGTCGACCTGGAGGCTGGCGTCCAGGCGGCGACTCTGCCGGTCGAGCCAGCCGGTATTCCGTCTGCACCCCCGCTCGACCTCCCTGCCGCACCAGCGCATCGCGGTATATGAACACATGCTCCGCCAGTCGCCGCTGCGGTTTCTCCTCGCCGACGATGCCGGTGCGGGCAAGACGGTCATGACGGGCCTCTACCTCCGGGAAATGCTCTCGCGACGTCTCGTGACGCGTGTTCTCATCGTCCCCCCGGCCGGTCTGGTCGGCAACTGGGAGCGTGAGATGCGCACGCTGTTCCGTCTTTCATTCCGAATCGTCCACGGCGCCGACGCCCGTGTGGGGAACCCGTTCATCGGGCCGGAGACCGATCGCCTCATCGTCAGCCTCGATACCCTTTCCGGCAAGCGCATGGTCGCACGGATGCGCGAGGCGGTGGCCTCGGGCGACGCGCGCCCCTACGACCTCGTGGTGTTCGACAAAGCCCACAAGCTGGTTGCCGACCGCGAGCGAGATTTCTGTATTCGCAAGACCGACCGCTACCGCCTTGCCGAGGCGCTGGCCGGTTTGCCCGTGAAGGAGGAACGGTGGCGGCTTGGCTGGTCGGCGCACCGAACATTCTGCTGCTGACCGCGACGCCCCACATGGGCAGGGACTTTCCCTACTACTGCCTGTGGCGCCTGCTTGCGCCGGATGCCCTTACCACTTTCGATGCGTTCGAGGCATTTCCGGAGGCGCAGCACCGCCGCCATATCATCCGCCGGACGAAGGAGGAGATGGTCCACTTCGACGGCCGTCCTCTCTACCCCCCAGCGCCGCTGCGATACCCTGAACTACGCCCTGAACCGGCAGGAACGGGAACTTTACGAAGCGACGACGCAGTACATCGCCGAGACCTGCAACAGGGCGGGGATACTGAACCGCTCGGCCGCGCGTCTTGCCATGAGCGTGTTCCAGCGCTGCCTCACCAGTTCGACATATGCACTGATGCGCTCGTTCGAGTGCCGGATCGACCGTCTGGATGAGGCCATCACTCTCGTCCAGGCTGGCCGTGGCAATGAACTGGAGCACCGCCAGACCCGTATTGCGAACACGCCCGATTACTTTTGCCGGCTGACCTCGTTTGCTCGGTCGACGAGTTCGCCGCCATTCTGGGGAAGCGGGACTGCCCCGGGGAGGTCGCGGGACGAATCAAGAGCCGCGTGCGTGCAGCCGTGGGGGAGCGCATCACCTGCTCGGTCGGCTGTGCGCCCAACAGGTGGCTCGCCAGGATAGCGGCAGGCATGGACAAACCGGACGGCCTCACGGTGCTGTATCCCGGCGACCTGCCGGGCCCCCTGCTCGGTCTTGAACTGAAAGCGCTTCCCGGAGTGGGGAAGGGCATGCACGCGCGTTTGAAACGGGGTGGAATGGCGACGGTCGCGGACGTGTGGAACGCTGACCCCGCCCGGCTGCGTTCGCTCTGGGGCAACGTGGCCGGCGCGCGCTTCTGGTACGCACTCCACGGCTATGCCGTCGAACCGCCGGTGACGAAACGCGCCTCGATCGGCCACGGCCGGGTCCTGCCACCTGAAGGCCAGTGACGCAGCCGCAATCAGTTCCAGAACACGATGAAATTGCCAATAGACGCATTCCACCGTCGTCGGGAGATTGAGCAGATTGGTGTTACCACGTAGAAGCGACTCCACCCCCTTCCATCCATACACGCTCTCCCGTATTCGCTTGCGGGAAAGGACAAGCCGTTGGTCTTTTTTCCTCCGACTCGGTTATTCGCAGCGTTCGCACATTCTCTCCCATCGGTTACGGGCGATTCAGGACTGGAGACAATTGTAGTTGCGCTCATCAGTCCCCGGGTCGACTTTTTCCGAAACGCAACCAATCCTTCCGTACACACACTGTGAAGTGGAAACCAAAGTTGCGCCGGTTCGATGCCGATGATGTGAACCTGTTGCTTGGGCAGTCCCTCGTGCAGGGCGGTATACTTGCTCTTCTGGTCTTGGTGTGATTTTGTCGGGGGAGCGCATTCCATCGCTTTGCCGGCAGGGTAATCGCTTGTCCGGTCGTGACAGATTGAATCAAAGCATCACCAGGGTCGAATTGCGAAAGAACTGTGTCGGTTGGCCATGTTCGAGCAGGATAACGGACCGTTGCTGCCGCTATCATCACGGCCAGAAGAATGTTTCCCGACACGGACGCGAGGCGATATGCGGCATTCGCAATCAATTCGTTTTCGTGTCGATGAGATGTTGATACCAGTAAATTACAGGCAGAGGAAAAATATTGTCAAAGGACGATAGGAAATCGAAATGGGATAACTCATGCCCAGCAAGGAAGAATTGAACGGGAAATGGAAGTTGGCAGGGAAAAAGGATCGACTGTGCCTGGAAAATAGAAACTGCTCAGTGTTTTGCGGAGTTTGACAAATTCCCGAACAATCTTACCCAATTCACTGCTTGGCAGCCTTCTTGAGGGGGTCCCAACCCTTTTTCTGCGGTCCTTGCATGATGGCGCGAGCCACATTCTCAGGGGTATCCAGTATCAAGAGAGGCATCTTCTTTTCAGCAGTTCGGCCCCGGGGCTTCTTTTTTTCAGGCACGGATGGTTCTTCATATTGAGATGATAATCGAGCTGCGATACGGCCCTTGATGAAGCTAATATCCTCTGTCAACCTTTCCATCCTTGCATCAAATTTATCATCAATCTGGTTTACTCTTTGAGAAAGGTGATCGAGATTATCGTCTACATTTTCGATAGAGTTCCATAGAAATCCAGCAGTACTAAATATAATCAATGCTATGATACCGATGGTGGGCCAATCAAATTTAATCCGAGACCAAGCCCCTTGGGCTTTTGGATTAGGCACTTCATGTTGTTTTGGCTCGAATGACGATTCCTCTTCCAAGCCTGTCAAATCGTTGTCGGCCATTAGAAATCATCCTCGTGTTCACTCAACCATTCCCAAAGCGTTTTGATCGTATGGCCTGAATAAGAATTCTGGAGTTTGATTACCGCACCACTGGCATCTTCGATGCGATTACTTCCTTTAATACCTGTATATTTCATTACCTCGCCGGGTCTCGTTTTCCATATGAACTTTTGGCCATATAATCACTCTCCAATTCGCTCAATCAGCGTTTTGAAAGCAAGCATGGATTCCACATGCTTTTTGTTAGAGGCATCCATGGACTCCCTATGTTTCCTGCTGGAATCTTCTCTAGCTGCTTTGTGTTACGTTCATTATGTAAATTCCATACCACACACCAACAGCTATCGCATACGGTGGGATGAGGGTTAGAGTTTGAAGCCTATCCATAAAAACCATATGCGTTTGTTGCATTTCTGTCAAAAACAATTCCTTGGCCTTGACTGGATTTCAAAGTGAGATACTACTGGAAAAAGGATTGATCGTTGTCAGGAAATAGAGGCCGCTCCATATTTTGTAGAATTTGTCAGCCCGCTTTTGAGACGCAGGATTGTAAGTTTAAGCGAAACACGGGTTTTGTCTCGGGCCCGCGGCCAGCTTCTCCCTGAACCCGTTCCGGGGAGCTGCGGGTGAGGGATACGGAGAAGAATGTGGAATTAGTGAAATGAACCGGGTGACTTCGCAGAGTATCACACCGCCACGAATCGAGTACTTGAAGATAGGGAATTTTCGTGCGCTGAAAAACGTCGAATTCAAAAACCTGACACCGATGACAGTGCTGCTCGGCCCTGCCGGCAGCGGCAAGTCGACGGTGTTCGACGTGTTCGCGTTTCTTGCAGAGTGTTTCGATGGCGGTCTGCGCCGGGCCTGGGGCAGGCGTGGACGGAGCCGTGAACTCAAGACCAGAGGGGCGGAAGGCTCGGTGACCATCGAGATCAAGTATCGTGAACAGCCAGGGAACCCGCTGGTTACCTATCGACTGGAAGTTGATGAATTCGAAGGCGCACCAGTGGTTATGTATGAATCCCTGCACTGGCGGCGAGGGAGCCGCGGAAAGCCGTTTCATTTTCTTGAGTACCAACGTGGCCAGGGCAATGCTGTCACCGGCGAGGTACCGGATACAAAAGACGGTAGAGTCGAAAACCCGCTCAAATCACCCGATCTGATAGCGGTCAATGCCCTGGGACAGTTCCAGCAACATCCACGCGTAGCAGTTCTGCGGGATTTTATTATGGGATGGCATCTGTCCTGTCTTTCCGCAGAGAGTGCCCGTGGCCAACCCGAAACGGGGCCACATGAACGGCTCACAAGAACGGGCGACAACCTTGCCAACGTTATCCAGTACTTGGCCGAACAGCATCCGGAACGGCTCGAACGCATTTTCTCTACCTTACGCAGACATGTCCCGCATATTGATCGTGTGCTGGCCAACACCATGCAGGACGGCCGACTGCTGCTGCAGATCAGGGACGCCCCTTTCAGTCATCCGGTGATGGCCCGTTTCGCCTCTGACGGCACGCTGAAAATGCTGGCTTATCTGGTACTTCTGCACGACCCGGATCCGTCACCCTTTATCGGAATTGATGGGCCGGAAAACTTCTTTCACCCTCGGTTGCTGTATGAACTTGCCGAGGAGTGTCGCGAAGCAAGCGAGCGCGCGCAATTGCTCGTCACAACCTATTCACCGTTTTTTCTCGATGCGTTGCGACCCAAAGAGGTACGTATTTTATGGCGTGACGAGGAAGGTTATACGCAAACGCGGTGTACTGACGAAATAACCGGCGTGCCCGAATTCGTAGAGGCGGGTGCACAACTCGGCGAACTATGGATGGAGGGCCAATTTGGTATGGGTGACCCATTGACAGACAGAGGTGCCCCGGCAGCCGACTCGGACGGAGACGAAGGGTGAAGCCCAGACATCTGGAAGTAACGACCGAAGAACGCTTGATGGAGGTGTTCTTGCAAACGATGTTGAAACGTATGCTGCCCGAAAGAGCGACGTTTTGCATCCGTTCTTTTCGCGACAGGAAAGACCTGACAGGAAAGTTATCGAATTGTCCATGCGGCTACGCCAATTGGATGCCCCTGACTATCGACTAATCGCAGGGATTGACCGGGATAGCAACGATGTCGGGAGTTGAAGGCCCAACCTAGAACTATAGCGACCGATTCGGGGTTGCATACCGGAGCAATGACCCGCGATGATTCTTGGCAAATAGTCCGACTGCCTCGCGATCGAGGAACTGGAGGCGTGGTATTTCGGTGACTGGAGGGCCGTGTGCAAGGCTTATCCACGGGAACAGGTGAGCATTCTCCCAAAAGCTGGCTATCGTGACTCCGATTTGATTACTGGTTTTTCGAGAAAAACAACCTGTCGATGTGCAAAGCGGGAAGAGCTCATGGTTCCGGTGATTGCTCCCGGCAAGTCATAGCCAGATTATGTCGACTGTGGATAAGTCATGCAGGGAAAGCGCGCGGTCGGCTGGTTTCGGGTAACAATCTCGACGCCAATCGTCGGAGAGACGTCAAATGCTTACCAAACTCACCATCCGCAACTTCAAGCGCTTCGGAGAAGTCGAGGTCGACCTGGGAAATCCGGTCGTCTTCATTGGTCCGAACAACTCGGGCAAGACATCCGCCATACAGGCTCTGGCCCTGTGGGATATCGGCGTGAAACGGTGGAATGAGAAGCGCAAGGGGAAAGGCGCATCGGCAAGGCGTTCCGGCGTGACAGTTAACCGCAAGGATATGTTCGCCATCCCACATCCGAGTGCCAAAGATTTGTGGCGCAACCTTCATGTGCGGGATGTGCAACAAGTTGAAGGCCGTACAAAGACGAACAATGTGCGCATCGACCTCATCGTGCAAGGGGTTACCGAGGACAGTGTGTGGACCTGCGGCCTCGAATTCGACTACGCCAACGAAGAATCTTTCTATTGTCGTCCCTTGCGGTGCAGGGAAGGCAAGTCCCCGGAACGGATGCCAATTCCGGAACAGGCGGGATCGGTGGACATTGTCTTCCTTCCTCCCATGTCCGGCCTCGCGGCAACGGAGACTCGTCTTGACAAGGGTGCCGTGAATGTCCGGGTGGGTGAGGGTCGAACGGCCGAAGTACTGCGTAATCTGTGTTTCCGCGTCATGGAAGAAAGCGAAGACAAGTGGCAGGAGTTGGTGAAACGGATTGAGCAACTGTTCGGCGTCGAACTCGAAATGCCCCGCTATGTTCCAGAACGTGGTGAAATCACCATGGGCTACAGGGAGCAAGGATTGGTTCTTGACATCTCTTCAAGCGGACGCGGGTTGCAACAGACTCTCTTGATCCTGGTCTACATGTACGCCAATCCGCAGTCGGTGATCCTGTTGGACGAGCCGGACGCACATCTGGAGATTCTCCGCCAGCAGCAGATATATGCTTTGCTCATCAAGACAGCACGCGAGAACGGCAACCAGATTATCGCAGCAAGCCATTCCGAGGTCCTTTTGAATGAGGCCGCGGGCAAGGACATGGTTGTCGCTTTTGTCGGCAAACCAAACCGGATCGACAGTCAAGGCAGCCGAATGCTCAAGGCGTTGAAGATTATTGGTTACGACCACTACTATCAGGCGGAACTGACAGGATGGGTTTTGTACCTTGAAGGATCGACCGATTTGGCGATTCTGCAAGCCTTGGCTGAACGTTTGGGAAGCACGGCGGTAAAGGCGCTTGAGAGACCGTTTGTTCAGTATGTCGACAACCAGCCGAAAAAGGCTGAGGATCACTACTTCGGTCTCCGTGAAGCTCTTCCTGACCTCGCTGGTATTGTGTTGTTCGATCGCTTGGAGCAAAGCCCGCCGAATAACCCGTTCCTCAGATGCCTTACCTGGAAAAAACGGGAGATCGAAAACTATCTGTGCACCCAGGCAACCCTGGAACACTATGCGCGCGCTTCCGGGGAAGCCGCTGCGCCTGAGACGGGTCCGCTTTTTGCCGAATCTGAAGCAGAGGCACGATGCAGCGCGATGCGCGAGGCTATCACAATGGTAAGCGGCGCGCTGGAGACTTTGGACAAAGGGTCACCGTGGAGCGGAGATATAAAGGCGAGCGATGATTTCCTGAAACCATTGTTCGCTGAGTATTTCAAGAGACTCAAGCTGCCCAACCTTATGGAAAAGAAGGACTATTACGAACTCGCCCAGTACATTCCCAAGGACGAGATAGATCCCGAAATCGGCGAAAAGCTGAATGCCATCGCCGAGGTTGCAGGGAAAGCCAAGTCTGCAGACGATAAGTAATTTACCGGACGTTTAGGCCCGCAATTTCCTTTCTCTACCGTTTACGGGGAATACTGTGCTGCACTTCACCAAATCCGGTGTCGAGGCTGTCGCACTTTCGCTTTGCGGTCGCTTCATCGGATGGGCACCGCAGTTGCGCGAGAATAACATCCCCTGGTGGTCGATAACCCGAGGTTCCTCATACTGCCATGGATCAATATCACCAACCTCTGATCCCATATCCTCGTCATCGCCCGCAGGCGCCCTGCCTTAGGGCTGGGCCGAGTACTGCAACACCACCTCTGTGCTCATTGAGACTCCCTCGAAACCCCGCGCTACACTGGGCCCTATACATGCATCGGGATGGACACGGGTCGCTGCCACTTGATTAAGCAAGCCACAATATATGATATGGACAGGATTCTTTCCTGAGCATATACTACCATATCTTGTAAGGGTGCGATTACCCATGAGACTCCATATTGAGGTCTGGAAATGAGTTTTGATAAAAATGTTGATTGGGTTAAAAGAAGGCTGAATTGCTCCATAAATGAGGTTTGGAAGAGACTTTGTGAGCAAGTGAAACGGGATTTAGAGAGCATGAATCATAGCAAATCTTCCAGTTTTGAGGTAAACACACTCGGAGATGATAGCTTTGAGGTCATTAAAAAAGAAATTTCCCCCGCGGCCATCCTCAAAACGGGGATCTCACATGTTGATTGGATACGTTTTTCTCTTATAACAGGTGAAGAGGAGTACATTAAAGTAAAAAGTATGAAACGCGGAAATGATGCAATAAATTTCAAGGTGAAAATGGGGTGGGACGAAAGCGAAACAACATGCAAGTTGTTAATAGAAGAAGAACTTTTGGGGGAAGGGCCTCCTGTAGAACTTTGGCAAATAAGCCAGCGTGCATTGTCTAAACTCTTCTTCGGATGAAATAGAAACTGCAGACAAGTCCTCAACCTTAAACACTCTTGGGAGCATTGATGCCAAATAGAGGTTTGGAAGATATTCAAGGAAAAGTCGAGAAAATAGTCAGTTCATTCTTGGCCAAGGAAGCAATACTATTAATTCAAGATAATGCTGAACGTGCCATAACTCACCGTCTTGCGGTTATGTTAGAAAAATCATTTGCCGAGTGGGATGTTGATTGCGAATACAATCGGAGTCAACATGAAGTTAAACGGCTCATGTACGCTATTTCGTCGGAACATTCGGTTGAAGAAAGGGATGTTATACCGGATATAATAATTCACAAAAGGAACACACGGAGGAATCTTCTGGTTATTGAAGTGAAAAAGAGTACAAATCCTGAAACAAATGACAGGGATTTGGCAAAACTTCGTGCCTTCAAAGAAGAGCATGGTTATCGAAATGCACTTTTTGTCCGTTTCCTGACTGGCGCGGAAACCCCTGACATACAACAGATGGAATGGGTTTAAGGAGATATGGATGAGTTGCTGTCATATCTGGAATATGGGGCTGTGCTTGTGAAAGCAGTCGAAGGCATGGACAAGACCATGGAAGGGTTGGATAAGTCGAACGCTGCGCCTGCAAAGGTGCTTGAGAAGCTATAATCATAAACCAACCTCAGATACGTCTGAAACTCTTGCCGGCATGGAGTCCGATTCTTCGGGTTCATCTTTCATATCGTTACTATCTTTCATATGGCTCCAGAAACCGTTCGCCATCGAAGTGAATGAGATGAGTGGGTGCATCTGAACACCAGACTTCCGTTTCCCACGGTATTTCCTCAGATATCGTCCATGATTGCTGTCGCCGCTAGTCTATCTGTCTTTCACGTCTGGGTTTATTCACCAATCAAATTGAGACGCACTAAGATTTTAAATCCGCACTAATTAACCCAGAATTCTTCACCGAGTTACTGTCGGATCTGGTGTATGGGGCTGAATTGAAGAAGGCGGCGCATTCCTGCTGAACCGGGTTTGTTGGAAGCCCGGTCATTCAGCAAGGAGGAGATGCGCCACCATGCAGGAAGATACGACGGTTCCCTTCGTGAATCCAGCCTTTCGGGACGAACTGAGTGAACTGTTGCGCGCGGGCGCGCAGCGCATCATCCGCCAGGCGGTGGAGGCGGAACTGCGGGACTTCCCGGAGGAGCACGAGGCCGCGCGCGACGCCCGGGGTCGCCGCGGGCCGGTGCTTCCGCCCGGAGCTGCTGCCCCCCTGCCTGAAGAAGACGGGGCGTGTGGAGGCGGTGATTCCCTGGTTCCGGTGCAAGGGGGTGTCAACGAACGACTTCGGGTCGGCGCGTGGCCTGTCCCCGGCGACGGTTGCGCGGCTGAAGGAGGGCCGGGAACGCGGGTACGCCCAGTGGCGCGAGCGCGACCGGGGAGGGGACGGGATCTGCGTGAACGTGCGCAGCGGGGAGAGAAGGTGTCTCCTGGTGGCAGTGGGCTGCGACACGCGTGGTCGCAGGCACTTCCTGGCCCTGGAGGCGGGGTTCCGCGAGTCGAGGGAGAGCTGGAAGGCTGTTCTTCTGAGTTCAAGGGACCGGGGTGTGAAGGCGGCAGGGCCGGCGGTGGGCGACGGGGGGCCGGGGTTCCGGTCGGCCCTGGCCGAGGTGTATCCCGAGACCCGGGGACAGCGCTGCCGGGTGCACAGGACGGCGAACGTGCCCGACAGGATGCCCGGACGCGTGCAGGAGGAGGCGAAGTCGATGCTGCACGGGATATGGCGCTCCGACACCCGGCGGAACGCGCACGGGGCGTTCGAACGCTTCCCCGCCACCCGGGAGGCGAAGTATCCCAGGGTTGCGGAATGCCTGGCGGGGGACCGCGGGGAACTGCCCGCCTTCCACGACTTCCCCGCAGCCCACCGGAGGCATCTGCGGACGACGAATCCCCGCGAGTCGACCTTCGCCACCATCCGGCTGTGTACGGCGAAGACGGGGAACTGCCTGAGCGGGAGGACGGCGCCCGGTCCCGTGCACCGGCTCGCCATGAGTGCGCAGAAGCGGTGGCGCAGGCTGAACGGCTTCCACTGCCTGGCAGACGTGATCGCCGACGTGAGGTTCACCGATGGGGTGAAGGAAAACGAAACGGGCAGGGAGGCCGCCGGACTCGGGACGGCCGTACACCGGATTTGACAGTAACTCGGGATGTTTCGCGAGATTTCCGATTCAGATTTGATCGCCAAATCGAAACTGCAAGGACGTGTTCAGTTCCTCACAAATTACGCCAATCGTTCGAAACCTGCTATCAGTACTGACGGTACCAAATCGGACAATCATTTCTCACTGGTGAAATGGGTTTCCAACCACTACCCTGCTCCATTTAATAGTACAATGCGACAGGTTTTCAATGCGGTGGATATTCCAGCAATTGAACAAATGCTACAGTGCCGCTTCCGTCGTATCATTACACAGACCCGAATTCGATTCATTCGGGACCTTTTGAATATCCGGATTAAACGTCTTAAACAGGAGGTTCAGGCATGAAGAAAAAACTTCTGGACATGCTGAATCCACAATCATGGGGCGTGAGTCAAATTAAACCGGATGCGTCGGCACCACAACAAAAAGCCCTGGAAATATACTTGGAAAAGGAGCGTGGAGAATGCCTGGTCGGTCATCTGTTTCATGAGAACAGTGAATTTGTCTTTCGTTACAACGCCGACTATAATTCTGCTCCGATACCCGCTTTTCCTTCACTTGAAGACGAATATCGTTCTGAAGATTTGTGGCCGTTCTTTGCTGTTCGTATTCCACCCCTTGAACGTGAAGATGTGCAAAGAGAGATGTCCGAACGACACATTGAGAAAGATCAGATTATCGATATCCTTGGTTCACTGGCAAGGTTTTCGGTTACCAGCCCTTATCAGTTCAGGACATGCAGCAAGTAAACCAGATTCCGGTATTCTGGACCTTGCTTTCCCAGGACAGCATCATGGCGCTCCATCCACGCCCCCTCACAGGCCCACACTTTTCTGCCACGTAAACCCGAACACATAAGCCAGGTCCGTTCCGCACAGATCGTAGCGACAGCAGAACCCGTCCACATTGTGCTGGAGATATTTCCGGCTCTCGCCATGGAACGAGCCCAACATCCCGCGCTTGAGCAGCGCCCGGAACCCCTCGATCGTGTGGATGTGCGTATCGCCCGCAACGCAGCATTCCGCATGGTTCACTGATCGGTGCGGTACATCCCCATCCGGGAATAGCCACCGTACCCGTCCGTAACGGGCTTTTTGGCGCCCAATCACTCAAGGGGTGGCACTATAAATCGCCGGAGAAAGTCTGACGTGTTTTTCCAGTGGTGGTTCAGACGGTATGCCCGTGCCTGGCGCCCGAAATCGTAGAGCCTGATTATCCTGAAAATATCAGAGTGTCGCCCTGAAACCTCCAGTTCGTTTCTCGTGATGAAAAAAGGAGTCGATTGAGGACCGGTTGTGGTTTTGATTTCCAGCCATCTTTCCCGTTCTGCCTGTTCGCCGGTTCCAGGGAAGGACAGGATGTCGTAGCCGTAACCGTCTCCCCTGTCGCGGGAGATCCAACAGACACGAGAGGACAGGTCTTTCCTGCCCATGTCATGTAGCCGGCGTTTCTCGGCCTCGAACACGAATTCTTCGCCCGCTTCCCCGAGTTCTCGATTTCGGGCATCTCTTTCCGCTGGTGGTTCAAATCCATGAACAATACGACGTATATCTTCGGGGAAATTCTGGCCTGACATTTTCGAGAAACCCGATCATGTCCTGAACATGGAATCGCCATTCACGGGTTTTTCCCTCCGGATCAGACCTCAATGATTTCTTGCTCCACTCGGGGCGCACTTCGGCTCACAACTCTTGGGCCGTTGTCAAGTCCACCGATCGTCCCAGCAGGTTCTCGATATAGGATTGCGTTCCGAAGTAGCGCTTCCAGTCAGGTGACGTCTCGAACTGCACCAAAATGTCGACGTCGCTGCTTTCGGTGGCCTCATCACGTGCGAAGGACCCGAAAAGGGCAAGTCCAGCGATCCCGAAGCGTTCCGAGAGTATTCCTTTATACGTGCGAAGCAGAGTCAGCACCGCGTCTTTTTATTCATCAGCACTGGTGCGGAATCCTTGAAGTTGTCCATCATTTCAATTCGTTTCCCGGATGCTCGAACCACTGTTCAGCCAGTCACGATCATGGTCCCGGGTTGTAACCACTATCTGGTAATTATACCAACACATCTATGGAATTCTTTTGTCCCGATGATTTCGCAGAAAACACGGGTAGTTTTCGGGTCACGCGATTCGAGTGTCGGGCGTCCGCTTAATCGATCAAAGTGCTGTCGGGGGGCTGCGTCTCTGTGAGACGCGTTGCCGGTTTGCTTGATATGAGTGTCGAGAAGCTCACGGCTCTTCGCAGCGCATGTACAGAACCCGGATCATGATGGATAAATGCACCTGATCGATCTGGTCTGCGACAGCCATTTGGCGTTGGTAACAAAGAGCAGGCGATACGCCGCAAACCAGCTTCTTCGTCGAGATCGGTCGTGCGCGCGATCGGGCCCGAACTCGTGAACGACGCGAAGGCCCTGTGCGATCGGGTGGAGATTGCGACGGGGGAGTGGGTCGCGGCTTTGGAAGTACTCGGAGCGGGCAGGGCCAAAAAGGCGGAACCGGAACAACTTCGACACCAGTGACGAAATTGTACGGGCTGGTGATATAGACAACCGATGGCAGCCTCGCGGTTCATCCCCGGCCGTATCTAGGAACTCAATCAGAAACTCGGCGATCAATGAAAGGTTCCATCCATCTCTTTCACGGTTCTGCCTGCGATGGGGCCGGTGTTTGGACACGAACGGGATGGGACAGGTATTCCGATGAGAAAGATGATTCCTCATGGAAATCATGTCTGGTCTCCACCTGTCGTATTACAGAAGTGCAGTTGATTGTCATATAAATATAATATATTTCTGACAAATCAGAAGAGGAGATATGTCCGAGTGAGTAGTGTGGCCGATACGATCATGAGCAGGGTGTCCGAGAACGGTGATTCGAAATGGGTGTTTACACCGAGAGATTTTCTGCATATAGGGATCCGTGAAGCCGTCGACCAGGCTTTGTCGCGTCTCGTCAAGGCTGGCCGACTGCGCCGGGTTGGCCGTGGTCTGTACGATGTGCCGAGGGTCAGCGGCGTGCTGGGGCGACCTGCGCCGGTTGCCCTGTCTGCCGCAATCGCCGCAATCGCACGCAGGGACGGTATCCGCATCATGCCCGATGGTATGGAGAGCGCCAACCAGCTTGGTCTCACCAACGCAGTCCCTGCCAAACCCCGCTACGTGACAGATGGCGCATCGCGTTCTGTCGAGATTGACGGACGAATGGTCCGCTTCCAGCGGGCAAGTCCGGGCGTCATGCGCTGGGCGGGAAAAGCGGCAGCCCCGGTCGTTCAGGCGCTCCGGTGGCTCGGTCCTGACGCCGTCACAGACCCCCGGGTTGTCTCGATTTTGAAACGTCGCCTTCCCGACAAGGTGAAACGCGATTTGTTCCGTAACCGACAGGACCTCCCTGGCTGGGCGTTACCGCTCGCATACGACCTCATGACCGAAGAGGTTCTCGCCTGATGAACGGATCTTTTGAATCCTTTTTCACACTGGCTGAGCAGGATAGACGCGACGTGTTCGAAGCGGCAGCAAACCGTCTCGATACGATGCCCGGTTACGTGGATAAGGACTTTCAGGTCTGTTTTGTTCTCGATGTGCTCTACAACGGGTTGCCCGACGGACACCCGAAACTGTGTTTCAGGGAGGGACATCCCTGTCCAAGGCTTTCAGGCTCATCGAGCGGATTCTTGGATTGGCGTGATTGGCGGGTGCTGGGTGCGCTGAAAGACAGAAAAGGCGGCGAACATGGGGAGCGAATCTTGGAGCGAGATCACTACCGAAAGATATGGCATACCCCGGAGAGCCCAGGTCCCAAAGACATACAGGAGCTTGCCAAGCAAAAAGCTGAACTCGAAGAACTGGTTGCGCAGAGATTCCGGCGGAAAAATCTTGGCATGATACCAAAAGCTCCGACATTCCTGTTTTCACGGAAGCTCATGATCGCAAGCAAAAACCGCTTTCTTCTTTTTCGTCGCTTGTCAGCAGCATTAAGCCGATTCGCCAGACCAGATTGTATGTCAAGAAACAAGATCGTGATGAAGCCGTGCAAAGGCTAAACAAAACCGGAGATGCCAATGGATGATTGGGGATGGAGCAGACTGGGCCTGATTTGTCGTATGGTCGAAAAGAGCGAACAAACCGATAGAAAAGCTGGAAGGACTGCGCTGATGAAATTTGCTTACCTCTTGAAAGAGATCCAAACCGTTCCGCTTGATTACCGTTTCACACTTTACACTTACGGCCCATTCGATTCCCGACTGCTGGATGACTTGAGCTATGCCGAAGCGCTGGAAGGGGTAAAGGGCACTCTGGCTTCTTTTCCCGGGGGATATGCTTTTGAGTATTCATTAGGCCTCAAAGGCAACGAATTAATAGCACGCGCTCAGAATTTTCTGGGGCAATACGACGAAAAGATATCCTCGATTGTGCGAGAATTCGGCTCCATGAACGCAGGCGAATTGGAGATGATTGGTACAATTATCTATATTGACAGGAGTACCAGGAAGCGTGGTTTTTCTAATTCAATCGATGAACTCTCCCGAAAAGTCGTCGGAGTCAAGCCTCACCTCGAATTTAATGTCGTCCGTGAGGAAACCGGGAGTCTGCAGGAACGGGAATATCTTTCAGCTGTTGGCACGAAATGAGTAATCTGCGTTTTCCTTGTTCCTCGGTGCAATGTCCACGACCTATCAATTATTTTGAAAATCCACACCGATCCGGTTCGCTATGCTCTCGACGAAGCAGTTCTCAAGACAGTTCCTTGACTGCCTGGCAAAAACATTGCGTGTTGGCGGCAATCCATTGCTATTGAGCCGAGTGTCGACAATGAGAAAACCCCATTCCGTCTGGATTGAAGCCGACGGGAATGGTTTCGAGGGGAAGCGATCATCCTATGCTGTCTTGACGTGTTGATTACGCCTTGGATGCTTCTTCGTAGAATTTGAGAATTTTTGGGCTTGTGAATTTGGATTTTTTGGGTCCTTGGCAGATTCTTGATAAAACTTCTTCACTTACCATCCCGTGTATTGCAGATTTATTATTGTCTATTTCGATCTGAAGGGCTTCTGTTTTTTTGATTTTGGTGTGTTTGTACGCAATGTAGCTTTTGTGTCTAATGAATGATGGATAATCATTCGGGAATAGAATACAAGAATCGTCGGTCTTGCGGCGGAGTCCTGATTCAGTGGGGAAGCTTGAGACGCTTACGAGTAATACTTCTTCGTTGGAATTTGGATTGGTCAGTATGATGTGTAGGTGTCTTTTGCCTGGGTCTTCCTGAGTTCCTGATTCTCTGAGGAGGCATACGCATTTCTTGAGGGGTAAAAATCTAGAAAGGTACGGCATATGTTTCGTCTAGTGCTTTTCTTTCTTTAATTCGTTGACATAACTCGTCTGCTTCGTCTTTATTGTAACCTAATTGCATGAAGAGATTTTTGTGATGGATTGGCTCTCGTTTTCCTTTGGGAGTACGTATCCATTCTTGGAGTGTATGGGTGTAATCACGGAGTTCGTATTGGTTTTTTTCTTTGTGTTGTCCGTATAGTTTTTCGATGATTTCGGTGTCTGCTCTGTTTATTTCGTCGAGTTCCTTGAATTCCGCTTCTTTCTTGGATGTAAGGTAATATCTTCCATCCCTCTGGATGTATGAATGCCAAGGTTTTTTTTCTTTGTGGTCAGATGAAACAGGTGCAACTTCTTCGGAGTAGGAGATGTCCAGTAGTTCGCATGGGACAGGGCCATGATGCATCAAGGCGAGTTCCGCTCCGAACATGGGTTCTCCGTAGAGCCGGAGATGCTCCCTCTCGGCCAAGTAGGTGAGCTTCATAAGTTTGAGTCTGTTGATTTTGCCGCCTTCGAGCCTGGTGAAATACAAGGCGACTTGCGCTGCTTTTTCTGCATCGTACATCATTGGATTCTCTCCTTCTGGGGTATTTTTATCATAGCTGGAAATGATTGCAATTACTTTTTTCTTCAATTCAGCCCCATACGCCAGATACGACAGTATCTATTTATGCGTTCGCGAGAAGCCCTCATCATTCGTTGCCTCGTAGAGGGCATGAGCATCCGCGCAACGACCCGCATTACCGATACAAGCAAGAACACCGTGGCAAAACTTCTCGTGGACGCAGGAAAGGCCTGCAGCGCGTATCAGAACCGCGTGCTGCGCGACCTGCCATGCAGGCGCGTTCAGGTCGATGATATCTGGTCCTTCGTCCATGCCAGGCAGAAGAACGTTACGGAAGCCGCTCCCGAATGGGCAGGCGATGTATGGACGTGGACGGCCATCTGCGCCGACACGAAACTGGTTCCTTCGTGGGTTGTCGGAGATCGTTCGAGCGAGACCGCAGCTGTTTTCATGAACGATTTGCGCGACAGGCTGGCCGGTCGCATACAACTCACGAGCGATGGGCACCGGCCTTACCTGGAAGCCGTGGAGGATGACTTTGGCGCGGACATAGACTATGCCATGCTGGTAAAGCTGTATGGTTCGGAGGGGGGTGCATCCGCCGAGAAGCGATACAGCCCTGCCGAATGCACGGGAGCCAGAATGATGCAGATCGAGGGCGACCCGGACCCGGTTCATATCTCCACGAGCTATGCAGAGCGCAACAATCTCACCATGCGGATGTCGATGCGCCGCTTTACGCGGCTGACAAATGCTTTTTCAAAGAAAATCGAGAACCATGCCCACAGCGTCTCGCTGCATTTCATGCATTACAATTTCTGTCGCCAACACAAAAGCCTGGACGGGATTGCACCGGCGATGGCCGCCGGTGTCACGGATCGTCTCTGGGACATCGAAGATATCGTCCGACTCGTACAGGAAGCCCGCCCCAAACCCGGTCCGCGCGGGCCTTACAGGAAGAAAATTTCAAACTGACCCACTACAGAACAACCACCTCTGATTATCCTGATTCATGAACAGGGAGTGAGTCCTGTAGCCGGTCGAACCATAGTCGAACAGGCAGGTTTGTTTTGTGTATTTTGCCGTCATTCCGACGTTTGGCGATCTTTGAAGGGCTATCGCCCGCGTGTAGTGGCCACATTATATGTGATCTGTGCACTTGCCTTGACGAGCAAACAAAATGCAAGTAGTCACGGGAGGCCTGTCACTGCAGGTGTATAGCATTTCGGTTCATCGGAGAGAGTCCTGTGCTTTCCCTTGCGTTTTCTGCAGTTTCCTTGAAGCGTCAACACCGCAGGCTATCCGATACCGGGCTTCCAGTCGTATATCCGCTGCAAGGTGCCTCCCATGAGGGTTGCGCGCTCCTCGTCCGTTAGTCGATCCGTAAGGCGAAACGGCGTCACGCCCTGCTCGTATGTCAGCAGATGGACCGCGCGGGTCCAGTCGGTGCCCCACAGGCATCGCTCGAAGCCGAATTCGTCGAATACCCTGCAGAGCGGATCCCAGATATCGTCGTAGGGATAGGGAGCATGGGAAAGCGTGCAGGCACCGGTGATCTTCACGGCGATGTTGTCGAATGCCGCCAGAGCCAGAAGGCTGGGGAGGTCGGCAAAGGGGTCGGGAGGTGCCGGCGGGTAAAACGGCTGTTCCAGACCCAGGTGATCGATTACCAGCATCGTGCTCGGGTGTGCGCGCGCATACCGCGCGATGTGCTCCAGCAGGCCCCAGCACATGAGATTGACCGGCAGTGAGGCGCGTGCGGCGGCGGCAAGAACCCGATCGATTCCCGGATGCTCCGGATCGAGGGAAGGGCCCGGGTTCAGCATGATTCGCACCCCCACCGTGCCTTCAAGCGCAACCCATTCGGCGATCGTCTCCGCCACAGCGTGGTCGGTTGGGTCGACCGGTTTGATCAGGGCGAATCGGCCCGGATGCGTGGTGCGTACCTCGAGTGCATAGGCGGCGTCGTAGCGGTACAGGGCGAAGGGCGAGATCAGCACGGCGGCGTCCACACCGACGGAATCCATGGCCGCGACCATGTCGTCGCCGGTTACTTCCGGCGGTCCCGGCAGGGAGCCCGCCCAGAGTCGCCCCGGATGATCCCTTTCATAGGCGTGAACCTGGGCGTCTATGGTCAGCATGGTTTCTCTTGTCTCCGAACGTGTAACATTGTAATGAGCGCATTTTGCTACGCTACCATATCGGTACCTTCAAGCGTACGGCAAATCACCGCCAGTTTTTACGGCTGGAAAGAGCGTGTTTGCTGATATAAGATGAATTCGCTTGAGTGTGCGGCCCGGAATTCGTGTCACCGGCGTTCGGGCATGACTCAGGGGTGCACTTGCATGGCTACTACATACCCATGGAGAAGAGACATGGCGAACCTGAAGGCTCGGCCCCAGGATGTGGAAATCGATTTGGCTCGAACCGCTCTTATCGTGGTCGACATGCAGAATGCATACGCGAAAAAAGGGGGAATGCTCGACTTGGGCACGGGCATCGACGAATCCCGCACGAACCCCGTCATTGAGGCAAACCGGCGTCTGCTCCTTGCGGCACGCGCGGCCAGCGTGAAGGTGCTGTATCTCCAGTTCGGCTACAAGCCAGACCTCAGTGACGCGGGTGGGCCACACTCGCCCAACGTCCGCAAGCATATGGCGTTCAGGATGATCGAGGAACGCCCGGTGGATCGCGACAGGCTCATCATCGAGGGAACGTGGGGATGGGAGATTATTGACGAACTCAAACCCATGCCGGAAGACCTGGTGGTGAAAAAAGCCCGCTACAGCGGCTTCGCGGGAACGACGCTGGAAAACCAGCTCAACGGCCTCGACATCCGGCACATTCTCTTCACCGGCGTGGCCACGAACGTCTGCGTGGAGAGCACGGCACGCGAGGCTTATTTTCGTGAGTTCTGGCCCATTCTAATCGAGGATGCGATGGATCACACAGGCCCGGACTTCACGCGCCAGGCCACCCTGTACAACTTCGAATCGAAATTCGGCTGGGTGACAAAAACGGATGACGTGCTGGACATGCTGGAGCGCAACCAGGTTTCCTGAACACCTCTCGCATGGAGGTTCCCTGACGCCGACTCAACTGGCGTGTCTTCACTTGTGGCCGGGGATTCCCTTTAAGGCGTGCTTGCCCCAGATTCTCTTCACCCGCTTGTCGCGCCCGCAACCCCAGCGGTAGTAACGGTAGCGGTAGGGATTCTTTTTGTAATAGTCCTGGTGATAGTCCTCTGCCGGGTAGAAACGCGCTGCGGTGAGTATCGGAGTGACGATCGGTTGGCCGAGGTCCTTTTGCGCCGTTTTCCTGGAGGCCTCTGCCGCTGCGCGCTGCCTGTCGTTCACTACAAAGACGGCTGTTTTGTAGGAATGGCCCCGGTCGCAGAACTGGCCGCCGTCGTCGGTGGGGTCGACCGAGCGCCAGAATGCGGTGAGCAGTGCCTCGTAACTGACCTTCGCCGGGTCGTAGGTGATCTCGACCGCTTCGTAGTGTCCTGTGTTTTCATAGGTGACCTGTTCATAGGTCGGGTTCTTGGTCTTGCCGCCGGTATAGCCCGAAATCGTCGAGACGACGCCCGGCACCTTGTCGAAATCAGACTCGACGCACCAGAAGCAGCCTCCTGCGAAGACGGCCTTCTCGAGTTGCCGTGCGCTTGACGTTTGAACGCCGAGAGTAAACACGACGAGGAGCGTCAGGATGATCCATTTCATGGTTTGTCTCCGTTGCGGCGGTCCGGGTCTGTAGGGATAAGACTGGCGAAGCGATCAGCTACACGCCGATCATCAGCGGAATTATCTCACCAAAACCATTGGAAAGCGAATCTCAGAGCACGTCCGGAATGGCCTGACGTCAGGAAGGGCATCGCCGTTGCGCACGGCATAAACAAAGAACCACCTGCGCGTCGTCTTGTCTGAGTGGTCGTGAACCTGACTTTGGCTGAGAAATGCATTACGATTCGGCAGGCATGAACGATGTTGCACCCACAATGCCACAGGAGTATGAAAATGTTCATCGTGAACGAGAAGTTGCAAATCCCCTTGCGCGAATTCCACTTTCAGTTCGCGCGAAGTTCCGGCCCCGGCGGGCAGAATGTCAACAAGGTCGCGAGCAAGGCGGTGCTGCGCTGGGACATGGCCGCCTCGCCGAGCGTGACGGAGGACGTGAAACACCGCCTGCGTGCACGCCACCCGCGACGCATGACACTCGAGGGTGAAGTCGTCATCGCGAGCAGCCGCTTTCGCGATCAGGGGCGAAACGTCGCCGACTGCCTGGAGAAACTCCGCTCTGCCCTGGCCGAAGCCTCCTCGCCACCTAAACTGCGCCGCCCCACACGCCCCACCCGCGCATCAATCGAAAAACGCCTCCAGGACAAACGCGCCCGCAGCGAGAAGAAGAGGATGAGGGGAAAAGTGGAGGGGTAACAAGGTCTCCCCGAAATTAGTTATGACTAATCTGCGCGTCACGCGCGGCCGAATGCTTTTGCAGGAAGGCTCCTAACTCCACTTCCACGGCCTGGCGTATGATGCGTTGCGCACTCGCACGCAACAGTTCACTCAGCTCGTCCCGCAGGCCGGATTCATGAGGGGAATCATCGTATCTTTCTGCATGGTGGCGCATCTCCTCTTTGCTGAATGACCGGGCTTCTGACAGCCCCATTTTAGCAGAAATGCGCCGCCTTATCCTTGATAAGCAATCATAAAATATTCATAAACAAGCTAAGGTGTTTGCCTTGTCACCTATGTATACGAGCCCCTGATTATGCCCCCGACTTCTGAAATAATATCTTTGTTGGAATTGATTGAATCTGCTTTGCGAGGAAGTATCATTGCCATCGTTGTTCTTGTATTTTTGATTATGCTTGTCGCAATTTTTATCACTTGGAAAATTGCAGGATGGAAAACTCTTGTTGATTCAAACCAAACCTTCTTATCAAATAGCTTGAAAACATTGGAAGAGAATTTAACAAAATTTATGGAAGAGATGCGCGAGGATGTCAAAAAGATATTTCATGCTCTTCCCCAAGACACTACAAAAATGTCAAGTCCCATAACACTGACTGATCTAGGAAAACAAATTGCTGAAGAGATAAAAGCGAAAGAGGTGGTTGAGGATCGTGCGGAAACTTTTATTTCCAGAGCCAGCGATATGCCTCCATATGAAATCCAAGAAATGTGTTTTAAGTATGCAGAAGATGAACTTATAAACGATCCTAATATAAGAGAAGAGTATCAATTTCCCTTGGATGTGCGGGTTAAAACATCAGCCTATAAACATGGACTAGAAGTGAGTCAAGTTCTCAAAGTGATTGGTGTGTTGCTTCGAGACAAGGTATTAGAAGCCAAGGGTTTTGACTTGCCTGATTAAAGCTCCGTACCCATATCGCCGCGTCCCCCAACGCTACGGGTGGGGTGGGTAAAGTGCATAAATTCCCTTCCCTGAATATTGATAGCCGAGTGGGTGCCCCTCAATATCGATCCGGTACGAAAGTTTGCTCGCTTATGGGGGGACGCACGTAGGCTTGCTCGGATCGACGTGGGGGCAGGGTGACCGGGTCGGGTGTCAGGTCTTCATACGGGATGAGGGAGAGCAGGTGGTGGATGCAGTTCAGCCGCGCGCGGCGCTTTGAATCCGCGTCCACCACGTACCAGGGGGCTTGCTTGATGTCGGTGTGGGCGAACATCTCATCCTTGGCTTTCGAGTATTCTACCCAGCGGTTGCGTGATTCCATGTCCATCGGCGAGAGTTTCCAGTGCCGCGTGGGGTCGTCGAGGCGCGCCTGAAAGCGGCGTTCCTGCTCTTCATCATTCACCGAGAACCAGTATTTGATCAGGATGATACCGGATCGCACCAGCATCCGCTCGAATGTCGGGCATGAGTGCAGAAACTCGCGGTATTCTTCATCCGTACAAAAGCCCATCACCCGCTCCACGCCCGCGCGATTGTACCAGGAGCGATCGAAGAGCACCATTTCGCCCGCCGCGGGCAGGTGGGCCGCGTAGCGCTGAAAATACCACTGTGTGCGCTCGCGCTCGGTGGGTGTTCCGAGGGCCACGACGCGGCAGACCCGCGGGTTGAGTCTCAGTGTAATGCGTTTGATGACGCCGCCCTTGCCGGCCGCGTCCCTTCCCTCGAAAAGGATGACGACTTTAAGACCCCTGTCCTTTATCCATTCCTGGAGCTTCACGAGCTCTATCTGGAGCCGTGCGAGTTCAGCCTCATATACCCTTTTGGTCAGCTTCTGGCGCGGGGTTTTCCTGGCGTCTCCCCCCCCTGGTGAATACGGAAGAACTTTTCCCTGCGGACCTGGTTTCTGCGCTGTCTTTTTGTTGTGCGGTCTCTTCGCTCATCTCGGGTCATCCCCTGGGTAACAAGTCGATGTCGAACCATTTGAGGGACAAGTGTCCTCGGTAGCGATACGTACCCTGACGTCCGGTCTCCGACCCGGAGCCTGCGCCGCCCCCCTGATGGCAATCGCCGCGACGGCCATGATCGCCAGTTGCGTCTTCACCGCGCGTCTCCTGTTTTGTGTCATGGATAGTTTCCATTATGAGCACCTGATGCCCGGCCGCGCAACCAAACGAGAGGGAGAGTTCCTGATCCTGGTTGAACCGTCGGGCTGCGGGAAGACGACGACGCTGCGGATGGTGGCGGGTCTGGAGTTTCCCGCGGGGGCGAGATACGTGTGTCGGGTGGGCGCATGAACGGGAGTCCCGCCAGGGATCGCAACATGGCCATGGTGTTCCAGAACGATGTCTCCTGTCCTCATATGACGGTATACGAAAACACGGCTTTCGTCTTCCGCGTGCGCCGGATTCCCCTGGGGGAGATTGACCCCCGCGTGAAGGAGGAAGGTCATTTTCGCGCCCGGGTGGGGGAGAATCTCCGGGTGTTCTTCGATATGGGAAACTTTCATCTGCTCAAAGGCTCCATAGGGGTGCGCATGAATGACTGATCCGGTAGGATATCGCTTCTCGAGCGAAGGCGTGTTCCAGGTGCGCCGTTCCACGCTTTGTTCCAGAAGTTTCCCTGTTCTCATCCGGCGAAAACGACAGGGAACGACGCTTGGGGGTCGATTTTCAGGAGCTATCCGCTTGAGGGGTTTTTGTGGAATGGTATATCTTTGTTGCTTGGAATTCCGTGGTTGTTCGCAATGGCAAAGGCAAGGAAAGAGGCGAGAAAATGAACAAGAAACATCTCATGGCCCCAGGTCCCACGCCGGTTCCCCACCGGGTGTTCGAAGCCATGTCGCGGCCCCTGATTCATCACCGCACCCCGGAGTTCGAGGCGCACTTCGAAGGGGCACGGCGCGGCCTCGAGTGGCTTTTTCAGGCGAGCGGTGACGTCATCACCCTCGCCGCTTCAGGTTCGGGCGGCATGGAGGCGGCGGTGGCGAACCTGCTCTCCCCGGGCGATTCCGCGCTCGTTATCGAAGGCGGCAAGTTCGGCGAGCGCTGGACGGAGCTTTGCGCGGCCTACCGCATCGAGGCGGACGTTCTGAAAGTCGAATGGGGCCGTTCAGTGGGCCTGGACGAACTGGAAGAACGCCTCGCGCGGGGGGGACACAAGGCCCTGCTGATGCAGGCGAGCGAGACCTCGACAGGAGCCAAGCACGATGTGCAGTCCGTCGCGCGCATCGTGCGCGAGCGCTCGCCTGATACGCTCGTGGTGGTGGACGCCATCACCGCGCTGGGCGTCTACGACCTCAAGACCGATGAATGGGATATTGACGTCGTGATTACCGGGAGCCAGAAAGCATTGATGCTTCCGCCCGGACTGGCCTTCGTCTGGATGAGCGAGAGGGCCTGGCGCGCGACGTCGGAATCGACCTCGCCCAGGTATTATTTCGACCTCTCCATCGAGCGAAAGAGCCAGATGAAGAACACCACCGCCTGGACGCCCGCAATCTCGCTGTTGGCGGGACTGGCGGTCGTGCTCGACATGATGCGCGAGGAGGGTCTGGAGAATATTTTCGCGCGCCATGCGAGGCTTGCACGAGCCACGCAGGCTGCGGTCGAGGCGATGGGACTGACTATCTTTCCCCGCGATTCGAGAAGCGAGGCCCTGACCACCGTTTGCGTGCCCGATGGAGTCGATGGCAAGGCCATTCCGAGGCGGATGCAGGGTGTGCATGGTGTGACCATCGCTGGCGGACAGGACGGCCTGAGCGGCAGGATATTCCGGATAGGTCACTTGGGCTATGTGGACTCATCCGATGTGCTTGTCACGGTCGGCGCGCTGGAATCGACTTTGGCCGAACTGGGCCTTGTACTTGAAAAGGGGCGCGGCCTTGCGGCGGCGCAAGAGGTGTTCAGCGAATGAGCCAGACGTATCGCGTTGTGATCTGCGAACCGTTATCCCCGAGGGCGAAGGAAATCCTTGAGACCCAGGAGGGTTTCGATATCCTTGACCTCGCCTCATCGCCGCGCGAGAAAATACTCGAAGCCGCGAAGATGGCGGACGCTCTGATCATCAGGAGCGGCACGCGCGTGGACGAGGAACTTCTGGGTGCAGGCGAGACGCTCAAGGTGGTTGCCCGCGCGGGCATCGGGGTGGACAATGTGGACCTCGATGCCGCCAGCATGCGCGGTATTCTAGTGGTGAATGCGCCCGACGGCAACGTCATCACCACGGCAGAGCATACCGTCGCGATGATGTTCTCACTCGCCCGCAAGATTCCTTCGGCCGTCTCCTCTCTCAAGGGAGGGAAATGGGAACGCAACCGCTTCGTGGGCAGCGAACTGTCTTCCAAAACCCTGGGCGTCGTTGGCATGGGGCGCGTGGGTTCGCAGACGGCGACCTTCGCCCGCAACCTGGGGATGAATGTTCTCGCCTATGACCCCTATATTTCCGCCGAGGTGATCTCACAGCGCGGCGTGAGCCCGGTGGACTTCGATGAACTTCTGGCCCAGTCGGACTATATCACCCTGCACATTCCCAAAACGTCCGAAACGGGGAACCTGATTGGCGCTGCGGAGCTCGCCTCCATGCGTGACGGCGTTCGGATTATCAACTGTGCCCGAGGCGGGCTTATTGATAATCATGCACTGGCCGAGGCGCTTGAAAGTGGCAAGGTGGCGGGCGTCGCGGTGGACGTGTATGAGAAAGAACCTCCCGATTCGGACGATCCGCTCATCGGGCGTGACGATGTGGTTTGTACGCCGCACCTGGGCGCTTCGACCTCTGAAGCGCAGGAGAACGTAGCGACCAGCGTGGCAAGGCAGGTCGTGGCCTATCTGACCGAAGGCGTGGTCGGGCATGCCGTGAACCTGCCCTCCCTTGGCCCCGAAATGCTTGAGCAGATCGGCCCCCATCTCGATCTGGCCGATCGCCTCGGCGATTTCCTGGCCCAGCTCGCGGGCGGGGGACTGCAGACGCTCGAGGTGGTCTATGGTGGCCCCATCGAGATGCCCATGATGGCCTTGGCCGCCTCGGCCATCAAGGGCATGCTGGGTCGGTTCCTGTCGAGTGTGCGCGTGAACATGGTGAACGGCCTCCTGCTCGCGAAAGAGCGCGGTATCGAAGTGAGGACCACCACCCGTTCGGACAATCTGCTCTATACGGACCTCATTGAACTTCGCGTGAGAACCGATCATGGAGAACGCTCCGTGGCGGGAACTTTCCCGAGAAAAGGCGATCCCAGAATCGTCCAGATAGACGACTACTCGGTCGACGTGGCGCTTCGAGGCTATCTCCTTGTTTTCCGAAACGAAGACAGGCCCGGAATGATCGGCAAAATCGGCACCTTACTGGGGAACCACAACATCAACATCGCGGGCATGCAGTTGGGCAGGGTGTGGCAGCAGGACATGGCTGTCGCCATCCTGATACTCGACGACCCGGTGCCTGAGCCCGTCATGAACGAAATTCGCGCCATTCCCCTTGTCCACGACGCATTCCTCGTCAGACTAGGATTTTCATGAGACAGATAACCTCACTGCGGGCCATACCGAGTGGCTCGCGCGTTTTTCTGCCGGGTGAGGCGAAACGCAAAAGAGAGGTGGAGGAACGTCTTCTCGGCGTATTCGAACAATGGGGATTTCGGGAACTGCTGACACCTGCGTTCGAGTTCTGCGTCCCGAGGGCCGGATCGGAAGTCCTGGATGCGCAGACCTACCGAATGGTCGATCTGGACAGCGGCGGCCTGCTGGCCCTCCGTGCAGACATGACGCCCCAAATCGCAAGAGTGGCCGGCACGATTCTGGCCACCCACCCCCGTCCCCTGCGGCTCTCCTATGCGACGAACGTCTTTCGCCACGCTCATGTGGCGGGAGAATTGCAAAGGGAATTCTGGCAGGCGGGTGTAGAACTGATCGGACTTGTCTCGCTCGAAGCTGACGCCGAGATGGTAGCGATCGCCGTCGAGTGCCTCCGGGCGAACGGGGTGGATAATTTCCGGATGTCGCTCAGCCATGGCGCATTCCTGCCCGCCATTCTGAACGCCCTGGGTCTTGAAGGCGCGCAGAGGACCGAGTTTCTCGACGCGATGGGCCGTCGCGATTCCTCGGGCGTGGCGAATCTCCTCACGGGGGTACCGCGTCACAGGACGGATGCAGACCTGCTTGAGCGGATTCCCGAACTATTCGGCGGCATCGAGGTGCTCCGCGACGTGGAAAAAAAAATAAGAACGTCTGCGGCCAGCAGCGCGGTTCAGGAGTTGTTGAAGGTATTCCGGATTCTGGAACTGTACGGACTGTCCGAGCACATCATCTTCGATTTGTGCGATTTCAGGGACCTGGACTACTATACGGGGGTGATATTCGAAGGGTTCGTTGAGGGTTCGGGATATCCCGTATGCGGCGGTGGTCGCTACGACAGGTTGTTGGGTCTTTACGGAGACGACGCGCTTGGAACAGGTTTCGCCGTCGATCTGGACCAGATGCTTCCCCTCGTGATGCAAGGGGCGCACAACAGGAACGGAACGGATTTTCTCGTTATCGACCTCACACAAGAGAAGCGTTCGGGCATCGTCCTTTCCCGCAAACTCAGGGCGTGTGGCTGTCGGGTGGCGCGCGATATCATTCGGCGCGACCTTGCAGGCTCGCTGGAATACGCGAAGGCGACAGGCGTGTCGAAATGTCTCGTCATCGAACGCGGTGGAAAGGGAGGAAGCCGTGTCAGGCTCCTCAAGCCGGACGGGGAGGATATGGGCGTATATTCGGTCGATGAGGTTCTCGCCGATGTGGGCGGAAGGGATAATGGCAGATGAGCGTTTTGGCGATTCTGGGTGGCCAGTGGGGTGATGAGGGCAAGGGCAAGGTCATCGACTGGCTGGCGAGCCAGGCGGATGTGGTAGCCCGCTACCAGGGCGGAGCGAACGCGGGTCATACCGTGGTTGTCGACGGCGATCAGTACATTCTCCACCTGATACCGACCGGAATACTTCACGAGGGGGTCAAGTGCATCATTGGATCGGGCGTGGTGGTGGACCCGCTCGCGCTTGTCGAGGAGATTGAATATCTCCGTTCCGTCGGTATCGGGATCGGGGAGAATCTCGTCCTGGGCAAGCGCGCGCACCTGATCATGCCCTACCACAAGGTTCTCGATTCCCACATGGAAGAGCTTCTGGGCGTCAATCGCATCGGAACAACGGGTCGGGGAATCGGGCCGGCCTACTCCGACAAGGCGGCGAGGCTGGGCGTACGCATCTCGGATCTGTTCGATGAGAAAATCCTGACGGACCGCATCCGTGTGAGCCTGGCCATCAAAAAGCGACTTCTGGGCGATATCGACCTGAACACAGGGGAAAAGCAGGCGCTGGATGAGGCGCACGTTCTCGACGTGTGCTCCCAGGTGCGGAAAACGCTGAGTCCCCACGTTCGAAACACCGACTCTGAAATCAACAGCGCGCTGATCAGAAACGAGAAAATTCTTCTCGAGGGCGCACAGGGAATACTCCTCGATTTGGATATGGGCACATATCCATACGTGACGTCGAGTAACACCGGTGTGGGGGCAGCGATGAGCGGCCTGGGGCTTCCCTGCAGACGACTGGACACGGTGTTCGGAATCATGAAGGCGTATTGCACGCGCGTGGGGCAAGGCCCGTTTCCCTCGGAGATGGGGGAGGTCGAAGCCGGACGGCTGCGCGAGGAAGGCGGGGAGTTCGGTGCTACGACAGGCAGGCCCAGGCGGTGCGGCTGGTTCGACGCCGTCGCGGCGCGCCACTGCATTCAGGTGGCCGGGATGGACGCGATAGCGGTGACGAAGCTGGACGTACTCGACAATCAGGAGACGATACGGGTTTGCGTGGGCTATGAATACCAGGGCGAACGCGTCACCGTCTTCCCCGCGGAGACCTCGATTCTGGAACAGTGCAAGCCCGTATATGCGGAGTTTCCGGGCTGGATGTCTTCCACTGCGGGCGTGAGGGATTATGACGCCCTTCCCCCCCGTGCGAAGGATTACATCAAGAGGCTTGAGGAATTGACGGACAGGCCGGTATGGCTGGTTTCTACAGGCCCGGGCCGCAATGATACGATATGTATCCACAATCCCTTCGACGGGGACGGGGAGCGCGGCAACTGATTCGGTTTTTCCTGCTTTCGGCCCGGAGTCCGTTTTCCTGTGGCAGGTAAAGGCTCGTATCGTGCGCATGGCGGCCGGGAACAGGATGAGGGAGAATGATGGCCCCGGAAAACGTGTCCTTGAGCCTCGCTTTTGCGGCGGGGGTGTTGAGTTTCGCCTCCCCCTGCATTCTCCCGCTGGTTCCCAGCTATTTTTCCTACCTGACCGGTTTGTCCTATGAGGAAATACGCGAGAGCGGCGAGGCCGCCCGCGTTCGAAGCGTCACCCTGGTGAATTCCCTGTTCTTCGTCGCGGGATTTTCCATCGTCTTCGTCCTGCTGGGTGCCAGCGTGTCTTTTCTGGGGAACCTCCTCTTTGAATTTCAGGACCACATAAGGCTACTGGGCGGCATCTTGATCACCATGTTTGGCCTCTACGTCGGCGACAGGGCCTTCGATTTCAGGGTTCAGGGATTTTTCTCCGAAAAACCGACCGCTGTGAGCGGTGCGTTCGCCGCCGTGGTTTTCCTGGCGGGGCTGGCGGGTCTGCAAAAAGGCTATCCCACACTGGGCGGGGTGTTCTCGGCCGGCGCTCTCTATGTCTTCGTGGCCGTTTTCGCGCCCGTGCTTTCCTCGGAGAGCCGTATCATGTTGAAGAGCAAGCCCGCAGGCTGGCTCGGCAGCATGCTGGTGGGCGTTACTTTCGCCGCCGGCTGGACGCCCTGCGTCGGCCCGATTCTCGGGAGCATCCTCCTGTTTGCGGGTACGCAGCAAACGGCGGGCCAGGGCGTCGTTTTGCTGGCAAGCTATTCCGCGGGTCTGGGCGTTCCTTTTCTCCTGAGCGGCCTGTGCGTGGGGTATTTCTTCCGGTTCTATCAGTCTTTCCGGCGCTATTTCCACGGGGTGGAAATAGCGAGCAGCGCCATGCTCCTGCTCGTGGGCCTCCTGCTGATCTCGAACTACCTGAACGCCATTTCCTCCTACCTCATCTTCTGGACCGGATTTTCGGGTGTCTAGCGGTTCAGCGCACCCCGAACAACGCCGGTTCACCACAGAGTGTCGTTTTGTCCTGCAGGAATGTTATCGATTGTTGCTGGAGGCGGTCCCTGCCGGCACCATGTCCTGAAGGATTTGAGCAGGGAGACCTCGCCTTCGGCGTCCAAATCACCGCCTCGGTCGGCTGAATTTCTCATCCTTCCCGTGAGGCCGGGTTCCCAGGCGATTTCCTGGAGGCTGTCCCGATATCAGGCGTCCCGCACCCGGCCCTGAACGGTGAGGCGAATCCGCTGTGTTTCCCCTTTCATGGCGTGTGGACACTCACCGGGATTGCGCGCGTGCGATAGCGTCCACGAAAGCGCGCAGGGCGGCTTTGGGTTCTTGCGCATCACGGATGGGCCTGCCGACTACCAGCAGGTTCGCACCGTCCCGAATCGCGCGCGAGGGTGTTTGCGCACGGGAGTGATCGTCATGCGCATCACTTTCGAGCCGAACCCCTGGCGTCACGATCAGGGGTTCATCGCCCAGTGAACGTCTGAGTGCAGCCACCTCCCCGGGAGCGGCGACCACGCCGTCAAGACCGGCCTCCTGGCTTAGGCGACCCATGGCGAGCACCTGGGCTTCGACCTCTTCTGAGATGCCAATGGCGCGAAGCGCCCGCGCATCCAGGCTCGTGAGCACCGTGACAGCAAGGATGGCCGGTGGATTGCGGCACGTATCCCGGCCTCGCGCACAGGCTTCCAGCATGGCGGGGCCGCCTGCCGCATGTACGGTCAGTAACGATACCCCCCACTCGCCCGCCGATTTCACGGCCCTTTGGGCCGTGGCGGGAATGTCGTGGTATTTCAGGTCGAGAAAAACTCCTGCCCCGCGCTTGAGTGCGGCTTCTACGGCCGGAGGACCTTCGCCTGTGAAAAGTTCCATCCCGATCTTGAACCAGCGAGCTTCGTCTTCCAGCGTGTCCATCAGGCGAATCGCCTCGGAAAGCGTGGGGACATCCAGGGCGCAGATGATTCTATCGACCGGGGCCAGTTCGGCACGTGGGTCCGGGGGATTCAAGAGTGCCTCCTCTTTCGCTTCCGGGGACCGGGTTCACATAAGGGGCAAAGGGTCGACCATGAAGTCTAGTCCGGATCGTCGTCTTCCCATTGCTTTTCCCATTCCTCCTGGCGCTTTTTCTTCCGCTTCATGATGATTTTCGAAACGATAATGCTTATCTCGAACAGCACGATGACGGGACCTGCGAGAAACACCTGCGTCACCACGTCGGGCGGCGTGAGCAGGGCGGAGAGAACGAAAGCACCGACGATGACATAGCCTCTGTTTTTCGAAAGGAAATCCGGCGTGATGACGCCGATCTGCACGAGCAAAATGGTGACGATTGGCACTTCGAAAACGAGGCCGAACGTAAAGATGAGCTTGAAGGCGAAAGAGATGTAGAACCCTATCGAAATCTGCGGCGTCAGCGCTTCGGTGGCGAAACTCAACAGGAAGGCGAGGCCGTAAGGCAGTATCAGGAAATAACAGAACAGAGCTCCAACAATGAAGCTCAGCGTCGAGAAAAAAACGAAGGGCACGATATAACGCTTCTCGCGATCCAGCAGGCCGGGGGCGCAGAAGCGCCATATCTGGAACAGGATGATGGGCAGGCTGATGAACACGGCGGCGAAGAACGAGACCTTGATGTGCGCGAAAAACGCCTCCGTCGGCGAGAGAAAAACGAGTTTCTGTTCTGCGATGGGGCGCTGCATGAGGGTCAGAAGTTCGGCTGAAAAATAATAGGCACTCAGGAACACGACGAGGATCGTGCCCAGGATGTAGAGGATTCTGTTACGCAGTTCCGTCAGGTGCCCGGTGAGGGACATGGAGGTATCGCCGCTCACGTCTGTTTTTCGTCCTCTTGCGCGGGCCCGGTCTTCCCCGCAGCCGCCTCGTTCTCCGCAGCGGTGGCTTCGGTCTCAGGCGCGTCGTCGCCCGTATCGGGCGTGGATGCCTGCGTTTCGGATTGGTTCGGCTCGGCGTCCGCATTCACCGTGTCGTCTTCTTCGTTGTCTTCCGAATCGTCGTCTGTCGTCTTCTTCTCGCTCTTCTTCGCCTCTTCATCAAGCACGTCGAGGTCGTAGTCGTCTTCCATGCTGAAGCTGTTCTGAAAGTCCGACGTCGCGCGCTTGAAGTCGCCCAGTGCCTTCCCGAGCGTGCGGGCCAACTCCGGCAGACGCTTGGGGCCGATGACGATCAGGGCGACCACCATGATCACGATCAACTCCGTCATTCCAATGCTTCCGAACAAGGCTGCTCTCCTCACGAAAAGATCATATCTCTGGTTTATACCAAAACAAGAGCGACTGGTGAACGAGCCTAAGGGTACAGGGCTATGAGCATGAGTCGCTTTCTGCTACATTAAGAGCTTGTGCAGCGAACTACGCCCCATGTCTTCACAAAAGCGCAGGTTCATGGATCAGGAAACGACACGAAACGAACAGTTGGCGATTCAGGAATCAGACACGTTTCAATACATTCTCAACTCATTGAACCTCGAAGAGATAGGCGATCTGGCGGCGTTCGCTATCCTGGGGCCTCTTCTGGAGAGAAGTTCCGGAAACGGCAGGAGTGGCCTCATGAGCGTGGACGAGGCCGCTCGTTTGCTTTCCCGCCCCCACTTTCCGCAAACCACATTCGCTGTGGTCGACATCGAGACCACGGGCGGGCGTCCTCCCCAGCACCGGATCACGGAGTTGGCTGCCGTCAGGATTCGTGCGGGCGAGGTGGTGGATTCATGGGACGCCCTGGTCAACCCGGGCCGGGATATCCCCTGGAACGTCGTTCGCCTGACGGGTATTACCGAAGCCATGGTGGCGGACAAACCAGGGTTGACGGAGGTGCTGCCCGGATTTCTGGACTTCATCGAAGGCTGCGTGTTCGTCGCCCATTGCGCGAATTTCGACCTCCATTTTCTTCAGTATTACGCCCGGGAATTCCTGAATCGCGACTTTTCTCCTACGGTTCTCTGCACGTTCGAATTGGCAAACCTGCTTCTGCCAAACCAAAAACGCTTCAATCTCGGCGAACTGAGCGCTACACTCGGTCTTCCCGAATCCGGGGAAGGGAGACACCGCGCTTTGGGCGACGCCGAGACGACGGCACAGTTATTCATCCGCTTCATGCAAATGTGTCGGCTGTTGGGACTGGATAGCCTCGAATCCCTGCTCGCGTTTCAGCAATCTGAGGAGAAAGTTTCCCCGCCGATGGCGGAAGGGATTCAGTTCGACCCGGCGCAGATCGAGTCCCTGCCACGCGGTCGCGGCGTGTACCGCCTCTATGACAGGGAGGAAAAACTCGTCTTCGCAGGAAAGGCCAATGACATACAGCGGGCGGTGCGGGACCTGTTCTATCCCAGGAACCGGTCCGCCAGCCGGTTCGCCCAGAGACTGAAGGGTGTCCGCCAGGTAGAGGCGAAGAGCCTGCGAAGCGAACTGGTCATGAACGTAGAGGCGTTCCGGGCGATGCAAAAAGCGAGTCTGGTAAACGGGAACCTCTCCGTATCGGGCGGGGGTTTCCTGAGGCTCTCGGCAAACGGCGCCCGGCCCGGAGTCTCCGGCGTCTCCTGTCTGGCGCAGGACGGTGCCTGCTACTACGGTCCGTTTCGGAAAAAAACACAACTCACCGATTTGCTGAGTGCCATCTCCGCCGCCTTTCCGCTGCCCCGCAAGGTGCCGGAAACACCGTGCGATTCCGGAAAGCCCGGTGCTCTCTCGCGTGGGAAGAACCCGCCCCGGCTGCCGGACTCAGAATGCGCGAAACTCTTTGAGACGCTTGAAGGTATCCTCGATGGGCGTCTCCCAAAGGAGGACAAGGGCGTATTCTCTCTTCTGCAGAAAGCCTGGGGAGAGGAGGGACCCTCGCCCGGGAAACTCAGACGCTATATCGCCCGTGTCCATCATCTGGCGAGGATATACGCCCTCTCGGGGCCTTCCGTCGAGAAGAGGAGGCTCATCATTGTCGAACCCGGCCAGACGCGAGATGAGAGGTACTGTTGTTTCATTCAGGATGGACTCCTCGCCTATGAAATGTCCTTCGAGAAGAAGGGTCCGCCCGTTCGCACCCTGGAGGAAAAAATCGGGGAGATATTTCTGGATGGAAGCTCCGGGGGTCTGCAGACGGACAGGGCAGCATTCGAGGAGGCGGCGGTGTTCGCGGGTTGGATGAGGCGCGAATTGATGGACGGTTTCATGCTGATTCTCGAGGGGCGCGTCGACCCGGCCCGCGTGATGGAGGCTCTACTCGTCGCGCTCGACGACCCCCTGGCGGCGGGAACCACCATAACCCTTTGATTTTGGGATTTTTACGACCTTCAGGGCCGAGTCACGGTTTTTCCCGGAAATTTCCTTAATGTCGTTTGGATCAATGGGCCCTTTCAAAGCAGGTACCTATTGCTCGGTCGAATAAGGGTTTAGAAACTGCCTTCCCCAGAAAAATTTCCTGTCCACTTCGCTCAATTCGGCTTCCTCGCATACTGAGTCCCATTGCTTTTCGATGGATTCGGTCAAGTGGCCGAAGATAGCGCGGGCATCGTCTTCCGAAAGCAGGAAATGGTTCGCCGCTTCGAGGCAGGATTTGAGTTGGCTCATATTGTTGTTGCCTGATATCAGCATCGCCTGAGACGCCTCGTTGTCTGTGCGCCCCTGTGGGCAGATATCGTAGGCTGGTGTCAAAGTCGGTTCCTTGCCGTTCCAGAAGGCGGCATGGTTACGGGCATGGTCATCGGTATTGCCGCACAGAATGTTGAAGGCCAGCCGTGAAAACAGTTCTTTCAACGTATCCTTCGGATCTGTGAAACGGTGGCGAATGGTTTCTGCAAGCGTTTCATAGCTGGCGTAACGCGCCATCATCTCATCCAGCCCGAGCAATGTCAGTGCCGAGACCATGGCCCGGCGTGACCAACTCCCGTCTTTTGGCTGGCGGTCAAAGCGTTCGATCAGCAGTACATCTTTGTTAGCGGCCTTGACCAGTTTTACTGACGCTGCATTCAGTCCGGCAAGATGTGCCAGCCGCATGGCGATGAATTCAGCTTTGATCACGTTGTAGAGGTCGGTGCTGGATGAAAACTTGGCAACGTATTTTTTGCCCTGATCCTGGATCAAGGCTTTTGGACGCGCACCGCCGATGGAACTGCCGTGGAACAAAGCCTGATCCAGTTCAGGCGTGAGCAGGACGCCTTTCTCGACACGTTCAGCGGATTCAATCAGTTCTTCCATGCTGACGTTGCTGGCGGCACGCGGCACATACTCGGTCGGTGAACGCTGAAAATCGAGTGCACCAATCCGGTCGGAACCGGACTCCAGCAAGCAGGTCAGTTCGCCCAGCTCGGCTGTATCCGTGTCAGCACCTTTGAGTCCCAGCATCTTGTTGATAATCACACGCCGACCCCACGCATCGGGGGCAGCGTCCCGAATACTGCCGGGCATGGTTAATCCTTCCGGCAGCGGTAAAACTCCGGCCTGCAACGGCACCTCAGGTTCGTAAATCGGAATCGCAGGGGGATGATCGTTAATGCGCTCCAGGTAGCTCTTGCCGTAGTTGAACAGAACATTACCGTTGTCCGCTTCCAGCCGTCCGGCGACCACTGGCGTGGTTTCGTCCGGCAGCCAAATCCAGACGAAGGCTTCCCTGTCGCTGTTAGAAATCATCCCGTACCGTCTTTTCGGTTACTTTCATACGTTGCGGCAGCAGCGCAATTTTGTCTCTCGTGTGCTCGATATGTTTGGAGAGCCGCATATTGTCGGATTCAAACAGCTTGATACCAACAAGCGTTGCGACCTCAAAGACCAGGCCAACGGAGCAGCCCATTTCTCCTTTCTCAATTTTTTGCAGCGTGGCTCTGGAGATACCGGCCCGCTCCGCCAGATTTTTTTCTGACCACTGGCGTTGTTTGCGTCCGAGTTTGATCTGTTCCCCCATAAGCACAGTGGCTTCCCGGGCGTATTTGGAGTAGGTTCGTTGCTTTGCCATTTTTCACACCTGACACGAAGAGACTGGAATAATGGTCATTAGGCTATATAGAGCCTGATAATATAGTCATTTCTGGCAAATAAATTCAGGACTGTCAAGAAAAAAGGATAGAATAATAGTCATCAAAACTATTAATGGCTGATATAATGGTCATTCTATGGCAGGCTAGCTCTGTTAACGCGATACCTGATTTCTTCCAGCGCTGAAATGTCCCTTGGGCCTTCACAGGTGACGATCTGATCGAGAATGAGCTCCCAGACTTGAGCGGCGCGTTGCTTCTCGAAGTTTCACTTTGGCAATTGGAGCACTCAAAATCATTTTTGATAAATTCTAGCTATCCGCTCGAAAGAGCCATCGGGGCGCCGTGTCCTGAAAGGAAAGTGATCGCATCACGTAGCAGTGACTCCGAACGTTCCCGGCTCACGCTCGGGAGGATGACGAGGCCGGGATGCACGTCCCATGCGGCGACGAGGGCTCGGAAATCGAGCGCATTGACCGTCACGAGTACAATATCCTGCTCGACGCATCTGGCCAATACGTGGTGATCCGGTGCACCCAGCCCACCGAAATCGCGTGGATGCAGGGCAACATGAATCCCCTCGGCGTTTAGAGACCGGGCAGTTTTGAGGACAGACACTCATCAAGAAACAACCGCATCATCTTGCCGCAACCGTCAATCAGGCTGTGTTTCGCCAGGGTCTGCCGGACGGGCGTCCCCTGAGAGGATGGGATTTGGCGTAGATCTCGGCGGCCCCGAACGCTTCGCGCGGAATCTCGCGGTAGTCTTCCAGAAGATCATCGATACTGTCTCCATCCTGCAGCCGCCCGAGAATCGCGTAAACGGTCAACCGGGTTCCGGCGATGACCGGTGTGCCGCCGAGGATGTCCCCGTCTGATGTGATGTATCGATCACGGGCTATCCGGTATCGCTCGGCATTCCGCAGGGAATCCGCCGCGAGACGCTCGAGATCGAGCATGGTGCCGGGAGTGAATTCGATTGTATCAAGCTGCATGGGCTCAAGCCGGACCATATCGGTCCAGATTGCCCGTTTGTGACGTAAAGGAAGGTCCGTAAGGTTGGCTGCCTTCAGGGCATGGAAATAGACCACGGCCCGGACCGGGAGATAGCGCATCGCGCCACCACGAAGACGGGCCGGTCCGGTGAGAACCTTCAGGATACGGGCTTCCAGGGCTTTTTCGATCGTTGTCCGGGATACTCCCGCGAGGGCAGCGGTTTCCCGAATCGTCAAATCGGCTGTGACAGGCATATTCATCCCTTTCAGGGAACGAATATAAGGCAAGGCCGTATGGTTTTCAAGTCTTTTTGTCCGGGCAATTTGCGTATTGGCAGTAGCCTGCACATGCGTTCCATCAATGGCTAGTCGGTCACCATGATATTTCGGTTCGCCAAATGCTTGTTCTTGACTGGAAATTGACCGAGGAACGAGAAAGAATCGTGCTTCTGAATAAGTGCGTCCTGTTAGGCAATCAATGTTCTGGCCTCATTGGACCGTTCGACAAGATAAGCCTCTAGTTCACGAAGCAATACAGCGGCGGCGCCAGAAGCACCCACAAGCCAATCGCGTGTGTCCAGGAGGGCTCCCGGCAAGGTAAGCCATGGCGCTGAACCGTCTGTTCCCATAAGGCGCCTCGCAGCAGCGATGTCAAGGTTCTTGCGCACATCGCCAGAAAGAACCGCGGGAGCTTCAATGTGAAGCAGTCTCTCTCCGAGAATTCTTGCTCGTGGATCCGAAAGAGATTCAAGCAGCCTGGGCCGATCCTTCCAGTCCATCGTGTGAAAACGTTCCATAAGCTCCTGATCTGCACAGCTGGCAAATGAATCGTAGATCTGCTTTTCGACGTAAACGGATGGCGTACGTTCCTGGCGAGTCGACAGGAAAGAATTCACCAATCGTCGTGCAAAGTGCCCGTCGCCCCTGATCAGGGACGCACGTCCTCTGAGCACATTTTCCCCGGGAGTGGCTGCGCGTAGATGTGACGGGATATCTTCGTAGGCCAGTAACGCCGGGGAAGCATTGGCGCGAAGAGCTCGCACCGGTTTGGGTCGCTCCATAAGACGGACAGCCAGGGCATCGTCATCAAGAGAAGTCAACTCTTCTGGATCGATGGCGAGGTTAAAAACCAGTTGCTCGGCTGCATAGTCTGGATTTTCACCGATTTGGCAAACCATCCAGGTATAGGTTTTCCCGAAATAGGCGTCTGTGAGGCAAAAGAACTCCTCCTCCTGCACGAAGTCCAGAACTGCCGATTTTTGAGCGAACCGGACAAAGCCCGACCAGTAACCGTCAGCGCGCTCGGCCAGCAACCGGCAAAGATGAACCGTTTTCTCGGCATCACCCATCGCATCATGCGCAGTGCTGTGATTGAAGCCATTGGCACGAGCCAACCGATCGAGCTTATAGGTCGACTGCCAATTATCGTCAATAGGTACGTTCACTATCCCCGGCGCGTATAAAGCCATGCACTGGACAATGCGCAGGCTGTCAGTCCGACAATTGCTGTTGGTATTGGTCAGATACGGTGCATGAAGCGTCTTGTAGAACGCCTGCCGCAGCAAGTGTTCATCAAATGACAGTGAATTGTGGCCAAGAAAGACTGCGGGTGTCCATTCGTCAAGCTTGGCCTTGATGGCGCGGACCATCTCGTAATGACCAGGCAACCCAGAGTCCGTGAATCGGGAAGGACCAACTCCTGTAATCAGAATTGCGCCAGGCGAGGGGACAACATCGGGCAATAGACGGCAACGAATCTCGAATCGTTCCAGTTCATTAAGTTCATAATCGGTCTTGATGGCAGCGAACTGAAGAATTTGATCGAAAGACGTATTCGTTCCGGTCGTCTCTGTATCGTAAAAGACAAACCCCATAACTGGTACTCGGATCAATTCCAGGTCAAGAGGTTTCCAAGCCGGAAAGGCATGGCTGACTGGCTCACCTTGAAGCGCCTTGCCAACGCGTCGATGGCTGCCTCTTCATCGATATCAAAGACGTTGCTCTCAAGTTCCTGATTGATAAGTACAGCGGGCATCAGCAATTCCGCGGCGAATAGATTGGCTTCCATTTCTATCTCATTGATGCCCATCGCGGACACTGAGTCTCGCATCAACATCGGGAACTCCTTCCAGTTTTTGTTCGAGATCAAAATTCTCTTGTGTTTCAATTTTCTTTTGCTGTTCCGTTCTTTCGTTAATCGCCTTGATTATTTGGAGCGTATCCGCACTCTTAAAATCAATTTGATCCGTGACCTTTCCTTCGGTTGTTGTATATCGAGGCGGATACGACAAGAACGCAACAAATATTTGCATAACGCGAATATGGTAGAGTTCAGGTTCTCGTTCCGCCGTATCTCCCAAAAGCAAAACACCACCTAAACGGATCGGCATGGATTTATGCGCCAAAAACTCTACCCCATTCTTGAATTGTTCGTTCGATAGATTCTGCGCGGCCACGTCAAACTGCTTGTGTGCCGCTTCGGCTTGCCTCTGAGCAATAGCGCTACGCCAAATTGCGAGCGGGAGACCGATGGCGGCCGCGAGGAGGAGGCTGATATTGCGAAGGGTAGTGCTGGCTGACTCTCCAGCAGTCAACCAGGTCGGGAACATAACCCAGACAATTACTGCTACGCTCACGAGGGATAATGCCCACTTCATTATCCACTCAGCAGATAGTTGATTAAGGTCAGGGAATAGTCGTTTCATTTTGCAGTCTCGTGCATGCCCTCGTTACCGATCTTGCTGCGTCAGCCAGTAACGCAGAGATTCATCGTGTTGACAAAAATATTTAAGACATAAATTCACAACTCAGGAACATCAGAAAGGAAATGAATTCAGAGTTCAGGAAAGCACATGAAATTTTATCGCAGATTCAAGAAGATAATGCCCATTTCAAGGGAATGATATCTGGCCGGAAACCTATTCCCTGAAAATGCATCGGCCCGTGGTCAGGTTGACTGATCATGTCTGCCTTGTAACTTGCCATGCTTTAATTCCCGGCACATAAGATGCATTTCGCGAAACCCCCTAGAGGGGCTACTCCTCGAGGAAATACTCGATCCCGTCGTGCAGTTCGTCTATCCGTACCGCGAACCCGGGATCGATGCCTGCGTTGAGTCTGGCCATCCTGTCGTTCTCCTCGCGAATCGTCCTGGCCGTCTCTCTCGCGTCGGTGCCCAGGAACTGTATCATGTCCCCTGCGCACTTCGTGGCGATGTTCGAGGCAATCCCGACGATCTGGCCGGCGTCGGTTCCGGGAGGAAGTCGACAGGTCTCGCCGATATCTATCGACATCTCCGTGATGCTGTCGGCCCTGTCCCTGATGTCCATGTTTTTCTTCCTGAATAATAACATCGTTCCTCTTGTTCAGGAGATCGGGATGGCTATACCAGCCACGAGGGAAGAATTCAGGGATCATTGCCTGAGAAGGCTCGGGAAACCGGTTATCCCCATCGATGTAGCCGACGAACAGGTCGTCGATGAAGCGTTGTATCTGTTCCATGAACAATCACTGCGACGGCAACGAGCACGTATACATCAGGCACCGGATCACCCAGGGAGAGAAGAACAACGAATACGAGTAATAGGGGTTCTGCTCCTGCCCGCGGTGGTCACCCATCCATTCCTGGTCAACATCCAGCAATTCATCCATGGCCCCCCGGCGCACCCGGAGTCCCTGCGATTCAATGCCTCAGGCGACCATGCAACCCGGCCACCCTGCACTCGGCCTCGCATGGCCCGCTGGTGATGCACTGCCATATATTCGCTGATTCGGACTGCGGACCAACCGAAACGTCCCCTGTCGATGGTCTCTTGCGTCTTGTGAAGAGCAGGCGAACCCCGGTCTGCATGGTCAACCGTATCCCTCAAGACACGGGATTTTTCCTGAACAATCCAATCGGGCGATCCCGTGACCTCCTTCAAATCCATCCTGTCAGAAACATCAGGATGATTTTTTTGTGATTTTCTTGGCCCATACGTCCGAATCTGACGCACGGGTGCCGTAGGTTCCCTGCAACGCAACGTGTATCGCCCCGACTTTTCGGGGTTTCATCAGGAGGGAGTCGTGCTGACCGATTATGAAAGACACCTGATTCTGTTCTCCCTCGCAAACGCCGCGAATCACTTTCATCACGATGACGGGGAAGCATCCGAACTGGTCGAGTGGCTGGACGAGAGAAAGAATCGCACGGAACTCGGGATAGAAAAAAACCTGACGAAGGATATCCGCAATCTCCTGTGCAGCAAGGGCCGGCAACCCCGCATGACCGTAGAGCACGCAGACCCCGAAGAGATGTCCGCCCGCCAGTGGCGCGGTTTCCGGCAGACCCTGCGGGAGAAGAGCCTGACGGCAGGGAACGCATTATACGACCGGACAGCGCAGCGGCTGCGGGATCTGGAAGGAATGATGCGAAGGTACTTGAGGGACTATGGTCGGAGGGCGGACATTGATCGGGTTTCTTCTCAAGACAGCGATGCCTGCATGGCCCTTCCGGTAAACACCCGGGCGAAATCAATGCGCGAGGAAAGTCCCACCGAAATCCACAAGATACAAGGCGATTACTATCATGCATGAACGAGAAAAAAGAGACCTGATCCATGAAAGGGTGAAGCGCGAAACCGGAAAGTATCCGTGGGAGGGCCAGAAGTTCGGCAGGGCCATGTCGTTTGAAGAATATCTGGATAAAGCAAAGAAAAGACATCCCCGTTTGGATGTAGACGAAATTATAGATGAAATATGGGATAGACTCCGATGACATGGTATCTGATTGAAAGGGGAAGGGGCCAGAAATGCCTGAAGTAAAAGTCAAACCATACGATTCTGCCGAATTTTTGGAGGATGAAGAGGACAGGAGACTTTACCTGGAAGCAGTTGAAAAGTTCGGTAATCGGAAACTGGTCGATGAAGCACTGGAAGATATCGAAAGATCGCGGCTAATGTATGGGAATGGACCGAAGATGCAGCTGGAGAGATAAACAATGGCCAGAACAAAAACCTATAGATACGATACTGCCGATTTCCTGAAAACTGAAAAGGACAGGGAACTGTACTTGAAGGCAGTCGCTGAATACAGGGACGATGATTTCATGGCCGAAGCAAGGGACGCGGTGGAAAGATCGCGAATAATAGATGGCGGACACCATGAACAGAAAGAACCTTGAACGCAAGGATCCGAGGACATCGCTACTCCTCTATAAGAAAGTCGGAAGAGCGAAAATCCACGATCATCCATGGAAGAATCTGAAGTATTCAAACCCCCTGCCATGGGATGAAATGGAAAAGGCACATCACACTGATTACAGTGAATTCAGAAAATGACCTTAAATCCAAGATAAGGCGGGAAGGAAGGATTACCTACCGGGATCTGGTGGCCTAAATAGAGAAAAGGAAACAGCCATGAACGAAAGGGAAGAACGGGACCTGCTTTACGAAAGAATAAAGCGTGAAACTGGAAAGTATCCGTGGGAGGGGCTGAAGATGAACAGGGCCAAGTCGCGGGATGATTTTATGGATAAAGTGTTCCCGGATCTGGACAAGGACAAGATTCTGAGAAAAGCTCTGGATAGATTGGGATGTTAGAATATCTGTTTGAAAGGGGAAGGGGCCAGGAAGGGAAGGAAAAAGTCCCTCCGAATGAAAAACTGACTCGCATCTATTCGGATGAATTCGAGGAAGATCTGAAAAAGGTTAATGACGATGTAGAAGAAGAAGTTTCGACAATGATTGACATTATAGTGTTTACCGGAAAGCCGCTCACGGATTCCATCTACAAGAACCACACAATAACACGCGGAAACCAGAGGGGCCTCTACGACGCCCATGTTCCGGTTCCGGGCGATAATCTTCTTCTTATGTATGAAATCGAAGGAAATACATTGTTCCTTCATCGTCTGTCGGACCATGCTACCCTCTTTGCGAAGGCGCAACAGGGAAAAACGACCACGCGAAGAAACCGGACAAAGAAGAAAAAAGGAAAGGCGTGGAAGAAAAACCAGAATGAAGCAGTGGGAGTTTACGCCGACTTCATCACATGGCAGGAATCATCGAGGTGATATCGCGGACGATAGACTCCGCGAACTCGAGAAAAGGAGCAGACTGCCGTGAAGATCCACATATACGATGACCAAGCGTTCTATGTACCCGAATCGTGGCCGGAAGCCGAAAAATTTGAAAAGTGGAAAAGAGGGGAATTCAAGCTTCGATTCCTCATGGAAGAATCCATAGAAGACACATACATCTATGAAGGCGAGGAAGATCTGGAATCGCGCGACTTCCTCATGAAGGGCCTCTTGGTGATTTACCACAGGCACGAGGGCGGAATGAACTACAGGGGCATGGTTCGTATAGTTCCGGAGATGGCCAGCACCCTGCGGATGCAACGCCAGATCGAGGCACTCGACGTATACAGGAAAGCGGATTGGGGCGGAACTGCCTGGGGGATATATGAAGTCAAGTCCTATAATCCGGATGACCCATACAACCACTTCCTGGAACCCGGCGAACAGGTGCCCAACCATGTCATGGCCTGGACGATGGAACTCAACATGCGGATGAAGGAAGTGGAGGATGCCCACGAACCGGGCCATTTCGACGCCTTCCGGAAAGAGTACTACAAGAACGGACGGCCCAAGCCGATGCGGAGGCCCAGGAAACCGAATCACGAGAACCCCTTTGAATCGAGGGATTACAATATAATTCCCATAGAACCGAAGATTGCAATAGGGGTATGACGATTCTGTTTTTCAGAGATAGCGGGATTGCGCAGTGCCTGGAACATGACATAGCCGCATGTGGAAAATCCCTGGAGACTGAGCAGAAAGAGTTTGAACGCATTTTGAACGCCGAACTGAAATTCAGGAAAAGTCGCGGAGGCCTTGAAATAATTCCACCTGCACCATCCCTTTACCATGAAATGCGTGGGGATTATCTGTGAACCATCAAGAAAGAAGAAACCGGGTTCTGCGCGGCAAGGAATTCATCGTGCATGAGCATCTCGATGATGAGCGCACGAGAAGACAGTTCCTTGAGGAATTTCTGGATAGCAGTAAAAGAGCATGGGAAATCGCTAGGGAAGATGTAAGAAAATCGCGTGAACATTTCAGGGATCCCATCCCGGAACCCGAGTTTTTCGGCTATTGAATGCGGACAGGAATTGTCATGAACGAACGAGAAGAGAGAGCCCTGCTTTATGAAAGAGTGAAGCGCGAAACCGGAAAGTATCCGTGGGAGGGGCTGAAGATGAACAGATGCAAGTCATTTGAAGATTTTCTGGATAAGACGGCCCCGGAACTGGACAAGGATGAAATTATGGATGAAATCAGGGATAGACTGGGATGGTAGGGGATCTGGACGAAAGGAGCACATAGACGATGGCCAGAACGAAAGTCAGACCATACGATCCCGCTGAAATCCTGGAGGATGAAGAGGACAGGAGACTTTACCTGGAAGCAGTTGAAAAGTTCGGTAATCGGAAACTGGTCGATGAAGCACTGGAAGATATCGAAAGATCGCGGCTAATGTATGGGAATGGACCGAAGATGCAGCTGGAGAGATAAACAATGGCCAGAACAAAAACCTATAGATACGATACTGCCGATTTCCTGAAAACTGAAAAGGACAGGGAACTGTACTTGAAGGCAGTCGCTGAATACAGGGACGATGATTTCATGGTTATTGCAAGGGATGAAGTGGAAAGATCCCGGATGATTCATGGAAACTAAAATGCCACCTTCGAGAAGAAGTACAAGGTTTTTATTGAATATCTGGACACCGAAAAGAAAGGAAAATCGTTTTATAGCCACTCCATTTCTGAACCCGGTCCGGTAGATGCCGATTTGGTTCGATTGATTATAGACGAATCAGGACCCTTCCATGCCGAGAAGAACCGAAATGGCCGATATAAGAAATAAGGTACGACATTGAAATCAGGGGTTTGAGTACGGAAAAAATAAGAAAGTCCTACTATGATGCGGCCACCTCCGGTTCTGATCGATTAGATGCCGACCTGGTTCGAGCCATTATCGATGAATCGAGACAATTCCATAAGAACCCTGGAAATGCTAGGTCCTCAGAAGGGATATCGGGTATTTTCGGGTGAATGCCGCCCGTCTTTTCTTTGTCGTGAGAGGCGGCAGGATATGTATTCTGACTGCATTCGTGAAAAAACGAGGCCCCATACCTCCGAACCGGGCAGGAAGGGCACAAAGACGAAGGGATGAGATAGATGGCACTTGAAAAGTCGAAGCAAAAATCGTATCGGGGAATGAGACTCGACAATTCGCAAAGACGCATTCTCGCCGGCTGGAGTGACGAGAAATACCGGAAAAGATACGTCGAATTCTGTTCGGAGGGGGGACTTTCTCCTTTCGGGGATACGTTCTTTGGGATGCTCGAAAGGGACAGGCTCGAAGCCGAAAAGACAGGACGCGACTGGCCCCGGGATTACCGGCGATGAATTCTCTTTGCCCACCGTGCCGTTCTACACGGTCTCTTTCCTGCGTTCTGCGGGGTATTTAAAAATGACTAAAAAGTATAACATCAGGAAAATGTTTGAATATTCGATAAGCAAACTGGACACCGAGAGAAAGAGAGAACTGTACTATCAATATGCCGTAGACGACCCTGATCCAATGGACCCGGATCTGGTTCTTGCGATCGTAGACCAGGCCAGAATCTTCCATTCTTCCATTAAGAAAAGGCGCACGAGGCCCGAATGGCCATATACGAGGATCAACTCCTCCGGGGATGTAAGATCATAGTAGTTGTCATGAATAAATGTTCACCCTATTCCATGCCAAGTTGGATAAGGTCATGACAGAAGTTCGATGAGCCTGCACTAGCTTAGTAATTCCCCTGTAGTTTCCGCTATATTCATGGAGGAGGAGTTATTGCTAGGTTATTTGCATCATCGTCTGATGATCGATGAAGTGAAAAATCCCCTCAGGACGGATCGAACCGAGGAGGAGTTGCAAAGTAATATACTGCAATTTCATATATGCGAGCACGAATATTCATAATTTACTGGAATGAAACTTTGCCAAGTGCATAGCTACGGTTTCCAGGAGACAATCGCCCACGCCCAGTATATGGCTCACCGAAAGATATCATCCAGTCGGTACACAAGTCTCCTGGCGGAGGGCCAGCTCACAAATACATCCAGAATCTCTATAAGTGTCTGGCGACACTGCTCATCCTGTTGTAACAACTCCCGGTGTTCTGCGAGGTATCTTTCAACGATGCGAACGACGAGGTCTGCACCCGGAGATTCATACTGGTAGCCTCCTTCTTGACCAGCATCAACAGCCTTACCAACACGCAGAAAAATACCTTTGGGATCCAAGGGAATGAAGAACTCTAGGATTTGAAGAAGATTATGAGCAACATTTGCAAATTACAGTACTGAGCAGGCGTGATCTTCAAGACAGTCAGTCACACCAACTGTCTTGACATAACTTCAAGTCGTAGCGTAAGTGATGTTTAACGCAGCACTGGACACCTATCAACTGAACCCGGAAAACCCCTTACTTGCGCATCATCAATCGTTGTACTATCTTTCTTGGGATTTCTTTCCGGGATTATCGTCTACGAACTGAATGTGGTTTCGGGAGTGTGCGACAGATTCGCTCGCTTTTCCTCTACAGGAGTTTTCGCTGTCATGGTGCGAAACGGCGATTTTTGGGATGAGCGAATCGAATGCATGGCGCGTGACGAACTCGCCTCCCTACAACTCGAACGCCTCAAGTGGCAGGTCCGCCGCTGTTACCTGGAATCCGGATTCTACCGTGAACGTCTGCATGAGGCGGGTATTGGGCCTGATTCCGTTCGTACCCTGGACGATCTGCGGAAAATTCCATTCGTTACCAAACAGGAACTGAGAGACGAGCAGCGGGAGCATCCTCCCTTCGGACGATACACCGTGGCTCCGCCGCAGACGTGGGGAGAACTCCACCCTTCCACGGGTACCACAGGGGTTCCCGTGAGCACCATCTGGAGCAGGAACGACATCGAGAACATCGCGGATTTCACGGCGCGCACGATGTGGAGCTTCGGGGTGAGACCGAACGACGTTGTCCAGAACGCTTTCAGCTATGGGCTGTGGGTTGCCGGAATGAGTGTGCACTACGCCACGCAGAAGATGGGGTGTTTCGTAATACCTATTGGCGCCGCCATGACGGAACGGCAGATTCACTACCTCACCACTGTCGGTTCCACGGTGTTGCTGAGTACGCCGAGCTACGGCCTCTACATCGGGGAGAAACTCACCGAAAGCGGCGTGGACCCCGCGGATATCCCTTTGAAAGTCGGCTCTTTCGGCGGGGAGGCGGGAACGCAGAACCCATCCACACGCGCTCGAATCGAAGCCGCTCTCGGCCTGGATGCCTATGACTATTACGGGCTTGGCGAGATCGGACCGACTTTCGCGAGTGAGTCGGCAGCGAAGTCGGGACTCATCTGGGCGGAGGATCACCATATCGTCGAGATCGTGGATCCCGAGACGAAATAGCCTGTGCCCGAGGGCGAGGTGGGCATTCTTGTCATCACGCATCTCACGCGCGAGGCCACGCCCATGCTGCGCTACTGGACGAACGATTTCGCGTGCGTGGACAGTTCCCCCAGTGCTTGCGGCAGAACGCACCTGCGTTCGCCGGGGGGGATTCTCGGGCGGCATGACGATCTCGTCATCTACAAGGGAGCGAAGTTCTATCCCATCCAGGTGGAGGAAGTCGTGCGGAGTTTTCCGGGCCTCAGCAACGAGTTTCGCGTGGAATTGCACCCGGACAGGTCGACGGGACGGGACCGCTGCGTCGTCGTGGCCGAGGCTGCCGAGGGAGAGGCGAACCCGGGCATGTGCCATGCGTTGCGCAAAAGGCTCGGGGTGAAACTGCTCGTGACGCCCGAGGTAGAAGTTCTGCCCGCGGGCTCTTTTGAAAGAACGACGTTCAAGGCGAAAAGATTTCTGGATTTGCGCGAAACGCGCGTATGAATCCATCGAGGGGATGAGGATGCGAGGCGTATCGATCATTGGGGCAGGTGTCACGCCGTTTGGCGTGAGGGAGGAGAGCCTCACTGCGCTGGGCGCGATGGCAGGCAGGAACGCCCTTGACGACGCAAGCCTCGAACCCGAACGGGTCGAGGCTTTTTTTCTTGGCAATTTTGCCTCACAGGCCTTCGTCGGCCAGAACCATGCAGCACCCATGGTGGCGCACGCGGCGGGGCTGGGCGCGGTTCCCTGTACCCGACTGGAGGGCGCATGCGCTTCTGGCGGACTCGCCATGCGCCAGGGGGTGCTGGCCGTGGCTTCGGGCCAGGTGGATTATGTACTCGTCGCCGGAGTGGAAAAAATGACGTCGACACAGACGGACGAGACGGCCTCCATTCTTGCCGCCGCCGGGGACGTTGCGATGGAAGAACCCGTGGGCTCGACATTTCCCGCACTTTTCGGTCTCATCACCAGACGCCACATGCACGAGTATGGAACGCCGCGTGAGCAGATCGCCTGGGTGGCGGTGAAAAACCACGCCCACGGCAAGCTCAACCCCAACGCGCACATGCAAAGGGAAATCTCGCTCGCCCAGGTGCTCGACGCCAGATCCGTGGCGGAACCGCTCGGGCTGTTCGATTGTTCGCTGATCAGCGACGGTGCGGCGGCCGTCGTGCTGTGCCCCACGGAAGTGGCTGCGGCACATCATGAAAAACCGGTGAAGGTTCTCGCATCGACGCAGGCTTCGGATTCGCCCGCTATCTCGGACAAACGCGACATCACGGCGTTCCATGCGACGCAAAAGGCGGGGGAGGATGCCTTCTCTCATGCCAACCTGAACCGTGAGGACATCGATCTGGTCGAGATTCACGACTGTTTTACTATCGCAGAGATTATCGCGCTTGAGGATTTGGGATTTTTCGCCAGGGGCGAGGGGAGTCGAGGCGCTTTCGAAGGAATTACGAAGCTCGGTGGTGCGATGCCGGTCAACACCAGCGGCGGCCTGAAATCAAAGGGTCATCCGGTGGGAGCGACGGGCGTGGCGCAGATTCACGAACTCACGCTTCAGTTGCGTGGAGAGGCGGGTGCGCGCCAGGTTCCGGGCGCCGAGGTGGGACTGGCCCACAACCTGGGAGGCTCGGGCGCTACGTGTGCCGTGCATATTCTGGGAGTGACCGCCTGAAGTGTGCAAGGGCGGATGATTGCGATGGGTACGTTTGTCTGTTCCGGATGCGGGCGGCTTTATCTTGAAGATTCGGGATGCTGCAGGTATTGCGCCGGCGAGATGGACGAACGGCGAGTTTCCGGGAGAGGAACCGTCTACAGCTTCTCCTCGGTTCACATGGGAGCCAGGGGAATGGCGACGCCGTATACACTCGCGTTGGTCGAACTGGAAGAGGGCGGACGGATTCTCGCCCGCTTGGCGAACGATGGGGGGGACGAGCCCTCCATCGGGGATGTTGTGATTTTTTCCGGTGTTTCGGATTCCGGCCCTGTCTTTCGGATTCCCTGAAGGAATGTGACGATGAAAACAATCGACAGGGACGCGACTGGCGCCAGGGTGCTCTTCGTGGGCCGCCTCACGCTAGGCAGGGAGAGCATGCTCGCCGGTTTGCGGGATACCGGAATGAAGGCGCTCTATTTCGAAACTCCCTCGCGAGCGCGGGCACGCATCAACTGGTGCGATTTCGTGCTGTTGGGAGTCACAGGGCACGAAGATATGGCGGCGATCCAGAGAATCGAGGAGATGGGCAAGCCGCTCGCCGCGATTCTCCGCCCCGAGGACAAGGGGATCACGCCCTTGAGCATCCAGTCGGGGGCGCGGGCTGTTTTTGTGGACGAAGTCCATCCCGAGGAAGTGTTCCAGTTCTCCATGGCGTTGAGCGAGGAGGGCAATCTTCGCCGGGAACTCGGGTGGCTTCGCACCGAGGTGCGTGAAAAGCAAGGCGGGTGGCGGTTCGATGGAACGAGTGCGGCGGCCGAGAGGCTCAGACGAGCGGTGCAGCGGGCGGGCCGCAAGTTCGAAACGGTAGTTCTGGAAGGGGAGAAGGGACTGAATTTTCGGGTCGTCGCCCACGCACTGCATGCCCTGCATCCGGGGGTGCGGCACCCGTTTCTGCATTGGGGACCGAAGAAGAGACGCGCCTCGACGCTCGAAAGTGCCATCAGGCGTATGACGGAAAAACGCGGAACGGAGGGAGACATCCTCGAGAAAGGGGGTACGCTCTTTATCGAGGACGCCCAACTCATGGCGAGGGATCACCAGAAGGCGCTGGCCAGAGTCCTGAAGAAAAAAAGCCTCTCGCGGGAGTTCCGCGTGATATTCGGCTGCACGATCGATCCACAGAGGTTGATTCAGGACAGGATTCTCAAGTGCCTCTATCGTGAGGAGACGACTTGTTTCATCAAGATTCCCCCGCTGCGCGAACGGAAAAAGGATATTTCGAGCGTGGCCCAGGGGATTCTGGATGAATTCTCGGATCGCGTCGGGCAGTCGAAAAAACGGATCACGCCGGCGGCGATGAACTGGTTTTCCGCCCAAAAGTGGTGGGGAAACGAGGCGGAACTTGAGATGGCTTTGTACCGCGCCTTTCTGATCAGCGAGAATAACTCGATCGCGCTCGACGATATCAGTACCACTTCCCGCAGGGAAGAACGCGGCGACATGGAACACTTTTTTCGGGACAGGCTCTCCTCGGTAATCGCTGCCCTGGACGACGGGGGGGACAGCGACTTCTATGGGTACACCATGCGCAGCGTCGAAAAACCCCTGATCGAACTGGTACTCCGCGAAGCGGGCGGGAACCGGAAACAGGCTTCAGAGATTTTGGGCATCAGCCGCAACACGCTGAACAGGAAACTCCACGAATACGGACTGACCAAGCCATCTCCCTCCCGCCGGAGATAAATTCCTTGGCTCATCGAAGCGATGGGTTCGCCGCCGTCATCCTCGCCGCCGGCCAGGGCAAGCGAATGCAGTCTCCGATCGCGAAAGTTCTTCATCCCGTCGGGGGACAACCCATGATCCGGCACGTTGTGACCGCCGCGAGAGAGGCGGGTGCCCGGCCAATCGTCATCGTCTTGGGTCACCGGGCCGACGATGTTCGGGAAACGTTTTCGGGCGATGATGCAGACATCGAATACGCCTTTCAGGAAGAACAGCTGGGCACGGGCCATGCCGCCGAGGTGGGTCTTTCCCGCCTCGAGATCGGGGCGGGGCATCTTTTCCTGTTGTGCGGCGATGCGCCCCTGATACGATCCGTCACCCTGAAGCGGCTTGCCCGGCAACATTGTGAAGCGCGTGCGGCGGCCACCATGCTCACGGCCGTGGTCGATGCGCCTCGGGGTTATGGTCGCGTACTGCGCGATGGAGAAAGGCTCGTCGGTGTAGTGGAGGAATCGGACGCTACGGATGAGCAGAAGGAAATTCGCGAGATCAACACGGGGACCTACGCTTTCGAGGCCGCTTTCCTGCGATTCGCCCTGTCGAGGATCAAACCCGAGAATAACCAGGGGGAATACTACCTGCCTGACGTCTTCGCCATCGCGCGCGCAGGGGGGCACGTCGTTGTCGGACTCTCCCTTGCTTCACCCGAAGAAACGCTCGGCGTGAACACGAAAGAAGATTTGAGTCGTGCGCAGACAATCTACGAGAAGCGTAAATCCAGACCCTGATGCGCGCAAACCCGCCCGATTTGCTATAATTTCCCGCGCAAGGCAGAAAAAATGCCCGCTTCGGGCCCGTTTTGAGCGAATCTGAGAAAGGTATCTCGTGAGAGCATTGATTCTGGCAGCTGGCCGAGGGGCAGGCCTGTATCCGTTCACGAATACCCGGCCGAAGGCGATGTTGCCGATGGCAGGCGAGATGCTTCTCCACTCGACGCTCAGGAAGATACGCGCGGCAGGCGTGAGCGATCTCGTCGTTGTCGTTGGCCACCGCTCCGACATGATCATCAGTGAAATCGGGCAGGGTTCGCGCTACGGGATGACGATACAGTATATCCGCCAGGAGGAGTCCACGGGAATCCGTGACGCCATCAGCCTCGCGAAAGGGCATTTCCTGGAAGACGAGTCGTTTCTGCTGGTCTATGCGGACGTGCTGGCGTCGGAAAACATGTATCGCCAGGTTGTGCAGACGTTCGGTTCCTTCCAGCAACCCGTTGCGGCGATTTGCCATACGCCCCACGCCCAGAACTACGGCACGGTCTATCTCGGCAACGACATGCAGATAGAGCGTCTCGTGGAAAAGCCCGTGGAACGCGAGGTGGGTAACTACGTTCTGGCCGGCGTGTTTGTCATGCCATGCCGGCTGTTCGATTTGCTTGAAACTCTCGATATGGACGAGGCCCTGAACAGGCTGTGCGCAAGAGGGGGTCTTCGCTCCTCGATTTGGGAGGAACCCTGGCTGGACGCCCAACATCCCTGGGACCTGCTCAAGGGCAACCGGATGATCATGGACACTTGGAGCGAAGCACGCGTGGACGGCAGTGTGATGCTGAGGGGCGCAGTGCAGTTCCGTGGTCCCGTGGTGATCGAAAAAAACGTGGTGATTGAATCGGGCGTCTCTATATTCGGACCGTGTTTCATCGGGGAAAACACGTTTCTCGGAAACGGGGTTCTGGTCCGTCCCTATACGGCCATCGGCGCGAACGCGACCATCGGTTTCGGCGTGGAACTCAAGAACTGCATCCTGTTCAACGGTGTTCGGGTCGGGCGTCTCTCCTTCGTGGGAGACAGCGTGGTCGGCGAGGGCGCCGTGGTGGGTTCGGGCACCATGACGCTGACTCAGAACCTCGACCGCTCCCCCAACATGGTGCGAATGCCGGAGGGAGAGGTCGAGTCAGGCCTTGAGAAGGTAGGTTCCTTTCTGGGCGACGGTGCGCAGGTCGGTGCATCGAACACGCTCGCCTCCGGAACCGTCGTCCCGCCCGGCAAGGTCATTCCGCACCATTACACCTACCCCCGGGGAGAAAGCTAGCATGTGCGGCATCGCGGGCATGGCGGCGAGTGCGAACGTTTCGCAGAAGCTCCTGCGCTCCATCGCAGCCTTGGAATACCGCGGTTACGATTCCTGCGGCATGGCCGTTCAGAGAAACGGAACGATTGACGTCCGCAAGAACGTGGGAACCGTGGAGGCGGTGAACGCACTGGAACGCTTCACGGACATGAAGGGCTTGGTAGGCATTGCGCACACGCGCTGGGCGACGCACGGCGGGGTGACGCAGGCGAACGCGCATCCCCATGCGGACAATGAGAGCCGCATCGCCGTAGTGCACAACGGTATCATCTCGAACTACAGGGAACTCAGAAAGAAACTCGCGCGCGAGGGTGCGTCGTTCCGATCGGAAACGGATTCCGAGGTCATCGCGCACTTGGTGGCGCAGAAAGTCGCGCGAAACGGCCAGGACGTGGAAGCAGGCTTCGTGGAGGCGATTGACGAACTCGAGGGTACCTTCGCGCTCGCGGTCATCTCGGTCCACGCGCCGGGGCGGATATTCTGCGTGAGGCGCGAATCGCCCCTCATTATCGGACTGGGGGACGACGCCAACTACGTGGGGTCGGATTTCAGCGCCTTCTTCGAGTTCACACGCCGGGCGATCATCATGGAAGACGGCGAGTTTGCGGTCATCACGCCGGAAAGCTACGTTGTAAAGAGTCTGCTCACCGGAGAGAGCGTCGACAAGGAAATCACCGAAATCGAGTGGGACGCGGAAAAGGCGCGCCGGGGCGGCTATCCGCATTTCATGCTCAAGGAGATTTACGACCAGCCTGCCACCGTCCAGGCCGCCCTCGAGATTCCCAGAAAGGATATTCAGGCCCTGGCCGGGATGATCCAAGAGTCGCGGCAATGCTTTCTGGGCGGCGTGGGAACGACGTATTACATCGCGTCGATGGGTCAGTATTTCTTCAACTCCATGGGGGGAAGGTATCTGCCCGTCGTCAGCACGGACGAATTCTCCCACGTCGTGGAAATGGGACCGGAAGACGCCTTTTGCTCCATCAGCCAGTCGGGGGAAACCTACGATACGTTGAGCGCCATGCGTCATGCGAAATCGAATGGAGCGAGGACGGCGGGCATCGTGAACATGATGGGCTCCACCCTCGTCCGCTCGGTGGACGTGCCTGTCCTGCAGGGCGCAGGCCCCGAAAAATGCGTTATCAGTACCAAGACAGCCCTGAGCCAGGCGGTGATACTGCTGCTCGCCTCAATGGAGTTCGGCCTGCTCGCGGGACGTGTGGACGAGGCGGAGGTTGTTGCGTTGCGGAAAGAGGTGGCCGCCCTGTCCGACCTCGTACTCGAGACCCTCAACGAACGATCGGGCTATTTCCACGCAGCGGCGCAGGCGCACCAGCACATGAAGAACTGGCTCTACCTGGGCCGGGGTATTTACTACCCGGCAGCGCTCGAGTGCGCCCTCAAGATGAAGGAAGTCACCTACCTCCACGCGGAAGGAATGAGTGCAGGTTTTCTCAAGCACGGCACCATCTCCCTGATAGACGAGAATATGTACACCATCGTCCTCATGCCCACGCCCGAAGAAGCCGAACTCCACGCTCTCACCAGGAGCTGCGTGGAAGAAGTGCGCGCACGCGGCGGCTTCGTGCTCGGCTACCGCTTCGATGGTGACGATGTGGTGGAGGGACTTTTCAGCGAGGAGATCGTGCTGCCGAGAGTCTCTCCCCTGCTCGCGCCCTTCCTGCATCTGGTCTCGGGGCAGTTGCTGGCCTACTTCCTCGCTGTGGCCTTGAAGCGCGATGTCGACAGGCCGCGCGCTCTGGCAAAGTCCGTCACCGTCGCCTAGGGGCGTACCTCCCGCGATGTCAAACGCGAAGTTTCAGGGAACGGACGGGGTTCGCGGCCTCGCCGTGGATGAAGAGCACCCGCAGGCGACGGGAATCGAGGCGCGCACTGCCTTCGTGCAGCAGGGCGTTCTCACCCCCCGCTTTGTCGAGCATTACGTCTTCGAGGCCGGCAAATGGCTCTTGGAGAGGGCCTCCGAACAGCTCGTCTCGCCGGCGGCTGTGGTATTGGCCTGGGACCCCCGGGACGTGGAAGGAGAACATATCGCCGCATGCGTGAACGGCCTCCTGCGCACAGGGGCGCACGTGCTCTCGCTCGGTGTGATGCCCACCCCTGCCTCGGCGGCCTATCTGGCGGGCGTGGGCGGGGCGGGCGCCGTCGTTCTCACCGCCTCTCACAATCCCGGGGAACAAAACGGTGTAAAAATCCTGATTTCTCCTGATTCGATGAAACCCCTTCCAGAGGAAGATGCTGTGCTCAGCGACCGCGTCTGGGCGAGCGACTGGAATTCGGTGGCACAGACACCCGGGAACGGCCAGGGGGTGGAAGCAGCGGCCGAGGCGCGCGCCTTTTATGTGGACTATGTCACAAGACTTCCCAACTGTTGGCTGCGCGAGGGTGACCTTTCCCGATGGAGCCTCGTCGTGGACCCGGCGGCGGGGGCGTGGAGCGGGCTGGCCACACAGGTTCTCGAGGAATTGTGCCCGCTGGACGTGAACGAGGTGAACACTCTGGGCGATGGCCGCGTGAACGAAAATGGAGGTGTGGTCGCGCTAGAGGGCAGACGCGTCATCGAAGGAGATGACACCGATTTCATCGCCGGGCACACAGGGGCGCGTGTCCTCCTCGAAACGGGTCGCGCGCGGCGCGGGGAACTCCGCAGGGGCGACGGCCTTGCGGTGGCCTGCATTCTGGATGCCGACGGCGACAGGGGCTACACCCTCGTCTACAACCCGTTTCGGGACGCGCTTCACGTCATTGATGGTGACGACGCGCTCGTCCTGCAGGCCCGTTTTCTGAAGCGCGAGGGCGAACTTCCCGATGGGCAAGTGGCCGCCGCCACCATAGAGAGCGATTCGGGCGCGACAGCGGCCCTGGCCGAGACAGGGCTTCGTGTCGTCTTCACCCCCGTGGGGGACAAGTGGATCCTGAACGAGGTGCGCAAATGGGGAGATCGTTTCGCTCTGGGTGGCGAGGAATCAGGCCATACGGTTGCGCCGGGTCTGCTCGTGAACGCGTTGGGCAAGGGGCGGAGATTCGCGGCGGGAGACGGTCTCAAGGGTTTTCTCAACACCAGTGCCGCGGTGCGGAGCCTTTTCGAGGATGCAGAACCCGAAGAGGCGTATGCGGCTGTCGCAGCACCGTTTCCCCGAGGGTTTAAGAGGTCTTATTATGCCTATCACGTGGAACGCAGCCGCTTCGCGCCGGGAACAGAGGCGTGGGAGGCCATCGCCGGGAGACTGATGGAATCTGCTAGGACGGCTTTTTCGGGTGCGGCTTTCTGGAATTTCGCGCCGCTCGATGACGATCCCGGCGTCATGTATCTCGCTCTGGAAGACGGGACCGGAGGACCGCTGGGCGCGGTTTATGTGAGAAACTCAGGCACGGAGAACAGAACTGGCGTGGTGTTGAGAGGTCCCGTGGAGTGGCGGGAGAAGCTCTCCGCCATGGGGGAAGAGGTGTTGCGGGAGATTCTCGGCCGCATGAAGAATGACGTCGCTCCCGGTGCGCGGGCGGAAGTTTCCTTGCTGGAGGCCTTGCGCGAGCGCGGGATGGACCCCCTGGCGGTCGATGCGCTTCTCGGAACAGACGCAGTTGCCCGTTTCGGTGCGCCGGTACACGGGGCAGCCATAAGAAAAGAGGCACTGCGCGGCGGACTTGTGTGCAAGGATGCAGGGGATGTAAACATCACATCTTTGGGCGCGTGGTATCTGGATATGAAAAGATGAACGGGACGACCCCGGAAACCTATTTCCGAAAGCTCGGCGAATTCCCCCATGCCTCCTTCCTTGATGGCGTATGCAATGTCTGGGAGGCGGTCGGCCTGCTGGGCGATTTCGTTCGGAAAGTCGTGGACGAGATGGATGTGCCATTGAGCGAAGCCTCCGCCCTGCGCGTGGAAGACGGCCTGGTGGTGAGCGAGGGGCTGCTCGCACTGGAAGAAAACCTCAAAATCACATCTGTCGGCCTGGTCATCGAAGCCGGCGCGCGGGTGGAACCGGGCGTCGTAATCAAGGGACCGACGGTGCTGTGTGCGGGTGCGGAAGTCAGACATGGAGCGTATTTGCGGGGCGGCTGCCTGATCGGTCCCGACGCCGTCGTGGGCCATGCGACCGAGGTCAAGAACAGCGCGTTCTTGGACGGAGCGCACGCGGGACATTTCGCCTACGTGGGAGACAGTATCCTGGGTGCGGGGTCGAACCTGGGCGCGGGCGTCAAGCTGGCGAACCTCGAACTCAGGACAGAAAAAGAGAAAAAAACGGGCGAGACGAAAAACATCGTCCTTCGCACCGGGGAGGAACGCATTGATACCGGTCTCTCGAAACTGGGCGCCATCATAGGCGATGACGTCGAACTCGGATGTAACGCCGTGACTTCCCCCGGCGTGCTGCTTGGACCGGGTTGCTGGATCGCGCCCAATGTGACGGTAACCAAGGGGATCTACCCTGAGCGAACGCTCATCCGTGCTCCCAGGCCGAGCGTGGGCCGCCGAAGGTTTTAAGGCGAAAAACGTACCCGTGGACTTTCTGGAATATCTGAATCCCCGACAGAAAGAGGCAGTGCTTGCACCGCCGGGCGCGAACCTCGTGCTGGCGGGCGCCGGTTCGGGCAAGACGCGGGTAATTGTCCACCGCATTCTCCGACTGCTCGGTGAAGGCATGGTTCCGAATCAGATACTCGCCATTACGTTCACGAACAAGGCGGCGGGCGAGATGAGAGAACGCCTTTTCGGATCCCTGGGTGAGGGTGCGCGCGGCATCTGGGTGGGCACTTTTCACGCGGTGTGCGCAAGGATTTTGAGAGCGGAAGCCGAGAATGCGGGTTTGCCTCGCGACTTCACCATTTGCTCGCGCGGGGAGTGTCTGACGCTCGTCAAACGGTGTATGGCTGCGGCACACATCAGCGAGGAGCGCTACCCGCCCCGCTCGGTTCTGGAACGGATAGGACGCCGCAAGACATCTCTGGCGGAGACGGATGACTCCGAGCCGCTTCCCTTCAGTATCGACGCCATCGCCCGGAGAATCGCGCCTGTCTATGAGCGCGCCCTGGCCGAGGCGGGCGCGCTGGATTTTGAAGACCTGTTGGCGCGTCCGTTGAAGATGTTCCGGCGCCATGCCGGGGTTCTCCGGAAATACCAGGGTCGCTTTCAGGAAATACTCGTCGACGAATACCAGGACACCAACCCTGTGCAGGATGAACTCGTGGCTCTGCTCTCGCGCCTTCACGGGCGCGTGTTCGCGGTGGGGGATGACGATCAGGGAATCTATGGCTGGCGGGGTGCGCGGGTGGAGAACATCCTGGATTTCGAGCGCAGGTTTCCCGGCTCACTGGTGTTCCGCTTGGAGGAGAATTACCGATCGAGCGGTGCGATACTGAACTTCGCCTCGCGTATCATGGATAAAGCGGGGGAACGTCGCAAAAAGAGGCTTTTCACGCGCAAGGCCGCCGGTGAGGCCGTCTGTTATCTGGCGGCGACGAACCCGGAAGAAGAGGCGGAAGGCGTTATCGATCGCCTGATCGAGGCGGGGGCGGGCGGCGCGATCCCCTGGAAGGAGGTTGCCGTCTTCTACCGAATCAACACGCAGTCGCGCCCTCTGGAAGAAGCTGCCCGCAGGCGAGAGATTCCATACCAGGTGGTGAAGGGACAACGGTTTTTCGACCGCACCGAGGTACAGGATTTGGCCGCCTACCTGCGGGTGCTGATACGGCCCGATGACAGCGTAGCATTCTCGCGTATCGTGAACCGCCCGCCAAGGGGGTTGGGACCCGCGAGCCTGAAGGCCATTGCGCAGGAAGGCGCGACCGGATTGACGATCGCCAATGTGCGGGCCGCTCTGGACGGGGGACGTATCAGGGGAAGTGCTGTGCAGGGTATCGGAAAACTGCTTGAGACGCTCGGGTATCTCGCTGCCCTGAAAGCGGGTCCTTCGTGTTTGATAGAGGAGACGCTCGATCGGACGGGTTATCGGGCCTGGCTTTCGCGTTCTGTAAGAGAGAGCGCATCCGCCGATCGACGTCGCGCCGCAGCGCGCGCAATGCAGGGTGCGGATGAGTTTGTCGCCGCAGCGCGAGCGTTCGAGATGCGACTGGGAAAGGAAGAAGCCCTCTCGCCCGAATCGGAAGAGGCCAGGACCCTGTTTCTGGAGGAACTGGCGCTCATGGGCGAGGCGGATGAGTTGTCAGGCCAAAACGGTGCGCTCTCCCTGATGACGCTTCATGCGGCGAAGGGCCTGGAGTTTACCGCCGTGGGAGTCGTGGGCGTGCAGGATGGGCTGATTCCGCACAACCGTTCGCTGGATGAGCCGGCCAGTCTGGATGAGGAGAGAAGGCTTCTCTACGTAGGCGTTACGCGCGCGAAAGAGGTCTTGTACCTGTCCTGGGCGAAAGAACGGCGGCCGAATGGCGCGAAAGAGAGCTGGGCGTCGCGCCCGAGCCGGTTCATGGATGCAATCGGGCCTGAAGTCATCAGACGCGTGGGAGATCATACGCCAAGGAGGAGGCACGCTCCGCGCAGGTTCAGAACGCCGCGGGATCCCGCCGATTCGCGATATGAAGATATCCTGTCCGATGCGAAAGCTTCCCCTCGCGGCGAAGTGAAGGATACGCCTGCCATTCCTCCCGCCGCGTTCGGCCCCTTTGCGCCCGGCGCGCGCGTGCGACACGGGAAATTCGGTTTCGGCATAGTCTCCTCGCGTACAGGGACGGGAGACCGCACGGTGGTGAACGTGGAGTTCGAGAAGGTGGGACCCAGGAAACTGGTCTTGAAATACGCGTCACTCTCGCCCGCCGACGAGAGCGTTGACGCAGGCGAGAACCCGGCGGTATAAGGGCAGCAGGAGGAGAATATGATGTCCATATCGCGTGAAGACGTGATCCACGTGTCCAGACTGGCGAGGCTGGAACTGCAGGAGGACGAGATCGGGAAGTTCACCGAACAGCTGGGCGCCATTCTGGAGCATATCGCCAAGTTGAACGAGGTGGACACCGAGGATGTGGAGCCCACTTCGCATGTCCTCGACATCGTGAACGTGTTCCGCGAGGACGAAGTCACCGAGTCCCCCATCGAGAATATGGAAAAGATGGCACCCGATTTTGCAAAGGGCCACTTCCGCGTCCCCAGGGTCATCGAGTAGTTTCCCGGAAAAAATGGCGTACGCTTCCCTCAGAGATTTCGTCGATTCCCTGGAACGGGCGGGCGAACTGCGCCGCGTCAAGGTACCGGTGGAGTTGGAACTCGAGATCACCGAGATAGCCGACCGCTCGGTGAAAAACGGCGGCCCGGCACTTCTGTTCGAAAAACCCGTCGGCCCGGGTGGCGAAGAATACGGCGTTCCCGTCCTCATCAACGCCTATGCCTCGGATGCGCGAATGAAAATGGCCCTGGGCGTCGATAGTATGGAAGCGGTTGCGGACGAGGTGGCCGAGCTTCTGGAGATCAAGCCGCCCCAGGGTATCATCGAGAAGGTGAAGATGCTGCCCAAGCTCGCGCGGCTCGCATCCTTCTCCCCAAAAACGGTGGGCACGGCCCCGTGCCAGGAGATCGTGGAGACTGAAAACCCGAACCTCTTCTCGATTCCCGCCATCAAATGCTGGCCCGAGGACGCAGGACGTTACATTACTTTCGGGCACATCTACTCACGAAACCCCCGGACGGGCAGGCGCAATGTGGGCCTCTATCGCGTACAGCTTTTTGACGAGACGACCGCGGGTATGCACATGCATCTCCATCACGACGGGGCGCAGAACTTTCAGGAAAGCTCGAAGATGGGCGCGCGCATGGAGATGGCGATAGCTTTGGGAGGTGATCCCGTCTACGTCTATGCGGCAAGTGCGCCGCTTCCGCCCGCGATAGATGAATTGAACCTGGCCGGTTTCCTGAGGCGGAAGAGCGCCGAACTCGTCAAGTGCAGGACGGTGGACGTGGAGGTTCCCGCAGATTCGGACATCGTGGTGGAGGGTTACCTGAACCCGGGCGAATTGAGGGAGGAGGGACCTTTCGGCGATCACACGGGCTGGTATTCCTTGGCGGACGATTATCCCGTCTTTCACGTCACGGCCATCACGAGAAAGCGGGATGCCATCTACCCCACCACCATCGTGGGCCGCCCGCCGATGGAAGACTACTGGCTCGGCGGCGCGACGGGGCGCATCTTCCTGCCGCTGATGAAGATGCAGTTGCCCGAAATCGTGGATGTGCACATGCCCGCCGAGGGCGTGTTCCACAACATGGTGATCGTCTCCATCCGGAAAGCCTATCCCTACCACGCACGGAAAGTGATGTATGCCCTCTGGGGAATGGGCCAGATGGCGCTGGCGAAGGTCATCGTGATCGTGGATGAGGACGTGAACGTGCACGACATGAGCGAGGTCTCCTGGAAGGTGCTCGGCAGCATCGACCCGAGGCGCGACATGGTATTCGTCGACGGCCCCGTGGACGCACTCGAACACGCCGCGCCGCGTCTCCACGTGGGCAGCAAGGTGGGCGTGGACGGTACGCGCAAGTGGGCGTCCGAGGGTTTCGAACGCGAATGGCCGCCCGAGATCGTGATGACGGACGAGATAAAGGAACGCGTCACGAGGCGGTGGGAGGAGTACGGCCTTGGCGGCTGAAGTATCGGTGCTCGGAAGTTTCAGGCAACTCCTGCGCATGGTGAAGTTCGAACACACCATCTTCGGTCTTCCATTCGTGCTGATGGGCGGCGTGATGGCCGAATGTGGGATTCCTTCCGCCTGGGTGCTGTTCTGGATGGTGATTGCGGCGGTGAGTGCGCGCAATTTCGCCATGTCACTCAACCGCTTCGCCGACAGGGATATCGATCCCAGAAATCCGAGGACGAAAGACCGCGCCGAGTTTCAGGCGTTGCTCCACTCGAAATCCATCCTCTTGATGCTGGCGGGCTTTCTGGCACTCTTCATATTCTCCGCCTGGATGCTGAATCCCCTGGCGTTCGTGCTTTCTTTCGCCGTCGCGGCCTGTATCGTCTTCTACAGCTTTTCCAAGCGTTTCACCTCCTGGACGCACCTGTTCCTGGGTTTCGTGCTGGGATGTGCGCCTGCGGGGGCATGGGTGGCCGTTCGAGGCGACCTGCGCCTGGTGGCCGTCTTGCTCTTCCTGGGCGTCACCCTCTGGGTGGGAGGTTTCGACCTCATATACTCCTGTCTGGACGTGGATTTCGACAGCGAGGAGAACATCTATTCCCTGCCGTGCCTTCTGGGCGTGAAAGGCGCGCTCATCGTCTCTGTGCTCGCTCATCTGGGGATGATGGCCTGCTTCCTTGTCGCGGGTGTTGCGTTCGGCTCGGGACCGTTCTACTGGATAGCGCTTGTGGTTGCGGGATGTCTCCTCTTCTGGGAGCACTGGATCGTGCGGCCCGACGACTTGAGCCGCGTGGACATATCGTTTTTCAATTTGAACGCCTGGGTGTCCGTCGTCATCGCGGCGGGTGCCATCACTGACGTGCTCATCCGCGCAGGCTGAATGCGCCCGTGCCGACCCGCATCGAGAAAAAGCAGGTTCAGGCGATGTTCTCGGACATCGCGCCCACGTACGACCTCCTGAATCGCCTTCTGAGTTTCGGTGTGGATCGCCTCTGGCGCGCGCGCGCCGTGGCTGGTCTCTTGAACGATTCGGGTGGAACGGATGCCCGCTTTCTTGATCTGGCAACGGGAACGGCGGATGTCGCGCTGGAAGTGCATCGACAGGCGGGAGGTGGGGCGATCATCGTCGGTGTTGATTTCGCCTATCCCATGCTTGTGCGCGGAAAGGCGAAAGCGGAGAAGCGGGGTGTTCCCCTGGCCCTGATTCAGGGGGATGGGCTGAGACTTCCTTTTCAGGATGCCGCGTTCGATGGTGTCGTCATCGCGTTCGGCCTGCGGAATTTCGAGGACAGGGAAGCGGGCCTGGCCGAGATGCGGCGCGTATTGAAAGAGGGCGGCAGGCTCGTGGTTCTGGAATTCGGCCACCCGGAGGGTTTGTTCGGGTTGTTGTATCTGTTTTATTTCCGGCTGCTCCTTCCGGTGGTGGGGAGGCTCGTATCCGCACACCGAAGCGCGTATACTTATCTTCCAAACACGGTATATGAATTTCCGGAAGCAGAGAGGCTCTCGTTGATGATGCGTGATGCGGGCTTTCGCGAGGTGAGCCATCGCCCCATGACGGGCGGCATCGCCGAGCTTCACATCGGGGTGCGCGGATAATCCACTGACCCCGGACTCCCGAGGGAGAGACCGGCGTGAACCCTCCGCCAGAAACGAACGCCGTTGAACAGGACGAAGCAGACATTCTGCGCCGCATCGAGAAGCGGCTGCTCTGGCTTTCCACCTACAGTGTGCATTACGCGAATAACCTGCGCCCGGGTTCCAAGGCGATCAAGATAGGCGGTCACCAGGCGAGTTCGTCCTCGGTGGTGAGCCTGCTGACGGCCATGTTCTTCCGCTGGCTCAAGACGGGGGACAGGTTGGCCATCAAGCCCCAGGCATCGCCCGCCCTTCACGCGGCCCATGCGCTGAGGGGCGATTTGCCGATGGAACGTCTGCACGACCTCCGCGCCTTCGGAGGCTTGCAGGCCTACCCGAGTCGCACGAAGGATGAATGCCCCGTCGATTTCACCACCGGCTCGCTGGGGCTACCCTCGGTCGCCGCCTCGTTCGCCGCGCTCATGCAGTCCTATATCGACGATCATTTCGGCGAAGGTCCGCCGCAGCGTTTCATCTCCCTGGTGGGGGATGCCGAACTCGATGAGGGAAACATCTGGGAGGCACTGGCGGAGGAATACGTCGCGCACCTAGGCAACGTCATCTGGGTGGTGGACCTGAACCGCCAGAGTCTCGACCGTGTCGTGCCCGACGGCAAGGCACAGCAGATTCGCGATCAGTTTCGCCTGCACGGCTGGCACGTGGTGGAACTCAAGTACGGAAAGCGCTTGCAAGCCGCTTTTGCGCTTCGAAACGGCGAGTCTCTGAGGCGACGCATCGACGACATGTCGAACGGCGAGTACCAGAGTCTCATCGGGAGAAATGGGCGCGAGATAAGAGAGGGCCTCACACGCGGTGAGGTTGACGATTACAGGGGCCTCGAGGGACTTCTGGACCGCTACGCGGACGAGGAATTACCCGCCCTCTTATCGGACCTTGGGGGCCATGATATCGAGTGTATCCTGGAAGCCCTGGAGGAGGCGGACGGCGTTCAGGACAAGCCCGTGATGATCCTCGCCTACACCATCAAGGGCTGGGGACTTCCCATCGCGGGCGATCCGATGAACCACTCCCAACTCCTGACCGGCGTCCAAATCGCGGAACTTCGCGATTCCACGGGCCTGAATGAGGGAGAGGAGCTCGCGCCCCTCGTGACGGGAAGCGCGGAAGCCCGCGCGGTCGAGGCGGCTGTTGCGCGCTACGATGCACGGGCCACCCTCGAAAGGGAAGAGATAATCCCCGACCCCGTACCCGAGGAAATGGGCTCGAACTTCGCCTCAGACATTTCCACGCAGGAGGCATTCGGCGCCATCATGGCGCGCCTGGCAAGGGAGGATGCGCTTGCGCGCCACATCGTCACGACCTCGCCCGACGTGGCGGTGAGCACAAACCTGGGGGGGGTGGATCAACCGGCGCGGCGTGTATCACCCGGAAGGCAAGGCGGATTTCTTTGCCCTCCAGCAGGTGCAAAGGCTCCTCAAGTGGGAGGAATCGCCTGCGGGCCAGCACATCGAACTGGGGATATCGGAAAACAACCTTATGCTCCTGCTCGCCGCCTTCGGCGTTTCGAGGGAGCTTTGCGGGGTGCGCATCTGCCCGATCGGTACGGTCTACGATACTTTCATCAGCCGTTGTCTCGATGCACTTCGCTACGCGGTTTATAACGGGGGGCGCTTCATCGTGGTGGCGACGCCGAGCGGCACGAGCCTGTCCCCGGAAGGAGGCGCGCACCAGAGTATCCTGACGCCCGCCATATCCCTGGAAATGCCGGGGCTCGAAGCCTGCGAACCGACCTTCGCCGTCGAGGTGGAGTGGCTGCTTCTCTCGGCTATCGGCCGTGTTCTGGGCGAGGGCGATTGCCCGGCCTTCTATCTTCGCCTGAGCACGAAGTCGATCGATCAGAATCTCCTGCCGGAAGACTGGCTTCAGGACCCGATGAAGCGCGAGGTGCTGCGTCGAAATACACTGGAAGGCGGCTACCTGCTCCACTCGGCCAGGGACCAACCCGGTTACCGCGCGGGTGTGAATGCGGTGAACCTCTTCGTGAGCGGGGTGATGACGCCCGAAGTCATTACCGCCGCCCGCTCGCTGCTGGATGAGGGTGTATACGCGAACGTTTTCGTGCTAACGAGCGCGGACAGAATATACGCCGAGCACAAAAAGGCGAAAAAAGCAGGCCGCCTGTCACGTCTCGAGATGATGGTGGGCAATGCGCACATCGATAATCCCATCGTCTCTGTACTGGACGGCCACTCGCTCGCGCTCTCGTTTCTCGGTGGTGCGCTTGGGGCTGAGCAAAGATGCCTCGGCACGGATCAGTTTGGCCAGAGCGGCCTTCCCCATGAGGTCTACGACGCCCTCCAGATCGGCCAGGCACACATCGAGCAGGCGTGCAGGGACGTGCTGGAGTAGGGCAGCAAGCGCCAACGGGATTTGAAGGGAGAAGAGGTTCTCCTGTACAGAGCGCTCCCCTTCGATAAGAGGGAAACCCGGGGATTTGAACCGCAAACTGCACTTTCCCCTCGGCATGATTTGCTGCGCTGTCCGATGCGGCAGGGCTTGGCACGTCCGGTGGCGATGAAGATTCGTGATGAGGTTGCGCCCGTTCGCAGGGAGTACGCTCGCCAAAAGGATGATGATTCCACATACGATGGGTCAAGCGTATTTGGTGTCTTCTCGTGCAATGTGTGAAACTGTGATTGCAAGATAGATTAACGAGCAGGGACTGATGAGCAGGGGCAGGATCGCGCTTTCCGGTTTCCTGGGCATTCACCGGAATCAGGTGGCACGATGGGACAATATGTGAAGTGGCGAATGCATTTCTCGTCCGCGCCGGGCCGGACTTTCCCGATGCGACGATGGCTGGTCGTGCGGCAACATGTGAGAATGCATCCAGAGCCGGTTCTTGGTATTCACGGGGAAGAACTGACGCGGACTGGTTTCAGGATCAGGAGTGCCCGGGTCCTTGCCGTAATGGATGTGACGCATCGACGGTTTGGCCTCTGAGCCATGTGGACACCGGTTTGAAGCATGTATCAGGTCCGATGATTCACGAGGAGCCAACCGGCCCGGACGTTTGCTGGAATCAGAACCGTGAACATGTGGGCAGAAGTTCCGCTCAGGCGCAGAGGGGGTGTCATGATCAACCAGCGGCAGACAAATTTCCGTCGGCTCCTGGTCGCCAACCGGAGCGAAATCGCCATTCGCGTGTTTCGCGCCTCGGTCGAACTCGGCATCGCGACAATCGCGATCTACTCGCAGGAGGATCGCTTCGCGCTTCATCGCTTCAAGGCCGATGAAGCCTATCTGATAGGCCGGGGCATGGGTCCGATCGAGGCCTATCTCAGCATCGACGAGGTGATCCGCGTTGCGCGCGAGAACGCTGCCGATGCGATCCACCCCGGATACGGCTTCCTGGCCGAGAATCCCGAGTTCTCCGAAGCTTGCGCGGACGCAGGAATCGTCCTCGTCGGTCCCAGGCCCGAGATAATGCGCGCGCTCGGCAACAAGGTGGCGGCGCGGGAGATAGCACTGTCGGCGGAAGTTCCGGTGGTGCCTGCGACTGGCCCGCTCCCGCACGACCGGCAAGAGGCCGCGCACCTCGCCCGGGAGGTGGGTTTTCCCGTCATGCTGAAGGCGAGTTGGGGCGGCGGCGGGCGCGGTATGCGCACGATCGAGAACGAGGCCGAATTCGCCGATGCGGTCGAAGCCGCGCGACGCGAGTGCCTGGCGGCATTCGGGAATGACGAGGTGTATCTCGAAAAGCTGATTCGCCACGCACGGCACGTAGAGGTCCAGATACTCGGCGACAATCACGGCAACCTTGTCCATCTCCACGAGCGGGACTGTTCGGTGCAGCGGCGCAACCAGAAGATCGTCGAGCAGGCACCGGCACATTATCTCGACGAGGCGACCCGTGCGGCGATCCACGAGAGTGCGCTCAGAATAGGCCGCGCGGTAGGCTACAATAACGCAGGGACCGTCGAGTTTCTGGTCGACGATGACACCGGTTCGTTCCACTTCATCGAAGTGAACCCGCGCATCCAGGTGGAACATACGGTCACCGAGATGGTGACCGGAGTGGATCTGGTGAAGGCGCAAATCCGCATCGCAGGCGGAGCCGCTATCGGCGCGCCTGATAGCGAAATCCCGGGCCAGGACGAGATTCGGGTGAACGGTCACGCCATGCAGTGCCGGGTGACCACGGAGGATCCGGAAAACAATTTCATTCCGGATTACGGCGTGCTCACCGCCTATCGCGGTGCTACCGGGTTCGATGTGCGCCTGGACGGCGGCACAGCCTATTCGGGCGCGCGAATTACGCCGTTCTACGATTCGCTGCTGGAGAAGGTGACGGTTTGGGCGCCGACGTTCGAGGAGGCGATCCGGCGGATGGACCGCTCGATTCGCGAATTCCGTATCCGCGGTGTCGCCACCAACCTCGCCTTTTTGGAAAACGTCATCGGCCATCGCCAGTTTCTGGAAGGTGCCTGCACGACGCGCTTCGTCGACGAGACGCCAGAACTGTTCACCTTCGCCTACAGGCGAGACCGCGCGACGCGGTTGCTGCGTTATCTGGGGAACGTGATCGTGAACGGCAACGGCGCCGTCGAGGGACGGCCCGAACCGCCGACGCACCAGACTCCGAACGTGCCGGAAGTCTCCGGCGTCGGGGTTCAGGATGGTTCGCGCCAGTTGTTCGATGCCCTCGGGCCCGAGGCTTTCGCCCAGTGGATGCTCGATCAGGAACAGGTGCTGATGACCGACACCACGTTCCGGGACGCGCATCAGTCGCTTCTGGCGACACGGGTCCGCAGTTACGACCTGGTCGCCATCGCGCCGGTCTATGCGCGGTTGCTGCCCCGGCTTTTCTCGGTCGAATGCTGGGGAGGTGCTACCTTCGACGTGGCGATGCGCTTTCTCAATGAATGTCCCTGGGCGTGGCTGGAACGGCTGCGCGCCGCGATGCCCAACATCCTGACCCAGATGCTCCTGCGCGCGTCGAACGGCGTCGGCTACACCACTTACCCCGACAACGTGGTACGCTATTTCGTGCGCCGGTCGGCCGAGAACGGGATCGACCTTTTCCGCATCTTCGATTCGCTCAACTGGGTCGAGAACATGCGCACGGCGATGGATGCGGTACTGGAAACCGGCAAACTCTGCGAGGCGGCGATCTGCTACACCGGCGACATTACCGATCCCAACCTCACCAAGTATGACCTGAAGTACTATGTCGCACTCGCCCGGGAACTCGAGGCGGCAGGTGCCCATATACTGGGTCTCAAGGACATGGCGGGTCTTTGCAAGCCGGCGGCAGCTCGGACGCTTGTCGAGACACTGAAGCAGGAGATCGGTATACCCATCCACTTCCACACCCACGATACCAGCGGAATTTCCGCCGCAAGCGTGCTCGCTGCAGTGGAGGCCGGGGTCGATGCTGTGGATGCGGCGATGGATTCGATGAGTGGTCTCACCTCGCAGCCAAGTTTCGGTTCGATCACTGCGGCTTTGCGCCACTCCGGGCGCGACCCCGGAATCGACCCTGATACGGTGATGATGCTCTCCACCTATTGGGAGCAGGTGCGTAACCTCTACCGCGACTTCGAGAGCGATTTCCGCGCCGGCACGTCGGATGTCTACGACCACGGAATTCCGGGCGGCCAATACACCAATCTGCGCGAACAGGCGCGGGCACTGGGCATCGACAACCAGCGATGGCCGGAGGTCTCGCGGGCTTTCGCCGAGGTAAACCGCATGTTCGGCGATATCGTGAAGGTGACGCCCTCCTCCAAGGTGGTCGGCGACATGGCGTTGATGATGGTGACGGGTGGGCTGACGCCCGAAGACGTGGTCAGTCCCGAGCGCGAGATTGCCTTTCCAGAATCGGTGGTCTCGTTGTTCGCGGGCGAACTGGGGCAGCCGCACGGCGGTTTTCCCCGCGCCTTGCAGGAGAAGATACTCAAAGGAAGGGAGCCGATTACCGTACGGCCCGGATCGGTGTTGTCAGAGGCTGATCTCGAAGCTGAACGCGCGGAAGCCGAAAAAAAGGCCCAACGCCCCATCAGCGATGTCGAATTCGCCTCCTGGCTGATGTATCCCCAGGTATTTACCGACTACGTCGCCGCGCGGCGCGAATACAGTGATGTGAGCGTTCTGCCTACGCCGGTTTTCTTTTACGGCATGGAGCCGGGCGAGGAAATCTCCGTGGACATCGACCGCGGACGCACCCTTTTCATTCGCTACCTTACGCGGAGCGAGACTGATCGGAAGGGCGAATGCACGGTATTCTTCGAGTTGAACGGCCAACCCAGGACCGTGCGCGTCGCTGACCGCAGTGCCGCAGCCTCAGGCGTGGCGCTGCCCAAGGCCGAGGAAGGAAACACCGGCCATGTCGGTGCACCGATGCCGGGGATGGTGACCAAGGTGTTCTTCGCAGAAGGCGAAGCGATCGAGGAAGGTGACGTGCTGGCGGCGATCGAGGCGATGAAGATGGAAACCGTGATCCGCGCGGAGCACGGCGGCGTCGTTGAGAAGGTTGTTGCGTCGGTCGGCACCACAGTCGATGCCAAGGACCTGCTGATCGTCATCGGAGACGCCTGACCAGAGGTTACCGCACAGTCGACACCGGGATCTCCTCCGTGACGGTGAATGTCCCAACGCTTCATCCCTGGGGCCGTAGTGCCCGATAGCTTGCGCGCATCGCTCCTGGCAACTGTTTTTGCGACTGCCCATCGCGTAAACTGAAGCGGACCTTGATTTTCTGCTCCACACGGCCCCAAAACACATGTATTTCGCCCCTGGTCGACTCCCCCGGTAACTTGAGAAGTTCGAATTGTGCTGCACGGTGGGCAAATCCTCGAAGCGATAGGCGGGTATGACGCTTTCCTCGGGATGAAACAGGTATTTTGCCATATGCGGATCTGCACGACGATTCCCGGCAGCCTGGGCGGGGGGGATGCGCGTAAAGGAGAGCGTCCTGATCGGACTCAAGACGCAGGCAGGGGTTGGCCACTGATGTCCCGGGATACGGACGATCCCATCGCGTGCAAGAATGTGCGCTACGCCATAAAATTCAGCCGAGTGGATTGACAGGGAACTCCCGATTATAGATGTTGAATTATTCGTTGAAGCGCACATTCCATAGGCAGGAATGTCGATCCGGCATGACGTGTTTTTTCCTTTGGATGGAATATCTGCGCGCCCCTTGCCTGCCTTCTCTCGAATGTCTGGCTGGAAGGAGGAGCATTGGATTTTTCGCTGAGCGACGAACAAAAGGCCCTTCAAAAACTCGCGCGCGACTATGTCGAGCGGCACGTGCGCCCCATTGCTGCGGAATTCGACCGGAACCCGAATCCGCTTGAGTGCATCCCCACCGAGGTCGTTGAGGAGGGCTCGAAACTCGGCCTGCGCACACTGGCGCTGTCTGATGAGCACGGCGGCGGGGCCGACATGCTTACGCTTTCCATCGTGGGCGAGGAACTCGGGGCCGGGGATCTCGGCGTGGCAGCCACCTTCGATCAGACCTGGAAGTTCACGCCCATCCTCGAACACTGGACGAACGACGAGCAAAAGGAACGTTTCCTTCCGGCATTCGTCTCAGACCACCACTATCATCTGGCGACATGCATGACCGAGCCCGATTCAGGCACGGATCATGTGCTGCCCTATACTGCCGTCGGATCAGGTGTGCAGATGAGCGCCAAACGCAAAGGAGACGTCTATATACTGAACGGGGTCAAGAGTTTTATCAGCAACGGCGGAACGGCTAGGCTCTACATCGTCTACACACGCACCGACAGGACGAAAGGAGGCCTCAAGGGGATGACGCCGTTCCTCGTCCCCTCGGACACTCCGGGCCTTAGCGTTGGCCGGATTCACGACAAGATGGGTCGCCGCCTCCTGAGCAACGCCACGCTCGTTTTCGAGAACGCCGAGGTTGCAGCCTTGAACCGCTTGGGAGAGGAAGAGGGTCAGGCGGAGGCGTTGCGCACAAGCCGTCTTGCCCGCGGGAGGGGAGGTTACGGAGCGACTGTGCTGGGCGCGGGTCGTTCTGCCTTCGATGCCGCGGTTAGCTATTCCCGGGAACGGGTGCAGGGCGGCAAGCCCATCGGGGGACATCAGGCGGTTGCACAGATGATCGGGGAGATGTACACGCGTCTGGAAACGGCGCGTTCGGTACTGTGGCGCACCTCCTGGGCGGTGGATTACGCGGAGGAGTACGATCCGAAGCTGTCGTGTCTGACGAAGGTGGTGTGCTCGGAAGCGGCGTACGAGGTGTGCCGGCTCTCTCTGGAGGTGCACGGGGGGCTGGGCTACATGCGGGATTGTCCGGTCGAGAAATACCTCCGCGACGTGATATCGTTTCTGCACGGAGCGGGGAACAACCACATCTACCGCATCAAGATGAGTTCTCGGATCACGGGCCTTCCTGCCGGGTAGGGAGTGGGCGGGGGAGAGTCTGTCCGGGGATTTCGTTACCGACTGCTTATGGGGGGAGGAGATGGAATACACGAAGGGCGAGGCGAAGGCGTACTGCCGGGAACACATGAGGGGCGTCTGGGCGGCGCTGACGACGCCGTTCACGCCCGCGGGGGAGCTGGACGAGGATGGTCTGCGGCGCTTCGTCCGGACCTGCATCGACGACCTGCGGATCGACGGGTTTTTCTGCAACGGCCTGATGGGGGAGTTCTGGTCGCTCTCTCCCGAGGAGCGCAGGCGTGTGCAGCACATCGTGTGCGAGGAGAGCCGTGGGGTTGCGCAGACGATACCGCACACGCCGCACATCAACATCCGGGAAGCGGTGGAACTGACGAGGCGCGCCGAGGAGGTGGGTGCGGACTACGCGATCATGATCAACCCGGTGTACGGGGCGCACGACGACGAGGAGATATTCCTGTACTTCCGGACGATCTGCGAGCAGGTGGACATCGGGCTGTCGCTGTTCAACCAGCCGAAATCGGGGACGACGCTGAGTCCCGAACTGATCGAGCGGCTCTGCGAACTGGAGAACATCTGCTGCATCAAGAACGCGGTTCCCAGCATGGCGCACCAGAGCGAGGTGCGGCGTCGCGTGGGGGAGGAGATAGTGGTGTGCGACCCGAACGAGGAGCACTTCCTGGTGAGTCTCCTGCACCTTGGGATGCAGGTGCACATGTCCTCGCCGCTTCCGTACCTGTTCCAGGTGCCGGGCTACACGCCGATCCGCGACTACTACGAGGCGGCGCTGTCGGGGGAGACGGAGAGGGCGTGGCAGATCAACTATTCACTGGAACCGCTGCGCGCGGTGCGGAGGAAGTACTTCACGACGGGTCCGAACGGACGGACGACGGCGTACCTGAAGGAATGGACGAGGCTTCTGGGTCTGCCCTCGGGGGATCCGCGTCCGCCCATCGTGCCCCTCACGCAGCGGGAGAAGGAGGCGTTCCGCAGGGACCTGGAGGCGACCGGTATTCTGGACAAGGTGAACCCCGAGTGAGGAGCGAGGGTTTGCTCGATCAATAAAGTCCCATTAGATACGGGCAAGGACCATTTACAGGGTCTGGAACTCATGCAGGGGCGGTTCGCGAACCACCCCTGCAATGTGCGGGCATGAATATTTCAGGGATTTATATATAATGATCCCCAAAGTATTTTAATTCGGGTCTTCTATATGACGCACTTCAACTTTCCGCAACAATAGGCTAGCCGCTTCATCCAAACTCCTTCAATAGCTTGACGATAAATTCCCGGTTCCAAATCCTCGTATATTTCCACTGCTTCCTTTTTTGTATTTCCGTGAATTATATGGATGACTATACGTGACTGCAATAATTGAATAATTGCCATTATCAATCCCACCTATCCATATCCTTTTCAAGAATCACGTAGGCGGATCGTCTGCTATGGAATGATTCGTATCTGCTGCGGAGTACACGGCCGATCTTCTCGACTACCCCCGTCGATTCCTGGGTCTCATGGTCCAGAAACTCCACTTCATCGCCCACCTGCGGACGTATGCCCCTGAATGGGCGGAAAGGTATATAGACAACTCTATCCGCGAAAGGTACAAATTCCGTCTGCCATCTTCTCATACTTATCTCCCATACCAATCATCGTCATCATCTTCGTATGGTTCCAGACACCATCTTCCCCAATAATAGCCAGGATTCTTTTTTTTGCATTTCTTCCAATGTCTTTCCGCTGTTGAAATGTCTTTGATATGATATCCTTTCCGATATAGTATCAAACCAGCTGAGCATCGGGATTTCGCGCACTTCACTGAATTGGAAGAACCTGTTCCTTATCCTGGTATATCCGCCCGTGAGTTTCTGCATCACTTCTAGGACCTTGCTTTTCCTGCCTTTCTTTTCCATTTCGCTGGTTTCTGGGTCTATTTCAAAAACATAATCGTCATACAGGGGCAGGAACAGTACTCCGTCTTGGTCATATCTCTTACCAAAGTATATCAGGTCTTCTTTCAGCCGCTCGCCATCGCCATGCGGGTCATCTATATCGGCCACAAATGCAGACTCTTCCTTTACCCATTTCCCCAGTTCGCCTTTGTTTTTGCATCTCTCTTCATCATCCAGATCGTAATACTTGTGTTCATCTCCTTTGTTGCTCGGGACATCCCACAGCCGTGAGCAAACATCCCGAATACCTCGCCTTGTTCGGAAAACAGGCGGAGAGTCTGGCGATTTACACCCACAGCCACGACCATGTTCACGGACCGGAGGGGGAGATATTCCCTGTCGAACCCGAGGAAGCCCATCGCCATCACGGAGGCAACTGATGGAGGATTTCATATTGAGGGGATTCATGGGCGGAGTAGGCGTCGCCTTGGTGACGGGGCCCGTGGGTTGTTTCATCGTCTGGCGCAAGATGGCTTATTTTGGAAACTCCATGTCCCACACGGCCGTGCTCGGTGTCGCGATGTGGTCGTGCCATCGATCAAAGGCTTCGCCCTCGATTATATCCACGGCATTCTCCATTCTGACGGGGTTGATGTGTATCCCCGATTCAAGTATCCAGCCTTTATACAGTCTGCCAATTCTGCGGGTATAATCGCTTGCGTTTTCGCCATTGCGGATAATCGGAAACCCGTCTGCGGCTTCCAGAAACATTTCCAACATTTTTCGATGGCCTGGCATGTCTGATTTTCCCTTTATATATCAAACTTTATTTATCCAAATATACATTGCCAAGTTAATCATATAATTCCCGTCTTTCCTGTATCTGGCGAAAACAATTCGTCGTGGTTTGATGGACATGCCAACCCTGATTTCTTTGTGCCAATTTTATGGATTAGGAGAAAGATCATCGCCCTCGCTCGGAACACGGGCAGCTCGATATCCCCTTTGTGCTCCAACCGTTATTTCATGATCATCATATATGGAATCCGTGAGTGGTTCTCCACTGAATATCATCGTTCTAATCATTTTTATGACTTTCTTTTTGGTATCATCATCAAGTTCTTTCCAATCTTCTTTAAATTCATCTGAAAGATCAGGAGTTAATTTCGGTTCCGTTGGACCGTACCTGAATTCGTTCAGTTCCAAAGTGGGCGAGGTACTTTCCGCCCAATCCAGGAATTCATCCCAAGAATCAAACTTTTTTGTCATTTTCAGATTTTCCCATGGATGTACATATTCATCAAAAACTTCCCTGAAAACTATGGAACGTATAGGGGCCATTGAAAGCCGCCGCAACAAGAAAGCGGGCGGCTTCCCGAAGATATGCTGGGGAACAGGGCAGGCTTGTTCATATCCCCGGGGGGATGCCGCACGGATTATTTGCGAGCAAGACACCCCTTGAGCGATTTCGCCATGTTTCGCATGAGAGTAAAATATGCGTCCTCACCTGCGGGTATATCCGCTCCCAAGGGGTCGAGCACGCCGGTTCCGGCGTCCGTTCCCTCCAGGATGACATTCACCAATCTGGGCTGAAACTGCGGCTCGGTGAACACACAGAGCGACTTCGTATTCCTGATCTTCCTCTGTATCGCTACCAGACGCGCCGCACCCGGCTTTTTCTCGGGTGAGAGGGTCACCGATCCGATGGCGTTCAGCCCGTAACGTTTCTCCATGTATTGATACGCATCGTGAAAGACGATGTAGGGTGCGCCTCGCACTGGCGCAAATGAGCGCGCGAGTTCTTTGTGCAGATTGTTGATGCGGGCTTTCAGATTTTGCGCGTTCGACTCGTATTTCTTCCTGTTCCTGGAGTCCACTTCTCCAAGTTCGTGCGCGATGGCGTCCACCCATTTGCTGGCGTTCATGGGATCGAGCCAGATGTGCACATCAATACTGCCGCGATGCTCATGTGCGTGATGACCACCGGCCTTCTCGTCGTGATGATCATCCCTGGCCTTGGAATGCTTGTGATCGTCGTGATGATCGTCGTGATGATCGTCATGCTCTTCCCACAAGCCGCCTTTCCTGATCTTCAGCAGTTCCAAACCCTTCGTCTGCGCCAATGCGACGACCTTCGCCCGTTTCGGCAGAATTGCGAGCGGTCGCTCCAGACTCGGGGCGAGCACTTCGCCCACCCAGAAAACGACGCGCGCCTTCTCAAGTTCTCTGGCGTCGGAGGGTTTGAGGGAAAACGTATGAGGCGAGGCGACGCCTTTTATCAGCAAATAAGGTTTGCCGACTCCCTTCATGACACCCGTGACCAGCGAATGAAGCGGTTTTATGGAGACCACCACCTGGGGTGCCGCAGAGACAGGGGTCGAAAGGCGCACAACGAGCGTCATCGTGAGAACCACGGCGATCAACAGATATTTCATCAATACGGCCCTTTCTGTTAAAAATGGAATTGAAATTGTCCCTAAATTGTTATATTATAACGTTAATGTTTCGTTCGTCAAGGAATTTTGGATGACATCGATAAGAAAGAAATTTCCAGGCAGGGCTCACGACCACGAGGCTTGCATCGAGAGCGCGCTGGAACAAGCCGAAGCGCTGTGCAGGGATCGCGGAGCGAGACTTACGTCGCTCAGGCGTCGAGTGCTGGAGATCGTCTGGGAGAGCCATGTGCCCATGGGCGCGTACGATGTGCTTGAGCGCATGAACGTAAACGGGAAACGAAAAGCTCCGCCCACGGTCTACCGGGCGCTTGATTTCCTCATGAAGAATGGCCTCATCCACCGCATCGAGAGCATGAACGCGTTCATAGGCTGTACCATGTCGACGGACGCTCACAATGCCCTGTTCTTCATTTGCCGCGATTGTGGAAACGTGGCTGAGACGCACGGTGAGGAAATCGGCGAGGCTATCGAGGCAAGTGCCACCCGGGCGGGTTTTCTGGTGGAAACGCCCATCCTGGAAGTTAGCGGCAGGTGCCTGGAGTGTCATGACGATGAATGACGCGCGGCGCTCTCTCATCTCCGCCGCGAACCTCCACCTTCGTATCGGCGGGTCCACGATACTCCAGAATGTCGGCATCGACATTTCGTACGGTGAAATTCTTACCCTCGTCGGCCCGAACGGTGCAGGCAAGACCACGCTCATCCGCGTGCTGCTCGGATTGATCAAGCCCGATTCGGGGTTGATCCACCGGAAAGAGGGCCTTTCGGTCGGCTACCTGCCCCAGGTCTTCGAGGTCGACCCCTCGCTCCCGCTTACCGTGCGCAGGCTGTTGTGTCTCACCCAGAAACCCTCGCCCGAGCAGATGGAGAAGTGCCTCGAAGAAGTCGGTGCCGATAACTTGCTGGATCATCCCGTCCAGAGCCTCTCCGGAGGAGAACGCCAGCGCGTGCTACTCGTCCGCGCCCTGCTGCGCGAGCCCGATCTGCTCGTTCTCGACGAGCCCATCCAGAACGTGGACATCAACGGGCAGAGCGAACTCTACCGCCTGATTGCGAAAATCAGGGACGAGAGGGGATGCGGTGTCATCATGATCTCGCACGACCTCCACTTCGTCATGGCGTTCACCGATCTCGTGGTATGCCTCAACAGGCATATCTGTTGCTCGGGACATCCCACAGCCGTGAGCAAACATCCCGAATACCTCGCCTTGTTCGGAAAACAGGCGGAGAGTCTGGCGATTTACACCCACAGCCACGACCATGTTCACGGACCGGAGGGGGAGATATTCCCTGTCGAACCCGAGGAAGCCCATCGCCATCACGGAGGCAACTGATGGAGGATTTCATATTGAGGGGATTCATGGGCGGAGTAGGCGTCGCCTTGGTGACGGGGCCCGTGGGTTGTTTCATCGTCTGGCGCAAGATGGCTTATTTTGGAAACTCCATGTCCCACACGGCCGTGCTCGGTGTCGCGATAGGGTTCGCCTTCGGGGTCGACCTGAGACTCGGCATCTTTATCTCCTGCATCGGCCTCGCGATCGTTTTTCTGGCGCTGCAAACTTGGAAAACACTCTCCATCGACACGCTGCTGGGTATCTTGGCCCACACGGCGCTTTCGATAGGCATCATCGCTGTCAGTGTGGTCGAGACCCTCCGGGTAGACCTGATGGGCTACCTTTTTGGGGATATCCTTGCGGTCGGCCCGCTGGATTTGTGGTGGATCTATCTGGGTGGTACCGCTGCGCTGGGCGTGCTCGCGTGGCTGTGGCGGGGGCTACTCGCCGTCACGGTGAACGAAGAACTGGCTGGTGCCGAAGGGATACCGACCTTCCGCGTGAAGTTTGTCTTCATGTTCCTGGTCGCCTTCATCATCGCCGTTTCCATGAAGCTGATAGGGATTCTGCTCATCACCTCGATGCTCATCATTCCACCGGCGGTGGCACGGCGGTTCGCCAAAACACCCGAGCAGATGGCGGCGTTCGCCATCCTTGCAGGGGTCGTCTCGGTGGGGGCAGGCCTGTGGGCGTCGGTCGAATGGAACGCGCCGGCGGGTCCATGCATCGTCGTGGCGGCGGCAGTGCTGTTCCTCTTGAGCCATTTCCGGGAAATGATCTCGCGCGGGGGGTGAACTGCGCGTCGCGTTTCAGGTGCAGAAATTTCTGAAACTTGGGGATTTGCACAGGAAAGCCGACAAATCCCGCTTGCACGACATTCCATCGGACTCCATGCCCGCAAGAGTTTCAGACGTGTTTGGTGTTTCCGGTGATATCGGAGGGATGCTGCAGGAGGTTATAACCTTTCCAGTACCTTTGCGAGCGCAGTATTGGACTTATCCAGCCCTTCCATGGTCTTGTCCATACCTTCGATGGCCTTCGCGAGCGCAGTGTTCGAATTGTCCAGTCCTTCTATAGCCTTTGCCAGTACCTCATTTATCCTGTCACTCGCCACTGCGCGTTCCCTGTTCGCTTTCATCATGGCGTAGATGCCATATCCGATAACCGAGGGGGTCAGTAAACCCGTAAACAGACTCACAGCCAAGCTTACAACTTCAGCTATTTCCATCGGTTCAAATTCTATCTCTATCATTGTTTCCTCTTGCAGGTATCTCATCGCACGATACGTTTTTCTTATTGTAACAGAAAATGACTCACGAGCCATCCATTCCTTGGCAGCATCAAGCAGTTCATCCATGCCCGCCTTTTGCGCCCCTGTCTCCCGACATGTTCCATGACGGCATCTTCGCGGCCTGCGCTCTCCCCGGTTTTCTCCTGGTGGTCTTTCAGGTTATCAGGAAGGCTTCTGTGATTTGCTCCCGGATGGATTGTTTCTCCTGAAACAGTGTGATGTTGCATTCAGGAGTTCTGGAGAGAGAAATCAAGGAGAGACTGAAGAAAAGTCAACTCGAAGGGAATATGGATATGCCCCTCAGGAATCTGCTCGACACTCCGAAGCCGGATACATTGCCCCTGCCCACCAGGGAAGGTCTGGAACGCAGCTTCAGGACGGGGTTCGACGATGGCAAGCCTGTTTTTCGGGGAGGCAGACCAGGGTTTGGCAGCTTCCCCGTGCAAATCCAAATTTAACTCCGCCATGGTTCACGCTTGCCGCGATGACGGATGATGCAAGTAATTGCGGGGTGATGTCCCCTCTCCGGCAACAGGTGCCTGGGGGATTTTTTCGGCTAGTTCCTGCTTAGCACAAAGACACTCGAGACCGCTCCCGGCCCGCCGAGGGTGTGTCCGAGCGCTCGCCTGGCGCCCTTGACCTGCCGCTTCCGGCAGCGACCGAGGAGTTGGTGCGTCAGGTCGGCCACCACGCGCGCGCCCGTAGCGCCAATGGGATGGCCGCAACTCTTGAGGCCGCCCGAAGTGTTCACGGGCAGTTCACCGCCGAGCCTGCTCGCACCGCTTTTCACGAATTCGGGCCCCTCACCCTTCTCGACGAAGCCGAGATCCTCATAGTTCAGTATCTCCGTAATCGTAAAACAATCATGTACTTCCGCGACGTCTATCTCCTCACGGGGGTTCGTTACGCCAGCCTGCTCGTAGGCTTGGCGCGCAGCCTCCTTCGTGGCCTCAAAGCCGATGAAGCTGAATTTCGGGTTGAATGCCGTGGTGATATAGCCTGTCGCACAGGAGAGTCCCATGCCGTCGATCAAGACGTAATCTTTCTTGTCGAAACGCGATTCGGCCAAATCCGCCCGGCAGAGCACGACAGCAGCGGCACCGTCCGTGGTGGGGCAGCAATCGTAGAGACCCAAGGGCTCCGTCACCGGGGGAGCCTTGAGCACCTGTTCTTTGGTAATCTCCTTCCTGAAATGCGCACGCTTGTTCAGGCTTCCGTGATAGTGGTTCTTCACCGCCACCTCGGCCAAATCTTCTTTATCCGCGCTGAATTCCTCGAAATACCGTCTCGCCAGAACGGCGAAACTGCCCGGTGCCGTGCGGCCCTTCGAATACATGGGGTGAAGTTTTTCAACGTGTTGTGCGACCAGGCTGCCTCGGGGAGGAACTTCGCGCATCTTCTCGGCGCCGACGGCCAGGACGACATCGTGCATGCCTGAAGCGACGGCCATTGCCGCCATGCGAACGGCTTCCATCCCCGTGGTGCAGTAGTTCGCAACACGCGAGACGGGTTTCGGGTAGAGGTTGAGCGCCTCCGCCAGCGAGGGTCCGCCCGTACCGTCGAAGCCCCAGCCAAGGGGGAGATACGTGCCCAGCCATGCAGCTTCAATATCTTCGCCGGTCACACCTGCGTCCTGATAGGCCTCGAAAGAAGCTTCCACCACGAGGTCGTTATAGCTCTGCTCGAAGAGTTCCCCGAATTTCGTGATGCCCACGCCGATGATGGCGACTTTTCCGGCAATATTTCCGCTCATGGCTGACTCCTTGAGATATGAGGCATTCCCGCTGAAAGCCGAGGTCTCTATTCGGCGGGGCGAAGTTTCCAGAAATAATTATAATACCCATCGCCCTGATGGAGAAGTCGGAACGTGAGCTCACACTCCATCCCGATATGAACCTCGTCTTTCACATGATTCGTCATCTGGCCGTAAAATCGTCCGCCCCCTTCGAGTTCCACTGTCGCCATCGTGATAAAGCCTTCGGGCGATGGCGGCAGGTAATCATGCACGAAAGTGAAGATTTTGCCCCGACGGCTGAGTTTTCGCTCATCCCACTCATCGCGTGCCCCGCATGCATTGCAGACTTGCTGGCGAGGGTACTGCACCTCTCCGCATGAGCGGCAAACCCCCGCCATCAGGCGCATGTTGGCCCTGCTTTCTTTCCACAGGATACTGGGAGAGGAGAAGGGCTTGATTTCCTCCTCGGGCGAGAGGCCCCGAAACTTGAGCCATTGGCCATAATTTGGGATGGGTCTTGCATGATCCAGGGACCAACTGAGTCCCCTCTGCGTTCTCAAGGAATGAACCTTGTCCGTTGCCCGGAGCAGAATGGCCTCGCCTCCGCTTCCATGGCCTGCGACGATGATGTGCTCTCCCGGCTCTGCACCCTGTAGCGCATCGACGAGAGCAAGCAGAGGTGCCGCCGCCCCGGAGTCGCCCAGGCGTGTGATTAACGGGTTTTCAGGATATGCCGACTCGGGAAAACCCAGTTTTCTGGCTATCGCCGCGTGGGTGCGCGGATCGGGAGCGTAGACGAGCACGCGTGCGATGTCTTCTCTCGTAGCTCCCGTCTGGCTGAGCAGCCCCTCCACGGTGGCAATGCTCTGGCGCACATAGCCGTAATCCTGAATGAATTTGGCGTCGCCCGCGGAAACGGCCCCCTCGCCCGGCAGACGCCACCTGTCGATGAAATCTTCGGACCATGAATAAATCGCCTCGATCTCTGCGGCGACATCCTCTCCCTTGCCCAGCAACACTGCTGCTGCACCGTCGCAAAGAGCGAGTTCATCGGGACTGCCCGGCAGAGATGGTCTTTTCTCCGCCGCAACAACGGCCGCCGTCTGAGAGGAACCGGCCTCTATGGCGTCGCAGGCGGCTTTGAGTGCAGATGTGCCCGCGCGCACCGAGCCTCCCGCATCCAGGGTGAAGAGTTTTTCGGGCAAATCCGCCGCAGCGGCGAGTACAGCAGCATTCGATTTCTCGGCGTAAGGATGGGACGTAGATGCGAAATACAGCGAATCGACCCCGGAATCGCCCCAGCCCGCGGCGTTGATCAGCGCCTCCACCCCCATTGTGATGCTGTCTTCGTCGAAACCGGCCAGCGGGCGTGAAGCCCTTGGGCTGCCAGTTCCCCAAACGGCCCGCACGGTGTCTCCGCCCAGGCGATGAAAGGGGATGTATGCTCCCACGCATGTGATTCCGGCCATTTCTTCTCCTTGAAGTTCTCTTCGGAAACCGGGGAGCCTTTTCTCTTGTGTAGATAAAATAGTCAAGCTGCACGGGGTTTTCGCAGCTTTATTCGATACGCAGGGAAATTCGGTGGGGTGGTTTTTCTTTTGCCTCCTTCTCCTGTCGGCAGAATTCTTCTATGATGTGATTGAGTAGCATTTATTGTCTTCCTGTGGAGGGAAATGAATGAAACTTCACGTTGAATATTGCCAAAAATGAAACTACGGGCCGCGCTATGAGCAGTTGGCTCATGAACTGAAAAAACATTTCCCAGACTTGGATATCGCAGGAAACGAGGACGGGAACTTTCGCATCGGCTCCTTCGAGTTGGTATTGGACGGCGGGCTATTGTGGTCGAAACTCGATTCGGGCAACTTTCCCACGGAAGAAGAAGTGATTAATCTGATTCAGGGGAATATGAAGTCATGACCTTCGAGGGTAAGGTGGTCTCGGTTCATATCGCCTCGGTGGGCGGCGAGCCGATGATGGAGGTCGCCCAGGCGGAGGCGGTCGTCGGATCGGGTCTTGTGGGAGATCGCTACGCCGAGGGCGTGGGTACGTACTCCAAAAAACAGGGGCCAGACCGCGAGGTGACGCTCATTGAAATTGAAGCCATCGAGGCTCTTGTGCGGGACCACGACATCCAGCTCGACGCAGGCCAGAGCAGGAGAAACATCGTGACGCGAGGGGTTCCGCTCAATCATCTGGTGGGGGTGGAGTTTCAGGTGGGTGAGGTGCGGATGCGTGGGGTTCGTCTGAACGAGCCATGCAAGTATTTTGAGAATTTGCTTGGGATCACGGGTCTGCACGACGCACTCATCAATCGCTCGGGGCTGAATGCGCAGGTTCTAGGCAGGGGTTCGATTCGTTCAGGCAACGTGATCAGACGCGTCTGACCGTCATTTTCCAAGAGATATCCTCATGTCGTTTCCGATCGTACAGGTGGATGCGTTTACCGATACGCCGTTCTCGGGCAATCCGGCAGCTGTCTGTATCCTGCCGGCGCAAGTGGACGAGGGATGGATGCAGCGCGTGGCGGAAGAGATGAATCTCTCTGAAACCGCTTTCGTGGTGAGACAGGAAGACGGTTACAGCTTACGTTGGTTCACACCGGTGAGTGAGGTGGACCTCTGCGGTCATGCAACGCTTGCGAGCGCTCATGTCCTTTGGGAAAGGGGCCATCTAGGCTCCGATCAAACGGTCATCTTTCATACGAAAAGCGGGATTTTGACCTGTGGGCAGGACGATGAATGGATAGAAATGAATTTTCCCATCACCCGGGAATCTCCCGTGATACCCCCTGATGCCCTGGTGGAGAGTATCGGGCTGACCCCCCGCTATGTAGGGAAAAACGAATTCGATTATCTGGTGGAAGCCGACTCCGAGGAAACCGTCAGGGCATTGGCCCCTGATTTTCAGCTTCTGAAGATGGTTCCAATGCGTGGCTGCATCGTTACGGCACAATCCGATGACCCCCGATATGATTTCGTGTCTCGGTTCTTCGCGCCCGGTCTCGGCGTGAATGAGGATCCGGTGACAGGTTCCGCCCACTGTTGCTTGGGGCCGTTTTGGGCGAGGCGCTTCCAAAAGGAAGAACTTATGGCCTATCAAGCATCCGCGCGAGGCGGGGTCGTACGCATCAGAATTCTTGGAGACCGTATCCTGCTTGGGGGTAAGGCCGTGACCGTCCTGCAAGGGGATTTGCTTTAGGGGTTCAGCAGTCGGATGTTCATCCACGCCCTCCATCGCCAACGAAAAGCCATCAGGGCAACAGAAGAAAGTGTGGGAATCGTTCGACCATAAGCGCACGGCCCATGGTTTTCATCCCCATAAGTTGGCTACCTCATCTCGAAACCGAAAAAATGAGAGCGACTGGTTACATGGCGGAGAATCCGGGGTGAGAACTCTCTTGCGCCTTGAGGCTTCAAAAGCTATAAGGGGCGGTTTACAGAGCGTTTTCAGTGAATTATTAGTCATCGCTGTTAGTATCGTTTTCATATGCAAGGAGATTCTGGATGGTTTCTGCTTTTGATGCCCGGGCCGTGGGTGCGGATCGTTTGGAAGAAATCCCCTTCTCGGGAATTCGCAAGGTGTTCGACGCCGTGGCAAAGCTCGAAGCTGAAGGGCGCGACGTGATCCACTGGCAGATTGGCCGTACCGATTTCGACACGCCCGAACACATCAAACAAGGGGCTATGGAATCCCTCGACCGCGGCGACGTGCACTATGCGCCCAGCACGGGAGTTCCCGCCCTGCGCAAGGGCATTGCTTTCAGAACGGAAATAGATACGGGCGTGGAGGTGAACCCCGATACGCAGGTGATCGTTATGGCTGGTGCGAATGAGGGCATCATGGTTTCCATGCTGGCCTTGGTCAATCCCGGCGATGAGGTCATTATCGCACAGCCGAACTGGCATCATTACAAATCCTGCACGGCACTGGCGGGCGGCGTGCCCGTCGAGGTAATGACGAAAGAAGAGAATGATTTCGCATTGCGCGCCGAGGATATAGAAGCGGTTTTGACCCCTAGGACGAAGCTCGTCTGCCTCACATCACCCGGCAACCCCACAGGCTGCACGATACCTGAATCCGAACTCGCTGGAATCGCGGAGTTGGCGGTGCGACGCAACTTCATGGTGATGAGCGATGAGATTTATGCGCGCATTTATTACGGCGATGCGCCCTGCGCCCCGAGTATTTTCTCGCAGCCTGGCATGGCGGAGCGTACGGTGATCATCAATGGGTTTTCGAAATTCTACAGTATGGACGGCTGGCGTCTGGGCTGGACAGTGGCAAGCCCCGAGATTACGCGTCACCTGCTCAAAATACGCCAATACACCACCGTATGCGTCAACACGTTTATTCAAAACGGCGCGGCGCGTGGCGTTCTTGAGGATCAGGCCCCCATGGAAGCGATGACGCGTGAATTCGACAAGCGACGGCGTGTGATATCCGAAGGATTGCGCGCCATTGAGGGCGTCACGCTGGCGGAGCCTACGGGCGCGTTCTATGCATTCCCGAATGTGAAGGCCTTCGGTGAAACCTCGGGTGAGGTGGCAGACTGTCTTTTGAACGAGCACGCCATCGCTTCAGTCAATGGCGCCGTATTTGGGGGAGAAGGTTATATCAGAATCGCGTATTCCTGCTCGACAGAAGAATGCGAGCGTGGCGTGGAGCGTCTGGCGGGCGCATTGGAGCAGCTTCGAAAAGGCTAGGTTAAGGACCGTTTGCTTCAGATGTAACCGGAAACGCCTTCAACTTTGGTGGCGGTGTTCAACTCCGTGTCCACATTAAGATTATTCTGGTTACCGCATACGACCCGGACCAGAGAGAAGAGGACATGAAAAGAAGGGCGGCGCGACTGAAACGTGAACGCGGACGGTCAAAACGACGGAAACGAAGGAGAAGATGATGGCCAGAAGAAGGGGCGGGGACTGGGAATGGATCGATGATCCGTGGTCGAAGTACGAAAAAACCGAATTCACCAAAGAAACTTTCAAATTCAAGCACGTTGAATGGATGAGTGTACTTAGTGATGAACACGAAGAAAAACCCTGGGATGAAGTCATAGAGAGACTCAGGCAGTATCCGGGGAACGAAACCGGAGACGAACTGGATTATTATCCTCCGGGGTATTCGGTGAACGAAAGGGGTTAAATCACCAGAGAATATCAAGCCCTAAACTAGGAAATTCCGTAATGTTTTCTCAAACCCTCCCGTAATCGTCTTCACGTCGTTGTATGTCGTCCTCGCCAAAGTAGGCGCCGGTCTGAACCTCGATGAAAACGAAAGGTGCATCCGTTTCGTTTTGAACCCTGTGCCATGTCCCTGATGGAATATCCATGCTCTGGCCAGCGGAAAAGGAGGTTTGATCTTCTCCGCAGATGACGATTGCCTGTCCAGATATGGCGTACCAGTGCTCGGATCTGCGCGAATGCTTCTGCAGGCTGAAGCGATGCCCCGGATGAATCACTATCCGTTTGACCTGATGATCCGGTTCATGGGCCAATACGGTGAAATATCCCCAGGGTTTGTCGGTCTTCTGCTCGGACATCCGTTTCCTTAAAAGGAAACGGCGCCTCCCGAGGGGCGCCGTCTTTTGTCTGGCAACAGGCTGCCAGACATCTTAATGGCAAGGGAAGGCGAAAGCATGCCGTGTATCATGGGCGGCATCATGCAATAGCTGCGGCTGGGCGAATCCCACTCCGTACAGAATAAATATGCCGAGAACGATCGCCAATACGGCTGGCTTGAGAACCTCAATGCGCTGGATGAGACCACTGGATAAGGTTTTTTGTTGTTTCGCTACGTTCTCGTATAAAGCCATCGAACCACTCCTCTGGATTTTCGCCACTCCGCTGTGTATATGTGGATATTACCATATTTTTCAGTGAAGTCACCCCACCAAGCCGATTCCATCCTTCCTCATGAATGAACTAGTTATCGATGATGGCAACTGCCCTGCACCACGCGCCGCTTGCGCGCTCTATCTTGATAGGGAGCATCGAAACGGTAAACCCGAATTCGGGGATTTTATCGAGATTCATGAGCTTTTCCGCGTGGATGTATTCCTTCTTGCGGCCCAGGAAATGACTGCCAAAGAAATCTTTCTCATTTCCCTGGCGTCGGAGTTCGGTCATCTTCGAGACGGGAATGTCGAAACCCCATGCGTCTATCCCCATCACCTTGATTCCCTGATCGACCAGCCATTCCGTGGCGTCGACACTCATGCCCGGATGGGTTTGCTCGAAATCGGGGGTGTAGAGATACTTCGTGGTGTGATCGGTTCGGATGAGGACAATGTCCATTGGCTTGAGTGAATAGCCTTTTTCCTTCAGGGCCGCTACTTTCTGCCTTGTTTCCTCCAGCGTGATATTGTGGCCGCGCTCGACATCGTGAAAGTCAAGGACCACCCCGGCACTCACGCACCATTCGAGGGGAACGAGGTCTATAGTCTTCGATGGATTCCCCTCGCATGCGGGGCCGTAGTGGTACGGGGAGTCGAGGTGCGTGCCGCTGTGCGTGCTGATGGATGTTATGTTTTCGGTCGCGCAGTGCATGTGTTCGGGAAAATAACTGGTGTCTGGAAACTTGTATGATTTGGCTCGCATGCGCGCAAGTTCCGTGTGGTTCACGTACTGGATGACGGCTGGATTGTTCTCCATAGGCGCGTTTTGAAGAGGAACGCTCAGGTCTACGATTCTACGGGCCATTGGATGATACTCCTTACGAGTTCAATTTCGGGTTTGTGTTGTTGGATACAGGTTATTTCTCTTCCAGTTTCAGGCCCGGTGGCGGAGCGGCTGCTTTTTCTCCACGCTTGAGCAGGGGGAAGACCTCATTCGCGGCGATTCGAGCTGCTTGAAGCATATAAGGCATCCCGCAGTAGGTGGCCATCTGGATGATGACTTCCATGATCTCGCGCTTCGTCGCCCCGCAATTCCATGAAGCTTGTATGTGGGTGCGCAATTGCGGATGCGCGTTTGCCATCACGCATGCGGCCACGGCGCAAAGCTCCCTGGTTTTCTGGGGCAGGACGTTTCTGTCGTAGAGCCCGCCGTAACAGAAGTTCATGAACAGTTTCATGAATTCCTCATCAGCCCATTCGGCCATGTCATGACCGATGCGCTCGGTGAATTCCTTGGTCCACAACTGAGTCCCGCGCTTGAGAGCACCAGCAGGAATTTTGGGCTTTTGTTTTGAAGGCATTGTTTCTCCTTGAATGGGAATATTCCAGGAAAGGGTTCGGATGAACTGATTTGGTTGAACCGGCAGAATTGCTAACACGCGAGATATCGACTGTCAAACAAAAGCGGACCGAGAACCTGCGCACATTACATTATTAACATTCAGGTAATGTGGACGAAACGGTATCGAAATACTCCTCACCTACAAATTGGAGGCGATGATTCAAATGTACGCTTTCTAATTGCCAATGGGTATTGGAGGAGGAGGTATGAAAAGCAAAAATCTTTATTTCACGATAATTTTGGTCTTCGCCGTCGGGGTTTTTTCTTTCGCCGGTAGTAGCTGGGCGCAGGACGTCAAGTCCATGGCCAAGAGCCTGGCGAGTTTGCAAGTCGCGGCGGATACCGTCTGGGTGATGTTGGCCGGTTTTCTGGTGTTTTTCATGCACGCAGGCTTCGCGATGCTCGAGTCGGGACTTTGCCGGGCCAAGAATGTCGTGGCCATTCTCTACAAGAATTTCGGCGTCGTCGCCGTTTCGTCCCTGGCGTTTTGGATTCTGGGGTTCGCTCTCATGTTCGGTGACGGCAACTCGATGTTTGGAGCGAATGGTTTTTTCCTCTCGGGAACGGACAACAGTCCGGCTACGGGAGATGCTTACAAAGGCGTTTTCTCGTCCCTCAACTGGACGGGTGTGCCACTCTATGCGAAGTTTTTCTTCCAGCTCGTTTTTGCGGCGACGGCGGCGACAATCGTTTCGGGGTGTGTGGCAGAGCGAATCAAATTCTCCTCGTTCATGATCTTCAGTTTCGTGCTGGTCGCGATTATCTATCCCATCCAGGGCCACTGGATCTGGGGTGGCGGGTGGTTGGGCGGAATGGGTTTTCTTGATTTTGCAGGATCCACCGTGGTCCATTCCGTGGGTGGCTGGGCGGGGCTCGCAGGAATCATCGTCCTCGGCCCCCGGCTCGGGAAGTACACCTCCGATGGACGGATGCAGCCGATTCCAGGCCACAATATGCTGTTCGTTACTTTGGGTGGGTTCATCTTATGGCTCGGATGGTTCGGGTTTAACCCGGGTAGCACCATGGCCGCCGATGCAGACGCCATCGCGCGCATCGCCGTGACGACGAACCTTGCGGCCTCGGCGGGCGTCGTGGCCTCAAGCGTGACATCACGGACCATGTTCGGCAAAGCCGACCTCTCCATGAGCGTGAATGGCGCGCTTGCAGGGTTGGTCGCCATTACAGCGCCGTGCGCCAATGTTACTCCCTTCGGGGCGGTGATTATCGGATTGGTTGCAGGCGTCATCGTTTGCATCTCGGTTCCGTTTCTCGACAAAATCAAAATTGACGATCCGGTCGGAGCAGTTTCCGTTCACTTGGCCTGCGGAATCTTCGGCACATTGGTGCTTGGTTTATTTGCCGCGCCTTCCATCGACGAGAGTGTCGTGGGTCTGTTTTACGGAGGCGGCGCAGGGCTCTTCATCAAGCAACTCACAGGTGTCATTGCAGTCGGTGTGTTCACTTTCGTCCTGTCCCTGATCCTTTGGCAGGTTGTGAAAGCCGTCATGGGGGTGCGCGTTTCCGCTGAAGACGAATCGGCTGGTCTCGATCTCTCCGAGCACGGGATGGAAGCCTACGCGGGCGAGAGGTTGGGTTGATGGAAGTGTAAGGGGTCTAATTTGGATGTGCCCCATTCACCTTGAGAGGAATGAACAATGCGTTTGATTACGGCAATTATTAAGCCATTCAAGTTGGAGAACGTGAAAGAATCACTGGGAGATGCCGGTGTGACAGGCATGACGGTCACCGAGGTAAAGGGGTTTGGCCGTCAGAAAGGCCACACCGAGCTTTATCGCGGCAGCGAGTACGTGGTTGACTTCCTGCCGAAAATCAAGGTGGAAATACTGACTCGGGACGACCACGTCGAAACCATCGTTATGGCTATTTGCGATGCGGCGAATTCGGGTCAGATAGGAGATGGCAAAATATTCGTCCAGCCGGTGGAGGATTGCGTGCGGATACGCACCGGAGACAGAGGTGACGGCGCCATTTAGGAATCTGCACGGCAAGGGAATCGTTTCTAGGTGATGAATCCTGCGTGAAAGATTGCAGAGTGTTCGTAATCTTCCATCAACTCGATTGTTGAAGATATAAGGAATCGAATGTCTTTCAAAAAGCCGGTCCTGAAGCAGGACCGGCTTTTCCGTTTGCATCTCTCCATCAGTACAAGTTTTCTCATGCATTCTTGTAACAAACACTCTAACAAACATTTGTTTATGCGAGCATTAAACGGCCATTCTCGAATTTAAGCATGCCTAAAATAAAATTTATCAGGGATTGACTTTATTTTTCAGATAGGGATAGAATTTCTTTGCTGATGGATTTTTCGGAGAATCGAAGATATGAAATACGGCCTCCATACACTCGGGAAGAGGCTTGTTCTGCGAGCAGGAAATTTTCTGGCGATGCCGGCTTGGCTACTGACCGCCGGGTTGGTGGCAATCAGTTTCGGTCCCGTTTCGGCGCACGTCGTTCCTCCGGAGGAATTACACCCTGTTGCGGAAAGTTATCGTCGTGCCGGTTTCGTCCTGAATCTGAACCCGGTGCTCTGGCCACAGGTCTGGTCTGATTTGGAACGTATCGAAGAAGCGCTCAAAGAGGTGAATTCTCCAGGTGCGACGAAATTTTCGGCGGAGTTGGCAGTTGCCAAACGTGTTGCCCAACCCGTAGCGAGGGGCGGAAAAGAGCTGGATATGGTCACTGCGCGGAAAAAAGGGAGTCGTTTGGCTTTCTCCGTGGCCACGCGTGGAGTCGCTACGCTATTGATCTTTCATCTGGACGCGATCAAAGCGGGTTCGGGAAGAGCCGAGGTCAAATTCCATCTGGACGAAGCACGCAGAATCTCCCGGTCTTTCGCAGAGGCTCTCCCCTATCTGGACCCCGAGGCTTGGAAAAAAATGCAAATCCATTGGCTCGAGGCGAGTTCCCACCTCGGAGCCGCCGGCGTGATGGGTATAGGTGCAAAGCCAATGGATATCGAGAAAATCCGTGAGAACGTTTCTTACGTTCGCGGGTATTTTCTTGCGAATTTCTCCGGTTACCAGAGCGAAAAAGAACACAGGCTTCTTCCCCGTCCGAGGAGGAGCGAAACATATATCGAAACCGCGAAAGTACCGTGGCCCCTGCCGCCCGGATCCAACATCAACAAACAACTCCCGCGTCCCAGACAGATTCTTGGAATGGCGGAACGCGGTGCGAGCGAGGCGGAAACTTTTCTCATCGCCTTGGGTGATATGGTTTTCGACAGCGCGGAGATTTTCGGTGAACCCGCACGCAGTTTGGGGATGAGTTGCAACACTTGTCACAACAAAGGGGTGACGAATCCCAAGTTTTTCATCCCTGGTCTTTCCGGCAAGAAAGGCGGGATGGACGTGTCAAACAGCTTTTTTGCAGGGCACGCCAACAACGGCCTCCACGACCCGCTCGACACGCCCGACTTGAGAGGGATTCGCTTTACGGCTCCCTACGGCAGAAACGGGCGTTTCTCCTCACTCAGGGAATTCGTGCGTAACGTCATCGTGAACGAATTCAACGGTCCCGAGCCTGACCCGATGATTCTGGACGGGATGATCGCCTACATGAACGAGTTCGAGTTTTTGCCGAACCCGAAGCTGAAAAAAAGCGGCAGGCTGAATCCCGAGAAAGTTTCCAATATGGCATTGCGGGGCGAGAAGATATTTTACAGGAAATTTCCCCAGATGATGGGCGGCATGAGTTGCGCGAGTTGTCACATTCCAAACGCAAACTTCGTGGATCATAAACGACACGACATCGGCTCAACGGGAGCGAGCCGGTTCTTTCACGTAGGCGGTTTGGATACGCCGACGCTGCTTTCGTCGAAATTCACAGCCCCGTATTTTCACGACGGCAGTCTGCCTAAACTGCGGGCGGTGAACGAGTGGTTCAACAGGCAATTCAAGCTGGGATTGAACAGCAGGGAAGTTGAAGACCTCACGGCCTACGTTGAAGCCGTGGGGGATGGCGTTCGAGGGATGGAGGATACGATTCACACGCTCGAATCGGAACTGGAGGAGTTCAGGTTCTTCCTGTCTACCTATGAGCGTTTGAAGCGCAGGAAGAAAAAAGAGTTGATCACCGTCTTGCTTAAAACAGTGGTACGCGAGGTGCAGGCTCATAAATGGGATATTCAGGAAAAGGGGAATATGCCGATTCTCGATGAAATGGAGAGCAAATTGAGCGAGGCCCTGAGCGCGCATCTCGCGGGCGACGTAAAGATGACCGACGACAAAATAGCAGTTTATCATGCTCTTTACAGGAAAAACGCGGATAAACTAAAATGAACAGCAACTTGCGATTCATTCGAAAATCATCGTCAAAAACGCCGCGCATCGCTCTGCAGGCGGCTATTTTCCTCGCCTTTTGCGTTTTTTGTCTCGCTCCGACTCCTGTTCGCGCGGCCGACAGGAAACTTCGGATCGCTTTCATTCCCCTTGAGAATCCCGAGAAACTCATCAGCAACGTGAAGCCGGCGATGAATTTCCTGGAAAGGGAAATGGGACGCAAGGTCCGTTATTTCATTACCTTGAACTACTCGGCCGCCGTCGAAGCCATGATTTCGAAAAAGGCTGACGTGAGCTTCATGTCTCCACTGCCCTATGTCTTGGCGAACAAATACTCGGGAGTCGAGGCGGTTCTCGGCGAGATATACGACGGGAAACCCTTCTATTATTCAAGGATTTTCGTTCGCAAGGACAGCGGCATCAAGACTATCTCGGACTTGAAAGGCAAGACCATCGCCTACGTCGATCCCATATCGAGTTCAGGGTTCATGTACCCGCACGACATTTTCGTTCGCGCAGGCTTGGCGAAAGGAGGCGTGGAAAAACCGGAGGGCAGGTTTTTCCGGAGAGTATATTTCGCAGGCGGGGATCAGCAGGCGATTAACTCGATGGCTGGCGGCTTCGTCGACGCCGCCGGGGTCAGCCAATACGCCCTGAATCTTCTGCGCCCCGGGGAGCGGGACAATGTGGTCGCCATCGCGGAATCAGCCAGAATTCCCAGCCACAACGTAGTGGTGCGTAAGGGTCTGGAAACTGGAATCAGGCAAAAGTTCATCACGGCGATGCTGAAGATGAACCTGCCCGAGAATCGCGCGTTGGTGCGTACTCTTTACGGGACGGATGGTTACGTCAGGGTTGACCACAATCGGTATCAACAGGTGGCCGATATGGCGCTGAAGTATGGTTTTCTGAGGGAATAGGAAATGACGAAAGAAACGGTCATCCAAATCGAAGATGCGCTCGTTGAGATAGAGGGACGGACGATTTTGTCCATCGATCACCTTGAGGTCTTTCGTGGTGAAAGAGTGGCTATTATCGGCAACAGCGGCTCAGGCAAGACAACCCTGATGCGGATGCTAAAGGGCTATGTACCCTGTAAGGAGGGTAAAGTAGTCGTGATGGGGGATGTTTTCCCGATCAAGGATCCGCAAAGGAAAAAAAACCATCATCGTCTTATCGGCATGATTCATCAGCATTTTGACCTCATTGGACGGGAAACCGTCTGGCAAAACGTCTATCATGGAAGGCTTGGATATCTGTCCTTGATGAAAAGCGTTTTCGGTATCTGCTCGGAACGCGATTTGCAAATCTGCGCGCAGGCCATTCACGAGGTGCATCTTCAGGACAAGCAACGCCGATTCGCTCGCACGCTCTCGGGCGGGGAACAACAGCGCGTGGCAATCGCCCGGGCGTTGGCGCAGGAGCCTGCGATCTTGCTGGCCGATGAGCCTGTATCGAGCCTGGATCCGGCGCTGGCCGAGGACACGATGGACCTTCTCGTGTCGGTTTGTGACGCCTACGACCTTACTCTGATGATGAGCCTTCACGTCCCCGAACTTGCACGAAGGCATGCGGATAGAATTCTCGCAATGAAAGACGGAAAAATCATGTGGGATGGTTCTTCGGATTCCCTCTCCAATGATAGGATATGTGAAATCTACGAATTCACGGGAACAAACGGAGTCGTGAATGGGAACGGAACGAGAGCGAGCAGAAGCGCTTTCTCCTGGCCGTATGGTTGGCAGGATCAGCCTATTACTAGCGGTTAGTTCACTCTTATTTTGGTCTTTTCAGGGTTCTGAGTTTTCGCCCGGGCAATTCTGGCGCGGGATTCCCCAACTGTTTCACTTCTTTGGCCGGATGACGCCGCCTGACTGGTCGGTTTGGGACGTTTTACTGACTTCGGCGATTGAAACGCTGCAAACCACGGTTGCTGGTACTTTTCTGGGCGCATTGTTCGCCTATCCACTGGGAGTGCTTGCGGCGTCGAACTGGACGCCGGTTTGGGTGCATCTGCCCATCAAGGCATTCATGGCGTTTGTCCGCTCCATCCCACTTTTGCTCCTCGCCTTGCTGTTTGTTTCCGCCGTGGGACTTGGGCCTTTCCCAGGTGTGCTGGCGCTGGCAGTGCACTCCATCGGAGTGCTCGGACGCTTTGTAGCGGAGGAAATTGAAGCGACCGACCCGAAACCATTGCTCGCATTGCAAGGCACGGGCGCATCGTCCATTCAGGTTATACAGCACGGCCTGATTCCTCAGGTATTGCCGCAGATGGTCGCGCATCTGGCCATACGTTTTGAGATGAATCTACGCGATTCCACGATTCTGGGCCTCGTCGGCGCGGGAGGCTTGGGATTTTACGTGTTTTTGTATGTAAAGCAGTTTCAGTGGCAAAAATCAGGTGTGCTGGTGTTGGCCATTATCGCCTTGGTTTTCTCGGGAGAGTTCGCCGCATGGCAGGTCAGGAAGCGGCTGATCTAGTCAGGACGTCGATTGGACACGATTGGCGACAAACATCGCTGACTCGCTGAAAGTCTTCGTCAGGGTTGACGTGGGAGGAAGAGCGCATGGAGACATTGATAGACCTTCTCAAGGAAGCGACTGCGAAATTTCCAGATTCGATCGCACTCGAAGGCGACGTGACAGGTCGCGGGCGGGTGGCGCTCACGAGGAAGGGTTTGTGCGGAAAAGCAGTCACCCTGGCGAACGAGTTGCTGAATGCGGGTGTGAAGCCGGGCGATTTCGTCGCTCTTCTGGCCCCGAATCAACCCGAGTGGGGCGTGGGATATTTTGCAGTGCTGCTCGCCGGTGGAGTTCTCGTGCCGCTGGACGTGAATCTCAAAGAAGGAGAATTGGCGAATATTCTCGATAAGGCCAAACCTGTATGTCTGATGACGGACGCACAAGAAGTGAAGCGTGCGAAGGCGCTCTCGGACAATCTCACATCGTCTCCTCCGGTATTGCGCATTGATGAAGTGAAAGAGTCTGACTTCGACGCTTCGCTCGACATCCTTCCGGGTGCACAGAGCAACCCGGAGGATCTGGCTCTGGTGTCATTTTCATCTGGAACGACAGGAACGCCCAAGGGAGTGATGCTCTCTCACGGGAACATCACTTCCAATGTAAGCGCTGTGCTCGAGCCTTTCTTTGCTGGTGAAGATGATGTTTTCCTCTCGATTCTGCCTCTTCACCACATGTTCGAGAGCACGGGCGGCTTTTTGATTCCGCTGGCAGCCGGCGCTCGCATTCACTATCTCTCTTCGCTGAATCCTCGTCTCCTGGTAGAGGCCATGCAAAATGAGGGCATCACCATCTGTCTGATGGTGCCTGCATTGGCGCGGCTCATTCACAAGCGAATCATGGCGAACGTGGAATCGCTGAGCGGTGCGAAGCAAATCGTCTTCAAAATGTTTTTCGGGATTTCCCGGGTTTGCCTCACCATGGGGATTCGCGTCGGAGGTTTGCTGTTTTCCCAGGTGAAGAAAAACCTGGGCCCGAATCTGCGTTATTTCGCGAGCGGAGGAGCAGCGCTCGACCCGAAGATCGCTCGAGATTTGCTGATTCTTGGAATCGAGGTGCTCCAGGGATATGGATTGACGGAAACATCCCCGGTCACCCATGCGAATCCGCCAGGAACACCGAACAAAATCGGAACCGTCGGCCCGCCGATCCCGGGGGTGGATGCGCGGATAGAACCCGTTGAGGGAGCGGACGAGGGCGAAATCCTGATACGCGGGCCGAATGTGATGCAGGGTTATTACGAGAACCCCGAACTCACGGCGGAGGTCTTGCGAGACGGGTGGTTTCATACCGGAGACATCGGCCGCCTGGACGCAGACGGCTACCTCACGATATGCGGCCGCTCGAAAAACGTCATTATCTCCGAGGCAGGGAAAAACATCTATCCCGAAGAGGTGGAGGAGCAACTTCTCGAGAGCGGGTGGTTCCAGGACGTGTGCGTCATCGGCAGGAAGACGCCTCGTGGCGGCGAGGAGGTATTCGCCGTCGTGGTGCTGGACCCTGAAACCGATTTGCCTGGAGAAGATGAGGAGCGCGTCGCTTTGGCCGATTCCGAACTCAAGCGCCTGAGTGTGCATTTGGCGGATTACAAGAGAGTGGCCGGATTTTTCCTCTGGCCCGAGGAGGAGTTGCCCAGAACCACCACACGCAAGCACAAGCGAGAGGACATCAAGGCGATACTGAGGGAACATCCCGAATTCTCGGCGGATGATTTTTGATTGTCATTTGTGAATTCAAGATGCTCAACTCCTGTTGATACGTGATGTAATTCTTTTGCAAAACCACAACTGAACGGAGTAGTCTCGCTGGATGTAGTCAACCGTTAAAGCCCGTAAACGCAGCATCGGGCGACGGATTGGTGATATACTTCTTTGTTTGTGATATCTAACCTTCATTGAGTAGACTTCTAAACGCCTTCCAAGCCTTTGCGGAGATGATTTGTTGAGGCGGCATGGGCGGAGTGAGGAAAATCGAATTCATGCAGTCCGCTGATACTTCGCAATCGATACGGGAGGCTTCATGGGCTCTGCTGCCATGGCTTTCCGAAACCAGACGCACCATTCACATGAATCCCGAACTCGGCTACGAGGAGTTTGAAACATCTCACCTCATCGTGAAGAACCTTGAGAGTTTTGGACTCGAAGTGCACACAGGCATTGCAGAGACCGGTGTTGTCGGCTTGCTCGAGACGGGACGTCCGGGCCCCACCATCGGTATTCGCGCCGACATGGACGCGCTCTCCATCGAGGAGTCCAACGACGTGTCCTACAAGAGCCGTCGTCCGGGGAAGATGCACGCCTGCGGCCATGATGCCCACGTAAGCATGCTGCTGGGCGCGGCGCGCTTACTCTCCGAGAACAACAACTTGCTCGATGGCTTGGGGGGCAACGTCAAATTCATCTTTCAGCCTGCAGAGGAAGGTAAGGCCGGCGGGCAAAGGATGGTGGATGAAGGCGTTTTGGAGGAACCCCGGGTCGACCTTCTCATCGCCGCGCACGTGTGGCCCGATATGCCTGCGGGTCGTGTCGCCATACGGTCGGGACCTTCGCTGGCAGCGGGGGACAGACTCCAGATTTACGTGAGAGGGAAAAGTTCGCACGCGGCGTATCCTCAAAAATCCAAAGACGCCCTGCTGGCCACCTGCCATTTGGTGACTACGCTTCAAAGCATCGTGAGCAGAAATATTGATCCTTTCGAGTCCGTCGTTCTCTCTATCACTATGTTCGAGTCCGGCGTCGCTTTCAACATTGTGCCTCGCGATGCGAGGATAAAAGGCACTATACGAACGCACGATCCGAAGGTTCGAGCGAAGGTGGCCGATCGCGTGCGTGCTGTGGCACGCGGGGTGGCGGAAGCCTTCGACGTTGAGATCGACCTCGAAATCACACCTGGATATCCTGTTCTGGTGAACCACGAGGCGGCCGCCGCTCTCGTCGAATGCGCGGGCATGCAGGTCCTCGGCACAGAAAACGTGTTGGAAATGCCGCTTTCGATGGGGGCCGAAGATTTCTCCTACATGGTGGAGAAACGACCCGGTGCCTTGTTCCGCGTGGGTATATCGAATCCCGAAAAGGGAATCGTCCACGGTCTTCATTCGGATCTCTTCGATCTGGATGAGGATGCGTTGCCGGTTGGTGTGAGCGTCTTTGTGCAAGCGGTGGTCGAGTTCCTGGAGAACCCGGAAAAATATCTCGCCTAGATTTTCCCGGCTTCTCTGGCGGAGAATGTTCTTGAAGCAGGCGCCCATCGCGCGGAGGATCCCGCCTTGCTGATTGAACCGTTTATTTTTCTCTCTTTGGCTGCGGCGTTGTCTTTTACCTGCGCTGATATTTTTGCTCGAAAAGGCCTGCAATACGCTAACCATTTCGTGGGCGCCACCATCACGCTGGTGGGCGAGGTGGCTCTTTTTCTGCCATTAATCTTTCTCCTGGCTCCCCAGTTCCCCGAAATGGGTACGCATTATCTTTGGGTGATCATTGGCGGTCTATGCAACCCAGGCCCTTTTCTCATCTTTTTCCTGATCGGCATCCACCGGATCGGCGTTGCCCGTGCGGCACCCATAAAAGGGATGTCTCCCATATTCGCGGCTCTTTTCGCGCTCATTTTTCTGGGAGAGGACCCTGCCTGGTACCATATGATGGGTGTCTTGTTCGTGGTATGCGGTATCGTGTTGCTTGTATCAGGGAAGACTGGAGGACGATGGAGCCGCTGGGACGCTAGATGGCCCTTGATCGCGGCCATGATATCGGGTTTTTGGGGCCATGTCCTGGAAAAAAGGGCTGGTTGCTTTCACGAGCGCACTGCCCGCCTCAATGGTAGGCGCCGCCTCCGCTCTCGTTGTAGTGGGGGCTTATACCTGTTACGCATTGCGAGAAGATGAGGCAGGCGACGTGAAGCAAGCTTTTTGGCCCTATCTGCTAGGTGGTTTAGCGGCGGGAATGGGAATATTCCTCTTCACCTCAGCCTTGCAGGCGAGTCAGGTTTTCAGGGTGGTACCACTTGTGCAGATCAGTCCTTTTTTCACCGTGCTTTTCAGCGTAATCTTTCTCAGGAGAGCCGAACTTATTACATGGCGTGTGCCTGCCGGAGCGACTCTTACCGTGAGTGGAGTGATTCTTGTCGTCCTGCGCATTTGAAATGCTCGGGCAGGATAGACTTCCGGCGAGAAAAACAGTATAAATCGACCCCTTGGTGGTTCGGATTTTCCGATCCGGCCATCGGGAATAATTGCTTGTCCCCATCGTCTAGCCTGGCCCAGGACACCGGCCTTTCACGCCGGCAACAGGGGTTCGAATCCCCTTGGGGACGCCACGTTCGAATATCGATATTTCTTCCGCAAGTAGGTCGGCGCGAGAGAGGAACAATGCGTGCCTTGGGGAGACGGTTTTCTGCGCCGTCACTCTGTTCACGTCTCATATGCATGAGATGAGGCGTGGAAAAAAGCGCCCGACTCATGGATAGTGTCTCACTTTGAAATTTTCCAGAAATAATCGTACTTTCGTTTTTGTCAAGCAGGACATATGTTTTTACTTGTCATGGGAGGAGATAAAAGTGGACCCTTCCAATAGCATGGGTTAGTTTCAAATTCTGCTCCTCATCCAATCGTATGGGGTATTAATTGGCATATGGTATGGCATCCATGTGATGAACTTGAATGCCAGGCAAAGAGCAAACGAGTTCGAGAAAAGGCATGAGGAATCCATGATTGCCCTCCGAACCCTGATTGAACGAACGGGAAGATAATACTATGACTACTGGCCCACAGGGACAGAAAAGACCGGCAGATGTCGTCGGGTGTGCTGTTCGTGTGGCACAGATTGCAGCCGGTGAAGTAGTGGAAACATAAAGTCAGGAAAATCTCGTAAGGGCGGCCACGCAAGAGCGAGAAACCTTACTGCAGAACGCAGGAAAGAAATCGCGCAGAATAGCGCGGCGGCGCGATGGGCAAGGAAATAAGAACGGAATTTCGGTAGTGTCTTACTTTGAAATTTTCCTGTATTTCCCGCGGCGGCCGGGCTTCGGTTCGCAGGCTTCGATCAGCTGAACGATCCATTCCATGTCACGAAGCTGCGAATCCATGCCTGCGGCCATTGCCGGAGTTACGCGCAGGCTCTTGTGGATCCGGCAGAAGTTGTAATGCACGAAGTAAAGCGAGAGCATGTGAATGTGATTCTCCAGACGCTTCGAGAAGGCATTCGTAAGGCGCGTGAAACGGCGCATGCACATCCGCATGGTGAGGTTCTGGCGTTCTGCATGGCTGGTGGAGATATCCTCGGGATCGGGCCTTCCCGTAATGGTGGCGGTGCGCGTTCCGATACACTCCGAAGGACTGTAGCGGCCTTCCTCTTTCGATGGGCCATAGAGCTTTAACAGCATGGCGTAGCCTGTCTCGCCGCCAAAGGCATCTTCCACCGCTTCGGGATATGCCCTGTGGCCGTCCGTGGTCATCTGGACGCGGTTTGCCAGTCTCCCGGCTACATCTTCCATGAACTCGGCCGCATATCCGCTGTCGCGCCCGCCTGCGAGATACGAGATAACCAGCTTCGTATCGGCATCGATGGCCGTCCACGTCCACGCATCGCCCGAGTCTTCGGATGCAGCCTGCTCACCCGCCACGTTCTTTTGCCTGGCATAGACGAAAGACCAGATCTCATCGCACTGGACGCGCTCTGACTGGATTTCCTGCACATGGCTGTGATGATACTCGGCGCAGGCTTCACCGGCCTTGATGAGGAGTTTTGTAGCGGTGTTGATGGAAACGCCTGCCACGCGGGAGGTGGCCCGCATCGACATCCCTTCGACCAGCATGTTGAGGATTTGAACTCTCTTTGATGTCGGCAGCTTGTTCATGCCCACAATATATGAGATATCATGCTTGCCATCAGGCAAAAAGGTCCCAAAACAGGGAGAAATTTTCCGGAATTGCCTTCTCGCGAACGCATAAATAGATACCGGAACTCTTGTTTACAAGGAGAAAAACCATACCTTCAGTGAAACGAATCACAGAGGATATTCTCGATGATTTAGAGGATCACTGAACCGGAATCGAGAAAAGCCGGAACCCGGAAAAAGCCGTCATGGAACATGTCGAGAGATACATCTCGCAGGCACGAAGGGCGACCGAGGATGAACTGCTCGACTTTGCCGCGGAGTGGATGGATCGCGAGTAGTTTTCTAAACCCCGTTCTACCCTCCTGAAATCGTATAGATACAACAGGACATTTCCACAGGGAGGAATACACGTGCTTACGTTCGAAGAACTGAAAGAAGAAATCGCCGACAGTCGCAATCCGCGAAGACTGATACGCGAACACGTCGGGCATTATGTCCCGGAGAGACGTTCGGAACTGATCGAGGTTCTCGGCAGCGATCCGACTCTCGGATACTACAGGGCCGTGAACGAGGACGTGGACACCGACATCTTCGAGATGACGGAACAGGCCATCCATGATAGGTTATTGACTGTCGCCGAGGACTCGGTAGAGGGTTGGGCGGAAACGTGAAAGCTGTTATCGGAGGCTTCCGGATCAGACGATAATTATAGCTTCAGGCATCATCCAAGCGCACCGCGTGAAGTAGAAAATGCCATGCGTGACGAGGCCACCCGACGCAGATATGACGTTATGAAAAGAATGGCGAGAAGAAATGTTCGTGCGATGGGATATCCCCATGTCGAAATACTTCGCGAAGACCATGACATCCGGTATTTCCGGCCCAGGCAGGTTCGCGTTTTCTTTACCGTGAGAGGAAGGATTATCTGGGTTCTCTCTGCGTTTGTGAAGAAACGCAGGGGTATACCACGAAACGAAATAGAGAAAGCCAAAAGACGGAGGGATGAAGTAGATGGTCGGCCTTAAGAAATCAAAACAGAAAACCTATCGAGACAAGAAACTTGATGATTCTCGCGGACACATTCTTGTTAATTGGCAAGACAAAAAACTCCGGGAAGAAGCTATCGAATTCTGCCTGGAAGGGGTTTCTCGCAAAAAATTCGAGAAAACATTCATGGGAATCCTCGAAAGGGACAGGCTTGAGGCCGAAAGAACAGGACGCGACTGGCCTGAAGACTACCGGTGATTTCGGTCTTCTTTTGTGGGGGGTATAGTTCCCTTAAAAGGACGTATCGCATGATGAAGGAAAATCTTGGTATACTGACGGGGGCGGCACAGCTAGTAAACTAACCTCCCCAAAAACATCGGATTGTTTCAAGAAAACCCCTTTTTTCGCCATTTCAATACGCCTGGAAGGGCGTATTGAAATGGCGAACGAAAGGAAGACAGAGGACATAGTACGAGACCACTTCAAACGCGACCCTTTGTTCAAAACCATTAAACTTGAAGAACAGCGAACCTCCCTCAACCGAGCCAGAGAATGCTTGTCAAAAGCATCCAAAAACCAAACTGGCAAGCCCGGTTATCCTGAATTCATTATCAGTTTTCCAAGTCAGCCTGACGACATTATTCTGGTTGAATGCAAGGCAGATATAAAATTTCACGAAAGCCGAGATCGGTCCAACCCAAAAGACTACGCTGTGGATGGCATCCCGCATTATGCCAGATTCCTGATTCCTGAATATAACGTCCTGGCAATCGCTGTGAGTGGAAGTGAAGAAGGACAAATCAGAATTTCATCCTTTTACTACACAAAAGGCAAAGATGCATGTCATCAGGAAGATGAAAAGCTCCTTGACGTATATTCCTACATCAACAAGTCCCGGGGTGAAGTCGTAGCGAGAAGGATAGAAAGCGAGGAAATCACCAAAACAGCAATTTTTCTGAACAAGGAGTTGAATGATTATTCAATCGTTGAATATGAGAGATGTACCCTGATCAGTGCTATTTTGCTGGCACTACAAAACGATGCGTTCAGGAACTCCTACAAGGAAGCAGCCAGAACGAGCCAATCGAGGCCAAGCCCCGAAAGGGTTGCCCGTCGAGTAGTGGAAAGCATAGAGCAGGTTTTACAAGACAATCAGATAGATCAGGGCCGCGTCAGAGCGATGACAAGTGAGTACAGGAAAATCGAAAATTACGCCATCGCCAAAGACAAAAAGAGCAAAAAGAAAAAGGCTATCAAAGAAGAAGACAACTATGTGTTGAGAGACATTGTCCAGGAGTTAGAGTCGAATATCCTCCCTCTCATGGAAATGGGAGATAAAGGCCATGATGTTCTTGGCCGCTTCTACAATGAATTCATCCGATATGCCGGCACAGACAGGAAGACAGGATTGGTTCTCACGCCCCAACATATCCGGGAGTTTTTCTGCGATATAGCGCATCTTAACGTGAATGACGTCGTATTCGACTCTTGTTGCGGAACGGGTGGTTTCCTGTTGGCTGCAATGAAGCGAATGCTCGAGCTGGCTGGCAATGACGAACAAAAAAAGAGACAAATCAAGGCAGAACAGTTGGTAGGAATTGAAAAAAGACCGGACATGTTTACGTATGCGTGTTCGAACATGATGATGGGTGGCGATGGCAAATCCCATATATATCAAGGCGATTCTTTCTCCGGGGATGAAAAGGCCAGGTTAAAGGGATTCAAGCCAACAGTATCTTTTCTGAACCCTCCATATGATGTGGGTCCGGAGGGACAATTGAGATTCATACAAAACGCACTAGAGTGCCTTGCAGTTGGGGGAAGATGTGTTGCGATTGTTCAAATGAGCTGTGCGACGGAATCAACATCAAAAGTTACCTCAATTCGCGAAGAATTGCTTCGTGACCACAACTTGTCCGGCGCATTTTCCATGCCGAATGATTTGTTCCACCCTGTCGGAGTAGTTACCTGCATTATGGTTTTTGAAGCCAGGATACCTCATCGGCAGGGATACAAGACATTTTTTGGCTATTTCAAAGATGACGGTTTCGAGAAAACGAAAAATATGGGTCGGATCGACAAGGGGTCGTGGGATGAAATCAAAAATGCATGGTTGGGACATTTTCTCAACCGGGAAAGCAAGGCTGGCGTGAGCGTTTTACAATCTATCGAAGCAGAAGATGAGTGGTGTGCCGAAGCATACATGGAAACGGATTATTCAAAACTGGATTCGGAAGACTTTGAAAAGGCAATTAGAGAATACGTATCCTTTCGAGTGAGATATGACTAGTCTGACTCCGTTGAAATGTATTTTCGATATCGAGTACGGGAATCAACTCGACAGGAACAAATTGTCTCTGGATGATGATGGGACCCATTTCATCTCCAGGTCATCGCAGAACCTGGGGATTGATTGCAAGGTAAGTGCGATAGAGGGCCTGGAACCTTACCCGAAAGGACTTATCACAGTTTCTCTCGGAGGCACGTATCTTCTTTCGTCCTTTGTCCAGCCAGAACCCTTTTATACGGCCCAAAACATCAAAGTGTTGCGCCCGAAGTCGGATATGAGCTTCCGGCAAAAGGTATTTTATTGTTGCGCAATAGCCAGGAACAGGTTTCGTTACACCTCTCATGGAAGAGAAGCGAACAAAACCCTGTACAACTTACTGGTCCCTGACGATATCCCTGGTTGGGTTGGCAGCATTGAAATACCCGAGATTAGCGGGAAGCCTGCTTCCCTGGAAAACAGAAATCTGTTTGAAAGCGACTGGAAATGGTTCAGAATCGCGGAGCTATTTGATGTTTCAGGTTCAAAAACAACCCCGCTCGCGGATTTGGAAGAAAGGGGCGAGGGTGAATTTCCCTACATCACAACACAGGACACAAATAACGGAGTCGGAGGATTCTATGACTACTATACTGAAAACAAGGATGGAAGGGGGCTATTGACCGTTGAGAGTGCTGTGATTGGTTATTGTACTTACCAAAACCGTCCCTTTTCCGCATCGGATCATGTAGAAGTCCTGTATCCGAAATTCAGGATGGACAGTTACATCGCCATGTTTCTGGTGACCATATTGAACATGGAACAATTCAGATACAACTACGGCAGAAAGTGTAGTCAAACACGCCTGAAAAGGTTGAAAATCAAGCTGCCTTCAAAAGAGGATTCCCCTGACTTTGAATTCATGAGGGAGTTTATCCGATCATTGCCCTATTGTCGTCGAATCTTGAGTGATCCCCTTAAAATTTTCCGGGACGAAGGAAACGGGGATACATGAAGACTAAATAGGAGGCATGGACGATTATCTCGACTACCTGATTGAAACGCTGTATGACATACTGGATGAAAATTCAGACGAGATCATGGAGTGTCTGGACCCGGAATATGCCGTACTCTCGTTCATGGATCGTCTGCCCATCGAGGAGAACATAGAACTCGATAAGCTGACGAAAGATGAATTAACCGAATCTGTTCTTGACTGGCTCGAAGATCGGTCGGAATTATTGCTGGAGGCCACCGGCCCGAGAACGTTCAGATACAGTTTCACGTCTCACCCGAATGCGGCGAGTGAAATACAGACAGCGATGTACAATGACGACACTCAAGAGAAATACGACTTGATGAAGAACCGGGCACGGAATGAAATGGGAATTATCAAGAATTTTTGACGAAGGCAAAATAAAGGAAATCCGATGCTGCATAAAACCAGAAAAATCACCCAGAAACGCATGGCGGAACGATTCATGGATGAAGTCGGGTTCCCCGATCCAGAACTCGATAGGGGGGAAAGAATTACTGAATATGCATTGCGAATGGCGGACATGTACGAAGACTGGATCCATGATTCGAATCTGTATATCACCGAAGACAGGCTCTGGAATGCCCGCGATACAATCATAGAGCCTGCGAAAGACCACTGGTGCGATTGTATCGAACTGGAAACCCATGGTGAGATACTGGTTGAAAGCGGTTTCTCCAAGATAAAGAGAAAATGGGAAAAATACAACTGTGGAACGATATCCGCGTTCAAAGATCGTTATTCATACAAAACGAACATGAACCGACATAGAGAACTGCGAGACTCAGTGAGAAAATTGAAGTTTAGCGTGACTGATGTTTCAGGAGGTTGGTGTGAAGCAATCAAGAGAAGGGATTTTAAGAACGATGAAGAATATTATGCCAAGTTAGCCGCAAGAAAGAACTACGAAATCTGCACAACCAAAAAAGGAGAGGAAGGAATAGACGTTGAGGAAAATTCCCTCTTCATTGCAGATGAATCGAATAATGACATGGATGGCGAATATCTCAGAGACATGCTTATAAAACATGGCAAGAGATACGACCAAGACTATATCATATTCCTGCCTCTGGAAAGCAAGAAAGGGCAACTGATCGACCCATCGACCGGCAAGATTAAAGAATACCCGATCAAAAACAAATTCACGCTCAACCCGAGGCTCATTAAAGATAAGGCCGACGGAAACTATACCAGAATCAAAAACAAGAAATTTGCATTTCTTGAATCACGTGAACTTCCCAAAAGCCATGGGTTCGAAAATCAGGGGGAAAGATGTAGATTTTACAGTTATTTCGGCTCATCACCAAATGATTCAAAAGGTGATTTCATGACATGGGAAGAAACCCAGAAAAAATATCCGGGGGAAAGCTGGTCGATCATGTATGAAGATTGATCTCAAGAAGAATCACCCCGCGGATTGTATGACGGTTCAGACCGCCAGACATGTCAAATCGTAAATAAATCATTCCAGGTAAGGTCACGGCAGAGGTAGTCTGCACCTTGCGAAGGACTATGGATTTCTTCTCAAAACAGCGATACTTGCATGGCCGCCCTTGCGGGCATTTTCCTGACTTTCTGTTTCCACTACTTCACCGGTCGCAATCTGTGCCACACGAACAGCACACCCTACAACATCCCCCGGCCTTTTCTGCCCCTGTGGGCCGGTAGCCATATTCATTCCCTCCCATGAAAAGTGAATAAAACGTGTAACCTACTTGAAAAAACGCGAATACAATCATTTTTGGAAAATTTCAAAGTGAGACACTACCGGCTCATGAAGCAACTTGTTCTGACATAAATCAATACCATCCCGGATACAAGAAAAACCGTCTAACTGGGGCTTTGGTCTCTTTTCGAGCATCGGTTTTTAGAACGGGAATAGTGTAAGTACAAAATTGAGCCGCCGCTCCGAAGCGAGAAATTCACTTCTTCTCTAAAGATCGGAGAAAATTTGTGAATTTGTCTTCGTTCATTTCTCCGGGTTTTTCCTTGCTCTCATCCGTTTCTGGTTACCCGAGATAATATCTTCTCATTCAGTCGTGTGGTGGAATGTATATTTTGGTTTGACGAATTCAGTTGGTGTTTTCGTATTGATTTTCTCAACTCCCCGTGTATCCAGAAATTCGTCTCGAATGTGAAGCGAAAAAAGCGGTCGGCATTATATTATGGACGCATGAAGTGCTACGCGTTCTTCAAGCGAATTGAGGAGATTCATGGAAGGTCGCGTTCCGTTGGAATCTTTTCCCGGGGCCGGGAAATTGTCCGCTTTGAAGGACGGGCAGTTTTTAAGCCGTCGTCAGTTTCTTTGCAAGCGTGTTCTGGATTTGGGGCTTAGCGTGATGGCCCTGGTCATATTCTTTCCCTTCGGAACCTTGATTGCTGTTTTCATCAAACTCTCTAGCGAAGGACCGATTTTTTATTCACAAACCCGCATTACCCAAGGAGGACGGTTGTTCACGCTCTACAAGTTCAGGACCATGCGCGTAAATGCCGACGAGCCGCAGGGAACCATGTCGACGAAGGAAAACGACTTGAGAATTTACCCGTACGGGCGTTTTCTGCGCCGCTATCATCTCGATGAGTTTCCGCAATTCTGGAACGTCATCAAGGGAGATATCAGCATCGTCGGACCGAGAGCGGAGTACATAAAAACGCTAGAGATAGCCAAAAAATATTATCCCGAATTCAAATATCGGGAACTCGTGCCTGCAGGAATCACTGGATGGGCGCAAATTCGACAGGGATATGTAGATCAGACTGAAGATTACAGGATAAAGCTGGAACACGATTTATATTATATACTGAATTATTCGTTCTGGATGGACTTACGAATTATATTCCTAACGGCACTCGCTTTCTTTCGACTGCGAGGACTTGGCACCTAGATATATTCGTTTCCAATGGCAACCCCATCATTTTTCTTGAAATTGCCTGTGCTCACATTACCTGTTTCTGTATTTTCCCGGTTTCACCCATGTGCTCACAGATATCCATGATTCTGCTCGTCACTATTTCATAGGCAAATCTGCACGAAAAGAGTGGAGACACAGGAAATCTAACACCTTCCCACGCGTCCGCTTCTTGCGAAACGCGACCGACCCGCCTGCGCGGCGTGGAGTTAATACTGCAGGACAAAAATGACCCACAGCGATCATGGGGGGCACGGTCCGTCCCGAGAGCCTCTCCATCAACCAACGAAACGATTCAGTTGAAGATACAGTACCTGTCGTCGGAATAGGCCTACACTTCCTTGCCGGTCAAAGGACCGCATTCGAGTATGTGCAGATGTTCCCGATCAGGTCAGGTGATCCTGTATTCCGTTGATGATCAGAACGAGGCGGACGAACTTCTTCTCCAAGCCCAAATGCACGTCTACCCCAGCTTCGCCTGGAAGAAGTCTATCGTGCGTTTCCAGGCCAGTTCGGCCGCTGACTTGTCGTAGCGCGGCGTGGTGTCGTTGTGAAAACCGTGGTTGGCCTTGGGATAGAAATGCGCTGTGTATTCCTTGCCGTGCTTTTTGAGGGCGGCTTCATAGGCGGGCCACCCCTGGTTGATGCGACGGTCGAGTTCGCCGAAATGGAGCAGAAGTGGCGCCTTGATTCTGGCGACTTCGGCTTCGGTCTTGGGCTGGCGGCCGTAGAAGGGAACTGAGGCGGCCAAGTCCGGTTTGTGGACAGCCATGGCGTTCGAAACGCCTCCACCGTAGCAAAAGCCCACCACGCCTATCTTGCCGTTCACGTTCGCCTTCAAGTGATCGTAGGCGGCGAAAAAATCCTGCAGCAGTTTTCCCTTGTCGAGCTTTCGCTGCATGACCTTGCCGTCGGGGTCGTTGCCGGGATATCCGCCAAGTGGCGTAAGGCCGTCGGGCGCAAGGGCCGTGAAACCGGCCACGGCCACGCGGCGGGCGACATCCGCGATATAGGGATTGAGCCCCCTGTTCTCGTGCACCACGACCACGCCGCCTTGCTTGCCCCCGTCCGCCGGACGCACGAGATAGCCCTTGATCTTGCCGTGCCCCTTGGGAGAGGAATACTCGATGTTCTCGCCTTTGATACGCGCATCGTTCTCATCGACCTGTTTCGCCAATGCGTAGTCGGGTGAGAGCATATCCAGCAAGGCAACGGCGGTGAGACCTCCCACGGCGAACTTGGCTGCCCTGTCGAGAAACTCCCTGCGCCCGATGATGCCGTGGACATACTCATCAAACAGATCCAACAATTCCTGGTCGAAATCACTCGCTTGTTTGCGCTCCATCTTTGTTCCTCCTCGCTTTGGAACCAATGAAGGGATGACGGCACCAGGCGGCCAGTGCTGTAGGGGGGATTGTATACCTTTTCGAGGCGATTCGCTCATGCGATGTGGGGAGAACTGTCCTGGTGATTGCGGTCAAAACGAATACAGACGGCTACGGTAGGCCGCCCTGCCCCATGGACGACTATGACTGCCATTGGAGTCATTTCAGGGTTGGCAATACATGAAGGGCCATTATCCACGTGCAGGAACCCTGCACGCATTCGCCTCCATCGAGGCAAACCACGACACCGAAATGATTTCCAACATGCAGTTTCGGGAGATAACTGCAGGCACATAAACCTCGGACAGGCCACGATCTGCCTCTGCTACGGAATCCACGTAAATCGAATCGGACCCACAGGGGCTCCAGGCACAGAGATACAGGTATGCACCTGTATCTCTGTGCCTGGAAAGCTGTTACCCGTGCCCGTTGATCACTCCTCCTCTATTCGGCTTGCTCCTTCTCCATGTCCGCCGCGAGATCCCTTTGCTCGACGAAATGCGTGTCCTGGTGCAGGTAACCCGCGAAATTGTCCTTGCGTATGGGGCCGCAAGCCTCGAAGGCCACCGTGTCTTCGAGATAATCCGCCTGATGCTCGGTGTGCGGAGGCACGTACCAGACATCGCCCGGCTTTAGCACCGCCACCGGGTCGTTTCCGGCCTGTACGCGAGCGGATCCGCTTATCAGGCAGAATATCTGTTCCGCCTCATGGTGGTGTCTGCGCGTGGAATTTCCGCCTTTCGCGTGAATGTAGCTGATCATGCAGTGCTTTCCGCTCACGAGTCCCACTTCCACTCCGGGGAACGGGACCTTCGTCGGCAGTTTGTCCCAATTCGTCACAGGCATTTTCGTCTCCTTCAGTATCCAGTATCGCGAACGTCACGCCCTCGATCGAGGGCGATGGCCATTCTGCGAAAATCGAAAACTCACTGTGTCTCGACGCCTTGCGCTGCCTAGACCTCTTGCAGCCTTCTGACGGCTTCGGCGGGCAGGGATTCCCCGCATGCGGCGTTTTGTTCAGATTGTTCTGGCGTTCTGATTCCCGGAATCACGCAACTGACGTTCTCGTTCGAAACACAGAAGCGGATAGCTGCCTGGGCCGCCGAAATGCCGAGGTTGTCTGCCACCTCGCGGGTGCGGCTCAACTGGGTCTGGAATTTGCGGATGTTCTCGGGCGAGAGGATGCCTTTTCTCCGGTCGCCTTCCGCGAATTCGAACGCCTCGTCGATACGTCCCGAGAGAAAACCCCGCTTCAGGGGCACACGGGATATCACGCCCACGTTAGCCTCTTTCGCGCGGGCGAAGGCAGGTGCCGCCTCCTGGCTGATAATGTTGTATTCCATCTGCAAAGTGGAGGACTTGTCCTGTTCCGCAGCCAGATTACATTCCTCCACCGTGTTCACCGAAACGCCCCAGTGCTTGATCTTCCCGTCGGCTTTCGCTTGTTCAAGCAGGGCGTAACTGTCCTCGGCCGCCATGTTGTCGACGTTGGGGTTATGAAGCTGGTAGTAGTCGATCGCATCGACTCCGAGGCGCTTCAGGCTTCCTTCCAGACAGCCTGCGATGTAATCGGGTGCGAAATTGCGTTTGCCCGTCGTCATGTCGTTCCCACCCTTGGTGAAAATCAGGATATCACCCTTGTCGGAACGCTCGTTCAGGAACTTGCCGATGACGGTCTCGCTGTGTCCCGCGCCGTAGGCGTCGGAAGTGTCGATGAAGTTCATGCCCGAATCGATGGCGGCATGCAGCGCGCGGTTGCTCTCGCCGTCATCCACAGGGCCGAACACGCCCCCGATGGTCATTGCACCGAACCCGATAACCGTGACCTCCAAACCAGTGCGTCCGAGTACTCTTTTCTCCATGGTTCATCTCCATATGGATAACGAGGACAATCCCAATTCCCGGAATGAATACCCTTGAAAACCGGGCTGGATCCGGGAAACAGTGATTGTGTGGATATGCGCGAAGGCAACGTTATCATAGCTTTCATCCAGCAACATTCGCAATCGAATTTGCGCATGCAACCCAGGGTTTTCGGACAGGCCATTACCTGTCCCACTAGAGATGCAATCGCACACTCCCGAAACCGGACCGGGATTGCCGTGCACATGAGAAACAGGCGATACGGTATCGCGCACGTTGCATGGAAAGGTGGAACCCTCCCTCTTCTGTCGAATTCAATCCCGAACATCGGGGCGAGTCGACAAAACAGGATGTGAAGGGTCCCATGACGGTCCAATCCACCGGTTCGACCGCCGGGACTATTCGACGGAATAGCCGAGGCTGCGATAGCCCCGGATGCGTTTTTCGCTCATGCGCCGGAGCATTGGCATGGCTTCATCAATATAATCGTAGACCAGCACTTCGCGCTTCTCTGGATGCAGCCTGTGGAGGCGACCGACATACTGCGCGAGCGTTCCCTTCCAGGAGACTGGCATCGCCAGAAACAACGCATCTAGGCGGGCGTCGTCGAACCCCTCGCCGATATAACGACCCGTCGCAACGAGGACTCGCTCTTCCGTTTCGGGTATATCCTTGAGTCGCTGCATGAGCTCACGGTGCTGTTTCGTCCCCATGCCGCCCCGGAGAAGGAGCACATTCCGGGCGAAGTGGTCAAGCTTTTCCGCGAGATGATACGCGTGGTCTTTGCGCTCCGTGAGAACGAGTGGCGAACGTCCCGCCTTGAGAGCGTTCAGCACATCATCGAAAATCAAGGTGTTGCGATCCTCGTCTGCAGCAAGCGCGGTATAGACGTACTGGATCGGCGGTCGCTCCCTGTCCAGGCCCGCTGGCATCCCGAACGATGTCGGACGCAGGATCGCCCGATGCCTGAACGGGCGCTGGCGGGATTGCGCCTTCGCGCCTGCCCGGAACCGGATCGGGCCGCATTGCATGAAGACAATCGGATGATGCCCGTCCTGGCGGGTGACGGTCGCGGACAGCCCGAGGACGTATTTGGCCTTCGCGCGGCGTGCCACCGCCTCGAAACTGACGGCGGAGAGATGGTGACATTCGTCGACTACCAGATGCCCGTAATCGGCAACGATATCGTCCACTTCCCTGTTGCGTACGAGGCTCTGGATGATGCCGACATCAACTGTGGCACTGGGCTTGCGCTTGCCACCGCCGATCCGGCCGATTTCAGATACCGGGAGATCAAGGAACGCGCCGAGTTGCGCGATCCATTGCTCCATGAGTTGGCGGCGGTGGACCAGAACGAGTGTATTGGTCCCGCGGGTGGCAATGGTGGACGCCGCGACGACGGTCTTACCGAACCCGGTGGCTGCTGCGAGCACACCGTTCTCATGTGCAAGCAGGGCATCGGCAGCAGCTTTCTGTTCCGGGGTCAATTCTGCGAGAAACGCCGTCTCGACGGGACGGCCGGAAAAACGTTCATCATGCAGTTTCACGTCAATACCCAATTCCTCGAACAGGCACTCCATCGACTCGAGGCAGCCGCGTGGCAGGGCAATATGATGGGAGAGTAACTCGGCGCAGGCGACTATACGGGGAATACCGAACGTGGAATGTCGCATCGCCTGGGCGCTGTAGAATGCGGGGTTCTGGAAGGCTGCGAGGCGGACAAGCCGATTGATCAGCCGCGGCGGCAGGCCGGCGCGCGGGATGTAGATCAGATCGCCTAGGATGGCATTGACACTTTTGGGCAGTGGCCCGGCAATCTCCGGCAGCGGTCGGAGGCGTGATGGGGGTGTAGTCCAGGGCTCTTCGTCTTCTTCATTGAGCGGCAGGCGCAGCCCTATAATTCCACTCTGCCGACCCGCTTCCTCGACGATCGTCGTCACTTCTGCCAGAGACAGGCGCCGAAGCCCGGAAAGGAATGCCCACTGGTCCGCATGGGGCTCGAAGCGCTCGTCGAGGAACAGGCTGTTGCCATCTGTTCGTGGACCGTGCTGCAACGGCAGCGCGATGAGGTTGCCGAAACCGCCGGCCGGCACTGTGTCCTGGCTGGGGAACAGCCGATCATAGGACTCGAAGCCCATGTCGGGATTGCACTCCATGGTCTCGGTCAGGAGATGGGTGCCGAGGCGACGGGCGACCGCAACCGGGACTGGTTCAGCGAAGAATATCCACACATGTCCGCCGGAACCTCTCTCGAACGGCAGGTCACGAGAAAGGCTTTCACGTCCCGCTGCCATGTCCGTTTGTCGAAGTCGATGGCGAGAAACCAGCAGGCACCATCGGAGAGCATGGGATAGACACCGATCATGTGGTGCCCGCGCAAGTGTCTTTCGATCACCTCGTTTGTCACTGGCAGGAAGGCCTGATTGGGGCAGGCACCACACTTGACGCGAGGCTTGCCGCATGTGACCGGTTTCCATTCATTGCTACACGCGGGTGCATACCCCGCTTTACCGGTCCGGACATTTTCCCAGCGCTTCGGAAACACATCTTCCCGACCGCGAAAAAGCGATCGGAACAGCGCGATCTTCTCGCGTGTCGGCGAACGGTTCGTCACCGGCTCCTTGGGCCATTCGTTATCCTGAATGCCCGGTCCCGCAGCTTCGATCCCGGCAAGTCGAGCCTCCAGTGCAGCCTTCTCGGCCGCGAGTTGCATGAGACGCGCGTGAATGGAGGCAGCTTCGTCGCGATCAGACATTCCCTGCGCCAATTCCTCCTCCATGTCTCCGGGCGTTGTATCCGCTGTGATTTATCGTGTCGTCGATGAGAATGGGCCGGAATTCGCGGAAACAGGCCTCGCGCGCCGTGCTCTCCACGCAGACGTTCGTCGCTACGCCAGTGCAGAGGATATACCGGTTCCCAAAGACATCGAATTGGTTTTACAGTATAGCTTCCGCGAAGCCGCCATAGTGGCTTTTTCTTCAGATTGTTCTTTCACCTTCGGCCCCAAATATGTCATATTTAGTTGGTTGCAAGTGAAGATGATATGTCTGGTTTCAGCCAAGAAATCAAGCGATACACTGCGCATCGTGAGTGGGGCTCGGTATTCTCTCTGACTCTCATATCTTCGACAGCATTTCTTGTACAGAGATTGACGAAGCAAAAACAAACCTAGAGTTGAAATAAAACCCTCGCCTTATCAACCGTCAAAAGCGAAACTTGAAGAAAATATCCATCTCCCCGCTCCAATGGAAGATATTGGCGTTCTTGCGGGATGTGAAATTAGCCAAGAAGACGGACACCAAATAGCCGGGCTCATTGAGTGATTGATCTCAAGTCTTTTTCGTTACTTTGTTTATTCCCCTGATATTGGAGTTATTGAAAGATGAACACAAAACCGACGTTTCAAGTTAGTGGTATTACTTTGTTTCATGCCGACAGCTTGACCTTGATGGATGAAATGGCGACTGACTATCCTGATGATTTGTATGACATGATTTTCGCCGCTCCGCCCTATTTTCTGTCCAATGATGGAATTAGCGGCCATGCCGGAAAAATGGGTAGCGTCAACAAAGGACGCTGGGACAAATCTATGGGCGTGGAAGCAAATCATGAATTCAATCTCGAATGGCTCCGCAAATGCCGGAATCTTCTCAAACCCAACGGCACGATATGGGTTTCCGGCACCCATCACGTCATTCATTCCGTGGGATACGTCATGCAATGTCTCGGAATGAAGATACTGAACAGCGTCACTTGGGAGAAACCGAATCCTCCCCCAAATCTGTCTCGCCGGTATTTTCCCCATTCCACGGAAACTATTCTTTGGGCTGCGAGGTCTGACAAGTCAAAACACTGTTTCAACTACCAGGCAATGCACGAACGGAACGGCGGAAAGCAGATGAAAACGGTTTGGAGGATTGGCCCTCCCAGAAAGTCCGAGAAAAAACATGGGGAACACCCGACCCAGAAGCCCGTCGAATTACTCGACAGGATTGTCCTTGCGTCAACAAATGAAGGCGACTGGATATTCGACCCCTTTGCGGGGAGCAGCACCACGGGCGTTTCAGCAATACGGAACGGGAGAAACTTTGTAGGATGCGAGAAAGAGAAAGAATATGCTGATTTATCCATGAAGAGAATAATGGATGAGCATGTGGCAGAATTGAAAGAAATAAAGAAACAATCAGAATATCCGAATAGAAGCAAAGACAGAAAACCCCAATTTTTCAAATACAGTGTTGCAGTGCTTTTGGAGGACGAGGAATCCAGAGAACTCTACTTAAAGGAAATTGCCAAGCTCAGTAACGGAGAGTTGATGGATTATGCAAGAAAAGACGTAGAAATATCCCGGTTAGTCCATGATGATTAGGTGCCACACGCGTATTCAGCTTTTCTCAGCCTCTACATGGTAGCTGTTGAACGTGGCGTTTTCGTATTCTGACAAGGCGTCGCCGGTGAGCTGATTTGCCGCGCCGTCCTCCGGCAATCCGCCCGCAGGCACGTGCACGACTCCCTGGCGAATTCGCTCGCTCACCCTGGCCTCGAAGACGGACTCTCCGAAATCGTTCCGAAGCCGTACGCTGTCGCCTTCCCCGATGCCCCGGGCGGCTGCATCGGCCGGATGAAGGGTGACGACGTTCCAGCCGTGGCGCAGGAGTTTCCTCGCGTTGTTGAAGGTCGAACTCGCACGGAAATAGGTTTTCGGCGTAAGGAGTTGCAATGGGTAGCCTGTGCCGTTCGGACCCTGTTCTGGTGAGAAATGAGCCGGTGTCTTTTGTTTGATGTCCTCGAAATAAACCTGCGCGCGACCTTGCGGAGTGGCGAGTTCCCAGTGCGGCGCGGCGTCCGGGATATCGAGGGTAATCTGGCCCTCGACTTCGAGCCTTTCGAGCGTAACGTCCCGGAACCAGGGGAAGCGTGCGTCCGTCCTTGCCGCTTCCAGGAGTTCTTCAATCCATTCCCTGGATGATTTCCACGGGAAATGTGCGCCGTAACCCATTTTTTCGGCCAGGCGGCAGACGATCTCGAAATCATCGAGCGACTCCCCACGCGGCGGCATGACACCCGGCGTGTAAAGGAGAATATGCTTGGGTGAATTCTCATGAGCGAGATGATAGAAGGTACTGCCCATCTCCATGCCCCCGGTGATTGCGCAGCGTTCAAGCCAAGTGGAGGCCGGCAGCACTACGTCTGCGCATTTCGCTGTCGGCGTCATGAAGATGTCCGCCACCGCGCAGAAATCCAAAGAGTGCAGGGCGCGCTCGGTTTTGTGCGCATTTCCGGCCTGGCCGACCGGGTTGCCCCACATCACGAGCGCGGCGTGCACGGGGCCACCGTAAGAATCAGGGGTCAGGATGGCTTCTCCGATCCGACCGGTCGGAATGGTGCGTTTCACGGGATTCGGGACGGCCCATCGATCAGTCATCACTTCGGCGAGGCCAGTGCCGTGCGCCGTGTCGGAGGGAAAACCCGTTTCTTTTGCTCCGTGGCGTAAAACACCGCCCGAAGCGCCCGCCAGAAGGTTCAGGATGTGCAGCGCACGGACAGCCTGCTCACCGTATACGGTGCGTTGATAGGAACCGTAATAGACGATAATTTTTCCGTTTCGCATCGCGTTTGCAATAGCCCGCACGTGTTCCGTCGAGACGCCGCATTCTCGCGCTGCGCGTTTGGGTGTCCAGGGTTCGGCGGCGTCGCGCAGGTAATCGAGTGCGGGCCTGCAGCCGGTTCCATTCACATGGAAAGTGCCGCTCAGGGCCTGTTTCGTGCAAGCGTCGAACGCTACGGCCGAGGCGGTTTCTTCATCCCAGGCAAGCGGTGCACCGCTCGAATCCCGAACGAAGCGGGCTGTATCAGTATTAATAAGGAAGGCGGCATTGGTTCTTTGCCTGAGAAAGGTTTCGTCGAATGCGTCTTCTGCAAGCATGAGGCGCAGCACGGCCAGCGCGAGCGCAGTGTCGGTGGAGGGGCGAATCGGCACGTGCACATCGCAGAAGCGTTCCACCGTCCTCGTGCGGAAAGGGTCTACCACAATGAAGCGGCATCCATTTTTCTTGGCGGTTTGCAGGGACTGGAGGAGACCGCGGTATCCCGTCTCCACCGGGTTGTTGCCCCACAGGACGATCCACTCGCAGTCATCGGTCGGCTTGTTGCTCACCTGCCAGTGTCCGAATACGTCCGTGCTCGCTCCCAAGAAGGCCTTCCAACAGAGGCTGCCACGCATGTAGGGTTGCACTGCGCCGCCCCACATGTTCAAAAGCCGCATGATGGTGGCCGGTTCCGCGTCGCGTCCGCCGGGCAGGGTGTGCTGGGCGGAGTAGTGATACATCATCACGGATTCGTTGCCACCCTTCTCCCTGGCGGCTTCGAGTCCCTCGGCGACCAGATCCAGTGCTTGATCCCAACTCACTCGCTCAAAGCGGTTCGAGTTGCCCGGTCCGGAACCTTTCGCGCCTACTCGCTTCATGGGGTAGAGGAGCCTGTCGGGGTGGTGATACCTGTCCGGTAACTGGAACCCCTTGATGCAGGGCTTGATGCGCATTTTGGGATTCGCCCGGAACGAGGCAATTTCTCCTTCGTTTACTTCAACCTCAAAACTGCACGGATTATTCCCGCAATGGGGGGAGCAGATCGTATAGGATTTCCGAGTTGTGCCGGACATAACCTTCTCTCGCCGTTTTCGGTGATGACGCTACTTTACACGATTACCTGAGCATCCTAACATAGGGCCTCTTTTGTTTCTGAGCAAATGGTGTTCGTCATCATAGAGCGGAACGCGATGATTTCGCTTTCTTTATTCGACCCTTCTGGAGGTAAGAGAGAATGAGCACAGACGGAACCGCGCAAGCTGAATATGTGGCTCCCACTTGGGACACAAAGATGCCCTTACCGTCCAATCCCGAGACGGGTGAGGACGCGAACGATTACTATATCATCGACTGCGAAACGCACGTGATGCCCGAGGACTACCGGCGCTTCATCAAGTATTTCGAGGGCACGAGCACATTCGAGTACGCGCACAAAATGTGCAACCAGTGGCAGTGGATCGACCACAGGAACAACAGGCCGGCGGCCATCCACCCGGGCATGGACTGGCATATCGACAAGATCATCGCCGACATGGACCGATCGGGTGTAGACCAGATAGCCCTGATGCGCGAATCGTTCATCGACACGGCGGGCGACAGCGCGCCGTTCTCCACGAACCAGCACGTCATCGACGCCATCGAGAAATACCCCGACCGCGTTATCGGCGTCTCGAACGTGGGGCCGTTCTCCAAGCGCAAGACCAAGGATTTCCTCTGGGAGATGGAATATCTCCACGACAACTACAACTTCAAGTTCACCAAGTTCTATCAACCCGAAGACTGCCCCATCAACGACCGCAGACTCTGGCCCGCCTACGAGATGTGCCAGGACAAGGACATCGTGGCCTTCTTCCACACCGGCATCACCATCCGGATGGGTCCCACACGCTATACCCTTCCGATTCTGCTGGATGAGGTGGCATCCGACTTCCCGGACCTGAAAATCGTGGCCTACCACGGCGGCTATCCCTACTGGGAAGACCTGATCATGCTGATGTGGAAACACCCGAACGTGTACGTGAGCTACTCGATTCTGCTGCCCTGGCTCATGCGTGCCCCCCATCGCTTCGCCCACATGGTCGGAACGACGCTGCAAATCGTGGGTCCCGGCCGTTTCGTGTGGGGCAGCGACTGGCCCGCTTCGGATCCGTATCAGTCGGTTGAAGCGATTCTCAAGCTGCACATCGACGAAGAACTCCAGGAAAAATGGGGATATCCCTCCATTACGAAGCAGGACAAGGCGGATTTCCTGGGTGGCACGCTGGCAAGGCTTGCGGGCATTGACCCTGTGAAGAACCACTTGAAATTCCCTGGCATGAACGGTTCGCCGGAGGGCACGACACCCGAGGGTGACATCACCCGCGCCATCATGGCGAAACAGAGCGGCTAGCTGAAACAGGGCGATCTCTCGCCCGATAGCATCAAACCCCGTCCGGGTTCGTCCGGGCGGGGTTTCTTTCTGGAAATCTGCTGCATCGCTTCAGGGCATAAGTCTGTTGTGCCCGTGGAACCTCATATCTTTCCCAAGGCGAATTTGATCACGAGACTCGTGGCGATCAGGAACAGGGCTATCCGGATGAGCTTGAAGAAAAGCGCCTGGTCGATATGCTCTCGAACGCGAATGCCCACCCAGTACCCGACGTACACGGGTATGATCGCCAGCAACGCGTTCGTGAAGCGCGGCTTCGTATAAATACCCTGTAGGCCAAGGCTCGAGATTATGACGATCATGCCAGTTGTGTTGAATGCGTTCATCAGGAAGATGAAGGGATTTTTCGACAACCTGAGCATGCTGAAGTAAATCACGTTGATGGCTCCGCTGATGGTTGTCGTCCCGTACACGAAACCCAGTATCGCGCCCATCAAGGCGCCGACGATTCTTTGCAGCCCCGTGCCGAGTTCCTTGAAGGAGGAAAGGCGGCTCTCCACGAGCAGGTACGTATAAGCCATGATTCCCATCATCAAACGGATGAAATCGGGGTCTCCGAACCCCAGAAACCACACCCCCACCGGTATGAGTGCGAGGGCGCACAGCAGATACAGCCATATTTCCCTGAGCGAGCGCCATTCCGAGCGAAGGCGATAGGTGTCGGTGATGTTGGAGACCAGGAGCGGGAGCGCGAGCAGGGTGACGATCTCCTGAGGATCGATAAAGAGCGCGAGAAGCGGCGCGGAAACCAAGGGCGTACCGAAGCCGATAGAACCCTTCACGAATCCGCCAAAAAAGAGAACAAGAATGACGACGACGGCTTCCACTTCGCTCATGCGATTCTCAAGGAAAAAGAGGGAAATCTATCTCGAAACGCAGTGTCTGGCATGCCCCGCCAGGAGCAAGTGATCATGGGGACGAACGACGAACGTTTCTCAAGGCGTTCGGCGCTTCCGTATGCTTTCTGTCACACGCCAAGTCGGGTTTTCCCGGAAAGTTCTCTGGCCATGACTCGTCTCAGCCCGCGATGTCTTCGCCTCCATCGACCCGAATCAAATCGCCCGTCATCCACTGCGTTCCGGAGGTGGCCAGCGTGGCGATGGCGTCGGCTACTTTCTGTGGCGTTGTCAGTTCCCCGTGGGGGTTGATTTTTTTCGTGTTGTCGATCATCTTGACATTTCCAGGGATTTTGCGAAGCGCGGGTGTGTCCGTGACGCCGGCCTGTATGCTGTTCGCCGTGATGCCCAAGGGCGCGAGTTCGACGGCGAGTTGACGAATGTGGCTCTCGAGAGCGGCCTTGGCCGCCGAAACAGCACCATAGGTTTTCCAGATTCGGTGTCCGCCCGCGCTTGTCATGGCGTAGATACGGCCCCCGAAACCCATGAGTTCTCGCCGTACGAGCGCTTGGGTCCAATACACCAGGCTGTTCGCCATGACATCGAGCGTCATTTCGAGTTGCCTGGGGGTGATGGCGTCCTTTTCCTCATCCGCGATGTAGGGTTTGAGCGTGCCGAAGGCCAGGCTGTGAAGCAGGATGCGTACCGCACCTTTCGCACTCCCGCCCAGATGTTCCTCGATTTGATCCAGAACACTCTTTCGCTCTTCGTGGCCCGCTGCGTTCACGTTGAAATACAGGGATTCGGTACCATTGATTTTGATTTGCTCCTGAATGCGCTCCACGTTGTGAAGCGTGCTTTTCCTGTCGAGATGAACGCCGAAGATGTTCACTCCCATGCTTGAGAGTTTGATCGCGTTCGCTTCCCCGAAGCCGCTGCTGGCTCCCAGTATGAGCGCCCAGCTTCCTTCCAAATCCGATTTTGCCACGTCTTGCTTCTCCGTTTTGGGGCTGTGTAAGTCGTCGCATTTTCATTGCTTATAGCACATCCGGGTAAGATTGGGGTCTGCCCGGACGGGGTGGTTTATCGAGAGAGCCCGTCGCTTATTGCATTGTGTCGGGTCAACAGTAAAGGGACTGGAAACCCATCATATCGTCACCATACCGGATCCGGTATCGGCAGCACCTTCTACTCAAATGGAATGCCAATCGGTTTGCTTTCCAAAACTCATTTGCTGCTGAACCTCTTTGCTGTTTTGTTGTATGGTAATTGCAGAGTCGAGCGCTTCATGGTTTCTTGCTTCGTCCGCAAGGGCCGTGCTTGGTGGTTGCCGTTTGCAGCATTACCTGAACAAATCATTACGGGAGAGGGAACGATGGCGGATGTGCGTGTGGAACGGATGGCGGAGATCATTACGGGCTATTCCTCAAAAGTGAAGCGGGGTGATCTCGTGGGGATTCGGGGGAGTACGGCCGCTGCTCCCCTCATTCGCGCGCTCTACGCCGAGTGCGTCCGGCGTGGCGCTTACGTCCATACCGAGGTGTCGCTGCCGGGACTGGAAGAGATTTTCTTTGAGCACGCCACCCGCAGGCAGCTGGAATATCTCTCTCCCTTGAGGAAGTTCGAAGTCGAGAACGTGGACGTTGTCATCTCCGTTTTGTCGGAAACGAACACCCGGCGGCTTTCGGGAGTGGACCCCAAAAAACAGGCGATTGTGTCCAGGACGAGGCAGCCCATCATGGATACTTTCATGAGGCGCGCTGCCGAGCATGAAGAGAAAGGCAAGGGGGGCCTCAGGTGGACGCTCACCCTCTATCCTACCGAAGCCTACGCCCAGGATGCGGAGATGGGAATCAGGGAATACGAGGATTTCGTCTTTGGCGCCTGCTTCGCGGACGAGGCAGGCGGCATCAAGCGCTGGCGTGAACAACACAGGCTTCAGGCGCGGGTCATCCGTTATCTCAAGGGTCGCAAGGTGGTGGAAATCGGAGCGCCGGGCATCGACTTGCGAGTGGGCATCACGGGGCGTCCGTTTCTCAACTGCTCAGGACACAACAATTTCCCGGATGGAGAGATTTTCACCGGCCCCGAGGAGAACAAGATCGACGGCAAGATTCGCTATTCCTTCCCGGCCTGCATCCAGGGGCGTGAGGTGGAAGGTGTGGAACTCGAGTTCGAGAAAGGCGAGGTCGTCAAGGCAGTGGCCGAGAAGAACGAGGCATTCCTGAAATCGATGATTGGCATGGACGAGGGTGCGAAGAGGGTAGGGGAGTTCGCGTTCGGACTGAACGGTGGCATCCAGCGCTTCACGAAGAACATACTGTTCGACGAGAAAATCGGCGGCTCCTTGCACCTCGCTCTCGGCAAGGGCTATCCCCAGAGCGGATCGAAAAACAACTCGGCACTTCACTGGGACATGGTGTGTGATTTACGACAGGGTGGTGAGGTCTATGTCGACGGAAAACTCTTCTCGAAGGACGGGGAACTCCAGATTTAGCTGGTTGATGGGACCAGGTTCTCATCACCTCCGGGGATGGTCGCCTGGCCCCCAAGATGCTATTCTCCATTCGCCGTTTCCTTATTTGGGCGGGTAGCTCAGCTGGCAGAGCGGTGCCCTTACAAGGCATAGGTCGGAGGTTCGAGCCCTCTCCCGCCCACCAAAGAACGAATAGAAAAAGCGAATCCAACATCTGAAGCCGACACCATCAACCTGATAGCATACATGGCGCAGGACATAATCGGCTGGCGTCTGTGCTACCGGGACTTGGTGGCGTGACGTCTTGAACACTGAACTGGAGAATCCAGGTGCAGGACAGGTATACGGGAGACATCGGGGACTACGCCAAATACAGCCTCCTCCGCGCGCTGTCCTGCGGAAAGAAACTCGGCGTAGCCTAGTATCTTTTCCCCGATGAGAAAAAGACGGAAGACGGGAAACATACGGAGTATTTGCGTGATGAGAGGTTGCGAGATTCCGACCCCAAGACATTCGATGAACTTCGGCAAATTTTAATTGTAGAGAAGAAATGTTCCGTCAAGGAAATTATAGAGGAGAGACGTTCCGTTAAGGAAATCGAAAAATCCGGTATTCTTAAGAATGCCGTGTTTTCCGGTTGCAGGTTGTCCTTCGCTGGCTGTAGTCGAGGCGAACAAGCAGACTGGAGACACGCTTGGTTCAAGCGTGTTCTGGAGGACTTGAACGAATGTGACTTGGTATTCGCCGACCCCGATAACGGTTTGAAAGAAAAGTGTAATTTCAGACCCGGTCAAAAAAAGCACGGAAAAAGTATCTCGGAATGCGAAGTGAAATGCTTGTGGAAAAATAACGGGCAGCCGCGACCCGTCGTTATCTACCACCACAACACACGCCGAAAGGGCGGGCATTGCGAGGAGGTCAAGTGCTGGCTGAGACGGCTTGGTTCCAATAGCTGTGCGGTTAGATGGCGGTATGTGTCGCCCAGGACGTTCTTTATTGTGAACAGTGATACTGAGATAGAGGAGCGCGCACGGAAGTGGTGCGAACTCTGGGACGACAAGGAAAAAGTGTATTTTGTCAAGAAATGAGTAAGAATTTGATCAGGTGTTGCAAACACATATGCTTCGTCCCGGATTCGATAACGGAAATAATTCTCATATGGCGGTTCTGTTTACAGAAGACTGACCAGACATCAGCCTGCTTTCTGAGAGTGAACGTAGATTAGCCACAGGTATCCGCGAAATCACTCACGACAGAATCTGGGAAATGGCAACTGAGGGAGAAGAAATTCCCATGTGTGCCACGTTGGTTTCTGAAAAGGAGGAGATAGCGGAAGAGGTCAAGATATGGGCAAGTAAAGTAGTTGAAAAATCGAAAATGTCTAATTCCTGGTTCCCGCAATATCGCACCGTCGCTTTGGCTCGTTGCGCCGAGGAATCCATAGATAAGGCGTAATGAGAAAACAACAGATTCAGTGAACAATGGCGAGGAGCCGAATGGAGTTTGTCTCATTCCCCAGCAGATGGAAGACCACGCGACAAGAGGGAACCCACAAAGTAACTCTGATGTTTTTCATGGAAATAATCTCGCAGAGACTGATAATTTGTGGGTTCTGTATTCTTATAACGAGAATGAAGCCAAGTGCATGCTATATGCGTATCTCCAATGGTTTCCTCATAAAAACTGACCCACTCCCGCAAACAGCCGGAAACAGGCCATTTCCCCGATCTTGTCAAAGTATTGCTACAAGTTGAGCCGGAAAAAATTCCACTCAAAAAAGATTTATGGCGTAGCCTGACATATCGAAATGACGGGGGGCTCGGGAAACTTGAAAATTTGGCAGAGTTTCACTTTGAAATCGAAAAGTGATGAAATGCTTCGTCTAAAGCCATCCTGTTTTGTAGCAACGGGAGGAGCAAGTTTCTCAATTTCCTAGTTCCACCTTCTCCTATTTCAGGATTTTTTGTGTAAATACTGGCATGTCCCTCATTTTCTCTATTTGCAGTGTCAATAACGACAAATGCTTGTTGCCCGCCGCCGCCAGCGGCAATGCGGAGGCGCACACGAGAACACGCTCCAGACTGGAACCCGACAGAAGCGACTGCGGAATCTCCGGCCGGAGCGCGTCCAGAAACCAGCCCAGCGAAAAACTGTCCGTCAACAACAGATCTCCATTCATCAATCCCGCCAATACCACGGGTCGCCGCCGCCGCTGACGCTCTCGAGGTCGCTGTCGGGGATCAGCGACGAGGGCGGGATCACCAGATGCGCATGATCCCCGACAGCGACCTCGAGCACCGAAACCGAAAAACCGGCCGGCAGGGCGACATCGAACTCGCTTTCGATCGTGCCGCGCGGGTCGTCGAGCAGTTTCTGCCGGAACGCCTCGTCCGTGCCTGCCTTCTCACTCAGCTGCTGCCGCATCTCTGTAGCAGATTTCATCCTGGTCTCCTTTCCCGAGAGAAATGGGTATGGGTTGACACCCACGCTGCTTTCGTTTTTCTTTTGCATCATGAACAGGATACGGGACATTCCGGTGGAAACGCAAGAAATTTTTCTGCGTTCCCCCAAATTCTGTGCTGGACATTGACGACACAATCGACCGCACCTGTGGTGGTCAACGGTTGTCCTTTTTCAACGCCCATGCGGGCGGGCGGTGTCTGCAGCCGGTCCGCATTTACGAAGGAGGAGCGGCAAACCAGCCGATGCTCGCGGGCGTGTTCCAACGCATCGCCGCTCAAGGATCCTGACCAACGCGGCAAGAGCCGCAAACCAACCCCAAAAACCAAAACAAACTGAACCTCTCTGCACTTGCGAACTGCGACAGGAAATATTCGTAGACGCGGCCCAGAACGTCCCGTGATCGCGCATCCGCATCACCCACCCGGATGTTGCCGATCATGTCGATGAGCTGGCCGAGCCGCACCCTGTCGAGCACCGGACGGGCGTAGTCCCTGGGCAGCACATCCCTGAGCGCCGGATTGTCGCGCTCGATGGCCGCCATGGCGTCATCGACGATCCGGCCGATGACAGGCTCCCGCGCCCGGGTCCTGAGATGGCTCCAGCGGGCATCCGGCGGGACCCAGAAGATGTTCTCGGCGAGATACTCGTCCCGGTCCTCGGCAGCCTCCGCGCCCCATTCGGCCAGAACCGAGGCATGGTGTTCCTCGAAAGCGTCGGAGATGTACTTGAGGAAAAGCAGACCCAGGACGACATGCTTGTATTCCGCGGCATCCATCGATCCGCACGGGGTGTCGGCCATCTGCCAAAGTTCGCGTTCATGGCCTGTCACGGCTCCGGTGTCGGATTTTGGGGTCTTTAATCCTCTTCGCGCCATGGCTCCTTCATTCCGCTGTGGGTAAAGAAATCACAGAGGGTTTTGGAGTTACTGTCGGATCTGGTGTATGGAGCTGAATTGAAGAAGGCGGCGCATTCCTGCTGAAATGGGGTTGTTGGAAGCCCGGTCATTCAGCAAGGAGGAGATGCACCACCATGCAGGAAGATATGACGATTCCCTTCGTGAATCCAGCCTTTCGGGACGAACTGAGCGAACTGTTGCGCGCGGGCGCGCAACACATCATCCGCCAGGCGGTGGAGGCGGAACTGAGGGACTTCCTCGAGGAGCACCCGGTCGCGCGCGACACGCAGGGTCGCCGTGCGCTCGTGCGCAACGGCTACCTGAGAAGAAGGAACCAAAGAAGAGACGGAAGCGTTCAGCCTCCGCTACATTACTGGAAACACCAGACCAAGGGAGTTGAACCCCTGGCCTGATGCCCCCTTTCTCTATCACTCAGTCCCACGGAATCTACTTCGCAACCGCACCCGGGCGTTCCGTGGGGATGATCGGAACAAGTAGATAGGATTGATGTTCCGGTCCCGTGTGCAGCGTGGTGCGCCCTCCGAAGACTTCCTTTGAGCGATCGACGGGATGATCGTGCAGGAAAGGACCCGAGCCGCGTGAGGGCACGTAGGCATCCACCGCAGGTCCAGGCCGGTCGAAATCCTGCCCGGCGATGTTGATGGAGAGTTGAAAGCCCTTGGGCAGCACTATGCACTGGGGCCAGATTTCCACGTCGAGTTCGTAAACCCTGTCCGGCATGAGTGGCTGCTTGTCGTCGTGCGTGTGATAGGGACGCCAAGGTTCGGATTTCTCCTCGTCGAGCTTTCGGTGCGAGGCACGCAACCAGCCTTGGGCAAGCGGCGTCTTGGGGTCAACCGTGCCCTGGAAGTAGACCTCACTGCCACTGGGCGAGAACGCCTGCACGGTGACGAACAGGTCCGCATCCACCGTGGATGAGGAGATGAACAGCTTGGCTGCCATCGGGCCGGTGATCTCGGTCTCTTCCTCGAGTGGCGGCGTCCTGAGTGTGATGCCGCGCGTGAGTGCCTCGAAGGTCTCCGAGCACTCCGCCTTGGGCGGGTCCCAGTCGAGCTTGCCCTTGTCGCCCGCGTGGAGGTAGAGCTTCGTCCAGTCGGTGCCTTTGAGCGGCCATTCGTGTTCCTTGCGCAGTTCCACTTCGTCGGTGAACGGACGACGGAGATTCAGCCACACGCGCGGCTCTTTCTCCCATCCGTTCTGTTCGTCCTTGAGATAATAGTCGAAAAAGCGCTTCTGAAGCTGCATGCCATATTCGAGGTAGAACCACTCTTCGTGCCTGCCCGGATGACCTTCGAGCCACTTCTCCTCGGACGCCGCTTGTGTGAAAGCCTCGAAATTGCCGCGCGGATGGAGGCCGAAGCCTGCCCAGCTACCCGCGCTCAGGAAGGGAACCTTCACCTTTGACCAATCGGGCGAGCGGGAACGGTACCAGTCGTCGTCCATCTCGCGCGCGAGGAAGTTCGCGAGAGTATCGGCGCGATTTTCCTTGAGCTCTTCCTCCGAGAGCGTTGCCGGACCCGTAGAGCGCGTTTCCATCCAGTGGTCACGCGGGCCTTCGGGGTTTCCGTGTTGCACTGCTTCCACCTGACGCGGATACCAGATTTCCATGAATTTGTTGGAGAGAATGCCCCCATGGCGCGCCCAGTCGCGATAGTGGTCGGCCGCCCCCTCCCAGGGGATCATGGCCGTCAGATGCTTGGGCTGAAGTGCCGCAACCTGCCACTGGTTGATGGCGTAGTATGAAACACCGTTCAGGCCCACTTTGCCGGTCGACCATTTCTGCTGTCCCGCCCACTCGATGGCGATTGCGAAGTCCCTGGTCTCGCGAGGGGAGAAGATATCGAGATAGCCGGGCGAACGCCCCGCTCCACGTGAATCAAGCCTTACGCAGGCATAGCCCCAGGGTACCCATATCTCGGGGTCCACCGTCTCCCAGGTGAGCCAGCGGTGCTGTGAACCCTGGAGGATATCGGGATGCATCTTCACTAGCGAATCCCAGAGCGGCTTGTAGTGTTCCTGATACTTGACGCCCTTGCCGTAGGGGCCCCCGGCCATTACGACGGGCACTTTCTCCTTGGTGTCGGGCCGGAATACGTCAACCCTGAGCACAACTCCGTCATCCATCTCGACGGGCAGGTCACGTTCGATAATCATACACGCCTCCTGAGTTTGAGAATGAGTCCCACGGCTCCCGAAACGGAGGAGTCCACACTTTTCGGTTTTCCGCATGAATTGAATGTGAGGAAATTATGCGTGAATGTTGCACGTTTTTCAATTTGGGGATTTGTGGTTTTTTGCATTTCTCTGCTCGGGTTTCGCTGAGAAACAGTGGGAGAAACGCTCTTGGGTGATTTCGAGGCTACGGGCAATTCCACCCTTCTCCATAAACGGCTATTTTCAGGGAAGATGTTGCTTGCCAACACCAGTCACAGGGACGGAATTCCCCTTGACCCCATGCATCGACCAAATCGGTCGTCACGCCTCGGACTGAATGAACCGTTATGTCCGGTTGTTCCCGAGAATCTCACTCGCCGTAGTCTTTACCTTGGTTCGGGGCACTGAAACCCTCCGGATCAAGCGTCAAGGACCGGGTTCGTGCGCCGTACGATCTATCGGCTGCCGCCTTTTTTCATCTCCCTGATCGACTGGCGGGAGGTGGCGCCAGGGCTGGAGTTGCCCTTCTGCCTACTCATCCGATTTGCTTTGTTCCTGCTTTTCTGCAGATCGCGGGGATGGTTCTGCCGCTGTTTTTCCTGCCCGAGGCCTGCCTCAATGAAACTCCCTTCGTTCCCACGCCCGAAGAACCCGTCAAGAACTTCATCCTGCGAAGTGCGGCCATCGCCGCAGGCGGCACGGTGTGCCAGGAGGAGGGTGTAAACCCGCGCACTTGACGAAGCATGTCAATTTCCCGGAATCGACTCGAAGGAGAGTCGGGAGACGATGGTTGCTGCGAAAAAAGATGCTATAGTGGCCCCTCTTGAAATCACACCATCATTCCTTATACAGGAGCGAACCATGAGTGAACCTCAAATCAGTGCGCAAGACGTCCTGAACGCCAGCGCCGGATGTCTGCAAAAACAGATGTACGTCTATTTCACGAAACCTGCGAATGGACTGGGACCTGTCATGGAAAACTTGGAAGATCATCTGAAATTCTAGGTCGAACTCGAACAAAAGGGCATCATGTTCGGCGCGGGGCCTTTCTGGACAGAGGATGAGCAACGCTGGGAGGGGGAGGGTATGATCATTGTTCGCGCCGAATCTCTGTCGGAGGCGAGAAAGATCGCGGAATCAGATCCCATGCACGCGAGTGGTGCGCGCACGTTCACCATACGCCCCTGGCTGATGAACGAAGGCTGCGTGACGATGCGGATCACCTATTCCGACGGCGGCCGCGAGGTCATATAAACCAGTTTCCACCCCTGTGCAGGAGATTTCCCTGAAATGAACTGGACACCCAGACGAGAGAAATTCCGTGCCGTGCTTTCGGGTGAGCGATGTGTGCATCCCGGTTCGGTCTACGACCCGCTCACGGCCCGCATGGCGAAAGATCTGGGCTTCGAGGTCGGGATGTTTGCAGGCTCCACCGCCTCGCTCACCGTACTGGGCGCGCCCGACATCATCTTGCTCACCCTCACCGAATTTGCCGCGCAGGCACTGCGCATCAACCGCGCGATGGAGGTACCCCTGCTGGTAGATGCGGATCATGGCTACGGAAACGCACTGAACGTAAAGAGGACCGTTGAGGAACTCGAAACCGCAGGGGTGGCAGGCCTCTCGATAGAGGACACGTTGCTGCCCCAGCCCTATGGGGCTGATGGAGCAAAGCTCACTTCGATCGAAGAAGGCATGGGCAAGATGCACGCAGCACTCGAGGGACGTCAGGACCCGAATCTCGTCATCGCGGGCAGAACGAGCGCGCCGCGCGTCACGAACACCGAGGATGCCATCGCACGCGTCACGGCGTATGAGGCGGCGGGGGTGGACGCCATCTTCCTGGTAGGCGTTCAAAGCCGCGCGCAACTGGAAACCATCGTGGCGGAGGTGAGTCTGCCCATCATTCTGGGTGGGAGCGCGAAGGAAGTGCGGGGGCTGGATTATCTCGCGAGTCTGGGCGTGCGTGTTGCGCTCCAGGGCCATCAGCCTATCATGGCAGCGGCCCATGCGGCATATTCGGTCTTGAAGGCTTTTCGAGACGGCGTGCAGCCCGAAGACCTGGAAAACGTTCCCACAGGCGATTTCATGAAAAAATACATGAACGACACAGATTACAAGCGGCAGATCAGCGCGTTTCTGGAAAAGTGAGTTTCCCGCGCGAATCTCCGAACTCAAGTGACGGAAAGCCTTCTCAAGAGATATACTGACTCCTCATTCAGGACAGGAAATACACGCGGAGACGGTCTCATGGCAATTGAACTTGCTTGGTACATGTCGTGTGACGGCGACAGCGCCTACATCGGCCAGAAATTCGCCCAACACCCCCCGAGTTATGAGACTTTTACACGAATCGCGCAAAACGCGGAACATAGCGGCTTCACCACCATTCTGGTACCGACATCACAGGTGAGCGGCCACTACGGCCCGCAGGCGCCCACTTGGGACAGCATGGTGAACGCCGCGGTCATTGGTCCGGCGACCAGGACGATCAAGCTCCTGCTGGCCGTGCGGGTGGGCATCATCGACCCGGCGATTTGCGCGCGAATGATGGCTTCGCTCGATGAACTCACGAGTGGGAGAATTCTCTATAACATCGTGACAGGTGGTGGCGCGCTCGCAAGCTATGGGGAGGTGCTGGATCACGATACGCGCTATGAGCGTACGGATGAATACCTCGAAATCCTGGAGGGTCTCTGGACGAAAGACAAATTCTCTTTCGAGGGCAGGTTCTACAACCTGAAAGACGCCACTGTGTATCCTCGTCCCGCACAAAAGCCGAGGATTCCCTTCTTCATGGCGGGTGCTTCGGAGATTGCGCAGGACATCGCGATCCGGCGGGCGGAATATTCGGTCTTTTGGGGAGAGACTCCCGAACAGGTGGCCGAGCGCGTCCGGAACATGAACGAAAAATGCGAGCGGGCAGGGCGTACACGTCCGCTGAAATATGTGACGCGCTTTCAGATATTCGCGCGCGAAACCGAGGAGGAAGCCTTCAATGCAGCCGAAGAGGTGATGAGCCGGGTCGACCCCGAGGTGCTGGCGCATCGAGGGAAGATCATCTCCTCGTTTGAGAGCAAAGGTACGAAGGATCAACAGGCCCGCACGCGCGAGGAGATGGTGGGTCCGAACCTCTGGGCGGGCATGGGCCGGATTCGTTCGGGTTCGGCCGTCGCCATCGTGGGCTCCTATGAGCAGTGTGCGCAGAAGATCATCGAGATCGAACAGGCTGGAATCGACCTGCTTATACTCTCGGGCTTCCCCCTGCACGAGGAATGCGAGACCGTGGGCAGGCACGTGATTCCTATCGTGCGCGAGATGGAGAGGGACCTCGATCTCGTACGCGATGAGGATGAGGCGTTTTTGTCCCTGAGCCAGGGAGTCTCCGTTCAGGTTCCCGGAATTTCACGAAATATCTGTTTACCTGGAGCAGAGTCTGTTTTTACTTTTACCGATGAGGGCAAACCTGTATGGACTTTGAATTGAACGAAGAACAGAAAGCGTGGCGTAACAAGGCGAGGAAATTCGCAGAAGAAGAAGTCGCGCCCATATCCCTTGAGCGGGACCTGATTCCCGACCCGCGTGAGACATTCGACTGGGAGATCATCAGGAAGGGTTCCAGACTCGGTTTTCGCACCGCCGTCGTACCCAGGGAACGTGGAGGCCACGGCATCGATTTTGTCACCCAGGCGCTGGTGATGGAGGAAATCGCGCGTGGCGACAGCGCGATTTCCAAGACTTTCAGTCAATGCTGGAAGTGGAGCCACTTGATAGCCGCCTCCTGCACGGAGGATCAAAAAGACAGATTCCTGAAACCTTTTCTGGAGGACGACACCTATCTTCTCGGGAAGGGTGGAACCGAGGAATCTGCAGGCTCGGACAATCGCATGCCCTCTGATGACCCCCGGACAGGATGGAAACTCCAGGCGGTGCGCGACGGAGATGAGTGGGTGTTGAACGGCAGCAAACGCTACATTGCGAACGGGAGCGTGGCCAAGCTCTTTTTCATCGACGGGAGAACCGACCCCGAAGCCCCCATCACGCAGGGTACCACGATATTTCTCGTGCCGACGGACACACCGGGTTTTCGGGTAGGGAAAGTGTACGACAAGATGGGCTGGAGGTTCTACCAGAACGCGGAACTCATTTTCGAGAACGCCCGCGTGCCGCACGACAACGTGGTGGGCGAGGTGAACCGCGGCGTTCAGGCGAGAAAGGGCGATACGTCGGAATTCGGTGACCTCGAACTCTCCGCGAACGGCCTGGGCGTCTGTCAGGCGGCGGTCGACATGGCGATGTGCCACGCCAGGACGCGTTGGCAGGGCGGCAAATACATCATCGAGCACCAGGCGATTCAGCTCAAACTCTCGGAGATGCACATGTTGACCGAGGCGCTTCGTTCCTACGTCATGCGTACCGCATGTGATCTTGAAAAGGGCGCCGACCGCGAAATGAAACACAACATCCTGCTCATGAACTTCGCCACTGACGTTATCCAGCGCGTCACCCAACTGAACATGGACATTCACGGCGGTGCGGGCGTGATGAAGGATGAGGGCGTGGAAAAACTCGTCCGCGATGCGCTCATCTGGACGCATCTCGCAGGCGATGCAGTACAGCGCATCAAGGTCATCAAGCATCTCTAGGCGAGGGAATTCCATGAGCGAAAAATCGGTTTCCCTGGCCGTCATCTTGGGCGACGGCGTGGGGCACGACGTACTGCCCGTGGCGACGGAAGTTGTACGGACGGCTACGGGCACGATGGGAGTGGAGGTCAAGGCGGAAGTCTATGACTACGGCGCGCTCCACTATCTCGAACACGGAACGCCCCTGCCCGAAGACGTGAATGGGCTGGTGCGTGGCCTGGCGGACAGGCACGACGCCATCCTTTTCGGAAGCGCGGGTCTCGATCCCAGAATTCCCGAAGACGTAAATTGCCGCGACCTCCTGCGCGCGCTTCGTTTCGAACTCGACTTGTACGTGAACCTGCGGCCATCGCCGTTGCTGCATCCGGATTTTTGTCCCCTGAAAAAAGACGTACCCATCGACCTCGTCGTCGTGCGCGAGAACACCGAGGGCGTAAACGTGCGTGTGGGTGGCAACTTCAAGAAGGGGACGCCGGATGAAGTGGCCATCCAGGAGGATATCAACACGTACAAGGGGGTCTCGCGCATCTGCCGCTATGCCTTCGAGTACGCACTGAAACACGGTTACCCCAAGGTGACCATGGCGGACAAGCACGGCTCCCTCATCCACGCGCACGGACTTTGGCAGCGGGTTTTCTGGGCGGTTTCGGAAGAGTACCCCGACGTGGAGGGAGAGCATTACTTCATCGATACCTTGTGCCAGGACCTCCTGTTCAGACCCGAGGATTTCGGGGTCATCGTTACCAACAATATGTACGGCGACATCCTGAGCGACCTTTGCGCGGGCCTCGTGGGAGGCGTGGGTCTTGCGGCGTCGGGGTGCATTCACCCGGGCCGCGTATGCATGTTCGAACCGGTGCACGGCACGGCGCCAGGCATCGCGCTCAAGGGAATCGCGAACCCCTTCGCGGTCTGCCTGACGGGCAGAATCATGCTGAACGAACTGGGACTCGGGAAAGCCGCGGACCTGATTTGGGAGGCAATACGCTCCGCCGTCGGCGAGGGAAAAACCACGGCCGACCTGGGCGGTTCGCTCAATACACGGGAAGTGGGCGATTATCTCTGTGCGCACATCGAGAAATCGGGTGAGTAGATTTATTTCTTTCTTCTGACCAAAGAGGATGGTTCATGCCTTTTGAAGTCGGCGCGCTCGCGCACGCGGGCCAAATTGTCGTAGACGCGCTCGTAAGGGAAAACGTCAAAAGGCTCTATTGTCTGCCCGGTTCCCACCTTCTGCAGTTCTACGATGCGCTGAGAGAAGCGCCATCCATCCGTCTCGTCACCTGCAAACAGGAGCCGAACGCCTCCCTGATGGCCGATGCCTACGGGCGTCTCACCGGAGAGCCCGGTGTGTGTCTGCTTACGGCGGGACCCGGCGGTGCGAACTCCATCGCGGGCGTAGCGCAGGCCTATGGCGCCGCATCGCCGATGGTGCACATCACAGGTTCCGTGCCGCTCGATGCGTCTCGCGAGGCGTTCCATGGGGTGGACGATCCCGATTTTCTGGTAGAAATGTTTCGCAAGGTAACCAAGTGGAGCGTTCGCGTGAAGAGCATCAAGGAGATATCCGGAATCATGGCCAAGGCGTTTCATGTCGCCAGGAGCGGGAGGCCGGGGCCGGTTCACGTCGAGATTCCAAGGCTCAGCGACTACAGCCCTCATCTTTTGCAGGAAGATCCCATTGCGCTGCCCGGATACGTGCCGATACCGGCACATGTCGTCACCCCAAATGCGGAAAATGTCGCCCAGTATGCCCGCAGGCTGCTGGAGGCGAAGTATCCCGTCATCTGCGCGGGAAAAGGGTTGATGCGCAAGGGAGCGATGAAAGAACTTGCGCGAATTGCCGAAAAGTTCTCGATTCCCGTCATCTACCCCCAGGATGCGATGGGCGTGATTCCTGAGGATCACCCCCTGGCGGTGGGGCATTACTTCGCCTTCAGGAACACCCGTTTCATGAACGACGTCACTTCAAGGTGTGATTTGATGATGTTCATCGGACTGAGAGCCGCCACGGCGGAGGTGGATCACATAGACCCCTATGCACCCGGGGAGCGGATTTTCATCGGTTTCGACGATGCGGAGGATACGCATTATGGAGGCACGGACGAAATTGTCGCAGACCCCGAGTTGTTCCTGAGCGCCCTGGAGGAACATCTGGCCCAAGAGAGCGGACGGGTCAGGGAAGAGGTGAGGGAGCAGATCGCGCAAGGCAAGGCGGATCTAAAAAAACAGGCTGCGGATTTGATCGCGGGCCACGAGAGCGAGACACCGATTCATCCGGCGCTGCTGATGGAAAAACTCAGCCGCCACATCAAGTCTGACACCATCGTCGTCAGCGATGTAGGCAATTGCCAGATGTTCGCGCGATACTACGTGCCGCTCACGAACCAGTTCTCCTTCATGCAGTCGGGCGTGTGGAACGCCATGTCCTTTGCGCTGCCCACGGCCATCGTCGCAAAGATGGAATACCCCGGGCGCGACGTCATCGGTCTGGTGGGAGACGGCGCGTTTCTCATGACGATCGGCGATTTCGTTACCGCGAGCGAATATGGCGCCGACATCGTGATGGTTGTCCTGAACGACGGTTCCTACGGCCAGATAGACCGTCAGCAGCAGAACCTTTACGGCGCGGCATACGGCTGTGACTTCAAGAGTCCCAATTTCGCCGACATGGCGCGCTCTTTCGATGCGTTCGGCGTGCGTGTGGAAGACCCCGCCGATCTCGACGGGGCCATTAAAACGGCACTCTCGGCGAGAAAACCGGCCATCGTAGAAGTGATGACGCGCGAGCAGCCCCTGCCGAAAATTTCATAAGGAAATCCGGGGCGATTGTGTTATCGGGCGGGACAGGCTCCCGCGCGCCGGGCCGATGTTCCCGTTCCTGTATGCTTGCCACAGTGAAGTGCTCGCTCAATTTTCAGGGAGTGTTTCATGGATATTCGTCTGGAAGGGAAAAAAGCGCTCATCACGGGCGGCAGCCGTGGTATGGGCAGAGGTATGGCGTTCAAGTTCTCTGAATCGGGAGCCGAGGTAGCCATCGTCGCGAGGCGACCTGATGTGCTCGAGGAGACGAAGCGCGAGATGGAAGCCACTACCGGGGGCCAGGTGTTCGCCTATTCGTGTGACATGCGCGAAGCGGCGGCAATCAGGAAGATGTGGACGTCGGCTCTCGAAGATATGGGGCAAATCGACATTCTGGTGAATAACGCGGGCACGTCCACCCGGGGACCTTTCGAAGAGATTACCGACGAGATGTGGGAAGAGGACCTGGGTCTCAAACTCTTCGGCGCCATCAGAACATGCCGCCTCGCGTTTCCGGCGATGAAGGAACGTCGCTGGGGTCGTATCATCAACGTCGTGACGGTGGCGGTAAAGGCGCCGTTCGCCGCCAGCGCGCCGACCTCCGTCTCTCGCGCTGCAGGAATGGCGATGACAAAGGTGCTGGCGGGCGAAGGCGCACCCTACAATGTGCTGGTGAACGCGCTTTGTACAGGCCGTATCGTGACGGATCAGATTGTACGGCGCTATGAGCGTGAAAATCCTGACACATCGCTCGAGGATTACATCGCTGAAGCGGGACGTGACATACCGCTCGGGAGGATGGGAACGAGCGAGGAATACGCCAACATGGCGTGTTTTCTCGCATCCGACGCCGCTTCCTACATCACGGGAACAGCGGTGAACATCGATGGGGGATTCTGCCCGGTTGTCTAGGCCCAGGGCTTGCTATCCCGAAAAATACCCAAAAGGGGCAATTCCGCCTTCTCTTCTGGAAACCGGTCCTCCCGCTTGGGAGAATGCAACTTCTCCTTCATGCGCTGAACTGTAAAATCTCATACGACATATTTTCCCCGAACAGATTGATTCCCGAAACATGGAATTAACTTTATCGAAACGTGAAATTAAATTTCTTGCTTCATCTTGATGTTGGCCTCTCGAATAAAGAGGGTGATAGGAGCGAAAATAATAAATGACTGGGTGAGCGGAGAGGCTGTGCTCACCAAGGAGGATGATTCCGTAGACGTGGATACCGCCTCGTTGACCTTCGGCCCGCCGGGTGGGGCATGGTCTCTGACGGGAGGCCAACTCTACGTACCGTTTGGATCGTTCGAGACAGAATTGCTATCCGACCCCCTTACTGTGGACATCGGCGAGACTAGGCAGACAGCCCTGCAACTCAACCTTTCCTCCGGTGGGCTGAACGGATCGATATTCATTTTCAAGGGTGACAGCCCGGAGGACGGAGAAGACAGGGTCCAGGGTGCGGGCGCTGCGGTGGGCTACTCGGTAGAGAGGAAGAGATTCGAACTTGGCCTGAATCTATCCTACATCAACGATCTGGGGGATTCGGACGCGCTTCAAGACGTGATTGCAGATACGCTGGGTAGCAACGAGGTCATCGATCGCGCGCAGGGCATCTCCGCAAGCGCAAAAATGCGGAGCAACGGTATCACGTTCCTCGGCGAGTATCTTGGGGCCTTGGACGAGTTCCACGGAGATGAATTGGCGTTCGGCGACTACGGCGAAAACCCTCGGCCTGGATGGTCGAGGCGGCCTGCGGATTCGAACTGGTCGGCAAGGCGGCGACGCTGGCGGTTGGCTACCAAGCGAAAGATGAGGCACTCGCACTGGAATTGCCGAAAAAAACGTATCCTGATCGGCCTTTCGGACGAGTTGATGGATGGAGTTTTCTGGGTGTTGAGTGGGCGAATGACACCGATTATGCAGTCGATGAAGGTGGCACTGGCAAGGACTCCGACACGTTCAGCGTCCTCTTGGCTGGTGAATTCTAGTTGTCACCGGAGTATCGGCAGACCGCACGGAGCGGACATTCGTCGCATTTGGGCGTGGGACGGCAACAGGTGTGCCCGAGGCGCACGAGGAGGGCATGGTATTCGTTGAATAGAGCCGTGTCGTGTGGCAGGTGTGCCGTGAGGGTTTCCTGTAATGTGAGGTAGTCCCTGTCCCCGTTTTTTGTGGCCACGAAATACCCGAGCCGGGAGAAAATGCGCTTCGTGTAGGCGTCCACCACGAACACGGGTCTCCCGGCGGCGTAAAGCGTGATGGAATCGGCCGTCTCCCGTCCTACGCCGTCGAGGCTCATCAGTTCTTCGTGCAATTCCTCCGTAGGCAGGCTGAGGAACTTGTTTACGTCTCCCCCGTGGTGTTTCCGGAGATAGGCCATGAAACCCTTCAGCCGTTTCGTCTTCATATTGAAAAACCGTGCGGGGCGGAGGAGTCGAGTGAGGCGGTCTTTGCGCACCTGACCTAGCGCGCTTTCCGTGAGGAGGTCTTCTCGTTTCAGATTCTCGATGGCGCGCGCGGCGTTCGACCACGAGGTGTTCTGGACCAGAATGGCTCCCAGGCAGATCTCGAGCGCTGTTTCGCCGGGCCACCACCCTTGGGCACCGAAACGCGCATACAAGCGCTCGTAGATATCCATCAGCCGTTTTCGGTCGAGCGTTAATTTCGGTGTGGAGAATTTTCCCTGCCTCATGCTCGCCTCTCGCAAGTCCGTAGTGTAGATTCCCATTTTTATATGGGCAAACCGGGACTGACAACGACGTATTCATAGCCCCTGCGTGGTTTCGAGACGCTTTGCAACCATGGATATGGGCAGACAGCGTTGCGCGATCATGGGTTCATCGCTCCAGGTCAAGGAGTAATTGGTGGAAGAAGGCGCGAAAATTCTCGTAGGCGACTGTGCCGGCGTAAGCAGTGGTGAGGATGTGCTCATCGTCACTGACGCGGAGCGCTTCCCTGTCGCGCAGGCCCTTTGCGACGAGGCGGGAGCACGCGGTGCGCGTGCCACGATTGTCGTGTGCCCGCCCAGAAGCATCGACAACGAGGAACCGCCGCGAGCCGTGGCAGAGGCGATGCGGGCGTCAGACGCAGTTTTTTTGCCCGTTACCCATGCACTTGCTCATACGCAGGCGACCAGGGCGGCCGTCAGTGCAGGAGCGCGTGTACTCTCGATGACGGCATTCACGACCGGGCAGATGCAGCGTGGCGGCCTCATGGCGGATTTCAGGGCGAGAAAGCCGCTTTGCGACGCCCTGGCGGAACGTTTGAGTCTGGCGCGCGAGGTGCGCGTCTCCAACAAGGCGGGCACCGAACTCACGTTTTCCGTCGATGGTCGCGCCGGCAACAGCCACGCCTGTGTTCTGGATGGTCCCGGCTTCACCGCCGTTCCCAACATCGAGGCCAACATATCGCCGGTGGAAGGAACGACGAAAGGCATTCTTGTGGTGGATGGCAGCATTCCCTACTACGGGATAGGCGTAATGGAAGAACCGGTGACTTTTCGCATTGAAGACGGCTTCGTACGCGAGATTTCGGGCGGGCGGCAGGCGGATTTTCTCAGAGCACTTCTGGCCGAGCAGGACGACGAGTGGGTCTACAATGTCGCGCAGTTCGCGATGGGCCTGAATCCCGAGTGCAGGGATTTCACGGGTGAAATGCTCAACGATGAAGGTGTGAATGGCACGATCCACATTGGAATCGGGACTTCTGCCAACCTGGGTGGTAATGTACGGGCCAAGACCCATTTCGACGCGATTATCCGTGCGCCTACGGTATGGTTTGATGTTGAAGTCATCGTCCGGGACGGCGAGATGCTCCTGAAAGCGGGATGATGGACAACGAAGCGCGAATCCGCCTGGGCATAGACATAGGAGGCACGTTCACTGATTTCGTGCTGGTTGACGAGACTCGAAGCGCGGTTCATATCGCCAAGGTGCTGACCACGCCCGGTGATCCCGCCGATGGAGCGCTTGCGGGTTTCAGGAAAATTCTCGAATCTGCCGGTCTCGACGCATCGGAACTGGCGAGTATCGTGCATGCCACTACCCTCATCACCAATGCGCTCATCGAGAGGAAAGGCGCGCGAACGGGCCTCATCACGACCCGAGGATTTTCAGACGTCATCGAGATCGCCCGCGAGAAGCGCTTCGACCTCTATGACTTGCACCAGGAGATGCCGGCGCCTCTCGTCTCGAAGGCATTCCGGGTCGAGGTTCCCGAACGCGTCCATGTGGACGGCAAGATGGTTCTTCCTCTCGATGTCGAGGCCGTGAGACGCGAATCGGCAAAACTCCTGAAGTCAGGTGTGGAATCCATCGCCGTCTCGTTTCTTCACGCGCCCGTCAACCCCCGGAACGAATGGGCGGCCCAGGCGGCTATTGGGGAAATCGCGGGCGACACGCCCGTTTCCATCTCATCTGCCGTGGCTCCCGAAACGGGCGAGTACGAACGCACCTCCACCACGGCGGCGAACGCCTACGTACGACCCATTGCTGATGCGTACCTGACGCGCCTGCTCGAGAACCTGCGCGATTCGGGTTTTTCAGGTGATCTTTTTATCATGCTGTCCAATTCCGGCTTCGCGACGCTCGACAGCGTGCGTGAGCATCCGGTGCGCATTATCGAATCGGGGCCTGCGGGCGGCGCGCTCGCGGCAGCGCAAATCGCCCGTTCCCTGGACGAAGCCCACGTGCTGGGATTCGATATGGGCGGAACGACGGCGAAGATATGTCTCATCGAAGACGGCGAACCCGCGACGGAGAATCGCTTCGAGGTGGCGAGAACCTCGAGGTTCCAGAAAGGAAGTGGCCTGCCCATCCTTTCACCGACGGTGGATCTGGTCGAGGTCGGTGCTGGAGGCGGCAGTATCGCGCAGATAAGCGACCTGGGACTGATTCGCGTCGGCCCCCGGAGCGCGGGTGCAATACCGGGGCCCGCCTGCTACGCTCAGGGAGGCACGCAACCCACTGTTACGGATGCAAATCTGCTCCTGGGCTACCTGGATCCCGAGTTCTTTTTGGGCGGCACGATGCGGCTCGATCCGGAAAAAGCGCGGGAGGCCGTCTCATCTTTGGCCGAACAACTGGACATGGGCATGGAAGACGCAGCATGGGGGATTTACGAGATCATCACGGAGCAGATGGCGAGCGCGGCGCGCGTGCACATCGCTGAAAAAGGAGGCGATCCCAGAAACTATGCCCTGATTGCCACGGGTGGCGCCGCACCTCTGCACGCCTGCCACATGGCGAAAAAACTCTACATCAGCCGCATCGTCTGCCCGCCGGATGTGGGTGTGGCCTCCGCAGCCGGTCTCCTGGCGGCGAGACCGAGGGCGGACGCCGTCCGTGTGCTGGTGTCCGACGTGGGTGCTGTCGACTGGACGTATGTCGAGGAGTTGTATCGGGACATGTCCGCGCAGATGAAGGATTCTCTCGGGGAGAGGCTCGGCGCGGATGTGCGATGGGAGTTCTTGTGTGCAGCCGACATGCGCTACCGGGGGCAGACGGATACAGTGAGCGTTTCCCTGCCCGAAGAAGGGGGGATGCCGGTTCGAGACGCCGCGGGCATGCAGGAGTTGTTCGAGCGCGCCTATGAACGGCGGTATTTGCGAAAAATCGAGAACGTGGCGGCGGAGGTGGCTGCCTGGCGGCTGACCATGCTGGGTCCGGGGCCTCGTGACATGAACTTCGCGCACCTTGCAGAAGAGGCGAATTTCGACAAGGGGTCAAGAACGATATACGAAGGTCCCGAGCGCGGGTTTCAGGAGGCGCGCGTGTATCATAGGTATTCACTGCCAGCCGGACGGGAGTTTTCAGGCCCCGCTATCGTAGAGGAGCGAGAATCCACCATCCTGGTTCCCGAGGGCATGTGCTTTCGAAAGGAATCACACGGACACGTCGTCATCGAGGTTGCCAGGTAATGTCATTCGATCCCATCACGTTGGAAGTGCTCTGGCGAAGGCTCACCGGTATCGTGGACGAGGCGGCGGCGACGCTGGTGCGTACTTCCTTCTCGACGCTGGTGCGCGAGTCGAATGATTTCTCCTGCGTGATCACCGACGATCAGGGTCACTCGCTCGTGCAATCCTCGGCCAGCATTGCCTCGTTCATCGGTACCCTGCCAATAACGGTTCGCCACTTCCTGAGGGTTTTTCCGCCCGAAACCCTGGCACCCGGCGATATCCTCATCACCAATGACATCTGGTACGGAACGGGCCATCTCCCCGACGTGAACATCGTAAAGCCGGTGTTCTATCGGGAGAAATTCATCGGTTTCTCGGCCAGCACGGCCCACCTGCCAGACATCGGCGGAAAAATCCGTTCGCCGGATCCGAGAGAAGTCTACGAGGAAGGCCTCCAGATTCCCATGATGAAGATGTACCGGCGCGGTGAACCCGACCAAACGCTCATCGATCTCATCCGCTACAACGTACGCGTGCCCGATCTGGTGATGGGGGACATCAACGCCCAGCTCACGGCGAACCGTCTGGCGGAAAGACGCCTTGGCGATCTTCTCGAGGAATACGGCCTTGAGGATTTGCGCGCGCTGACGAAGCAGATTCAGGGCCGCTCGGAGATGGCGATGCGTGACGCCCTGCGCCGCATGCCCGATGGGGAGTTTTCCTCCGAAATCGAGACCGACGGCCTGGCAGAACCCATACGGGTAAGGACACGGATCGAGAAAACAGGGGATTCCCTCGTCATCGACTACGCAGGTTCCTCTCCCCAGGTCGATCGCGCCGTCAACGTGGCCTACAACTACACCTACGCCTATTCGGTCTATCCCATCAAATGCGTGCTTTGTCCCGAGGTTCCCAACAACGAGGGGTGTTTTCGGCCCATCGAAGTGCGAACGGAACCGGGCAGCATTCTGGAACCGCTCCACCCCGCTGCCGGAGGAGGCCGTATGTTGGTGGGCCACTACCTGCCCGCTGCCGTTTTCGAGGCGCTTGCTCCCGTCATCCCCGGGGAGGTGCCCGCGGCGAGCGGCTCTCCGCTTTGGTGCGTGAACTATACAGGGCTTGACAAGAGAGGCGTGCGCACGGCCGGACTTTTCTTTCAGAACGGTGGCACGGGAGCCAGTGCGCGTGGCGACGGCCATTCGTGCCTGAGTTATCCCAGCAACGTCTCCCACACGCCAATAGAGGTGATCGAGCGTATCACCCCCTTCACGCTGCTGGACAAGAAAATTCTGAGAGACTCCGGCGGCGCCGGGAAATTCCGGGGCGGCTGCGGGCAACGGATCGTTTTCCGCAACGACTCGCCCGCGCGCATCACGGTCTCGTTCATGGCCGAACGCACGAAATCGCCCGCGCCTGGACTGTTCGGCGGCTCTCCCGGTGCGCGGGGACAGGTTCGTATCAACGACTGCGAGATAGACCCCAAAGTGACCACCGACATGGAGCCGGGTGATACTCTCACGCTCATAACGCCGGGCGGCGGCGGGTATGGAAAGCCGCAATGACGTCGTCACTGCTCACCGACGATGCCTGGCGTTTCATGGAGCGCGCACGCGTGGCGCGGTTGGCGACGGCGGACAAGGACGCCGCGCCCCACGTCGTTCCCGTCGTTTTTGCCGTGGTGGACGGGAAAATATACATTCCGGTGGATGGCAAGCAGAAAAAAGACATTGAGCGCCTGAAAAGGCTCGAGAACATCCGCGAGAACGCGCAAGTCTCGTTTCTGTTAGATCATTATGAGGACGACTGGGCGAAACTCGGCTTTGTGCTGATTTTCGGGAGTGCCGTCATCATCCACGCCAGGGCGGACGCCGAAGCGTATGAGACAGCGGCGATACGCTTGAAGGAGAAATATGCACAATATCGCGGGTCCATCATCATTCACGCCTGGATGATAGAGATAACGCCTCACCGCGCCGTATCCTGGGGTGCGATAGGCGAGGAGGAGTCTCTGCAGTGAAGCTGAGCTATCAGATTGCCACGCCCGATATTTCCACTCCCAATCTTCCCAGCGCGCAGGGAACGCTGGAGGAAAACCTCGACTGCGTGGCTGAGGCGGGTTTCGAGGCCGTGGAGCTTTCGGTGCGAAAACCCGACGAACTCGACTTGGATAAAATCGGAAAGGAACTCTCGCGCCGGGACCTTTCAGTTTCGATGATACACACGGCGTCGATGGGTTTTCAGGACAGGATATGGCTGTGCCACCCCGTACCCGAGATTAGGGAGGTCTCCTGCCGCCGTCACGTTGACGCTCTCGGTATGGCGCAAAGGTTCGGGTGCGGCCTGGTGATCGGATCCTCGCGCGGGAATCTCTGTGAGGACGACCGACGTTATGCGTCGGTCCAATGGATGCGGGATGCGTTGCTCGGCCTTGCGGATGAAGCCGCTGCAAGGGAAGCGAAACTCTATCTGGAACCCTTGTGCAGCCACTGGATCAACAACGTGAATACGGCTGCCGAGGGTGCGGCCCTTTGCCATGAACTCGGACACGATGCCCTTGTCCTTATGCTCGATACCTACCACATGAACGTGGATGAGGCGTCGTTCACGGTTCCCGTCCTGGAATCGAAAGAGCTTCTGGGGCACATGCACATCGCCGAGAACAACCGCTTTTATCCGGGTGGCGGGCACATTCCCTTCGGCGAGGTCATCGGGGCGCTGCGTTCGATCGGGTATACGAACTACCTGACGTGCCAGATTGTCTCAAAACCCGACATCCAGACTGCGGCGCGGCTGGCGGCAGAGAAGTTAAGGACGCTTATAGCGGATGGGACAGCTTGAAGGTTTCCATGAAACGTTGCTGTCCCGCTACCCGTATCCTTCGCCGAATCACAGGAGGAATCAGGCGAAGGACAGGGAGGTGGGGCAGGGCCGGTATCTTCAGATCGCTATAGAAATACTGTCTTGAGACTGTCGGGACTGTCTGGACCTTCGAACCGAATCGGGTTCAGCCGCAGCGAAAAGCGCGTTGTCAGGATGACGCAGGAAGACCGCGCGGCGTTGCTCGCTTTCCAGGTTCACTTTGAGGGCATCTATGCTCGATGCTGCGTGAGAGACGGGAATTCTCAGTCAGGTGAAATATTTGGAATTACATACTTGAATCCGCAAGTCTGGCTCCCTGAATTTTGGAAAAACGGAGCCTTCGGCCGCCGGTTTCCCGGGAGAACAGGGGGCATACGGACGGGCTTCCGGGAGAAAGCCTGTTCCCCAACAGAAAAACGGGAAAACCATCGAAAAATTTCCTGCTTTCCCATCGGAACATCCCATACCCTGTTCATGATGACGATGCAAAAAAACGAAAGTATCAGGGTACCAAACCATACTCATTTTTTCAGGATAAGGAGACCGGAATGAAATCTATTTCCGAGATGCGCGAGCACCTGATCGAGAAGGCAGGCGACAGTGAAGAGTTCCGTACCCGTCTGATCTCCGAGCCGAGGGCCGTGGTATCCGAGGAGTTCGGAATCTCGGTGCCGGAGACTTTCAACCTGCATGTGATGGAGGACGACGCCGAGAACTGCTATCTCGTCCTTCCGTCTTCGCCCCGGCTCACCACGGAACAGCGTCTGTTCAAGGCGGATTGTATGATAATCCCTATTATGGCTCATAATTAGGGAGATTGGGGTGTCACGATTTTCTTCCCCGAACGACAGCTGATCGTCCGGAGGGAACAGGCCTTTTCACCAAAGCGCGCGGGTGAGGGTGCCTGGCGGGCATTTCTGGCGGCCCGTGGCGTCGAAACTGTCCGGCGCGAGCCAGCGGTCGTGTGCCTGGCGGACAGCAGATCATTCCTCCCGGGTGAGGTAAAACCAGTCCGTATCACGGCTGCGTCCCTTGACGATCACGGTTGGTATCAACAAGGGAAATCATATACGAAAGTGCCCACTTTCGAATTACTGTCAGTTCCGGTGTATCGGCTGAATGGAAGAAGGCGGCGCATGCACCGGTTCTGACAGCAATTCCGCCTGTGACCTGAAAAGATACACCCGGAAAACGCAAAATCAGGATATTCAGACTTGCGGATTCAAGTATGTAATTCCCGAAATACTCCCTATTTTTTGAGTGAGAATAGTTGTCTCGCCATGTCGGCATCGGGTATGGACGTTTTTCCCTCCCAGGCGAGTTCTGCCAGGATCCTCCCCGTGAGAGGACCGAACTTGAATCCGTGGCCCGAGAAACCGGCTCCGAAGGCGATGCGCGGGTTCTCGGGATGTAGGTCGATGATGAAATCCTCGTTCGGCGCGTTGGTGTAGAGGCATTGTTCCGCACTCGCGAGCTTCCAGTTCCTGCAGGAGAAGAAAGTCGGCAGGAAACACTCCAGATCGTCTATCTTCTCCTGCTCGATGGAATCAGGCGGATCGTCCGGATCGTCATCCACCCCGACCCGAATGTGGTGGCCCACCTTGATGCCGATGCGGCCGAATTCCGGCATTCCGTAGAAAAGCTGGTTCTCGTCCTGTTCCATGTACACCCATACGGGAAAACGGCCGGGTCGGTAGGCGTCCGGATCATCCTCGGGCGTGAAGTATCCCACCGTCTGGCGGGCGACGTTGAGCTTCGGGTTGAGAAAGGGCAGCAAATCCCGCGCCCACGCCCCCGCCGTGACGACCAGGCGTTCTGCTTCGAGAGGCCCCCCGCTCGTTTCAAGACGCACAGGGTCGGTCGTGGTGTCGATTTCGTAGACAATTGTGTTCTCATGGATACTCAGGTTGTTCTCACGCGCAAACGCGGCGAGTGAGTCGATAGCCTCCCTGGAGGAGATGTAGCCTCCCGTCCTGTCCATCAGTGCGTTCTCGGCGTTTTCAAACGTGAACTGGGGAAATCGCTTCCGCGCTTCACCCGCCGAGAGGAGATCGACGTCCACACCTTCCTGGGAAACTGCGTTGATGTAGCGTTCGAAACGATCACTGGGCGGGCCGGTAAAAATGCCGGGGTTGGGATAGACGAGTTTTTTGCGCAAGTCCCTTTCAAGTCTGGGCCATTCTTCGGCGTGCACCCACTGCATCAGGCGCACGTATTCGGGTGCTATATAGGCACTTCGCGTGACACGGGCGGCACCGTGCGAACTGCCCCTGTCATGCCCGACATAAAATCGCTCCACCAGACCGACGCGCCCGGCCCCCAGGCGATTCAGATGATAAAGCGCGCAAAGTCCATTGATGCCGCTGCCGATAACCAGAGCGTCGAAGGTGTCGTGATTCATCCGGGGTCTCCACTGTTTCGTTGCCGTTCCGGGGCTTCCGTGGCACGCAGAGAACATTCCACATGAGCGGCGTGGAAATATCAATCGCGTATGTGTTTCTTTCGCGGGATTCGTCTTACGGAAAGAGGGCCGAATGTCCAACCGGGAGCAGTGACGATGCGCGAATATACTCACATCGCGTAAGGTGAAAACAGGCGCATCGTGGTATGGTAGTATTTCATCAAACAGGTGGAAGCAGAATGAAAATCACACATGTGGAATGGAGGTGAAAATGAGCGTCAATGGACTGATTTTTCTCTCACTTCACGAACTCGCCGGGCATATCGAAAGCAGGGAGGTTTCCCCGCGCGAGGTCGTGGACGCGCATTTGCGCCACATCGAGGCGCACAACCCCGAACTCAACGCCTTTATCACCGTATGCGCGGACGAGGCTCGCAGGGACGCGGCAAAGGCGGAGAACGAGATTCAGGGTGGCCACTACCGCAGTCCTCTTCACGGAGTGCCCGTCGGCATCAAGGACATCATCGATACCGCGGACGTGCTTACGACGCAGGGGTCGAGCTTTTTCCCGGATAACGTCCCGGAGGCAGATGCGGAGTGCGTGAGAAAGCTCAAGGAGGCGGGCGCCGTCATCATCGGGAAATGCAACACGCATGAGTTCGCGGCGGGTTCCACCACGGTGAACCTCCACTACGGTCCATGCCGCAATCCTTGGGACACCGAGCGGGTATCGGGTGGCTCAAGCGGCGGTTCGGGTGCGGCGGTGGCGGCGTTCATGTGTCCCGGCACCGTAGGAACCGACACGGGTGGCTCCGTGCGGGGACCCGCGAGCGCATGCGGGGTCATGGGTCTGAAACCCACTTATGGGCGCGTGAGCCTTCGTGGCGTTTTCCCGAACGCTCCAAGTCTCGATCATGCCGGCCCGCTTGCGAGGACAGCGCGCGATTGCGGCTTGATACTCCAGGCCATGGCGGGCTACGACATGGCGGATCCCGGTTCCGAGAATCGGGAAGCTCCCGATTTCTGCGCCCAGATAGGGAAAAGCATCGATGGAATGCGGTTCGGGGTTTGTGAGGATTTATACCTCGATGAGAACGACGAATCGGTGCAAAGGGGTTTCGAGTTCGTGATAGAGACCATAAAGTCTTTGGGAGGTGTTATCGTACATGTGCGCTACCCCCACACGGAAAGGATGAGAGAGGTACGGCGCATCATTGCGGCGGCCGAACTGGCAGTGGTTCACCGCGATCGGCTCGCATCTCATCCCGAAAAGTTCGGCGACGATGTCCGCGAGCGCCTGGAGGTATCGAGCCGCGTGACGCTGGACGAGTATGCGCACGCGATGAGAGACCGGCGCACATTAACGCGGGAGATGGAGAAGGTGTTCGACGAGATCGACCTTCTCCTGGCACCGGGCTATCCTTGTCCTGCCGCGCCGATTGCGACGACGATGGGCGTCGTGAATGGAGTGGAAATTCCCTATACGGGACTCGGCAGGCCCCAGTCCGGCCCCTACAACCTGTTCGGTTTCCCCGTCATGTCGGCGCCTTCGGGTTTCAGCGCGGATAGCCTGCCCGTGTCGGTGCAGATCGTGGGACCGCCTTGGGAGGAAGCCCGCGTGCTGCAGGCGTCCCATGCGTTCGAACAGGCCACGCAGGATATCCAGAACAGGAAGCCCCCGATGTTCGGTGGGTGATGTTTCCCGAAACGATTTCACTGACGCGATTTGCAGGTTCGTTTTCTGACTATGAGGGTATGAGACATGACGCAAGCCGAAAACTCCGCGCTCGTTTCATCGGCGTGGCTCGCTGAAAACCTCGGAAATCCAGATCTCCACGTTATCGAGGTATCATCCGCCAGCGACGACGCCTCCTATCGTGAGGCCCACATTCCAGGTGCGCACTGGTGGTTCTGGAAAGGAGCGCTCTGGCACGAGACGGACCGCATGTTCGCAACGTCCGAAGCGCTGGCCGGGCGTCTGGGCAAAATGGGAATCGGACCGGATGATGAAATCGTCCTGTACGGCGAGCCGGTGCAGTTTGGGACCTATGCCTTCTGGGTGCTCAAGATAGCGGGTTTTTCGAACCTGAAACTACTCGATGGTTCGAAGAAAAAGTGGATGGTTGACGGAGTGTCCGTCTCGAGTGAGACGCCGAATGCCGACGCCGTCGTTCACCCCGCTCCGGATGGGGGAGATATCCTCAGCATGGGCAGGGACGAAATTCGCGACGGGCTCGGGAAGCCGGGCAGGGTGCTGATCGACGTTCGCTCGCCCGAGGAATACAGGGGCGAGCGAGTGATGCCGCCCCCCGGTTTCGACCACGGGGCCGAACGCGCGGGACGCATACCCGGGGCGGCTCATCTTTTCTTCCGGGAATTGTTGAACGAAGACGACACGTTCAAGGACAGGGAAGAACTGGCCCGAATCCTCGACGGCGTGGGCGTCGCGCCCGATGACGAGATAGAACTCGTCCTCTACTGACGGCTAAGCCACCGGGCCAGTCTGGTCTGGTTCGCCATGCGGTACCTGCTGGGCTATGAAAACCTGAAAATTTACGATGGCTCATGGACCGAGTGGGGGAGCATCGTCGGTTTTCCAATCGAGAAGTAACGCGTTCACCATACTGGCAGGTTGTGCTATTGAGCGGGGTAGAGCGGATCCTCCCCCCGCAGGACACGCAACACGTCCATAGCCGCCTTTCGCCTCATATCTTCGAGAGCGGCCGTACTGTACCAGGCGCTGTGCGGCGTGACGCGACAGTTGGGCAGTCCGAGCAGGGGATGATCCGGCGGCGGAGGTTCCTGTTTGAGCACGTCAAGACCCGCGCCCCGGATGTCGTTTTTCCTGAGGGCGGCGGCGAGCGCCCCTTCATCCACGAGTTCGCCGCGCGCCACGTTGATCAAAACGGCGTCCGACTTCATGCGCTCCAACGCCTCGACGTTCACGATACCTCTCGTCTCGTGCATCAGGGGCACGTGAAGGGATATGTAGTCGGATTCATCCCAGATTCGTGTGAGCACGACTTTCTCGGCTCCCAGATTCTCGAAAACGGATTCGGGCGCGAATGGGTCGTTCGCGATGATCCGCATACCGAAGGCGCGTGCTTTATCCGCCAGGGCTGCGCCGATTCTACCGATTCCCACCACGCCCAGCGTCGCGCCCCGAAGCGGTGCGATTGGTCTTAGGGGGGCAATTCCCCAGCCGCCTTTTTCAACTTCCGCGATTCCCGCCTCGATTTTTCTGGCGAAGTAGAGGATGAACGCCATGGCGTGGTCCGATACCTCATCGACGCAGTAATCGGGCACATAAGTGACCTGGATGCCATTCGCTCTTGCGGCTTCGAGGTCGATGTTGTCCACGCCAACACCGCCGCGCGCGATAATCTTGCAGCGTTCGAGCTGGGCGATAACTTCCGCCGTGAATTTGGGAGCGGCGCCGATGATTACGCCCTCCACCTCCGAGCAGAGTTCGACGAGTGATTCGGTGTCCGCTCCCATGCCCAGACCTAGTCGAGGACCCAGAGGCGAGAGTACCTCTTCCTCGATCGTGGGAGGACCGAAACGGGTTCCGGCGACAGCAATGAGCGGTCCGTCTTTTGCGGGTGGACTCAGAATCATAGTTCCCTCAGCATTCCCCATTTCTGGACAATGGCGACTTCGAGTGAGCGCAGGACGAGGCGCTCCACCGTGAAGCCCAGAAAACCGATAATGATAATGCCGCCATGGATCACGGCGCTGTTCAGCGTTTCCTGAGCGTCGAATATGCGGACGCCCAAGCCCAGTTCCGGCGAGGCGCGCAGTTCGCCCGCCAGCAACACCCGCCAGGCGCGGACGATGACCACGCGTTGGTGCATGCCACCCGAGAGGCGGTTGGGGAAGGTTTTATCGAACCCCTGGAGGGACATGAGATGGATGTAGTGACCCGCAATTTTCTCGCACTCACTTTTGGGGATTCCCTTCTGCCTCACTCCGCAGAGGATGTTGGTGCGTACGTCCTGCCAAAGGAACAGGGCGAAATCCTGAAACACGACACCCCGGTTCAAGCCCGGCCCGGAGAGGGGTTGCCCATCAAGCATGATCTCGCCGGTCGATTTGGGATAGAGACCAGCCAGAATCATCGGCATGGTGGATTTCCCGCATCCGCTCGGGCCGATGATGCAGACGAATTCGTTGTCCTGCACTTCGATGTCAATGTTGTCGATGGCGCGGATTTCGCGAACGCTGCCGAATCCCTCGTTCACCGAAAACATTTTCTGGAGACCCCGAATAGATAGTTTCGACGCCATGAAATTCCCTGAAAACAGGCGTTATGAGTCCGCTTGCAACTGTGTTCCAAAGAAATGAATCATAATGATGGCGGCATTATAGGGGCGGGACATGGGATTGTAAAAGTGCGTGGGCGCAAACAAAAAAACACCGCGATCCGGGAGACCGCGGTGTGTGAAACAGCGGAGTGGAGTTAACGAAGGACATTGCCCGGCTTGTGCGGTGGATCGTTCGCCGGACGCGGTTCCACCGGCTCGTTATTCTTGAATTCCTCGGCGAGTTCCGCGTTGATTTCCGCCCATACGGGATCGTCGTCTTCGCTCTCCAGAATGGCGTCAATCGGGCATTCCGGCTGGCAGACGCCGCAGTCGATGCACTCCTCGGGGTCGATAATCAGGAAGGGTTCCCCCTTGTAGTCGCCTGGGTGCATGCAATCCACGGGACAGACACTCACACACGTCGCATATCGCTCGCCCAGGCATTTTTCCCCGATGACAAATGTCATGGATGATTTCCTCCTACAGATGATGAAATTTTTACGATTGGAACCCCGAGGGAACTATCCCCTGGCGATTCACGTTTGTTGAACTCGAACTCACCTGGATAGCCCAAGCGCAGGACGATGCTATCAAATGGCGCTTCAGAAAATCAAGGGTAGAAACGCACAAAATCGAGATTCTTTCCTGTACGGGCGAGGGGATTCTCAATCTGTTTGTCTCGGCGAGGTGTCGAAGATTTTTCCGAGCGCACGAAGCATGGCTTCTATCGACTCGGGTGGCACCCCCTCAAGTGCTTCGTGGAAATCGAAACCCCCGATCCAGCGGAATTTTTCGAGCGAGGCGGTGCTGATGTGCGATTCCACCCCCAGGGACTCGAGTGTCGAGACGACATCTTCCATCTCCTGCGCGCGTCTTTCGGCGACGATCAGGCTCGTGCCCGCCAGGCTCAGGGCGAGATCCCGCAGGGGAAGCCCCTCCACGGTGCCAGCGATGGATTCGAGCAACTCCTCCACGAGGCCACAGCGCCTCGCCGCCTCGATAGATTCCAGAAAAGTCATCATCAAGCCTTTGGTAAACACGCTGCGCACGACCTTGAGTGCGGAGGCGTCCCCCACGTGTTCGCCGAGCACCTCAAGCTGCATCCCGTAGCGCGCCATGGCCTCGCTCAGGGGTTTGGCTTCGGCTCCCGAGATCAACGTGACGACCTTGTGACCATAGACCTCCGCAGGGTCGCAGATCGCCCCGTCGACCGGCATACCTCCGCCCTCCTCAATGACACGGCCAATCTCTTTTTTCGCTTCGGGCGTCGTGGTGTTCAAATCCAGGTACACGGCATCCCGGATATAAGCGGAGGCGCCGCGCGCTGTATCCAGCGCACTTTCCGGCGTGACGAGCGAGAAAACAAGGTCAACTCCCTCAAGAGCTTCTTGTATGGACTCCGTCATCTGGATGGTCGGATGATCGGAGGCGTCGAGATGCTCCGCCCGCCAGGGCGGCCTTTTCCATACGCGTACCTCGGCCACGCCAGCCTCCGCCAGTCCCCGGGCGATGGGCCTGCCCGCCATGCCGAATCCCAGAACACAGACAATGGGGAGATATGGAAGGTTCAAGAACATCTCTCCATCAGGTTTTCCATAGATGGATATATCGTTCGCGGCCATATTCTTGCGAATGCGTGATTATAGAATAAGGCGAGCGTGATGTGCCAGCGAAACCGGGTTTTTCGGAGTCGGCTTCTTCGTGGGTAGAGACGGAGAATTCAAGGTATCCGGATGCCCCAAGAGTTCCCGTATTGAAATTTACCCGGGATATCGGGATGAGAAAGTTAGCCGTCGCATGAGGAGGTGCACACGCAAAACCCCCTTGCATCCTGGGTAAACGCGAAAGTCATGTTCACGCGCTTGTGTGTAAACCTAGTTCGTCACCTTCAGCTTGTAGTCGGGTGTCGGGTTCAGGGGGCACGAGTAGTGATAGTCTCCCTCTTTCAGGGAGATGTGGTAATCCCTCGATTTCCCCTTCACGAGACCGCCACCCGAAACTTTCGGCAACGTAAGGCGTCTGATGCCTGCACCTCGGAGATAGAAGCCAAGCGCATAGGGCACGTTCTTGTTCGTCACCCGAAAAATGTATCTGCCCGGCTTGAGCGTAATGGTCCTGGCCTGTGCGAGGCGTTTTTCCCCGCTTTTGGCGTTGATTGTCTTGCAATCGGCCGCTCCCCTGGTCTGGAACCCGTGGTCCTTTCCCTCGGGCTCTGTGAACTGACATCCCGTCTGGGTGAGTGTGATAACGGTCGGTTCAGCAGCGTTGACGGGAGAGGACAGGAGGACAAGCAGGGAAGCCGCCAGGAGAATCATGAACGATTTGCAGGGGTTTCGCATGGCGTTTTTCCTTTTTTGGTAGTGTCCCCGACTCTTGCGGTATTCGATTCGCCGGAGAATTGATTGACTGTCGCGGCGTTTTTTCGCGATGACTGCACGCGCCAGTATAAATGTTCATTGTGACAAGCGTGTCTAAATGATACGACAGATTGATTAAAAATGGTCGAATCCGTGCATCTTCTGACGGAATAGCGAGATATCGACTCAAGTTCCCTCCCTGGATTTCGTTTTGTCCTGAATTCTCCTTGAGTATGGATAAGAGTGCTGCTGTTGATTTTGTATTTTCCCAAAAGTTGTGCAGGAAATTTGCGCAGAGAGTCAAGAATACGCTTCAGCGGGGCGAACCGAAGCGCAATACACCTCTCCAGGTCGTATATTGGGGTGCACCACGCGTGTTTCCTATTCTTCGAGGCCCATCAGGCGGGCGGGGTTTCGCTGCACCATCCAGCGGATATCCTCATCCTCGAAACCCAGGCGAAGCATCGTGGCGATGAACATGCGCAACATTTCCGTTGGCGGGGGATTGAGGTCCAGTTGCGCGTCGGTGCTCATCACGCATCGTTCAGGGCCGAGGGCGCGTGCCGTTTCGGCAACTTTCACGGGGTCGAGGTCGCGCCACATGGGAAAAGCCGATATCCACGTGAACTCGACGATGTAGCCCAGGTCCGCTACTTCAAGCAGTTGTCCCTCGCTCGCGTTGATGATGAAGATGATCGGATGAGTGAAAATGAATTTCTTCACGCCGATTTCTTTCGCCCGCCTCGCCAGAGAGACTCCCTCATCTGCGGACAAATGCCCCGTGGCCACGGCTACATCTGCGTCACGGGCGATTTCCAGTATGGCGTCCGCCTCGGGACGCACCGCGCCGTTCTCATCCAGCACGGTCAGGCCCTGCGCAGGCGGGGGCTGCTGATAAGCCTCCGCGATGCGTTTGCTGTAGGCCCCCACGGTGATGTCGTTCGCCGCCGAGTAGGTGGGCATCCAGATGACCTTCACGCCCAGGCGCGCCGCGCTTTCCGCAGCGAAGGGTGAAAGCCCGCCTACGTTGGCGTTCAGGGTAATGGCGCCGAAGGCCGTGACGCCCGGATATACCTCGTTCAGAATCCTCGCCTGCGCGATGGTGGGCCACAGGTGACTCTTCATGACGAAGCCGCGCATACCGACGTCACGCGCGAGTTGGGCCCATTCGTGGTCCAAAACGCGCCCGGGCTCTTCCAGGAATACCTGAGGAAAGATGTGAGCGTGAACGTCGATGGCACCTTCGAGGAGATCGTCCGCCTTCGTGCGCATGAAGAAAAAACCTCCGAATGCAAGCGGGAAAGTCACATGAATCCGTGAAACCCCATCATGCGGCATGAAAGGGCAGCGGGCAAGCCGGTTCCCGCCTCGTCTTTCTGGTGATATTCTTCCACAGATTCTTAAGATAAAGAGTCGATTTCTCCTTGAGGAGGATACTGCATGCCCCATGCCCAGAGTATCGGAACGCCGGTGCGCGAAATAGAAACGCCTGCCCTGGTCATCGATCTAGACGTCATGGAGGAGAACCTCGCCCTGATGGCGAAGCGTCTGGAAGGAACGGGTGTCAGGCTGCGCGCCCACGCCAAGACGCACAAGAGTCCCTGGCTTGCGAGCAAACAGGTAGCACTCGGCGCAGTGGGCGTGTGCTGCCAGAAAGTAAGCGAGGCCGAGGTGATGGTGGAAGGCGGGGTGGAGAACGTGCTCGTGAGCAGCGAAGTCACGGCTGTCTCGAAACTCAAGCGTCTGGCCGCGCTCGCACGTCATACGCAGTTGATGTTGGTGGTGGATCATCCCCAGGGGGTGAGCATGCTCTCGGAAGCTGTGACGGCGGCGGGGGTGGAAATCGGCGTGCTCGTTGACGTGGACGTGGGTCAGGGCCGTTGCGGCGTGACGCCCGGAGAGCCGGCGGTGGAACTCGCAAGACGCGTGGAAGCGGCGCAGGGGCTCCAACTGATGGGGATTCAGGCCTACCAGGGCGCGGCCCAGCACGTGGATGGATACATCGAACGGCGCGAAACCTACGCGCGCGCCGTCGCGCTGATGCACGAGACGGTGGCCGCGTTCGAGGCTGCCGGGCTTTCGACGGAAATCAGGAGCGGGGGCGGCACTGGTTCATGGCGGTGGGATGCGGACTATGGCGTGCTGAATGAGCTTCAGGCCGGCAGCTATCTCTTCATGGATTCGCACTATCGCAGCATCGGCGGAGAGGATTCCGACACGTATGACGATTTCAAACCCAGCCTGTTCGTTCTGACGACCGTGGTGAGCGCGCCCGGTCTCGGCCATGTCGTGATGGACGCTGGTCACAAGGCACTTTCCTCGGACAGTGGGTTGGCTCCTTGCCTTGAACTCGAAGGCGCCGTGCATGCACGGGCTTCTGATGAGCACGGGGTGTTGGAGCTATCCCCGACTTCGCGACGACCGGAAATTGGCGAGACACTCCTGTTCCAGCCCAGCCACTGTGACCCGACCATCAACCTCTACGATGTCTACCACGGCGTTCGTGGCGGAATGGAGATGGGCGTGCTCGAAGCCGTGATCCCCGTGGCCGCGCGCGGCTGCGTCTGGTAGGGGTGCACTGTTTTCCATCGAAAAGGGAGATACTGCAGGCGGTGGCGTCATGCATGCGGATGAGGTTTCGACCGATACGATCAGCATCGTGCCATGGCGCGATTCCGGTAAATTCGCTCAGAAAAGCGTCGAGGTTGCCTGCCATGCCATCTTGACTATAGTATGACCGCACCTGACAGAACCGTGCGCCGCTCCATCCTGCAGGCGCAGCCACCTCGGGGATATGACATGAAAGAAGGTATGAGACCCGGTGATCGCCTGCCCTATTCGGCCATCATCGATCGCAAACCACTGAAACTGCCAGACGGCGCGCGCCTGGTTCTCTGGCCGGTGCTGGCACTGGAAGTGTGGGATATCGTCCGGCCGATGGCACGCATGGTGATACCCCCGCCACAAGGGGTGCCGATGCTCCCCGATCATCCCAACTGGAGTTGGCACGAGTATGGTATGCGGGTCGGCGTGTGGCGCATCAAGCGGATGCTCGACGATCTCGGTGTACGCCCAACGGTGACACTGAACGCCCGTACCTGCATGGAGTATCCGCGCGTCGCCGGGGCGTGCCTGGAAGCGGGCTGGGAATTCAACGCCCATTCCTACGAACAGGTGCCGATGCACAAGCTTGACGACGAGCGCGCGACCATCGACCAGTGTATGGATATCATCACGGATTTCACCGGCAAGAAGCCGCGCGGCTGGTTCGGTCCGGGGCTGACCCAGACATACCGGACGCTGGATTTTCTCGCCGAGGCCGGCATCGAATACATCGGTGACTGGGTGCTCGACGACCAGCCCGTACACGTGAAGACGACGGTCGGCAAATCCGTTGTAGCGCTGCCCTACAACTATGAACTCCACGACATCGTGAGCATGGCTATCCAGCACCACGAATCCCAGGTCTTTCGGGACAGGGCGCTCGACTACTTCGAGACCGTCTACGCCGAAAGCCACGAATCCACGAAGGTGATGTCGATCGCCATGCACCCGTATCTATCCGGTTCGCCGCACCGTATCAAATACGTACGCGAAACCTTCGAGCATATCCTGTCCAAGCCGGGGGTAGTCTGTTGGGATGGCGAGCAGATACTCGACTGGTTCCTTAAGGAACGGCCCGCGCCGAAACCCCGCCGGAGCCGTGTCAGAAAGAAAAAGACCTGACCCGAAAACAGGCAGGGATTTCAAAGGCCGATCTCGGTGCCGCCTATTGCGCCGACGAGACATATTGCCGATCCGGCGAACTGGTAAAGGCGGACTTGTTGATCGACTTCGACGGCAAGTCCGTCGGTTTTTTCAATCCTGGTTCCCATGAGCAGTTCGATGGGATGGAGGCCCCCTTCCGGCAATATTGAGCCATGACGGGGTAACGTCACATAGCGCCTTGCAGGAGGCATCCCTGGGAGGATATCCCATCATCGGCGTCGACGTGGCGAAACACGGCTTCCCAAGGCGCGCGCGAACATACACGATTGGAGCCGCGCGCTCGGCCACGAGGCGAAGTGCAGGGAGACGTTTTTTCAAGCCGTGATTACGGCTTCCCGAAAAGTGGCTATCCTGTCTACACGACACTCGAACAATACGCGTTTCTCGTCGATTGCGGGGTCTCTGAGCGCGTAGGGCGGGTCAGTACCCGTGTATTTCGTCCAGATGCGGTCGAGTTGTTCGGTTGCCCGCTCGCCGCCCGGCCCGTCTTCATATATCTCGTTCACCACCGTACACTTGATGCTCATCCAGTGGTAAGGGTTTTCGGGGTTCACGAGGAGAATTGTGAGCTGCGGGTTGTTACGTATCCACCCGCACTTTGGCCGGTGCGAAGCTGTGCTCACGAGAATCGTGTCGCCCTCGTAGTCGAACCACATAGGTGTCATGTTTACCCGTCCATCGGAGCCGATGAGACCCAGAGTGACCGTAATCGGCTTGTCCAGTAAATCCCTGTATATCGGGTCCAAATCCGCCAGACCGGTCGCCTTCGTCCGCTCTCCTATAGCGAACTGGCCCTCCTGCAAGCCATCGGAAACATCCTTGAACTTGGCTACGGTGAATTCCGCCATCGCGCACATCCTCCTGAAATATAAAAATAGCGAATGGATTCCCCGGATGCTAACAGGGGGCGTACTACCCCGCAAGGGGGAGGTTTGTCTCGCCCCTTTGCTATACGTCGATTACATCGAAGCGGGGGAACCATTACCCTATAAGGGCGACGATGGGTCTCAACATCAAGAATGACGAAACCTGCCGACTCACCAGTGAGTTGACGCGCCTGACCGACGCGACGATGACTGGTGCGATGCCTTCGGCGGAGGCGTCCTGGTCGGGCACCGCGCTGGCCCCTCTGGGCGGGACGGCACGCTATTCGGGCGACGCCGCGGGTCGGATCGCTCGCCACGGGAAGGACGGGGGTGCCTTCACCGCCGATGCGGAACTGGTTGCCGATTTCGGGTTGGGTGTCGGGCTTCCGCGCCGCAGACGGCGAATAGCTCGCGTTTCCTGCCGTCGTGCTTGAGGCCACGCCGATAGGTCTTTCCGGAGGTTTCGCGGGCGGCGCGTCCGGGGACGGTTTCGCTGACCGCTGGAACGGGAGGTTCAGGGGCGAGGATATTGATCAGGATTGCTTGCTCGCGTGGGTGATCACTCTCGGCGTCAAAATTACGCTGGAGTTTCAGGACTTCCGCGAGCAATGAGCCGGAGGGTGTATTCGTTCCCCGGCGGTCCGAGATTGACGTTATGGGTTCTTTCTCGCTCCGAAGGCGCCGACCACCACCATCTCCCCGTCGTCTTCGTGGTCTGCGGGATAGGCCTCGATAAGCCACCATTGGCCAGCGGTTTCCACGGCTTCGGGTCCGTAGAGTGCCCCTTCGTATAAGCCCGCGGGGGTCCGGAACGGGGGCCCTGAATCGGCCGTCCCGTCGACGTATATTCGGCCCCTGTATCCGTTCCCTTCTATCGTAGTCGGCCTCAACACGACACTGTGCCAGCTTCCGCCCGTGCCCGGAACACTTCGAGGGTCTCCGGATCGATCCGTGCGATGTGCGTATTCTCTATCATGCCGCTAATGCTGCCGGACGGACCTCTCAGTACTGCATTCAGGATGGCGTCGCCCGCCAACACCCAGCGTCCTCTTGAGTCCTAGGCATGACCGGTGGCGCGACCGACGTACATCGCCGTAATCGGAGAGTCGGCAGACCCCGGCATGTCACGCGGATGGACTTCGATTCCGAAACTCATGCCGCCGTGGGCGCTCAGCTTTCGGGTGGTATCCAGAGCTCCACCGCCCGGCACCGGGGCCATCGCCCACCAGCCATAGGCGGCGTATTCCAGGGCCATGCCGCCGTTGCCCGAATCCGCGTAGGCGAGCGCGATGTCGTGCACAATGCCGATGTCCGACGGATGACGGCTTTTGAACATGGCTGGCCGGGAGAGTTCATGGTTTGGGTTGCCCCAACCATCGACCGCCTCCTCTCCGGTAAATGGATAGTTTCCGCGGAGTCCGGCGCGGCCCCGTATATGCAGTGTGTGGCCGCTGTTTACGCCGGGCCAAAGAAAAGCCGTAGAGTCCAGAGGAGAATCGTCTTCGTTCTGCCAGACGGGAGTCGCAGGAGCAGTTAACGCAGCTGGCGGAAGCAGGAGAAACGATCGGGTGACGACAAACTCACGGATGACTCCCTCATCAGGCGAGTCTGCCTGTTCGCCGATCACCTCGGGAAGCGTCCTTTGCAGATCCCGATACAGAAAGGTTTCCTGCCGAACGCCCGTTTCGGGTGTGACCGGCTCTCCGGCTGATCCTCCCCCTCCCGAACTGCCTCCACAACCGAAAGCCGTCAAGGCGAGCGACAGACACAGGCAAACATGGATCGATAGTCTCTTCACGACACTCCTCCATCGGAGATTTCAGGAATGGAGGCGCGGAGTCGCCTCCTTGGTTTTAGCGAGAAAACGAACTCCATCATAAAGCCATATAGCGCGAAGTTCTCTATCCCTTGGTTAGATAAACATCATTATAATATCTCATGTTCATCAAGAGCCAAAAATGGCGAATGGATTCCCCGGATGCTAACAGGGATTGTATTACCCGGCAAGGGGAAGGTTTATCTCGCCCCTTTTCTTACCCGGAAACTGCTTGGTAAACTCGCCACTGTTATCGCGTTCCCCAAAAGCGGGCGGGAAGCGAAAAGGATGAAGGACGCGGAGTCGTTGACAAGCTGGTCGCGGCTGACTAGGTTTTCATTCTCTATGCGTCATGAAACCTGAACATGAGAAGGCGTGAACCATGCGAGAGAAACGCTGGTGTATGAGTTTCCGTTGCCTGTCTGAATCTTTTTCGGGTGGCCGGATAGCGTGGTTCGTGGGGGTTTGCCTGGCGTTGGTGCTGCTGGTTGGCGGCTGCGGGGGAGGAGGTGGTGGAACGCCGCGCGTCTCGGCGCCGCCCCCCGCCACGGTTCCTGAGGTTCTGGACACGGATGGGGACAGGACCGGCAACAACGCGGACCCCGATGACGACAATGACGGGGTGGCCGACGCTGCCGACGCCTTCCCGCTGGATCCGGACGAGTGGGTGGACACCGACGGGGACGGCATCGGCAACAATGCCTACCCCGATGACGATAACGACGGCGTGCCTGATGAGGACGACCCGTCTCCGCTCGACCCCTGGGACCCGCCGCCCGAATCATTACCTATCCAGAGCGGATACAAAACCGCGGAGATGCGGGAGCTTCTGAAGAGGCTTCCAGGCTTCACCGATTTGGTGGCCACCCTGCGCGGTCATGTGCACAGCCGGCGCAGCGATGGTGGCACCGATACAAATCGCCATATTGAGCTGGGGCTCCCCGAAATGGGGACGGAGATTACCGACGCTACAGGCATCACCGACAAGCTGTCCAACCCTATAACCTTGAGCTTCGATAAGGGTGACCCATATTCCGGAAAATCGGCGGGCTGGTTGGTTGACGGTGTCTTTTTCTATGCGGACTGGGTCGATGGCGTGTTTTTCGCTTCGGCGTCTGATTACGATGATGACCTCGAATATGAACTCTCCGGCTTCACGTTCGGGATTCCGACGAACGCCAACCCCGACCCGGTGGACGAGGAAACGACCGCCACCTGGAACGGTACGGCATTGGCCCGGAGTTTGGACGACGGGGTCGGTTATCATCTTTCCGGAGATGCCAGGATAACTTACGATTTTTACGACGACACGGTCGATGTCCTGTTGCACAACCTCTACTACTATTACAGCGCATTTAACTCCGACCCCGATCCTGTTCTGAACAAGAGCTGGAATGGCCTGTCGGTGGAGAACGGCAAGTTCGGCGATTGCTCTTCCGACACGTCCAACTGCGTGGAGGGCCAGTTCTATGAGGATCACGAGGGCGTGGCGGGCCGGACGGTCGCCGGCGTGTGGTCCAGCGATCTCGACAGTCCGCGCTGGTATTCGTCCGAGGCGTTTGTCGGCGCCTTCGGCGCGAGCCGCGAGGAGAGTTCCGAAGAAAATTCTCCGGAGAGTCCGGGTCCCTGGATGAACGGGCCGGCATCTGGACCCGCCGGTTCGGCCGCGCCTTCGGCGGAGGCGTCCTGGTCGGGCACCGCGCTGGCCCCTCTGGGCGGGACGGCACGCTATTCGGGCGACGCCGCGGGTCGGATCGCTCGCCACGGGAAGGACGGGGGTGCCTTCACCGCCGATGCGGAACTGGTTGCCGATTTCGGGTTGGGTGTCGGGCTTCCGCGCCGCAGACGGCGAATCGCTCGCGGTGCCTTCGAGGTGGACGACGGCGCGGTGCGTCTTTCCGGCGGACTTGAGGCAGGGCGGCAGTCCTCGGGCGACTAGGGAATCGGATGTGGAACTCCGGGCGGGTCCTCGCCCCATGTCGACGCCGGGACGAGGCGATGCATTCCAGCGGCAAGCTGGTCATGAATGCCGGTTTTGGCGAAGGGAAAATGTCCGGCTCAGTGAGTATGTTCCAAGGTAAGCATGGAGAGGGGTTGTCAATCGAGAGTGGCAGAATAGGTCAGGATAGCAAAATGTTTGAAGGAATTGAGATTAAGGACGTCACTCCCGAAGGCGTGTCAAAAATCGGCAATTCTAGCGGACACTGGAAGGACTCTTTTGGAAATTATATACGAAATTTGCCTGTTCTGACTCCAACTCTGTTTCGCTTTATTCCCAATCATTTCTGATCGGGTCTGAGCATTCTGGTTTTCGATTCTTTTGTTGGTGAATGGCGAAGTAATGAAGAATAAGTAAGTGCTCGGGATGTGTGAGGATTCGCAAGTTCGGGTTTCACGTTTATGGAGGTCTGGTTCTTGAACCGCGTCGTATCGCTCTTGCCGAGCAGTACGGAGATTATTCACGCTTTGGGATGCGGTGAACACCTCGTGGGCCGTTCACACGAATGCGATTATCCCGATGATATTACGGCGCTTCCTGCCTGCACCGCTCCCAAATTCGACCCGAACGGCACGAGCCGCGAAATTGACGAGCGTGTGAAGGCAGTGTTGCAGGAAGCCGTCTCGGTCTACAGCGTCGACACCGCCTTGCTTGATGAACTCGCGCCCGATCTGGTGGTCACACAGTCCCAATGCGAGTTGTGTGCAGTGAGCCTCGCAGACGTTCAGGCGGCCGTGCGCAAACTGGTGCGCTCCAGACCTGAGGTTCTTTCGCTTGAGCCCAACGCGCTGGGAGACGTCTGGCATGACATCGCCTCAGTGGCAGCGGCATTGGGTGTCCGTGAAAGCGGCGACGCGCTTCTGGCGGATTTGCATGAGCGGCTCGGCGCCATTTCCAGATGCGCGCAAGAGACGGACCGCAGACCCCGGGTCGCCTGTATCGAGTGGTACGACCCGCTAATGGCGGCAGGCAACTGGGTGCCGGAACTCGTGGAGACCGCAGGCGGCGTAGATGTCCTGGGCACCCAAGGCGAACATTCCGCTTGGCTCGAATGGACCGCGTTTGAGGAAGCCAGGCCCGAGGTTATCGTACTCATGCCGTGTGGATTCGATATTGCTCGCTCGCGCAGTGAGTTGGTTGCACTTATCGGACGCGCGGAGTGGACATGCCTGGAAGCGGTTCGCAATGGACAGGTGTTCGTGACTGACGGGAACCAGTTCTTTAACCGCCCGGGGCCCAGGCTTGTCGAATCCGCCGAGATTCTGGCGGAGATTCTCCATCCCGAGGTCTTCGTCTTCGGCCACGAGGGCGCGGGCTGGGAATGTATTGACACAGGCGCATCCTGATGCCTGTCAGAGCGAATTCAAACAGTCCATGAAAAATGATAACTGGCGGGTTCTCCATGAGTGTGCGTGCCGCAATGGAGAGGAATTCTACATTGACCCCAAGACGGGATGGCGCGTCTTCACCGAAATCGGGCTGCACAGGCGCGGGAGTTGCTGCGGCAGCGGCTGCCGGCACTGTCCCTATGCGCACGAGGCGGTTCCGTTGGAAGAACGTCCCCGCCTCGCCCGCAGACCCACCTGGATGACCGACGTTCTGCCCCCCTCTGAACCCGTGGACATGCTTTTCTGGAGCGGCGGTAAAGACAGCTATCTTGCATGCCGGGCCTTGTGGCGCGAGGGTTTGCGCTCGGTCGTTCTTCTCACCACCTTCGACGCGGCGAGCCGGAAAATCGCGCACCAAGAACTCGATATCGAGTTGGTCGCGAGACAGGCCGGACATCTGGAAGTCCCGCTGCTGGGTGTCCCGCTGTATCCGGAAGAGGCCTATGAGGCGCGTATTGCCAAGGCGGCTCGCATGATTCCGAAGATAACGCGCTTCGTCTTCGGCGATCTGCATCTCGAGCACATACGTGATTGGCGCATTGAGGCGTTTCGAGAGTTGGCCGCCGACCTTGGCACATCACTTCACTTCCCGTTGTGGGGCGCACCATATGAGGCGCTAATGGACGATCTCGAGGCGAGCGGCGCCGTTTGCGAAGTGTCGGCGGTGACGAAAGAGGCGGGGAGTATCGTGAGAGTCGGACAGCGCTTCGACCGCGCGATGATGACGGCCTTGCCCGCGTGCATCGACCGTTTCGGGGAAAACGGGGAGTTTCACACCCTCGTCAAGGTCTGGGCGGCGGATACGTAGGCGATACGTTAAGATTCGGGTGGCGCGAGTCGTACTAGCAGGGTGATCAGGCAGGGGATTTCCTGTTGCACGGTTTCCCATACGATATCCATATCGATGTCATCACAGACATGGACCATTCGATTTCGCATTCCCCGAGTTCCGTTCCAGGATATTGCAGGGTTTTCTTCCCGAAACGCAGATGAGACGCGCCCTGCCGCCTCGCCGATAATTTCAATGCGGCGAACGACGGAGTCCTGTAATTTCGTGTCCTGGAGAAATTCCTGTTGTGTGACGCCTTCAACATAAGTTCAGGCCATCCGGGCCGATGCAAGAATATCCAGCAAGTATGGAAATCACGAGCCATAAAGGAGTTCCGCAGATTCCAGGATAGCCTTTCGTCGCAGGTGGTTTCGGCTTTTCTCGATGCCGCGCCGACTGACGAGATCCACATCACGTCCGAAAATAGTTCTGAGGTCCTCTTCCATCCGGACCATGTCGAAGAGCGTATGACGCGCGCTGTCCTCGAAACTGACGAGGAGGTCAACGTCGCTGTCGGGGCCGAAATCCTCGCGTAACGCGGAGCCAAAGACAGCGAGTTGCGTCACTTTTCAGCGCTCGCAAAAGGCGGTGATATCCTTGTGCAATGTTTCGACGTTCAAATACACCGTGAACTCCCATTGTCGGGTGATCATTTAGACATGCGTCTTGAACTCCCCGATTTTTCGGGAGATGCGCGTGGTTTCCCATAAACCTGACGCCGTGTCTCGCCTGAAACGAAGTTCAAGGATGTTCCCAGTCGGCGATGCCACCGGGGATGACGCGAAAGAGAGGATGAAGATCAGGCGAAAGAATTGGCGTGAATTTTTCGTGTCGCTCAGGCGCGCGGGTTTCGATCTTTTTCATCAGATGCTGCCATTCGAAATCAATCTGGCCGCTCGTTACGGCCAATCGCCTCGCAGAGCGAGGACGGCCTGTCTTGCTCTCATCGAAGCAGTAGTTGCGCTCGATGGATTCCGTGTGTACGGCTCTCGGATATTCGGTGATGTGAGCGGCGGGTCTGGTGACTGCGCGGAAACGATCGAGTTGGGGATGATTGCGATAGCCCTTTGCCTCGTCCGCCAGAACTGCCTGTGCAAGGAGGGCTTCTCTCCACAAGGCGACGAGGCCTCTGGCGTCCAGATATTTGGGATGAAGACTCCATAAACGTATTCGGTTTCACCCGGTGGCGGCGGGAGTTAGAGGAGTTCTGGACTTCCTCTTCTATTTTTTCTTTCTCGGTTTTCCGTTGATGAATGTTTCCCTGACATAGTGGACGACCGACCAGATATCCTCGTCTTTCAGCAGGTGGCCGTAGGACTTCATGAAGTCGAACTTCTTCATCTCGGTGACGTCGATGCGTCCAAGTTTGACAAGCCAGAAGAGAAACCCATCACCAAAGCGTGCCATCTGTTCTTTCAGGTGATAGTTCATTGGCGGCGGTTGGATGTGGCTTATGAACGGCTTGCCGGGGTTCTGATCCTCCACCGGGCGGGTTCCATTGCCGAGGCCCTTTCTGCCGTGGCACGGAGAACAGGCGTCGATGAAGGTTTTCCGGGTCCGCTCATCTTTCGGTTGATTACCTTGGCTGAAGCCGCGTACCCACCTGATGAGTTTTCGTATCTGTCCGTCTTCGATCGCTTCACCGAAAGAGGGCATGGCGGTGGGGACGCCGTTTTGGATCCTATGGCCTTTGGTCCGGTTTTTGAGGGTGTTCATCTTGCCGAACTTCACGACGGTGAACATGTAGTCGTCCGTCATGCGCTTCATGTAGGGGCTGATGAAAACCTGCGGTCTCGGTCTCACCGTGCGCCAGATCGGTCCCTTGCCGTCGCCCTTGACCCCATGGCAGGAGAAGCAGATTTCCTCATATATCTTCTTGCCCCGCCAGTAGTCTCCGCCGTTTTGCTTCGCCGTCTCAGGATGGGGGGGTATCCTCTTCGCCGCGAGGGAGGTGGCGGGTAACGCGAGGTATAACGAGAGCGCCAGAGCGATCCCGAAACTCCCTTTCTTCCCAAACATCATTCTTCCGTCCTTCGTCGTCTTTCCCGGCTATGTTGTATGCCGGATGATCCTCGGTGGTGCCGGTTCAAACTCCGTTATTTCCTGGCGCATGGATTGTTCGCACATGGATTTTTGGCGGCACAGGGGTTTTGGGCGGCGGGCCGGTTTTGAGGTATGTGCGGATTATTCGCGTGAGGCGGGTTCCCAGGCACGGCAGGATTGCTTCCGCCAGGGTTTGCGCCTCCTCCTGCGTCTCGGCTCGTCCTCATGAACGCCTTGCGCTTTGACTCCCATTCGAGCATGCGCTTGTAGCGCGCAGGTGAGAGCGAAACCACGTAGGTTTCCAGGTCCTTGTATTTTTGGGAGTAAGGGTCCATGGGCGGATTACCGATGAATGTTGTAGCGCAGAAGTCGTTGAATTGGCCTACGCTCACCACCTGGCCCGACGGACTCAGGCGCGGAAAGTGCTCCGCCGCTCCGATGAGCGTGGGAATGGGAACGGGATGTCTGACACCTGATACGTCTACTGCAGTCCCTCGGATAGTGCGTCCTCTGGGATGGCAGCCCACGCAGCCGAGGCTGCGGAAAAGTTTCCTGCCCCGGGCGACGGCGTCCTTCACGCTGTTGTCGTGTTTTTGGGTATAGAAGTAAGGCGGATGTGTGATACTCGCTGCAGGGACAATCCCGGGAACCAGCAACCCCAGATTCAGCGCGAGAATGAGCACCCGCTTCGCCGTTCTCATCGTGTTCTCCTTGCAGGGTAGCAATCAGGCCCCGAGGGCACTATACGATTCCATGAAACTCGATGTCCTCTCCCTGCGGGGCGTTATCAACAACCCGGCGCGCACGGGTTCTTTACGCAGGCGCTCTTCGACGCACGCGGATTACTCCCGCCAATGTTCTTGACCTTGTTCACGTCCCTGCCGGCGGTGTTTCCTTGCGCGCCCTGGCTAATCGCGCGAGGTTCGGCTGCGCGTGGATTGCTCCCGTCACTTTCGATCGCGTAGATGAAGTTCGCCTTGTAGTAGCCGCTTCTCGCCTGTGTGGAGATGTTCACACGGGTTCCGGTCCTGACAGGGGTGGGACTGATCGGTTTGGAGCCCAGATGCGCCAGCGTGTTCTTGGTGACATGGACGCGCACGCTGTTCCCGGTGGAGGTGCGCACGTCCAGATAATCCTTGCCGCTGTCGGTGACTTTGCCGATGAGCATGACGGACTCGTTTCTCACGGGAGCCGCACCGCCCGCACCGGAGTTTGCAGGATTGCCAATGTGCGTGGTTTCCGGCGTTCGAGAGCCGGGATTCTCTCCGCAGGGGTTTTTCCCGACTCTGGTGCAGGCGTTCTTCGTTGCACATGGATTCTTGGCTGCGCAGGGGTTCTTGGCGCTTTGATTCGCAGCATAGACAGGAAAAGCGGCCCAGACCGAGGCAACTAGGAGTGATCCAAGGAGAGTGGACCTCGATTTTTTCAACATGGCGCATCCTCTCCGGGAGGATGGGTTCGGTGCGATAGCAGGAAAGGGATTCGGGTCATGGATTTTGCCTCATGGAGCGTTAACACCATATACATTGTATCAAAATGGAGGACTTGAGTGGAATGACGTCGCTGCGAATTGTGGAAGGAAAATCGCTATGATGTGCATGTCGATGATACCCGTAATAGAAAAGGTTTCAGTGATGAGCGTGTATTTGTGACGCTGCGACGCGTTGCGGAGTGTCGTGATCGCGCTTTCCGCTATTCTGACGCTGGCATTCTCCGATCCCGCAAGCACCGGGAAGGGCGATGTCCGGTTTGAGTGGGCTGCGACGTACGCGAGTGCTGGTGCCGGGTTCGCGTGAATGGAAAACCGATTTGTCGACTTTGCCGGGTTTGCGAACCAAGACAGTGACGGGTCGGTGCTTGGTTATCTGGATACCGGTTTCCTGACCGATGGGTTGACAGGAACGAAGTTCCGGCACGGCGGCTTGCCGCTCCGGGTTGTAGCAGACGCGACGTTCGTAGACGTAAAGGCCGTGTCGAACAGGCCGGATCCGCAAGGATGCATGAAACGGTGAATTTGAAATTCGGTGAAAAGCGGCAGCGTAAGTTGGGGCGGTCGTCCGTCAGCCCCATGACGGCGTTCTTTGAAGACGGGATTGCAGCCGTTCGGTTCGAGAATTCGGGGACCGACATCGTTTTCAGCCCGGATGCACCACGGCGCTTTGACTCTGATGATTCCTTTCGCGACGTTACGACTGAATTCGGATGGGCGATTGGTTTGGATATTGAATTCACGGTGGCTAATTCCTGGACGATACACATACAAGGGTCATACGTGGATTTCGGGCGGAGCTTCTGTTACTTGAATCGCTCAGGCGATAGGTAATGTCGACCGGAGATGCCCTGCTGGATGTATCCCTGCCATATCGAGACAGATATCGTTTCCAGGGGCCAGATGTTTGTCTGCAGTTTTGGCCCCTGAGTACGAAAACCGCTCTCACCGGTCGACCGCAATGAGCCGGACAGTCCACGATTCGCTTTTTCAGAGATGCTAGGGCAACAGCCGCATTCCCAGGACAGAGACGAACAGTGCGAGAAAAACAGCGAGAAAACCGCAGTAGGAGTGGATCTGCCTTACATCCACGTTCTTGAGGTTTCTTCTCAGCCTTCGGCCCAGGTAGGCCGTTGCCCAGAAGAGGCCCAGCGCCAGGGTGGCGAAATAGCTGTGCGCTGTCTCGTAGAGAGGTTCTTCCATGGCAAAGCGCATTCCGCCCAGCCCTAAAGCGTAGCCCGTCGTGAATAAGGCAACGGACCAGCGTCCGAGCCGCATGTGCAGGCGAGCGATGCGCGCCGTCTCTGCTCCTGCGCGTCCCTTGCGCGAGCGCCTCACGCGCAGGCCGTTCGCCATCGTGATCAGGCCTAGCGAGAGCGTCACAATCTGAAAGGCCGGGTGAACGTACGCCCAATAATTCATGCGCCTCTGCTCCGGTCGGGTTTAAAAATACGCGTTTTATCCTTTTTCCCTTGCTGCTGAAGTCATCTTCATTTTGCGTGTTCCTGCAAGGAATTATAGAATATCATTCATGGGATTCCCTTTTTTGTTGGGCATCGCCTCATTTTTCGGTTTGGGATACAACCTCTTGTGTTTTCCTATGGGTTGGGTTTTGGTGCAATATCTTGTGGTTTTCCATTAAGGAGAGAAACACGAATTTTGACGGCTGCGACAAAGATGACCAAAGGCCTGAATCACTCGCTCAATCCCTATGGGTACTGGACATTCGAGGCTAAAACTCCCGGACATTTCTCATGAAGCGTTTCCAGGGGTCGGCGACGTTGGAATATACGGGGACTAACCCAACAGGAGTTGTGAACACTTGTTGCCAGGTATAATGCGTTGTGAAACGTCTCGGAAAAATTTCCTGAATTCCGTTTGAGGGAACGATGAACCTGGAAGACGTGCGGACTATTGTGCGCGGCAGCAGGGTATTCGATTTGGGTGTCGAACTCTTTCCCGGTATGCCCCACGTGCCGATCCATGGCCCCTTCGGGTATTCCATGATCAGGGAACACGGCGACTTCATGTATGCAGGAGGCGCGTGTTCGGCGGTGGATACGTTCTTCTGCACGGGCCACACCGGCACGCATATCGACGCCTTGGGTCACGTCGCTCGGGACATGAAGCTCCATGGCGGCCTGAACGTCACCGAGCACCAGAGCAAGACCGGGGTATTGAAGAGCCACGGCATCGAGAGCGTAGCGCCCGTGGTCAGGCGCGGCGTTATGCTCGACTTGGCGGGACATCTCGAAAAAGACGTGTTGGAGGCAGGCCGACCCATCACCAGGGGAGAACTTGAAACTGCCGCTGCAGCGCAAGGGGTGAAGGTGGAGGAGGGTGATGTCGTTCTCGTGCGTACGGGTCACATGCGCTACTGGCCGGGCCGGAACTATTACCACCAAAAGGGCGGCGTGCCCGGCATCGACCTCGAAGCCGCCACGTGGCTCTCCGACAAGGGAATCTTCATGGTGGGTAGTGACAACTTCGCTGTCGAGGTGCTGCCGGCACCTTCCTTGCCCGTGCACTGTCACATGCTGGTGGACAGCGGAATCCATTTGCTTGAAGTCGCCGTGCTGGAGGAATTGAGCCAGGCGCGCGCGTATGAATTCCTCTTCGTCTGTCTGCCGCTCAAGGTGCGCGGCGGCACGGGCTCGCCCGTCCGCCCCGTGGCTATCCTGTAGGCGCGCTCCCTACCGTTTCCGGTGTGATAACCATGCCCCGCGTGTTCGAGGACAGGGCCAAACTGCTTCTGAGAGATGCAGGCGTGGCGGTCCCCCGAGGCCACTCCGTGAGCATGCCTGCGGAGGCGGCCGAGGCGGCGCGCGCAATCGGCGGTCCCGTAATGGTGAAAGCGCTGGTTCCCGTGGGGAAGCGCGGCAAGGCGGGGGCGGTTCTCTCCGCCGATACGCCAGGTGCGGCGGAAGATGTGGCGCGAAAGCTCATGGGCCGCACCGTGCACCATTTTCCCGTGAAACGACTGTTGGTGGAAGAGAAAGTCGTGATCGCGCAGGAATGGTATCTTTCCATCGCCTTTGACAGTGCCTCGCGCGGGCCGATCGTGATGTTCAGCACCGATGGCGGCGTGGAGATAGAAACGCTCCTGGAAGATAATCCAGACGCCCTTAAACGGTTTGAAGTCGATATCCTAGATGGCCTGAGTGAGGAGCACTGCATCTCGTATCTTCGTGCCTGTGGGGTGCACGGTGAGGGTTTATACCGCGCGGCACTGGCTCTGGAAGCCTGCTACGCGCTTTTTCGCCGTACCGAGGCGCGGCTCCTGGAGGTGAATCCCCTCGTCTTGACCGACAGGGATGATGTCCTCGCTGCTGCATGTGTGCTCGATCTGGATCCGGACGCGCTGTTCCGCCACGAAGAACTCAGGCAACTGCTTGATGAGGATTCGGACGGCGGCTGGCGGCCGCCCACACTGCTGGAGGCGAGGGTGGCAGAGATTGACGCCAGGATACTTCCATACAACACGACGCGCTTCACGGAAATCGAGGGCGGGGAGATCGCCCTCATGTGGAGTGGGGGAGGGGGCGGCCTGTACCTGCTGGACACGATGGCGCGCTTGGGCGGAAAACCCGCGACGGCGTTCGATATCACGCCGGGTCCGCTGGAAGAGAAGTATTTCGAGATCACGAAAGAAATTCTCCGTATGCCGCATGTGAAGGGTGTGCTCGCAGGCAGCAACATCACAAGTTTCTCGCGCGTTCAGCTAAAAGTCCGCGCCATTGTCCGAGCGGTGGAGGAGATGGAAGTCGACCTCGCGAAATTCCCCTTCATCGTTCGGTTCGCGGGCGCGGGCGGGGAGGAAGCGCGGGAAATCGCCGCAGGCTGCCCTGGTCTTCAGTATCTTGGGGATGAAGTGACACTCGAAGAAGCGGCCGAGCGCATCATCGCGCAGGTGGAAGCCATCAAACGCGGCGAGTCGTGGACGACACCGGAGGTGCAAGTTGAGCATTTTGATTGACGAGGCAACGCGCGTCGTCGTGGCGGGGATCACGGGCTGGCAGGCGCGCGCCCACACGGGCTTCATGCGTAAGTACGGAACCCGCGTAGTGGCGGGTGTGGTGCCCGGTCGTGGAGGCGAGGATTGCGACGGCATACCCGTTTTTGATTCGTTCGCCACTGCATTGGGCGAACATCGAGCGGACGCTGCCGTCTTGTTCGTTCCGGCCGCCTCTGCGGCGGATTCGGCGATAGAGGCGGCGAAGGCGGGTGTCGATCTGATTCTCGTATGCGCCGAGGGCGTTCCCCGGCACGATGTGGCACGGATGATCGCCCACGCAAGGCGCGAGGGCGTGCGGCTCGTAGGTCCCAACAGCCAGGGTATCATAAGCCCGGGACGGGCCAAGATGGGCGGTACAGGCGGGGGCTTGCCCGTCACCAACCTCCTGTTCAGGCGTGGACCCGTGGGCGTGCTCAGCAGAAGCGGGGGGATGGGCAGTGAGACCTGCTGGCTCTTGACACGGGAAGGAATCGGCCAGAGCACCTATGTGAGCGTGGGGGGAGACGCCATGGTGGGTGCTCCTTTTTCGGAACTCATGCCCTTGTTCGAAGACGATCCGGATACCGAGTGTGTCGTCCTGTTCGGAGAGCCGGGTTCGTGCGCCGAAGAGGACGCAGCGCGGCTGATGGGCGAGGACGGTTTCACCAAGCCGGTGGTCGCCTTCATCGCGGGGATGGTGAACGAAACCGCCCCGCAGGGTGTGAGCTTCGGCCACGCGGCGGCCATCATCGAACGCGGGGAGGGCTCGCCCGCACGGAAAAAAGCGCTGTTGAAGGAAGCGGGCGCCACTGTGGTGGAGGATATGCGCGAGATTCCCGACGCCGTGCGCGATGCGCTGGGCGGCTAGATTTTCTCGCCCTTAGCTGATAACTCTATCCGGTATTCCCCGGACTTTCCGAATCGGCGGCAACTTGTTCTTTGTCGTCATGTTATTGCGTCAGGAATTTTGAAAAGGAGAAACTCAGAATGCCGAAAATGACAGGCGCCCAAGTCATGGCCGAGATGCTCAAGGGCTATGGTGTGACTCACGTTTTTCTGGTTCCCGCCGTCCTGAGGCGATCGATGGCCGAGATGGAAGAGCGCACGAACATTGCCCGCATTCAGACGCATGGTGAGAAATCTGCCGCCTACATGGCGGATGGCTACGCCCGCGCGGGCAAGAAACCCGGCGTCTGCATGGCGCAGGTCATCGGCGCACTGAACCTGGCGGCGGGCCTGCGGGACGCCTATCTGGCGAAAGCTCCGGTGCTCGCCTTCACGGGCGGGCGCGTGCCGCAAACCAAGTTCCGAAAAGTCTACCAGGAGGTGGACGATGTGCCCGCCTTCGAGCCCGTGACGAAGTTCAACGCCACGGTGGACGACGTTTCGCGTTTCCCGGATATGCTCCGCCAGGCCTTCCGCGTCGCCACATCGGGGTGTCCGGGGCCGGTACACCTCCAGTTTGCGGGCAACGAAGGCCAACTCGACATCGAAGAGGCCGAGATGGAGGTGATCATCGAAGAAGATTTCAGGGAACTCCCTCCATACAGACCTGAGCCGGAAATGGCGCGGATAAAAAAAGCGGTCGAATTGCTTGAGAAGGCCGAGCGCCCCGTCATCGTCTCCGGCGGCGGCGTGCGCTCATCGGGCGCTTCGAAGGAACTCATTGCCTTGGCCGAGAAGCTGAACATTCCTGTGGCGACATCCTTGAACGGCAAGGACAACATTCCGGGCAATCACCCGCTCTCGGTCGGCGTGGTGGGCACCTATTCGAGAAAGAGCGCAAACCGTGTCGTGAACACGGCTGATATGGTCTTTTTCGCAGGTGCCGAGACGGGCGGCATGACGACGCACTTCTGGGCAGTGCCGCCCATCGGAACGCCCGCCATACAACTGGACATCGAACCCGAAGCCCTTGCGCGCAACTACCCCTTGCAAGTCGCCGTTCTAGGCGACGCCAAGGTGAGCCTGCAGAAGATGGTCGATGCGGCGAACGGAGAAACCGCAGCCTCGCGCGCGGGCTGGGTGGAGCGTTCGCAAGCGTTCGTGCAGGGCTGGCGTGATGAATTTGGTGAATATCTCGAATCGGACGCTGCGCCCATGCGCCCTGAGCGCATCTGTCAGGAGTTGACAGATTCCCTGCCGTCTGACTGCATTGTACTGGCCGACACGGGCCATTCGGGCATGTGGATGGGCGGCATGTACGACCTCTCGCACCCCGAGCAGAGCTATATGCGCAGCGCGGGCCATCTGGGCTGGGCCTTCTCGGCGGGTCTCGGGGCGAAGTGTGCCGCTCCCGACAGGCCGGTATTCACCTTCAACGGCGATTCGGGATTCTGGTATCATCTATCCGAAATCGAGACCGCCGTGCGCTGGAAGATAAACGCCGTGACGCTGGTGAACAACAACGCCTCGGGTAACCAGTCCAAGCGCGGTTTCGACCGCGCTTACGGCGGCCAGCAGACCGAGCAGGCGTATGAACTATGGAAGCTGAACGCGGTGAATTTCGCCGAAATCGCCGAATCCATGGGTGCACTGGGCATCCGGGTGGAAAAACCGGGCGAACTGGGGAGCGCGCTCGATCAGGCTTTCAGTGCGAACTGCCCCGTCGTTATCGACTGTGTGAGCGACATCGAAGCCATGGCGCCCTTGGCCGTGACGGAATAAGGAGACGCGCGGTTTTATAAGGGCGCATACGGGTTGCAGAACAAGCTTCCCAAAAGGGGTATTGATCCCTTCCAACCGAGAATGTTCACCGTCATTCCGGTTTTTACCGGAATGACGGTGCCATGAGTCTGTTCCGGCGCCATGTACAACAACTGAATCGCGCTCCCACCGTCGACTACCCCTTGGGAGATATTTCTCAGCGAATCAAATTTGATTCACCGGATCAGGATTTTGCTCTGTCGTTCCGTGGTAGTCACGTGAAGATACGGCTGGAAACAGGGGGCGCATGGGATTCAGACAGTTTGGGGTACGTTCCGCTGGCCCGTTTGGAAAATCTTCCTCTCCAGAAAATCGCGCGTGATGCGAATGAACGCTTCCGGTTCGTCCATAAAGACGTGGTGGTGTGCGCCCGGGATCACGGTGGTCTCTACATGCGGCGCCTTCTCGCGCACCCATTCGAGAGAGTCCGATTTCAGGCGGTCGGAGAGTTCTCCTGCCACGAGCAAGGCGGGAGTCTCGACACGCAGCCAGCCCGCGCGCTGATCCGTCTCGGGACGGGTGGCGTGAAAGCGCCTGTCCGCCTTGACCGTCCAGGTACCGTCGTCGTTCGGCCGGATGGCGTGGCGGGCGATGTGGGCGACGATTTCGGGATTCACCTTGTCCGATGCGGGCAGAAGCCTGAATTTCTCAACGAAAAGATCTCGCGACGCCCAGGGTCTGGCGGGGCGGTTTCCGAATGCTCGTACCTCGGCGAGAATCGCGTCCGTTGTCCTGAGCGGAGAGTCCACGACGATGAGACCTGCGATGTCGGGTGGCTCAAGGGTGAAAAGGTTCAGCGCGATGACTCCGCCCATCGAGTGGGCCAGAAGCCAGGGCTTTTTTCCACTCTCTGTCCTGGCCCATTCCACCCAGGCCGCCACGTCGTGCAAAAGCTCCTCAAAGGGGTATTCGTCCCGCCATCCGGTGTCTCCGTGGCCACGGTGATCCGTCGCGACGGGTCTTAGCATGTCCCTGTAACGGGGGGCGACATGATCCCACCAGCGCGCGTGTGCCGCGGCGCCGTGCAGCATCAGCATGACGGGGTTATTTTCCCCCTCGCTCCCGTGATCCAGGGCGTGAAGCCGCACGCCGTCTCTTTCGATGAAAACGCTTTTCGGTTCCGACATTCTTCCGACTCCAGACTGCATTACACCGTTTCGAATTTCGGGGGAGAATCCACCATCGACGCGGTTATGGCAAGCCCGTCCGCTTTATCAGGAATGTTTCTGGAAACAGGGCTCAGCGCTTCTCGGGCCAGACCGCGTTTGCCAGACCCCACCCCCCGAGCGCGCCCACGAACTGGGAGACGATGAAGGCCGGCGCATCGACGGGCTGGATGCCCGAGAACGTGTTGGTGAGGGCGCGCGCGATCGTGACCGCCGGGTTGGCAAAGCTGGTCGAGGCCTTGAACCACAGGGCCGATGTGATGTAGAGCCCTACCATCGCGGGGATGAAGGCGGGGTTTGTGCGCAGCCCGCCCAGGATGACGAAGATGAGCCCCGCCGTCGCGATGATCTCCGCCGACCACTGGCCCACGCTCGCTCGCTGTTTCTGGGATATCTGGGCGAAATCGAGATCGAACATGAGGTGTGCGGCGAGCACGCCGATAATGCCTGCGATGATTTGCACGACGACGTAGGGGACGGCCTCGAGGCGCCCCATGTCTCCTTTCAGGGCGAAGACCATGGTGACCGCCGGGTTGAAGTGTGCACCCGAAACCGGTCCGAGCAGGGTGATCATGATAACAGAATTGCGCCTATCGCCAGCGAATGCGGCAGCAGGGCAACGCCCACCTGTCCATTCGCCGAAGTTTCGCCCATGATGCCCGATCCCGCGATGGTCACGAGCAGAAACGCGGTTCCAACGGCTTCGGCAAGGAGTTTGCGGCTCATCGGCTCAAATCCTCATATATGGCTGATGGCATCAAGGCGAGTCTTGAGTGTTGCGCAGTCCATGTCTTCGAAAGGCAGGGCCAGAAAGGCGTTTACCCGGGCGCTCGGACGGTGGCAGGCGAACCGAAACGCCTCGTCGATTTTGTCTTCCGGTGCGGCGGCGGGATTGTCCACCCCCCAGTGCACCGTGATCGGTGCGCCAGGCCAGACGGGACATGTCTCACCAGCCGCCGAGTCGCAGACGGTGACGATCAGTTCTATTTGCGGCGCGCCGGGGCGGCGAACTCGTCCCAACTCTTCGAGCGATAGCTGTCCGTTGTCAAGCCGATGCGCGCCATCAGGCGAACCGCGCCCGGATTGATCCGGCCTGTCGGTTTCGATCCCGCAGAATAGGCCTGCACCCTTCCCGTGCCGTCACGGTTCAGGACGGCTTCCGCGAGTATTGAACGCGCCGAGTTGCCCGTGCAAGGCCCGAGAATGTGGCGCATGGAATCTCCCTCGTCTCGTCGTTTGGAAGTCGAACACCCCTTTGAATGAAAAAACGTATCAACTCGGGTGTTCGCTCCGGGCTCCAGAATGTCGTTTTGAATGTCGGATTTCGTTCGGGGGTGAAACCTCCACCGATCCACCCGGAATTCATGTAGCCCAATCCGGCTGCGAGATCAAATGAAACAGCTTGCCTCGGCGCTATTGCTTGTTCAGTTCTACGTCGATGGTGATACGTACCTCATTTCCCACGACGAGCCCGCCCGTATCGAGCAGGCTGTTGAACTTCACCCCGAAGTCCTGTCGGTTGATACGGGTGGTGGCGCTCGCGCCGATCTTGACGGTCCCGTGCCGCATTTTGACCTCTCCGCTGATATCTGCCACCTTCAACACCACTTCTTTCGTGATGCCGCGGATGGTCAGGTCTCCAATCAGATCGAGGCTGTCCGCTTTTGCATTTTTCACAGCCCTGGACCTGAACGTGATAGAGGGATGTTTCTCGGAGAGGAGGAAATCATCGCTCCGAAGATGGTTGTCGCGCCGCGTGTTCCCTGTATCGATCGAGGCGGCTTCGATGACGATATCAGCCATCGCGGCTACGGGGTTCTTCCTGTCATAGCGGACCTTTCCCGATACCTTCCGGAATTCCCCTTGCACCCAGGTGACTCCCAAGTGACGTACCTTGAAGGATACCGTCGTGTGGGAGGGATCGATTCGCCACTCGGAGGCGTTCGAGAGGGCGGGAGTTGCCAGCCATGCCACCGCGATGAGCATCATGGCATATTTCGCAAACCGGTTCATGAGCCTCGTTCCTCCCTATGAATGGATAGAAGTGAAATAAACAACGTAGCTGCCTCGAGTTTGCGATGTTTCGCTATGCGTCCCCATACCTGTCCGAGGTTTTTTCTTCTGTTTTTTGCCCCTCCAGGTACTTTCCATATTCATCGTGCGTGGTCTCGGCACAGAGGTCTGGGCCGCGCTTGTAGGCTGCCCTCGAAATCAGGTGCGCGGCAACGGGGGCTGTCAGGAAGAGAAAGAAAACGGCCAGAAGTGCCTGCGTGGTAACCGTGGCGTCCTGGAAGATGAGACTCGCGCCCAGGAGAATGCCGCCCATGCCGAAGGTCGTCGACTTGGTGGCGGCGTGCATGCGGCAATAGACATCGGGCAGTCGCAGGAGACCGATACTGGCGACCAGCATGAAGAACGATCCTCCCAGCAGCAGGAAGGCGGCCAGGGCTTCACTCAATGATCTTCCCCCTTTCGAGAAACTTCGCGTACACCGTCGTGCCCACGAAGCTCAGGATGGCCAAGGCGAGCACGGCGATGATGAACAGCTTGTTGTACGTCTGGATGGCAAAGAGCGCGATGACGCCCAGCACGTTGGTGGCGATGGTGTCTGCCGCTACCACGCGGTCCGAAGTCGTGGGTCCCTTGACGAGGCGGATGAACGCCAGTATCACCGACGCGCCCAGCATTACCAGGCTTATCTGAACGATAGTCTCTATCATTCCACGGCTCCCACGATGGGTTGTTCCAGTCCCTTGCGGATGCTCATGGCCACCTCGTCGGGATGGTCGATGTCGAGCGAGTGGACGAAAATCGTCTCATCGTCGTCGGACACGTCGATGCTAAGCGTGCCGGGCGTGAGCGTGATGGAGTTGGCCAGCATTGTCACTCCCAGGGGTGTCTTGCAGATCGTCCTGTAGGAGATGATGCCCGGGCGTATCGATAGCCTGGGGGAGAGCACGATTTTCAGCACCTGGACGTTGGCGATGAAAAGTTCCCGGATGAAACTTCGCAAGTATCTGAGGTAGCTGCCGATACGGAAGAACGCCCTGTCCTGGTAGTAGGATTTCTTCAGGAAGCGGATGATGAAGACTGCCAGGACCAGCCCGACGAAGAAATCTCCCGGCGTGGCGCTCCCGTTGAGGAATATCCAGATGGCGGCGATGCTGAAAGCAAGCGTGGCGAGCGACATCGGGTGTCTCTCCTATCCCAGGTCCCGCATGGCGGCGATGTAGAGTTCCGGATTCGTGATCTGGGCGGCCACGAGCTGCGCCCACTCGAAGAGCCAGAACGCACCCAGCCCGAAGATGACCGCGAAGGCCGAGAGGAAAGCGACCGAGCCGTAGATGCCCGCTCCCGCCGAACCGACCTCGCCGCCACCCGTTCCCCAAGCGTAACGCTGGTAAGCCGTGAAATTATAATAAAGCGATATCACACCGAATCCCAGGGCGATTCCCGTGGCGAGCAGCGCGCCTTGGGAGAATCCCGCCTGAAGCACGAAGAGCTTGGCGAAAAAACCCGTAAAGGGCGGAAAACCCGCGAGTGACAGGAACCCGACGAGCATCAGCAGGCTCGCGAAGGGCGCTTTGCCCATCATGCCGCCCATCTCTTCCAGGTCCACCGTGCCGGTGAGCTTCTGGTTCAGCCCGGCACCCAGGAGCATCGCGCTTTTGAGATACGCGTGGCCGACGATGTAGAATACCGCCGCGGCGAGTCCGGCTTGTGATAGCAGTGCGATGCCGAAGGCGATGTAACCCAACTGGTTGATGGTGCTGTAGGCGAGGATGCGCTTGAGACTCGTCTGCGGAAGGGTGCCCAGTGCGCCCATGGCGATGGTCAGAAGGCACAGGGCGAGCAGACCCGGCTGGAGTATCAGGAACGCCGCCGGGAAGATGAGCGTCGCACAGCGAATGATGGCGTAGATACCCACCTTGACCAGCACACCGGCGAGGATCGCGCTGATGGGCGTGGGTGAAATCGAGTGCGCAGAAGGTAGCCACAGGTGCATCGGAAATATTGCCGCCTTGACACTGAAAACGAACACGAAGAGGAGGGCGGTCACCACGATTAACGGTGTGGGTCCCAGGAGCTTTATCTTCAAGGCCAGATCGGCCATGTTCACCGTGCCTACCTGCGCGTACAGGAGAGAAACGCCCAGCAGGAACAGTGCCGAGGCGATCAGGTTCATGCAGGTGTACTTGAAGGCCATCTCGAGCTGGTCGAGGTTGTAGTAGAATCCCAACAGTGCGTACGTGGCCATGAGCATGACCTCGAAGAAGACGAACAGGTTGAACAGATCGCCCGTGATAAAACACCCCTGCATCCCCATCAGGAGAAAATGCAAAAGCGGGTGAAAGGCCTCTTTTCGCTGCGCATCAGATAGATAGCTCCTCGCGAAAACGGCACACGCTCCCACGATGGAGGATGAGAGACACAAAAGTGTCGCGGCAAGCCTGTCTGCCGCCAGGACGATGGCGTACGGGAAAGGCCACAGGCCCATCCGGTGCACGAAAATCGTCCCGTCCGACGTTGCGCTCAGGAGGGCGCCCGCGAGGATGAGGTTTACCAGAAGTGCCAGTATGCTCACCGATTCCTGGATTGGTTGGTTCTTGCGCACGAGGAACAGGAACGTGCCCGTGGCCAGCGGCCAGACGACGAAGAGCGGAAAGAGGGAGTTCATCCCTTGAGCCTCCTGATCTCGTCGATGTCGTCGGTGCCGAATTTCTTGTAGGTGAAGAACGCGAGCACGAGCAGAAACGCCATAATGGCAAGACTGATAACGATTGCCGTCAGCACCATGGCCTGGGGCAGGGGGTCGACGTAGGCGAACGGATCGAGCGGGCCGCCCTTCTTGGGTACGATGGGCGCTTTTCCGTCCCCCACCCAGCCCGATGCGACGATCATCAGGTTCGCGGCGTGGCTCAACACCGCCATTCCGAGCACTACCTGGATGATCCTGCGCTGCATGATGAGGTAGGACGCCACCGTCACCAGCACGCCGATGATCATCGCCAGTATCCAGAGCATTTTATCTCCTGCGTGTCTTTCCGTTGGGAATCATATGTTCGGATTGACCGCTTCCTGTTGAATCCATGATTCCATCTCCAGAATCATTCCCCATACCTGCGTTTCCTCATTCCCTTTCAAGCGGGGAGTGATAACATCACTCCCTTTTCGAATCCAGAATCTGTAATCCCGCCGGCTCTCCGTGTATGTGATTACCTTTTCATCCGGGGAGCAGGCATCGAACCATGCCGCCGTCCGCTCCCGCGAGACTGCTCAATCTCAGGATTCCTGTGTCTCCTTCTCGCAGAGGGTGCTGAAGATGTACATCACCACCCCGACCACCACGCCGTACACCCCGACGTCGAACAGGAAGGCAGTGAACAGTTCCACGTCGCCGATGAAGGGCAGAGCGAAGCGGTATATCGAGCTTTTGAGATACGCTCCCCTGATGTAGCCCCACACCCCCGTGAGAGTGGAGAGCGTCAATCCCGCGAGGAAAATTCCCTCATAAGGCCAGTTGAAACGCTTGCGGCCTTCTTCCGCGTCCACCGCTACCCACTGCAGCACGATGCCCACCGACGTCATCAGGCCCGCGATGAAGCCGCCTCCCGGCTGGTTGTGGCCATATATGAGCAGAAACATGGAGAAGAGCAGCGTCAGGTGCAGGACGATCGGTGCTATCGTCCGCAGGATCAGTGATCGCATTTCATCTCTCCCACCAGCCGCAAGAGGGCGTAGACGGCGATACCCGCGATGACGAGCACGGTGATCTCGCCGAGCGTGTCGTATCCCCGGTAATCAACGATGATGGCGTTGACCACGTTCTTGAACCCGGCCAGTGGCTTGCTCGTGCGCATGAAGTAGTCCGCGATGGTGCGGAACTTGTGCGTGTTCATGGCGGCGGCCATGACGAGCGTCGTGCAGACGCCGAGAGCAATGGCGATCCCCCAGTCGCGCATCTTCTTCGCTGCCGATGCGGGCACGGGCTTGAGTTCCGGCAGGTAGTAGAACACCAGCAGGAACAATACGACCGAGGCCGATTCGACCATGATCTGGGTGATCGCCAGGTCGGGCGCTTTCAAGAGCAAGTATAGCCCCGAGATGGCGTAGCCCATCGTGCCGAGTGCGAGAATCGCGGCGACCCTTGTCTTGAAAAGCGCTGTGGCGAGCGCGGAAGCCGCGATCATAACCGCGATCACGACGAGCAGGAACGAAGATCCCGCAAAGCTTTTTGGGAAGACGTCCGTTCCCCAGTCCATCCGCCAGGCGAGGTAGAGGGCGGCCGCAGTGGGCAGCACCATCATCCAGCGCATGTAGTGTCTCAGGTTCCCGTCCTGGATCAAGAGGAGAATCCCCCAAGTGCCGTTTCGCAGCCAGTCGACAGAGGCGTTGTATATCCTGTCCGGAGCGGGGCCCTTCCCCCAGGAACCGGCGACGGCGTCCAGTACAGTCTTCACGTGTGCAAAGCCGAAATAAAGCGCGAGTCCCAGCGCCATCGTGACTATCGACATGAGCAGGGGCAAGTTCACCCCGTGCCAGAGGCCAAGATGAAGTTCCAGGTGCGCCTTGCCGCCCAGGGTAGCCTGTGCCGCAGGTGCTACAATGGTGTTCTCGATCAGCCCCGGGGCGAGTCCCAGCCCCAAAGCCAGGAGGACGAGGATGGCAGGTGCAGCCAGCATTCCGAGCGGCGGGTCGTGAGGATGTTTTGGGGATTCTCCTTCCGCTGCCTGCCAGTAGGGTTCGCTCAGGAATCTCAAGTGATAAAGTGCGGTAAACACGCCCGCGAAGACGGTGAGATACGGCCAGAACCACGCCCAGTTTCCGGGGCCGCCCGGTTGGAGGCTCACTTCGTAGAGCATCTCCTTGGTGATAAACCCGCCCATGGGCGGTATGCCGATGAGGCTGAGTGCTGCGATGACGGCCAGCACGTGTGTCTTTGGCATCAGTTTCCTTAGGTTGCCGAGTAGCCGCACGTCACGCGTGCCTGCCTCGTGGTCGATGATGCCCACCGTCATGAACATCGCCGCCTTGGCCGCCGCGTGGTTATACAGATGAAGTGTGGCACCGATGATGGCGCCCTTGCCGCCGTAGCCCAGGAAGGTGACGATGAGGCCGAGTTGACTGATGGTGCCATAGGCGAGAATCGCCTTTAAGTCATAGGCTCTCAGCGAGAGTAGACCCCCCGCTATCATGGTCGTCATGCCGAAGCCCGTCACCACGTAGCCCCAGGCGGGGTGTGTGCCCAGAATCGGGTAGAAACGCGACAGGAGATAGATGCCCGCCTTCACCATGGTGGCCGAGTGCAGGAACGCGCTGATGGGCGTGGGCGCTTCCATCGCGTTCGGCAGCCAGATGTGGAAGGGCCACTGCGCACTCTTGGTGGCCGCGCCCAGGATGATGAGCAAAAAGATGCCGAGCGATATCTGGCTTGCTATGTCCGGCATGAGCACGAGATGCGAAAGCCGCCACTCGCCAGCTACATCGCCCAGAAGCAGGAATCCCCCCAGCATGGCGAGTCCCCCGCTGCCCGTGATGAGAATGGCCTTGGTGGCGCCGTAGTTCGACGCATCCCTGTCCGACCAGAAGCCGATGAGGAAAAACGAGGTGATGCTCGTGAGTTCCCAGAAGATGAACAGGGAAATCAAGTGATCCGATAATACGACGCCCAGCATCGAACCCATGAAGGCGATCAGAAAACCGTAGTAGCGTCCCAGCGCCTCGTGCTCGTGGAGATACCAGTGGGAATAAAGGATGATGAGCGCGCCCATGCCCGCCACCAGAAATCCCCACATGAGGCTCAGTCCGTCCACCATGAAGGAGATTTCCACGTTCGCGGCGGGTACCCAGGCTATGGCGCGCGTGAAAGTCTTCTGGCCGCCCGCTGTCCATTCGCCGTAAAGGTCGATGAGTGCCCAGGTGCTGATGATGGGCGCTGCCATGGCGAACCACGCGGCGTTTTTCCTGAAACGCTCTGCGAACCATGGGACGATGAGAGCGGCTGCGAACGGAAAGAATACGATGATGAAGGTGTTGTCCAAAACGAGCGCCCTTCGGGAGTGGTTTTCTGCGAACCGAATACCGAAACCTGTGTTTTGCGCTTCGGGGATAATGGCATAATCTCATCCATCGGACAACGAAGAGCCGCACCGTCATATTTCGAGCGCCCGCCGCGAGCGGCGGAACTACAGGGAGGCACGAAATCTTGAACAAGACGACCTATCAACTCTACGCCCTGTGCCAGGGTTCGCGCGTGTGCGATGCCTCCTGGCTCCTGTATCTGAGCGAATCGGGAAGGACGCGCACGCTGCCCTATTTTTTCTGGGTGCTGAAGCCTGAGGGCGATCGCAAGCCCATCGTGATCGACACGGGCTTCAGTGAAGAGTCTCAAAAGGCGCGAAACCCCGATTACGCGGACTACCGCTCCCAGCGAGAACTTCTCGGGCATTTCGGCCTGAAACCCTCGGAAGTCGAGACGATGATCGTGAGCCACCTGCACTGGGATCACTTTATGTCACCTAGGCTGTTTACCTCCGCGCGCTTCTATCTCCAGAGGCGCGAACTCGATTTCTGGCGGAGCGATGCGGCGGAATATCATTTCATCAACCATTTTCTGGGAGACTTCGAAGAGGCGGAACGACTGCAGGAGGAAGGCCGCCTCGAACTCGTGGACGGAGAGGCGGAGATCGCCGACGGCGTGCACGTCCACTGGGTGGGCGGCCACACGCCGGGCCACCAGATAATCCGCTTCCGGTCTGAGAAGGGCTGGGCGGTGCTGGCTGTGGACGCGGCCTATCTCTATCGCAGCCTTGAGTCCATGATACCGCCGGGCACCCACGTGCACGTGGACGACGCCCTGCGCGCGCTAGAGATCGTGAAGGACCTTGCCGACGCTCCTGACCTCATCTTCGCCGGGCATGATGAGACCGACTTGAGGAGGAAGGAAATGTATGCGGGTGTGAGACGGTTTGTGTGAGGTCGCACTTTTCCGGTCAGGGGAAGTCTCCGATCAGTCCGGTCGGCGAGGGGCTATGGGAGGGTTATCGCTCACCTGAGCAAAGTTCCGGGATTCTGGAGAAGATGGAACCGGGAAAAGCCGTCAAAACGCTTTATTGGTATTCTGCTCAAGCTGGCGCGAAGCCAACCTTGCAATCCCCCTACGACTCCCTGATCTTCTGGAGGCCGGCAAGCGTTGCCAACTTCCCGCGTCTTCAGGACGGCAAGGCAAGAGCGGACACGTAGCCGCCCCTGCGTCGAGCCACACAGGATGCGGCCTCAGGAATCGATCAGAACCGGTGCGCGACCGATAATCCGGTTTTCAGAGATATCTGCGAGTGCCTTTTCCACCTCGGCCAGGGGGTATGTCCGCGAAACGACAGGCTTTATCCGGCCCGAGCCTACCCAGGCGGCGGCCTCGGCCAATTCCGCGTGGTTCACGTAGCGCGAGCCGGTTACCGTAATCTCGTCATTCACGAAGCGGGTGGGGTCGTTCGCGAAGACCACTCCCGGCTGAAAACCCACGACAACGAGGACACCCGTCCTGGCAAGCGAGACAAAGCTCTTCGGCAAGGTCTGCTCCGTGCCCACGAACTCCAGCACGGCGTCTGCTCCCTTCCAGTCGGTGACCGCAAGAACGATCTCTGCGAAGTCTTCCTCCAGTCCATTCACCACGTGATCCGCGCCAAGATCCCGCGCTTGGACAAGCTTGTCGTCATCGATGTCCACCGCGATGACGCGCGCGCCAAAGGCTTTCGCGATCTGGACCGCGTGAATTCCCACACCTCCGCAAGCGCCGACGATGAGCACGTCGTCTCCCGGGCGCACGCCTGCGCGCGTCTTGATGGCCTTGAGCGGGGTCGCCACCGGGCTCACGATGGTCGTGGCCTCCGCATAGCCCACTCCTTCGGGAATGGCGCACAGATTCCCCACCGGAACTCGCACGAAATCGGCGTAGCCGCCGTCCATGTGCACACCGAAATAACCCCGGAAATTCTCACAAAGCGTCACCCGGCCGAGACCACAAAACCGGCACTGACCGCAGGTTAGATAGGCGTGGACGATAGCGCGCTCGCCTTCTGCCCAGCCCTCGACGCCCGGCCCCCGCGCGACCACCTCGCCAGCTATCTCGTGTCCCATGATAAGGGGCAGCTTTCCGCCGATACGGCCTGCACGTATTGTGACGTCGAACTGATCCGGCGCGCAGGCATGTACGCGTAGCACGACTTCCCCGTGGCCCGGCACCGGGTCGGGCACGGTTTCGAGTGTCAGGGGACCTCCCCATTCGTGTAGCACCATCGCCCGCATCGCAGTTTCCTCTCTGTTACAAATCTGAATCGAGACAAAATCATAGCGAACTGGCTGGAAAATCTCCAGGTCTCGCTCACGGCGGACAGACCGAAGGGCCGGAGAACATCGGATAACTTTGACAGGCTGTAGAGAGTAGAGGGGGGTGATGAAGCTTTGTTGACACAATCCGTCGGAATGTATGATGATTTTTTCAATCTTTCCTCATGCGCTCTGACATCCAATCAAGGGTTTGGATCGCGTTGAGCCCGAATCCATGCGATCGACGGAGTGGAGTCTTTGATTGGACAGACTCTGGTGATTTTCGGTCCATCGGAAGTACCCACTCCTCTGAAGAAGGTCTGTCCAACCGCGCGACCCGCTCAGCTCGATGGCATTCGCCTCGGTTTTCTCGACGATGCGAAACCAAACCCCGACAGGACGTTTTGTCGCCCGGAGGATCAGCTGCGCGGAGTGCACAGCCTCGTCATCCCGGCGTTCGGACACACGCAAAGCGTGATCCACAGGATGGATTTTCCTTCACCGACAGAACGCGATTCTGAATATTCGTGACGGGAGAATACAGGATGAACGAAACAAAAGCAGTGGTTGCTCCTGATTTCAAGGCTCTGCGAGAAGCGTTTCCCGTTACCCGGAACTGGACCTATCTGGACATCGCCAACAAGGCACCCTTGCCCCAGTGTGCTCAGGACGCCATTCCGGAATTCCTGCTGGAGATGAACGAACGCGGCGTCCGCGAGGCTTTTTCTAGGGTGCGCGTGGAGGATATCCGTTCTTCTCTGTCTTCGCTTCTGGGCGTCTCACCGCGGACAATCGCGTTCATCAAGAATACATCGGAAGGATTGAACATCGCCGCGCAGTCGTTGGATATCAAGGCGGGAGACAACGTAATCCAGGCGGAAACCGACCATCCAAACCAGGTGTACGCCTGGAGACGCCTGGAAGAAAGGGGCGTCGAGTTGCGATGGGCGCGAAGCGGCGAAGGCTGTCCACCTGCTGAGGCGTTAATCGAACTGATGGATGAGCGAACGCGCGTCGTATCGGTCTCCTACGTGACGTTCGGGACAGGTTGCCGGGTGGATTTGCCCGCACTGAGCGCGGTCTGCCGTGAGCGTGGCATCATTCTGGTGACCGACGCCATCCAGGGAATCGGTATCCTGTCGGCGTCGCTGCCGGTTCTCGGAGCGGACATCGTTGTCTGCGGCGGACACAAGGGATTGCTCAGTCTGCCGGGTACGGGTTTTCTGTACTGCCGCGAAGACCTGATTCCCGAGATGAAGCCTCCTTTCTTCGCCCGTGCCAGTATGGTTCGCGAGATGATCGACCGTATGGAGGTCGGACTCGCCCCGGATGCCCATCGCTTCGAGATCGGAAATCCCAACTATCTGGGCCTCTGGATGCTTGGACGTTCGGTGGAGTTCCTGGCGGGGGTGGGGCTTGTTCACATAGAGGAACGCGTGAGACGGTTGACCACCTGTCTGATGGAGTTGTTGGAGAGGCAGGGAGAAAGGATCCTTACTCCGCGTTCCTGGGAACAGCGCGCCGCTATTGTGAGCATCGAATCTCCGGATCCGCACAAGGCGGCGGCACGCCTGCGGGAAAACAGAGTCATCGCTAGCGCCCGGAACAACGCTCTTCGCTTTGCGCCGCATTTTTACAATACCGAAGATGAACTGGAACGGACGGTCAGTCTTCTTCAGGGAAAATAGTTCCGATGCGGGGGACATCTTCTCAGGCTGGGAGATGCAGGCGAAGCCGGGCAGGTTTTCTGGAGGAATGAAGCGCTTGGTGGGCAGGCGCGTAAAATGATGAACCGTCATTTCATACAAAGAGTGATTGCAGGAAATTCACGGAGTTTTTCCAAATATTTTTCAGTCGGGTTCCGCTAGGGAACGAGGCGCAATACACATTGAGGCGGAGGAACCAGGAACATGCAATTGCGAGGAAATGCAGCGCGTACGCTTTTCCCGGAAATCTTGCAAGTCGCTGATTTGTATGAGGTAGAGACGAATGATCTCTCAGAGGAGACGCTGCGTAGAACGAGGGAGGAAAAGAGTTGGGGGCTGTGGTCGATACAGGATCAGGTAAGTCACGTAGCGTCGCTGCCCTACCGCTGGCTACTGATTCGCTGGGGTGCGATTCTATTCGGCGACACGCTTCCACGCGATGAATCACTCTTGAAGCGCTTCGACGGGCGAATGATGAAAGACAAATATTATCCGAAAGTGCAAGACCTTATCGGCGTTATGCGCGATTCGTTCGCCCTCGCCTGGGAGGTGTTGGGGACTGAGACGACTGAGTCGATACGGAACGGGAGAAACATCACAGAGCGTGTGCCGAGAGGAATGATCCGACCGGGAACCAGCGAAGACGTTCGCAGGTGGCGCGAAAACGTCACCCTCAAGGCCCATCGCACGGGCGTGTGGATTGACTCTGACGATCAGGATTTGTTTCATTTCAACCTCGAATACACATTTCGCCACATGCTCTGGGAGGCGTATGCGCATCTCAAAACCATCCAGATGCACAAAAAAGAGGAACGCCTGGAGGCGATCGTCCAGATTCCACAGGAGGGTTACATCCGTGTACTGAAATGGGATTAAAGTATCCCTGTTGACTATCATTTTCGGGAATGGAATCTTTCACGTCCCAACCCTGGAGGACAATCAAACATGGTGGAAAGCGTCAATTATCCCTGGCATGAGAGCACCGTGCCTGGCGAACGGCCAATCGATAAGCCCGAACTGCCGAAAGACGGTTATGAGATCACCATGCTCGCAGAGACCGAGACCATGGACGATGGACAATTGAAAATCGGGCGATTCCGGCATTTCGAAGTTTTCAGCGACGAGCCGCCTCGCATCGGTGGAGAGGACAGGTATCCGCAACCTCTCACTTACATCGCCATGGGAGTCGGATTCTGACTCCTGACACAGCTTGGGCGGTACGCTCATATGACGAAAACAACCTTCGAGAAAGCCACCTGCCGTGTGGAATTCGATTATTACCTGAAGGGGTCCGTCCTGAAGGGCGACGTGAACTCAGGATGCCGGCATGTGCGTACGCATTTCAAGGTTGAATCGAATGATTCGAAAGAGAAAATTCTGAACATTATTCGGCTTGCGAAACAAGGCTGCTACGCAGAACAGATGGTACAGGCGGCGGTTCCGCTCACGAGTACCGTCGATCTGAACGGGGAAAACCTCGAGTTGGAAGGAATCACGAATACAGACTGACGTCGTTGCATACCACCATAGGCGGAAAATGGAATTATCCGCAACTTTTCTTTCTAGGCCTGAGTCCAGGTAAGACGTTGGTTTGGAAAATGAGAGGAAAAACGTTTCACCGATGGCGTGATAGCATGTTCATTCGGCGTGAATTGCTGATCTGGAAAACATTTTCAGACAACCCGTGACCTCTCCAAAACGAGCAACTTGCGCCGCTGTCGGCGGCATCATTCACGGGTTGCCACTCTCCGAATCGGGTGATGGGGTGCCCTGTTTTCCCTGATTTGCCCGGCAATTCCGGTGGGGTCAGATCGCGACCTGCCCGGAGAGATGTGTATCCGCCCGATTGTCTACGCATTCGGCGATATGGCCATCTCGTCGGGGGCGGGATGAATTTCGGCGAAAGAACATTTCCTGGTTCGGCCTCCTGCGTCGAAATCGATGATTTCGGTTTCCTGGATTACCTTGTCGATCATTTCCGGAACGGGCAGGCGGGCTTCTATCCCGCGCAGGTGTCTCGCGTGGGAGCGAATGGCGGGGTGCTTGGGAACGAACAGCGAGCAGCAATCCTGGTCGGGCTCGATGGAAATCTCGAACGTGCCGAGCCTTTTCGCCCCTTCGATTATCTCGTCTTTATCCATGCCGATCAGGGGCCGCAGAATCGGTATCCGGATGGCATCTTCGATGGCGGCGAGATTCTGAAGCGTCTGGCTCGCCACTTGGCCTAGGCTTTCTCCCGAGACGAGGGCGCGGGCGTTTTCGAACCCGGCGATATGCTCGCCGATGCGCGCCATGAACCGGCGGTAGAGAACGACGCGGTATTCGGGCTGCGTGGCGAGAACGATCTCCTTTTGCAGGTTTCCGAACGGAACCAGATAGAATCTGCTGCCCAATTGGTAACTGTTCAGAACGTGGGTCAAATCCTTCGCCTTGTCGGCGGATGCGCGGCTGAGATAGGGCGCGCCATGAAAATGGATGAACACCACTTCGCAGCCGCGCTTCATGATGCGCCAGGCGGCCAGGGGTGAGTCGATGCCGCCCGAGAGGAGTGCTGCCACCCTGCCGAGCGAGCCGACAGGCAGGCCGCCAGGACCCGGAATTTTCTCCACGTACACCCAGGCTTCTTTCGGAATGACCTCAATGTGAACCGTAAGCCCCGGATGTTCCAGATCGACGGGCAGGTGTCTTCTGGCCTGAATCCTGGCGCCGATGGTCCTGTCCCACTCCCTTGTACTGACGGGCGTAGTCGGAAACGATTTTCGTGTTCGCACCCGGAAACTTTCGGTTTTGAGGGGAGCGATCATCTCGAGTGCCGTTTGCGCCACCGCATCGAGGTCGAGTGGAACCCTTTGGGCACGTGCAAAATAAGCAATGCCGAATACCTTGCCGATCGCCTCAATCAGGGCGTCGCTGTCTTTGAGGCCTCTCGTTTGGAGGATCAGCCGCCCCGTACGTTTTTTGATTCTCGCCTCGCAAAACAGGGACGCTGCACGTTCGATTCTTCTGGAAAGACGCTCGATGAAAAGCGGGCGGTTTTTTCCCTTGAGACCGATTTCATCGTAATGAATGAGGACGGAGAAGTCTTTCGAATCCCTGGGGTTCACGGTGCTCTCTCCAGCAGAACCTCCTCCCCCGGTCGGACGCTCAGAAAATCTTTCGGGTTTCCGTTCACCTTGCCCAACGGATTCACGGCGCTGGCCGCGCGAGGTGTATCGTCCACGCTTGCCGGCGTTTTGCCGAAAAAGATGCAAAATGCGTTGCCTGGAGGCCAGTAGGCGATATCTCCGACTTCCATCTCTTCGCGCGCGGAGGTTTCCAGAGGCGTCTCTACCGGGACCTGAAAATAGATTTCCTCGCCCCAGACGTTCGCCGCGCCCGTGATTGGCAAGGCCTCCCACAGAGCGCTTGCGGTCTCACTCTCCGTAAGTTCCGCTTCCATGTTTACGTTACCGGCGGCGATTCGAATTTTTCTGCTCAAATCAAGAACTCTCCCGATGATTGGATAATCGCCTTGTTTCTGGCAACATAGCCGAACATCGTCTTGAGGAAAAGGGGTATTTCATCGCCTTGACGCTCATGGACCTCCCTCGGTAAATGGAGTTGCTTTCGGGTTCGGCCGTCGGGGACAATGCCAAAGAGAACGGAAAACCCGCGTCAGCGTATCTCTCGCAGGTCGGAGGTAGGATGAAATTTTCTGAGATTACGGATTCAATCGCTTCCGAGATGGAGGAAGTGGAAGAAGCGATTCAGGCGAATTTTCATTCAGACGTCGTCTTGATTCCCGATGTGAGTGATTATCTCATTGGTTCGGGAGGCAAGCGGATTCGCCCGATGCTCCTGGTGCTCGTCGCCAGGGCTTGCGGCTACCGGGGACCTCGCGCCGCGACACTGGGTTGCGTGGTGGAATACATTCACACGGCCACGCTCCTGCACGATGACGTGGTGGACGATGCGCAGATGAGGCGCGGCACCCTGTCCGCCAACGCGAAATGGAACAACGAGACGAGCGTGTTGGTGGGTGATTTCCTCTTCGCCAAGAGTTTCTCGCTCATGGCCGAAGACGCCGACTTGCGAATCATCAAGACCATGAGCGAGGCCTGCTCCCTGCTCTCCGAGGGAGAAGTCCTCCAGTTGGTCAACATGTACAACCTCAAACTCAGCGAAGAGGAATATCTCGATGTCATCTACCGCAAGACGGCGACCCTCATCGCCGCGAGTTGCCGCGTCGGTGCCCTGATTCCCGACAGCCCGCCCACGATCGTGAACGCGCTCTATCAGTTCGGCGTGCAGATCGGCTACGCCTTTCAACTCGTCGACGACGCCCTCGACTATATGGGGGATTCGCAGAGAATCGGAAAATCCGTGGGTGAGGACCTGCGCGAGGGGAACGTGACGCTTCCGTTGCTCCGGGTTTGCGCCCAGGCCACGGAAGCGGAGTTCGAGCGGTTGAATCATCTGGTGGTTCACGCAGATGAAATTCACGCGGAAGATCTGGATGACGTTCTCGAGATGATGCAGAAATACGGCGCGGTGGACTACACCCTGGACAGGGCGCGAGGATACGTGGAGGCGGGAAAGGCGGCCCTGTCCATTTTGCCGGATTCCGGCCATGTCGAAGTGTTGCGCGACGTCGCCGACTATATTGTCGATCGGGATAATTAGCCCTCTGCAGGGCCGGTTCTTGCGACAGCTTCGGCATTTCATTCTGGCTTCCGGCTCACCGCGAAGGAAACGGCTCCTGCAGGATGCAGGCCTTGCTTTTGACGTTGTCCGGGCACCCCCGGACGTGGAGGAGGACGGCGCGCCGTTGCCCGGGCCCGAAGCCGAAGCCATGCGCCGCGCCGGGGCGAAGGCGAACTTCGTGGCGAAAATGAACCAGGGCACTCATGTGTTCGGAGCCGATACGGTGGTCGTCCTAGATGGAGAAATCCTGGGCAAGCCGTCAAGCCGGGGCGACGCCTCGCGCATGCTCGGGCTGCTTTCGGGGAGGACGCATGAGGTCATCACCGCGTTCACCCTTCTGGGAGCGGATTCCCGCCATGAGGAGGCGATATCGACGAAGGTATCCTTCCGGGAGATTGACGGGGAAACCATCGAACGCTACGTCGAAAGCGGCGAACCCATGGACAAGGCGGGCGCATACGCCATTCAGGGTATGGGCGGGAGCCTCGTGGACAGGGTGGAGGGAAGCTACACCAACGTCGTAGGGTTGCCTGTTGCGGAAGTGTTGAACGTGCTCATGAGGTGTGGCGTCGTGACGGGCGTGCCTCTTCACTCGGCGATATGAAACGGGGATGAAAAATGCGTCTGGCTGATCGGATGAAACTGCTCAAGACAGAAAGCGCGTTCGTGGTTCTTGCCAAGGCGAGTGAAATGGAACGCCGGGGACGGGACATCATCCATCTCGAGATTGGCGATACCGATTTCGACACGCCCCCGAGTATCGTCGAGGAAGCGTATGCGCAGTTGAAGGCGGGCAAGACGCACTATTGCCCCTCCGCCGGTGTGCTGGAGTTGCGCGAAGCGGCTTGTGAATGGCTCAGGCGCGATGGACGCGGGAATTATTCACCGGATGAGATCGTGGTCGGTCCGGGAGGCAAGCCGTTTCTGTATTACACCATCATGGCCACTGCCGGGCCGGGCGACGAGGTGATTTATCCGGACCCGGGCTTTCCGGTCTATGAGTCCGTGGCACTCTATGCGGGAGCGAAGCCCGTGGCGCTGCCGATACTCGAGGAAAACAATTTTCGTTTCACGCCGGACGATCTGCGCGCGCGCGTCACCGAGAAGACCCGCCTCCTCATCCTCAATTATCCGCACAACCCCACCGGCGGAACGTTGACGAGGAGCGAACTCGAGGCCATCGCGGAAATCGCCGTGGAGAACGACATCATCGTCCTGTCCGACGAAGTGTACGCCCACATGCTCTTCGAGGGAGAGCATATCTCCCTGGGTACGCTTGCGGGGATGCGCGAGCGCACCATCATGCTCGAGACGTTCTCCAAGACATACGCCATGACGGGCTGGCGTCTGGGTTTCATTGCCGCCCCCGCGCCGCTTGCTGAGCCACTCGCCCAACTCATCACCAACTCGGTCAGTTGCGTGCCTCCCTTCATTCAACTGGCGGGGGCGAAGGGGCTATTGGAGGATCAGTCCGAGAGCCGTGCCATGATGGACGATTTCAGGCGCAGGCGCGATATTTTCATCTCGGGTCTCAACGAGGTGGAAGGCATATCCTGCCAATACCCCGGCGGCGCTTTCTACGCCTTCCCCAATGTGAGCCGCATCCCCATGAGTGCCGATGATTTCGCTGATTATCTGCTCGCCGAGGTCGGGGTGGCGACTCTGCCCGGTTCGGCCTTCGGGGTTCATGCGGACAGGCACCTGAGAATGTGTTTCGCCAACAGCGTGGAGAATCTGGAACGGGCCGTGGACCGGATCGCGGATGCCGTGAAGCGGTTGTAGGCATGGGCGAAAAGGTGCCCTCCAAGGGTCTTGCGCGCGTATTCCTCTCCCGAAGGTTTCCGCCGCATCATTTCGAGGAATTGAAACGAATCTCCGAATTCGTCATGCACGCAAGGGACGTGCGGCCGAGCCCCGTCGCATACAGACGCGCCGTGCGCCAGTCGGATGTTCTCATCTCGATGGTCGGAGACGAGATAGACGCCAGATTCCTCGATGCGGCACCTCGTCTCAAACTGGTTGCCAACTGCGGGGTCGGCTTCAATAATATCGATCTGGCAGAGGTGACCGGGCGGGGAATCCTGGCCACGAACACGCCCGGCGTCGTCACGGAGCCTACGGCGGAATGCGCAATGGCGCTTCTGCTCGCGGTAAGCAGGCGGGTGACGGAGGCGGATTCGTATATCAGAACCGGGAAATGGAAGGGCTGGACGCCCACGTTGCTCGAAGGCCGGGGACTGAACGGCCGGGTGCTCGGTATCATCGGTTTGGGGCGTATCGGCTGCGCCGTGGCGCGTATGGCGCGCGCCTTCGCCATGAAGGTCCGCTACTGGAGCCGGAACAGGAAAGGCCCCGAGACGGAAAAGGAAACGGGCGTTTCCTACCGTGCTTTCTACAGGCTTCTGCGCGAATCCGATTTCCTGAGCGTGCACCTTGCCCTGAACGAGGAGACGCGCCATCTCATCGGCGCGGCGGAGTTCGCCCGTATGAAAAAAGGGGCCGTGATAATCAACACCGCCCGGGGGCCGATTCTGGACGAAAAGGCCCTGGTCGAAGCTCTTCGCTCGGGTCAGATCGGCGGAGCGGGGCTGGATGTATTCGAGCAGGAACCCGACCCGCACCCGAGGCTCCTGCGCATGAAGAACGTCGTCATGATGCCGCATCTGGGCACGAACACCGATTTGGGCCGGGATGCGGTTTCAAGGCGTGTGGAGAGAAACGTAAAGGCCTGTCTTCTCGGGAAGCGTCCTCCTGATCTGCTGAACCCCGAAGCCTGGCCGCACAGGAGGAGGTGATGCCCGCTCGCAAGACGAAGACGCTGCGGATTGGCGTCGACACGGGAGGAACCTTTACGGATTTCATCTCGTTCGATGGCACCGGGGTGCGCGTTCATAAGGTACCCTCCACGCCCGATGCGCCCGAGCGCGCCATTTTGCAGGGGCTGGATGAAATACTGGAAGGCCACGGTGTGGATATCGACATCACCCATGGTTCCACCGTGGCGACGAACGCCCTTCTCACCCGCAGCGGCGCGAAAACCGCTCTCGTGACGACGGCCGGTTTCGAGGACCTGATCGAAATCGGCCGTCAGAACCGGAAAGAACTCTACAATCTCGCATACCGCAAACCACCGGCGCTGGTGCCCAGGGATCTCAGGATAGGCGTGGCGGAGCGTCTGGACGAAAAAGGCGGCGAACTCCTGCGCGTCAAGGTGTCGGACCTGAAGGCGCTGAACCGGAAACTCAGGAAAGCGGGCGTCGAGTCCGTCGCCATCTGCCTGCTGCACTCTTATGCGAATTCCTCTCATGAAGAGAAAGTGGCGGAGGCGGTTCGCCGGAGCGGTGTCCACGTGTCGATGTCCAGCCAGGTGCTTCCTGAATTCCGGGAATACGAGCGCATGAGCACGACGTGCGTGAACGCCTATGTGTCCCCCATGATGAACAGGTACCTGAAGGACTTGAAATTGCGCTTGGATTCCGGTCGTTTGCGTATCATGCAGAGCAACGGCGGCGTCATCTCGAGCGCGATGGCGGGAGAGGAGGCCGTACGGACGATCCTGTCCGGCCCGGCCGGCGGCGTTGTAGGTGCCCATGAGGTGGCGAGAAGCGCGGGGTTTGAAAACGCGATCGCATTCGATATGGGCGGTACGAGTACGGACGTCTCCTTGCTGCACGGCGGCATCGGTTTCACGGCGGAGACCGAAGTGGCCGGTTGCCCGATTCGGGTTCCCCTCATCGATATTCACACGGTAGGCGCAGGCGGAGGTTCCATCGCCCGGGTCGATCCGGGGGGTGCCTTGGCCGTCGGCCCCCAGAGCGCGGGTGCCGATCCGGGTCCGATATGCTACGGCAAGGGAGATCAGGTGACCGTCACGGATGCGAACCTGTTCTTGGGACGCCTCGATCCCGAACAATTCCTGGGCGGCAGGATGGCTCTCGATATGGAACCGGTGAAGGTCGGTATCGAGCGTCTGGCAAAGTCCCTGCGTCTGAGCGCTCTCCAGGCGGCGGAGGGCGTCATTCGCGTTGCCAACCAGCACATGGCGCGCGCGATTCGCCTAATCGGCGTGGAACGGGGCCACGATCCGCGCCAGTTCGCTCTCATTGCCTTTGGCGGTGCAGGAGCGATGCACGCCTGCTCCTTGGCCGAGATACTCGGAATTCCGCACGTCATCGTACCCAACGATCCGGGCATTCTCTCTGCACGGGGCATGCTGACGGCGGACGTGGTGAAAGACTACGCCCGGACCGTGCTTCTGCCGCTCGATGGATTGAGCAAGAGAACGCTCGCGAGTCATTTTTCGCCCTTGCTGAAAAAAGGACGCGGGGATTTGAAGTTCGAGGGTTTCGCGAAACCGGCTTTCTCGCTCTTCATCGATATGCGCTACCTCGGGCAATCGTATGAATTGACGCTTCCTTACCTGTCCGAGACGGGTGTCGATTTGCGCAAGAGCCTCCGGGCTGCGTTCGATGCGTTGCACGATCAGCGCTTCGGAACTTCCAGCCCCGAGAGCCCCATCGAGATCGTGACGCTCAGGGTACGGGGTATCGGGGAGGTGGATCGTCCGCCCGCGAGACGGCTTCCGAAAGCGCGGAAAGACGTTTCCCATGCGCTCAAGGGGAGCCGGAACATGGTTTTTGCGGGAAAGCGTATCAAGGGTTCCGTATATGCGCGGAACAGGTTTTCTCGCGGGAATCGTTTCAAGGGGCCTGCGCTGGTGTGTGAGTTCAGCGCCACGACGGTCGTACCTCCGGGCTGGGAATGCCGGGTGGATGAACGGGGCAATCTCGTATTGAAGAACCTGACCTGAGAAGGGGCCATGGCGGAAACATACGATCCGATACTGCTGGAAGTCTTTCGTAACCTGTTGTTTGCGGCCTCCGAAGAGATGGGCGTGGCGCTGTGCCGCTCCTCTTTCTCCCCGAACATCAAGGAACGCAAGGACTATTCCTGCGCCATTTTCGATGCGAAGGGGCAGATGGCGGCGCAGGCGGCGCATCTGCCCGCCCATCTGGGATCCATGCCGATGTCGGTGGAATACGTCATCGATCGCATGGTACTGGAACCGGGCGACGTGGTTGTGCTGAACGACCCTTTCCATGGGGGGAACCATCTGCCGGACATCACGATGATTTCGCCCGTATACGGCACGGAGAGGGGACAGGAAAAGCTTATCTATTACGTGGCCAATCGGGCGCACCATGCCGATGTGGGCGGAATCGCGCCTGGCTCGATGAGCATCACGACGGAGATATTCCAGGACGGTGTGGTGATTCCGCCGGTGAAACTCGTGCGCGCAGGCGTGATGCAGGAAGATGTCTTCGCGCTCATCCTTGCGAACGTGCGCACGGCCGAGGAACGCCGGGGGGATATCGCCGCGCAAATCGCGGCGAACCGTGTGGGCGAGCGGAGAATCCTGGAGATTGTCGAGCGTCACGGTTTGGCCGAGACGTTGCGCTACACGGTCGAACTTCAAAGATATTCCGAGCGTCTGACGAAAGCCGTGATTCGCGATATTCCCGACGGGCGATACCTGTTCGAGGATTTTATGGATGATGACGGCTTCGGCAGCGGTTTCGTGCCGATACGGGTGGAAATCACCATACGGGGCTCGAATATGCGTGTCGATTACACAGGCTCGGCCCCACAGACGCATGGCAGCGTGAACGCAGTGGAATCCATTGCACGCACGGCGGCCTATTACGCCCTGCGCTGTCTGGTGCCATATGATATCCCGAACAATTCAGGCTGTATGAACCCCATTGAGGTTATAGCGCCCTCGGGTACGGTGGTGAACGCCGAATTCCCCGCCGCCGTGGCGGGTGGAAACGTGGAGACGAGCCAGAGGATGGTGGATGTGATTCTCGGAGCGCTCGCCAGAGCCTGTCCCGACAAGATACCCGCCGCTTCCTGCGGCACGATGAACAACCTCACGGTGGGAGGAATGGACCACCGCCCCGGCCCAAGGCAGGGTCGTCCATATGCCTATTATGAAACCACGGGTGGCGGCATGGGCGGAGGACCGTGGGGTGACGGGGAAGATGCCATCCATACCCATCTCACCAACACCCTGAACACCCCGATCGAGGCGCTCGAACATGCTTATCCGTTCCGGGTAAGTCGCTACACCGTTCGACGCGGCAGCGGCGGCGGTGGAAAACACCGAGGCGGCGACGGTATCATCCGCGAGATCGAACTCCTCGGTGATGCCACCGTTTCGTTTATGACGGAAAGGCGGGAGAAGGCCCCCTGGCCGCTGAACGGCGGAGACCCGGGCATGAAGGGCAGGAATCTGCTCATTAGCACAGACGAGGAACGCCAGTTCTCTGGCAAGGCCCGTCTCAGGGCGAAGCGTGGAGACAGGATACGTCTGGAAACGCCTGGCGGGGGCGGTTGGGGAAGGAAGACTTGAGTGGATTCTTCCAGTTTGGAAGAGAAATTCGACTCAAGTACTTACCCATCGCCACACAGGATGAATCTCGGATCCGGACATGTTGCCGGATAGGGAGGATTTTCCGGAACTCTTTTTGCGTTTTCTGCTTTATGCAGGAAGTTTGTTGACTTAACTCTAATCCCACGGCACATAGTCAGAACTCCTGTCCATTCGACAGCATTTATAGCGATTTGCGTAGTCAAGGATATGGGTCCCCTCGAAAGCTGCGGCAGGTTTCTCGGCATCTTTGGGAAATCAGCCATTCAAACGTAAAACCGCAATCTTTGTATGCTTTCAAATCAATGTCCAACATGTTGAATGATTCCCGTGTTTTCTCGCTATAATCCTCACTTACCTGCATCTCATGCTTTTCCGCTACAGACGGATGAGGAGACAAAACAGGGGCCGTCTCCTTTGAGGTAAAGGGAGATGGCTCCGGAATGGGATTGGCTGGTTACGGAACCGGAGAGGAGGACACCAAATTCCATGTTTGAAACACCAGCAACTTTCGACGTGTGTGGACTATGCGTTTGCGTCGTACCACATAATATTCTCCTCGAACCTGATTCCTGAGAAAGTGAAGCAGGACATATCCAATGTTCTCGTTAGGCGCTTGTTCCCGAGCACACTCCGCATCGCTGGATTGGGACATCTCAAATGGGAGAGTGCGCCTCTTGCATTTTGGACCAGTTTGACCAAAATCGGCGGCGCCGACAACGGGGGTGCTATACTGGCGCTGTGCGCTAAGGATGCCAAATACGGCTTTGGCCGACTAGGCGACCTTGTCCTCGCCCAACCGCGACCGAGCATGGGCGACCAGGCACCGTGGTGCTCTCTGTGGAGGAATACAGGCGGCCTAAGCAAGCTGGCACGCCAAGGCATCCCAAGCGCAGAAGCGGCGGGAATGCTCGCAACGTGACCGGTTGAAGGAGGCGATGTTGCGATGACACCGGAGAAGCGCATTGTTTGCCGCGACAGCGGGAGGGGTGGATATGCACGCGTCATCGCTGACCGGACGGAGGAACTGGCCGAGATATGTCAGCGCTACGATGTGGCGCGGCTTGAGGTCTTCGGCTCCGCAGCCCGCAGCACCGGACTTCGATCCGGAGACCAGCGACGCCGACTTCCTGGTGGAATTCCTCCCCGACAGTGACCGGTCGTCTTTTGATCGGTTTTTTGGTCTGGTCGAGGAGTTGCGTCATATCCTCGGCCGCCCTGTCGACCTTGTCGAAAATCACGAATTCCGCAACCCGTATCTGCGCGCCGCCATCGATAGTTCACGCGAGCTTGTCTATGCATCGTGATCCTCGTGTCTTGTTGACAGATATCCAGTAGGCGGGCGCCGATATAGAGCGCTTCACCGAAGGCATCGAAATCGGTGCCTACCTTGAAGACGCGATGATGCAGGCAGCGGTCGAGCGCAAGTTCGGGGTCATCGGCGAAGCATTGAACCGTCTGCGCAAGGACCACCCCGAGCTTGCCCAAGGGATTCCCCGGCTGCGCGAGATAATCGATTTCCGTAACGTGCTCGTCCATGGCTACGGCCATGTAGTACCCGGACTTGTCTGGGACTATGTCGAAACCCATCTTACGCAGCTGCGCGAAACCGTACAGGCGTTACTGGCCGGGCTTGGGGTGCCGGGGAAATGAAAACTGCTTCTCTCTACCACCGAGTGGCCGCGGCGGCGATGAACGGGTTGGGATGTGCTTTCGACATTCTCGTGCCCGGCGCATAGCATTTGTGCTGGGCGCCATATCCACAATTGCATTCCTCGCGACGAGATCGATGTCGGTGTAGTTGCCGCTGAGGCCAGGCTGCGTCACTGCACATTTGAACCACATCCATACCTGCGAGAACCAGTCTTGATATACTGGATCGAGCGCGTGTCCAAAGACAACGTCCAGACCTGTGCATGGTTTAACCTCGCCGCAGCAGGAGGTGTTTAGGATGCAAGGAAGAACAAGCACATTCTTCGAAAGCGAGTGTCCCCGGACCTCATTCTTCTTCAATCCCGACGGACTTCTCATCCTGCATATCCAAGGATACATTCTTGTCAAATACATAATTACTCGCGCTGGTGTGTTGTCACGCAATAAGACAAGATTATATTTTTCACTCTCACCACCCGGGAGAGAAGTCACATGCGTGGCGCCCCATCCATTGAACTCAGTGGCTGGGCGCATACGGCCTTGCATCGGATGGGATATTCGAGTCGTTCTGGCGTGCGCGAGATATTCAGGGCACGCATCGTGCCCTTGCCGTTGAGGGCATGTCGAGATGCGACATCACCGAGTAGTTGGGCACCAGGGCCAGGACACGGTGTCGAAATGGAGGAGGCGCTTCGCCCAACAGCGTCTGGTGGGTCTCCTTGGCCGACCGGAGCGAGGACGAAAACCGCACTACGGGCGAGCAACCATAGCACGTATCACCGATGACACGTGCATCGCACGTCCGAGCAGGCCACGCGTTGGTCGACCTGTACTATGACCAGGCACCTCGAGGTGAGCCACACTAACATTCAGCGCATCTGGAATGTCCACTAACTCAGGCCTCATCTGCTACGTACCCTCAAACAAAGCTATCCAGCGACAGGCACTCCGTTGAGAAACTGCGCGATATCAGAGGACTTTGTCTTAACCCTTCCGGAGCGTGCCTCGGAACGATTTTTCCTTTTCATCTTTTTGCAACTATCCCTTTTTGACAGCCCGGGTGTAAGAGTGTGTATGGATTGTGTCGATCAAGGGAAGACACGATTCAACTGGCTATCCGGCGGTCAACCCTCCGGCCGACTTGCGCGTGCGCCGCGCAGCAGCAGGAAGCCGACGGCCAGTGCCCGGACGCTGAATGCGGTCAGTCCGAACTGGTGCACCGGACCGACGCGGGAAAGAACGGCGTCAGGCTTCCCGCGATGCCGGGAAACCTGCCGGCGGCGATGTACGCGCTCCAGCGCGGGAACGGTCCCGACCGGCGCAACGCCGCGGCACCGAACAGGAATGTGGCGACGGCGAGCAGGGTGCCCCCCCAGCCAGGCTCCGTTGTTCCGGAACTGCATCAGGGCGCCGATCGACACCCGGAGAATCTCCTGTTCACCGGGCGGGGCGGCCTGTGCGAGGCTGATGCCACTTCATGCCTCATCCTGTAGGGGGTAGACGACACCGAACTTCTCCTCGATCAACCCGGGGTCGGGACGGCCACTCCTGTTCTGGCGCGACGTCTCGGCCATGAACTCCTCGGCCCAGTGGCCGGGGAAGATGTAGCTGATCATCCTTGCCGTCGTGGTGCCGGTGTTCTCCACGTAGTGGGATACGCCGCGGGGGCAGTGGATCGTGTCCCCGCTGCCCAGACGGTATGTCTCGCCGCCGATCCGGGCCGACAGCACGCCCTCGATGACGTGGAAGGTCTGGTCCTCCCACTTGTGGTAATGCTCCGGGATGTGCCCTCCGGGCTCGATGATCCCGTCGCTGATGATATATTCCCCGTCCGTCGCCTCCTTGCCCACCACGACACCGGTGTACTCTGATGTGGCCATCAGGTACTTCCTGCTGTCGCCCCACGGGTTGACGACGACCTGCTTTTTGGTCTCTTCAGTCTTGCGCGGCATCGGTTCTCCTTCCTGGGAAGATGTTTTCGGGTGTTTTCTTGAGAGATGGAGTGAAAAGAGTATTATGGCCGCTGAACTCGCCTTGTGTATGGATGGAACCACCTCTCTCCTGTGGTTGCGCGGGCTAGCCTCTATGCACTTCAAGGGTGTACGGGTATGCCTGGTATTCGCTATCGACCATGCAAATATGTTACAAAATCTACGAAACTGGCGTTACCTGCCAATAAGAGATAACTGCGTTGCGTTCTCTTGCAAGATGATGCTACATGCAGTGATGTTCATTTTTCATGTGGCTGCGTCCGTCTTCGCGGGCCGGCCTTTCTTTGTTGATGCGCATGGGAGGAGCACTTGATGCCCGGGGAGCGATTCGTCTATCTCAATGGTGAGATTATGGAAGAGAAGAGCGCCAGGATATCGCCCTTCGATCGTGGCTTCCTCTGGGGCGACGGGGTGTACGAGGTTACCCCGTGCTTTGATGGAAAGCTCTATCGGCTCGATGATCATATCGACCGCCTTTACCGCTCGCTGAAGTACGTTCGTATCGACTTGGGCCTGAGTCGGGCGGATATGAAGCAGGCCACGCTGGCCACTTTCGAGGCGAACCTGTGTCGTCTTGAGAAGGGAGGCATGTACCGTGTCGGCCATTGGGTGACCCGTGGCCTCGACGACCCCTCCATGGCGGCGCACGCGGCGGGACCGGCTTCTGTGTTCATCTTCTGGCGGTCTGTGAACGTCGCGTCTTTCGCCGAGCGGTATCTGAACGGCGTGCGTCTGGCGATAACGCCCACGAGACGCAATCCGCCCGAATGCATCGAGACAAGAGCGAAGGTGACGAGCAAGATGAACCAGATTCTGGCGGAACTCGATGCCGCCGCGTCGGGTTCCTTGTCCTTGATGCTCGATATTTCCGGGAACGTGGCTGAAAATTCGAGTGCCAATTTCTTTATGGTGAAAGACGGCGCGCTATGGACGCCACTTGAGAGTAATATATTGCAGGGAGTGACCCGACTGGCGGTGTTCGAGCTCGCCGCGCGTCTGGGGATCGCCGTTGAGGAAAGAGACCTGACGACGTACGATCTGGCACAGGCGGAAGAGTATTTCATCACCTCGAGCGCGATATGCGCCATGCCGGTGCGTGAGATCGACAGTTTTCAGCCGAGTGCCAAGGTTCCGGGACCCGTCACGAAACGCCTGATCGAGGCGTTCGTCGAAGATACGGATTATGATTTTCGCGAGCAGGTGAAGGAGAAGATAACGGAAGGCGCCTGAGGCGCGTTTCCGATTTCATTTCAAAGGCCGGATGAGGGCGAGATGCCGTACTACATCACCAAAGCGAGTCTCGAGGGGTTGAGGCAAAAAGTCGAGAAAATTCAGTACCGCCTGAAGCATGAGGTGTCGAAGGAAATCGGCAAGGCAGCGAGTCTGGGCGATTTGAGCGAGAACGCCGAGTGGGAAGCGGCCATCGAGTTGCAGGGCAACCTCAAGAACGAGGTGAGCCGCATTATGGACAAGATCCGGGAGGCGAGCGTGATAGAGGAACTCCCCATCTCCGGCGAGAAAGTCACCATCGGCACGCAGGTCACGTTATTCGATCTGGACAAGAACGAGGAACTCACTTACAAGATATTGGGCGAAGAGGAAAGTGATCTCGCAAACGGAATCATTTCCTTCAGCGCGCCGCTCTCGCGCGGCATCATGCAGAAAGAGCCGGGCGACGAGGTATCGGTTCAGTTGCCCGGCGGCGTAAGAAATTTCGAGATCGTGGACGTAGAGAAGATCGAATTTCCCTGATTTCCATGAGACGACTCGATATCGGAGACAGACTGCTCGCATACCTCGTTTTCGCGGCGGCGGTCGTCCTGGTCACCTTCTTCGCGTTTCAGCACGAACTATCGGGCGAATGGCACCTGCCCGGCTCCCCGACGCTGTACCTTTTCGGCGTCGCGGGGACGCTCTTCCTGTGCGTGTCCCTAGTGTTCGTAATCACGAAGCGAACGGGCCTGGGTGGTTCCCCGCCAAGCTGGTTCTCTGCCCATGTGGTGACATCCACCTTGGGTGGCGTGCTGGTGACCATCCACTCGGCCGGATTCCTTCGCTATGCGCCTGCGCTGTTGCTTGTCGCCCTGTTGCTCTTGGTGATTCTGGGTGTCTGGGCGCGCGTTCGCCTCTCCAGGAGTATGGCGGCCACGTTCGCCTCCAGGGAACAATCCTTCTCTCCGCTCAGTTCCGGGAACCGCGAGCGTCTTGCCCGAATCATCAAAGAAAAAGAGTCCATATTGTCAAGGCTTGAGCCGGGAGCCGAGGAAGGCGTCTTTTCGCTGGGACTCAGGCACTGGTTCACCAGACCCGGGCTTGCGTTCGCCTACGCCCGGCTTGTCGGCCGGGAACACAATATACTGATGGCGCGCTCCGGTGTATCTTACGCGCAGGCGTATTGGCGGATGATTCACATCGTTTTGGCGTTCGTTTTTCTTCTTGGTATTCTGGGGCATGTCATCACCGTTACGTTTTTTGCCGGTTATGTCTCGGGTGGGGGAGAAATATACTGGTGGCACCTGACGAAATGGTAGCCCGCACATCTTCAAGGAGCGAACCTTGGGCCGGCTAGCCTTGATGATAGACTTGGAACGATGCTTCGGCTGCAAGAGTTGTGAGGCGGCCTGCAAGCAGGAGCACAGACTCGGCCCTGGCCAATACCGGAACAAGGTGGTCTGGCTGGGGAACGCCTCCACGGGTGCGCCCGATTTCCTCACACTGACGTGCCAGCATTGCGAGCGGCCCGCTTGCCTGAGAGCCTGTCCTGTCCACCCCAAGGCGATAACGAAAGACCCCGACACCGGCGTGGTGGAAGTTCATGAGGCGCTTTGCACAGGTTGTGGGGAGTGTGTCATGGCGTGTCCCTACAGCGCGATGGGTTATGATGCGCAAGGCCATCATTCGGTGAAATGCGATCTTTGCCCGGACAGGCGGGAAAAGGGTCTGGAACCCGCCTGCACGGAAATTTGTCCGGGCTATGCCATCTCGTTCGGCGAGAGGGAAAACCTCCTCGAAAAGGCAGAGGAAGAAGGTCGGCATCTTCGTGATCACGATCATTTTCTCTTGAAACCGCAGACGATATATCTGGAGAAAGTCGCCAGAGAGAACAGTTGCTTGAACGGAAAGGATGGTTCCGGTTCGCATGAAAACCCGAGTCGTCCTCGATTCGTGGAACTCCCGGAAGCAAGGGACGTTTTCGAGGAAAAAGGCCCCGATTTCCCCTGCCTGCATGACAAAAAGTCCCTTCAGGCGGACCGCGTCGTGCCCGGTGGATGTAATTTCTGTTTCAACTGCTGCAGCGCCAAGTTCCATTTTCAGGGTGACAGGCTCATCAACGTGACAGGGAACGACGAGGATCCCGTTCTGGACGGAAAACTCTGCCCCAAGGCGCAGTTCACGCTTCAACTTCATCACAACGAACACCGCCTGAAATATCCTCTCAAGCGTGTCGGCCGCCGGGGCGATGGTGAATTCGAGCGCATCTCCTGGAAGCAGGCACTCGATGAAATCGCCGCGAAACTCGAAGTTCTCAAGGATCGCTGGGGTCCTGAGGCGCTGGCGCTTTTCGTGGGAACCCGTACGGGTTTGATTACGCAGAAAGGCTATGTGCGACTGTTCAGCCAGATGTGGGGCACGCCCAATTTGCAGGGGACAGATCCCTTTTGTGCGGCGGGCAAGGTAGTCGCCTACGAGGTGACGCACGGGTTGAACGGCAATGGAAACAGCTACACGCCTGAAGATATCGGAAGTGCCGGAATGTATCTCTATGTCGGAGACAACCAGGCGGAGACGCGGCCAGTCTACTTCGGCAAGGTGAACGACTGGCGCATAAAGCACAAGACAAGGATGGTGGTGGTGGACCCGAGGTATACCGCCACGGCGAGTAAGGCGGATCAATGGCTTGCCATCCGCCCGGGAACCGACATGGCTCTCGCTCTCGCCATGGCGCACCATATTCTCTCCGAAGACATGCACGATGAGCGTTTTTGTGATGAATGGGTGCTCGGCTGGGAGCGCTGGCGCGACTTCATATTTTCCAGGGGATATACCCCCGAATGGGCGGAGGCCGTCACGGGCATAACCGCGGGAGATATTCGCGCGCTCTCTGCAGGCGTGGCGAAGGCAGATGGCTGCGTTATTTTCGGGAGCCGGGGAATCAATCAGCACACCAACTCGGTGCAAACGAACCGGGCGTTCATGTTCGTTGCCGCGATAACGGGAAATTGGGGCCGCAAGGGCGGTGCCTATGTGAACATGACTGCGGGCCCGCCAATCGCCGCCAACGCACCGAAGCACAGGAGGGCGGAAATTGGGAAGCCGATGGTCCGCAGAAGCCCGGCTGGTTGGTTGAGTGCCATGCGCGAGGGCAAGCCGTATCACATCAAGGGCCTTATTACGTGCAACAATCCACTGGCGCAATGGCCGGGCCAGGATGACGCGCGAGCGGCCTTTCATGCACTCGATCTCATCGTCCACATCGAATTGTTCGCGAATGAAACCTCTGCGTTTGCGGATTATGTGCTTCCTGCGGCGGGCGGAATCGAAAAAGGGGAACTGGGCCGTACGAATGACGATAGAAGAATCGTATGGATAGACAGGATGATCGATCCGCCGGGAGAGGCGAAGCCCGATGGCTGGATATGGATAGAACTCGGCAAGCGCCTCGGGTTCGGTGATGTCATGAAAGAGGAATACAAGGATCCTGGGACGTTTTGGGACGAGATGTGCATCGACAACGATTTTTTGCGGGGTGTGACGCAGAAACGGCTCCACTCGGTTCCCTATCGGTGGGTGCGCTTTCCCGTCGCGAGCGAGGATGCCCCCGAGCAGGAAACCCTGTATCTCGAAGGAACGACCGCCACCGGGCAACCCGAGGGCAAGCGCTTTCCCACGCCGAGCGGGCGGCTTGAGTTCTGGACGGAAGCGTTGGAGGAAAAATTCTCTAAAGTAGGACTTTCCGCGCTGCCGGAGTTTTACAGCGAGAAAGAGAATCTCCTGGGTTTGCCGTATCTCGAATATGAACATGGCGATGATGATCTGGAAATCATCTCTCCCTTTAGCAAGACGCCTACGGGTTCTCGCGTCGCCAGAATCGTCCAGCCGGACGAGCAAAACCTGGGTGATGCGCTTCGCCGGAAAGGCTATGAAACGACGCTGATAACGGGTCGCCCGCCCGCTCCGCATTTTCATAGCTGGACGCATTATTTCTGGCAGGCGCAGGAGATGTGGCCCGACCTCTACTGCCAGATCCATCCTCAAAAAGCGCAGGAATTGAAAATCGAAGATGGAGAGAAAGTCCGGGTGGAAACCGCGCACGGCGCCATTGAGGCGATGGCCTGGGTGAATGCGGGCATCAGGGAGGACTCGGTATTCGTTCCCATCGGCTGGGGGGAGCGTCAGCCTTACCATCCATGGCGGTCGGTAAATTTCCTGACGGATATCACGCAGCGTGATCCGGCCTCGGACCAGACGAATCTGAAAAGTCTATTATGTCGAATCTCCAAGACGTGAACTATCGATAACAGGGAATTACATTTGTAATTTTGCAGAAAATGGCATGGATATTATCGCATAATGACGAATAAAAAGAGTATATAAAACAAAATTTCTTGATTTTTTCAGTGATTCATGTTACGTTCTGGCTGAATGAGTTCATTGTGAGATTGAAACGATGGATCGCATAAATCATTGGACAAAGGTATGGACGGGCGAAGGGTTACTTGCAGGAATTGGTGGCATAATAATAGCTTCACGCTTGAGTATGAGGACTTGGTTTTGAAGATATTTGACACCCTCCTTAAAAAGCCCGATATTTTTATCTGAAATGGGGGGATAACCTGATGAGCGAGCGGTTCAAATGGATCAAGGAACAATCTGCATGGCGGGATATTGGTATTCTGCTCATTGCGGTGCTCGGTTTGCTGGGTGGCGTGGGTGGATGGGCGCTCGCAGAACATGACGAGAAACAATAGCTCGATTTACAGCAGTTACAGCTAGTCTATCCACGGAGATGAAAAGAATTGACGGTGATATTGCAAACCTCAATTCTTTCTTGGGAAAAGTAAGCGGAAAGATCGACAGGTTGGATACGAAAATCGATAGAAAAATCAATGAGTTGAATGCGAAGATCGACACGAAGATCGATGAGTTGGATGCGAAGATCGACGCAAAAATCGGAGAGTTAGGAAAGGAAATCAAAGCTGATATCAGGGTATTAACCGGGGCGCTTATGAAATACTTGTCCTCCACGACCCCTGCAGAAAATGAAGGAAAATAGATATTTTTGTTGATTTCGGTTTATTTGCCGATACAAAAATGTGCATAAACGCGCAATCAAGCACAAAAAAAATCAGAGGGTTCAACGAACAAAGGATCGCCTGGCAGGCTAACCATGGCTTCCTTGTTCGCCCGTTCCTTGACAAACGATGCAGTGTTTCTTGAGTGGTATCGTCGACTACCGTTGCACTTGTTTTGTTCACACCGGTCTTGGGTAATTCCCATAATATGGGGAATGGAGAGTTGCTTGGCTCGTGAACGGTCCATCTCGAAGGGGAGGGAGTTCGTGAGACAGGTCGATCACGGGGTACAGGCGATCGACCCTGCGAGTTCGCTCCGAATCATATGGGGCCCGTAGTGGGACAGGCCCTGTGCCTGCGCGAGGTCCCTGATAATACAAAAATGTGTCTTGCCAGAGCCACTCACTCGATCGGGTCGGGCTGAACGGGCACGCAAATTTCAGTTCTGATTTCGGCTTCCGCCGTCTCGCGCGGGTCGGTCAAGTATCGGTACATCACCGGGCCTTCTCTTCTCTTGAATCCGCTATGCGGCAGCCACTGGTTCAGCATTTCTTCCAATGTGATGGCCAGTGTATCGTATCCCCCGATGTGCGTTCCTGCCGCGTGCCATCCGCCCGGAAAGTTCGTCTCGTGGAGTTCTTCGGGCATAGGTAGATCCGTAAGTGCTTGCCGGCAGGCTTCATATCCCCCTTCTCCATGGTCGAATCCACAAGCGGGGCCGATTCCGGGGAGGTTCGCGCATATCTTGAGCAAGCGGGCCTGGGTGAGACCGATGATCTCGGGGCTGGCAGCGGCTCCGGTACGAAGCGCCCAACCCTTGAAGGCGTCTAGTTCGAATATTTGGGCGGGCTGCGAAGTCCTCATCTGCGTGTCAGTTTGCCCTTTTCGATTTTAAGGCATTTTGTAGCACACGTCGGGCGAGCGTGGCGCAGTGGCGTTTGTGGGTGGGAAGGCCGCCGACGCTTTGCGCGATTTCCTCGGCTGTAATTTCTCCAAGTTCCTCCGCGGTTTTTCCGCGCACCAAATCTGTCAGGGAACTCATGGCGGCGGTAATTGCCCCGCAACCGAGAATTCGAATCTTGGCATCCGAGACCGCCTCGCCTTCGAATTTGAGATAAAGCGTCACTTCATCGCCGCAGGCGGGATTCGTTCCGCTTCCCTCGGCGTCCGCGTCTTCGATGACACCGATGTTGTGGGGATCCGCAATGTGGGCGAGCACGGTCTCATTATAGTGATAATCATCTCTTGGAGCCACAGGTTCTTCTCATGTTTTTGTTGATTTCTGGCGGGGGGCCATTTCACGCACCTTGCTCACGGCCTCCGGCAACACATCGAGCAGCCTGTCGATATCCGTATCCGAGTTGCCGAAGCCAAGACTGAACCTCAGTGAACCTTGCACGGTTTCCTTGGGCAGATCCATCGCCAGCAGAACGTGGCTGGGTTCGGGAGATCCCGAACTGCAAGCTGCGCCCGTGCTCACGGCGAAGCCCTCCAGGTCGAGGCGAATCAGGAGCGTTTCCCCTTCCGCGCCGATAAAACCAAGGTTCGAAGTGCCGGGAAGCCTGTGCTCCGTATCACCGTTGACCAATACGTCGGGAATGTGTTCGCAGATTTCGCTTTCGAGCCGATCTCTCAGGGTGGAAATATTCTTTGCGAGTTGCGGGCCTTCTTTTTTCGCAAGGCGGCAGGCTTCTCCCATCGCCACGATGCCGGCCACATTTTCAGTGCCCGAGCGTAGCTTTTGCTCCTGTCCGCCTCCGGTGATAAAGGGGTCGAGCTTGGTTCCCTTTTTGACGTACAAAAAACCCGTGCCCTTGGAGGCGTTGATTTTGTGCCCGCTGGCAGAAAGCAGAGACACGCAGGCTCGTTCTACGTCGATTTCCTCCTTGCCCAGTACCTGCACGGCGTCGGTGTGAAACAATATCCCGTGTTCCCGGCAAATCGCGCCGATTTCATGAATCGGCTGAAGGGTACCGACCTCGTTGTTGCCCCACATGACGGACACGATTTTCGTATTCGGCCGAATCGCAGAGGCCACGTGCTCGGGTAGAACGCGCCCTTGCCGGTTCGGCTTCACGTAGGTGATCGACACCCCTTCCGTTTCTAGGATTTGGCAAGTCGCGAGTACGGCCTCGTGCTCGATAGCCGTGGTGACGATATGACTTGTTCCCTGGGCGGCGGAGATGACGCCCCGAAGCACCCAGTTGTCGCTTTCCGTTCCGCCGGAGGTGAAGAAGATTTCATCACTGTCCGTGGCACCGATGAGGGCCGCCGCATGGTCGCGGGCGTTTTCAATCGCGATTCTGGTTTCGCGACCGTATCGGTGAATGCTGTTCGGGTTTCCGAACTTCTCGCCGAGATAGGGTTGCATTGCGGCCAAGACCTCAGAACGCATCGGGGTGGTTGCGTTGTGGTCCATGTAGATGGTTTTCATAGGGACTCTTGTTTTTCCTGTATCGGTGCCCGCAGATGGGACAGTTCTTTTTCAAGGGTTGCAATGCGCTGGTTCAGGACCTGAATGGCCGCCTCCACCGGGTCTGGCAACTCGTGATGTTCGAAAGAAACAGGGAGCAGAACATCCGTTTTGCCTTTTCCCTCCCGGTAGACGATGCGCGCAGGCACGCCGACGACCGTGCAGCCGGGTGGAACATCCGAGATGACGACTGAACTTGCACCGATGCAACTGCCTGCGCCGATAATATGCGGACCCAACAACTGGGCGCCAACTCCTACGACGACATTGTCCTCTAAAGTAGGATGCCTTTTTTCTTTCTTGAGGCTCACGCCGCCGAGCGTCACTCCCTGGTAGATGGTGCAGTTTTTCCCGATTTCCGTCGTTTCTCCGATGACGACGCCCATCCCATGGTCTATGAATAGCCCTTCGCCGATCCGCGCGCCAGGGTGAATTTCGATACCCGTTATGAATCGGTTCCAGTGACTCAGCCATCGCGCGACGAGCAGAAATTTCCTTTTCCAGAAGTAATGGGCCATGCGGTGCAGGCAGACTGCGTGAAAACCCGGATAGCAGAAAATCACTTCCGCTTTCGATCTGCAGGCAGGGTCGCGTTCCATGACGGCAGCGATGTCCTTTTGAATCCATTCGAATCCGCGCCCTAAACCTCTGAGGAATCTGTTCATGGCTTGCAGGTCCTGTTCAAAGAAAAATCGGGGAAACAGACGTGTTCCCCCGCGTTGCACATCCATTATAGCACAGTGTGCTTCAATAAAGAGCGAGGGAGGGAAGATGTGCACCATGGAATTATATTTGTCTGACAAATCAACTGCACTTCTGTAAAACGACAGGCGCAGACCAGACATGATTTCCATGGGGAATCATCTTTCTCATAGGAATACCTGTCTCATTCTGCTCGTACCCGGGCACCGGCCTCATCGCGGGCAGAACCGTGGAAGAGATGGATGGGATCTTTCATTGATCGCCGGGTTTCTAATGAAGTTCTATGGTCGGGGATGAACTGCACGGCTGCGACCGGTTGTCAATATATCCAGCCCGTACAGCATACTCCCGGGTGTCGAAGTTGTTTCGGTTCCGTCTCTTTGGCCCTGTTTGCTCCGAGTGCTTCCAAAGCCGGGATCCGCTCCCCGATGACGGCTTCGAACCGCTTGCACAGGGCCTTCGCGTCGTCAGTGACGAATTCGGCCCGGTCACGCGCATGTCTGCTCTCGACGTAGAAGTTTTCTGCGTGGTGAGGTGGGGGTGATTCGCCTCCATGGCGGCGATGACGCCATCCACCGCCCGGCCCTGGAAGATGTGGACGGTAGATGCCCTAGGCATGGTCGAGATGGCGCGGTTGCGGTTCGAGCCTATGCACATCCTCAAGTTTAAAACTCACGCGCTCTCCGGTCACGCCCGTCACCTCGGCGGTACGGCTGTTGACCAGATTCAATTCCTTTTCGTTGCGGTTCCGTGGATACATCCCTCCTGTGCGAGGCGTTCGCGGATATATGCGTTGAGCTACTGGCGCAGTTTGTGACTCGGACTGATTTCGACCACGTTGGGCCCCAGTTTTTCGAAGGCGCGCTTCACATCGCCCACGAGGCTCGCCTTAACAGCAGCTTTCAAGCCCGGATCGTGCTGGCGCAGGATATTGCCCATCACGGCTATCTTCATGGCCGCTTGCTGCAGTTGCGCGAAGGGTTTACCGGTGTCTACTGCTTGCAATTGAAAATTGATTCGGGTTCGAAACGGAGTTTCATGTTCTTCCCGTACCCTTATGTATGTTATGTCCTGGCCCCGGTGGTCCTGTCCGAAAATCCATCGACAACGCTCCGCCCCTTGTCCGTCAGGCGATATTGCTGAACTCGGCTGCGGGGGTTTTCGGGAATCGTGTATTCGATGTTTCCGTCGGTAATGAGTTGCCGAATCACTGTGTTGAGTTGACCGGAGATCCGTCTCTGCCCCAAGTTCCTGGAGAGTTCGGCTTTCGACATTGGCCCGGTTGCCAATTGCCGGAGTATTCTCGTTTTCAGCGACTCTGGCCGTGATCGGTCGTGACGCAAAGTTTCGTGCGTCATGTCTTGATGATGAGGTCCGTGACCGGGTTCGGTGAACACGAACTCTAGCCGCATCTCATTCGGTTCTACCTCCCATCGTGGCTCGGCTGTCCCCGTGGCTCGACATGCCTTGATGATGTTGCCGATGCCGCGCCCCCATGCCTCGATCAAACCGGCGCGGAAGAGCGCATTGGCAATACCTGGATTTTGTGGTGCGGAAGCATGCGCTCTCATGAGCTTTTCGAGCGTCCAGTCGTGAGGCAGCATCCCCGGGTTCCACAAAACGATGCGGTCGTCGTACACGCGAATCTGGATTGGTGCCGAATGGCCGTAATCTCGGTGTGCGACGGCGTTGAGTACCGCTTCTCGCAGCGCCTCGCCGGGTGCTTGGGGGGGGGTTCACGTCGGTAGATGCCGTCGTAGAAGACTTCGGCCCTTGAGTACTTCGTGCGTAGCAGGTCTAAGGTGCGGTCCACCTGCGTGAACAGGTTGCCTTCAATGACGTCCTGGTATACGAGATCGGTTTCCGTCCGGAAGTAGCCAATCTTTACGAAAGCACCGGCGAAGAAGTGCACCGGGTCGGGATGAAACAGCAACACCGCGGCGCGGCGCAGATACTCGCCCTCGCGCAAACGCAACATCTCGATCAGGTCGTCGTCGGACTCGTTTAGCACATCAGGCTGCAGTCGGCCGCTGGCGATGTCGCGACGACGAAACTCGACCAACGTCCTTTGGTCCAGTTCGCTCAGTCCAACACCCGGCACTGGTGCATCATCCCAGTTGCGGCCATGTCTGCGGAGCAAGAACTGGTTCAGCGCAGTGCCTCTCAGCACCTGCCTGGTGCTACCGCTGCGGTAATGGTATTCGCCCCGATAGCTGATTGGATTGGGGCTGGGCTCGACCGTAATCTCCAGGTATTCCCCGCCTGTCTCGGACTTGAGGTTCACGTCCACGACGATGCCCAGCAGAGATTGCGTCTTGCCGGGTATCTCCTCCAGCAGTTGTAGCGGGTTCCTTACGCCGACAATCTCGCCGAGGTCGTTCTTGCCAATCATGAGGACACCGCCTTGGGCGTTGGCGAACCCGCAGATCCACTTAAGATACTCGTCCCGCCAAGACGATTTCCATTCGAGATTCTGACCCTCGACCATCATCTTCTAACCCGAAGGGTCGGGCGGGTCGCTGCCTTGCCAAGTTTGCGCGATGCTCTTCCAGTTGACATGGCACTCTTGGTTGGCGACCCACATGTCCCAGAAAGTGGATCCGGGGAGTGGGACCGATGTTCTCCAGTGCCCTCCTGAACCTCGACGAGAATCGGGGCCGGTGCCGCCCAGCCGAATAATATCACGCGTCGGGTGGGAAGGCTCGGAAACTCTCGCAAGAGCGGACCGAGTCCGTCCGGCACGAGACGCTTCACCAGCTCCTGATCGCAGCCGTTGACAAATCGATAGAGGGGAAAGGTGTTGAATTGTGAGAGCACGGTTGGAGACACTTCGGAAGGGCGTTCGAGGTTGAGTTTCTTGCGTTCAAGTCGCTGCGCGCTTTCCCGTGCTGCCTGCGTCACAGTGTCAGCGTAGTCGCAATCAAACGTAGTCGGGCTCATGTCGACAATTGAAGCGCCCGCGGCACAGGCGACGGCTGTCGTAAGGCCACTACCGAGCAAGACATTCAAGTGCTCGGCCTGAAACAACGCCGACAGCCAGGGCTCAACATGATCCCGGTGTTTCTCGGGGTCGGGTTTGTTATCTATACACGCTTGATAGGGTCCTGCCCGGACCATGTGTTCAGACCAGCTCATGGTGTAGAACCTTCGAGAACTCGAAACGTCCCTGCCATTGCTCCAGTGAGGCAGCTCATGCTTTCGGGACTCTTGTCGTCGAACAGTGTTAGTCGGTTGTTCTTACAGAAACCCTCCCAGAAAAAGGCAAACCTGTGTTTCGGGTATATCTGCTCTCGCGTGGTTGTGGGCTCCGTCCAGTAGAATCTTGGGTTGCACAGCCAGTTGCAGACGACATCCATCACCTGCAACTGAAAATCAAGATTGGACTCGAAACGAGGCTTCATCATGGCTGGGGCGGGTTCCTTTGGGAGAGTTCTGTCAAGCGAACATCAGGCGTTCACCCTTGGGTTCAGGCACGGGATCGCCGAATTCCCGTGTGGTATCAATCCAGAGTTGCATCGCGTCGTTGATGTTCCGTAACGCAGACTCTTGATCGTCGCCGTGCCCCATGCACCCAGGCAACTCGGGCACCTCGGCAATGAACACCCGATCTTCGTTGCTCCAGTAAATGATGATCTCGTACTTGAGCATCAGTCGTTTTCTCCCAGTTGGTATCTCAGGATCAACTGTCGAACCTGTCTCACCTGATAAGGTTTGGCCTGTCCGCCACTGCTCTGCAGTCTGCAGGTTGAGTTTTTCGACCACACCAGCTTTCCGATAGACGTGGTGGCTTCCGCGAACGCGCTCCGCGAATCCCAGATACTGCAACAGGGCACGCAAGTCGGCAAAGCGGATGTTCGCATCCGACCGTCCGTGGAGAATGGTCTGCAGCAGCCACTCATGCCGGTTCATGGACTCTTCTTCCCCCGTCGGTATCACAGGCTTCGGACGTTCCCGAGGCCACGCTGTTCAAGAATGGCCGCGAGGTTTGTCTTGGCGACATCGTCGGCAAAGGCGCTGTCGCGAAACACGATAGTGGTTTCGCTGGCTGGCGCGAGCGTGTCATGCCAGTCAGCGATCCCGGACGCCAGCGCCTCCACATCATCGCGGGAGATCGCTTTGCCGAGACAAGCGAGGAGCGTACCGGCACCGACAGAGTGCACAGATTTGCCGGCAACAGTCCGGGTCTCAATGGGAATGCAAAGATCGAGACCAAGTTTCAACAACAACCCATAGAGATGACCCAATGAGGTATTCCGATCAAAAGATATGGAATGGTCGCACATCCGGCGAGTTTGGTCGCTCCCTCTCTGGCCAGCCTTCGATCACTGCATAATATGACAACGGCACGAGATCAGAATGTCATGTTTAGCGAGTGACAACAAGAACTCCAGACCAGCATAGACAAAGAAAACTCCATGAAAAGCCGACTATCGGGAGGCGACATCGAAGCAGTTTGTCAAGACGATACAGAATTACCCAAAGCCTTAACTTTGTGTTTCCATAAGGGTAGTGTGACGTTCTTGGGACATATAAATCCAAGTCAATTAGGGCGGATATTCTGCATGGCCGCTGGGTAGGGGTTAAGGCACGTGGAGGTGGCGAAGTTACTTAGCCCAGGAAACGTGGAAATGTATGCGATACTACCGTGGGTAGCATTGTATATGAGTTCCAAACCATATGTCGTAAACCCGCCTGCCATGGGTGCAACCGATGAAGGTTTTGAGTTCTCAACGAGCGGCTTGGCTGACGTCGCTCCTCTCTAGGTGAGCAACTGGCGAATTGAGGGTGGCTTTGTGGACGAAACGAGTGTAGTTCCAACGAGGGAGGCGGTCGATGCCGCGACGAGGTTCATCAATTCGCTTCCGTGAAATGTCAAACTCCCAAGCGTTGCCGTCGCTGAGGATGGAGAAAATTGCATTTATTGACGAAGCGATGATGTTTTGTTTGATGTCGGCTTTGTTGGTGATGGCATGCTTCATTTTTTCGCTGAAGTGAAACAAAAAGCGATTGATATCGATGATTCAGTCGAATTCACTGGTCGCTCCATACCACGCGCACTACTCGATGCGATTCTGACGGTCTCGAATGGTCGCCAGCGGCGACGGTGAACAGACAACTTGCCCGGAAGAGTGCGAACCACAATCTGAAGGTTCACCGGGCATTGTGTTGGATGAAGAAACGCCCGCTCGTTTCATTTACCTCGAAGATTACGTCAATGACGACGGGTTCTTGTCACCGACAGTCATTCCTTCACAAGATTCATCGCGCCACGGGCTCTCTTTCACGAGGTTGAATTGCGTTTGTCTGCAGGAGATCGATGAACGAGGTCGGACATTCGAGGCGAGGAAGCCCACAAATATGTATCGGGGGATTGCCATCGTTGTCGCAAGAGATGTGCGTGAACTTCGGACCCGCGGAAAGTCGCAGGAGGTATGTGTAGTCGATGACGCAGGCCCCGAAAATATCGCACACGCGCTGGCACGGTTGAAAAACCAAGAGACATGGACGCGAAGCCAAGTAAAGAGGCTCAGGAGAAAGTTGCTTCAGTTAATGGAACTTCGGCCGCCTGAGCCAGAGATTTGGCATCACAGGTGAGGGATGCCCAGAATAGTGTGGGGTACGGATAGGTGCTATCGCCACCAGCGCGGCGAAACGACGCCTGCCAGTCCAAGACCAGTGTCGGTGCTTGGAAACATATCGAATTGCCTGATACTAGGATCGGGTACAGGTGCCAGGGGTCTTTGGCGGGAACACGACCCGCGCCGACTTCAACGAGGAATTTGTAGTCAAGAGAGGAAATCATCGGAATTTCTTGCAAGCTGCTGCACACCGCCGCACCGTTTTGTGTGGTTTCTTTCCTGCGCTCAGGTGTAAGATAGATCGCTATTGGACCTACCTTCCTGCTCTTTGTTGCACGTCTCCGAGTTCGCCTGTAGCGACCTTGGCGACTCATCCAGCGCAACATGTGACATCGCTTGGCCTTTTTTGTCTTGTGGGCCTTTGGACATAATATCATTTCCCGCTGTTCCATTTCCCCCGTTTGGAAATTCGTGTGGAAAATAAACAAAACCGTACAACCTGATTGCAGGGAAAGGAAGCACAATCAGCGGTGGAATTTTTCAGATCCAAGCACTGCCGGTGGACTTTTCCACTCGATCATCATAACGCATGGATCGTCACTTTTGTTCTTGATTTTGATGATGAAGTTTGCTGGAAGGCAAGGATTTCTGGAATTTTTTACCTGTGTGTTCGCTGTGTATGGGCTGAGTATGGAAAAATACTCTCGGATGCCAACGTTTCTTCGCATACCGGATCGTGCTCTTGCGACTATATTTCCCAGGCCCATATAATGCTGCGATTCAAAAGACAGTTCCGCCGGGAGACAATTCATTTTGTCGAGGCGTCATCAATTCTTGGTTTCCAGCCCACAGGGGTGATGAAATGGTAAAGTTCAATATGGCACCTACTGCCAGGCGTATCGTCGAGCAGGTTCTTGATGTGAAAGAACGCGAACTGGTGCTTCTTGTAACGGATTCGGATCGTCCCGCTTCGATCACCGAAGCGTTGGCGCATGCCTTAAGCGCCGCGGGAGCGAAGCTTTCTGTCATGCACATGCCCCCGCATATGAACGGGGGGATCGACCCGCTGCCCCAAGTGGGGGCGGCGATGGCGGCTTCCGACGTGGTGATACTCCAGACCAGCTTCGCCACTATCCATACCGAGACGGCCAGAAACGCGCTCAAACAGGGTGCTCGCGTTCTGGATATGTGGGGATGGCGCGAGGATATGATGGTCGCAGGAGGTGCCTTGGCCGATTACGACGAGGTGGCCCGTGTCACTCAAGTGATTTCCGATATTTACACCGAGGCCATAACGGGCCGGTTCACGACGCCGGACGGATGTGACATGGAGTTCTCGCTTGAGGGCAGGACCTGTTTCCCCCTCATTGGCGTGGCGAGAAAATCCGGAGAATTCGCGGCGTGTCCCGACGGAGAAGCGGCCATGAGTCCCCTGGAGGGCACGTCGAACGGCGTGATGGTGAATCCCTTCTCTATTGAGCGAAAGGATTTGGGTTTCGTTACCGAGCCAATGCGCATCGAGATTAAGGAAGGGAAAGTCGCATCCATTACGGGAAGCGCCGCCGCGGATCGTTTCTGGAAATTGCTCGATGAAAACGGAGATCTGGCGAAGAACGTGGCTGAATTCGCCATCGGCACGAATCCTGCGTGCAGGCCCCGTGAGACGATGCGGGAAGCAAAAAAGACGTGGGGCACTTGTCACATGGCGGTGGGTGATAGCGGCAGCATCGGGGGCAACATCGAAGCCCCGCTCCACATCGACATGATTTTCGACCATCCCACCGTATGGGCTGATGAGCAGATGATCATCCAGGACGGAAAAATTCTGGTGTAGTGCCTGTTCGAGACGAAATTTCGTATCCGCCGCGCCCGAGATAAAGGATGTAGAATGCCACAAGCCCTGCTCCTGGAAGGTAAACCCGTGGCTGACAAGGTGATGGAGGAACTCAAGACTTCCATCGATACCCTGACTCCCAAGGTCGGCAGGCCTCCGGGGCTCGCCGTCGTGCTGGTGGGAGAGGACCCGGCCTCTCAGGTATACGTCCGCATCAAGGGACGTTCCGCCAAGAAGCTCGGCATCCAGACCTTCGATCACCATCTCGACGAGAATGCGAGGCAAGAGGATATCGTTTCGCTGATCGAAGAATTGAACCACGATGACAAGGTGGATGGGATATTGGTGCAGCTGCCGATCCCCGGACATTTGAATGAGGATGAAGTGCTGCGCAAGGTATCTCCCCGCAAAGACGCCGACGTCTTTCATCCGGAGAATTTCGGAAAGCTGGCGCTAAAACAGGGAGAACTCAAACCCTGTACGCCTGCCGGAGTCCTCGAGATTTTGAAGTTCTACGACATCGGCTTGGAAGGGAAGAAAACGGTCATCATCGGGCGTAGCAAGATTGTGGGGCTTCCTCTGTCGATATTGATGCTGCACGAGAATGCGACGGTGACAGTGTGCCACTCCCGGACACGCGACATTCCCGCCATCACGAGAGAAGCCGATATCGTAGTGGCAGCCTTGGGGAGGGCGAAATTCCTGACCGAGGATATGGTTCGGCAAGGGGCCATAGTGGTCGATGTCGGCATTAACCGGGTGGATGGGGAACTGGTCGGCGATTGTGATTTCGAACCTTTGATTGAGAAGGTTTCCGCTATCACGCCTGTGCCGGGTGGTGTGGGACCGATGACGGTCGCCATGCTGATGATGAACACGGTTCGTGCATACTCTCTCCAGTCGCAAGAAGTGGGGGCATAGAACTGATAAAGGTTCCCGAATGAATGTAGACCTTCTGGGTAACGATACGCCTCGTGCAGCCCCGGCGGTGTTCACCGTCTCACAACTCAACGCGCGCGTGAAAGAATTGCTGGAAGGTGAATTAGGCGAGATATTGGTCGAGGGTGAAATCTCATCCTTGAACAACCACATATCCGGACATTCCTATTTCGCTCTGAAAGACGCCGCATCCAGGGTAAGCGCGGTGATGTTTTCGGGCCGGAGGCGTTTTTTGCGCTTCGAGCCCGAAGTGGGCATACGCGTAATGATCCGTTGTCGTGTGACCCTTTATGAGAAGGAAGGAAACTTCCAGTTATCGGCACTTTCGATGGAGCCCTTGGGAGAAGGCGCGCTTGAGGTCGCCTTTCGACAGTTGCATGAACGACTGGAAAAAGAAGGTCTGTTCGATCCGTTGCGGAAAATGGATATCCCCCAACGTCCTCGATGCGTGGCATTGGTGACGAGCCGTGAAGGCGCCGCCTTGCAGGATATGTTGCGGGTTTTCAAGGAACGCGCACCGATTGTGGAAATCGTCATCGTTCACACCCAGGTGCAGGGAGAGAGCGCCGCTTCTTCTATCGCGGCGGCGATTCGAAGAGCGGATGAGAATCTCGCAGCGATGGGGCGTCCCGTAGACCTCATCATCACGGGTCGCGGTGGAGGAAGCCGGGAGGATTTATGGGCGTTCAACGAAGAGGAGGTGGTTCGGGCAATCGCTGATTGCAGAACGCCCATCATGTCGGCGGTGGGGCATGAGGTCGATACCTCGCTTGGCGATTTGGCAGCCGATGAATCGGCACTCACGCCCACGGCGGCGGCCGAGCGAGTGGCCAGGAACTGGCAGAATGTCGCCAGAGACGTTTCCGACTTGATCCAGGATGCGCGCCGGGCGGTGGAAACTCTCCTGGCCTCTTTCGATGAGAGATTGTCCCGTTTTCTGAGAGAACCTGTATTCAGAAGGCCAGAAGCCCCGCTCGAATCGTTGGCGCAGCGTCTGGATGCCCTCTATGAGCGAATGAGCACGGCCGCCAGGCAAAGAGAGCAGATGGGGCGGATGTATTTGGAGGGGATGGGTCCGAGGTTGCGGATGCTCTCACCCAAAGTGAAAATAGGTGTATTGATATCAAGACTCGAAGACAATTTGAAACACTTGCATACGGCGCAAGGATTGTTGTTGAAAAACAGGGCGGGTGTGTTAAAGACTACTGCTGGACGCCTTGAGTTGGTGTCGCCGCTGGCCGTTTTGGCGCGGGGATACAGCTTGGTGTACAAGGAACTGGATGGCGCATTGGTGAAAAAGGTCGAAAACGTGAGAAAACAGGAATTCGTGCGGATTCGTTTATCGCAAGGTGGTTTGAGGTGCCGAGTCGAAGAAGTACTGCCCGAGGGAGAGGGGCCATGAATACGGAGAATGTGTCCGTGAACTCTGATGCGGAACCAAAAAGTTTCGAGGCTGCGCTGGAGCGCCTGGAAGCTGTCGTCGAAGAACTTGAAGGGGGTGAACCTTCCCTGGAGAAGGCGGTTTTGTTGTATGAAGAGGGTGTGAAGCTCTTCCGCTATAGCCGGGAGCAGTTGAACGCAGCGCAAAAGAAAGTGGAAGAACTCGTCGGAGGATCGGAAGAAACGTTTTCGTTGCATCCGTTTGAAAATGGTGAAGATGATGTCTGAGGTCGAACCCACAGGCGGTATTGATGCCGCAGCTTACCTGGATCGATGGGCGAAACGCGTGGAAGATGAGTTGGGTCGCCTTGTGCCAGAATCCTCCGAACCACCCGAGATTTTCGAGATCATGCGCTACAGCCTTTTCGCGGGAGGGAAGCGCCTGCGCCCCGTGCTTTGCTTGGCTGGATGCGAAGCCGTAGGCGCAAACCCCGAATTCATCCTGCCTGCCGCCTGTGCCCTGGAGTGTATTCACTCCTATTCCTTGATCCATGATGATTTGCCCGCCATGGACGATGACAACCTCAGACGCGGGATGCCTACGAGTCACAAGGTATATGGCCAGGCGGCGGCGATTCTCGCAGGTGATGGGTTGCAGGCCTTGGCCTTCGAGTTGATGGCGAACGAACGAATGGCGGCGAAAATTTCGCCTGAACGCCATGTGCAAGCGATTCGAATGGTCGCGGAGGCGGTGGGTGCGACGGGTATGGTAGGGGGACAGCTTTTGGACATTCGGGCCGATGGCCTGGTGAGTGATGTGGCACATTTGGAGGAAATCCATAGGAGAAAAACGGGTGCGCTCTTGAGGGTTTCCGTTTGTTTGGGGGGCCTACTCGGTGGCGGTGATGAAGCGCAGCTGGAAGCGTTGCACGTTTATGGAGAGAGGATTGGACTGGCGTTTCAAATTGTGGACGATATTTTGGATGTGGAAGGCGATGAAGCCCTCATGGGAAAGCCCACGGGTTCGGATGAGGGGCTGAACAAAGCAACCTATCCCGCCTTGTATGGTATGGAGACGTCGAAAAAACTGGCGCGCTCCGCTTGCGAGGAAGCATTGCAAGCGTTGGAAATTTTCCCGAATAATGCGCCGGAACTCGAATCTTTGGCGCAATTTATTATCTTGCGTCGGTTCTGACAATCTACTATATTTCTTGATTGACTTTGAACCAAAACGGAAATGTCGGGAAGGGTGGCATTTCCATGATGACGCAGACTCTGTGTCGAAGCGAGTGTCAGTAGGGGGGCGTTATGGGTGAATTGCTCGAACGTATAGATAGCCCGGCGGATTTGAAGCGACTGTCAGCGAAGGAGTTGCCTCAGGTCGTGGATGAACTCCGCGATATGGTTATTCAGGTAACCTCCAACACGGGTGGGCATCTCGGCGCTTCCTTGGGAGCGGCGGAACTCATTGTAGCGCTTCACTATCTCTATGACACGCCGAAGGACAAGTTGATTTGGGACGTCGGCCATCAGGCCTATACCCACAAGATATTGACGGGGCGACGGGATAGTTTCCATACGCTGAGGCAGTGGAAGGGAATCGCCGGTTTTCCGGACAGGCGCGAGAGTGAATATGACCATCTGAATGTGGCGCATGGAGGTACCTCCATATCGGCGGCATTGGGCATGGCCACGGCGCGGGACCTTTCGGGTGAGGATTATCAGGTCGTCGCCATTATTGGAGACGGGAGCTTGACAGCCGGCTTGGCGATGGAAGGGCTCAACAACGCTGGCGATGCAAAGAGAAATCTCACCGTCATTCTCAACGACAATAAAATGGGAATTTCGCATAACGTGGGTGCGATGTGTTCCTACTTGGCGCGAATTATGACGGGTGAGTGGTCGAATCGGATCCGCAAGGTGCGCGGCGAAGTTCAGAAAATAATCAGTCACCTCCCCTTGGTGGGCAATCATGCCGTTACGCTCATGGACAGGGTGGAAGAATCTCTGAAAAATATCATCGTACCGGGCATTTTGTTTGAAGAACTGGGTTTTCGGTACATCGGCCCGGTAGATGGGCACAGGCTCGATTTGCTGATTCCCACACTTAAAAACGTGAAAAATATGGATGGTCCCAATCTCGTTCACGTCGTTACGCGCAAAGGATATGGGTATCCCCACAGCGAGGCAGAACCTATCACTTATCACGGTGTGACGAAATTCGACCCCGAATCCGGCAAATTCCACAAAAAAGCACCTGGACCTCCCGGTTATTCAAAAGTTTTTACCGATACCATGATCAAGCTCAGCAAAAAGGATGAAAAGGTTGTCGCCATCTCGGCAGCTATGCTTGAGGGTACGGCGCTCGTCAACTATCAAAAAGCCTTGCCGGATCGCTGCTTTGACGTAGGGATGTGCGAACAGCATGCGGTAACTTTTGCTACAGGGCTCGCGCTTGAGGACATGAAGCCGGTCGTCGCCATTTACAGCACTTTCTTGCAGCGCGCCTACGATCAGATCATCCATGACGTTTGCCTCACGAATGTGCCCGTTACCTTTGCGCTGGATCGGGCCGGACTTGTCGGTGATGACGGCCCCACCCATCAAGGGGCTTATGACCTGGCCTATCTTCGGTGTCTGCCGAACATGGTCATCATGTCGCCTAAAGACGAAAACGAACTTCAGAAAATGGTCTTAACCGCGATTGAATATCCGGGTCCTGCAGCAGTGCGCTTTGCGCGTGGCTCAGGCGTTGGGGTGCCGTTGGATGAGGATATCGAGACGATTCCTGTCGGAGAGGCGGAACTGCTTCGCGATGGCGAAGATGTCGCTCTCATCGCCTTGGGTCCCATGGTTGGTCTCGCGATGGAGTCTGCTGCGCAATTGCAAGAACTCGGAATACGGGCATCGGTCTTGAATCTTCGCTTTGTCAAACCGATGGATGATGAGAAAGTTTTAGGACTCGCCAGGCGGTGTAAGCGCGTCGTGACGATTGAGGAGGGTACGCGCGTCGGTGGGATGGGGGCTGGCGTTCTGGAACTCTTGGCAGAGAATGGCATCCAGGACGTTTCTACCACGGTTCTGGGTATTCCCGATCGGTTTATTGAGCACGGGGCGCCTCAACTCCAGCTCGAGGATTGTGGACTGACGCCGGGTGATATCACCCAGGCGGCTCGTGTCTTGATGCAAGACGAGGCTGATTCTGCCGATCTGGAGGCGCATGGCACAGAAACAGAGGCTCGATAAATTACTCGTTGAACGCGCGCTCGCCCCGAGTCGGGAGCGTGCGCGCAGCCTGATTTTGGCCGGTCTGGTCAGTGTCGATGGCGAACCCGCTTCAAAGGCGGGTTCTTCATTTCCGCTAGAAGCATCTATCACCCTCAAAAAAGATCCTTGCCCCTATGTGAGCCGGGGAAGCCTGAAACTCGTTGGTGCGCTGGATGTCTTTGGCGTCGACCCCTTGGAGAAGTATTGCATGGACGTTGGCGCGTCGACGGGTGGATTCACCGATATGCTGCTTGCCCGTGGAGCCCGCCGCGTTGCGTCGGTGGACGTAGGCAAGGGCTTGATTGACTGGAAACTGAGGAATGATCCGCGGGTTACCCTTCTGGAGGGTGTCAACGCCAGGCATCTGACGCCGGAAATGTTTCAGAAGTTGGCCGGAGAGGAACGCCCGAGGTTATGCGTCGTGGATGTTTCGTTCATCTCCGTCGCAAAGGTGCTCGGACCGATTCATGGTTTGCTCGACGACGATGGTGAGATGCTCGTGCTCATCAAACCGCAATTCGAGGTGGGGAAGGGACGTGTCGGCAAGGGAGGGATAGTTCGCGACCCTGAACATCACCGCGAAGTGCTCCTCCGTATCTGGGATAAAACGCTTCAGATGAGATTGTCTCCCCAAGGCATCGCCTTGAGCAAGATTCTGGGTGCGAAGGGGAACCGGGAATTCTTCCTCCATTTGCAACCCGGCGCCTGTTCTCCGAATTCACACGACGTAGTGGGAGAGGTATTCGATAAAGAGGTAATGACTTAAGGAATCCTGATTACTCCGTCCTCCAGTTTCGGGACGACCCTTGTGATGTCTTTCCGGGCACAGAAAGATATGTCCTCATCAAGCCCCAGAGACGATAAGTGTCTGCCCCACAAAGTGTGAAAAAGCATCTTCTCCAGGTTTTCTGCAGCCCCGTGAGCGATGTGCAAGGTCGCACGAGCAGTGTCGGACAATTCCAGCTTCCCTGCATTTTTGGACAAAATATGCAGGAGCATGCCCGCTCCTACGGTGTCTTCTTCGCAATACGCGCCCTCGCGACCCGAGCAGGCGATCAGGAGTGATTTGTTCGGATTTGTATCCAGAGTAGAAGCAATGCGCTCGGCGGTTGCGGTGATGTTCACGAAAGCGGCGGTGAAAATTTCCCCGCAGTTTTTTACGGCAGCGAGTGTTTTGGTGCCGTTGCTTGTTGAGAGTATCAGGGTTTTACCGCTGATTCTTCGCCGCGTGTATTCGAGTGGAGAGTTTCCCCCGTCAAATCCTTCAATGGGTTTGCCGTCTTGCTCTCCGCCCAGGATGATTTTTTCGGAACCGTGGCGAAACCGCAGCTTTTGAGCCAACAAAAGCGCCGTTTCAGGAGAGGCGCACGGATGAATCGCGTGACATCCATTCTCAAGGATGGTGGCGATGTTCGTCGTGGCTCTCAGGACATCAATCACGACGCACACGATGTCTTGTGCATTAACGGCTTGCGCCCGATATGCGTCCCTGAGTCTGACGGGGATTTCCGGATGAGAGAAAGCGACGTCACACCAGGTGTTCTTGCTCACCAGGGGATTCCCAAATGATTTCCAGATAGAAAAAATCATGACTTAGGGCGGACAAGAGAATTTCCGCCCGTCTTTGCTTGTCGCCGTTTTGTTTGGGGACGCGCACGCGCAACAGGGTATTCGGATCTCTCATGTCGTCAATAGCCCGAAACCAGTCGTCTGCCGTAGTTCCATCGCCTGTGGAATAAGAAAGCGTTTTCATGGTACGCGCGTTGATGGTTTTCCGCCTGAGTTGAGTCAGAGAGCCTCGCTCGTTCATTTCTCCCAAAACGATGGAGCGATCCCCCAGATTGTGATCGCTGAAACGCAATCCTTCAGGCGAACCACAGTAGCATGCGCCCCCGCCGCTCCATTTTGCGACGTCCATGGGCTTGTGGTAGTGGCCGATGGCCACATACCCGAAGGGCAGGCGCTTCAAATCATTGGCTGCGAACGGATGTTCCTTGAATGCAGGGTGTTCCGAGGCGAGAGCGTTTTCCGAGCCATGCAAAAGCAGGATGGATCTGTCGAGCAATTGGAGTTTGCGCGTGAGGATTTCCTGTAAAGGTGGTTTGAAGGCGTCTTTGGTGTCCCACGGGATTCCAGCGATCGTAAGATTGAGTTCGGCGATCTTCGCCTGCGCCAGCCCGGCATCGGGGGCGCTATGGAAAAGATGGATGTTATTCAGAATTTCAGGCTGGTTCCACACGGAATTTGATTGCATTGGATCATGATTGCCGGGAATGGCGAAACAATGCACCCCTTTTTTGGACAGATGCGAGAGGTTTTTCGAGACGATTTCGACGTCACGGTTGCTTGGATGCGGGGAATCGAACAGATCCCCTGAAATGAGGAAAACCTGCGCGCCCCATTTCAGAGCTTCTCGAACGGATCGGAAAAACGCTATGCGGATATCGGCTTGTCGCGCCGCGGCTTTGCGAGGCGGTAGGTAGCCGAAGTCATAGCCGAGATGAAAATCACCACAATGGGCGAACCGAAAAGTCACATTATCTCCTGGAGGCGAAATTCCGGTGATTGTGGCATGTGTGCGTAGCGATTGGCAAAAGCGACAGGACAAAAAGGGCGCTTTCTTCCTTCGTCTTGACAGTAAGTATCGTGCCCGCTGATGATCCGTGATTTGAGACATCTTTTCAGGAGAAACCGTTTTGGCGAAGAAAACGAGGGTAAAGGCCTCGAAAAAAACTTTTTTTAAGGAAGATTTAAACCGGGCTGTCGCCATAGCGGCAGGCCTTGAAGCGTCGTTCACCGTGCCGCCTCCGCCGGGAGCCATGGCGCCTGCCCCTCTTCTGGATGAAATCAGGGAAATGCGGGAGGTCGGGCTCGCTGGTGTATTGCATCACCTCTCCTCCACTACGCCGGAGGGGCGTATTCCCACGCTTCTTGCTCTGCGCGAACTGAACGATCCATACGTCGTTCAGAGGCTTGTTTCTCTTGTTCGGACGATGCGTTGGTCGATACCGGGGCTCACGGTGCTCTTCGAGACGCTTCGGACGTTGGATTCGCAAGTAGAATTGCCAGCGGGTTTCGATGGGGAAAATTTACGCCGGGCCCGGGATGTTGCCGGGCAACTCAGCGGGAATGCCCTTCTCGCGGTTGATACCGCGAAGTCTATCGTATCGTCATTGAATGACCTACCTTCTTTTTTGCAGGAAGTCGTTTTGCGTGACGGTTTGGATGGTACGGATGGGGTCTCGAAAAAAAACTCGCTCCTCTTGGCTGAAGCGATGTTCCGGGAAGGCTCGTCGCCGCCTGCATTTTTCATTCAGTTCCTCGCGGAGGTGGCTACGCAAGATGCCGCGATTGCGCTTCGAAAACTCTCGGAATCCACGAAAGACAAAGATACATCGTCACGAATTCGCAAAGCGCTGTTTCGGCTGAAAAACAAAGGCGTGGAAATTGAAAAATCGCCTGATACGGGGGTTCGCACTGCCCAGAGGGCCGGTTATCCTGATTATGTTCATGCAGTGGCGAGCGCCGTGGATGGTCGTGGACAGATGCTTTTGTGGCTCGCTCGTTCCCGGGTTCCCCGGGGAAGGTATCTAGTACAGGCGCGGTTGCATCGGGGCCGGGGCATTGTCGAGTTCAACGATATGGAAATGAGCGCAAAGGAATTACGCGATGTTTTCCGGCGGATTGAGGAAATTCCCAGCTTGGCTTCGTATGAGGTGCCCGCCGGGTATGCCATTTGGCTTCTTGAACGCGGTCAGCGCGAAAACGAGGAGGCGGAAACGCCTCTGCCACGTGGTTATACGCATGCGAAACTCATGCTCGATCCCTTGGCGGAGGTCGATGCGTTTCCCTTGGAGGGGCCACATCCCGTCCGCGCGATTGTGAATCCTCTTGAGGAAGGCGAGAGCAGGTTGGAGGTGCGTACGATGTTCGCGCATCGGCCTTTTTGGGGTTGGGTGATGGATGAAGAGCGCGTGGCGCCGTATTTTCAGGAATTTTTCGAGTCCATGGAAAGTCAGGTGGCTCTGGATGAAAGACAGAAAAAAGAGCGTCTCTTGCAAATCGTGGAAAACGGCGCGAAAGATATATTTCGGGATACGGCACTGCGGGAACGTATTGCGGGCCAACTGGAGGACAACGGATATATTTTTTATCGAGCGGGCGATGAAGCCATGGCCCGTGAATGTGTGACGTTGGCTGATGAAGTACAGGTGGATTCGAATGAACCTGCCACGTTATTTCTCGAAATGGTTCAGTATTCCATCAACGTGATGCTGGAAAGGGTGATTCGCCAAATCCGCGAATCGCAGGGTGAGGATGGGGAAATACGAGAAAATGATATCGAGGATGGCGGTGTTTCAGAAGAAACCGATTCTGAGGATTCGCCGATCATCATCACACCGTAATCTCATTGTTGAGGAGTGTCATGGAATTCGGTTTTGATCATATTCACTATGTGTGTAGGGATGTGAAGGCGTTTGCCGATTATTTTCGAGACATCTTCGACGCGGAAATCGTCCGCTACGACGAAGACTTCAAGGGTTCGCCCAATGCAGCGATTCGGATTGGCCGCTTGATGATATTCGCACGCGGTATCAGGCCGGAAGAGATGCCCGATTCCGTAGAGCCGGAACTGGTTCAGGGTTTGGATCATTTTGGATTCGGTGTGCCGGATGTAGAAGCCGCCGTTGAATGGCTGAGAGAAAGAGGCGCGGAGATTATGGTCGAGCCCGTGCGCCGCGGCATTGGCGGACGGATGATCGCCTACGTCCGGGGACCTGGAAATATCCGCATCGAGTTGTGCGAGAATCCGTCCGCCAATTAAAATGCGCTCATATCCTGGGAACTGGAAGAGCGAAGCAGCAACTGCGGGACTTTCTGGCATGATGTTTGCCATGAATTCATAGCGTCAGAATCGCCATGACGATTCTTCTCTTGGAGGATAAAGCAGATGGTCGATTTCCAGCTCACCCCCCGGCAAATGGAACTCAGAGATATTGCGAAAAGATTTGCTACCGAAGTCATGATCCCCGCCGCGGAGGTCGCGGATCGCATTGAGAATCCCGAAGAGTCCTTTAACTGGGAAGTCATCAGGGAAGGATCGAGGCGTGGCCTCAGGACGCTTACCGTCCCGAAGGAATATGGCGGCGAAGGTGCCAATGTGCTTTCTTGCGCCATCGTGGGTGAGACACTGGCATATGGGGATCTGGGGCTCGCCGTCGCGTTTGATCAGACGTGGAAGATCATGACGTCGATTGCGAACATAGCGAACGATGATCAGAAAAGCCGATGGCTTCCCAAAATAATGGATGATGACGAGTGTATTCTGGCGACGGCCTGGACAGAGCCCATGGCGGGAAGCGACAACGTCTGGCCGAATCAGCAGCCTGGGGCCGGAATACAGACGTATGCGGAAAAAAAGGGAGACCGCTGGGTGTTGAACGGAGCGAAACGGTATATCTCCAATGGAGGTCTCGCCAAAGTCTATCAAATCGCTGCGAGGACGGATAAGGACAATCCGATGATGAACAGTCTTACGGCCTTTTTGGTTCCCTCAGACGCCAAGGGTTTTGCAGTAACGGAAGTTTGGGACAAACTCGGCCAGCGATGTGTTCAGAACGGCACGCTGGAGTTTCACGACGTGGAAGTTCCGGCGGAAGATCAAATCGGGGAAGTGGGGCAAGCTCTGCCGGCTTTGGCGAATTTGTTCATCAGGCACGGGAGCAACATCCAGGCGGGTGCCACCGTTCTGGGGGTAGCCCAACGTGCATATGACCTTTCCTTGCAATATGCGCATGCCAGAATCCAGGGCAGCGTGCCTTTACTCGATCATCAGCTTCAGCAAATCAGACTTGCACGGATGGCCATGAAAATAGAAGCCTCTCGTGCTTATTTGTGGCGTACGGCATGGTCCACCCAACTTGAGGAGATGGACCGGAAAAATGCGATGCTGAGCAAGGTGTTCGCATCCGAGTCCGCCGTACAGGTTTGCCAGGAGGCGATGGAACTTTGGGGAGCGGCGGGGTACATGCGGAAAAATCCCATCGAGAAACTCATGCGTGATGCCCTGAGCTTCCTGCACTCAGACGGCACGAACGATGTTTTGACACTGAAAGCGGCAGGTTTCCTCGAGGATCCGCCCCAGGTGGATGATCTCATTTATTCCCCTCGTGTCGCCGAGGCGGCGGCGGGAAGATAGCGGCTTGCGCAAGAGGAAAACCCGGCCGGGGAATTCGGAATTTGGCGCGCTTTTTGCGGGTTAGTTTCTGAAGGCAGTGATCAACACTCCGCCTGCGACGACGCAAAACGTCGCCAAAACTGTTTTGCGGTTGATCGTTTCGAGTTTTCCCAGGAAAAAATAGCTCAGTATCAATACCCAAATCGGGGCGATTCGACTCAGGGGCAGAGCAGTGGATACGCTCGCCATCGTGAAGGCCGTCCAAAGCATGTAGGAACTGGAAATACCGATGATTCCTGCACCCCCTACCCATATGAGGCCTCTTTTCTCTCCACGGATATCGGTTTGACCAGGTAGAATCGGCCGGGAAACAAGAAGAAGGCAATTGGCCGTGGCGAAAGATACGGCCATGCCGACACTGGGTGTCATTTGATGCGCATAGGCGAGTTTCGCGAAAATGGGCGCAGCCGCATAGGCAAGTGATGCTGTAAGCGGAAATATCAGCGCGCCATGAAACCAGCTTTTGAAAGATTGTGATTTATCGTCCTGTATGCCGAGAATGGATACGCCGATGACGATCCCGAGGGTACCGATGACGACGAGGGCCGTCGGCGTTTCCCCCAAAAGCAGGATTGCGAAAAGGGTTCCCCAAATAGGAGCCGCGGATGATATGGGCACGGTACGGCTGAGCCCTATCCGAGAGACGCCCACCAGGTAGCAATATCTTCCGATGGTTGGACCCGTCGCGCCTACGGCGGCGTACCAGAAAATTGCTTCTGCCTTCGACGCAAGAAGCGCGCCGTTCAGGAGGGATATCGTAAGACCCCCCAGGCTTACGATTCCATTGATGATGAGAGCGGTGGCCAGTGGTGATACGCTTCTCATTCCCTGTCTGAGAAAAGTTTGCGCTACGGAAAATGTGATAGAGGATGCGATGGCCAGGAGTTCGCCCGGGCCAATCCATTGGATCCAATTCATGGGCTGGCTTGCTTTTGCGAAAGATGAGTTTCTCCGTCTTTGGATTTGCCCAGTTTATTGTCTTTATAGTAGAGGCACATTCGCCTCAAGTCGCAGATGGAGCATTTCGGGTTTCTGGCGGTGCATATGGTTCGACCAAAGCTCAGCATGTTCATGTGTAATTCATGAGCACGGCCTTTGGGAATGAGTGGCGAAAGAACGGAATGAGACTTTTCGGGCGTGATTTTCTCGGGAATGATACCGAGGCGAATCATGATTCGGTGTATATGGACATCAATGGGAAACAAATCCCGGTTTGAAGCCAGCATCAAGGTGACATAAGCGGTTTTGACACCGATGCCTTTGTGCTGGGTAAGGTAGTGCACGGCGAAATCATCTGTTTCATGATGCAGGAATTCCAGGCACAGTTCATCACGATCCTCGTGAAGCCATCTTAGGAAATCCCGGATTCTCCCGGCTTTTTGATTCCCCAAACCAGCCGAACGAATTGCACGGGCAAGCGATTCTTGGGGAGCGTCGGCGATTTCATCCCAGTCGGTGAAAGTTTTTTTCAAGGAATCAAACGCGAGATCGCGGTTATGATCGGTCGTGCTTTGTGAGAGCAGGGTTTCAACCAGCGCGTCCAGAAGATTTCCTTGCTTTATGCGCTTTGGCAGCCCGAAGCGGGATAATAGTCTATCCGCTAGCTTGAGGATTTTCCGCTTCTGGGTCGTGGGTGAGGCAGTTCTCGTCGGCATTCCATATCCGGTCTGGTTGGGTTTCCGATGTGTCATGGTCAGAGCGCATCTTTGTTAGATAAAATATAGAAGTCATGTCTGGTTTGGCAATGTGATTTCAGGATGAAGAGTGCAGTCAAATCTGGTGTACAAGCGCCCTGAATCCAGTGAGCCTCGTTCGCGCTTGTTTTTCGTCCACTCCATTGATGCCCCTTGCATCGGCGGCCACGTTTGCCGGACGATGCAAGCCGCTAGGGCAGCCCCATCGTTTTTCGGCACCCTTGGCGGGTGAATGCCCGAGACTCGGCGCCGTCTTCTCGCTGCGCTCGCTTCGTCCCGAAAGGCTTGATTCGTAAAAAATATCGTGTCTACTCCCATGGGGGCGCATCTCCTCTCTGCCGAATCACCGGGCTTCCGGCAACCCCATCCCAGGAACAATGTCCCGCCCTCTTCCATTTGGCCCTTACACCAGAACTGAAAGGAACTCGTGTTGAAACAGGCGTCCGTTGCATGTTTCCAGATCCATTCAGACCATGTGACGGTCCGGCTGGACAAATATCTTTTCTGCAAATGATGCGATTCGGGAAGACTCGGCGTGGCCCCAAAACTTGCCTCTTTTCGCCAAACGAAGCTGAAGGCAGGCAACCATCATCAAGAGCGCAAGCGGGAAGATTCCGGGTTATATGAAATCCAGCACCTCTTCAATCCTGTCCAGATATTTGTCCGGGTTTAATCGCAATATCTCATCATGTCGGGAGTATTTCCCCTTGATGATCCATGCCGGGATGGATGCGTTTCTGGCGGCTTGAATATCCGTCGTCGTATCTCCGACCATCACGACTTCTTCCGGTTTCACTTCAAGCGATTCAACGGCGGCGAACAGCATTTCAGGGTCCGGTTTCGGTGCATATCCCTGACGGTGGCCGAATACCGCTTGCATGTAGGGCAGGATCCCGACGTGCGCTAGTTGTTCCTTGCAGAAAAACCACGCCTTGTTCGAAACACATGCCATCCGAATCCCCCGCCCCGCGAGGGTTTCGAGGGTTTTCTTCACACCGGGTATGATTTGTGTGCCGCCGAGGTTGTGCACCTTGTAGTGGGAACGGTAGATGCGAACCGCCTCATCGGCCATGCCTTCTCCCCATAGTTCGGTGAATCTTTGCTCGAGCGTAGGGCCAATAGACGCGAGTATCTCCGAATCGCTCATTTCGGGCATGCCCATGTCGTGGCACATGAGACGCATGCATTTGGCGATGCCCTCGTAGCTGTCGACAAGTGTGCCGTCATGGTCTAAAAGTAGCGCGCGTATGGCCATATGGGTGCTCTCCATCCAAGCATGAATAACCATGATATGATTCAAACTGGAAGCAAAACGGGCAAACCATAACACCATGAGTCCATTGATGAAACAGGATGTGAAATCAAAATTTGTGGCAACTCCGGCAGATTGGCTGCCGAACTCCGAGCCTATCGATCTAGTCGGCATGGATGATGAGGAACTCGCTTCGCTGTGCGAGGAGTTGGGGGAGCCCCCATACAGAGGCCGGCAGTTATTCTCCTGGCTCTACGATCAAGGCGTGAGCGAATTCTCCCAGATGACCAACATCCCCAAGGATTTCAGGGTGAAACTGGCAGAAACGGTTCACCTGGAAGTCCTCACGCTTGACCAGGAGAGCAAAAGCGCAGACGGGACGGAGAAATACGTGTGGCGGCTTCGCGACGGCTCACGTATCGAAAGCGTCCGGATACCCATGAGATACGTAAACGGTGCCATGCGGTGGTCTCTTTGCATCTCCACGCAGGTGGGATGCGCTATGGGATGTTCGTTCTGCCTGACGGCAAAAATGGGTTTCGTCAGGCAGTTGAAAGTCAGTGAAATCGTCAGCCAGTTTCTCGCAGCGAGAAGACTCCTTGCCGAAGGAGAACGCTTTCATAATATCGTGTTCATGGGCATGGGAGAGCCGCTCGATAATTTCGACGCCACCGTGAAGGCTGTGAGAATCCTCACGCACCCGCAGGCGAACTGTGTCAGTCCCAGGAGGCTTACTGTATCGACTGTCGGGGTCGTTTCGAGGTTAAAGGATTTCGTCTCCGCCGCTCCGGGCGTGGGTCTGGCGGTATCGCTCCATGCGGCGAACGATGCGACCAGAGAGAAACTCGTGCCCGTGAACCGTAAATGGAATCTCGGGGCACTGGTCGATGAATGCCGGAATCTGCCCATCGGCGAACGCCGTCGCATCACCTTTGAATACGTCATGTTGCGAGGAGTGAACGATTCAACAGGGGATGCAAGGGCTCTCTCGCGGCTCCTGGAGGGCCTCAAGTGCAAGGTGAACCTCATTCCCTGGAATCCTTTCTCCGGTGTCGCCTTCGAGCGGCCAGACGATGAGGGTGTCGAGGAATTCCGTCGCATACTTCTCGCTGCAGGTCTGGTGGCCACCACGCGCATCAGCAAGGGGAGCGACATCCTGGCAGCGTGCGGGCAGTTGGCCGACCCCCGCCGACTGACCGTCGAAAACTCCCGCCAACGGCTTAATTCCGTATGATACAGCAATTTAAATCTCCATTTCTTTCTTCGAATACATCGTGAATCTATCGACATTTATCGGTTTGTTCAGTTTTGGCCAGCGGGTGAAACGAGATGCGAACGGCGTAGCTGTCCGTTCATGAGGTTGATGACGCTCGACAAGGAATCGGTCCGTGCCGGTTGCGTCACGCGAGGTCAACGACCTGTTCCGGCCAGGGAAAAGATCGCAATCGACTGCTGATCAGACATCGCAGGGTGCTCCTTGCCCATGCGCCCGGTATGTTGGTATACTTTTGGTTCCATTTCTTGGAAGCGTAGCAAATGCGGGAAAATGCGCCGCATCGGCGCGACGCGAGGGATGCACGAACATGGTGGCTGAACACCCCGAAACCGGCGGCCCGCCCGAAGAGCCGGCCAGTGGTGATTCTATAGTTTCGAGGCGTCTTGAGGAGTTTGCCAAAAGGCTTGATACGCTTGAGGCGAACTTGCGGCGTCTGGAGTATACAACCCGTGCCAGTGTCACCGCACCTCAGTCTGCGCGTGAAGGAAACGATGAGTTCGACTACCGTGTCCTGCTCCATGCCCGCACCTATACGATTGAAGACATCGTGGGCCGCGCCGCGCGCATGGAGAGCGTACGCCACTGTCTCGCGAACAGGGAGATGCCGTGCATCCGCACGCGCTATCATACGGGCAGCGGCGACCGGGAGGCGGCCTATTCCTACCGCCTCATCGAAGAGGGTGCTGCCGAGGTGCCTTGGACACTCTTGGAGTATCGCATCAATAGTGAGAGGGGGGCGGATTATTCCGCGCACCTGCCCTTGACCGAGCCGATTCCCGAGGGCGCGACCTTCGAGCTTCATCACGAACTGCACCTGCGCGATTCGTTCACCTCGCGAAATGAGTGGGTCACCCTCGTAGTCGAATACCCCACAGACGAGTTTCATTTGGAAGTGCTGATACCTTCCGGCCGCAAGATCGTGGGCGTGCGACGCGAGGAATCTCAGGGGGCGTCGAACAGTTTTAACAAACGCCGCGTCTACCCCCGCATTTTGAACGAGACCGGTCAGACCTGTCTGGAATGGCGTGAAACCGCGCCCGTCACTGGCAGGGCGTATACCCTGTTCTGGGATTGGTAGGGTTCCCGGAATTGTGAGACTTATTCGCGCTATTCTGCTAGACTCCGCGCTTTCGTAGACCCCGAATAGGGGATTTCTTTCATCTCGTTTCAAGGGAGTGTGCGCCATCATGCTGGAGCCTGAAATTTTTTTCGTCGATCTCACGGAAAATTTTGGCGGGGAAATCCTCGCGGACGGCCGGGTGAAGACGACGAGGGAACAACTCGAGAACTGCGCTGCCAAGTTCGGGGCGAGCGTCTCGGTGAGCCACGCCAAAAACTTCGAACTCGGCATTCACGTGCCTACCATCACTGTGAGGCGTCTTGAGAAAAAGGGCAGGAAGACTGAAACCGAACTGCTCTTTTGCTCCTATGAGGGCGAGGATGGCGATATCCTCACTGACCCCGCTAAATGGGGCCGCGTGCCGACGCAGATTTTCGGCTAGCCGGGCTTCGGGAGTATCATTCTTGCCCGTATCGCCGGGATTGGCACCAGGCACAGAGTGAAGGGAAAAAGGTCAAACCCTGTTTCAGAATTCACATAATTGTGTGGGTTCACAAAGAGGAATTTGGGAGTTTGCGTTCATCCCGCGTTTTGGTTCTGGTGTTCAAGAGATAATCCTGATGAGGATCCGGAAAGGGAGGATGTGGAAAGATGATTGATTTCCAGCCGATCAATACGGAATATCTCATGGGCATCGCGTAGTGTATTTCGATTTGGCCCTACACCACCGGCCGCCGGAAAAAGGCAAGGGGACAAGGCGCTTGATGCAATCATCGCGCAGAGTCAGGGATCCAAAGAAGCTTAGTGCAATCCATGCATAGTTTGGAATAGCGCCCGAACGCCTGGAAAAATCGACCGAACCCATGTCGGTACTCCTTATACTTTTGAGATCAGCTTAGGTCTCGGTGTTTTGTAGAGGTTCTCCCGGGCTTTCCGAGATGGTTCCATTCCGTCGTTGGTTTTCCGGCGAATGATCAAGTGTTTTTGTGTTCATCGTCCTAATGAGAAAGCACACGTCAGAAAGGACGATTATGGATCGCTCATGGACGAAAGAAGAGGTCAAGCGGGTGTTTCAAGCCCGCTGGCAGGGAAACTTCAACGACCTCATGGGTTTCGAGGTACTCGAAGCGGGAGAGGGCTTTGCCCGCGTTGCAATGCCCGTGGAGCCGAGGCTTCATCAGCCCTTCGGGGTTATCCACGGCGGCGCGCTGGCGTCGCTCGCCGACACCGTGGGCGGCGTGGGCAGCTATGTGAACTATCCAGTCGGCACGCAGATGGTGACGGTGGAGATGAAAATAAATTTCGTCCGACCCGTGAAGGAGGGAACCCTCCTGGGCGAGGCGAAGGCCCTGCACCTGGGGCGCAAGACTTCGGTATGGGAGATTCGGATTATCGACGATGCGGAAAGGCTCATCTGTTTCGCATCGGCTACATATATGGTTGTAAAAGAGGCGTAAAACGGCTTTCAGGGTGAACCCGGATCGCCCTCGTCCTTCGCGTGCACTTGTGATATTATCTCACAAGCTGGAAGTCGTTGTTTCCATAACTCAATACGCTTCAAATTGTTATAGCTTCTTCGCCGAATCGGCCTTGACGCCGTTTCGGATAAAAGGGGCGCTTGACGGGGTGGGGGCTGTTTTCTCGATGGCTTTTGCGGGATGCAGGACTCCCGTCCGAAAGAGGTGAAAGATGACCAATAGCTTCAATGCCCGCGCAGAACTCGAAGTCGCCGGGAAAACCTATGAGATATTCCGAATCGACGCGCTCAGAGATAAAGGCGACGTCGAAAGGCTCCCCTACGCCATGAAGGTGTTGCTGGAGAACCTGCTCAGAAACGAGGACGGCCGCTCTGTGCGTGCCGCAGACATCGAGGCGCTTGCCTCCTGGGACGCGAAGAAGGGCGAAACGAAAGAAATCGGCTTCATGCCGAGCCGAGTGCTGCTGCAGGACTTCACGGGCGTACCCGTCGTGGTCGATCTGGCCGCCATGCGCGACGCCATGAAGGACTTGGGTGGAGATCCCGATCTCATCAATCCCCTGCAGCCCGTCGATATAGTGATCGACCACTCCGTACAGGTAGATGAGTTCGGCACCGAGACGGCGCTCGAGACGAACGCACAACTCGAATACGATCGCAACACCGAACGCTATGCCTTCCTGCGCTGGGCGCAGAACGCTTTTGACAACTTCCGCGCCGTACCGCCTGATACCGGCATTGTCCACCAGGTGAACCTCGAGTTCCTCGCCCCGGTCGTGGGTACGGACGAAAAAGGAGGGGTCACGCGCGCATTTCCCGATACCGTCGTGGGTACGGATTCCCACACCACGATGATTAACGGCATCGGTGTCCTGGGCTGGGGCGTGGGCGGTATCGAGGCCGAAGCCGCCATGCTGGGCCAGCCCTACTCGATGCTCATTCCGGACGTGGTGGGTTTCCGTCTCTCGGGCGATTTGAGAGAGGGTGCCACGGCTACGGATCTGGTGCTCGTGGTCGTGCAGATGCTGAGAGAAAAGGGCGTCGTCGGCAAGTTCGTGGAATTCTACGGGCCGGGTCTCGACAACCTGCCGCTTGCCGACCGTGCCACGCTCGCGAACATGGCGCCCGAATACGGCGCCACCTGCGGTATTTTCCCCATCGACAACGAGACGCTCAAGTACATGGAACTTACAGGCAGGCCTGTGGAGCAGATAGCGCTCGTGGAGGCATACGCGAAGGCGCAGGGCATGTTCCGCGAGACGGATTCGCCTGAGGCCGTCTACTCCGATACGCTGGAACTTGAGCTTGGCGATGTCGTCCCCAGCATCTCGGGGCCCAAGCGGCCGCAGGACCGAATCACGCTCACTGACGCCAGCGCCACCTTCGAGCGTGAACTCGACAAGATGCTGACCGAACTCGGCGGCGGGGATGGCGGCACGGCGGTAGCACCCGCGGCCGTCACCGTGCGGGACGGAACGAAGACTTACGAAATAACGCACGGGGCGGTCGTCATCGCGGCGATCACGAGTTGCACGAACACCTCGAACCCCTCCGTGATGCTGGGCGCGGGACTGGTGGCGAAAAAAGCCGCTGAGCGGGGTTTGAAAGCCAAACCCTGGGTAAAGACCTCGCTTGCGCCGGGTTCGATGGTGGTGACGGCATATCTTCAGAGCGCGGGCCTCACTCCCTGCCTCGAGGCGTTTGGTTTCCATAACGTGGGTTATGGCTGCACCACTTGTATCGGGAACTCGGGTCCTCTGCCCGCGCACATCTCTCAGGCCGTTGCCGAAGGCGACCTGGTCGCCTGCTCGGTCCTCTCGGGGAACCGGAACTTCGAGGGCCGCGTCCACGCCGAGGTGCGTATGAACTTCCTGGCCTCGCCGCCCTTGGTGGTGGCCTACGCCATCGCCGGACGCATGGACCTCGATATCACGCGAGATCCCCTGGACAAGGATCAGCATGGCGAGCCGGTCTATCTCAAAGACATCTGGCCTACGCAGAGTGAGCTTCAGGACGTGGTGATGAACCACGTGAAAGCGGATATGTTCCAGAAAAGCTACGGCGACGTCTTCAGGGGCGACCTGCGCTGGCAGGGTGTCCCCACGCCCGAGGGCGGTCTGTTCGATTGGGACGACATGTCCACCTACATCCGGAAGGCACCCTATTTCGACGGCATGAAGGCGGAACCCGAGTCGGTCGAGGACATCCGGGGCGCGCGTTGCCTCGCGCTTCTGGGCGATTCGGTGACGACGGACCACATCTCGCCGGCCGGCTCCATCAAGCGCGACAGTCCCGGCGGACATTTCCTGGTGATGAACGATGTGCTGCCCACCGACTTCAACTCCTACGGGTCACGTCGTGGGAACCACGAGGTGATGATGCGCGGTACCTTCTCGAACGTTCGCCTGCGGAACCGCGCGGCACCGGGGACCGAAGGCGGTTTCACCACCTATTTCCCGACGAACGAGGTCATGCCCATCTATGACGCAGCGATGCAGTACCAAGAGGTGGGAGTCCCGCTCATCGTCCTGGGCGGCAAGGAATACGGCACGGGCTCCTCGCGCGACTGGGCTGCCAAAGGGTCGAGCTTGCTCGGCATCCGGGCTGTTATTGCCGAAAGTTACGAGCGCATCCACCGCTCGAACCTGGTGGGGATGGGCGTGTTGCCACTCCAGTTCAAACCGGGAGATTCGGCTGAGGGGTTGGGATTAACGGGCCGCGAGACCTTTGACATAGAGGGGCTGGATCAGGGCGAAGCGAGGGAAGTGCGTGTCATCGCCATGCCGGAGGGCGGCGGAGAACCAATTGCCTTCGACGCTATCGTGCGCATCGACACGCCCAACGAGGTGGCCTACTACCAGCACGGCGGCATTCTGCAGTACGTGCTGCGGCAACTCCTGAAGAGCGGCGAGAATCTGGATTAGGGGGATACTTTTCGGTTGCCTGCCCTTGTGCTGTTCTTTTTGCAGGGACAATCCCTTGTGATTGTCCCTCAAAACATGGATTGCCAAGGGGAGCGAACATGAAATATGGAAGATATTGGATAGCGACGAGAAAGTGAGTATTCCGACGAATATCAAAAGCAGGCACACGGCAAACGGGATTCTGAAATCCGCCAACATTTCCGGTAAAGTGTAACTCCGCTCACTTTCGCTGTGGGTAGGATCGTATACAATTCCCCTTAATTTTTAGAATATTTGTTCAAATTCGACCTCTGTAATTCGTAATCAAAACGAAAGCGGATTCATCACAATATCGGCGCGGTCAGTACCGACCGTGTCCGTGAGCGATTCGGTGGCCACACTCTCGAGATAAAATGACAGCAGGGCAAGGTGGCATAAGTTGCCACCCGGCAGGAGCGAGGTCCATGGAACAGGCTCATCTCTTTGGCTTGGCGGAACAAGGTATTTGAATCCACGGCGCTCGTTCAGATGGGTCGGTTGCGTTTTGCAAGAGGTTGACCCGGGGAGAAACAATTTTCGTATACCATGTGTCTACATGAAGAAGTTTGAACGCCACATCGAGATGTCCCTGGGCGAACAATTGAGACAAAGCATTGAGGCAGGATCAAGCGCAAAGGTATTCGCACGAAGCACTTTGGGATAGACGCCCTTCGTGGGTGTGCTGAGATGCGGCCGCTATGTGCTGCTCGATACGGCCGACCGTGTACTCGTCTTCACGGGACATCTGCGTTCCACCTTCCGGCGCGAGGTCGAGGTGTTTTTGGCCAAGAGCGTGACCAAGCCTTCTGTGCTGGCCGAAGGGATGGTGGGCAACCCATCCTTCATGGTTGTCTTCGCAGGGGTTCCTCCCCGATCCTCGGGACGATCTGGCACATACGCGCGCTGGTGGCGTGGCGAACGCCGAAGTTGCTCAGCATTTCTGGGTCTTGGGAACTTCGTTGATCGTCCTGATCCTTAGCCTAGGGTGGAGAAGCGAAGTTCGGTTGTAACTCCGAGGATCGTCCAGGCGGCATCTTGCGTTTGCCCGAATAAGGACAGCGTATGAAAACCCTCCTCATTGCGGGAGAGTCGCCTCTCGACGGAGAGCCTGAAACCTTGCAAGGCATCGTGAGGCGTAATTTCCAGTTCGGTGGACTCAGGAGGCGCGCCGTCGAGACCGACACCCAACGCAAGTGAAGATGCAGCTTCCGTACACCGTAACCGACCCTCGATAGTGAGATACGCCGCCTCCCCGCCCCATACGAGAAAGGAAACGCAGAGATCCTGTGACACCTCGCGCCATCCGCCCGGAGAAATTGCCGTGTCTGTGCGCAGTCGCCGTCTCCATTCCGCAGGCTTTCTGTTGTGATGGCTCAGTATGAGCGTCCTGTGCTCGGGTCTGTCCGCCCAGTGGTAGTGTTTGGGCCTGTTCTCGTAGGGTCTACCCATGCCGACGAGAAGTGCCGCCGAGTCACCGCGCATCACCTCTTCACCGTCCAGGGTTTCGTGCCCGGTCGTGGAGGCGATGAGCTTCACGCGTTCACGGCGCGGGTCCCAGGTCGCGTAGACGTACTGTACCGTGTCGACGGGAGGGCGCGAGGCTACGTTGGGTGGGGGGTCCTGAAGCGTGCGCAGCCGACCGCCGATGCGGATTTCCTCGCCGCCTTTGCGCACGAGTTCCAACTGGTGAAAACCCCGGTATTCGAGACGGCATGGCTGGCTCACGAGTGTCCTCCCGGGTCTCAATGTCCGATGCTCTGGATGACTCATCATATCACGATGTGTCGTATTGTCGGATCGTGTATCATGCCCCGCGCCGTCGACCGGCGGTGACTTCTGGTATGAACGAGGAGAGATTTCGGGATGCGCATAATGACCACCCTTCCGATGGGTGACTTGAAAAAAGCAGGCCCCGCGGCGAAGGCTGTCGAGGCGGCGGGCTATGATGGCGTGATGACCATGGAAAACGCGCATCATCCGTTTCTTCCTCTGGCGGTGGCGGCGGTGGAGACCGAGCGCGTGGAACTTCTGACCGCCGTAGCCATCGCCTTCCCGAGGAGCCCCATGGTGTGCGCGAGCGCAAGCTGGGATTTGCAGGTCGCTTCGAGGGGGCGCTTCGTCCTGGGGCTCGGTCCCCAGATCCGCGCACACAACGTACGGCGTTTCAGCGTGCCCTGGAGTGCCCCTGCCGCACGGATGCGCGAATACGTGGAGTCGCTTCGCGCGATATGGCGCGCGTGGATGCACAGGGAAAAAATCGATTACCAGGGCGAGTATTATCAGTTCAGCCTCATGACACCCGCTTTCACGCCACCCTCGGGCGGGCAGCCCATGACACCCGTCACTATCGCGGCGGTGGGGCCCGCCATGCTGAAAGTCGCCGGAAGCCGGTGCGACGGCGTGCGGCTCCACCCTTTTTGCACCAGAAGGTATTTCGAGGATTTCTGCCTGCCGAAACTTGAGGAGGGACTTGAGGAGAATGGGATATCGCGTGAGTGCTTCGAGATTACGGGCGGCGGCTACATCGTCACGGGGCGCGATGAGGAGGCTGTCAGGCGCGGGATGGACGAGGTGAAAGTACGCCTCGGCTTTTACGGCTCAACGCCCGATTACTGGCCCGTGCTCGAGATGCACGGCCATGGAGATCTGGGGCGCAAGCTGAGACAAATGACGCGCGAGGGTAAGTGGGACGCGCTCTCAGGCGAGATTCCGGATGATCTCGTACATCTTTTCGCTGCCGTGGGCGTGCACGCGGATATCAAAAAGGCGATCGAGGTACGTTTCGGCGACGGCGTCGACACCCTCTACGCGGGAATGCTCCCAACGGCAGACAGGAATCTGCCGCCCGATCTGATCCGCGATATCCAGGCGATACCCGCGGCGTTCGAGGGGTTCGCGGAGAGGTAGGGGAGGGTGTCGTGGGGTCACCCGCAGGTACAGGCTGCGACCTGTCCTTTACAAGGACAGCCACTATGGACAGGACAACTCAAAGGTTGTCCCTGCCATCGAAAACTTCCCCCCTGAATTCCCCACCCTCCTAGCAGTCGAAATAGTCGATGACGGGCGATTTGGCCTTTTTCGTGTTCTGCGCGTGCAAGAAATATCCCGGCAGGTTCATGCTGTTCTTGAAAGGCACTTCCACGCGTTCGATCTTTGAAACATAGGTCAGCTTCGTGAAACGCAGGATGCTGGCGAGTGCGAGCTTGTAGGTTTCTTTCACCCGTTTGTCCTTGGGCGTGCGAAAGCATTCTCCAATCTGGTAGTACATCGCGGCGCGTTTGTGGTGATAGGCAGTGCTCAAGCGGTGTTTTTTCTCTTTCACTGCCAGCACCATGTTCACCATGTGGACCCACTTATGGAACCGAAGCCCGTCGTTTCCGACATCTTTCCTGAGTCGCTCTGCCCACTGATCAATCTCGCTGATCTCGGCTCCTCTCACGACGCCCGAAGACCAACGGTAATCTTCAGGGAAATAGGTGAACTATCAAGTGTTTGCGGGGACTTCCGGCATGGCGCACTCCTTTGCGGGTAGTAGGACCGCTCAAGCTTCTTCTGGGTCCTCTTGCCAGTTGTACGAGAAAAAAAACCTCTATGGACTTTCCGTAGGTAATGTATTTGTATCATTTGGCGCGTTCATATTGTGAGACTGGCTTGTCTCCGTTGGCGGAGAGTCGTGTCGACTATTCTCTTCCGTCGTTTCGCGGATAGTGGGTTCCTGGATTGGGTCGTGTTTATCGATTTGTGGGGCTGATGGAGCCCAATTCTTTAAACGCTGACCGATTCGGTTGTAGAATTCCGGTACTAGATTTTCCAAGTCTTCGATGAAGTTCCGTGGCTTAGAGAAGCGGCCTGCGAGGGATTTGACCACCACAACCTCGAAAGTTGCAATCGTTGCTCTTTGGCGCCCCATTTCAAGACAACTAGTATTGCTTCGGACCTTTGATAGAAGTTCTTGTTTCTTTTGATTCTTTCCTCTTCCAGACTCTACAGCTCGAACGCTTACGTCATCTCCGTCAACGTCTTGCAATTGTTTTAAGAGCCAGTTAATTCTGCTTTTGTCTCTCTTGTTGCCGCCGGGCGCATCAAGTTTCATGGAGCAGGCAATCGTTCTACGTTCCAAATTTACTATTACATCTATATCGCTGGCGGCATTCGGTACCCTGAAGCTGGAGCGCAGTTCATGAGAAGTAACCAGCGAATTGCATGCCTCTTGCAATCGAAGCTCAGGATATTTCTTATATTTCTGAGGAAGAGGGATATCGACGTGCTTACCAATACGACGGCTCAATAAAAGACAAACGTCCCGTTCTTCCTGATGCCAGCTGGAAATCGTATTCTCAATCTCAGGCGAAGATGGATTGAACTTCTTGCCGTTCCTAATCCCTTCGACGAGTGGTTTCCATTCTTTGTTCATTTGATCGAAACGTTTGACCCCGGACTTGGGAGGTTCGAAATAATACGTCATTTCTTCAAGAATAAATGTCTGCTCGATACTTATTTCTTCTTTGTCCTTCAAAATCAATAACGCTTGGGTGAGTACGCTGACCCATGAAATGTGAAAGAAATCAACGTGATTACTGAGCTTTTTCGGAATGGAAGAATACGGAATATGCGTTGGTAAAGGCGTAAGCTGATTCGACAATGTAATAACTGCTTCGATTCCATATTGGTGCGCTATCTCTGCATACTTGAGCACTTGCTCTCGATCAATTTCGACATTGTCAATCTTGCATTCTAATAGCGCTCTCCACCGGGGTGATTTGCCCGTCGATAGAGTCAAGACGCCATCGGGCCGGTCTTGGCTGTTATCATGGTTGCTTTCGTCAGAAGTTGGGAATTTGACCTCCGTATGGCAGAGTAATTTTGACGTTTTTCCCCGTTTTTTCCCCACTCCACAGCGTTCTAAGAACTGTTTGGCGAATGGGGGCACTACGGACAAAGTTGCGAGCAGAACAGATACAAGCCGCTCTTCCTTCTTTGAGTCGGCAATACTAGGAATAAGCCTTGCGCGTTGGGATTCCTTCAAAATCTCTTCGATTTTATTCATTATTCTCTCTCCAGAACTACAATAAAGTGGGATACCCTTGTCCAGTTCCGCTTCTGGATGCCTTTTTCAATAAATTGTTGATTGCAGAATTGTCAGAGGATTGTTCTTCGATGGCGATGTTTCCATCGTCCATATAACCGTTTTGACGCAGCAATTTACGGACAATCGCTTCCGCCTTCCTCTCGTTCGCCATTTCTATACGCCTTTCTCAGGCGTATTTATGTCGAAGAAAAGAGAAACAACCCGATATTTTTTGGGGGTTAGTTTACTAGAGTCGGGGAGTCGGGGAGTCGGGGAGTCGGGGAGTCGGGGAGTCGGGGAGTCGGGGAGTCGGGGCTGCGCTCATTATATCACTTTCCTATTTGACTTAATCCACCTGTTTCTCATAAGTAATCGACGTGATTTTCAGCTTTGCCCCGTTTTTTCCTGCCATGCAATGAAGTCGGCGTAAAATTCCACTGCCTCGCTTCTTGTATTTCCTGCTCCCGGCGGAAACAATTCATCATGATCCGCAAGTCGTTTTGGCTTTAGTTTCTTTCCTTCAAGTCCTAAACTTGCTGGATAATGAAGGGGTTTGCATTCTCGGCAGAGGTGTCACGAAACCGTGTAGAAAAGAATACAGGAGTCTATGCACACATGCCAAGCCCTTGGTGCCTTGTGCGAAGATTGCCTGTCGGGTCCAGATGCGCGAACTGACCTTGTGAAACTAGTCACGCGGCTTATCGTGGAACAAGCGTTGAAGGTGGAGAGTGGCGACGTTCTTGGTCGGGAGCACTACGAGCACGGAGCGAAGCTCGGCTAGGACTGCTGTAACGGCCGTCGTCGGGATTGTCCGAAGACGTTTTCAACGACGAGAGTGGTCGTATGCTGCTCTCGCACACGGAATTCTCGGAACTCGGTACGTGTCTGTGGGAAGACGACTAAGAGTTCACGTTGCGGGAGTTGGGCGCGCAGGAGGTCGACTATCTGTTCATTGATGGGGCGCCGGGAACTGGTCGAGGGATTCATCCGGGACTGCGAGTCTGAACAGCCCGGCACCGCCACCTGCCCCCGCGACGACTTCGAAGCCTGCATCGCGCACCTCAGGGCAACGGTCAATCATTATCGAACTGTGCGCACGACGGACCTCTTGGAGGGCTGTTCGTGGAGGAGTGCCAACAGACGGATGTCCGGAGACGCAAACTGGACCAAAACTACGAGGCAGAAAACGACCGCGTTCTTATCTCAATCGGAGATGTGCGCCAAAAAATTATCCAGCATTCACAGAGCCTGACTCGGAGATACCATTCCCTGTTTGGCGCCCCCATGGTTGGCCTGCTAGAATCGCCGCAGTTTCGCCTCGGTAAACAACGCAAATGGAGGAACCGCCCATGAAGGCCATGATCCTCAAACAATACGGCGCACCCCTCGTCTACGAGGAGGTGCCCGAGCCCCAAAACGGCCTGTGCCAGGTGCTCGTCGAATCGAAGGCGAACGGTCTTTGCGCGACGGACCTGAAAATTGTGGACGGAAACGTCAGGACCGCTCCCATTCCCTTGATGCTCGGCCATGAGAATTCAGGCGTCGTCCTGGAGGTGGGCGATGAGGTCGAGTCCGTTGTCCCCGGCGACCGCGTGGTCGTCGTGAGCAAACAGACCTGCGGGCGCTGCCGGATGTGCCGCGCGGGCCATGAGGAGATGTGCCTGAACTCACCCGGACGTCTGGGAATAGAGCTGGATGGCGGTTTCGGCCAGCTGGTCGCGGTATCTGATCGGAATATCGCCAAGGTTGGGGACAACGTGTCGCTGGCGGCCGCTTCCCTTATCGGCGGGACGCTTGGCTCCCCGCTCCACGCCATCCGCATGGCACAGCCCGAGCTCGGCGAGTGTGCCGTCATCTTCGGGGTCGGGGGCTTGGGGCTGCACGCCCTTCAAATCCTCCGCCACCTTGGGGCAAACGTCATCGCCGTGGACGTGAAGGAAGAAAAACTTTCCAAGGCACGCGAGTTGGGCGCATTCGAGACGGTGAACGCGATGGAAGCCGATCCGGTCAAGACCGTGATGGACATTACGAACGGGTTCGGGGCTGACATTGCGCTTGAGATCGTCGGCGGGGCCGCCGTGCCTCCCGTGCTTCAGCAGTGCATCGACCTGCTCCGGCCCGGTGGGCGGCTCGTCATCTTGGGCTATGCCTTCGGCCAGAAGGTGGAAATCGATCCGGCGCAGCTTGTGTACAAGTGGATCCAGATCATCGCGTCGCATAACCACACGGTGCGCGATGTGGCCGACGCCGCGAGTCTTGTGAACGATGGCCGCGTGCGCGCCGTCATCACCGAGAGGAAGCCCCGATGCCCGATGCCAACGACGCACTGGCCGCTCTTCGCGCGGGCGACCCGGTGGGACGTATCGTGCTCACCTGGTGAGGCACGGGCCAAGGGTTTGCCAACGCTAAACGGCGACTGAGCCGATGAGATCATAAAACCCCCGAACATTTCCAACGCATCCGCGGGAGGCAGCATGGCGTATCGAATCGAAACCGACAGCATGGGCGAGATCGAGGTGCCCGAGGACAAATACTACGGCGCACAGACGGCGCGTTCGCTCTTTCACTTCCGGATCGGCGGTGACCGCTTCCCGCGCGAGATCATCCGCGCGCTGGGGATTCTGAAGAAAGCCGCCGCCTCGACGAACGAGGAATTGGGAATCCTCGATTCCAGGAAGGCCGCGCTCATCGCCCGGGTGGCGGACGAGGTGATTGCCGGCGATCTGGACGAACATTTCCCGCTCGTCGTCTGGCAGACGGGTAGCGGTACGCAGACGAACATGAACGCGAATGAGGTCATCGCCAACCGCGCCATCGAACTGGCGGGTGGCGTGATGGGTTCCAAGGACCCGGTCCACCCAAACGACGACGTGAACAAGGCGCAGTCCTCGAACGACACCTTCCCGACCGCGATGCACATCGCCGCGGGCGAGCAGATGACGAAAAAACTCATCTCCGCCGTGGAGACGCTCAAGACAACACTGGCGCAGAAGGCCGAGGCCTTCGATTCGATCATCAAGATCGGCCGTACACATCTCATGGACGCCGTTCCCCTGACGCTGGGCCAGGAATTCTCGGGCTACGCGCAGCAATTGGAAAACGGCCTCGTGCGCGTCAGGATGTCGCTCGACGGCATTTATGAGCTGGCCCTGGGTGGCACGGCGGTGGGAACCGGTCTCAATACGCACCCCGACTTTGCAGAGAAGGCTGCTGCCAGAATCGCCGAGATGACCGGGTTACCCTTCCGGAGTGCGCCCAACAAGTTCGAGGCCTTGGCTGCGCACGATGCGGTCGTATTCGCGAGCGGGGCGATGAAAACCCTGGCGGCGTCGTTGATGAAGATAGCGAACGACATCCGCATGCTGGCCTCGGGCCCGAGGTGCGGTGTGGGCGAACTTCTCATTCCCGAGAACGAGCCGGGAAGCTCCATCATGCCCGGAAAGGTGAACCCCACCCAGAGTGAGGCGATGACGATGGTGTGCGCCCAGGTGATGGGCAACGACGTGGCAGTGAATATGGGCGGCGCAACGGGACATTTCGAACTCAACGTCTTCAAGCCCGTCATGATCTTCAACCTGCTGAATTCCGTGCGCCTGATCGCCGATGCGTGCGATTCGTTCAACGAACACTGCGCGATGGGAATCGAACCGAACCGACCCGCGATAGAGGGGTATCTCCAGAACTCGCTCATGCTCGTGACGGCGCTGAACCCTGTCATCGGCTACGACAACGCAGCTAGGGTCGCGAAGAAAGCGTTCGCAGAAGGCGGCACGCTACGCGACGCGGCCATTACGCTCAACCTCTTGACGGGTGAGGAATTTGATGCCGCTGTCAAACCCGAGAACATGATCGGCCCGAGAGAGTGAAGGAGAATCAGACGACATCATTCCAGCGAATGCCGGAATCGAGGCTTATTGGTCTTGCGGGGATCGTTCACGCACGGCCCTAACTGTAGGTACAATCCTTTGGGTTTGTCCTGATCCCGTAGTTGTTCCTTCTCAGGGCAGGTTTGCCCGCTATCTACATCCCCAACCCGCCGTCGATTCGGAGCACAATACCTGTCACGTAGCTCGCCTCATCAGACGCCAGAAAGACGAACCCCGCAGCCATTTCCTCGGGCTCGCCCCATCGGCCCAGGCAAATGCGCTCGAGATACTTCGATTCAAAGCGTTCATCGGTGCGAATCGTCTCGGTCATGGGAGTAATGGCTGCGGGCGAGACGCAGTTTACGGTGATGTTGTAGCGGCCAAGTTCACGTGCCGCGCTCTGCGTTGCACCGACGATTCCCATCTTGGCGGAGGAATAGTTGATCTGCCCGATAGTCCCGCGAAGCCCCGCGCCGGAAGTAACGTTGATAATGCGGCCTTCCTTGCGGGGAATCATGCGCTTGGCCGCCGCGTGGATGCCCGTCCACGTGCCCTTGAGATGCACGGCGATCACCTCGTCCCACTGCGCTTCGCTCATCTTGTGGAGCATGGCCGCGCGGACGATGCCTGCGTTGTTCACCATGACGTGAATCGGTCCGTGCGCGGCTTCTGAAGCATTGAGCGCACCCTCGACTTCCGCAAGGCTGCTCACGTCGGCCTTGTGGAATAGCGCCTCGCCGCCCGCATCCCGGATCAGGCGCACCGTCTCTTCCCCGCCTTCCTCGTTCATGTCGACGACGAGTACCCTGGCGCCTTCTTCCGCGAAGCGCTGGCAGACCGAGCGTCCGATGCCCTGCGCGGCTCCGGTGACGAGGGCGTTCTTGTCTTTCAGTCTCATGGAATTCCTCGCTTTCTGTTCTATGGATTCAATTGCTGTTGTATGGGCTCAGTCCAGCCAGGCCTGCGCCTCGCCTTTTGTGACGACACGGCCTCCTGCGTCGACCGCCTTGATATCGCAGGTGGCGTATTCTTGGCCGTTCTCTTCCGCAATATCGGTCACGACGCCCCGGCAGGTGATGATCTCGCCCAGTTTCACCATGCCCTGAAAGCGCACCTCAAGCCTTTTGTAGTTGCCCGCGCCGAAAGCGGTTTCGACAAATTGCCCCAGAAAGCCCATCGAAAGCATCCCGTGGGCGATAATGCCCTCCAGCCCGCCCGCCCGCGCGGCCTCGTCGTCATAGTGGATGGGATTGAAATCACCGCTTGCCCCCGCGTATTTCACAAGCTGCGTCCGGGATACGGGTTCCTTCACGAGTTCGGGGAGCATGTCGCCCTGCTTGTATTTCATGGCATCTCCTTCAGTTTCTGAATCGCCGGAGCGAAACCCACTTGCCCCCGCCCACGCGTGAGCCGTCGCGCGCGTCCAGGAACTCGTATTCACGCTCGACGAAGACGAGGTCGCCCGTGCGGCCCGATTTTTCGGTGATGTCCACGATGGTGAAGGAAATGTCCAGCTCATCTCCTGCGCGGATGGGCCGCTCTACCTCGTAAACCTGGGAGGCGTGAAGCCCCACGTCACCGAATTCAGGTGGCAAGTCGGGATAGGCGTCCATGGGCCGGAAGGTGGTGGGAAACGTCGGCGGTGCAATCGCACCGACTCCCCGGTAGGCGGGGTTGTCATCGCCGACCGCGTCCGCGAATTTCTCGATGGCCCCCTGCTCGACCCTTACGCGGTAGGGGCCATGCTTTCGCCCCACCAAGGCGCGAATTGCAGGTGTGATTCTCGTGCTCATGCGCATCCTCTCACTGGGAGTTGATCTTTATCCGAACGTCCGCGGCGATGCAGCCTTCCGCCGTGGCGATGAGCGGGTTCAAGTCCATCTCGGCGAGTTCGTTTCCGAGTTCTGTCGCCAATTCCGAAATTCTGACCATTATATCGGATATGTGCGGGATTTGAATGGTTGGCCCGCCTCGGAAACCCTCCAGTATGACGCGCGAGCGGAGGCTCGAGAGCGTGCTTTCGGCCTCCCTGGCACTGAAGGGTGGCAACAGACGGGCCACGTCGTTCAGTGCTTCCACGTACACCCCGCCCAGCCCCGCTGTCACGCACGGGCCGAATGTCGGGTCTTGCGATGTGCCGACGAGGAGTTCGATGCCCCCTTCTATCATTTCCTGCACGAGAAGGCGTGCGTCATCAGCGAGCGAGAGCAGCCGCTCGGCGCAGGCGAGGACTTCGTCGGGCGTATCGAGGTTCAAGAGCACACCACCCGCTTCGGTCTTGTGCGAGAGGTTATCCGATATGACCTTGAGTGCAACGGGCGCCTGAATTTCCTTCCACGCCTTGAGCGCTTCTTCCGCCGTGCCCACGAGCGCCTCCTTGGGTCTTGGGACGCCGTAGAGATCGAGGATCCGGGCGCAAGCTTCCGGCGGCAAAAAACCATCGGGGGACCGGGGGGCTTCATGTATGATCAGCCTCGCCGCCTCGGCGCGCGCCGAGGCGATAGCGCGGAACCGGCAGGAGGACGCCTCACGAGCGTTTTTGAGAAATAAAAGGGATTCCAGTGCTCGAATTGCCCTTGCGTAATCACCGAAGACGGGGACGGAGTCTTTCCTGAGTGCCTCTATCCGATCTCGCGGACCGGTGAGCCAGGCGAATGCGAGGGGCACAGGCGAGGTGTTGAACAGCGCCTTGACTTCCTGTGCTATCTGCTCTCCTACGTGGTGGTAGACGCCCATGAGGAATAGCAGGGCGTCCACGTTCTTGTCCCCCGCCACAGCTTCGCCCGCCGTCTTGAGCGGTTGGCTCTCGGGCTTGCTGACCATAAGGGATACGAGGTCGACGGGGTTGTCCTTGGGAGCGTAATCGGGCAGGACGCCCGCGAGTTTTTCTTGTGTACCTTCCGCAAGAATGGGAAGCGTAAAGCCTGCCTCGGTCGACAGGTCCGCCGCGAGCGCGCCGAGCCCGCCCGAAAAGCTCAGGATTCCCACCCCGTTTCCCCGAATCGGTCTCGTGCGCGCGAGGAAATCCGCTATCTCGATGAATTCGTCCATCGAATCCAGCACCTGAATCCCGTATTGTGCGGCGAAAGCGTCGAAAACGTCGCTCGAACTCGTGATGGCAGCGGTGTGGCTGCGCGCGGCGCGTGCGCCCTCCTCGGTTTTCCCCCTTTGAGTAGCACGATGGGTTTTCCACACTCCATTGCGCGCAGGGCAGCGCGCTGCAGCCGTTCGCCGTCTCGCACCGATTCCAGATATCCGCAGATGACGCGCGTGTGCGGATCGTCGATGAAGTATTCGACACATTCGGCAAAATCAACGTCCACCTCGTTGCCGAGGCTCACGAGGCTGCTGATGCCTGAGCCGCTCTCCTGAAAGCCCGTGAGCATGCACGCCCCCATCGCCCCGCTCTGGGTGACGATGGCCACCGCTCCCGGTATGAGGGGGTCGTCGTCGCGGATGGATATCGTGAACGTGGCCATGAGCCTCGAACGCACGTGCACAACACCCATGCAGTTGGGACCGAGCACGCGCATGCCGGACGTATCGCGGAGTTCCAGTATCTTTTCCTGAAGCGCCACGCCTTCCGCACCTGTTTCCGCAAAACCCGAAGTGATGACGACGGCGGCCTTGACGCCGCGTTCCGCGCACTGTGCGAGGGCGGGCAGCACGTCTTCTCGCGGGGTGCAGATCAACGCGAACTCGGGCGTTTCAGGCAGGGAGGCGATCTCGGGGTAGCACTTAAGGCCCGCGATCTCCTCACGCCTCGGGTTGATGGGATAGATGGGGCCGGGAAAACCGTAGCGCATCGTAAGCCTCAAGGGGATACCACCCAGACGGTTCGGGTCCGAGGCCGCGCCCACCACTGCGAAAGATTCGGGATGAAAGAGACTCTTGAGGCTTTCGTTCGTGTACATGAATCGAATATCAGCCCAGACGGCCGCCTGCAGTGCCGATAGTTACGGCTGTGTCATCCTGGTTCGTGAGCGAAACGTCGAACAGATAGTGCGTTGCGTCCGTGTCAGGCGTTTTTTGTTTCAGCCTCGCCGAAAGTGTCAGAACGTCGCCCGGGAATATCGGCTTGATAAAGGAAACCTCCACCTCACCATACAGGATGAAGCCCATCCCCAGATAATCGACCATGGTTTCTGTGATGAACGAGACCGGGTGGCGGCCCGTCGCCACCGCGCGGGGAAGACCCGCTTTGCGCGCTACCTCATCGTCAGTGTGGATATTTTTGGTGTCCACGCCACCTGTGACGTAGCAGTTGAATCTGAGAATATCCTCCCAATCCACCTTGTATGTCCGTTCGGGAAGGGCGTCGCCTACATTCAGGTTTTCAGGCAGCATATCAGTCGTTTTCTCCATGCTTTCTCGTGAGACTCAAGACGGAAGTATGAGAAGAGGTGAGCAACAACTCTCCCGCCTCGTTCGTAACGGCGAGTTCGCTCACAATCCAGCCCTTCTCACGCTTCACGTAGAGGTCCTTCACCGTGACTTTTTGATGCACCGTCTCGCCAACTCGCACGGGTTTGTGGAAGCGGTAGCCAAGCTTTGCATGGATAGTTCCGAAGCGCTTGTAGTTCTCATCATAAATGGCGAGCAGGTCGTTGATGAAGATCATAGGCGGCGCGATGGGCCCGCCCGCGGGGGAATCTCCCTTGTACCACTCCCGCTCCGCACCCACGGCATCGCAGTGCGTGTCCACCATCTCCTGTGTCACCGTAAGGCTCCGCTCGCCGACCGTCATATCGACCTTGAGATTTTCCCAGACGAAATCGGGTTTTTCGGTCATTCGCGTTGCTCCCCAGGTTCATTCTCCGCAGCAGGGCCCGGGAAACTCTCGGGCCACGTCGCCACGACCCCTGCGAGATAGTTTTTGAGGTTCTCGGGGTCCTGCCTGTGCCCTATGGTGATGTCCGAGATCGTTTTCGGTTCATCCAGCGGAATGCGCAGGGCATCCTGAAAGCGGTTTCTCATGTTGAAGTAGGTTATGACCATCGTGAGTTCGACGAATTCCCGGTCATCGAAGTGGCGCCGCACCTCCTCGAACACATCGTCGCGCGTCTTGGCGGTGTTGCGCGTTACGTGCTCCGCCCACAGGACGGCGGCCTTCTCACGTGCGCTCATCGTTGGGGAGTCCAGATAGGCGTCCGAGCAGATTTCGTGTACCTGTTCCTCGGTGACTCCGGCGTCTCGACCGAGCGCCGTGTTGTGTCCGAGTCAGTACTCGCACCCGTTCAGGTGACTCGTCTTGATAACGGCGATTTCCTTGATCCTGGTGGGAAGCACCGTGCCCAGTCCCTCGCGCATGAGTGTCACCGTGAGCGGCAGGATGACCTTGGCGACATAGGGCTGATAGGCCATGACGGCGAAGGAATTCGCCACCCGACCAAGCATCTTCGTCACGCCCGCGAAGAGTTTCGCGGCCTCGCCTTCCGCCTCCTCGACCCGTATCGGTTTCATGTAACTCATTCTTGGCCACCTTGCTCATTCTACGGGGGGCCAGATGCGCTTGCCGCGCGTGGGCGAGCCGGGCGTGTGAAGCAGGCGCTGGCATACGTGGTACGACCAGTCGTTCTCTCCCGGGAAGAGCCTGTCCGCACGCGGGAAGTGTTCGAGAACTTTCTCCAACGAGGAGAACTCATAGAAGATGGAGTGTTTCGCCCATCCTGCCACCGAGACCAGCTTGCGCGTGCCCACACAGCCGCGCATGTACTTCATCGCGGGCAGGCGATCCTGCGCGTACCACGAACTCAGGTCAAAGTCATCCTCGGGCGTGAAACAGTTGAATGTCCCCATCTGGATGACAGGCGCGGGCACGCCGCCCAGAGCACGCGTGGCGGCGTCAGGACCGTTCACCCTGTCCACTTCGGTGAAGATGCCCGTACGCTCGCCGATTCTTTTGCCAAGCATCGTCTTCGTCTCATCGGAGTAGAATTCCTCAAGCTGTGCGGGGTTGGGGCTCAGGAAAACCTCCGCGCTCGCTCCTCCGAAGAGCAGCAGAAACTCCGTTCCGTTGGGGATGGAGGGATCGTCCGTGTAGGCGAGATGATCTTTTTTCTTGGATTTGGGTGATTCCCTGTCCACGAGTTCGTAGTGCGCCGCCCACATGTAGCCGGGGCGCTTGAGCGCGTCCTTGATGTGGATGTGGTGGAGCCAGTCGTTGTATTCGGTCTCGTCTTCTTTCGGCAGGTCGTACCAGGTCGCCCAGATGCTTCTGTCCATGTAGTGTCTCCCAGGGAGGGGTATTGATAATCTCAAGTCTTCCGCTCTTCCAGGACAGCGCGTAGGCACTTGATGCCCATCATCAGTGAGGGGCCGCCGGCCGGGAAGATGAGACATTGCACGGCCTCGAATATTTCATCCTCGGTGGCTCCCAGGTCCAGCGCACGCCGGATGTGATTTTTAACGTAGGTTTCCACCTCCGTGCTAGGCAGTCGCACGCAAAGGGCGGTGACGGTGATGATCTCGCGCATCTTTTCAGAAAGTGCCCCCTCGCGCTTGAGGACGTGATTGTACACCGCGCTCTGCCTGGCGTGGTATTCGGGGTCCTTTTCGATATAATACTCCTGTTCCGGCAATACCCAGCCGCGGTCGGCGACCATCTGATCCATCAAGGCCTTCTTCTCGGCGTTGTCCATATTCTGTCTCCATCTTGTAGGTGCGGAAATCGACCAGGGAGCGGTCACAGGCGAGCGAACCAGCCCCGATACGGGGGCACAGCCTTCCCCCGCCCTCACTTGCCGTTGGCCGGGCGTTCCTGTGAGGTATTGTATGAAACCCGAACGGATTCGGGGTGATTTGTGGTGTGCCGCCAGGGATTCGAACCCTGGACCTACGGATTAAAAGTCCGTTGCTCTACCAGCTGAGCTAGCGGCACGAAGAGAAAAGAGATTTACGATGCGTCGGCGCGTAAGTCAAGCCGTTCGATAAACCGTGAAAGCGGCAGCGCGAATTGAGCTCGCGCCGTCGTTGGCTTGACGAAGGGGGGGGCGGCGTGTTCAATACCTTCCTCATGGGAACGTGAGCCTCGCCAGGGTTCCATGCTTTTCCAGCCGACGTAGCTCAGGCAGGTAGAGCAGCTGATTCGTAATCAGCAGGTCACCGGTTCAAGTCCGGTCGTCGGCTCCAATGTATTCCTCCACTTTCTCGATTCTCCGGGGTATTTCATGGCGAAACGAAAGAGCGTAGGCGTCATCGGCCTGGGTCGCATGGGAGGTCCCGTGGCGCTAAGGTTTATCCAGGCGAAGATGCCCTTGATGATCTGGGACATTTCGGAGGAGAGGCGCAAACCGTTCGAGGGAACAGAGGGTGTGGCTATCGCCACGCCACGCGAGATGGGCGAGACCTGCGCGGTCGTCTTCTTCGTCGTACCCTCATCGGAAGAAATCGCGATTTGCTTCAAGGGGAAGGACGGCCTGCTCAAGAATCCGGAGAAAGGCCTCGTAATCTACGACCTCACGACCTCAGACCCGGCGAAGACGAAGCGCCTTGCGAAGCGTGCCGAGCGTGCGGGGCTGGGCTATCTCGACGCAGGCATGAGCGGCGGTCCGGGTAATATCCTGGAGGGGAAGCTCACCCTCATGATCGGAGGGGACGAAGAACTCCTCAAGCGCACGAGGCAATACCTGAAACCCTGTGTGGGTCACATATTCCATCTGGGCGCATTGGGTTCGGGCCACACCATGAAACTCATCCACAACATGGTACTTCACACGATGTTCCTGGCGACGTGCGAGGGTGCGCGCCTGGTCGAACGACTTGGGATGCGTGTCGAGGACATGATCGACATCTTCAACGCCTCGACGGCCTACAGCTATGCGAGCCGCCACCGTTTTCCGAACAACATCCTTTCGGGAACGTGGAACGGACAGGCGCGCATCTACAACCTGCAAAAAGACGTCGGCCTCGCCGTCGGCATCGGGCGCAGACGAGGTGCTGACATCCAACTTGCCGAGCACACGCTCACGTTTTTAAGGAAGGCCGTCGATCGGGGGATGATCGAAGAAGACCTGACGCTGCTCTACCGCGACTTCGACCAGATACAGAAAATGGACGCACCGGAATAGCCGAATGGTGGGCCGTTCCTGTTTGGGATGTGGTTTGACGCAGTCGATCCCTGAAAGTAGAATACGCGCGCTCATGAACCAGGGCAGAGAGAAAATTTACGCTAAACGGAAAATTCATCCGCAGCTTCTCACATCGCCGCTCATGCGAGTTGCGGAGATTCGATAAGTTTTAGGGGCATTGGCCTCTGTAGCTTCATTTTTGCCATGTGAATCAGAACATTCCATTCCCATCAAGGAGAAAACGAAATGGCCTTTGAACTTCCCGCTCTCGATTATGACTACAACGCACTGGAGCCGCACATTGATGCGCGCACGATGGAGATTCACCACACCAAGCACCACAATACCTATCTCACGAACCTGAACAACGCTATCGGCGGTACCGACCTCGAAGGCAAGAGCATTGAGGATATCCTCTCGAATCTCACGCCGGAGCAAGGCGGCCTAAACTTCAACGGCGGCGGCTACGACAACCATTGCATCTTCTGGAAGAACATGAGCCCGAACGGTGGCGGAGAACCGAGCGGCGACTTGGCGGCGGCCATCGGCGACTTCGCGACTTTCAAGGAGGAGTTCTCCACGAAGGCGGCGACAGTCCAGGGCAGTGGCTGGGCGTGGCTGTGCACGAAGCCGGGATCGGGCGAAGTGGAGATCAAGCAGATGCCCAACCAGACGAGCGTGCGCACCGAGGGCTATGTGCCACTTCTGGGCGTTGACGTATGGGAACACGCCTATTATCTGAATTACCAGAACCGCCGTCCCGACTACATTGCCGCATGGTGGAATGTGGTGAACTGGGATGACGTCGCCGCGCGCTTCGCGGCTGCCAAATAGGAGGATTTTTTCCATGGCTTTGAGCGTAGGTGACGCGGCTCCCGACTTCGAACTGCCGAGAACTCTCGCAGAAGGTGACACGATCAAGTTGAGCGATTACCGTGGCAAGAAGAACGTGCTCCTTTGCTTCTATCCGTTCGATTTCTCCTCCGTATGCAGCGAACAGCTGCCCGCCTATCAGCAGGAGAAGGCGAGGTTTGACACCGCCGACTGCGAGGTCATCGGCATCAGCGTGGACAGCCCGTTCGCCCACGTTGCTTGGGCGGAGAAGTACGGCATCGAATTCCCGTTACTGAGCGACTTTTTCGGCAAGGAAACGTGTGCGGCTTATGGCTTGCTGAACGACAAGGGTTTCAGCAACCGCGCGGTGATTCTTGTCAACAAGGACGGGAATGTCGCCTATATGGAGCAGACGGCGGCTCCGCCCGAGAAACCCGACGATGAAAAGCTCTTCGCGGCGCTTGAGGGTCTGAACTAGGCCTGCTCCTGAGGTTTGTGCTTCTGGGCGCGGGGTGGATTCGCCCCGCGCCCGTTTTTTGCGTCTCTCATTCTGCCGATGTCCGCCCGAGAGCGGAGGGAAAGGGTAGCGGTTTGTCCGCCATCACCGAGAGCATTGTTTCCGAGAGGGTAAGCGTTTCCATCGAACTCTATCCGCCCAGGGGACGAAAGGCGGTGGATCGTACCCTGCGCGAGGTGGCGGCGATTCAGGACGCGATGGATGTCGCCTTCACCTCGGTGACCTACGGAGCGGGCGGTTCCACGCAGGAGGGCACGCTCGAACTCGTGCTGGAGCTTTCGAGGCTCTATCCGGGCCGCGTGGTGGCGCATCTCACCTGCGTGGGCGCGAACGAGGCGGAAATTTCGCGTCTGATGGCCATCTATCAGGAAAACGGGGTGAATGACATCCTGGCGCTTCGGGGAGACATCCCTGAGGGCATGACGCGTGAAGAGGCGGTGTCCGGCGAGTTCCGCTACGCTGCGGATCTCGTCCGGTGGCTCAGAACCCTGGGTGGACTCTCCTCGATTGGCGTGGCCTGCTATCCAGAGGGGCACCCCGAAACGCCCGACAAGAACGAAGACATGGATCACTTTGCCCGCAAGGTGGATCAGGGTGCCGATTATGCGGCTTCGCAGTTCTTTTTCGAGGCTTCTGTCTGGGAGCGGTTCATGGAGCAGATGACGAGGCGGGGCGTTACGATCCCGCTGGCACCGGGCATCCTGCCCGTGCGCGACGTGGCCCAGGTGCAGCGTTTTGCGGGAAAGTGCGGGGCCAGCGTGCCCCCGAGCGTTGTGGAGTATCTTGCGCCCCACCAGGATGACACGGAGGCGTTTCAGGAAAAGTCGGCAGAACTTGCGGCGGCTCAGATTCAGGAGTTGATGGAACTGGGCGCCAGGCATTTTCACGTGTATGCACTCAACCGCTCGGATATCCTCCTGCGCATGGTGGACAGGCTGGGCTGGCGCAACTAGGTTTGGGTGCCGGGATATTATCTACCTACCCTCGATTTATCGTAAGTCCATAGAATCGTCACCTGTTCGTAACCTTTCCTCTCGAGATATTTTTTATATTTCCCCCGATTGAGTGCCAAGATCCGCAATGGCCAGGAACGTCGAACGGAAGATTTTCTTCGTTCGTGGAAGAGGCCGTAACTTTCTTTGACCTAAACATGGGGGACAGTTGGATGGGTTCGATGGAAAATTCCGCATCACTTTGGGAAAAATGCCTAGGTGCCTTGTCCTTCGCGGCTGCGCTGCTCGCGCTGACGACGGGTGTCGCCTCGGCCAATAAGCCCTTCACCTTCGTGGCGCTTGGTTGAACGCAGGTTTCGAGAAAGGGGTTGCCGCCAGAGCCATCGTGGTCGCGGTCCACGCCGATATGTTCAAGGCCGGTTTTTCTGATCTACGGGGACAGCCACAAATGCAAGATTACGCGTCCGCTCCTCCAAAAAGCGCCGAACATATTTGTGCTTCAGGTATTCGGCGTGAAGCAGATGCACGCCGTCAAGGTGACGGTGGACATGAAGAAGCCCGAAGTTTTCGATATCGAGCCCATCAGGAACGAGGTGCTGGCGAACTAGTGTGAATCCCGGTTGTTCAGGAGTTCCTGCAGCCATGTGATGAAGCAAAAGCCCGGCGGAGGATCCCTTCGCCGGGCTTGTTTCGTGGATAGCTTCTCGAAAGTTGATGAATCGAGAAGGACGCAAACCTCAGGAAACGTCGCCTACTCCAGCGGGGCGGGCAGGTGCGATTCTCCCATGAGGTATTCGTCCACGGCGCGGGCGCAGGAGCGTCCATCCGCTATCGCCCAGACCACTAGGGATGCACCACGCATCATGTCGCCCGCCACGAAGACGCCGGGTGCGTTCGTCATCCATCGCTCGTCGCGGCTTACCGCGCCACGCCCGGTGCGCTTGAGATTCAGTTCTTCCAGCAAGGGATGGCAGTCGGGACCCTGAAAACCGATGGCGATGAGCACGAGGTCCGCATCGATTTCCTCCTCCGTGCCCGGAATCTCGGTGAAGACGGCCCTTCCAGAATCATCGTGCGATTCGTCCACCTTTACGGTGTCGATTTTGCGCACATGGCCGTTTTCCCCCAGAAAACGACGGGTCTGAATCTGAAAGATGCGCTCCCCGCCTTCTTCATACATGGGTGCTGTACGAAAGATGTTCGCATAGTTCGGCCACGGGTCGTCCAACGGGTTCCGCTTGTCAGGGGGACGCGGGTGGTACTGGAACTGCCGGACGGATTTTGCCCCCTGCCTGTGGGCTGTGCCCACGCAGTCAGCGCCCGTGTCGCCGCCGCCGATGACAACCACGTGCTTGTCCTTCGCGGTTATGACTTCCTCGTCCGGCATGTTCCCGCCCGTGAGCTGCCGGTTCTGCATGGTGAGGTAGCGCATGCCGAAGTAGATGCCTTCCAGCTCTCGGCCCGGAATCTGCAAATCCCTGTGTTGCAAAGCACCTGCGGCCAGCACGATGGCGTCGAACTCTTCCTGTAGCTCGGAAACCTTTGGGTCGACGCCCACGTTCGCGTTCACGCGAAACGTCACGCCCTCTTCCTTCATCTGCTGCGTGCGGCGGTCGATGTAGGTCTTGTCCATCTTGAAATCCGGTATCCCGTAGCGCATGAGCCCGCCGAGCTTGTCATCCCGCTCGAAGACTGTGACGTAGTGCCCTGCCCAGTTGAGTTGCTGGGCGGCGGCCAGACCCGCCGGCCCTGAGCCTACGACGGCAACTTTCCTGTCGGTGCGCACCGCAGGCGTGGTCGCTTTCACCCAGCCCTGTTCGAAGGCGTGCTCGATAACGGATTTCTCAATCTCCTTGATCGTCACCGGAGAGTCGTTGATGGTCAGAACGCAGGAATCCTCGCACGGAGCGGGACATAGCCAGCCGGTGAACTCGGGGAAATTATTCGTTGCGTGGAGCCTGTCGATGGCGTCTTTCCACAAATCCCGGTAGACCAGATCGTTCCAGTCGGGGATCAGGTTGCCCAGCGGGCATTCCTGGTGGCAGAAGGGAATACCGCAGTCCATACAACGCGCGCCTTGACGTTTGAGGGTCTCGTGTGGCGTGGGAAGGTAGACAACGTCCCAGTCGTGGACACGCTCTTCCACCGGCCTCGTTTTGGGCGCTTCTCTTCCGAATTCTACAAAACCCGTCGGCTTACCCATGAGCTCCCTCCATGACGGCTTCCTCCCATGGGATGCCCTTGCCCTTCGCTTCTTCGATAGCGGTGAGTGCGCGCTTGTAGTCGCGCGGCATCACCTTGACGAATCGCGGCTGGTTCTCGTCCCAGGCGTCAAAAATCGCTCTTGCCTGTGTGCTGTCCGTATATTCGATGTGCTTCTTGATAAGGTCCTTCACCTCCTCGACATCGTCGGGCGCCTGGAGTGGCTCAATGTCCACCATCTCCATGTTGCAGCGCTTGGCGAAATCACCCGCCTCGTCCAACACGTAGGCAACGCCTCCCGACATACCGGCGGCGAAGTTTCTGCCCGTCTTGCCCAGGATGACGACGCGGCCACCCGTCATGTATTCGCAGCCGTGGTCTCCCACACCCTCCACCACCGTGTACGTGCCGCTGTTTCTCACGCAGAAACGCTCGCCGGCCACGCCTCGGAAATACGCCTCTCCCGAAGTGGCTCCGAATAGTGCCACGTTTCCGGTAATGATGTTCTCTTCGGCTGCAAATCCTGCCCCGTTGGGGGGATAGGCAATCAGCTTGCCGCCCGAGAGCCCCTTGCCCATGTAGTCGTTGGCGTCGCCCTCGAGCGATAGCGTCATCCCGTTGGGGATGAAGGCGCCGAAACTCTGCCCGGCGGAGCCGGTGAAGTGGATGCGAATGGTGTCATCCGGCAGGCCTTTGCCCCCGTGTTTGCGCGTCAGTTCAGAACCGGTAATGGTCCCTACCGTCCGGTGCGTGTTGCGAATAGGAAGTTCGAAGCTAATCGGCGTTTTATTCTCGATCGCCTCCTTGCATCGGGGTAGCAGTTCCCGCATGTCGAGTGATCGTTCGAGGCCGTGGTCCTGCCTGGTGATTTGGCGGATGGCTGCGTCAGGTCCGGCGTCGGGTTTGTGGAGGATGGCCGAGAAATCGAGGCCTTTTGCCTTCCAGTGGTTCACCGCCTTTTTGGTGTCGAGCCTGTCCACACGCCCGATCATTGCCTCCATCGTGTGAAATCCGAGCCTGGCCATGTACTCGCGCACCTCTTCGGCGACGAAACGGAAGAAGTTCTCCACAAACTCGGGCTTGCCGTCAAATTTTTCGCGCAGCTTCGGGTCTTGGGAAGCGACACCGACGGGGCAGGTGTTCAGGTGGCACACGCGCATCATGATGCAGCCCATCACCACGAGCGGTGCGGTGGAAAAACCGAACTCATCCGCACCCAGAAGAGCGCCCACGATAACGTCGCGACCCGTCTTCATCTGCCCGTCCACCTGCACGGCCACCCGGTCGCGCAGTCTGTTGAGCACGAGAACCTGCTGCGTTTCCGCCAGCCCCAACTCCCAGGGGGTACCCGCGTGGAGGATGCTCGTGATGGGCGAGGCGCCCGTGCCGCCGTCGTGGCCCGAAATGAGGATAGTGTCGGCGTGGGCCTTGGAGACGCCCGCCGCAACGGTGCCGACACCGACCTCGGAAACGAGTTTCACGTGAACATTGGCCTGAGGATTCGAGTTCTTGAGGTCGTATATAAGCTGCGCCAAATCCTCGATCGAATAGATATCGTGATGCGGTGGCGGAGAGATGAGGCCCACACCGGGCGTGGAGTGCCTGGTCTTTGCTATCCAGGGGTAGACCTTGTGGCCGGGTAGCTGCCCCCCCTCTCCGGGCTTCGCGCCCTGGGCCATCTTGATCTGCAGATCCGTGCAGTTGACCAGATATTCGCTCGTCACGCCGAAGCGTCCCGAAGCTACTTGGTGAACGGCGCTCCGCCGGAAGTCGCCGTTCTCATCGGGTGTATAGCGGTCCGCGTCCTCCCCGCCTTCGCCCGAGTTGGACTTGCCGCCGATGCGGTTCAGGGCGATGGCCAACGCTTCGTGGGCTTCGGAACTCAAGGCGCCGTAGGACATGCCGCCCGTGCTGAAGCGCCTCATGATATCCTCGACCGGCTCCACTTCGTCGATAGGTACGGGGTCTTCCGCCCACCGGAAATCAAGAAGCCCGCGCAACGTAGCCAGATGCTTGTTCTGGTTGTCCACCTTGTCGGTGTATTCCTTGAAAATTTCATAGCGTCCCGACATCGTCGAGTGCTGGAGCTTGAAGACGGTTTCGGGGTTGAACAGATGGAACTCCCCGTCCCGTCGCCACTGGATGTCTCCACCGCCTTCGAGTTCCTGGGATCCGACGGGCCTCTCGGGGAAGGCGTTGTTAAGTCGCTTCAAGGTCTCCTGGGCCACAACGTCGATGCCGATTCCACCGATGCGCGAAGCCGTCCACGTAAAGTATTTCTTCACAAAATCACGTTTCAGGCCGATAGCCTCGAATATCTGCGCACCCCGATACGACTGGATGGTCGAGATGCCCATCTTGGACATCACCTTGAGAATGCCCTTGTTGAGGGCTGCGATGTAGTGCCTGTGCGCTGTATCCAGGTCTATGTTTTCGATGAGGCCGTTTCGGATCATATCGTCGACGGTCTCAAAGACGAGATAGGGGTTGATGGTTGCTGCGCCGAAACCGAGCAACAGGCACATGTGGTGCACTTGGCGGGCTTCGCCTGTCTCGACGAGCAGTCCGATGCGTGTTCTTGTTCCCTCGCGCACGAGATGGTGGTGGACGCCGGCGGTGGCCAGAAGCGCCGGAATGGGGGCATATTCCTTCGATACGCCCCGATCCGACAGGACGATGAAACTGTAGCCCTGCTCAATGGCCCGGCTGGCCTTTCGGCACAACTCGGCCATCGCCTGTTCGAGTCCTTCGGGGCCGTCTTCGCTCCGAAAAAGTATGGGAAGGGTGACGGCCTTCAAATCGGCCTGCTCAATGTGCACGAGCTTATAGAAGTCCTCGTTGTTGAGGATGGGCGAGTCGAGTTGTACCTGGCGGCAGGAATCGGGTTGTGGTGCCAGGAGGTTCTTTTGCGGACCCACGGTCGAGGATAGCTGCGTGATGATTTCCTCTCGAATCGCGTCGATGGGCGGATTCGTCACCTGGGCGAAGAGTTGCTTGAAATAGTCGTACAAAAGACGTGCCCGGTTCGAGAGGACGGCAAGTGCCGCGTCGTTGCCCATCGAGCCGGTGGGGTCGTTTTTCTGGTTCACCATCGGGCCGATGAAAAACCGCAAATCCTCTTGCGTGTATCCAAATATTTTCTGTCTGTTGAGGATGGTTTCGTGATCCGGCTCGGGAAGTTGCGGGGTGTCGGGCAATTCGTCGAGATGGAGTTGGTGCGTGTCCAGCCATTCGCGGTATGGATGCTCGGAGGCGTAGCGCGACTTGATCTCCTCGTCATCGACGATGCGACCTTCCTCGGTGTCTACGAGCAGGATGCGTCCTGGATGGAGGCGTTCCTTGAGCTTTACGTTTTCGGGCGCGATATCGAGGACGCCCACTTCCGATGCTATGACGAGCAGATCGTCGTGTGTAACGTAATATCTGGCGGGTCGCAGTCCGTTTCTGTCCAGCACGGCACCGATAACCGATCCGTCAGTGAAAGTGATGCAGGCTGGTCCGTCCCACGGCTCCATGAGGCTCGCGTGGAACTCATAGAACGCCTTCCTTTCCTGACTCATGGATTCATGCCCCACCCAGGGTTCGGGGATCATCATCAGGGCAGCGTGAGGCATCTCCCGCCCGGCCATGTAGAGGAACTCGAGTACGTTGTCGAAAATCGCCGAGTCGCTTCCGCCTTCGATGATGACAGGCAGGATTTTTTCCAGATCGGGCAGGTGTGGAGACTCGCAGAATGCCTCTCTGGCGCGCATCCAGTTGATGTTGCCGCGCAGGGTGTTGATCTCGCCGTTGTGGGCGAGGCAACGATACGGGTGTGCCAGCGGCCAAGAGGGGAACGTGTTGGTGGAAAAGCGTGAGTGGATGAGCGCGAGAGCCGATTCCACGTCCGGATCGCTGAGATCGGGGAATACCTTCTCCAGTTGTTTCGCGGTTAGCATCCCCTTGTAAACCAGCGTGCGCGCGGAGAGCGAAGGGATGAAGAACTCGTCCCTGTCACGCACGTCCGACTCGCGAACGGCGTGTTCTACCCGCTTTTTGATGACGTAGAGCTTGCGTTCGATCCCCATCGCGTCGAGCTCGTCGTCGAATCCGCCGATGAAGACTTGGCGGAATTGCGGCGCGGCCTCGCGCGCTGTGGGACCGACTGTGGAGAGATCGGCAGGCACCGGCCTCCAACCCAAAACGTCGGCACCTTCCTCATATACGATGGACTCGACTATCTGCTCGCATTCGTTCGCCTGGTTGGGGGATTTGGGGAGAAACACCGAACCCACTCCATAGCGGCCTTCCGCCGGAACCCTGAATTTTTCCGTCTCACATACTTTGTGGAGGAATTTGTGGGGTAACTGAATCAGGATTCCCGCCCCGTCTCCTGTATTCCTCTCGGAACCTGTGGCACCGCGATGGGAGAGGTTGCGGAGGACGGTGAGGGATTTCTGGATAATGTCGTTGGACTTGCGTCCCTTGATGTCCGCAACGAAAGCCACGCCGCATGCGTCGTGTTCAAAGGCAGGATCATACAGACCCTGTTTTTGTAAGGGTTTTCTCATCGTTTCACCAACTTTCTTGTTCAGAGAGTTTCTCGGGTAATCCCCCACACATTCTATGGGGAATTCCTGAAAGTGCCCTATGGATACCGTATGCTGATTTCATGAAACGGACTTCAAATATAACACGCTGCTGAAAATAAGGCAAACTAAAACATTTAATTCATTGCATTGATGTTGCTTATATTGTAGTCTTTCCTCATGAACATAGAAACCTTGCGACTCTATTGCCGCGTCATTCAGGAGAGAAGCTTTTCCAAGGGAGCCGCCTTGAACGGCGTCACCCAGCCCGCTGCGAGCCAGGCGCTTCGGCAACTGGAAGGGGGTTTGAGCGTCGAGTTGATCGACAGGAGCAAGCGGCCTTTCGGCGTTACCGAAGAAGGCGCGCGGTTCTATGAGGCTTGCCGCAAGATGCTGGGAGAATTCGACCAGGTTTGCGCGGAAATATCGCACGGCATCGGCGAGGTGCACGGTCAGGTACGCGTCGCAGCCATTTACTCGGTGGGGCTCCACCAGATGGGCGCCTACATGCAGCGTTTCCGCACACTGTATCCCCAGGCGCGGGTTCTCCTGGAGTGTCTGCATCCCGAGAAGGTGGTGCGGTCGGTTCTGGACGATACGGCCGATGTTGGGATTCTTTCCTATCCTCCACGGGACAAGGCGCTGCGGGTCGTTCCCTTCAAGGATGAGCCCATGTTCTTCGTCTCCCATCCGGGGCATCAACTCGCCTTTCGCCACGCGGTGAGGCTTGGAGACCTTGCGGGAGAGCCCTTCGTGGCGTTCGATGCCGATATCCCGATCCGCGGTGCCATAGACAGGGTCTTGCGCAAGGCGGATGTGAGCGTGGACATCGTGATGGAGTTCGACAACGTGGAGAGCATAAAGGAGGCGCTTTTCATCGACACCTGGGTGAGTATCCTGCCGAGTTCAGCTGTACACAACGAACGGGCCATGAACACGCTGGCGGTGCTGCCCTTTGAGGGCGAGCGCATTATCCGGCCGCTGGGCCTCATCCACAGGCGCGACAAACCGCTACACGGCGGCGTGAGACGCTTCATAGAACTGCTCGGCAGGGAACTCGACTAGCCCATCAGTTATGTAATTTGTATTGAATCAATCGCTTGAATGAATATGTTCCTGAAATCATCAACGATGAACAATCTTTGGGAATCATTTGAACAATCCGGTTTGCCCGGACGATCCACCCCGCGAATTCCTGCCATCTTCCGTATCGAGTGCGGCGTTTCGAACTGCTCCTGCGGAACCTGAAATATATCTGATTCATTTTTGCGAGTGGACATCGCCTGTATTTTCCTGCGGTTTTCTCTGGATTGTAACGATGGGGAGTGGCTCGTCACAGCCCTTGGCGGCGACGAGCCGGCGTAAAGCTTCGTTTCGCTGCTCAAGCGCTTCGATCTCGATTGCTTCCTTGTCCTTCAAATCCGTGAAGAGCCAAGGGACAATGAAAAATACGCCTGCGGTGCCCAGGATGAGGTTTGTGTATGTCTTGTTCGTCCACTCGGTGGTCTTTTTCTCGATTTCCTTCCCGTTGGCCTTTATCTACGCCTTGAGCAAGGTGCAGGAGTGTTTTTCATCATGGGGGGTATGGCGTGCCACGGGCATGATTTCCGAGCCCGCACACCCGGATATCAAAAAAACGAAAGCCACGTATTCGCACATCCGCTTCTTCATGAGGTGCCTCTCGTGGATCAGGCCGCAATATGCGGATTATATCTCCGAGGGATCATGAGTCCCATACGGAAACTGACGGGACAGGACTGGCAACGATATATGATGCGAGTCTCTGCGCGGTCCCCTCTAGTTGACGATCTGCCAGCTTCCGTCGGGTTTTCTGCAGGCGCGACCATAGGCGCGCTCGGTCTTGCCGCCCACGGTAATGGTCTGCTGAAACTCACGGCAGTAACTTGATGTGGAGCCTCTCTTGACCCGGTAGGTACGCTGGGGTGTGATGGTGCCCCGGTTGCCTGTGTCGGGGTTCACCCACGTGCTGGCCACGTTCGTTTTTCCCCTCTCAAGTGTTCTTTGCGTGCTGCGCGACATCAACAGACGGTCGCGTTCGTCGAGTTGCTTCCCGATGGAACTGCCCGCGAGGCTGCCTAGAACAGCCCCCGCGATAGTTGCCACGTGGCGACCCCGGCCTTTGCCGATCTTCGAACCGATCAGGCCGCCCGCGATTCCCCCGATGATCGCTCCGCCGGTCTGCTTGTCCATGGTTCCATCGGCGCGGCAACCGGCAAGACCCAGACTGAATGCGGCGACGAGGGCGATGGCGGTCAGTTTTTTCATGGGTCATCTCCTATTAGTAGCGGCATGCACGGTTTACGCATCGTTGTCGTATTGAACAGGCTAGGGTAGGCACGCGCTCTCTGTCTAAAGCGCGTCATCCCCCCTGTACCCGTATCTTCCATCATCGACCGAAAAGGATCAAGGCCTGAAATCCCAAGGGTCGAGATACGCTGCATACGTGAGGTGCACGGGATGCCACCAATACAGAGGTAGGAGGATCATTCGCAAAATATAACGGATTCGAAAAAAGAGCGGACGCGATGCTTTCGTGCTGGGCGGTCGGGAAACGCACCGTTTTGTGTTTCACCGTCACGGGGACATGTCTCGTGCTTTTGGGTTTTTTCTGGGGGCGTCGTGTGTTGGCCGTAAATTTCCCGATGCATTTTCCCATAGAGGTGTTCCGTAACAGATCCGGGCGGTATCGCTTCCGCGTACGGGCCGGGAACGGGGGGTGGGTGCCGGCGTTGAGAGGCCTGCGCAGGTGCTGGCGGTGCTACACATTGTGGAAAAGCTCACAGGAAAAGCGCGGTGAGTAGTTGTTGCGCGGGGAAGGTTTACGGGGGGCTGCCGTTGTTTCTCGTGGTTTTCGTCTTGATGTGTTCCAGGGGATGATCGTGGACGATCTTGATTTGTTCGGGCAAGATAAAGGCGGCCGTGAACAATATCGCGACGCCCAAACACGTGACCAGCATCCCCGGTGCCATTACCTTGAAAGGCGGGTGTTCGGATCCCGCGCTTTCCCTGGCCTCGGCGCGCGATTGCTGGGTGATGAAGACGCCCATCGCCAGGATGATGCAGCCTACGATGGCGGTTGATATCCTGAGCAGGTTCCGTTCCTCCGCGAGATAAGCAAACAGGAGGATTTCCTCCTCTCCGTGGCCTTGGGCCGGTGAGTCGGGCAGTCCAAACAGCCAAAGCGTGAAAACGGCGAATATAGTGATTGCTGGCGCGCTCAAGCGCATCGAAGTGTCCTCCTCGCCAGGCATTGTGCAGCGCGCAGGCGTATTTCTCAACATGAAGGCCGCGTAATTACTCCCCCAATCCGCACCTCTATATTATCCAATGTCCCGCCATGAGCGGGGTTTTTGCGTTTCGACGAGTTGGTCATCGAGGAAGTGTTTCGGTGGATGAAAAAGGTCTGGATCATGTCGAATGGCTTCCGACGCATCAGTATGAAAGTTATTGGGGAGGTATCGCATCGTGAATAGATTGGCGGCCCGCGTCCTGCGCGAAGGTGTCATCACGATCTCCCCGGACATCCTCGTGGGGAACTTGGAATGGAGAGGAAGCGTGGGCGCAGGTCGAAGGTCGAGCAATATGGTGCCGGGAAAATCGTCGACTCTCTATTCACCGGAAGGAAGATTCGCCGCCATGGATTTCATTGACGGGGGACAATTCCACCATGCACTTCCAAGCGGGATTTTTCCTGAAAATTTCACGATGACGTATAACAGATTAACCGGAATCGCTGAACTTACGACTTGGGCTGTGGTTTCTGCCTGGATTGCCTTTCAGCTTTGAAACCTTCTGTCATCTTCACCTGCAAAATACTGTTCACGAACCTGAGGTTGTGACGGCCGGAGACCCCTCACCGCATCAGCTCCCAACCCTGGACGCCGTACCTTCGCTCGGTTATATTCCAGGTATCCTCTAGAGCACATCACCGACGGTGATTTCCATTTTTCTTCATGGAAAGGCGAGAGATGAACGAGTACAAGAGCGAGGCAAGAGACGGGATGCGCATCGACTGGGACGTGCCTATTGAAATGGACGATGGTGTGTTGCTGCGCTGCGACATCTACCGGCCTGATGATGACGGCGAATACCCCGTCATCATGAGCTACGGTCCCTATGCAAAGTGGCTTCATCTGCAAGATGGCTACCCCCACCAGTGGAACCTGATGGTGAACGATTATCCCGAAACCGTCATGGGGACTACCAACAAATACCAGAACTGGGAACTCGTCGATCCCGAAAAATGGGTGCCCGACGGCTACGTCTGTGTACGCGTGGATTCAAGGGGTGCGGGTCGCTCACCGGGCTATCTCGAAGTATGGTCTCCTCGCGAGACCAGGGATTTTTACGACTGTATCGAGTGGGCGGGTGTTCAATCCTGGAGCAACGGGAAAGTGGGGCTGAACGGCATCTCCTATTACGGAATGAACCAGTGGCAGGTGGCTTCTCTCCAGCCGCCGCACCTGGCAGCCATGTGCGTCTGGGAGGGAGCGGCTGATTTCTACCGCGACCTCGCGCACCACGGGGGCATCGCCTGCCGGTTTTCTGAGACCTGGTACAGGGAGGCCGTCGTTCCCCGCCAGCACGGCAAGGGAAAACGCGGCATCAAAAGCCGCCTGAACGGCGACTGGATTTCCGGTCCCGCGAACCTGAGCGAGGAGGAACTCGCTTCGAACAGAAGCGACTTCGGACGAGATATCCTTGATCATCCCCTCGTGGATGATTACTGGAAACAACGCATGCCTGATTACTCGAAAATCAACGTACCGCTCTTGTCGGCGGGCAACTGGGGTGGCGTCGGGCTGCACCCCAGAGGCAACACGGAGGGTTTCGTGCGATCGGTTACGGATCAGAAATGGCTCGAGATGCACGGCCTGGAGCATTTCACGGAGTTTTACACCGATTACGGCGTGGCGCTTCAGAAGAAATTCTTCGGCCATTTCCTCAAGGGCGAGGACACCGGCTGGGAGGATCAGCCGAAAGTCTTGCTCCAGGTGCGGCATCCGGGAGAGAAATTCGTGGCACGCGCGGAGAACGAATGGCCTATCGCACGCGCGCAGTGGACGAAATATTATCTGCATTCGGGTTCGGGCACCTTCCGGCCCGAACCCCAGACGAACGAGCGGACGAAGACCTACGACGCCCTGGGCGACGGTCTCACATACGTCTCGCACCCCTTCGTCGAGGAAACCGAGATCGCAGGACCCGTGGCGGCCAAGCTGTTCGTCTCATCGGATACCCAGGACGCGGATCTGTTCCTTACCCTGCGCGTATTCACGCCGGACATGACGGAGATCGTCTACCGGGGTGCGAACGACCCGCACACGCCCGTGGCCATCGGCTGGTTGAGGGCTTCGCACCGAAAGATCGATGAAAACCTTACGCTCCCCTACAGGCCCTACCACACGCACGACGAGGTACAGCCGCTTACACCGGGTGAGATATACGAACTCGACATCGAGATATGGCCGACCTCCATCGTGATCCCCAGGGAATACCGCCTGGCGCTGAGCATCAGGGGGCGCGATTACGTCTGGCCCGGCTATGAGCCGACGGCACCCAGGGTATCGGGCCGTGTCTACTACGGGGTGGGGCCCTTCAAACATGACTTGAAAGAAAACAGGCCGACAGATCTGTTCGGCGGCAAGGTGACGCTGCACACTGGCCTGGCGCATCCATCCCACGTATTGTTGCCGGTGATTCCCCCTGAAGTATGATTCCTGAACAAAGATGATAGGGATGCAATGAGAGGGCGTAAATCGGAAATAGCCGACGGCATGCGGATCGACTGGGAAGTTCCCATCGAGATGGACGATGGCCTCGTGTTGCGCTGCGATGTCTTCCGACCTGCCCAGGAGGGACGCTATCCCGTGATCATCACATACGGGATTTACGGGAAGTGGCTCCATTTCGAGGATGGTTATCCTGATCAGTGGCGCCGCATGGTGGAACGACACCCCGATGTCGCTGCCGGCTCTTCGAACAAATACCAGAACTGGGAGGTGGTGGATCCGGAGAAATGGGTACCGGACGGCTACGCCTGCGTGCGCGTCGATTCAAGAGGCACTGGCCGCTCGCCGGGATATATGGACCCATTCTCGGAGCGCGAGACGCGTGATTTTTACGAGTGTATCGAATGGGCAGGCGTACAGCCCTGGAGCAACGGGAAGGTGGGGACCAACGGCATCTCCTATTACGCCATCAACCAGTGGCAGGTCGCGTGCCTGAAACCTCCGCATCTCGTCGCCATGTGCGCCTGGGAGGGAGCGGCAGATTTCTACCGTGACATGAACTATCACGGGGGCATCTACTGCACGTTCACGGAGAACTGGTACGCGAGACGCGCGTGTTCCAAACAGCACGGTTTGGGCGAGCGCGGTTACAAGAGCCGGGTGACGGGCGATTGGGTCTCGGGGCCGGATACGCTGAGCGAAGAAGAATTGGGTGCCAATCGCTGCCCTCTGGGCGCGGAGATGCGCGCGCATCCGCTCGATGATGAATACTGGAAGGCGAAGACGCCTGATTGGTCAAAAGTCGAGGTTCCCTTCCTGTCTTCCAACAACTGGGGTGGCCAGGGGCTTCACCCGAGGGGAAACTGCGAGGCATTCATGCGCGCGGCTTCAAAGGAAAAATGGCTGGAGAGCCACGGCATCGAGCATTGGACGGAATTTTACACCGGTTACGGTGTCGCGCTTCAGAAGAAATTCTTTGGCCACTTCCTGAAAGGCGAGGACACGGGCTGGAAAGATCAGCCGAGAGTCCTGCTGCAGGTGCGCCATCCGGGGGAAAAATTCGTGGAACGTGCGGAGAACGAGTGGCCCCTCAAGCGCACGAACTGGACGAAGCTGTATCTCCATACAGAAGGACACCTCCTCGGCGAAACTGAGCCCCCGGAGGCGGGTTCTGCCACCTACAAAGGCTTGAGCGACGGCGTCACGTTCGTCTCGTCTCCCTTGAAACGCGAAACAGAGATCACGGGCCCCATGGCGTCGAAGTTGTGGGTGTCCTCTGCGTCCGATGACGCCGATCTGTTCCTGGTTCTCAGAATCTTCACGCCCGACTTCAGGGAAGTCACTTTCCAGGGCGCGCTCGACCCGCATACCCCTGTGGTTCAGGGATGGCTCAGGGCCTCGCATCGAAAGCTCGATAAAGTTCTCACGTTGCCATACCGTCCCTACCACGCGCACGACGAGGTGCAACCCTTGACGCCGGGCGAAATATACGAACTCGACGTGGAAATATGGCCGACCTGCATCGTGATACCGAGGGGGTATCGTCTCGCGTTGAGCATCAGGGGGTGCGACTACGTTTATCCAGGTGGCGTCGCCGCGGGGCTTCCGAACATGCCCGCCGTTTTCTCGGGTGTGGGACCGTTTCGCCACAACGATTCGCTGAACAGACCTCCCGAGGTTTTCGGCGGCGACGTGACGGTCCACACCGGCCCCGACCATCCATCCCACGTGCTCTTGCCGGTTATCCCGTCCAAATAGAAAAACGTTCATCGGTAGTGGGTGTGGAAGGCCCGACGCATATCTTCCGACTGGGGCCGCCGATTTCCTTGCTTGACGATCCGCGACCAGTGTGTGATCATTTTCTCCATCACCAAAATTCGAAAATGTGCATGGAAGATGCGATTGCTTGCCGGGTAATAGTCTAACCAGGAGGGTAAGTCTATGAAGCGCATGATAGTCATCAGTATAGCAGTAGCGGCGTTCGCCGGGTTCACGTCGCCCGTGTTCGCGAAGGAGATCAAGATCGGCATTGTGGTGGAGACGCTTGGGAACCCGTATTTCGCGTGTCTCAAACGCTCCGCCGAGGCGGAGGCCAGGAATCATCCCAACGTCAAGCTCACGGTATTGAGCGGTGCCCTCGGTACTGACTTGATCGGTGTGACCAAGATGATCGACGACTTGATCCAGAAGCGCGTGCACGTTCTCGCATTCAGCGCCATCGATCCCAACGCGATGGTGCAGACGGTCAAGAAGGTACAGAAAAACGGTATCCGCGTGCTCATCCATTCCGACGATTTGGCAAAGCGCGTGGCGCGGCATTTCGTCGGGCCGGATCAGTACTACGGGCAGTCAGCGGTCGCCAGGGCCGTCGCCGAGGAGTTGGGTGGCAAGGGCAAGGTCGCGCTCATGGAAGGCGTGCCGGGCAACATGTCCAGCATCCTGCGGAAAAGGGGTGCCAGGGACACGCTGGCCAAGTACAAGGGTATCAAGGTGGTCGGCACGTGGGCGGCCAATTGGGACCGCGCGCAGGGACTCAAGAAAGCCGAAGATATCCTGACGGCGCATCCTGATATCTCGGCCATCATCGCCGTGAACGACGACATGGCCCTGGGCGCGCTCCAGGCAGTAAAGGCGCGCGGGAAGCTCGGCAAGATCATTGTCACGGGCTTCAACGGCGTCGAGGAGGCGATGCAGGAAGTCTATCGTGGCAACATGCTGGCGACAGTGCTGACTTTTTGCGATTCCGTCGGCAAGCAGCTCGTGCGCACGGGCGTCGACGTGGCAATGGATAAGGACGACAAGTCCAAATACACGATCGACACCGGAACGATTCCGCTCGATACGAGACTGCTTCAGGCGGTCGGAAAGAACCTCAAAGCCGGAATCAAGTAAGAGTTCTGGCGCGGCACCGCGGAAGAAGGCTGGGTTTTGACACCCCGTCTCTCCGCGTGTCCGCTCGCCCAGGGGGACGGACATGCCCATTCCACGCGACGTACTCCAGGCCGAAATCGACAGGCGGCTGGCGAATACCCGGCGGTTGATGGCAGTTCGGGAATATGACGCCTTGATCGTTTATGGGAACAACAAGCTTTCCGGCAGCCTGCGCTATCTTACCGACTACTTTCCCGACCGGGCTGGATGGATCAGCCTCACGAGCACGGAGACCTCCATCGTCGACGGGGGGGCGGCCTTCATCACGCAGGCAGACGATCCCGCGCTCATGGTCGATCCGGGCCTCATGCCGACACGCGAGGTGTGCGTCCCGCGCATCGTGGCGGGAGAGGGTTTTTCGGCAAAAAAAGGAGACGGTCTCTCCGTCGAGAACCTCGAAAAACTCATCCGCGATGCGGGCGTCGTGAAACGTGTCGGCATTGAGACGTTCGACAAGTTCCCGGCCCCGCTCTACGCAGGGATGAAGGAGATATTCCCGGATATCGAAATCGTGCGCTCGACCATCGTGGAGGAACTGCGGATGGTGAAGAGCGATTTCGATCTCGAAATGATGCGCAAGGCGGGCCGCGTGGCGGATTTGGGACATGAGACCGTCGCGGCCATCCTGGGTGGGGAGGGTGTCGGCACGACCGAACTGGAACTCATCCGCGCCGCCGAGCACACAATGCGCTCCGCCGACCCGATTTACGAGGACTCGTGCAGTTCTTCGCCGAGCCTCATCTGCAGTGGCTATCCGGTGGCGGGTGCGCTTTTGCACATGCCCAGCCCGGCCAAGGCCATCGAGCGGGGCAACGTCGTACACTGGGATATCTGCATGCGCTTCGAGGGTTATCCGGTCGACTCCTCGCGCACGCGCGCCATGGGACCGGTGACGGATATCCACCGGCGCGCCTACGAGACGATTCTTGAGATTCAGCACAAGGTCATAGACGAGGCCAAGCCGGGTGTCGTGGCTAGCAAGCTCGTCGATACTGCCGAGGCGATGGCCCGCGACGCCGGTTTCGATTTGTGGGACAGGTTCCTGGGCCACGGCCTGGGGTGGGACATCCATGAGCGTCCGGACATGGGAATCGAAAAACTCCCTCTCCAGGAAAACATGGTACTCGCTGTCGAGCCGCGCATCGCCGTCGATAACACCTATCTGTTCGGCAACGAGGATATGGTGCAGGTCACGAAAGAGGGCGGCGTTTCCTTTACGGCCTTTCCCAAAGAGCCGCTGGTGATATAGCGGCGCGAGCGGGCAGGATACGTGGATTTTCGTGTTCTGGTTGATGCGGAAACTGCGTATGTCCGTGCCACCCGATCCTCGGGCTGACCCGGCGGGGAGACTTGCACATGGCCTCATCCCCCTCTCATCTTCCAGAATCCACGCCTGAGGTTGCAGAGGAGCGCCCCATTCTCGACATGCACGGTATCGGCAAGCGGTTTCCGGGTGTCGTGGCGCTCGACGGGGTGAACTTTGACGTGCGTCCTGGCGAGGTCCACGTACTTCTGGGAGAGAACGGGGCGGGCAAGTCGACGCTCATCAAGGTCATCTCGGGCGTCGTCGAAAAAGATACCGGCGAGATGTCCTTCGAAGGAGAAGTGATCGAGAAAAGTTCCCCTGCACTCGCACGGGAAATGGGGATCAGCGTCATTCACCAGGAACTCAGCCTTGTGCGGCTGATGGACGTGAAGAGCAATCTCTTTCTGGGCCGCGACTTGAGAAGCAAAAACAGACTGCTTGGCCAACTGGGCGTTCGTGATGTGGGGGTGATGGAACGGCGTTGCCGTGAGATATTCACCGAGTTGGGACTCAGCGTCGACCCGAACACCGAGGTCTCTTCCCTAAGTCTATCGGACATGCAGTTTCTCGAGATCGCCAAGGCGGTGGCCTTTGACGCGAAAGTCATTCTCATGGACGAACCCACCTCGTCCCTGGGTCCCGATGAGAAAGAGGCGCTGTTTGAAGTCATCGAAAGGTTGAAGGCACGTGGCATCGGCATCGTCTACGTCTCCCACACGCTGGAGGACTGCTTGGCTGTTGGCGGTCGTATTTCTGTCCTGCGCGACGGACGCAACGTCGGGACAATCGGTGCGGAGAATACAGACGTTGACACTCTCATCCGCATGATGACGGGACGCACCTTCAGCGAACGCTACCCCAGGATCAGCGGCAAGGTGGGCGATGAAATTTTGGAAGTCAGGAATTTCACGAGGGCGGGTGTGTTCAGCGACGTGAGCTTCCGCGTTCAGGCGGGCGAAATACTGGGTTTCGCTGGACTCGTCGGTGCAGGCCGCACGGATTTGTTTCGCGCGCTCTTCGGTCTGGAGCAGCCAGACGGGGGCGAGGTGTTCATCGACGGTGAGCGGGTGAAAATCCTCAAGCCTCGCGACGCCATTCGCCATGGGCTTTCTTTCTTGACCGAGGATCGCAAGAACCAGGGTGTGTTCCCGCTCCTTTCTGTGCTGGAGAATCTGCTTATTACCCTGTTCAACTTCGGCAGGGAGAGCCGCTCACGGAGACTCACCCGTTTTCCGGGCTGTATCAACGCCGCGGGCGCGGGCAGCCTCTCGCAAGACTATGTGGAGAGGCTACGGATCAAGGTTGCCTCCTTGACGGATCGGGTTGCCCAGTTAAGCGGCGGGAACCAGCAGAAGGTGCTACTCGCGCGCGGTATTTCCACGGATGCGCGCATCGTCATTTTGGACGAGCCGACCAAGGGCGTCGACGCGGGGGCCAAGGTGGAGATTTACCGCATACTTGAGGAACTCGCACAGTTCGGGGTGGCAATTATCGTGATATCCTCCGAACTGCCCGAGGTCACGGCTATCTGCAACCGCATCATCGTGATGAATGAAGGCCGCATCACAGGTGAAGTGCTCAGAGAAGACGCTGACGCGGAGACCATCATGCGTCATGCGACGAGCACGGCGGCGTGAGGAGGCGTTAGCCGGAGAGGGTACGATGAGCGATGAGGTGAAGTCAAAGAAAGGGTGGGACTCTGCCGCTGAAGGGAAGGGGAGATACGACATCCCCTCTCTTGTCGCGTCTTGCTTTTCCAGATACGGTCTCATCCTTGCGCTCGTCTTGTTGATCCTCTTTCTTTCGATTACGGCAGAGAACTTCTTCACCGTATCGAACATGATGAACATCCTCCTCCAGTCGTCGAACATCGGCATCATGGCGGCGGGTCTCACGCTCGTCATTATCTGTGCGGAGATCGATTTGTCGGTAGCCTCCATCCAGTCGATGGGTGCGGTGGTCGTAGCGCTTTTGCTCAAGGAATACGGTGTGCCCATCTTGCCGGCTGTAATCGCCACGCTGTTCCTCGGCGTTGCACTGGGAGCGGTGAGCGGCTTGTTCGTTGGCTGGTTCGCGATTCCCGCCTTTATCCTCACGCTGGCGATGGACAGTCTCTCTCGCGGCGGCGCGCTCATTCTGACGGGCGAGCAGTCCATCTTCGGCCTGCCCGAGGCGTTCAGCGTCATGGGCCAAGGCTACGTCGGCCCATTCCCCTCGGCGGCCGTCATCATGGGTGTTGTCTTTCTGGTGGCGCACCTCATTCTCTCGCGAACCGTTTTGGGCACGAACATCTATGCTGTGGGTGGTAACAAGGAGGCCGCCCGTGTCGCGGGCGTGAACGTCTTCGCCGTCAAGCTGTTCGTTCTCGTTTTCAGCGGTTTCTGCGGCGCGCTCGCGGGTGTGGTGATGGCCTCGCGCTTGATGGCCGCTCAGGCCATCATGGGCATGTTCGACCTGATGGACGTCATTGCCGCGGTTGTCATCGGCGGCGCCTCGCTGCTGGGTGGCGAGGGGCGCGTCATCGGAACCGTCATCGGCACGCTTATCATCGCCTGTATCCGAAACGGCCTGAATCTCTTGGGTATAGCCGCAGACTGGCAACTGCTGGCCGTAGGCGGGATCATTATCCTCGCCGTTTTGCTCGACTACGTGGGGAAAAAGCGCACGGCGTAAGTCGGTTACTTCCGCCTCTGCAAGCAGGGGAGTGGGGGGGCCGACACACATTCCAGGATTTCTCGCAGGCTCCGGTGGTGTATACTTTTCGCAGGAGCCGCTGCAGGAGACGCGAGAATGATCGAATCCGACAACCCAGAGTCGAGAGCCCAGGCGAAGCATGGGTTTTACTGTTCCATCGTTTTCAAGAGCCTCATCCTCGTCCTGTTCATCCTCATCGTCGCCATCGTTCCGATGTCCTACAGGTACTACCAGTCGAGTTACAATTACGAACTCAATGTGCTCTCGGCCAGGCTTGAGTTCTTCGCCGAGCGGGGTACCGTTTTGATAGATTCCGAAGCCGTCCACAGCCTGCGGCTTCAATCCGACAAGAATACGGCCGAGTACAGGGAAGTACTTGCTGTACTTCAGCGCATCAAGCGCATCTCGGGCGTGGACAATGCCATCATCATGCGCAGACGCCCCAACGGCAGCTACGAGTACGTAGCCGCGGCGCACGGTGGGTTCCAAATCGGTCAGGATGTCCAGCTTCACCGGACATTTCCTGCCACCTATGAGGCAACGAACGACACCTGGAACAAGGGCGAGATGATGCGCTCCCGACTCTTTGGCGGAAAGGTAGGGAACCGGGAATTTGATCAGTTCTTGCAACTCAACACGCCGCTTAAGCTGAACGGCAAGGTGGTGGCCATACTGATGCTGAACAAGATCGCGAATCCCGTGGCCGAACAGGTGGGGTCGAATACCTTCAAACTGCTACGCTTCACAATCATTTTGATCGCGCTGGGTCTCATCCTGTTCTGGCTCGTCTCTTCACGTATGCTGCGTCTGCTCACGAAACTGACCTCCGCGGCGGAAGAGGTGAGCAGGGGAAATCTCGAAGTCACCGTTCCCGCGAAAAGGAGCCACGACGAGGTGGGCCGTTTGGCCACCTCGTTCGAAGGCATGATCGAGGGCTTGAAGCAGCGCGATTTCATCCGCGACACCTTCGGGCGCTACATCAGCAAGGAGATCGTGGACGAACTCCTGAGTTCACCAGACGGGCTGAAACTCGGCGGCGAAGTGCGCGAGGTGACCTTTCTTGTCTCGGACCTGCGGGGTTTTACCGCGCTTTCCTCACGCCTTGAGCCGCATGAGGTCATCAATGTGGTGAACCGCTTCTTGGAGCCGACGGTGGACATTATCACCAGATACCACGGCACGGTGGACGAGTTCCAGGGAGACGGGATTCTCGCCTTTTTCGGAGCACCGCTCGCTGCGCCCGACGATTCGGTCCGGGCGGTGGCCTGTGCCGTGGAGATGCAGCGCGCCCTTGTCGGGATCAACGAAGAACAGCGCGCGCATGGCATGCCCGACCTTCACATGGGGATCGCCATCAACACGGGCGAGGTTATCGTCGGTAATATCGGTTCGGAAAAACGCACGAAATACGGGGCAATGGGTACACCCATCAACATGGCCTACCGAATCGAGTCCTACACCGTGAGCGGGCAGGTGCTCATCAGCGCCGATACCTACGAGCAGATGGTAGAGTTCGTACAAATCGGCGAGACACAGGATTTGCGTTTCAAGGGTCTGGAATATCCTGTTCGCGTCTACGAGGTGCGGGGCATGACAGGGCCTTATGCGTGCGAGATGCCTGAAACTGATCCCGAGACCTTTGTGTGCCTGGAATCACCCGTGAACGTGCGAATTTTTCCGGTCGAGGGCAAGCAGGTGTCCGAAGACGCGGCTGGGGCGGAAATCAGGCGGGTTTCCGAGAATTGCATGGAACTTGAGTCTGAGAGCCCCTTCGGGAAGAACGCGAACCTCATGCTGCGCGTGGGTGAGGCCGACGTTTCAGATGTCTACGCAAAGGTCGTGGAGGCAAATGGGACGAGATTGATGCTGCGCTTCACATCCCTGCCTGATGACGCCAAGGCGTTTTTCGAGCGAATACGAGAATCCGCCGCTTCGGCGTAAGCTGGAATCATCTTTTCAATCGAAGTTGCAGAGTGTTCTACTTGCGTTCCCTGCCCGGGAAAGCTTTGCTTTCGCAGGAGTGCGCGACCCCGGGGCCGAGGCCCCGGGGTATACTCGCTTTGCGGCCTAGCGTTCATAGGCTGATTCGTTGTGCATCATGAGGTCAAGGCCGCCCGATTCCTCGTTGGCGTCGGCCCGCAGGCCCACCATTGCGTCCACGATTTTGAACAGGATGAAGGAGACGACGCCCGAATAGACGAGCGTGGCAATGACGCTCACAAACTGGATCCAAACCTGTTTGCCCATGCCAACACCCTCGGCAAGGCCGACGCCGCCGAATCCCTTGGCGACGAACACGCCGGTCAGTATCGCGCCAATGATGCCGCCCACGCCGTGCACGGTGAACACGTCGAGCGAGTCGTCAATCTTGAGCACCTGTTTCATGTAATTGGTGGCTGCAAAGCAACCAATGCCCGCTATCGCGCCGAGCAGCAGCGCGCCCACAGGGCCCACAAAGCCGGAGGCCGGCGTAATGCCGACTAGACCCGCCACCATGCCCGTCACGATGCCGAGTACGCTCGCCTTGCCGTGCTTGATCCACTCGGCGAACATCCAGGCGAGCGCGCCCGCTGCCGAGGACATGTGGGTCACGAGCATGGCCATTCCCGCCGCGCCGTCGGCTGCCAGTGCACTACCCGCGTTGAAGCCGAACCAGCCGACCCAAAGGATACCCGCACCCGTCACTGCCATAGGCAGGTTATGAGGCAGCATGGCCGTCGTGGGAAAGCCGTGCCTCGGGCCGATGAGGATGGCGGCCACCAGAGCCGCAATGCCTGAGTTGATGTGCACCACGGTGCCGCCCGCGAAATCGAGCGCACCCATCTCGCCGAGCCATCCGCCGCCCCACACCCAATGGGCCACTGGCGCGTAGACGAGGATGACCCACGCGATGGAGAAGATGAACAGGGCCGAGAACCGCATCCGCTCGGCAAAGCTGCCCACGATAAGGGCCGGCGTGATGATGGCGAAGGTGAGTTGGAACATGGCGAAAACCGTCTCGGGAATGTTGCCCGAGAGCGACTCCACACCCACGCCCGCGAAGAACGCCTTGCCCAGCCCGCCGATGAAGGCGTTACCCGACTCGAACACGAGACTGTAGCCGACGACGAGCCAGACGATCGACACCGCGCAGGCGATGGCGAAGCACTGCATCAGCACGGAGAGTACGTTCTTTGCGCGCACGAGACCGCCATAGAACAGCGAGAGGCCCGGAAGCGTCATGAACAGCACGAGCGCGGTCGACGTCAGAATCCAGGCTGTGTTTCCGGTATCGATCTTCTGAGCCTGGGCCGCGAATGCGGCCCCCGGCGCCAGGATGATCGCCGCGGCCCAAAGGACCAACACAAAGCGTTTCATCTTTTTGAACCTCCTTTGAAAATTGGAGCAAAATCGGAGAAATGTTTTTGTTCTGGTTTGCGGCATAATCCGCTCACCGAACCAGGTGCTGTCCTCAAGATGCGGGCGGAATTTCATCTGACCCGCCGTGCCCGGTTGAAGTTTATCCGACTTCTTCGGGCTTCATATTCGTAATGAACCGACGCGTGCACCAATCTGCTTTGCATGGTTTCGCGCCGCGAAGGGCGCGGAACCAGTTATTCAGTCAAGGAAAACAGGGATTCCTCGCGGGGGAAACCCCCCAATCGTCTCCAGAACTATCCTGGGCGTTGGATGAGCTAATCCATATCCTATCACTGGAAATGCGGGGTGTGTAGTGTGCGCTCGGTTCCAAAAGGAACATTTCGAACACTATGCCTTCACTTGAATCGTTTTTCACGGACGGGTTTACAGGTAGTCAAGGGCGCGGTCAACGTGCGGCCAGAGATTGCCCCGCGTTTTTTTTTCCAAGGGGCGTGATTTTCGCCCAGGTGCGCATTTTCCCGCAATTGCACATCATGGCTCCAGGGCCTCACTCACTATAACCCTCCCTGAGGATACACGCGGCTGGAAGAGCGGCGATGCCGCAGGTAAGTTCATCACTCATCTCGCAGGCCAGTTCCGTATGAACGTGGATGTATAGGGGAGAGCTTTCTGGTTAATTTTAAATTTTGGATACAGGCTGTGTTTATCTGGCAAGAAAAATCATACAGGAGTGTGAAATGTTCGGCAGTCGTTTTTATCCAACCTCAAGACGACCTTCGCTGAATGAGATGGAAGAAAGCCTCAACAGATTGCAGAAACTATGTTCAGAATTCGAAAGAAAACTGGGCGAGAACGACCCCATCCAAAATGAAGTGCACACATTGGCTCTATATCATCTTTGGGCGGCTTTTTCGGAATCCATGCAGGCGAGCGGAGCCATTCTGGATACAGAGTCCGAGTTCGATGTGTATGCATTTGATGAAGTGTCCAAATTCGAAAGGGAAGTGAGTGACCGATTCCGACTCTGAAAACATGGATGCCGAAAAAACGGACGAGTCTTCCAAAGACCCCGGAATCTTGATGCCATCCAACCCCGATCCTGTAGCAGAAATATCTCAGGCTCAAAACATTCCCGGATTGCGATTCACTGAACATCAGGGGCCTCCTTGGGCTAATCCGGAGATATTGCGAGATTGAAGCCCGCAGGATCGACACGATCTCATGAAAAGCGGTTTGGAAAGAGCACGCAAAAGGAATGAGAACGAGTTTTAGTTCGCCAAAGAGAAATTGGCCTCTCAAACAAAGCCCCAAAAACGTAGTCAATGGTTTGGTTTTGCGGTTTTGGTAATCGCTTTGCTGGCTTGTTTCGGTTTGTCGTGGCTGTTTTTAACATTCGGAGCGAAAGAACTCATAACACCTGTTTTGACGGATTTATAAGGCTTGGGAGCCGGGTTCGCGGGTGGTTATGGGTTCGGAAGAAAATCTGGCAGAGATTCATAGGTATTCATATATCTTGGGTATCTGGTAATCCCCCTCACTCCACGAACTCCCGCATGGACTTAATCGGCGTTCCGTCTTTGCGGGTGACGGCTTTGGTGACGCTCAGGTTGTAGCTCGCCGTGAGAACGGCCTGCATGTGGCGACCATGACCGCCTGCGATGACGATGAGGATGCCTCCGGGGCTGGGGACAATGGGGGCCATCTCCTCGTCTTCTTCTAGATTCACAAAAGGGGCGAGCGGTGTCATGCCGAAGCCGCCGCGGTCTCGCATGAGGCGAATCGGCTGGCGCGCATTCTCGAAGATGAATTGGGATACGTCGGCCTTCGTCCACCCTTGATCCGAAAGCCAGTTAGCAGCTTCGGCGGTCAGCACCAGCATCTGCTCGCCTGGAAGCCCGCTTCGGTAGACGCCGTTGGCACCTAGGTGGCTCATGGCTGAAGCCGCCGTGCCCAGGTATTTGTGGGGTGTCTTGCTCACGAGGTCGTTCACGTTGTGGGGCGATTCGGCGCAGAGCATGGTGACGGCGGAAGTCCCGGGTGCTAGGCCCCTGCCCGTGTGAAAGGGTGGCCAGGGGCTTCCTTCCTCATCCTCGCCGATGGTGTAGGAATATTTTCCAGGATGCCCGTGGGTGGCCATGTCCGTCACACCGGGGATGCCGCCGCCCACGTTCATCATCAGGAGCCTCACCCCGCGGCCAAGCGTCGCGTTCGCGCGCTGGCCTTGGCCGAACACGTTCTGGCGGCAGTTGACCTCAAGTTCGTTTCTCATCGGCCCGTGGACGATCATCATGTGCGCACCCGGATGGGTGGTCGTCTGGCGACCGTAAAGGTTATAAGCCGGCTCCGTCATGGCCTGCACCGCAGTGATAAGCACGGGCAGGTATTCTGGCCTGCAGCCCGCCATCACGGCGTTGATGGCGATGAGTTCTACTGTCGCGGGTGCGTTTCTGGGTGGAATGTGGGCGATGACATCGTGCGGCGCGTAATCCGTGAAACGCATGGTTTCAGCGACGCGTTCCTCGGTCGGCGGGATGATGGGAAGCCCGTCCGTCCAACCCTCCTCGTAGAAATGGTCGAATATTGTTCCTGTGTCTTCATCAAGTGCAATCTGGCGGGCGTGCTTTGGTTCACTCATGGAAAAATCAGCCGCTCGCCTGCGTGAGGGCGGGTATCAGATATGGGCTCGCCTTCGCGGACATTGCATCCACTTCCTCGCGCTTTCTGCCCGCAATGGGGTGGGGGAGGGTAACGAGCGGAAGATCGCGCATCTTGTGGAGCCTGGTAAGCTGCCTCGCGTAGTTCTCGAATGCGTCGGTGACGATGGTGACCGTGGGGAGCCCTCTTTTCTCGAAGGCGACACTGTCGTGGATACTCCACGATGTGCACGAGCCTCAGTCGCCGAGCGCAGAGACCACAGCGTCGCACTCTCCCTCCACCTGCTCCATGAGGGAGGGCGATGCACCGCTCACGGATTCCTTCCTGTAGCGTACGACTCGCACACCCGGAAACTGTTCTTCAAGCACGGCACCCATCACATCGAAAATCTCTTCCGTAAAATCCTTTGTATTGTTGATGAGGCCGACGCTTTTGCCGTTCAGGCTCTCGGGCCGCGTAGCCATGGCCGCGTTCTCTCCCGAAGCCTCCGCCACAGGCTCATAGACGAGAATCCTTTGTTTCTCCTTCGTCATTTCGCTCATGTCCACCCTCCTTTGCGAGGTTTTTCGGGAAGGCCAAATTCATTTTTTCGAGCATTTGTGCTATTCTAACTGAAGGTTTTGCCTAAGGGAATAGGGAGTTTTTGCAGCGACAACTCCATCCGCTTCTCGAATCAGTGTTGTATTTTGGGGTTGTTTTAGGCTGAACTGAGTAATTGATCCGCCAATTTCAAAACCTTGGGCTTAGGCATATTGATATCTGGTTAGGATATCCATCCATTCCATATCCTCTGGAAACCCAATATGGGGGCGAGTAATGGCTCCTGACACGATTACACTGGTGCTGGAAGGCGATGTCACCTTTGAGACTTTCGCTACCGCAGTAAAATCACTGCATAGCCTCGTTCATGCGCTAACAGCAGAGGAAGGGGATGGTATCGAGTGGCGGATCGAAGACCTGCAGCCTGGGAGCGCATTGGTGACCATTACAGGGTCTAGCCCTCAATCGGAAAGGGTCGAACGGGTAGTACGTGGATACAATGACGTTGGCAGAGCGCTTAGCGAGAATGTCCAGATTGGTCGTGGACGGAAAATTTCCCGCCCAGCGATGGAACTTGGACGCTTGGTTGGAAATGGCGTCAAACGAATCCGGTTCGAGACGCAAGAGGAAACGGTAATCTTGAATAATCCTCCTGGAGGAAAGCCGAGGGCGGCGAAAAATAGTTTAAATCTGCCCGGAAATGTAAAGGCCGTAGCTTTTGGCGCGGTAGAGGGGGAAGTCCAGACATTAACAAAGCGAAACGTTTTGCGATTCACCCTCTATGACGTTCTGGCTGACCGGCCGGTGTCGTGTTATTTGCAATCAGGCCAAGAGGATATTATGAGGGAAGTTTGGGGAAAACACGCTATCGTGGAAGGACTGGTGAATCGCAACCCGGCCGATGGGCACCCGATAGCAGTTCGGCAAGTCAGTAAAATCACACCAATTTCGGAGGAAGGAGACTACACGAAGGCGCGCGCAATTCTGCTGTTGAAGCCAGACGCGGAATTGCCAGAAGTCACGATTAGGCGGTTGCGTGATGGCTGATACTTACTATTGGGATGCCGATGTTTCTCTGCCTTATATCGATGTGCAGAGAGCAGGTTGCCCATCCTGAATGCGTTAGTGTCAGAATCGCGTCAAGGTGAGTGTCAAATAGTAACATCCATGTGGTCGATTGCCGAGGTGGCGTATGACACCATAGAAAGGGGCAGGCACAGGAACCCTGTGCTTGAAGCCAAGATAGATTCGATGTGGATGGATCGCCGTGCCGTTACCTTGGTGGAAGTGCATGAGCGTTTACAACGAGATTCCAGGCGTCTCATGAGAGAAAGGTATCTCTCGGAGATGGAGTTTGTAGCCTGCGGATGCAATGCATTTTACAACCGCAACCTATGCTGAGATGAAGGAATTCCATATGTCTGATGCGCAACTCTCAAAATATGAGGAGTTGACGGGATTATAAGATTCATGAGCCGCACTCGAATCGAGGGGTTCTATCTCTATAGGTAAATTACGATTGCTCATGAATCGGGTGTTGCCTTTTCGCATCGCTTGGGTGTCGATACTCATTCGATTCCTCTCACCTCCATGGCCCAGGTGTTCATGAAGGCCGTCCTGTCGGGCAGGTTGTTGTTGATGCGAAGCCCCTTGACGCCCAGGTTCTCCAAATATTCGATCCTCTTTCGGCATTCTCCGGGCGTGCCGACGATGGCAAACCGTTCTGCCAGATATTCCCTGAGGCCGAATTCGTCCACGAGCGCAGCGTTGTTCGATTTGTCTATAAAGCCGTGCTCGGAGGTTTGGTATCCATCTCTCAGCGCGCGGATGCCAGCCTCGAGTTTTTTGGGGACTCGCTTGTTCTCCATCGTGAAGGCGAACGAGTGATGCGCGCTTGCGGCGAGAGCGGTGCGGATGTCCTCGCGGGCGCGCTCGCCGTCCGCATCCACGTGGGCGTCTACCAGCCACCAGAGGTCCAGATCCTCCACCCTTCGACCGGACTTCCTGGCACCCTCGTCGATGAAGGAGAGCGTGTCAGCGATGACTTCGGGAATGAGGCCTGTTCCGATAATGACGCCATCTGCCACCTCGCTTGCCAGGCGCAGCGTCTTGGGGCCTTCTGCAGCGATGTGAATCGGAATGTGGGAATTATGCCAGCTCAGCCGGTTGGGCCTCCCCTTGTACTCGGTGCTTCCTTCTTCGAGCATCCCCCGTACCGCGAGAATGTATTCGCGCATCTCGGCAAGTTTCGCGGGTCGTAACCCCAAGTTCAACACCGCGCTGTCACCCGTGGCGATTCCCCAGAAGGCGCGCCCGCCCGATAGCTCGCTGATGGTGCCGATGGCACTCGCAGCCACCGCCGGATGGCGCGTGACGGGATTCGTGACGCACGGGCCGAATATGATCTCGCTCGTCTCCATCGCGCATATCGCGCATGAGACGTAGACTTCCCGGTAGAGGGATTGTGTGTCGGGTATGAACACCGCATCGAAGCCGAGTTTTTCCGCGCACTTACACCAGCGGGAGAACGAATCCGTATCGGGCGGTCTGAACGAAATACCGTGTCTCATAAAGGCGTCCTCTATGGTTGTTTGGTTGCGCCGATTATCTCGCGGCCCCATGTCCGGATAAATGCGGGTTTGTCGTGCACGTGGGCGGCAATTCTCAAGGCCCCGACACCCGTCGCTTCGAGTTCGTGGAGCCGTTGCACGCATTCCGCAGCGTCGCCTGCGATGGCGAAGCGATCGAGCAGGTATTCGCGAAGGCCGAGCCTGTCCACGAGTTCGGCGTTCGTCTGCTTGTCCACCATCTCGTGCTCATGAAAGGCATATTCCTTTTTGAGGGTTTCGACGGCGGAGCGAAGATCCCAAGGCACCCGCTTGTCCTCCAGAGTGAAACGAAAGGCATGGTGCGCACTCGCGGCCAACGCCATGCGAATCTCCTCGCGGGCGCTCTCGCCGTCTGCCAGCACATTCACCTTGGCGAGCCACCAGATGTCGATATCGTCCAGCTTTCGACCCGATTTTCTCGCGCCTTCCTCCAGCCAGGTGAGGGAGTCCGCCACCACCTCAGGTGTAAGGCCAGTGCCGATGGTGACGCCGTCTGCAATCTCGCCTGCCAGGCGGATGGTGCGCGGTCCCTCGGCGGCGATGTAAAGCGGGATGCGCTTTTGATGCCACTTAAGGGTGCAGGGTTTTCCCTGGTAATGGGCAATTCCCTCTTCGAGCATCCCGCGCATGGCGAGCACGTAATCGCGCATCTCGTCCACACGACCGGGGCGTAGACCCAGGTTCAAGACGGCGCTATCGCCTGTCGCGATACCGAACAGCGCACGGCCGCCTGAAAATTCGTCCACTGTGGCAATGGCACTCGCCGCCGTCGCTGGGTGTCGCGTCATCGGATTGGTGACGTTCGGCCCGAGGAGGACGCGTGTGGTGTTCGCCGCACAGATAGTGCATGAGACGTAAAGTTCCCGGTAGAGGGACTGCGAGTCCGGCACCCAGATAACGTCAAAACCTGCTTCCTCGGAGAGTCGGCACCAGTGCGCGTAGGTATCAGGCGCAGGGGGCAGCATGGCGATTCCGTGTTTCACTTGAATTATCTCCTATTCTGAAATTCTCATCTTTACACCGCCCGCCCGCTCTTCCTGTAGCGTCATGGCACGCCTCGCGTCATCCTCTCCCCAGCCGCGGTTCAAGCCCGTGACGAGCTCCCCGTGGGCGATGTTTCCTATCGTCATGGGCACGTCGTGCTCACGAGCGAGCTGGAGCGCGAGGCTCACGTCTTTCACCGCGCCCTTGATGGGAAAGTGGGGATCGTCGAATTTTCCTTTGAAGAAAGTGTCGGGGAAGATGTAGTGGAAGTGCACTCCTCTACCTACCGCCCCGTTTCGAATAGTTTCAGCCAAAACCTCGGGAGCTGCGCCCGCCTTGACGCCGAGGGAGTAGCACTCCGCCGCAATGGCCTGAATGCCGTAGCCCAGGCAGTTGTGCGCGAGTTTGCACACGGTGCCCGTTCCGACCGGTCCGGTGTAGGTAGGCTGATCGCCGATGGCATCGAAAAGGGGCTTGCAGCGTTCAAAAACCTCCTCCTCACCCCCCACCATAATGGCCAGGCGCCCCGTGTTCGCGCCTATGGTGGAGCCGCTTACGGGGGCATCGAGCATGTGTGCGCCTGTTTCCGTGAATTTCTCATGAATTCTGCGGATGATTGCGGGGTATCCCGTGCTCAGGTCGATGTAGACTTTTCGTGCGCCGATGCCCTCGAGAATTCCGTTCGGCCCCGTGGCTACGTTCTCGACTTCTGTGGGACCGGGCAGAGAAGTGAAGATGATTTCACACGCGCGAGCCATCTCTGCGGGGGTCTCTGCCCACAGCGCGCCGCGCTTGATGTGCTCCACCGCCGCATCACGCACGATATCGTGGACGATGAGTTCATAGCCCGCCCTCTGGAGGTTGGCCGCCATGCCGGCTCCCATTTTTCCCAGTCCGATAAATCCGATTTTCATCATCTCTTCCTTTTCGGTTTTGGATTTTACGCAGTGGCGTCTCTTTTGCTACAGGCTCCCTTTGGAACTATGAAAGGAGAGTTTACAAAATGAATGTAAACTATCCGAAAAAGCAAGCTATAATGGAACGGATGCCGGGAAAACCGAAACCGCGGTGAGAAGAAAACGACAGCGTATGGGTGGGCACAACCGGGAGATGAAAAAATGACGAATTCGGAATCTTTCATGAGAAGGGCGATAGCGATCGCATCCCAGAACGTGAGGGAGGGGCACGGCGGGCCCTTCGGGTCCGTTGTCGTCAAGCACGGTGAGATTATCGGCGAAGGTGCGAACCGGGTGACGTCTTCTTGCGATCCCACCGCTCACGCCGAGATGCTCGCCATTCGGGCGGCGAGCGCGAAACTGAAAAATTTCGATTTGTCAGGTTGTGAGATATACACAAGTTGCGAGCCGTGCCCGATGTGTCTGAGCGCCATTTACTGGGCGAGAATCGAGAAAATGTATTACGGGAACACCATCGTCGAAGCCGATGCAATCGGGTTTTCCGATGAATTTCTCTACAAGGAAATCTCCCTGCCGGTTGGCGAAAGAAAGCTCGAAGCAACTCGACTCCTGAAAGATGAAGCACTGGAAACCTTTAATCTGTGGGCGCAGATGGAAGAGAAGGTTTCCTACTGACCCTGATTTAAGAGCGGTTTCCTGTCTCTCCAAGTCAAATTTCTGTTGGCGCGGTTTCATCCTCGCCCAGAACGACGATGCGTTCCTCGAGTTTTGGCGGCGTCATCAGGGTGTTGTGGATGGGGCAGTTGGCGAGTTCGTCGAGGAGTTCTGCCTTTTGCTCTTCGGACACGTCGCCGTGAATGTAATAGTTTGTGCGAATAACGCCGATAGAGAGTTTTCTCCGTTCGGGGTCCGCGTGATAATCCGCGTGGAATTCGGGAGATATGTTGCGCTTGAACTCCGCGTGGACTTCCACGTCGTCAATCTGGATGCCCTTGGCCTTCGCTGCTCCCAGCAGCGTGTAGAGGCCTCAGCCCGCGTGTCCCGCGATGAAGAACTCGAAAGGCGTAGCGGCGAGGTCAGTCCCACCGCGGGTTTCGGGTTCGTCGAGCACGTAGGAGTGCTTTCCCGTGGTGGTGAGCATCTGGAGTTGCGTGCCCTGGATATGGCGGAGGATAACTTGCGGCGTGTTCGGTCTTTCCGGCATGAAGATGACTCCTCGTAAGCGTTGTGGTTTATTTGTCGATACGGAGGATTCTAGCAGAGATACGGGCGAGTTTCTTCCCGCGAAATTTTACCGTTTCTCGTGTACGTTTTCGTTCAATAAAGGGAGAGGGATTTTGAGCTTTCATCACGCCAGAGAGGTTTTCGCCGAAATTCTCGATTCGGTGAATGTGGAAGAAGAGCCGGATAAGCACCGGTTCTATCAAGGTCTCGTGCTACTTGCCGAAGGGTTTGAGTACGACTTCAACATGATCAAGAACAGATTGCAGCAACTCGAAATCGAGATGAGAAAACTTGAGGCCAAAGGCTAGCAAAAAAGAAGAGCAGGGCGTTACACTCCGCTCTCTTTTTTGTTCCTTTTGAGATGAGAATTCCTTTCATCCCGAAAAGGCGTTTTGTCGCCTTTCCAATGGGCATCGGCCTATATATATACCTCCCCGCCCGGCCAATGCGATGGGGCCGGGGAGGGTGTCGTTTCCGCACGGCTGAAGCGATTTATCGTAGACGCCATCGCATCCTCCTTCTTTGGAAAGGTTTCCAGAATCCGGACCGGAGCCACTTCATGAGTCGCCTTCTCCCACCTCACTCGGTTGACGCAGCAATCCATCAAAGATGGTTTGCCCGATTGGCGTCTCTAGTCGCCCTGGACGTCTTGGCGGGGTAGGCCCGGTTCTTTCAATATGGTTTCTCTGTCTGAAAAAAGAAAATTCTCGGTTCGCTTGAAATTCAGGCATCTGAAGAGAAAAGAGAAGTCTTGAAACTTCAGGAATCGGGTGTCTCGGTGGAGGCACTCGATTTCGTCATTTTCTCGGGCTTTGGTACTTCTCCGAGGTTCACCTCCACAGTTTTCGGTTCCGCGCCTAGGAATTCAAGACCGCTCGGGAGATCGATGTCACGGCCCGTGAGCGTGCGCGAATGCGCACCCGGCGTCATTTGGGCCAGGTTCACGTTTACGCGCAGACGTGTAGGGTCGATGTAATTGAGGATATCTCGCCTGCCTCTCAGGCGAATTGTGACTTCTTTCGACACATCGGCCGGCAGGACGACCCCGTTCGGGATGTTGTAGTAATGCACTGGTACGCGGAATTCCTCTTCCACCTTGCTTTCGAGTTGCGGGAAGAAGTTCTGCGGGTTTTGGTGTTCCTGCCCGACGAGCGACCACAGGAATATGACGGCAGCCAGTGCGGCAAGCTTGGGCCGCCAGTTCTCGAAAAGATTGCCGATTGATACGCGCCCTTTCGTCTGCCCCGCCTCACGGGCCGCGCGCTGCCGCGCCATAAGCCAGGAGGAGAGTTCGTCTTTGTTCTGCATCGCCTTGATTTGGCCGCCTTCCACGCAGGTGACCTCTCCACGTTCTTCAGATATGACGATCGCCAGGGCGTCGCATCGCTCCGTGATACCCACTGCCGCCCTGTGGCGCGTGCCGAACTCCGCCGGCAGGGCATGGTTTTCGGAAAGGGGCAAAACACATCCCACGCGCGAGACCTTGTTCTTTCGGACTATGGCGGCACCGTCGTGGTAGGGTGCTCCCTTGAAGAAGATGGTTTCCAACAGGGCCAGCTGGATATCCGCTTCAATCTCTTCACCAGGACTTCTTAGCAGGGAATCGGTTAAATCCCGTTGCTCCACGACGATGATCGCGCCCATTTGTTTCGCCGCGAGCGAAAAAACGGATTGGGCGATGGTAGTGATACTTTCGTCCGGCAGGCGGATGCGCATCGCACGGCGAAAAAGGGTGGAGAATCTGCGCATCGGGTTGAGCTGGAAGAATATCTTCTGGATTTCCCCGTGGAAATTGATGAGAAACAAGATGAGGACGGCGATCCAGATAGCCCACAGCAGGAACGAGGTCAGGTGCAGGCCCGCGGCCTGCGAGGCGAGGTAGACGAGCCACACTCCGAACACACGCACGAGAAGGCGCATCGCCTGAGTGCCCTTGAAGCGGATGTAAACCTGATACAGCAGGAACCACATGAACCCGATATCGATCATATGGTTCCAGGAGAAGTTCTGGATGAAGTTCAAGGTCGGTTGGGTAACGCCCCACATAAGTTGAGCCCTGGTCCGTGTTGTCGAAAGGGCGGTCTGTAACGTTCGGCGAATCCGGGAAATTTCGGGCCGGTGAGCGAATCGTTTGGATCCTGTAGACGCCAAGGTTATCTACATTGCCCACAACCCCATTATTTTCTGTATGTTACCGAATTATCTTCACTTTGACAATCAACAAAATCAGAATTCTGCATAAAAATACACAAAACACGCATTTCCTCTTATTAGTACGGCTCGTATTCAAGACATTTTGCCCTAAATTATAGCCGTTGTGCAGGCAGCGGTGCTGTTGGATGTATCATGCACCAACATCTGCGACCGGGTGAAAAAGCGAACACTTCCTGGTGGAAGTTGATCAGGCGTGGCCTGAACATTCCCGAGGCACATATCCCAGGCCCCGGCCAAGTGGTTCTGGGTCTTGCAGATGTCGCGGACTCGATCGTGGATCTCGTGCTGGCGTAGAGTTTTCTCATTCAGGACTGGCCTTCGAAGACACGCAGAACAAGAGCCAGAAAGACGGGCGCAATGGCATCTACGTAAGGGTGAGAAACCTTGCGTCTGAATACAGGAGAGAGGAAAAATGCAAGCCTCAGACGATTCAAAAGCTATAAGTCAGCCCTTCCGATAGGGGAGTACCGTCTTTCGCAGGCAGGGTGGGGTAGGTTGATCGCTCCGAAACGCTTTCAAGCCAAGCGGTTATTTGTCCCACTGAAAATCTGGATTCGGCGGCGAGAACATGTCAATGTATTCCGCTTCTTCGAGAACTTCCCCGCCGTGCGGGGTTCCAGCCGGAAAGATCATGACATCTCCCGCCTCGACGACTTGGTAATCCTCGTCTCCCGAGTGGAACTTCAGCTTTCCGCGAATCATGTGCGTAATCTGGTCAAACTCGTGTGTGTGCGTTTTGATGGGGCTTCCGGTCTTCGCCGTAATCCGGCACGCCATCACGTTGTCCGTCTTCACGATTCTGCCCCGGATGATGTTGTTCAGTTGTCTTTCCTCGACGTCGTTCCAGTGAAGTATAGCCATGGGCGTTTCCTCATATGAAAGGTTGTGGTTTCATGGGCGAAACAGGTCTTCTTCTTTCTTTCGGTAAAGCGAACGCGCGGGAGCGTTGCCCTCATGGTAGTCCAGCCCGCGAATCAAGACGGCGGGAACCCCCTGCTTGTCCTGTCCCATCACGAGGCTGGCCGCCGCCGCGATTTCATCTGCGTGCGCGAGTATGGTAATCTCAAGCATACGGCCGCTACGGTCTTTCTCTCCTCTCAGGTCCACAAGAGGCTCAAGGCCTGCGCACCCTATCGCCACGCCGACAACGCCCCGCCGGAACGCGCGCCCCTGTGTGTCTGCGATAAGGACGGGAACGAATGCGTTCGCCGCGCTTTTCATTTCTTGATGGAGTTCCCTGGCGGAGAGGTCGGCGTCACGGGGCAGAAGCAGTACCTCATCTTTGCCGCCTCTTAAGTTTGAGCGGTCTATTCCCGCATGGGCGCATACTGCCCCTGAGCGATGCTCGACGATGAGTGCCCGTTCAGAAGCGGCGACGATCTCGTTCGACTCACCGAGCACCGCTTCCACCAGTCTGGGGTCGCGCCCGTCGCGATTGGCGATTTCCAGCGCTTCCCGGGAAGGTTCGATGCTTTTCAGGTCCAAAACCCTGCCCTCGGCCTTGCTGATGATCTTTTGAGCGAGGACAAGGATGTCCCGATCCTGTATTTTCACACCGTCTGCTTCGAGTGCATTCAGGATCAAGTGGGCGAGCGCGTCACCCTCCTTGATTTCCGGCAAACCGGTGACTGGGATGATTTCTACGCTGTTCATCTCATGGGAGCGGAAGCGAGCCACTCCGGCGCTTCCCCAATATGGGAGAGCAGGAATTCGAGGTCCTCGGGCGAGTCGATGTCCTGCGCGAAGCCAAACGATTCAAAAGGCTGCGCCTCGCAGCCGGATATCTTCGCGGCCTTGTTGTGTTCCTCGAAGCTGTGCTCCCCGAACAGAAAGGGAATGGCGTCGATCGGCCGGGTGAACAGCGCGGTCGTACCGCCATCCTTCGAGCGGGCGATGCGTATATCGCACTCGGCGTTTTCAGGCGGCTTTCGTTCTTCCAGAAAAGCGTTCACCTCTTCCGTCGTCAGAAACGGCAGATCTCCGTGGACGACAAATAACGAACGGGCGTTTCTGCTTCTCGCCCAGGATCGACCAATTTCCAGATCCTGGTTCAGGCCGCGTGATTCCTGGAGTAAACCGACCGCGCCGTATTCCCCGGCGAGTGTCAGGACTTCCGCGGAATCGCTCAACACAGCGATCTCATCAATACGCCCGGCATTCCCGACGGCCTTTAGGACGCGTTCGAGCATCCATCGACCCAACTGATTTCTTGTGTTCTCGTCCAGCGTTTGCGCGAGCCTCGATTTTCCGGTTCTGAAATCGCGAACGGGTATCAGGGCGACGTAAGGGCTCTTGAAACTCATCATCCATCCCGGGGTCGTGAAAAGGAATCGTATCTTGGAGTGTACCTGAAACTCCTTATGCCATCTTTCGTACGGATGAGGCGAACGCCAAAACGCCCTCCGCCAGTTTTTTCTTGGAATCTGCGTTGGACATGATACTGGGAAGCGCGATGCTCTCAAGCCCCAACTCCTCGATGGACGCGACCAGTGCTTCGTCCTCGGTGTCCACGACGAACCCGTCAAGAACGTCCCTGAGAATCCGGGCGACGCCCAAGGCCGACACGTCATGCCCCAGACTTCTGAGCATCTCGGCGGCCGGACCCCTCAAGGCTGTTCCTCCTATGATGGGACTCACTCCCACGCGCGGCACGGACGCACGACGCAGGCGTTTGTGGATGTCCGAAATCGCGAGAATGGGGCCGATGCTCACAATCGGGTTCGATGGGCAGAATACGATAGCGCGCGCCTCATCGAACGCACGCATTACTTCCGGTGTGGCGCGCGCCTCGTCTGCCCCCTGAAACCTTACGCCGCAAACGCTCGGCCTGGTTCCCCTGGCCACGAAGTAGTCTTGGAACTCGAGTTCCCCTTCCGGCGTTTTGACACGCGTGGCGATGGGAGAGTCCGTCATGGGCAGAATGTTCGCCTTGATGCCCAGGGAAGCGGCAAGTTCGCGCGTCACTTTCGTCAGGCGCGCACCCTCGGCTAGGCGCTGGGTTCGACGAATATGGGTCGCCAGGTCCATATCGCCCAGCCGGAACCAGGTCGGCCCCCCGTAGCGGCCCAAAAGGTCGAGCGCGCTCGTCCCGTCGCCGTTGATGCCCCAACCCGTCTCGGGGTTGGACATTCCTGCGAGGTTGTACATCACGGTGTCGATGTCGGGACTTATGTGCAGGCCGTGAAGTACCAGGTCGTCCGCCGTATTCACGACGACGGTGAGTGTCCCCTCGGGAAGTGCATGCGCGAGACCGACGGCGAGCTTCGCACCTCCCACTCCGCCAGCAAGCGCAACGACCGGGCCGGAAAAGCTCATCGGACGATCAGCATCGGTCTTGGCGTTTCTTTGGGAGGGGGCTGTTGCGAGGGATAGCCTGCCACGATGAGAGCCCTTGGCAGCCAGTCTGCAGGCAGGTCCAGGGCCGTTCTGGCCGTTTCGGGACAGAACAAAGGAGCGCAGCGCCACACCGAACCCACTCCCTGGGCCGCCAAGGCGAGCATCAGGTTCTGTAGAGCGCCGCCCAGGCTGTGTTCGGCCATCATCCATTCGTTGGCCTGTTTCGCGGGCTCTTTGTAAACGTCCAGGTCCGTGAAGGAGAGCGACGCCATGATAAGCGCGGGCGCTCCGGTGAGCAGGCGAATACTCCCCTGATGCCTGCGGGTGCGCTCCTCTTCGGAAACGCCCTCCGCCTCCATGTCGCGCAGAAAATTTTTCCCCATTTCGGTGGCCAGGGTTTCTCTCGCCACCCTGGAATCGAGTATGCAAAACCGCCAGGGGCTCGTCCCGTGCGGGCTGGGAGCCAGGCACGCGGCGGCGAGAGCGGTTTCGAGTATTTCCATTGGAACGGCTTGCGTCGTGAAATGCCGGATGGAGCGCCTTTTGTACAGTGCCTCATTGAGTGAAATGGAGAGCGCCTGGTTTTTTTGTATGGCGGAGGAGGTATCCAACTTATGACTCTTGAGGTGTCCAACCCGGCGGGGCGCCGCCCTCGGCCGGGCTCGGGGGTGGTGGAAGTTTGCGTTTCTCCCCGGGGGGCGGGTCTCCCGGGTCGTTCGGAATGGGCCGACCCGCCAGGAAGCCGCGTATGCCGGCGGGGCGATCCTCTTCCCCATAGGCCGTGGCGAGGCAGTTCTCCAACTCCTCTGGCGTCTTGGGACTGTCGGCCATTCTTTGCGAGGCGAAACTGGCACCCTCGAACGGGTCGTATTGGGGGAGACCGGCCGGGGTGCCGCTTCTATGGCTCATGGTCGGCACGCGATTGCGCTGTCTTCTTGCCAGAATGTGCAGGATGTTCCATGCCCGCCGGTTCTCCTGTATCGGCTGAATCTCAACGAGGCCCTCCTTTTCGAATTCGCTCCAGATCTCCTTGCCCTTCTCGGTTCGCAGCACCACGATGGTCCAGCCCCGCGTGCCTACGCCTCCGCAGGCGATGTCCGCGAGTTCGGCGGAGAAATCCGCGCAGTGCTGGCATTCGGGACGTTGATAGTTCTCCATCGCCTCCTGGAGTGAGAAGGTGACGAGTTCCCCGTCTTTCTTGTGGACGAGTACCTCACCCTTCACGTTGAACTTCGCCACTTCCGTGAGAGGGATGCCCAGGTCCTTTTCGATTTTCTCCGTCATGAGGTTGAAGGTGAAGACTTCCGTGCAGAACAGGCCGATTTGGAACGCCACGCGATCCGAGAAACCTCTCAGGAAGCCGCGCTGCTTCTGGATGTGCTGGGGCCTTTTCTTGTGCGAGACCAGAAAAGAGGGGTCGATGAACTCCATCTTGCGCACGGGCGTGACCTGGCAGGGAACACCCACGAAGCCGACTTTCCTGAGATCTCTTTTTTGCACCTCTTCGAGCGCCAGGTTGTTCGGACAGTAGGTGTACCAGCTGCCCGCACTCGCGCGGATCTCCTCATATGTCGTGGCGACCTTTGGGCTTGGGTCACAAGGCGGGTCGTCCTCACCGACGGCGGAGACCACCGCGCCGTCGATGACACCCGCCTGGAGTGCCCATGCCAGGAGCGCCGTAACGATGCCGCCGTCCTGGGCACGTTCCATCACGTCGTCGCGTTTGGTCCTCGCCATGAAGATGTGCTGATAGGCGCCGAAGATGCCCTCGTATATCTCGCTTCTCGTCTCCTGGAAGGTGGCGTCCTTCAAGTGAATCTCTCTTGGCCAGAGCCTCGGGCATACCGACGCGCAGACGTCGCAGCCCACCCCCACGCTGATGCCGCAGAAATCGAAATCTGCCTTCGCCTTGGCCGTCTGCTTGGGCTTGGAGTCGATATATTCGATAACGTTATGCGGGCAGACGAGGACGCAGCTTCCGCACTCGCAGCAACTGCCCGCGTCCACAACGTCGTTCATCATGTCTTTGAAGGAGGGGTGGTGAAGTTCGTTCAAGGTTTTTTTCTCCGGCCGATTAGCGGGGGCGTTCGATGCCCGAGAAGCCCAGATGGTTTTCCGAGATGAAGTCGCCCACCTTTTTTCCGCCCGAGAAACCGGCACCGAGCAGGGCCTCGTCGTCTGCGCGGGGGTGGCGGTATCTCGGGTCGTCTTCGCGGATGATGTCGTATGTCGTCGTGCGCTGAACGGGGATGCGCCCTGCTCCCAGGATAGCGTCGTTGAACTGTCTGGGGCTCAGGCTTTGCCCGTATTCCGAGCCCGACTCTCTGGAGATGTTCTCCTCGATCAGCGTTCCGCCTAGGTCGTTCACCCCAAGAGAGAGCGCCTTTTTCGCAGCATCGATTCCAATCTTGGGCCACGCCACCTGGATGTTGGTGATCGTTTCCCGGAAGAAGAGGCGGGCGACAGCGTGGAGTTTAAGAATGGTTTCGATATCCGCCATCTCCTCGATGCCGAATTCCTCGCCCATCTTGTTGTCATACGGGATAAAGGGCAAGGGAACGAACTCTGTGAATCGGCCCTCACCCCCGGTCTTGAGCGAGTCATTCTGCATCGTACGGAGAATATCCATGTGCTCGGCCAAATCGGCGCTGCTCTCGATGTGACCGTACATGACGGTGGAAGTCGTCGGGATGCCCACGGCATGAGCAGTTCTGATGATCTCGCACCATCTCTCGACGGGGATTCTTCCCGGGCTAATGAGCTTTTTCACCCTTTCCACGAGGATCTCTGCTGCCGTTCCGGGAACGGAGCCGAGCCCTGCGTCTTTGAGCCTTGTGAGCACCACTTCGAGCGGCAGCCTGGTTTTTCGCTGGATGTGGTCGACTTCCGCGGGCGAGTAGGTGTGCATGTGAACACCGGGAATCACTTCGCGCGCGAGCCTGAGCACCTCCTCGTAGCGGTCGATCGATACCTGGGGATTCAGCCCTCCCTGCATGCAGATTTCACGCACACCGAAGTCCCTTGCGCGCTCGAATTTTTGGCGCAACACGTCGTCATCATGCGTATAGGCGTCCGGCGCATTCGGCCGCCGCCAGAAGCCGCAATACTTGCAATCCGTATAGCACACGTTCGTGAAATTCACGTTCGCGTTGATGACGTAACTCACCTCGTCGCCGACGGCCTGTTTTCTCTCTGCGTCCGCCGTCTCATAAAGGCGCTCGGTGAATCCCTCATCCTTTTCCGTGAGCAGGGCGGTTGCTCCTTCCCGCGATATTTCCTCTCCCGCCTCGAATGCGTCGAGGACTTCATGGGCAAAAAGGGCGTTCATACGATCTCCAGGGGCAGGGTTTCCTGCGCTTCGCGCCTCGCCAGCATCCGGCGCAGCGCGGGCATGGTTTCGGGCGGACACCAGCCCGCCTCGATGAATTCATCATACACGGGCATCCGCAGTCGCAGCGCGATGCCTTCCTGATGGAGAGACTGGTCGAGATTCCCGAGCACAGGCCAGTGACGGTTCGGGTTGATATGATCGGGTTCGGGCGCGATGCCGCCGATATCGTCCGCCCCCGCCATGATGAGGCCGAGCAAATCGTCGACTAGGTTCGGCGGGACCTGTATGTGTACGCCCGGCATGAGCCTTTGCACCTCGGGGATCAGCACCGCGATGTCCGCATCCGGCGGACGCATCCACTTGGCCATGGGTGTCATGGGCTGAGGGTTCAGGGGCTGCAGGATAATTTCCTGAATGTGCCCGTAGCGGCTGTGCAAGTCAGCGATGGCTTCCAGCGTCTCGATGCGCTCTTCAGGAGATTCTCCGATGCCGATGAGTATTCCTGTCGTGAACGCGATTCCAAGCTTGCCCGCTGCTTCCAGGGAGGTGAGTCGGACTTCGGGCGTTTTCGTGGGTGCCGAGCGGTGAGCGATGCGCGTGGCCTCCGGGCTTACCGTTTCCATCATCATGCCAATGGAAACGTTGTAGGGCTTTAGAATCTCGAATTCCCACTCCTCCAGCGTGCCGATGTTGGCGTGGGGCAGGAGGCCGATATCGAGGCACATTTTGCACACCGAAGCCGTATAGGCAGCATAGGATTCATACCCCCAGGCTTTCAATTCATTCCTGAGGCCCTTGTGCCTGTCGATGCCCTCGCCCGTCATGACGAGTGCCTCGACCACGCCCTGCTCCCAGGCCTGCTTCGCAAGATGTTCGCACTCTTCCATCGAGAGCAGGGTGGGTACGCTGCTGCGGAAACTGCAGTAGCCGCAATGGTTTACGCACCAGTTCGTAATCGGCAAGGTAAAGTTGAATGAATACGTGACGGTTCTCAGGACGCTTCTCCGGTTATGTTGAGTAATGTCCGCGATTTCTCCTGCATCCTATCGGCGAGCGTAGCGTCTGACAAGGCTTGTCCTCTCGTGCGAGCTAGACGACGCCCCTGTCTTTCAGCGCGGCGATTTCCGCACTCGACTTGCCGAGCAAGCCGGAGAGGACATCTTCTGTATGCTCGCCCAGCATGGGAGGGGGCAGGCGGAGTTTGCCGGGTGTATCCGAGAGCTTCATGGGGTTGCCCATCACTTTCAGGATGCCGGTTTTCGCATGCTCCATCTCGACGACCATCTCGCGGTGATGGATCTGCGGGTCCGCACACAATTCCTCTATCGTCCGCACTGGTCCGCAGGGTACGCCTGCGTCCGATACGATTTCGGCCCATTCCGCGCGGGTTTTGGCCTGCATGGTCTGTTCAATCTCGGCTTCCAGTTCATCGCGTCCCGATACGCGCGCCGCGTTCGTGGTCCATTTTGGGTCGTCCGCTAGGTCGGTTCTGCCGATGGCGCGGGCGAAGCGCTGCCACAGGGAGTCGTTTGCAGCCGCCACGATGAGTTCCCCGTCCGAGCAGGGAAAATCGCGATACGGCGCGATGCTCGGGTGGCGGTTCCCCAACCGTCCGGGCAGGTTTCCCGTAGCGAAAAAGTTGCCCGCGGCGTGGCTCATGAGCGCCGCCTGTCCGTCCTGAATGGCGGTATCGACGTATTGACCCTTGCCCGTTTTCTCGCGGGCGATGATGGCGAGCAGAATTCCCTGGGTTGCGAACATGGCGGTGGTGAGATCGGCGATGGCGATGCCCGTCTTGAAGCCGCCGCCTCCCTCCGCACCCGTTATGCTCATGAGCCCGCCTTCGCCCTGCAAGAGAATGTCGTAGGCGGGTCTCTCCTTTGAGGGGCCGCTCTGGCCGTAGCCCGAGACGCTGGCATAGATGAGGCGGGGGTTGAGGGAATGGCAGGTATCCCAGTCGAAACCGAGGCGTTCGATGGCGCCGGGTCGAAAGTTCTGGATGAGGATGTCCGATTTCTCGACGAGTGCCGTCAGGATCGACTTTCCTTCCCCGGCTTTCAGGTTCAGCGTGAGACTTTTCTTGTTGCGGTTCACGGACTGGAAGTAGCTGCTCTCGCCTCCGTCATAAAAAGGGGGCCAGCCGCGCGTGTCGTCTCCGCCGACAGGGTTTTCGACTTTGATGACCTCCGCCCCCATATCACCGAGCATCATGGTGCAGAACGGACCCGCCAGAATTCTGGAAAGATCGAGGACGCGAATCCCCTCAAGCGGCATACTCATGGAATTTCTCAGGCTCCCTGTCTCAAGTGGATACTATCGGTTCTGAAGCGCCTCGAGCATCTTCTCGTGCACATGATCGATGGGCATCTGCGTGCCGGTCCAAAGTTCCCAGCCCAGGGCCCCCTGATGCAAAAGCCAGCCGATGCCCGAGACGGTACGTGCCCCTTTACGGCGGGCGGCTTTCAGAAAGGGGGTGTCGAGCGGGTTGTAGACCGCGTCCGCACAGATGCTCTCAGGCGGTATGAACTGTTCGGGCAGGCAGCAGGCCGCCTCCCGAGTCTTGTCCCCGGTCATCCCCAGGCTGGTCGTGTTGACGATAATATCCCGCCCACGGGCGGCGGATTCAAGTTTCTCAAGGCCCCCTCCGCTGATTTCGATTTCCGGAAAGTGGGATTTCACCTCGCGCGCCAGCGATATCGCCTTTTCCGCCGTGCGGTTTCGAATCTCAATGTGCGCCGCCCCCGTTTGTGCGAGCTTGATGGCGATGGCTCGCGCGGCTCCGCCCGCGCCCAGCAACAGGCATCTTTTCCCTTCGGGTGAAACACCCGTTTCCTCCTGCAGGGAGCGGAGCCAGCCTGAACCGTCCGTGTTGTGCCCCTTGAGTTTGCCGTCGTTCTCGAAGGTCACCATGTTTACTGCGCCCATGAGTCTCGCGTCCTCGCTCAAATCATCCACCAGACTGAATGTGGCCACTTTGTGGGGGATGGTGACGCAAAAACCCGCGAAACCCATCGCGCTTGCGCCGCGTACCGCCTCCTCGTAACGATCCGGGTGCACCTCGTAGGCCGTGAAGCGATAGGGCAGCCCCAGTGCGTGCGCTGCCGCGTTGTGCATGACGGGCGAGAGCGTATGCCCCAGGGGATAGCCGAAGATGGCAAGCGTCTTCTCAAGTGGCATGGACGTTCCTCAACAGATTCGGGGAGTGCTTCCACTTCGTTCATTGTGGCGCGAATCAGAGATACGCTAAAGTAGCGCTCATAACAACATCCAGAGAGTCTCGCGCCGTTTTTCCCGGGCGCACAGCCGTCATTTCGAGGAGATGGATTCAATGTCCACCGTTCAGGCCGCTACGATTCTACAGCCGGGCGAGATCGCCCTGCGCGAATATCCCATGCCCGAGATTGAGGACGACGCCCTGTTGATGAAGGTGGCCGCCGTGGGTGTCTGCGGTTCGGACAAGCACATGTACGGGGGCAAACTGAACGTGACGTGGCCGGTGATTCCGGGGCACGAGTTCAGCGGAATCATCGAAAAGATGGGGCCGCTGGCGAATTCGAACATGAAAACAGTGGGTGGTCCCATCAAGGAGGGCGACGCCATCACCGTGACGCCGGGCAGCCAGGCGTGCGGCAAATGCTGGTTCTGCGTTCACGTGCCGCACCGGCCCCAGTTGTGCCCGAACCGCACGGTGTTCGGGTTCCGCTCCTCGGGAGAGGTACCGCATCTTTTCGGGGCGTATTCGGAATACATGTACATTCCCGGAAACTCCTTCGTGCTGAAACTGCCCGAGGGCCTCTCGCTCGAGCGGGCTACGCTCTGCGAACCCCTGGCGGTGGCCCAAAGGGCGGCGGGGCGTTCGCTCTCGCCGGGCATCCCCTACGCAGGGGAGGGGTTTGGTGCAGGCGCGCGGTGCGTTGTCATGGGCGTGGGCCCCATCGGGTTGCTCGTGGTGGCTGCCCTTCGGATGATGGGCGCGGGCGACATCATCGCAGTGGACATGACGAAAGAAAGGCTCGCGTTCTCCAGAAAATTCGGCGCCACGAAAACGGTGAGCCTGTCGGCGCTTACGCAAGAGGAAAGAAAAGAGCAAATTCTCTCCTGGACGGACGGTGTGGGGCCGGACGTGGTTGTCGAGGCGGCAGGCGTTCCCGCGGCCTTCGCCGAGGGGCTGGACATCGTCCGAAGGGGCGGGAAACTGGTGGAAGTGGGTCACTACGGTGATCCGGGCGGGGTGGAGATCATGCCCCACCAGGTGTGTAACAAGGATGTGGACATCTGCGGCTCATGGGCGTATCCGCAGGTGCAGTTCGAGCCCGCGATGGACATGCTCCTGAGGACGACGCTTCCGATAGACGACATCTTCACTCACCGCCTGCCGCTTTCCCAGGTGCAGGCAGGCATCGAGGTCACAGGCACGGGAGAGTGCCTGAAAGTCCTGATAAAGCCGGATTAGGCCTCTATCACGGAGGCGGAATCGAGTCGAAATCCATCTCCAGGAGATTGAGCGTCTCCGCGCGTTCGCAGTTGTCGAGGTCGAGGCTGTCCAATTGCCCGAGTCCCGCGAGCATGCTCGATACGCCCCGCGCAAGCGCATCCGGCGCGATTTTATCCTCATCGATCCGGTAGCCCATGGTTTTCGACATGGCGAGAATGTGGGCGGCGGCATCGGCGTCAGATTCTGCCTGTGGGAGTGAAACGGACGCTTCCGGCAGCGGTTCGGGAGTCGGTTGCTCGTCGACCTCGGGCGGGCGCAACCGCCAGAGCGGATTTTCGACCTCTAGCGCCTTGCCGATTCGGAACAAACGTGCCTCATCCCCCCATCTGCCCGCTATCTGAAGGCCGACGGGCAGGTGCTGTTTCGTAAAGCCGCACGGAACCTGAAGCACTGGGTTGCCGATGGTGCTGAAAGCCGCCGTGTTGTCGCTCACTATCGCCCACATCTTCATGCCGTCGAGACAATCTGCGATAGTGGGGGGCGCTATGGTGACGGTGGGCGTCAGTACGGCGTCCACTTTCCTGAAGGCTTCCGCCGCCTGTCTGATGAAGAAGGTTCTCGCCTTTTGCGCCTGCACGTAGCGCCAGCCCGGAATGAAGAGGCTGTACTCGAAAAAATCCGCTCCGGGTGAGATATATCCGTCTCGGAATTTTTCCAGATATTTCCGGTGGTATTCTGCACCCTCGGGCCCTACCGTCGCGGCGTAGGCGACCTGGCCGAGCCGCGCCCAGGGGATTTCCACTTCCACGAGGCTCGCTCCCAGTTTCTCGAAACTCGCGATGGCCTCGCGTACGATGGCCTCTGTTTCCGGATCTTCTCCCGGCCAGAAGTGGTTGGTTGCCACGCCCAGCGTCATGCCATGCACACCTTCGCTCATGGTCTCCAAAAAATCAGGTGCGGGCCCGGTTCCCGTCGTCGGGTCCTTGGGGTCGGGACCGGCGATGGTCTGCAGGATAAGGGCGGCGTCTTCCACCGTGCGGGCGAGGGGACCCACGTTGTCGAAGCTTAGTCCCAGCGGTACGGCACCTGCTCTGCTTACACGGCCGTAGGTGGAGCGGATGCCCACCAGGTTGCAAAAAGAAGCGGGCAGGCGCACTGAACCGCCCGTGTCGGAACCGAGCGCAGCCGCCGCCATCCCTGCCGCCACGCAGGCGGCCGAACCACTGCTGCTTCCCCCAGGGGTGTGTTCGAGGTTCCAGGGGTTTCGCGCCGGACCGAATGCGCTGTTCGTCCCTGTACCGCCGCGCGCGAATTCCTGCAAGTTCGTCTTTCCGATTATCACCGCACCCGCATCAATGAGCCTGCGCACGGACTCCGCCGTCTCGCTCGCGGTGGTTTTGCCTGGAATCCTGCTGCCCGCCGTGGTGGGGTGACCTTCGAGGTCGAACAGGTCCTTGAGCGCGACGGGTATCCCGTGGAGCGGTCCACGGTATTTTCCGCTGTTGAGTTCGGAATCGAGGTGCTCCGCCTGTTCCCTGGCGAGTTCGAAGGTGGTTCTCGTGAAGGCGTTTATGGTCGAGTCCAGGTTCTCGATTCTGGCAATGTGACTTTCCAGTACCTCGCTCGGCTTCGCCTCACCGCCTTCGATGAGAGAAGCGAGTTCCGTAATGGGACGGTGCAGCAGTTCGTCGGGATTCATGAGAGTGCTCCAGAAAAAATTCCGTTGGTTTCGGGCGATTATATTCCATCCGCCTACGCGCCGAAACGAAGGCGGATATTCTTTTCGAAGCGTCGCCAACCATTGGTCCCCACCGGACAGGTCTCCCTGAAGGATTCCCCGGCTTGGCAAGTGCCGCCATCAGGGGTAAAAGCACATCACTTGAGACGATGAACGAGAAGGAGATATTCATGAAACTCTACCGGACGATTCTTTTCGCTCCCGGGAACAGGGAGAGAATGCTGGCGAAAGTGGGCAAGGTCGGAGCGGACGCCGTCGTTCTGGACCTGGAAGATGCCGTACCCGCAGATGAGAAAGCCTCCACACGCGACGCGCTCGCGACGGCAGTGAAAACGATAGATGAAGAAGACGGGGCAGACGTCTTCGTGCGCGTAAATCCGCTTGATGACGTGACGGGCTTTTCCATTGCCTGTGGTCCTGAGGACATTGCGGCGGTGGTGGGGCCTTCACTCCGGGGAATCGTGCTGCCAAAGGCGGAGAATCCTGGTCAGATACTCGCTGCGGATCGGCTGATCCGTGATGCGGAGAAAGAGACTGGTTGCGAAGCAGGAGGCATTCATCTGCTCGCCATCATCGAAAACGCAAGGGGCGTGGAAAACGCCTTCACCATCGCCTCTGCCGATACGGGTGAGCGTCGCTTCCAACTCGCCTTCGGGGCGGGGGACTATACCAATGATCTGGATGTCGAATGGCCGCGTGACGAGTTCATTTTCGACTATCCGCGCTCGCGCATTGCGGTGGCCTCGCGTAGCGCGGCACTTGAGAAGCCGCTTGATACGGTCTGGATTGCCCTGGACGACCAGGAGGGTCTCGCCGCGAGTGCCGATCGGTGCCGCGCACTCGGCATGTTCGGCAAGTTCTGTATCCACCCCAGACAGGTGGAAGTCGTGAACCTCGCCTTCACTCCGACGAAAGAGGAGGTCGAAAAGGCGCGCGAGGTTGTCGTCGCTTTCGAGGAAGCGACAGCGCGCGGGGAGGCGAGTGTCTCCGTCGGCGGGCGCATGATCGACTATCCCGTTGTCGAGGCGGCGGAGAAGGTGATCGCACTGGCCGCTGATTTCGGAACGAGAAATTGACGGGACAAACGAGGGGTGCAGCATGAAATTCGGCATGTTCGTGATGAACCAGCACGCTCTGGGGGATGATCCCGCCGAGCGCTGGGAAGAGCATCTGGAGCAGGTGCGCCTCATCCGGGATTCGGGTTTTCACAGCGTGTGGTGCGGCCAGCACTACCTTACCGAAGGCGTGTGGATGATGCAGACCTGGCCGAGCGTCGCCCAGGTAGCGGCCCATGCGGGAAATATGACGGTCGGTACGGGCATCCTGCTGCTCGCATTGCACAATCCGGTCGACGTGGCCGAGCAGGTTGCCACGCTCGACGCTATGACGAAGGGACGCTTCGTCTTGGGTGTGGGGCTGGGCTACCGCGAGCCCGAATACCGCGCATTCGGCCTTACAAAGCCCTATCGCGTGAAGGCGTTCGAGGAAAAACTCGAAGCCCTCACCCGCCTGCTGGAAGACGGGACACTCGATTATGAAGGAGAGGTGGTAAAGCTGGAAGACGTGAAACTCACCATGCGGTCCATTCAAAAGCCCAGACCCCCCATCTGGATAGCGGCGAACGGCGACGGCGCGGTGAGACGTGCGGCGAGGACGGGGGAGGCATGGTTCCTGAATCCCCATGCGCATTTCGACACCCTGAAGCGCCAGATGGAAATGTTCCACACCGAGCGCGAAGCCGCAGGCAAGGGTGCGCCCGATGCGACGCCCGTGATCAAGGAGATGTTCATCGGGGCGGACAGGGAGAGCGCCTTTCGCGAGTGTGCGGATTACCTGGCGGTCAAATACAACGTCTACGTGAAGTGGGGCCAGAGCGAGGCGTTACCAAGGAGCGACACGCTGCGAATGCCGCTCGATGAGTTGCGCTCCGACAGGTTTCTCATCGGATCGGCGGAGGATGTGGCCGAGGACATCAGACGCCACCGCGACGAACTGGGCGTGGACCACATGGCGTTTCGTGTGCAGTGGCCGGGGATGCCCCAGGAACTCGTCCTGAGGACACTCGAGCGCTTCGCCAGGGAGGTGATGCCCGAGTTCGTCTAGATTCGAGCTCGATTTTCCCGACAACGGTTGCCCATCAAGGGAGGACGCCATGCCAAAAGAAAAATCCGCATCTTCCGAGGCCCGGGATGTTCACGAATTCTTCGCCCAGGATCCAGTGACGGCGGATCGCGCCTTTTTCGGACGCAAATCGCATACTGATCGGCGAGGCTTTCTGCGGGGCGCCGGGCTTGCCGCCATGACGACGATGGTGAGCGCAGCGATTCCGTTTCACCGCAACATGCCAGCGGGGCTCATTCCGGCGGCTTTCGCCGACGAGAAGGTGCTTGTCGGTAAAGATGGCCTGAAACTACTCAACAAGCGGCCAATCAACGCCGAAACACCGCCCTACCTGCTTGACGACCCGATCACCCCGACATCCCGGCATTTCATTCGCAACAACGGTGTCCCGCCCGCGGAAGCTTCGGCGAATTCCTGGACCCTCACCGTCGATGGTCTGGTGGAACGCCCCATGACCTTGTCTATCGCCGAACTTCGATCGAGGTTCGAGGTCGTCACGATGGCCCTCGTCATCGAATGCGGGGGCAACGGGCGGGCCTTTTTCAAACCACCTGTCAGGGGCACCCAGTAGACCCACGGGGCAGTCGCCTGTTCGGAGTGGACGGGCGTGCGGCTCAAGGATGTGCTGGCGGCGGCTGGCGTCGTTTACACCGCCCATGTCGGCGCAGACGGAGACCTCTCCGGGAAGCCCGGCAAGCTGCCCATCTCGCGCGGCGTACCGATCACCAAGGCGATGACGGAGAGCGTGCTCATTGCCTTTGGCCAGAATGGCGGCCCCATTCATCCGATGAACGGGGCGCCGCTGCGGCTCGTCGTTCCCGGCTGGCCGGGGTCTTGTTCGCAGAAATGGCTCCGGCGAATCTGCCTTCGCGATGTCGTGCACGACGGCCCCAGGATGACCGGTGCCTCCTGCCGTGTGCCGCGATACAGGATCGAGCCGGGCGAGAAGGTGGACGAGAAGGATTTCGTCATCATCGAGCGCATGCCAGTAAAATCGCTGATCACCCACCCCGCGAACGGGGCGACAACGGGGCGTGCCGTCGAGGTGCGCGGTCATGCTTGGTCGGGAGACCGGACGGTCGCATCGGTCGACGTCTCCTATGACTTCGGCGAGACCTGGAAGCCTGCGGCGCTGGACGCTCCCGTAAACGATGGTGCATGGCAAAATTTCCGCGCCCGCATCATGCTGCCAGAAGCCGGATACTACGAGATCTGGGCGCGGGCGACCGACAGTGCAGGGGTGATGCAGCCCCACGTCATCGACTGGAACCCGAAGGGATACCTCAACAACACGATGCACCGCGTCGCGGTTCGGGTGTCGTGAACCGTTATGACGCGTTGTCGTAATGGCCCGGCGGACCCAGTCGGTGATTGCGCATCCGGAGTCCACCAACCCCGATATATAGTTCCCGTTAGTTGGGATGTGCCTTGCGTGATGGAGCACATTCCGATTTTCTTCTCAGGTATGATGCAACCCTTTATGTTATGTGAAGCGATTCGAAGTGATCGCCTTCGCTATGTCTCCGACAACTCTTTCAGCACGTCCTTGAGCGCCGCCTTGTCTTCGATGCCGATACCCGGCAGATCGGGGAAGCCGACGTAGCCGTCTTCCACCGCTACGCCGTCTGCGAAGCCGTTGAAGGGTTTGAACACATCGGGGTAGGATTCGCTGCCCCCCAGACCCAGTCCGCCTGCAATGTTGAGCGAGAGTTGGTGACCGCCATGAGGGATGAACGAGCGGGCCGACCAGCCGTGTTCCGCCGCCATATCGAGCGTTCTCAGGTACTCCACCAGGCCGTAGCTCAACGCGCAGTCGAACTGCAGGATATCCACGCCCGGTCGCATCCCGGCGTAGCGAATCAGGTTTCTCGCGTCCTGGGTGGAGAAGAGGTTCTCTCCCGTCGCCATGGGCTTGTCGTAATGCCGGGCGAGTTCGGCCTGGAGGGCATGGTCGAGCGGGTCGCCCGCCTCTTCGTACCAATGCAGGTTGTAGGGCGCTAACGCCTCCGCGTAGGCGATAGCGGTATCCAGATCGAATTTCCCGTTGGCGTCCACCGCGAGGTTGCACCCCTCGGTCACGACTTCGAGCACCGCCTCGATCCTCCTCCGGTCGTCATCAAGCGATTCACCGCCTATCTTCATCTTGACGCTGGTGTAGCCGCGATCGAGATAGCTTCGCATCTCGTTCTGGAGGGTTTTCAGGTCCTTTCCCGGATAGTAATAGCCTCCGGCGGCGTAGACGGACACTTTCTCGTCGCATTTTCCATCGCGGTAGGTATCCGCCAGGTGGCGGTAGAGTGGTTTTTCCTCGATCTTGGCTACCATGTCCCATACCGCCATGTCGATGATACCCACGGCGACGGAGCGATCGCCGTGTCCGCCGGGCTTTTCGTTCTTCATCATGCAGTCCCATATCTTTGAAGGGTCGAAGTTCGACCCCGCCTCGTTCAAGAGCGAGTCGGGCTGCGCCTCCCGGAGCCTGGGGATAAAGCGTTCGCGCAAGAGTCCCTGCTGAGCATAGCGTCCGTTCGAATTGAAGCCGAAGCCGACGACGCGCCTCCCGTCGCGCACGATGTCGGTGAGGATGGCGACGACGCTCACCGTCATCAGGGAAAAATCGATGAAGGCGTTTCTCAGGGCCGATTGGATGGGAACCACCGTCTCGCGAATGCCGATGATCTTCAAGGCGTTCTCTCCTTGGCGTGGGTTCCGATGTTTTCGACATGACGATGGTCGCGGTAATTCTACAGGCTGTCCGTAGAAAAAGCGAAGCCGAGTTGATGGCGCGAGAAGTCCTGAAACAAACGTTGCGGGATTGATACCCGGTTTGCAAAAAATCGTGTAACAAAACCACAACAAAGTTCAGGTATTATGATAGATCATTGCCGAATGTATGGTTCGTGATGCCCCGCGGTTTCGTTCGTCGGGGACGGTTTCACTATCCGGGCGGGAGGAAGATGAATCAGCTACAGGGGCACTTGGGCGCCGAATGGACGACAGGAGGCGTGCGCTTTTCCCTTTTCTCCGAGAACGCGGAGTGGGTAGAGCTATGCCTGTTCGAGGCGGATGACCACCGGATGGAAACGCAGCGGATTCCCCTTGAGCGGCAGGGTGACATCTGGCGCGTGGAGGTGGGAGGTCTCGAAGCGGGCCGTCCCTACGGGTTCCGCGTCCACGGCCCCTATGCACCTGCGCAGGGGCATCGCTTCAATCCCCACAAGGTGCTGCTGGACCCGTATGCGAAGGCGATTGCGGGCGATGTCCACTGGTGCGAAGAGATATACGGATACGCGGCCGGCGACATCTACCATTTCGACGCGAGGGACAACGCACACGCTACGCCCAGGAGCGTGCTCGTGGATTCTTCCTTCGATTGGGAGGGTGTCCCCCGGCCCGATACATTCTGGGCCGAGACCATCGTCTACGAGTTGCACGTCAAGGGTTTCACCACGCGGCATCCCGAAGTGCCTGAGGAGATAAGGGGTTCCTACGCGGGTCTGGCCCATCCGTCCGTGGTCGACTACATCAGGGAACTGGGCGTGACGGCCATCGAACTGCTACCCGTTCAACACCGGATATCCGAACAGCGTCTACAAAGGATGGATCTTTCCAACTATTGGGGATACGGGACGATAGGCTATTTCGCGCCCGACGCGCGTTTTTCCAGCCGGGAGGAGGGGGGCGGGCAGGTCGATGAGTTCAAGGAGATGGTGAAGACCTATCATCGCGCGGGTATCGAGGTGATTCTCGACGTGGTCTACAACCATACCGGCGAGGGAGATTTCAAAGGGCCGCATCTTGCGTTTCGCGGGCTCGACAACCGGGCATATTACCGCGTTGATCCCGGGGACGAGAGCCGCTACCTCGACACAACGGGCTGCGGCAATTCGTTGAATGTCTCTCATCCAGCGCTCCTGCGTCTCATCGTGGACAGCATGCGTTATTGGGTGGAGGAATTTCACGTTGACGGTTTCCGGTTCGATCTCGCACCCTCCCTCGCGCGCACCGAGAGACATTTCGACCCGGAATCCCCTTTTTTCGGGGCCATCGCGGACGACCCGGTTCTCTCGAAGCGCAAGCTCATCGCCGAACCCTGGGATTTGGGGGGAGAAGGCTATCAACTCGGGAAATTCCCGAAAGGCTGGGCAGAGTGGAACGGGAAGTTCCGCGACGCGGTGCGCAGGTTCTGGCGCGCGGATTTCAGTCAGGCGGCGGAGTTCGCCACGCGCCTGACGGGAAGCAGCGATATTTTCGAGGCCGGCGGGCGTTCACCCCAGGCGAGTCTGAACTACGTCGCTTGCCACGACGGGTTCACGCTCGAGGATCTGGTGAGCTTTCAGCACAAGCACAACGAGGCGAACGGGGAAGGCAACAGGGACGGCGCGGATGAGAACTACAGCTGGAACGGCGGGGTGGAGGGTCCGACCGAAGACCCGTTCGTTTCGGACATGCGCGCGCGGCGCAAACGCAATCTGCTCGCGAGCCTGTTTCTCTCCCAGGGCGTGCCGATGCTCCAGGCGGGAGACGAGTTCGGACGCACGCAGTCGGGGAACAACAACGCCTATTGCCAGGACAACGGGACTTCCTGGGTAGACTGGGGATTGGCGGAAAAGAACGGAGAACTGCTCTCTTTCGTCAAACACCTGATCCGCTGGACCGGGTCTAAAACGGCGTTTCGACGGATGGAGATTTTCCCGAAAAAAAGCCTGCACGGGTCGGATAGACCCGGGGTCATCTGGCTCCATCACCTGGGCCATGAACTGAGGGCGGAAGAGTGGGAAGTGCATTATATGAAGTGTTTCGGCTTCAGGCTGAGGGAGGCGGCGGGCGGCGGTCTTTTTTCTCGGCATGGGGGCAGGAATCGTGATATTTTCATGGTGCTGATGAACGCGCACCATGAGGCGATTCCCTTCGTTTTCCTTACAGAAGACAGAAACAAGAGATGGACAGTGGTGATGGATACGTCCGAATTCGATGAAAAAGGATGGACCTGGCGGATTCACTCAGGCAATTCCTACCTTCTCGCTGGAGAGTCACTGGCCTTGCTGAGAGGCCGCAACGAACCGCCTCTGGTGCAGGAGGAGGTGGCCCCGTGAGCGTCGTCCACTACCCTGTGCTTTCCTATATTACTGATTACGATATTTATCTGTTTAACCAGGGTTCCCATTTTACCTTGTATGAAAAAATGGGAGCGCATCCCATGACGCTCGAAGGGGAGCAGGGCGTTCACTTCGCCGTATGGGCACCGAACGCGGATTCGGTGAGCGTCATCGGGGATTTCAACGGCTGGGACGAAAACTCCCACCCGCTGGCGTCGATCGAAAGCTCGGGCATTTGGGCGGGGTTTATTCCGGGCGTGAAGACGGGCGAGGTATACAAGTACAGGATTCACTCGCAGTTCGGTGGCTACCGGCTGGAAAAGGCGGATCCTTTCGCGTTTTACAGCGAAGTTCCGCCGAAGAGCGGCTCGGTCGTATGGGGTCTCGACTACGAATGGGGGGATGATGACTGGATGGAGTGCCGTGGCGCGTGCAATGGCCGCGAAGCGCCCATTTCCATCTACGAGATGCACATCGGTTCGTGGCGGCGCACGGGAGGTCGAGAAAATCGCCCCCTCACCTACAGGGAACTCGCCCCCCAGCTCACAGAGCACATGCTCCACACGGGTTTCACACACGTCGAGTTCCTGCCGGTGATGGAACACCCTTTCAACGGTTCTTGGGGGTATCAGATCACGGGCTATTTCTCACCCACGAGCCGTTTCGGGACGCCTCAGGACCTGATGTATCTCATCGACTATCTCCACCAGCGCGGCCTGGGCGTCATACTCGACTGGGTACCCTCGCACTTCACCACGGACGGGCATGGACTGGGTTTTTTCGACGGAACCCATCTCTACGAGCACGCCGACCCCAGGCGGGGGGTTCACCCCGACTGGCTTAGCAATATCTTCAACTACGGGCGGAACGAAGTCACGGCCTTCCTGATAAGCAGCGCTCTGTATTGGCTTGAGCATTTCCACGCCGACGGGCTTCGCGTCGACGGTGTGGCATCGATGCTCTATCTCGATTATTCAAGGAAAGAGGGCGAGTGGATCCCCAACGCGGAGGGTGGCCGCGAGAATCTGGATGCTATCTCTTTCCTTCGCCGCCTGAACACGGAAGTCTACCGCCGGTTCCCCGACGTGCAGACCATTGCGGAAGAATCCACCGCCTGGCCGATGGTTTCCAGACCCGTCGATGCGGGAGGGCTGGGCTTCGGCATGAAGTGGGACATGGGCTGGATGCACGATTCGCTCGCGTACATGAAGAAAGACCCCGTGCACCGCAAGTATCACCACAACCTGCTCACGTTCCGGATGCTCTACGCATATAACGAGAATTTCGTGCTGCCCCTGTCTCACGACGAGGTGGTGCACGGCAAAAACTCCCTGCTGGGCAAGATGCCGGGAAACAACCATCGCAAATTCTCGAATCTGCGTGCGCTTTACGGACTGATGTTCGCCCAACCCGGCAAGAAGCTCCTGTTCATGGGCGGGGAATTTGGTCAGTGGCGCGAATGGAACCACGACGGCGCACTCGACTGGGATCTCACCCAGGAGCCTTTACGAGCCGGACTGATGAAATGGGTACGCGACCTGAACGCCTTGTACCACCACGAGCGGGCCCTGTTCCGCAGGGATTACGATCCGAGCGGCTTCATGTGGGTGGCGGTGGACGCGGCCGATGACAGCGTGGTGGGATTCGTGCGGGTTGCCACGGAGGATGAACCCATGCTGCTCGTGGCGGCGAACCTGACGCCCGTGTCCAGAACGGATTATCGCATGGGTGTTCCCGCCGACGGCGAGTGGGTCGAGGTGCTGAACAGTGATGCGGAAATCTACGGAGGCAGAGGCATGGGCAATCCGGGCGGCTGTCACGCGGTGGCGGGGCCCCTGAACGAGCAACCATATTCGATAGGGATCACGCTGCCCCCGCTAGCGGTCGTTTATCTAAGAGAAACGCATTAGCAGGACTTCGCGTCCGTCCCGTTCGCGTCTAGTAGAGGTTCGTCTGGTATCCCTCCTGAACATTCCTGTCGAGTTCCACCGGTTCGTAACCGCCAATCTGGTCGGCGAGCATATGGCCCATCGAGGGGAACGACTTTCTCTCGATGTGGTTTTCCGGGTTCCACATATCTGCGCGGATGAGAGCCTTGCCGCAGTGGAGGTACACGTCGTCCACATCGACGATCATCGCCGAGCGAGGGAGCCTTCCCTTCACCGAGAGTGGCTCGAGGGTTTCAGGGGTCCGTCGTGATGCGCGCGCGCCCGTTCACGCGCAGCGTCTCGCACATGCCGGGTACCAGGAAGATGAGGCCGATATGGTTGTTTTCCACGATATTGCTCATTGTGTCCACGCGGTTGTTACCCGGCCTGTCGGGGATGAGGAGGGTGTTGTCGTCGATCACCTTGACGAATCCGGGCGGGTCCCCCTTGGGGGATGCGTCCGCGCCTTCCGCCGTGGCGGAGGCAATGACCATGAACGGAGAGAGTGCAATGAAGTTCTTCGCGTGTCCGTCGAGTTTCGCCATCTGTTTCCTGACGCTGCGCTCGTTGGCCGGGCCGTAGAACTCGCGAAGTTGTTCCCTGGTTTCAATCCGGGGCGCTGCGGTCGTATTCTCCATCGTATCGTTTTCCTCCGAAGATATTGGAGGCGCCACCCGGATTCGAACCGGGGAATAAAGGATTTGCAGTCCTCTGCCTTACCACTTGGCTATGGCGCCGGGGTGTCGGGGCAAGTCGCCCGAAATCAAGAATCCTTGTTTATCTTACCTGAATCGGTGTTGTCCAGCGAGCGGAGGTTTTCCTGCATCGTCCGGGAACGGCTCGCCCGATAGTCGCGCGCGCGCATTTTGGATTAGACTGACTTCCTCAGGCTCGTCTGGAAGGGCGGGTTCTCACCGCTTCACGGGAGGGGTTCATGCCAGCGCATCCTAGGGAAGAAGACGCACCTCGTTATGAGGATTCTGCCTTCATGCGCGCATGTCGGGGGCTTCCTAACAGGAAGACGCCCGTCTGGCTTATGCGGCAAGCGGGCAGGTACATGCGCGAATACCGCGCCGTTCGTGAGAAAATCCCTTTCATCGAGCTTTGCCGCACGCCCGATCTGGCCGCCGAGGTCGCCATAACGGCTCTGGATGCCATCGGCGCGGACGCTGCCATTTTGTTCTCCGACATATTGCTCATTCTCCAGCCGATGGGCATGGATCTGGAATACCTGAGTGGCGACGGCCCCGTTCTCCACAATCCGGTTCGCGAGGCCCTGGACGTGGAACGGCTCAAGGAGGCGGAACCGCGCGAGAGCCTTGGTTTTGTGTTCGAGGCGGTCCGAAAGACCAGGCAGCAGATGAATCCCGCGCTTCCGCTCATCGGTTTTTGCGGTGCGCCTTTCACGCTCGCGTCGTATATGATCGAAGGCACAGGCTCGCGTAATTTCGAGAACACCAAAAGGTTCATGTACGCAGATTCGGGTGCGTGGCATGCGCTGATGGAAAAGCTCGTGCGGGGGCTGACCATCTATCTGAACGAACAAGTTCATGCAGGCGCGCAGGCGGTGCAAATTTTCGACAGTTGGGTGGGATGCCTCTCTCCGGGCGATTTCCGGGAGTTTGTCCTGCCGCACAGCCGCGCGCTGATTACGGGCATTGAAAAGGATGCGCCCGTCATCCACTTCGGTACGGGAACCGCACCCTATCTCGAGGCGTTCGCTGGAGCGGGCGGCGACGTGGTAGGGGTGGATTTCCGCGTGGAACTGGCAGATGCCAGAGCGCGGCTGGGCGATTTGGGCGTCCAGGGAAACCTCGACCCGTGCGTCCTGTTCGCGGAGCCCGAGCGCATTTTCAAGCAGACGGGGGATATCCTGCGCCAGGCGAACGCGCTTCCGGGACACATCTTCAATCTGGGACACGGCATTTTACCGGGCACACCGGTCGACAACGTCAAGAGACTCATCGATTTCGTTCACGAATGGGAAAGTGGAGAAGAATGAAAGGCGGGTTCGATTCCATCATCATGGTCGGTTTCGGCGGCCCCACGCGGGGTTGCTGCCGCCGCTACAATGAATGTCCGGGCGAGGCGTATTGCTATGTGGAGGGCATCGTCGGTCAAAGAGCGGGTGGCCCCGAGCGCATCCGGAAAGTGGCTGCGCACTATGAATACTTTGGCGGCGTCTCACCGTTCACGTATTTTTCCCAGAAACAGGCGGGCGCGCTCGAGATGGCGCTGGAACGGGCGGGTACGGGTGTTCCCGTCTACACGGGCTATCGCTTCTGGACGCCATACGTGAAAGAGACGCTGGCCGAGATGGGCAGACGCGGGCTCAGGCGCGCCCTGGGCGTGGTGCTCGCCCCTCATCGTACGAAAATCAGTTGGGAGGCCTACCAAGGGGCTGTCCTTACGGCGTGTGAGGAATTGGGCGAAGAAGCACCCAATGCCGAATTCCTCGAGACGCCCTGGCATGAACATCCAGGCTTCATCGGTGCCGTCGCCGAACGGATTAGGCGAACTCTTCTGCAAGAGGACGACCTGGATGACGTGAAAGTTATTTTTACGGCCCATTCCATCCCCGTTTCAATGGCCAGGACTTCTTCGTATGAGGAAGAATTCCGGGAATCGGCGTCTCTCGCGGCGCAAAAGCTGGGGCTTGGGAACTATGAAGCCGGCTTCCAGAGCAGTCCGGACGCTCCCCCCGGAACTTGGCTTGGCCCGGACGTGACAGAGGTGATCGAGAGCGTCGCTTCCGCTGGCGCCAAAGCCGTCCTGCTCGTACCCATCGGTTTCATATGCGATCACGTGGAGGTGCTCTTCGATCTCGATATCGAAGCGCGCGAAGTGGCCGAGACGGCGGGGCTTCGTTTCTACCGCGCTCCTACGGTGGGGACGCACCCCGCCTTCATCGAGATGCTTTCCGAACTGGTGCGCACGAAGATGACGGGAGTCGGAAATTGAATTCCGGCGTCCGGCAGGTGGTCGTACTCGGCGGTGGAGTGACGGGGCTTGTCGCGTGTTACCGGCTCCTCCAGGTTTCCGAGGCGCAGGAGGCGCCTTTGAAAGTCCATCTCATCGAGGCGTCACACAGGCTCGGAGGCGTCATCGAGACCGAATTCTCGGACGGCTTGCTGATGGAAAAAGGACCCGATTGTTTTCTCACCACGAAGCCCGAAGGTGTCGCACTCTGCGAGGAACTGGGTATCGGGGAAGGGCTTGTCGGAACGAACGAGTGCCATCGGCGAAGCTTCGTCTTGAGGGACCAGGCACTGCTCCCCGTGCCCCGGGGATATTACCTGCTCGCACCCTATCAAATCGGCCCGTTTCTCACCTCGCCCGTTTTCAGTCTGTTCGGCAAGATCAGGATGGCGATGGACATCCTCCTGCCTCGGAGAAGGGAGGACGCGGATGAATCCCTGGCCGATTTCGTGCGCAGGCGGTTCGGGCGCGAGGCGCTTGAACGAATGGCACAGCCCATGGTGGCGGGCATCTATTCGGCGGACCCCGAAAGTTTAAGCCTGAAGGCCACCATGCCGCAGTTCCACGAAATGGAGCGGGAGCACGGAAGTCTTATCCTGGGACTCAGAAAGCGGATGCAAAGGAGAGGTGCGGACGAAGGTGTGTCTGCGAGCGGACCAAGGTATGGCCTGTTTGTGAGTTTCGCACGCGGGATGGGTGTGCTGGCGGACGCATTGGTGGAGAAGATGGATGGTGTATCGGTTCGGCTGGGTTGCCGGGCCGAATCGCTCGAAAGAAAGGAACAAGGCTGGCGCGTTTTTCTGGAAGACGGGGAAAGGATGGAAGCTGACGCGGTATGCGTCACCCTGCCACCCCGTGTTGCGGGGAGAGTGCTCAAGAGAGCATCGCCCGCTGTCTCGAAAGAACTCATGAGCATACCCAGCGGCTCTTTGGCGACGCTCAATCTGGTGTACCGCGCCGAACAGGTGGCGAACCCGCTCCATGCGATGGGCTTCGTCGTGCCTGCAATAGAGAACAAGACACTCCTTGCGTGTTCTTTTTCGAGCACCAAGTTCGCGGGCAGGGTTCCCGCGGGAAAAGTGCTCATCCGTGCATTCGCGGGTGGAGAAGCCGCCTCCAGGGCGGGACTCTCGGGTGAGGAACTCACCCGGAGACTTGTGGAGGAACTCCGGCCCATTCTGGGGATTTCTGGAGAACCAGAGAGAAAAGCATTTTATCGCTATGAGGAATCCCTGCCGCATTATCTGGTGGGCCATCTGGACAAGATAGGAAGAATCGAAGGTGAATTAGAGGGAACACCGGGTCTTGCGCTCGCGGGAAACGCCTATCGCGGCGTGGGGATTCCCGATTGCGTGAAATCGGCGAACGAGGCGGCGGACAAGATTTCAGACTATTTGCGGGCTGTTGATTCCGGAAAGAAGAGACGAGAATAGGGGAGGCTCGCCCGCGGTCCCGCATCGTTTGACCGGGTGCTGCAGCATTTGGTATCAACATCTGCCTGTGTTTTCTGTTCTGATTTTCAGACCCGACGGAGACGTTTCGATGTTCGACGATGACATGCAGCGCGATTTTCACAGGCAAGTGAGCGAGGAGATTCGCATCATCCAGCGGCCTTTCTTGGGCATCGTCTCGGGCTACCATGAACTCGGCTACCGGGTGCTCGGCCCCGAGATGCGAGAGGAGCAGGGTTCTGTGCAGATAGCCGGGAAACTACTGGTGTCTCCCAAGCTTGTGTGGACGCCCGCCCAGGCACAAAAGACGTTCGGCGAGATTTTCAAGGATTCCGAAATGATGGATTCCGACCTCATCGGCCGCGTGTTCGCCTTTCCCGATGTTGGTGCGGGTGATTTCAACATCGAGAACGAGTACCTGAAAATCACCCACCATGAATGGAGCCCGGAGGTTCTGGTGGAAAAGGTGCTGAACGAACTCGCGCGTCTGGAAACCACCGACACCGCCGTCGTCCGCACGCCGGACATCCGCTTCTACCCCCTGGCCGTCCAGCGGTTCATTCACGAAATCCTGAAAGAGGAATTTTCCTGATTCACACTACGTGAGCCGGGTTCCCTATGCGAGGCGGAAAGTCGGTGTTCCCGGATGATTGCACTTCAGGAAGATTCGATGGGGAACACGCGCACGGCGCCCGGGTATTCGGGGCAGTGAAACTCGCAGGTTCCGCAGCCCACGCAGGCCTCGCCGATGACGGGACCTTTCGCGTCCTCTTTTTCCTCAATGCGTATGGCGCTCTCCCCGATGGGACAGCGCGTCGCACAGTAGTTGCACTCCTCGTCCATCCCGTTCCAGGCGAGGCAGGTCTCCGCGTTCACCTGCGCCAAGCCCATTCGAATCTCCTCGCGGGGTACGAGGAGGAGCGCGTCGGTGGGGCAGACCTTCATGCAGGAGAGGTCGTCGCAGACCACACATGCTCCATCGGCCGGGATGATGCGGGGCGCTTCGAGGCCCGATCCGTCCTCGCGCGGGAGCATCAGTATGGCGTCGGCCGGACACGCGAGCGCGCATTGCGCGCTGCCCGTGCAGCGGTCGAGAAAATCGACTTCCACCGCTGCGCCCGGTGGGCGCAGGAGAGGGCCGTCGAGGTCCGAACGCTGGATTCTCGTCTCCCCATGATGCACCCCCTGCATGAAGGCACGGATGAAGGAGAGAGGCCCTTCCTTGAAGAACGCCTTGCGGTCGATTTCCCTGTCCCTGGCCATTTCGTCTCCGGGTCCGAAGTCTTGCTTTGCGTTCAATAGTGTGCGACAAGATGAGTATACAGGACTCTTGTATTTGCGCACCCCCTCATATCGAAGGAGAACATCTTGTCCGGGGATACCGCTACGCAGAAAATCCTGGCCCGCGCCAGCGGGCGTGAGCGCGTGGACGTGGGTGATATCGTATGGGCGAAGGTCGATGCTCACGTCATGCACGACAATCAGGGACCGTTCCGCATGGGGAAGGATTTCGCCGAACTGGGCCTTCCCATCTGGAACAAGGATCGCTTCATGCTCACGGCTGATCATCACAATCCGCCCACAGGCGATTCGCAGTCGAAGGTGCTGAACGTCACCAGAGCCTGGGCGGCCGAACAGGAACTCTCCCATTTCTACGACGCGGAGGGCATCTGCCACATCCTGATGGCGGAGAAAGGCTTCGTGCGTCCGGGTGTTCTCGTCACAGGTACCGACAGCCACACCACCAACACGGGTGCGCTCGGTGCGCTGGGCGTGGCCATCGGCCCTACGGAGAGCATCGGCGTACTCGCCAGGGGGGAGGTCTGGCTCCGCGTGCCCGAGACGATTCGGGTCCACTACACCGGCCGGGTTCCGGAAGGCGTTTATGGCAAGGACATGGCGCTGCTCGCGCTCAGGGATTTGAGGGTCGACGGCGCGGAGTACAAGGTGCTCGAATTCTCGGGCGAGGCGCTCATGTCGCTTCCCGTCGAGGACCGCATGACGCTTTCGAACATGGCGGCTGAGTTCAGCGCCAAAAGTGCCATCATGGATGTGGATGAGGCGACGGCGGAATACCTCAGGAACGCAGGGGTGGAGGAAAGCTGGGAGGCCGTGCGCTCAGACTCTGACGCCGCGTATTCTGCATCGTATGAATATGACGTGTCGGACCTCTCGCCCCAGGTGGCGTGTCCCCACAGGATGGACAACGTATACCCGGTCGAAGAGGTCGAATCGCCTCCTCTTCATCGCGCGCACATCGGATCGTGCACGGGGGCGAAATTCCTCGATTTGCAGGCGGCGGCAGAGGTACTCGAAGGCAGGCGGGTTGCCCACGGGGTGCAACTGCTCATTGCACCTGCGAGCAAGGATATCATGCGCAAGGCCATGGCCGACGGCACGCTCGGCGCGATCATCGACGCGGGCGGCGTTCTCCTGCCCACCACGTGCGGCGTCTGCGCGGGCAGGGGAGCCGGACAACTCGGAGACGGGGAGGTGTGCATCTCCTCGGCCAACCGCAACTACAAGGGACGCATGGGAAGCGCCGAGGCGTCGATATACCTCGCTTCTGCCGCCACGGTGGCGGCGAGCGCCATCAAGGGCCGCGTGGCGGACCCGAGGGAGTTCATCTCATGAGCAACGAGACGCAAGCCATCGAAGGCGGTGCCTGGGTATTCGGTGACAACGTGGATACGGGCTACATCATGCCGTCGAAGTATGCGAGCCTGCCCGATGAGGAACTGGCCGCGCACGCCATGGAAGGCATTGACCCCGATTTCCCCAAAAACGTGCAGTCGGGCGACGTGATTGTCGGCGGACGGAACTTCGGCTGCGGATCGAGTCGCGAGACGGCCCCCCGCGGGATCAAGCACGCGGGAGTGGGCGCCGTTGTCGCGCGAACGTTCGCGCGGAACTTTTTCAGGAATTCGCTTTGCATCGGACTGCCCGTGCTCATCTGCGCCGATGCGGAATCAATAGAGCAGGGAGACCGCGTTCGCGTCGACCCGATCGCGGGGAGAGTCGAGAACCTCACGAAGGGCGAGACGCTGGAGACCGAACCCCTGCCTGATCACATCATGGACATGGTGAAGGCGGGCGGCCTCGTTCCCTATCTCAAACAAACGCTGAAGTAGACTCACCCACGGACGCCAGGTTCCGCCGGACGCCGTGGAGAAATTTGCGCCCGTATCGCACCTGACGCCGGAACCTGCCCGCCCTCTTCACGGCATCAGGGTGCGACGACGGTGCTCCTCAGCACGCCGATGTTCTCAATCTCGCACTCCACTACGTCGCCCACGTTCAGAAGTCCCGGCGGGTCCATGGCGAAGCCCACACCCTCGGGCGTGCCTGTGGCGATCATGTCGCCGGGCACGAGCGTCATACTCTCGGAAAGTACTGAGACGACGGTGGCGATGTTGAAAATCATGTCGTTCGTGTTCGAGTTCTGTCGTATCCCGCCATTCACGCGCGTCGTGACGGCAAGATTATCCCCGTCGCCCGCCTCATCCCTGGTGACGATCCAGGGACCCAGAGGACCGAAGCTGTCGAGTGCCTTGCCTTTGAACCACTGGCCGTGGGCGCGCTGCACGTCGCGAGCGGAGACCTCGTTCATGATCGTGTACCCATATACATGGTCCATGGCCTCGTCCAGGGGGATGTTGATTCCTTCCTTTCCGATCACGATGACGAGTTCGCATTCGTAGTCGAGTTCGTTCACGTTCTCGTGAAGGATGATTTCTCCGTCGGGTCTGTTGTGCGAACCCGGCCACTTGCAGAAGAATACCGGAGTATCGGGGTAGACCCCCACCGGACGCCCGTATTTGCGCGCGCCCTCATCGGCGTGTTTTTTGTAGTTGAGACCCACGGCGATGACGGGCCGCGCGAGCGTGGCTATTGGCGCGAGCATTCTGATGGATTCGAGAGCGACGGGATTCCCGCTGGTCTCGGGCGTTCCTCCCCGGGCGATGACTTCCGCAGCGTTGCCGGTATGTGGGACGATGTCCTCCACCCCGTTTTCCGTCAATACGGCGACGCGCGGCCCCGTGTCCGATTCATAGGTAAGCAGTTTCATGTTCTCTCCTTGGGTTTTCGGAAAATGCAAATCGCAGCGAGAATCCCGGACGGAAGCCTCAACCCGCGAGTTCGCGAATCAGGTTTGCCTGCGCCTTTGCGCCTGCGCTCAAGAAACTGAGGTCGCTACCCGAGAGGATGAAGCGCATTCCCTCCCTGATTCTGCGTTCAATCATCCGGGGATCGTAGGAACCGCCCATGCCGGCTATCTTGCCGTGCTTCCTGCACGCCGCGAGCACCTGCTCATACACCCTGTTGACCCGCGGATGATAGTGTTGGCCGACGATTCCCATGCCCAGGCTCAAGTCGTTCGTGCCGATGAGCAAAATGTCAATTCCCTCGACTGCGGCGATGGCGTCTGCTTCATCGCCGGCTTCGGGGGTCTCGATCATCGCGACGAGAAGCGTTTCGTCGTTGATCCCATTTAGGAGTTCCATCGGTTCCATGGCCTCGAAACGGCTGTGGGCCAGACCTCCTCCCGCGCTGCGTTCACCCTCGGGCGGGAATTTGCAGATTCTTACGAATTCCGAGGCCTCCTGCGCGTTGTTCACGTGTGGGAGAACGATGCCCTGCGCCCCGGCGTCCAGAACCCGCGTGCTCAGGTGCGGGTCGAGCGAGGCCACGCGCACGAGCGGCGTGATGCCCTGCGTCAGGGCGGCAATGGATATCTGCTGCGCGGTTTCGAGGTTGAAGGGCCCATGTTCGAGGTCGATAAAGAGCCAGTCGAAGCCGGCAGCCTTCATGGCAAGGCCGACCTCCACCGTTCGCGCCATGCGCACGCCCGCGCCCAGGGTGACTTCTCCGGCATAGGATTTTCTTTTCGTCTCGTTCGTGATGATGGGCAAGGCGATAACCTCCATTCGAGGAAAACAGGTGAAATCGTGGAATCGAGTGATATGGGTTCCAGCGTCCTCATGGAATACTCCACTTGGACCGTCTCGGCAAGAGCGGTGCACGGATCGACCATGGGAGATGACTTGTGAGCGATGACTCCGGCGAGCGGATCGCGTATCCTCGAATGAAATCCTGCGCCGTCCTCATGTGTGAACCTGCTTTCCGGAGGTTTCCGATGATTCGCTCCATCCGCTTGCAGCATATGGGTATCAAGGTGCGCGATCTGGATCGCGCCATCAGATTCTATTCCGAAGTACTGGGTTTCAAGCTGCGCTCGCGTCACGAGGCGGGCAGCCACCCGGCGGCTCCGTTCGGTTCTGCGTTCATGTATCTGGACGACTACCACCACCAGTTGGCGATATTCAGCGTGCCTGGGGACTGGGTGGACGAAGAAGGTGGGGACACCGTGCCGCGGCGCGACGTAGGGCTTCACCACCTGGCGTTCGAGGTGGCCGACCAGCAGGCATTCGACGACGCGGTGGCCTACATTCGCTCTCGCCCCGACATCGAGGTCGTCTGGGGCCCCTTGCGGCTCGATGCGACCAACGGTCTTTGGGGCGGGCACGAGGGCATCTACTTTCTGGATCCGGACGGTAACCGCATCGAGGTGTTTCACGATTCGGACATGTTCCCCGGCAGCCGCCCCGCCTGGCAGGATGCCCAGGAGGATGAATGCTGATCGACGGGCCGGGCCTGCTCGCTCTGGCGGTGCTCGTGGGTGCGGTCGTCTATTACGTTTTCTTTCGTGAAGCCCGGCTTGCACGCCGCCTGAAACCACTTGCCGAGATGCTGGATGCGGGTACGGCCCGACTCGAAGACGGCTGTTTGAACGGAGAGTATTCGGGCAGACGCGTATGGCTTGAGTATCGCGCGAAAACCGGCAGCTGTCCCGTCATGATGCGAATGGGTGTCGCCTGCGAGGTGTCTTTTTCGTTCAGAATCCACAAGAAAGCGGAAAGTCTCCAGCCGTCCGAGCGCGCCTGTATCGAGAACCTGGAAGAGGGCTCACTTCAAGACGTGAAATCAGGCGATCCGCTCTGGGATGGGGAACTCACTCTGGCGACACAGAGCGAAGCCTCGTTCCGCAGGTGGATCAACCGGCCCGACGCGCACGAAATCCTGAGTGCCATCGTGTTGCGGCCCCTCACCACAATCGTGCTTTACGATGAGGACGCGCTATGGGCCGTCTATCCGAGTGCTTCCGCTGAGGCCGTCTTCCAGAGTCGTTTCGCGAGGGAGTCGCTCGATGAACTCGTGTCGCTTAGCGAAACCATGGCCTAGGGGTTTTGCGAATGCCTATCGAAAGTATTTGTCCATTCTCGACATAATTTCCCAATGGTCAGCAAATCGGTCCCTCATCGTGGAACAGGAAACCAAATAGGCACATGATTTTCCCTCTGAGATTCTTCCCATGTCTTAAAATCATCGTTTTCATCGTTCGAGACGTTCGTTCATGTATTTTTCAAGACCTGCAACGGAATCGTTCGTGTTTTCGATCCGCCGCATCGAGCCTTTTTACTCCCGCTTCGATGCGAACCTTCACGGGCGTGAGTTGTGTGTTGACCAGAGTTGTCGTGAATTGATGAACACCGCCCGCCGCTGGCGGCGCCATAGAGGCCGAACGTCCATACAGCGTCGTGTTTTTTTAGACGTCAGAGGATTATTTGTACGGTCGCGCCCATTTCTGCTGATAAAATGTGAGAGTATGGTCCTCCGTATGAGAAATTGCCCTTTCGGGCAGGATAGTCGGAGGAGTGCGCCCACCTTTCGCGCCGCCGCGCATCTGTACTAGAATCGCCGGAACGTCCCCCCGAATATGGAAGGGAGTTTTCCCAATGGCGAACATTCACGAACGCCCGGAGCCGCGCTTCGACTGGTTCATCCCGATAGATGGCGACGGCGCGCACATCGGCACGCTTCGGGCCGAGCGTCCACCCACGTATGAATATTTGAGCGAAGTGGTGAAGGCGGCAGAGGACAACGATTTCTACTCCATGCTCATTCCCACACGCTTCGCAAATGGACTTTTCGACCAGGGAGCGCCCCTGGCGGAGACATGGACGATGGTGACGGCCCTCGCCGCGCAAAGCAAGAGGATACGCTTTCTCATCGCCGTGCGTCCTGGATTCGTGAACCCCGGCCTCTTCGCACAGATGGCGGCTACACTCAGCCAGATAACCGGGGGGCGTGTGGATTTGAACGTCGTGCCCGGTGGCATCAAGGGCGAGTTCGAAAAGATGGGTGAGCAAATCGACCACGACACGCGCTACGAGCGGGCGGAGGAATTCATCGCCGCCATTCGCAAGCTCTGGGAAAGGCCCGAACCCGTAAGCTTCGAGGGGAAATTCGTCAGGCTATCCGACGTGCACTGCTCGCCCGGCCCCGCGGGAGAGGCACCCAGGTTCTATCTGGGCGGCGCATCGCCCGCCGCGCTAAAACTCGCGGGCACGCAGTCGGACGTCTATCTCGGCTGGATCGGGCCGATTGAGGAGACCAGAAAGCACCTTGAGCGCGCGCGGGCCTCTTTCGCCGAGGCGGGGCGCCCGTCTGCCTTCGGGGTGCGCTCCCATCTGGTGATGCGTGATACCGAAGAAGAGGCTTGGGAGGAGACACGCGAGCTTTTGAGCTTGGCGGAGGATACCGTGAAGGCGCAGCGCGGCGCGCTGGTGGCGGGTACGAGCATGGTGGGCGCCGCCGCACAGGCGCGCGCGTTCGAGGAGTTCAGGGTCGGGCCTCATCTTTGGAACGGCATCTCCCAGGTGCGGGTGAACTGCGGTTCCGCACTCGTGGGGACACCTGCGCAGATCGCGGAGGAGCTTCTCGGCTACTGGTTGCTTGGCATCGACGAGTTCATCCTGTCGGGCTATCCCCATGTAGAGGAATGCCACCGCGCCGCGCGCGACCTCATCCCACTCGTCAAGAAACTGATAGAGCGCGAACGCGCCGCCGCTTGAGACTGCGGTATGACTGGCGCATTGGCACGATCATGTCGATGAGAGAAGAGACGTCTTACGGCAATTATCCTGATTGATACATCAAGCTAAGGAAAAAAAGGAGAAGGTATGCGAGCCGTCTGGTATGAAGCGTATGGGCCGGCGAAAGAAGTACTGAAAGTCGGTGAACTCGATACTCCCGAGCCAGGCGCCGGCGAGGTGCGCGTGAGGGTGTACGCATCGGGCGCGAACCCCTCGGACTACAAGGCACGCCTAGGTTCGAGAGGTGATATGCGCTGGCCGAGAATCATCCCCCATTCGGACGGTGCAGGTATCATCGATAGTGTGGGCGAGGGGGTGGACGCGACCCGCGTGGGCGAGCGTGTCTGGATTTTCAACGGCCAGTGGGAAAGGCCCTACGGCACGGCGGCGGAGTTTATCGTCGTGCCCGAGCGACAGGCGGTGCCGCTGGCGGACTCGATGGATTTCGCCCAGGGGGCGTGCCTGGCGATTCCGGCCATGACGGCTCACAGGGCCTTGTTCCTGGACGGGCCGATTGCGGGGGAGACGGCACTCGTCACCGGCGGGGCAGGCGCCGTGGGGCGTTACGGGGTGCAACTCGGCAAATGGGGGGGTGCAAAGGTCATCGCCACCGTGAGCAACGGGGAGAAAGCGCAGATCGCGCGCGAGGCGGGTGCGGATCACATAGTGAACTACCGCGATGAGGGTGCAGCGGAGCGCATTATTGAGATCACCGACGGGGCGGGCGTGGACAGGGTCTGCGAGGTGGACTTCGGCGAGAATCTGGACATCACCCGCAAAGTGATCAAGGAAAACGGTACCGTCGCGGCTTATGGCTCCACGCGCGCCCCCGAGCCTGTGCTGCCCTGGTATCAGATGATGCCTCGCAATACGGCTATTCGCATGGTGTTCGTCTACACGATGCCGGATTCCGCCATCGACCAGGCCTGCACGGACATCAACGCCGCATGCGCGGCAGGGGCACTCACCCACCACATCGGCGCGCGGTTTTCCCTGGAGGAAACCGCCGCGGCGCACGAAGTGATGGAGAATTTCGCGAACGTAGGCAACGTGGTGGTGGAGATCGACTGAAGCTTGCGAGGCCGCTTGCGTGCAAATTACCCTTGAAAGACGGCGCGCGAGGGACTATATTGGAAGTAGACGATAGAGGGGGTCGATGAAGTGAGAAGATGTAGTCCCCCGGAGCGAGCGCTGGCCTCTTTGGGGGATGTCAAAGGATAGCTGGCGCAGGCATTCGGCAGGCCTCCGCCGGTCGAAGCAAGGCGGAGGCGGGAAATAATAACGATCCTGAAAGCGGGGCCTCCGAAGGCTCCGCTTTTTGCTCGACGCAATGACGGAAACATCGCATTTCTATATCGGAGGGAAACGTCATGCGAATATACGATCCCAGAAAGTACTGGCAGCCGCAGATTTCTCTGAACTGAGCAGGGGCGTCCTGAAGGTCGCAGCGGAGATCGGTGAAAATCGAAATGCGGAAGTCATGGCCATCCACGTGGCGAGAAACCCGGACTATGCGGCGAAATACGGCGGCTACACCGCGGAACTCGTGGGCACAGTCTCTTCGAGCCGCCTGCTCGAGGATACGCGCCTGGAACTGCAGAGCAATCTCGACGTGATGACGAAGCAGGTCGAATCGGCCGTGCCCATCGATACGCTCGTCGTCTTCGGCGAGCCGGTGAAGGAGATCGTCCAATTCGCAGAAACGGGAGATTTCGACCTCCTCGTCATGGGTACGCACGGCCACAACATGGTGAGTCGCTTTCTGATCGGCAGCGTCTCCGAGCAGGTACTGAGGCGCGCTCCCTGCCCGGTGTTCCTGTTGAGGGACAAGGTGGCGCTCAAGAAGATGGAGGAGATGGAAGCGGCGAAGAACAGCGGAAACGAGTAACCAAACGGAAAATAGACTGCAGGTTTCCACCTCTCTCCCCGGCACTGGAACCGCGCCGGGGAGAGAGGTTTTTCGTCTTTTCCACCCACCTGCCCCATTTTGAAAACCCCGGCGATTGCAGCCCGAAAATATTCTGAGGCGGCATCGCATCGCTTGTTGACAAAAATCGCTTCTTCCATATAACGTGTCGGTATCTAGATATCAGGTGTTGCAGATATGGGCCGTAGAGCAGGTTTATTCATCCGTCGGCCGGTTCTCATCGTAATATGAACGCACGAAGCAGGTTTTATTTAGCCCTGTCGGGCGACCCCATGGATCAAGGAGGAACACCCAGATGAGCGAGAAGCAAATCAAGAGAAGAAGCCTCCTCAAGACCGGTCTGGCCACCGCCGTTGCGGGACCCGCCGTTCTGGGCGGCGGCAAAGCCTACGCCGGGCCTGAGGAAGATGCCGTCGTCAAAGCGGCGAAAAAGCTTGGCGGTGCCAAGCTGAATGGAATGATGTGGGGCCTCTACTGGCGCAACTATCCTGACCTGAACCGCGAGTTCAACAAGCATACCGGCATCTCCATGGACAAGGTCAGTGACGTTCCCAACCTGCAGATTCCCCAGCGGGCAATGGCCGAGGCCATCACGCGCTCGGGCAAGTTCGACATCTTTCACGTCGAATCCATGATGATTCCCTCCCTCGCTGCGGCGGGAATGCTTGAGCCTCTCGACGGCTATATGAAGGCCGCTGGCTTCGATCTCAAGATGGTGGGCAACTTCGAGAGCTTCATGACGTATCAGGGCAAGACCTACGCCATGCCCACGGACGGCAACGTCTGCCCGCAGTTCATCCGCAAGGATCTCTTCGACAATCCTGACGAGCGCAAGGCCTTCGCCGACAAGCACGGCAAGCCCCTCAAGTGGCCCGTCACCTGGGAAGACGAACTCGAGATGATGAAGCATTTCCACAGGCCCGACAAGGAACTCTACGGTTTCGGCGGCCTGCGTGATAAGGCGAACAGCAGTTTCTGGTACTGGATGTACCTCTACAGCGCGGGTGGCTTCCCGTTCGACGACGACGCCAACCCCACGCTGAACACACCCGCGGCCCATTACGCCTTCGATACCTGGCTTGCGCGCAAGCAGGTTTCCCACCCCGAGGCGGCCGCCTGGGGTTCGCCGCAGATGATCCCCCGGATCCGTAACGGCAAGATTTTCTCCTGCCAGTACTGGGACGGGATTATCGCGGCCATCGAAAGCCCGACGGCGGGAACGAAGACGAGGGGCAAGTGGCGTTACGGCCTGGTGCCGGGTTCGAAGTTCTCCGGCAAGCTCATCCACCGCGCCTTCTCCGCTCCTGTGATGGGCATGGTCGTCAACCGCCACAGCCCGCGCAAGAAACAAGCCGTCGCATGGGCGATGTACATGAGTACCTACAAAAACAGTGCCGAAGTCGTGGGCCATCCGAAGTTCACCTTCCACGATCCCTGGCATCCCAAGCACATGACCGACCCTCAGGTGACCAAGGTCTACACGAAGGAAGGCATCAAGTCCGTCGAAGACAACCTCCTCATTACCTGCCCGCCGCCATATGTGACCGGCTACCAGGAATTCAAGGAGGTCGTCGACCGCAACCTCTCCGAAGCCTACGCGGGCCGCAAGAAGGGAGCGAAGAAAGTGATGGGCGACATCCAGAACGAGTGGGCCAAGATCATACGCAAGGTGGGCAAGCGCAAGCTCAAGAAGGAGATTCCATTCTACAAGGCCATGATGCCGAAGGTGGACAAGCCCTCGTAGAAAGTTTACCTCTCTCCCCGGGGCGTGGCTCCGGGGAGAGGGTCCATGTTTCGCTGGCCGGGGCAGGCGGGGACCGCCGCCCCGGCCGACGGCACACAGATCACTTCCGGATGTTTCCCGGCGAAAGCTCCGATTCATTCGTTGTCGTTAGGAGTCTTTTTGAATGGCGACAGCCACAATAGCGCAGCCCAAGGGTAGACGTTCCACGCGTGCCCGTGGCGTGCGCATATTCAAATGGAGCACGCTCACCCCGCTGATTCTGTTGTTCGCGTTCCTGATGCCCGTGTTTCTCCTGCAGATATACTTTTCGTTTCATTCATGGACGGTCTATCTCTCCACCTGGTTCGATGCGGAATACGTGGGTTTCGAGTTGTTCCAGGAGGTGTTGGGTGAGGATCGCTTCTGGAAGGCCATGGGGCGCTCGCTCCTGTTCGCGGGCCTCTCGACGCTGGGTTGTTTCATTTGCGGTTTCGCGCTGGCGCTGTTGATGTACAGACCCTTCCGGGGACAGGCGTTCTTCTATATTCTCTTCATCCTCCCCATGCTGACGGTGCCGGTGGTCATTGCCTACACCGCCGACATGCTCTTGTACGAAAAAGGACCCATCAACGGGTTTTTGAGTTATTTCCTGCCGGGAGACCTTTCGAAGTTTACTTGGCTGTCGAATCCGAATTTCGCCATCTTTACGATTATCCTGCTGGAAGTATGGAACTGGACTCCTTTCGTCTTCATCATCATGCTGGCGGGCCTCTCCTCGCTGCCGACAGAACCCGTTGAGGCCGCGCGCATCCTGGGAGCGAACCGCTTTCAGATATTCCGTGAGATACAGCTTCCGCTCCTGCGCCCCGTCATCTTCCTGGCACTCATCCTGCGCTTCCTGGAAGCGATGGCGGAATTCCCCAAGACATGGGGCCTCATCCAGGGAGGGCCGGGCACCGCCACCGAGACGATACCCATCTACCTCTATTTCACGACCTGGGTGTCGTTCGACATTTCGAAGGGCGCGGCGATGTCCTACATCGTCATGGTTATCATGATTTTCATCGTTCTTACGGCGATCTACGTGCTGCGCCGCGAGAAACAGGCGCTCGACACCCTGTATGAAGCGCCGCGCACAGAGGGTCAGGCATGAATCGGGTCATGAAGGCGCGCCTGTTCACCATTTTCCGCTATGTCATGCTTATCGTATGGTCGGTGATCGTTGCGTTTCCGATTTTCTGGATCGTCTCCACCTCGTTCAAGCCCGACTGGGAGTGGCATGCCTGGCCGCCGGTCTACTGGTCGGAAGAAGCATCCTGGGCCAACTACCAGGCCGTGTGGGGCAGGGCCGAGAGTCCCCGCTCCGCTACGGAGTTGAAAACGCAGACCGCCCGCTACGAGTCGGCCTCGGCGAACAAACCCTGGCAGGCACTCTGGAACAGCCTCTCCATCGCCATCACCGCCACAGCACTTTCGGTCGCCTTCGGCGCGATCCTAGCCTACGGGGTTTCGCGCTACCGGATACTGTCGGAGGTGCGCATGTTCCAACTCCTCGTGCTGCGAATGATTCCGCCCATCGTCGTGGCTGCGCCGCTCACTCTCTACTACTCGGCCATCCACTTGATGGACACGGCATTGGGGCTGGTAATAGTCTATTTCATCACCACGCTGCCCTATTCCGTCTGGATGACGAAGAGCTTCGTGGACGAGGTGCCCGTCGAGATCGAACAGGCCGCCGAGATTCTCGGTGCCACCAAGTGGCAGGCTATCCGCGAGGTCATTTTCCCGCTCATACGCTCCGGCATCGTGGCGACGTTCCTGTTCATCCTCATCCTGACGTGGAGCGAATATCTGCTCTCCCTCATGCTCTCCAAGGTGGACGTTGTGACGCTGCCCGTCCAGTTGGCGAAATACGAAGGGTCCGACGAAGGCCGCGTCTACGGCCACCAGGCGGCTTTGGCAGTGGGCATCACTCTGCCGCTCATGATCATCGGCATTTTCATTCGAAAACACTTGGTGCGAGGATTCACTTTTGGAATGGTGAAAAGGTAAGGGGACAATGGCGAGAATCGAACTCAAGGGTTTACGCAAGGTATTCGGCAGGAACATCGAGGCCGTGAAGAACCTCGACTTCACCATCGAGGAAGGCGAGTTCGTCGTCATCGTCGGCCCCTCGGGATGCGGGAAGACGACCACCCTGCGCATGATCGCAGGCTTCGAGGAACCCACCGCCGGCGACATCACCATCGACGGACGGCTCGTGAATGACATTGACCCCGGCGGCAGGGGCGTCGGCATGGTGTTCCAGACACACGCCCTGTTTCCCCACAAGACGGTTGCGGAGAACATCGAGTTCGGGCCCCGCATGAAGAAGGTGCCTCCCGAGACGCGCAAACGGCGCGTACGCGAGGTGGCCGATGTCGTGCGCATCGGGCATCTGCTCGACAAACTGCCTGCCCAGTGCTCGGGCGGCGAGGCGCAGCGCGCCGCCCTGGCCCGCACCCTCATTACCGACCCTGCCGCCTTCCTGCTGGACGAGCCGCTTTCCAGCCTGGATGCGAAACTGCGCCGTGAGATGCGCGCCGAGATCGACAGGCTCCATGAGGAACTCAAGAAAACGTTCGTCTACGTCACGCACGATCAGGAAGAGGCCATGACGCTCGCCGACCGCATCGTGGTGATGCGCCAGGGTGTCATCGAACAGGTGGGCACGCCGCTCGAAATCTACAATGATCCGGTCAGCTACTTCGTGGCCGATTTCTTCGGCAGCCCCTCCATGAACCTCATCCCGGGGAAGGTAGAGGGCTCGAATGGCTCCGCAACCTTCAACGGCTACGGCATCGAATTCAAACTCCCCGATGCCTACATGGGCGTTGTTCCCGGGGATTACACCCTTGGAGTTCGGCCCGAGCACGTGGTGGTGGGAAGCCAGGAAGCCGCCATCTCATGCGACGTCCAACTCGTCGAACCGCTCGGCAAGGACACGCTGCTTTACTTCGAGCACGGTGCCGAGCGCCCGACCATCGCCGTCGTCGAGGCGAGCGACCGCTTCAAGGCGGGCGAGCGGTTGAATGTCACGTTCGATCCGGCACACGTCTATCTCTTCGAACCAGACGGAAAACGTGTTCGCTAGCCCTGCTCTCCCGGTCGGTCCATATGCACAGGCAGGTCGCACGCGCAGTTGCTGTGGGCCGTGTGATCTGGATTCACCGGCGCGATCGTCTCCACCCGCGAGACGCCGCTTTTCGGGGCGTTGCGCTTGATTTGTCTTGACTCACACGAAACGTTGCATATATGTTGCAAGGTGCTCAATCAGAAAAAACAAGCGAACTTCTGAAATAAAACAACCTTGACCGGAAGAAGGGGGCTCTCGGATGCATCCTGTTCACTCCAGCCGCTTCACACTTCGCATCCGTGCCGGGCGACCGATGAATCGCCTTTCCAAAGAGGACGGTTTCGGACCCATCTCCCGTTTGTTTCGCCTTGCGGCCTTTGCACTGGCCCTGGCCTTCGTTCTGAGTGCCACGCCCGCGGGCGCCGAGAATTTCCGGCAGGGTGAACTTGAGGGCAGTCTCGACATCACGCTGTCGCACGGGCTCACTTTTCGCACCCAGGATCGAGACAAGAACCTGATCGGCTCCGCCAACAGCGGTACGGCGACCTCGGTCAACGCGGATGACGGAAACCTCAACTACGATACCGGTATCGTGAGCAACGCGTCGAAGTTCATCGGAGAACTCGACTTGAACTACCGGAACTTCGGCGCTTTCACCCGCGTGCACGGATTTTTCGACTTCGAGAACCAAAGCGGCGAGAGGGCGCGGGGCGAGCTCTCGCCCGAAGCGAAGGATCTGATCGGAAAAGACTTTGAAATCCTCGATCTCTACCTCACCGGTTCATTCGACTTGGGTGGCGCTGCGGTGGACCTGCGCGTCGGGAATCACGTTCTGAGTTGGGGCGAGAGCACCTTCATCCAGAACAGCATCAACGTCATCAACCCCTTCGACGTGACCAAGCTGAGAACGCCGGGCGCGGAGTTGCGCGACGGGCTCGTGCCCGTTCCGATGGTCTCCGTCTCGGCCGTGCTGGGCGATGCTCTCTCGGTGGAGGGTTTCTACCAGGTGAAGTGGGACAAGACGGAGATCGATCCGCCTGGCAGTTTCTTCTCGACGAGCGACTTCGCAGGCGCGGGAGGGAGGAGAGTCGTGCTCGGCTGGGGTGCCGTCCCCGACACCGGCCGAGGACTCGGGCCCATCACGGCGGCGGTCAACGCCGACCTTCAGGGTTTTCGTATACCCAGCCCTGTGGTGCCCGGAACCCTGATTCCCTTGCCCCAGAAGACGCAACCGGACTTCGATCCCTATTTCCTGAACGTGTTCCGCGGGCCGGATAACGAACCAGAAGATTCGGGCCAGTGGGGAGTTGCATTACGCTACCTCGCCCAAGGTCTCAACAATACCGAATTCGGTTTCTATTTACTGAACTACCACAGCCGCCTGCCCGTCCTGAGCGGACGCACAGGAACTGCGCAGGGTGTGGCGGATGGTCTCTTCGCGCTGGGGGCGGTAGCCAGGGGTTCCATAACGACAGGCGCGATTGCGCAGGCTGTTACCCCGGCGGTGACCGCGGCGGTAACCCAGCAGGTCACCGCCGCGGTCACTGCATCTGCTCCGCCTGGCACCCCGCCCGCGGCCATTCAGGCGGCAATCCAGCAGGAGGTTGCCGAACGGGTTCCCGGCGTGGTTGCCAGCCAGGTCGCCGCCCAGATCGCCGCCGTTGCAGGTCCTCTTGCCATCGACCGTTACTTGAAGACGGCGAACTACCTTGTTGAATACCCGGAAGACATCCAACTCCTGGGCGTGAGCTTCAACACCCAGCTCGGAACCTCGGGGTGGGCGCTGCAGGGAGAACTCTCCCACCGCATCAATACTCCTTTGCAGATAGACGACGCCGAACTTTTCTTCGCTGCCCTGACGCCGCTCACCGCCGCCGCTCCGGGCGGGCCACCATGCGCCGCCACGAGCCCCTTTTCCTATTGCCGGAATCAGGTCGCTCCGGGCGGCCTCGGCCCGGAGGAGTACATCAAAGGCTACATTGAGCGTGACGTGAGCCAGATTCAGGCCACGGCCACCAAGGTATTCGGCCCCACGTTGGGATCGAACAGCCTGGCGTTCATCGCGGAAGCGGCGCTCATGTACGTACACGACATGCCCGACAGAAGCGTACTGCGCCTTGAGGGACCTGGCACGTATACGAGCGGGGAGCCCTTTCATTCAATGCCTGGGGGTGCGCACGCAGGTCTGCCTGCGGATCCGCAGGATCGCTTTGCAAGTGCCACTTCCTATGGTTACCGTCTGGCGGCGCGTCTGGATTACCTGAGCGCCATCGGCGCGGTGAACGTCTCGCCGCGCGTCTCGCTCCAGCATGACGTGAAGGGCACCAGCCCCGGCCCCGGTGGGCCGTTCGTGGAAGATCGCATCGCGCTGACGCTCGGGATGGGCGCGAGTTATCTCAATCGCTGGCAGTTCGACTTGAGCTACACCATGTTCGCCGGCGCCGGAAGATTCAACCAGGCGAGCGACCGCGATTTCTTCACCGCCACCGTCAAATACCTGTTCTGATCGATAGCGATGAAAGTGGAGTAACCGTCATGAAAACAATCATAACGAGAATCGGTGTCGCGATGCTCCTCACCCTCGTCGCGACCGGCGCCTCCGCCGCGATTTCCAGTGATGCGGTAACCAGACTCGGCAAGGATCTGACCCCTCTGGGCGCGGTGCGGGCGGGCAACGCAAGCGGCACCATCCCGGAGTGGAAGGGTGGTATCACCAGCCCGCCGGCAGGATACAAGGATGGTGACCACCATCCCGACCCCTATCCCGGCGACAACCCTCTGTTCACCATCACCCGCGCGAACCTCGACAAATATCGGGGAAAACTCTCCGCCGGGCTCCAGAAGATGGTGGAGACCTACCCGACGCTCAGGCTTCCAGTCTATCCGACTCGCCGCAGCGCCACATACCCGAAGCGCATCTACGACGCCACCCGCCGCGTCGCCACCACCGCGAAACTCGTGGCAGGGGGCAGCGGCGTGACGGGAGCCGTGATCGGGCTCCCCTTCCCGATTCCCAAAAACGGCGAGCAGGTGATCTGGAATCACCTGCTGCGTTACCGTGGCGAGGCCACCACGCGTGTCATCGGACAGGCCGCCGTCACACGGAGCGGCGACTATACACTCGTGAGGTTTGAGGACGCATTTGTCGGGCGCTATTCCCTGCCGGGCATGACGGAGGCGAAACTCGACAACCGGATGATTCTCTACCGCCAGAAGGTCGCGGCACCTGCGCGCCTCGCAGGACGGATTCTGCTGGCACACGAGACGCTCAACCAGGTCGCCGAGCCACGGCACGCCTGGGTGTACAATCCTGGCCAGCGACGGGTGCGGCGCGCGCCCAACGTCGCCTATGACAACCCCGGAACCGCCTCAGACGGACTGCGCACGAGCGATCAGTTCGACATGTTCAACGGCGCGCTCGACCGCTACGACTGGAAACTTCTCGGCAAGCGCGAGATGTACGTGCCCTACAACAGCTACAAGCTCCACAGCGACAAGATTACATTCGCCGACGTCTTGAAACCCTTGCACGTCAACCCGAAGTATCTGCGCTACGAACTGCACCGCGTCTGGGTGGTCGAGGCGACGCTCAAGGAAGGAGCGCGTCACCTCTACAAGAAACGGCGCTTCTACGTGGATGAGGATTCGTGGATGATCCTGCTCGTCGATATCTACGACAACCGGGACCAGCTCTGGCGCGTGTCGGAAGGCCATGTCATCAACTATTACGAAATACCCCTGATGGGCTATACCCTTGAGGTGCACACCGATTTGCAGGCCGGTCGCTACCTCGCGCTGGGTCTGAACAACGAATATCCCATGAGCATCAACTCCACGACCTATTCTGAAAAGGATTTCCTCCCCTCGGCCCTGCGTCGCATGGGCAGGAGATGAAGCACAGGGCATCTGGAATTTCCGAAAGACTGCGGCGAAGCCTCCTTCCCGGCTTTCTCGCCTGCCTGCTTTCCTTCGGAGCGGCGGGCGCGCAGCCGGCCATCAAGGCACGGCTCGCCCCGAAATCCCTGCTGACTGACGGCGCGTTCGCAGGATCTCGCGTCGTGGTGGTTGGCGAGCGCGGCCATGTGCTGGTTTCCGCTGATGGTGGTGCCAACTGGCGGCAGTCCCGTGTGCCCGTGCGCGCACTGCTTACGGCGGTGCACATGCACGATGCGCGCATCGGCTGGGCTGTCGGTCACGACGGGCTTGTGCTGCGCACCGGGGACGGCGGGTTGAACTGGAGCGTGGCGCATCACGCGCCCGAAGAAGAACGCCCCCTGCTCGACGTCTGGTTCCGGGACGAGCGGGTGGGCTTCGCCGTGGGGGCGTACGGCTATTTTCTGGGCACCACCGATGGCGGGCGCACCTGGAAGCCGCGAACCATCGACAAGGACGATTTTCACCTGAACGTCATCGTTCCTGCAGGGCCTTCGCGTCTGTTCATCGCAGGTGAAGCAGGATCGATCTACCGAAGCGACGACGGCGGCGACACCTGGCGCAGGCTGTCTTCGCCCTACACGGGTTCGTGGTTCTCCGCACTCGCGCTCGATGCGGAGCGATTGTTGCTGTTCGGTCTCAGGGGCAGCATGTATCGCACCGAAAACGGGGGCGAAAGCTGGATCCGAGTTCGTACACAGACGAAGGCGACCCTCACGGGGGCACTGCTCGTGGAGCCCGACCTGATGCTTGTCACAGGTCTGGAAGGCGTCCTGTTCGTAAGCCGCGACGGCGGGCGCAGGGTATCGACACACGCGGCCTTCAAGCCGCTGACTTCCCGCCTGGGAATATCGAAAGCGCTCGCCCTGCCCGGCGGGCGGATATTGCTGCTCGGCGAGTTCGGAGTCAGGCGCATGCTCAGGGCGGAATAGCCCCTTCCATATGACGGACGCTTCCTCTCCCGAAACGTCTGCCGTCGCGGCCTGGCTCGAGCGCGCGCTGTTCTCGCGCCGTGGGTGGGTGCTCGCGGCGTTTCTGATCCTCACGCTGGCGATGGCCTGGCTGGCCTCGGGGCTTCGCGTCGATGCGGGTTTCACCAAGCTGATCCCGCTCGAACACGAGTATATGCGCACCTTCGTCAAGCATCGTGCAGCGTTCGGTGGTGCCGACCGCGTAGCGGTAGCTCTCGTGGCACGCAAGGGCGACATCTTCACGCCGGAGTTCTTCGCGCTTCTCCAGAAGGTGAATGACGCCGTATTTTTCTTGCCAGGTGTCGACCGCACACAGGTCTATTCCGTGGTGACGCCGAACGTGCGCTACAACGAAGTGGTCGAGGACGGCATCGTCGCGGGCAACGTGCTGCCCCCGGATTTTCGGCCTACGAAAGCAGGTCTCGCGCGGGTACGTGAGAACATCATCAAGGCGGGCATCGTGGGGCGGCTGGTGGCGAATGATTTCTCGGGTGCGCTCGTGAGCGCGAGACTTCAGGAGTTTCACCCCGACACAGGCGAGCGGCTCGACTACCTGGAAGTCGCGCGGGTGCTCGAGGTCATACGCCGTGACGCAGAAGCCGGCGGTGTGGCGAACGTCCACATCATCGGTTTCGCGAAAGTCGTGGGCGAGATCGCAGAAGGCGCAGCCCAGGTGCTCCTGTTCTTCGGACTCGCCGTGGTGATCACCGCGCTTTTCGTATACGCCTACACCCGATCGCTCCGTCTCACGGCGATGCCGCTTGCGTGCTCTCTCGTGGCGGTCGTCTGGCAGCTCGGCGCGCTCGCGGGCCTGGGTTTCGGCGTCGACCCCATGTCGATCCTGGTGCCGTTTCTGGTCTTTGCCATCGGGGTGAGCCACGGGGTGCAGATGGTGAACGGGGTCCAGACCGAAGGGGGTGGCGGTCTGAGCGCCGCTCGGACGAGCTTTCGCAGGCTGCTGCTGCCGGGCGCGGTGGCTCTGGCGTCAGACGCCATTGGTTTCGTGGCCATCGCGCTCATTCCCGTGCGCGTCATCCAGGAGGTCGCCGTCACCGCGAGCCTGGGCGTGGCGGCGATCATCCTGACGAATCTGGGGCTTTTGCCCGTTGCGCTTTCCTATCTCAAGGGAGAAGGGAAGGGGGAAGACAAGGTTTCACCCGGACTTCTGGAAGGTTTCTGGAAGCGCGCGGCACAGGCGGCCCGGCCGCGACCCGCAATTGCGACGATAGCCGTCGCCGTTGCCCTGCTCGCTTTCGGGGTGCGTTACGCACCGGAGGTGCGCGTGGGCGATCAGCACCAGGGAGTACCCGAATTGCGCGCGCACTCCACCTACAACCTCGATACCGCCGCCATCGTCGATCGATTCAACATCGGCGTGGACGTGTTGACGGTGATCGTGGAGACCATACCGCAAGGCTGTGTGGATTACAGGGTGATGCGCCTGATCGACGAGTTCGAGTGGCGCATGCGCAACGTGGAGGGCGTGCGCTCGGTGGTCGCGCTCCCCGGCATCGTCCGCAAGCTGAACGCGGGCTGGAACGAGGGCAACCTCAAGTGGCGCGCGCTGCCGCGAAACCGACACGCGTTCGCCGAGTCAGTCTCCCTCGTGCCGACGAGCACGGGACTGCTGAACGGAGACTGCTCGGCGATGCCCGTACTCATTTACACCGCCGACCACAAGGCGCAGACAATCCGCCGGGTCGTCTCCGCAGTAAAGGCGTTCAACACAGCGGAGCACGACGAACAGATCGCATTCCGCCTCGCCGCAGGGAACGTCGGCGTGATGGCGGCGACAAACGAGGAGATAGAAGCATCGCAGTTCCCGATGCTGGGCTACGTCTTTGCGGCGGTCATCCTGCTGTGCCTTCTCTCGTTCCGTTCCGTGGCGGCAACTGTCTGCATCATCGCGCCCCTGGCGCTTGTTTCGCTCCTTGCCTACGCACTGATGGCGTTTCTGGAAATCGGCCTCAAGGTCTCCACCCTGCCGGTGGTGGCGTTGGGGGTCGGCATCGGCGTGGATTACGGGATTTACATCTGCGGGCGGCTGCTCGCCCATATGAGAGATGGACTCGATTTCGCCGAGGCGTATGAGCGTACCCTCTCTACCACAGGAGCGGGCGTGGTGCTTACCGGCCTCACGCTGGCGATGGGGGTGGCGACCTGGATATTCGCGCCGCTCAAGCTACAGGCGGACATGGGCACGGTGCTCTCGTTCATGTTTCTGGTCAATATGGTGGGTGCAATCGCGCTCCTGCCCGCCCTGGGCGCGTTCCTGATGAAAGGGAAGCGGGCGAGGGATAACCGCGCGGGGAAACAGGGGTTCAATCGCGACTGATGAAGGAGCGGTTGCATGGTCCATAGATGAGGAACACGTCGGTACGCAATTTTCGGGACTTGCAACCGAAAGTTGACAAACCCCTTATGAATCCCGTCAATCAACCTCTTCAAAAATCGGGGTGTTCCTGGAATCAAATACGATTCTGAATTTCCGGTTCAGGTTTTCCCTGGCTGGCGAGGGCAATTTATCCGGCTTCGGGGTGTTGAATAGATTCCTGAAGGGCATATCCATGTTTCGTTCAATTTCTCCTTAATCAACATGACACTGTTCTTATTTTGGAGAAACAACCAACGATCCAGGGGATTATCGGGAAGAGAGTGAGGAAAACAGAAACTTGGAAAGAGCCATTCTGGAATACGTCAAGAGGTATGTCCCAAAAGCAGAGGACGCGGCTGTGGATGAATTGTTCGACGTTGCCGAGGAATGGATGGATCGCGAGTAATTTTCTGTTATAGTAAGAAAAACGTATCGTGCGATGGAGGCGTCCCTGCCAAGAGGAAACGATGATAGAAATGTTGGAGATAGTTGAACGCATTGCAGGTTCGATAACACCTGTTGTTATCGGGTATGGCATTTACGCCATGATGCAGGCAAATGAAGAACGCTCGGAAGCATCTGAAGTCCTGAACAGGGCCCTTCAGCAAACTATGGAAACGATGGCCGAAAATACAAAAGGATTAAGAGATTCAAATGCCGCGCTTGCGAAGAGTATGGAAGGTCTCGACAAGACGATGGAAGGTCTCAACAATTCAAATGCTGCGCTCGTGAAGGTACTCGAGAGGCTATAATCCCAACCTGGCACCCCTCCAATATCACCGAGCAGAACAGCCCCTGCGCGATAGCCGGGAAAAAGGTCCGATTCGCTTCGAGAACACTCCGTTGCGCAATCCGATCAGAGCGATCTTCACCAGAATGCCATTTTCAATGTGTTGGAGATCGTGAGTTAGGCTGCCTCCCGCATAAGCGATAACACCAGAGAGGCACATCCAAAACCATTTCATGATGCTTATCTACAAGCTCAAAGACGACTTTCTGTGGACTTTGCTCTCGACAATTTTCCTTTCAATAGTTTGCCGATCGAGTTATCTTGTCTAATCATGCATACAATTCCCACGAAAATAAGGTAGATGAAGCAGTGGAAATATTTTGGATGTCAAAGGACCGAACCAGCGAAAGGAGGAGTTCTAAAGCCACTAAGAAAGGATACCAAAAAGCGGCTTAGAATTGTAATGGTTAATGGGAACCCAAGATTTTCGGGTAGAAATAATGACTCGCTAGCCGAGATTTGAAGACAAAGCCTAGCCATAATACCGTACAAGCTCCAAGACTTTATTGACGGGTGCTGAGTCCACGGGATAGGGTTTTTCATGACCAACGATCATGAAAAGCGCATAGCTAGACTGGAGGCCAAAATGGAATCTATCGAAAAGCAAATGGCCACGAAGGCGGATATTGAAGTTAGCACGTCAAGCTTGAAGGCATGGTTATTCACGGCCACTTTATCAGCCGCAGGCTTGATTATCGCCGCAATAAAACTTTTCTAGCGAAACTCTTCTCGCACACTGCGCCGAAAAGTGGCTGACCCAGCAGTAGAGACGATTTTGGGGTGAATAGTGTGCGGGAGATCAACCGCGTGCTTCGCGACCACGCCAGACAGGCTTCGAACCAATCGTGGGTGTGCCAACTCCTCACATGTCGATTCAATGGACATTGTACGTTTTTCTGAATTGGGCGCGGGGGATATGACGGCGACCGAAGTGAGGCCTTGCCCTGAATCCACCTGTCCTATTGCGTATCGCTATTTGTTGACAGCAAAGCCTTGAATTTCTCCAGATACTGTTGGTGGGAAGATAAATACTAAACTTTTTCCAAGGCTCGCATCGCATGTAGATGATTGATTCCCGCGATGTTCGGCACAGTTGGATCGCCACCTCGATTGCCCGAACCTCTCCACCACCGAGTAGATATTCCACGGCCCTCAGGTATTCCCGGGCTGCTATCTTGATATTTGAGATCGCCCCGGTCTCTGTTTCTCCTTGTAAACGACAATTTGGTCTGGCTTTTCAACGGTGGTTTCAAAGGATTCGAACATTGCGTGGCACTTGGTTGAATTCTTTCTGCAAGCCGATTCTAGACTTCGGGTGGCAGGCCCGGGATGGGAAACGAAACGGACATGTTCCAGAAGATCGGCGCCGTAGCATTTCGGTGAACAGCACTACCTACCAATTAATAAGTGCGGTTGTTTACTCAGGGCTCGGTAGCGTGGGCCTTGCAGCACCTTTTTGGGGTAGAAGAGGCAGAGGACGAAGGTGATCCGGGTGAGTTTCGAAAACCCGGGGTGCCAGCCACTCTTGTGACTCATATCCTCTGACGAGAAAGCGAATAAAATGACGAGACTTCCGAAGACCCTTCCAGATATTCGGATCCATCCTTTATTTCTGTTTTTAGCTTCTCCAGCCTATTTTCTCACTGCTGCATCCCTCTCTGCGGGCAGGTTCGAATTTTTGAGGATATCAACACACGCTCAAGCTGTTCCTTCAGGCGACAACCTCACTAGGTTTGTCCACTTCCGAGCCGTGGGTTTTTCTCTTTCCCTTTTTGATGCCAACATTTCAGTGTTCGATATAAGATGATTCTAGCTCCCCGGTGGCTGCGGCGGGCACACCTCACTTGTAGGGGCAGACAATCCAATTTGGATTCCAGTGCTTGTCTTCATTCGCAGCGGATGGAGAAACTGAGGGGTTTCAGACCCATGCAACGGAGTGTTCTACACCAACGGGCCAGATTCAATATTGATATCGTTCTGGTCGAGGAATATCATACAAATGTGTCGTTGCAATTCGAAACAGGTGTTCATGACCGGTAGCGTTCAGAGCCGTGGGCATGGAGAACTTGAAAATTGTGGAGTGAACACGATGATGGAGCCACTAGAGACCACTGCTGATAATTCTGGAAACGAGGGACTGTTAAACGCCCGCATCGCCACGTCGCCGGATGCGGTCGCAGCGTTCTGTAAACGTTGGTATATCACCGAGTTGGCTCTGTTCGGCTCCGTGCTACGTGGGGACTTTCATGAAGATAGTGATATTGACGTATTGATTGAGTTCGAAACAGGCAGTCTGCCAGGAATTCGATTTGTCAGCATGGCAACGGAGTTGTCACAGTTGTTTGGGAGGCCTGTCGACGTTCTAACCCGCTCAGCTGTGGAACGAAGCCCAAACTACATTCGGCGCAAGGAGATTCTGGGGTCGGCCGAGGTAATCTATGCGACAGGATGACTCATATCTACTGGATATGCTCGTCGCGGCACGAAAAGCTGTCATGTTTGCGCACGATTTAACATATACGCAATTCGATCAGAGCGATCTGCACCAGAATGCCATTTTCAAGGTGTTGGAGATCGTGGGTGAGGCTGCCTCCTGCATAAGCGATAGCACCAGAGAGGCATATCCGATGTTCCTGATAAACTAAAAGAGTCCACAATGTTAAGGGCTCCAGAGGAACCCTCAAGAACGCGGGATGCCTTGAACATATGCTCTGGGCTGGCGCCCAGATTACGGATCGGTTTCGTTTCGATCTCATTGGTCAGGGTAGGGGAACTTTAGGCGAAACGACTTCCTCGACCTCGCGGCGGAGCAGTGTGCGAAGTTCTGTGAGATCGTCGTCGACCAAATGACTTGCCAGCAGGATCAGTGTGCGCCGATGTGCCGTGCTTTCTGCCATCGCCGCATGATGAACCCGTAAGAATTTCACAAATACGGCGCTTTGGACCGGCCTCGAAAATATCAGTGGGTATCAAGCAGCTTTCGACAACACCTTTATGAACTCGTCTGGCCTCGACCACAGAGAGATTGTGGACAATGACTCCAGCAGGCGGAAGTCTTCATCCGCCCAGACATCGACGCTGTCGTTGAACAGGGATACAAAATGCAGGGCTTCAGGACCTGCAGTCAGGTGATTCAGGTCATACCATACTGCCACCACATGCTCTGTAACCTTACGCGCTGCCGCCCGATTCGCTGTTGTCAGGACATGTACCAGCGAACTACGCGCAGGGGGTACGTACACGAAAGTCCACCGTCCAGTCGCGCCCGGAACGGCCTGCCAGATTCTCAGAGCGGGTAAACTCCAGTTTGTATTCCTCCAGGTGGCTTGCCACTTCGTCCGTAATCAACTCGATTGAGCGGGTTCGAAACGTGAACCATAAATCCGATACCCGTAACGCCGCTTGTGCCACGCGTGTGACGACCGACGCCAATTCATCGCCCGGCTTACACCGGGCCTGAATCATACCTCGATAGAACTCAACGCCGTGCGTGAGACAGGTATCTTCGATGAGTGCTTTTTGCTTCTGAGACCGACGTGGAGAGATCGATTGCATCCGTAGCCAACCCGTAGTTTCTGCAAGGTCTGTAACAGTAATCACGTCGTCCCTTGAGTCACAGAACAGATCGATATTGTCCCCATCGGGATACAAATACGGAGTGCGAATCCGCTGGTATTTACCATGATCCGTACAAGAGAAGAGCTCCCCCATCGTGCTGTGTAATACCTCACGGAGTTTGTCTTTGCTCATTGAAACAGCTCCTCCTGCCAAGAAGGCGGATGTTTCAGGGCACCATTGTGTTCGATGCCTGCCTCTTGGCAGAATTCTTCCCAGACGGCGACGGGCTTGGAAACTGGTGCGGTAATGTCGTTCGGAGCGTAGGCTTCCTTATCCCGGAATATCTCGTTCCAGCGATGCTTGTGTTTTTCTCCAACTTGATTGCAATCGGGGTTGTGATGGTCCTGCTCCATATCGAGTCCGTAAATACGCCCTTCCGTTCTCAGAATGAGTGCATAACTCAACGTCTCCGCAAACGGATTGTACCTGCCACGAATAGCCAGCGGCCATCCCGCATCCGAGGCGATATCCGCCCGGGACTCAACCGCCGGGGAATGTCCTCATCGGCACTTCAGCTTATGTCGCTTTCGATACGCTTTGACTTAGCTTCGATAATCAATGCGAATTCAGCGTTGGTCATCAGCATCTTTTCTACAGTATATCCACATTGCCTGTTACCACACCTGATATCATGCGGGTGTGGTATTCGCGTAACAACTCCATCTCATTGCGCACACTCACAGTGGCAGTGTCGATGTGGGTGGTTGCTTTGTCAAGGTATTCTACGATGGCTGTTTGTTCGACGAGGGGCGGAATGGGGAACTAAGTCGATTCGATGCCGGAGTAGGAAAGTCCATATCTCGTGATACCTTCAGATTCGACGAGGATGGTATTGGCATCACCCCTTTCTGTCATTGGGATTCAACATCTTGTGGCTAGCTATGGGATAGACTAGGCACAACAGATTGGGTGAGGTTCAGTAAGTGCATAACCGCGAATCGATAAATCAACGACTCGTTACAGAATGGCCGATTGCCATTGTTCAAGGCCACGAATAACGCTTTCCTCCAACCAAACCAAGAATCGCTCCTCGATTTCCTCCAGAGGTTCTCTGTAGTTGATCTGAAAAACCTCCTTTGAGATCGGAATCGTTGCGGTTTGTCGCTCCCCCTCGTCATCGGTGTCCGCTTTTTGAAGATATATAGCGGAAGAAGCGAGAACACCCCTGAACTCAGGGCCGATACCATGGAATGCGATAATGATGATCCCGGTTTGATTGTTCGTGCGCATGACCAAGCGAGCCCAAGCTCTATATAATCGCGGATTGGCAAAGTAATCCAGAGCCTTGGCTGTTTCCACTATCTGCATGCGGTAGTAATGACTTCTTTGACCCTGATCTGATTCAGCGTCGCAGTAAAATGAAGGATTTTCCAACAATCCGTCCATTTCAGACATTAAGGATTGCGAGATTTCACTGAATCGATCTTTTGCAGTTTGTCTCAGCCTGTCGGCACTTTGTTTCGCGGTATCCCACTCCTTGCGAAGAACATCGCGTCGGCGCTGTAGTTCCTTTTTCGTCTCGGCGACTACTTTCTCGGCGCGATTTGATCGAATCACTTGATCTGAAATTCCGATAGCCTTGACGAATGCACTTTCCTGAAGCCTGGAGAAAAATTCAACAAGTACCGAAAGGTCTCCAGTATCCGCCGATTCCAGAGCATCGAGATATTCAGTGCGCTCGTCATTTTTTACGACAGGTGGAAACCAGCCCGCCCGAACGAAAACCAGCGTAGCCAACGCGCGGGCGACTCGTCCATTCCCGTCTTGAAACGGGTGAATTTGTGTAAAGCGATGGTGAAGCCACGCGGCTTCGACTTCGGGCGCTACATTCTCATGGGTAAGGTGCATCTCGATGAGTCGGTCCATCTCGGAAGCGACATGTTCAGGTGGACAATATTCGTGAATCGGCCCGTTCGAGCGCTGCGGGTTGTTGGGATTTTTTTTGTAATCCCCTTTAATCAAAGGCACCTCCACTCGTTTTCCGAACTTATCCACCGCTTCGACCGTGTCCTGATTCTGAGTAAGCGTGGCGTGGAGTTCCTTTATATAGCTTGTCGACAGTTTTCGATTTCCTTGCACATAGGAGAAAACGCTATCAATCGCAGCCTCGTGATCCTTTATCATCGAAACTATTTTCTCGGGATTCTGGACAGATCCATGCGGAATCAATGCTGCATTAATACCTTGCTGGATCATCAAATTGGTAATTCCTCGAGCAATAGTATAAATATTCTCAATGAGTCCCGTTTCAATCGCCCATTCCCGTTTTAATTTCTCGTTAAATCTGTTCACGGCTTCAAGATTCTCGAGATAGCTACGTTGTTCTTCCCAAATACTTGATAATGCGCGCAACCTGTTTCGCTGTAGTTCTTCAGGATATTTCTCGTAATTTTCAATTCGTTGCCACTCATAGCGTTTTGTCATGCTTATCTCTTCTTGATAAATATCGGTCAAATTCCAAATCTGACCAATCATACCTTCTATTTCCCCCCTGAACGCAACCCAATGCGCGAGACACGCAGGTCAAGTCCTGTAAATGCTGGGTAGTGGATCAGTTTGAAAATCTAAGAGCAAAACCAAACATGGTTGATTATGTAATGTCTATGGCATTATTGCATGGCTATGACAAAAAAGCCCAAAAGACCACGTGATGGCAATCAACTCACCAAGTTTATCGTGGACATTGCGGCTGGCGAGCGCGAGCATGATATTGAGAGCGTGTCAGTGAATGGTTTTGCACGCGCTGGCGGTTTGAAAGGCGGAAGGACCAGAGCTTAAGAGTCTTTCACCTTAAAGTAAGGAGCGAGATTGCATGTATGTCAACCAAATCCAGATGGTATCGTAAAGGAAAGTAAGATGGGGTCTTATTAAAAATTTGGCAGTCTAATCAGCCATGTAGAACAGGGGGAAAAACATGGAAATTTTAGCGTCTTTATATTTTGAAAAATTTGAGGATGCTTTTGAAGAGGTTCACCGACGGAAATCTTCCCCGGAAGGGCAGATCATGATTAATCGTATTTTGGACTCTCCTTACGGGGATGGGTATGTCGTTCAATCCATCGACGCTGAACTATATTGCGAGTCTGTAGCTGACAATCCAAGCTTGAACTTCTTCCACGGCTTCGACTCTTGGTAGAGAAGAGGCATCAGGTGACGGTAAAATGACATCAGAAGATTCTGAGTACAGAAATTTGCCCGCACCAGTCAATATTGATTGGATTCAGAAGAGACAACTCTGGGGAGAATCACAGATGATTAGCCAAACCTCTAGTGCAAATATGGAAAGCTGGATGAGTTCTCAGTGGATATTTGCTTCCGAACATATCCCAGAAATCGTGGTACCTCCCCCTTCGCCTGTGTTAGCTGAAGAGATACTTTCCCCCGGGGAATATGAAGAATTAATGGAAGACTTGGCCACAGCCCGGAGATTGCAGGGAGAGTATGCGGATACAGGTGTAGAGGACACCATTTCTTATAATGAGTACCGAGCAAGGCGTCTTGGAACAGAATCCTGACTACGATATCCGGATAATTTCCCGCGCCAAACGTGATCTTGATCGCTTCCCCCACGTAGACTATAAGCGAATAGACAAACACATCTCTTCACTGACACAAAATCCACGTCCCGCAGGAGTCATCAAACTTTGGGACAAAGAACCTGATCGGATGCGTGTTGATCCTTGGAGGATCATCTATTTCATTGACGATGAGAACCGCTTCGTGGATAAGATCGTTCGACGGGAGAAGGACACGTACCGTTAGCTTTTGCGCTTCGTGCGCTTATGAAGCTGATGTCTCTTGGTGGATTTGCCTTTGTTAGCTTAAGCGGCTTCCTGACATATCCAGATGGGAGAAGACAAAGAAAAGTGCCGATCGCAAATCTCTAATGGGGACATAATCATTGATGGATTCAGAGACCCGAGCAAGGACACATTGTGCTGTTCTGGGATGCCTAAATCGCTCACTTTCCCAGTCAATATGTCAGAGATCGAAAAGAACAATGAATCTTTGTTGCAACAGGACTATCGGAACTGATCGAGCAATATTGCAATTCACGTGATGCTGGAGTGAATTCCCAAACCGAAAGCTAAACTACGACCCCTGTTCCACAAAATGATCGCGCGACTCTGCTAAAAATGCCCAGAAGGGTGGGCAATGGCGGGGCTACATCTCCTTAACTTTGACAACTATGTTGAACAGCGAGAGTTTGAAAAAGCCATCGCCCAACTAAAGCGGACAGTCCGGAAAAATGCACGGCCGTAGACCATTCTTCGCTGTAGCCCCTGCTTGGCCGCTCTTCGCTCGTCCGTTTAAGCAACCGCTCTATATAAGGTTATATGTGCAACCAATTTTAAGGGCTGGCTTGATCTGCCTCGCGTTTCTCGTTTGCGTGCTGGTTACACTTTCGTCTCCTGATGCCCAGACCTTCGAGAGAGGGATAGTACGTATCACTCAGGACGATCGCGAGGCCGCGCTTTCGGTGGAGGTTGCCACCAACGCCCTCACTCGCGCGCAAGGGCTCATGGGTCGGGAGCGGTTGGCCGAAAACGCCGGGATGCTTTTTGTCTACAAAGGAGACGCGCAGCGGGATTTCTGGATGAAGAACACGCTGATTCCGCTTTCGCTCGCCTTCATCGATAAGACCGGAGAGATATTGGAAATCGTACACTTACAACCACACGAACCCGGCAAGCGGATTCCCTTCTATCGCTCAAGAAGCAAGGCTCGCTGGGTGCTGGAGGTGAACCAGGGCTGGTTTCTCAGAAATGGCTTCGGGCCGGGCGCGCGCGTATCCCTGGAGTGAGCGGGACTAGACATTCACCGCTTTGCCCAGAGGTAAAAGCGGCATCACCTGGGAGGCGAAGCGCTCCATCTCCTCGAACATGGGGTGAAACTGGAGGAGGAACAGTTCCACCCCCACCTCGTGAAACGCCATGATGCGTTTGGCGATTGTCTGCGGCGAGCCGACGAGACCCGTCGTCGTGCCGCCGTTCGAACCCACGCCGCCTCCTTTCGCGCTCGTTTTTTTGTGCTGGGCAGCTTTGTCGACACCCTTGAGTTTGGGCGTATCAGTGATGAGCGAAAAAAGGTGGGAAAGTTCAGTCTGGGCTTCTTCATCTGTGTCGCGGCAAACGATGAACGAACTCATCCCGTGGCGTATGGTTCTGTCGTTGGCTCGTGCCTTCTGGTTTACTGCAGTCATCAGTGCTTTCGCGTCTGCAAGCGGTCGGCCGTTGAACAGGAAAACATCCGCGGCCTTGCCCGCAAGCTTGACTGCGGCAGTCGATTCACCCCCGAAGTAAAACGTGGGCCAGGGTTTTCGGATGGGTTTTGGCGCGGTGACTCCATCTTTTATCTGGAAGTACTTGCCTTTGAAACTGAAGAGCTCTTTCGTCCAGTATGATTTAAGGATGTGCATGACCTCTTCGGATAGATCGTAGCGCTCGTCGTGTGGCGGGAAGGGGATGCCTGCCATTTCGTTTTCCTGACCCCACCAGCCCGATACGATGTTGATAGCGAAACGCCCCCCGCTGATGCAATCGATGTTCGCTCCCATCTGGGCCACGAGGGAGGGGTGTCGGTAGGCACTTTTGGCAGCGACAATGAGTTCGATTTTCTCTGTGATAGATGCCAGTGCCGCCGCCGTGATCCAGGCTTCGAGAACCGGTGCGCCCACACCCTTGATGCTGTTGAGGCTTCTGTCGAGCAACAAGGTGCTCTCAAAGCCCAGTTCTTCCGCGCGCTGAATGTAGCGCGCATTGTGCGCGAAAGAGGCCTCCTTTACCGTATCAGGTTTTTCGACCCGTCCCAGAAACGTGCCCCACACCGGCGCCCACACACCCATTCTCAGCGTCATCACGACTCCTGTCGGATTCGGTTCGATATGGGATATTTACCATCAATTGTGAGCTGAAGTCTCGCGTCGACATTCCAATCATCAAAAAACCCGCCCGGGCGTCGGCCCGGGCGGGGTGTGATGCGGTAAATCAGTTACGGGACGGACTAGCCTTCCTGCACGTAAATCTCCGAGCCACTCTCCTTGAATTGACTCGCTTTTTCCTTCAAGCCTTCTTCCAGCGCGGCCTGCTCGTCCAGTCCCTGTTTGGCGGCGTACTCGCGGACTTCCTGCGTTATCTTCATTGAACAGAATTTGGGTCCGCACATCGAGCAGAAATGGGCGACCTTGGCGCCATCGGCGGGCAGGGTCTCGTCGTGATATTCGCGCGCGGTTTCAGGGTCGAGCGAGAGGTTGAACTGATCCTCCCAGCGGAACTCGAAGCGTGCTTTCGAAAGGGCATCGTCGCGCTCCTGCGCGCCGGGATGTCCCTTTGCGAGATCCGCCGCGTGGGCTGCGATTTTATAGGTGATAACGCCTTCGCGGACATCCTGCTTGTTGGGAAGTCCCAGGTGTTCCTTGGGCGTGACGTAGCAGAGCATGGCGGTTCCGAACCAGCCAATCATCGCGGCACCGATGCCACTGGTGATGTGGTCGTAGCCCGGGGCGATATCCGTAGTAAGGGGTCCCAGGGTGTAGAAGGGTGCCTCGTGGCAGATTTCGAGTTGTTTGTCCATGTTCTCCTTGATCAGGTGCATGGGCACGTGACCGGGCCCTTCTATCATCACCTGGCAGTCATGTTCCCAGGCCTTCAGGGTCAACTCGCCCAGGGTTTCGAGTTCTGCAAATTGTGCCTCGTCGTTCGCATCGGCAAGCGCGCCCGGTCTGAGGCCATCGCCAAGGGAGAAGGATACGTCGTAAGCCTTCATGATCTCGCAAATCTCGTCGAAACGCGTATAGAGGAAACTTTCCTGGTGATGCGCTAGGCACCACTTGGCCATGATGGATCCGCCACGCGAGACGATACCAGTCACCCGCCTGGCGGTGAGTGGCACGTAGCGCAGAAGCACGCCCGCGTGAATGGTGAAATAGTCGACCCCTTGCTCGGCCTGTTCGATCAACGTGTCGCGATAGATATCCCAGGTAAGGTCTTCCGCGATGCCGTTCACTTTTTCCAGTGCCTGATAAATCGGCACCGTACCGATGGGAACGGGAGAGTTCCTGATGATCCACTCCCGCGTCTCATGGATGTTCTTCCCGGTGGAGAGGTCCATCACGGTGTCGGCGCCCCATTTGGTGGCCCAGGTCATTTTCTCGACTTCTTCCTGGATGGAACTCGAGACGGCCGAGTTGCCGATATTCGCGTTGATCTTCACCAGAAAGTTGCGCCCGATAATCATGGGTTCGCTTTCGGGATGGTTGATGTTGGCCGGGATGATGGCGCGGCCGCGGGCCACCTCGTCTCGCACATACTCGGGCTTCAAATTCTCACGGATGGCGATGAACTCCATCTCTGGTGTGATGTCGCCTTTTTTGGCGTAGTGCATCTGGGTCATGTTGCCGCGGCCCCTGAGAACTTTCCGGGGAGGAGGCATCGGAATACCGGGGTCTGAATGACCCGGGACCGGGACGTAGGAAGGCTCCATCTCGTCGTACTCGCCACGCGCGCGAATCCAGGTGCCGCGCAGCGTGGGCAACCCCTTGTGTATATCCTCACCCTCGGGGCCGCTCGTATCGTACACACGAAGCGGTGGCTCGCCTCCCGAGAGAGATATCTCCCGCATGGGCACGCGGACTTCGTCGCGTCCTTCGATATACACCTTCCGGGATGCGGGGAATGAGGCGTCGCCATTCTTCGAGTGCCCGTTCGCCTGGATGAGGTTTAGCTTGACCTCGGTTCCGTCGTTCGATTTTCCGTTCGAGTTTGCCATCTCTCCCGACTCCTCTGAGATACGTCGTACGCAGTTTGGAATTCATCGCGTTTCGGGGAGGAGCAATTCTTCTCCCCGCGATGAAATTCTCTTGTTCAGGTGTCGGCGAAGGGAAACCGGAGGATGTGGAAGACCTGTCGCTTCCCTACGCCGGCGCTAACCGGTTCAGGTTCGAAGGGTTTGTTCTCAGCCTGCAAGGCACCCCCAGAGAACTCGTAATCCCAAAGACTAGCAGTCGTTTCATCGGGAGTCAAAAGGAAAACACAGTGAACAAGGTGATTTCATCGACCTGTCTGCTGGCGGGGTGAAGGTTTTGTTGTCATGATGGGTGCATTATGATCCAGAAGGTCCGGGAAATCATTCGAGTCAGGACGAGCCACCAAAGTCCCTATATGTTGCGCAGACCGTTTTTGCCGGGGCGTTAGCCATCACCTTGGTGGAAAGCCCGACAACTGATGTGAGAGGAAAAATGCGCCCGCTCGTAAAATGGGTTTGGATCTGCATCGTTGCCGGAGCGGCGTTTTTTATCTTCTCGGGTACGTTTTCAAATCCGTTCCTTCACGACGACATCGCAATCATCGGTGAAAATCCCCTTGTCCGAGAAAGCGGTCGCTTTCTGGAGACTTTTCAGCACGACTACTGGGGTGTGCTCGAGACAAACGATCGCAGGGACCGCCTGTACCGCCCACATACCATCGCCTCATTCGCGCTGAACCACGCCATTAGCGGCCTCAATCCACTGGGGTACAGAATCGCAAACGCCCTGATTCACGCCCTGGCCTGCCTCGCGCTGCTCTGGCTATGCCTTCGCTTCGGTCTTTCGCTTTTTTCGGCGGGGGCCGTTTCCCTGTTGTTCGCCCTGCATCCGGTTCATACCGAGGCGGTGAACGCCGTGGTCGCGCGCGCAGATCTCATGGCTGCCGTAGGCGTGTTCTCCGGGCTGGGACTGTTGATGGGAGTCGCGCTGCCGGGAGCGAAACCGGTCGAAACGCAGAAAAGCTCCAGGAGAGAAAGTGAAGGACACCTTTCCTATGGAAGCGTATTCGCGCCCGTCGGTCTTGCCTGTGCGCTTTGCCTTTTTGCCCTGCTTTCCAAGGAAATCGGCGTTGCCCTGCTGTTCAGCGCCCTTTTGTGGTGGCTGTGGAGCCGTTACGCATTGGGAGAAACCGAGCACCCGCCCTTCGGGCATACGCTCATCGCTGTCTGTGCACTCGCCCTCGTGCTCATCGTCTACGTGTGGATGCGATACGCCGCATTGGGGATGCTGGCGCGTCCCTATCCTCCATCGAAACTCGACAACGTCCTGGCGCTTATGCCGGCCGGAGAACGTATCTTCGGCGCGATTGGCGTCCTGGGACGTTATTTCAAGCTCCTGGTCTGGCCATGGCCCTTGAGTATCGACTATTCCTTCGCACAGATTCCGGTGGAGGGAGCCGAGGCCACGCTCTGGACGGTGACAGGGGGGGTCGCGTTCTTGGCATGGTGCTACGCCGCATGGCGCACGAGAGAGACGATGCCGTGGGTCGCCTTCGGGCTGGTTGTTTTCGTCGGTGCGTATCTGTCCGTGAGCAATCTGCTGATCCCGATGGGTACCATCATGGCCGAGCGGGTGTTGTATATCCCCTCGGCGGGTTTTCTGATCGCCCTGGTTCCTACGGCGCAAGCCTGGCTCGATGGAAAGGACTGGCGGATTGGCGCTGCGCTGTTCGTGGTCGCGTGCCTGATCTTCGGGGTGCTGACGCTTAAGCGAAACCACGAGTGGGGCGACACGCTGCGTTTCTGGCGGAGAACGGCGGAGGTCTCTCCGAACAGCGCGCGTGCGCTCCGGGTGTACGGGCAGGCCCTTATTGACCGGAACAGGTTCAAAGAAGCGATTGCGCCGCTCAGGAAATCCGTCGCGATCTATCCTGTTTACGATTATGCTTGGGTAGACTTGGGAATCGCGCAGATGCAAGGCGGCGATGCGGCCGCCGCCGAAATCTCCCTGAAGCGTGCCCTGCAGCTGAACGACGAGAACGCCGAAGCACATCTGGCACTGGGAGCACTCTATATGGTCGAGGGGCGCGGTGATTTGGCGAGACCCCGCTTCGAACGCGCGATAGGTCTCAAACCTACGCTTGCGGAGGCTCGCTTCAACCTGGGAACCCTGTACCTCAAGACGGGCTTGAGGCGACTGGCAATCGCACAGTTTGAGGCTGCGCTGACAATCGAGCCTGATCATGGGGGCGTCCACCACAATCTGGCACTTGCTCTGTATCTCGAGGGAAATCGAAAAGGCGCGCGGAAACACGCCAGAAAGGCGGGAATGTTCGGCTCGCCGCTTCACCGAAAGTTGAAAAGGGAGTTGGGGCTCGAACGACCCTGAGACCGTAAAGTGTCCCTGTTTCGGGCATTTCGGGCGCAATAGACTTCCTTGACGAGCGGGAGAAACTTGCTTTTTTGAAGCTTGCACGACATATTTGTGGGTGTTCGGGGCTTTGGTCTTCGATTTCAGGCAACGAATTATCCGGGGTCATAAGCCGCCTCGAAGCGTAGCGGTGCCGCCGAAATCCATCCAGGGAGTCTATCTCATTCATGAGGTTTTTCATGTTCTCACACCTCGTTAAGAAGGCGTTGTTCGTTCTGCCTGTGTTCATGATTCTTCTCGGGATACCCGGCGACACCGCTCATGCACAGGAGAACGGTTACCGAAAAGCCCTGGGTCTCATCAGCGACAAGCTGCACCAGAGGTTTCCGAATTTGCGCGGTGCGGTGGTCGCCGTAAAGGGTGCGGACCTCTATCTGAGCCTCGGTGAGAAGGACGAGGTGGTCAAGGGCGTCAAGCTGGGCGTCTACCGCGAAGGTGCGCCGTTTCGTCACCCGGCGACGGGCGTCATTCTCGGAAAGCTCGAAGAGGAGATAGGCGAGGTCGAAGTCGTCGAGGTGCGGGAGAAATTCTCCATCGGGCGTATGACGCGCCTCGTGCCGGGAGGCCGACTCTCCCCGCGCGTGAGGGATACCGTACGCATGTCCGCCGCGAAGGTTCGTCTGGCGATACTGCCTTTCGTCAACCAGACGAAGGAATCCATCAGCATGGAAACGCTCACAAGGGAACTCGGACGCCAACTCCTGCGGAGCGGTCGCTTCGACGTCTACGACGTGGACAGGCTGCAGGTATGGCTCCTGGAGACGGGTGTGGCGACCGATGAAATCCTGAAAGGCGAAAACTCCATCCGCCTGCGAAACCAGGTGCGCAGCGACATGGCCCTCGAAAACGAACTGCGCGAAATCCGGGGGAAGAAAATTCTTTCCACCCGCCTCCTGTCCCTCACCACGAAGGAGGAACTCTTCAAGGCCGTGGCGATTGCTGATGAGTTGCCCTTCGAACAGGGCCCGCCCAGGGAACAGGAACTTATCAGAGGTGAAGGCGGAAGACGCGCAGGACCCGCAAACGAGAGTTTCGTGCTCGCCCGGGAAGGCGCACCCGGAACGGCGGGTGGCGTGAAAAGCTATTCGTTCAACAAGGTCGCCATCCGGGGCATGTCCCTTTCTGACGTGGACGGGGACGGGAAGAATGAGGTTGTTCTCATTGCGTCGACCCAGGTACTCGTCTACCGCTTCGAGAATAACCGGATGCGCGAGGTCGCGCGATTCGACGAGGGGGCGACGAACGATTTCCGCTGGCTCGACGTCGCCGACATGAACGGGGACGGCGCGCCCGAGTTCTACCTCGCTTCATATCGCTCGAACGAGCTGTTCTCGTTGATCCTCCAGTACAGGAATGGTCAATTCACGCCCCTTGTCCGAAACGACAGGACCTTCTACCGCCTGATTCGGGTAAGGCGACCCAAGAAGGGCGAGAAGATTTCCGACGCGGAAGCATATATGATCCTGGGCCAGAGTGAGGGCTTTGAGAAGGCTTTCGAGGGTCCCATCCGCAGCTATCGCTGGTCAGGCGGGAACCTCGCACCCGCCGCTCCCTATGCGCTTCCGCCCGAATTGACGATTCTTGGTTTCGGCTTGTGGGACATCAACAAGGACGGCGCGCTGGAAGTCATCGAGGTGGGAAAAGACGACAGGCTGAGGGTGTTTTCAAGGAACGGCACGGAGATTTACTATAGTTCCGAGACCTACGGTGCGCCGGTCTATAGATTCTTCTCCCAAGCCGGCGCAGAGCGCACTGATGAACAGGAGGACACGCCGGATCTGCCCATACGATCGCGCGTGCTGGTAGAAGACGTCGACAGGGACGGGGTGGACGAGGTGCTGGTGATCAAGAACGAATACGGCACCAACCTGGCACCCGGTCTGGGCGTTTCGGGAGGCTGGGTCGCCAGCCTGGTATGGGACGGGAGCGGGTTGAGCGGAACTTGGCGTTCGAGGAAGTTGAGCAGCGGCATCGTGGATTTCGCTTTCGGCGACGCGGACAATGACGGTTTCGACGATCTCGTGGCGGCGACGGCGAGTTCCGGCCCGTTCGCCAGCGCGAAAAGCCAACTCTATTTCTACAAGATAAGGGAATAGGTTTTTGAGATACGCATCTATCGCCGGGCTAAAGTGCTAATCTTCCGGGTCAGGAACTTCCGAGGTTCACTCTTATTGCGTGAGCGAATATGGCTTGGTTAGTCATCTGGAGGAGGATGAACGCGAATTCCCAGGGAATTTTCGATCCGGCGAACAAAAAAAATCTTATGCTCAGGGAAAACGAACCAGCCAGAGTCTTTCGTACCGTTCCCTCTTGGCACCAGGGTTTTGTAAACATTTGATTTTGCAATTATTAAGCTCTTTATTCCGGCACTTGCCCTGACGCAGGATTCGAATCATTGAGCGGGAAATTTCCCGGATCTGCGCCGGGTGTTTGTTGACAAAAAGAACCGTCTTTGTCTATTCTCTGGGTAACGGGGAATGGAACGACTGTTTTCAAAGATCGAAAAGTGTTTGAATAAGCTGTGTACTGTTGGTTTGTTCAAAAAAATCCTGTTATGATATAGGGAGTATCGGAGAGAGGGGGTGATGCAGACGATGAATCACAGATGCTAGAATATTCGAAACTCAGATATTAAAAACGCAGGAAGGCGGAAACATTTTTTGAAACCTCGATTAGGAGAAACGCACATGAGGAAAATTCTATTAGCTCTGTTCGCGATGGTGCTCGTCGTGGCATTCACCGCGCCCTCGTACGCGGCCGACTTCAAGTATAGCGGCTTCTTCCGTATTCGCGGAATCGCCGGCAACAACGGCGACAGGGACGAGGATAACGACGACTCGATCAGTGGTTTCGATGCGTTGACCAGGCCCCGCTTCACAGCCAAGACGGACAAGGGCAAAATATGGGCCTTGTGGGAAATCGACTGGTTTGAGGAAAGCGGTAACTCGAACGCGAACACCGTATTTGGTCGTGATAGGGGTCGTGTCGGGGTGGGTACCAACCGCTGGGTAGTCGACTTTGCGGTTCCGGGCAGCAAGTTCCGCGCCCGCTGGGGCCGGACGGATTTCACCTCCCCGGACAAGCAGATTTTCGACAGCGCAGGCGCCAGTCGTTGGCCGGGTATGGCGGTTTACGGAAAGCTCAGCAAGAACATTTCGCTCAGCATGTTCATGGCCAGAAGGGGTACAAGCGGTTCAGGACTCAGAATGGGTGCAGAAGATGCGAACGATGACAGGTATTATGGTTCTGTCGGCATCAAGGTTTCCCCGGCCGTTACGCTGACCCCTTGGTTGGCTCTGGCGCGCGACGGCCAAGGCAAGTCCCTCACCTATGCTGCCCTGCACGCGAAGGGAAAAGTGGGTATCGTCGGCTTGAACCTTTCGGGCGTTTCGGTGAGTGGAGATGCGGATGAAGATACGGATGCCTCCGGCTGGGCGCTTCTGGCAAGTGGCAAGGCCAGTTTGGGCAAACTGACGCTCATAGGCACCGCTATCCTGCTCTCCGGTGACGACGAAGCCGATGACGGGGAAGAGGGTAAGTTTGCAAACCTGATGCCCGGTGGCGGTCAGTTCATCTCCGGCGTGATGGTCACCGACCGCAGCACGACAGGCGGCATCACGAGCTTCCGGGCTCGTTTACAAGGAGGAGCCGGTCCCACAAGAGCTACCAGGTTTCAAAATCTGAACGGTGCGGTCGTGCTCGGTGGCGATGCCGTGTATAAGGTAACCAAGACTTTCAAGATATTCGGCGGCGTTCACATCTACCAATCCGCGGAAGAAGCCCCGGGTGCCGACATGGTTGACGACACGAACTTCGGCACCGAGTTCAACACCGGCTTCCACTGGAATGTTTATCCGAAACTCCAGCTCAGGACTCAGTTCGCGTACTTATCCGCGGGTGATTATGGCAAGGCCATGAGCGATGATGATTTCGACGACTCCTGGACGGCGATGTTCTCCCTGCGTCACGGCTTCTAGAAATATGAGGAAAGTTCGCATCTTCATTTGACGCGAAGACGACCGGGGGGCCGAAGCCCCCCGGTTTTTTGTGTGTGGGTGTTTGCTGTCGCTCTCTCGCGCACGACGGCGTGGAGCAACGTTGGTAGGGTGAGAGACTTCTCTCCTTGTTCCTGTGTGTCTACGGCAAACACGCGTCCAGGAGCGGACGGCATATGTCCTCGCGGAATCCTCGAATGATAGAAACGCACCCGACAGGCATCAGGCCGGAACAGGTGCCGCGAAGAACAGTTTCGCGAGCGGAAACATTACATTACCGAGCAACTTAAGTAGCGAACGAAGGATCAACAGGAATGGGACAAGGAGGTACAACGGGCCAACAAAGGGCTGCACGATTTACCTTCGCGATCAGCCATTTTTTCGCATATTCCAATGATTTATCTAGTGAGACGATGAAAGGAGTTCCATCATCCAGTTGTTTCTACTTCATCGCGAAAATTCCCTCAAACACTTATCCACGGGCTTCGCCATCTTTGTTGTGAGCGATTTATTCTAGGCCTTGTCGAAACTTTTTCAGTTAAATCAGGTCGTTCAGGGGCAAGACACGTTCAGTTTCAAGCAGTATTTCAAGGCTTTGACGAGAGTATTTTCTACACAAAGCCCCAATTTCGGATCGCAGTCTTTACGAAGGGAATCTTGTCGTGTCTATTCTGCCAAGGCATGCGTGGGTCAGGTTTTCTTGAAAGATGCTTTACCCTGATCCGCAGAGGAGATACATCCGGGAGTTAAGAAACCCGGATTCAGTGGCAGTCTGCTTTCTGTTCCTTGCTCGCAGCCCCAAGGCCGCTCTTGCGGGCGGTATCAAACGCGCAAGAGCGGCCCTCTCAGGTGAGGCGAACTAGCTGTCGAAATACTCGCGCGTCACCTTGAAGACCATCGGCGCGAGCAGAAGCAGGCCGATGAGGTTGGGTACCGCCATCAATCCGTTCAATGTGTCGGAGAGGTTCCAGACGAAGGCCACCTTCACGTTGGCGAAGCCGAGCGCTGCAAGCACCCAAAGCCCCCGGTAGACCATGAGGCTGTTCTCGCTGAAGAGATACTGCCAGCACCGCTCACCGTAGTACGACCAGCCCAGAATGATCGTGAAAGCGAAGACGGCCAGTGCGATGGTAACCATGTAGCGTCCACCTGCGATCGTGCTCTGGAAACCCGCCGAGGTAAGCACGACGCCCGTCAGGCCCGCGCCGTCGCCGCCCTTCAACGTCCATGCACCGGAAGTCAGGATGACCAGCGCCGTCATCGTGCAGACCACGATGGTGTCGATGAAGGTACCCAGCATGGCGATGGCGCCCTGGCGTACCGGGCTGTTCGTCTGCGCCGCCGCGTGCGCGATCGCAGCGGAGCCCAGGCCAGATTCGTTGGAGAACACACCGCGCGCGACGCCGAAGCGAACCGCTGCTGCCACCGCCGCACCTGCGAAACCACCCGCTGCTGCCGCAGGCGTGAAGGCGTGATAGAAGATGAGGCCAATGGCCTCGGGCACCGAAGCGATGTTGATGAGAATGATGATGAGCGCCATGCCCACATAGAGGACGATCATCGCCGGTACGAGCTTGCCCGCCACCTCGCCGATTCGCTGGATGCCGCCCAGAATGACGAAGCCCACCAGCGCAGCCACGATGATGCCCGTAATCCAGGTAGGAATCAGGAAACTGTCGGCCAGCGCCGTCGCCATCGAGTTCACCTGTACAGCGTTCCCGATACCGAAGGCGGCCACCGCGCCGAATACGGCGAAGGCGAGCCCTAGCCACTTAGCGAGTTCGGGCGCGAATTCGCCCACCCCGTTCCTCAGATAGTACATGGGTCCGCCTACGTATTTGCCCGCTGAGTCCACCTCGCGGTAGGTGACCGCACAGACGGCTTCGGCGTATTTGGTCGCCATGCCGAAGAGCGCGATGAGCCACATGTAGAAGATGGCCCCCGGTCCGCCCAAGGCAATGGCGGTGGCGACGCCGGCAATATTACCGGTGCCGACGGTCGCGGAAAGCGCTGTCATCAAGTGCGTTGAAGGGCTTGACCTCACCCTCGCCGACTTGCCCCTCCGTATCGTACAGCAACCGGAAGCCATAGCCCACCTTCCGCCAGGGCATGAAGACCATCCCCAGCGTGAGCAGTACGCCCGTCACGCCCAGCATGCCGAGCATCGGCGGTCCCCAGGCAAAGGCGTTCACGGAATTGATCATGGAATTCAGCCAGTCCATCGTACCTACCCCCCTTTCCATTACTACGATATGGGCGGTGTGATCGGTACTCGTGGCTCGGGCGGCGGACGCCATCCCTTGGGGGAAAATAGCAGACTGGCTTCCCGCTGGCAAATTCATGAATTTGCACGAATCGGAAAAGCCAAGATGGGAAAACAAGGATGATACGAAAATCGATCGAAAGAAACGACGGGTCCCTGACGAGTGTGTGGCCCTTGACTCAGATGATCTATACGACTGGAGGCTCCTGTATCAACGGACGAGGGGCTGGGCTTCGGTAGGAGGGGGCCGGGTTGGGCTGATTGAACAGAGAAGCTATCCGGCTCGGGACTCGGTTGTACCGGGGGACTCTGACATCACTCCCAGACCCGTGAGGTCAGTTTACGTAGTTTGCCTGCCTTGAGGAGCGCGAATACCTTACGGCTGATCGATGTGTCCGACACAGAGGCCTTGACCATTTCGTTGGGAGTTCGCGTAGCAGAAATTTCCGGGATTAACACACCTCCTAGGCAAAGATTGAGAATTTTATCGACTGAAGATGATGATTTAGTTCAAGCAATTGTAAATGAAGTAAAGTTGCTTCATGAAGGAAATGAGGCGGTATCCATGTGTGCCAACTATATCAGCTAGGAAGTAGAAGCAGAATCTAGATAATGCTTTCCATTCAACAAACATGAGCGAAAACAAAAAACCACGAGGTCGCCCGATAAAAAGTAAGATGCTCCCATCTATTCCCGATACACCCGAAAACATCGCCAGGGCAATTACTGATGGAACCACCAAAGAAAGTTTGGAGGTATTTGAAGGAATAGGGGATGAGACCCCTATAGGTAAGATTGTGTATAATTCCCCTATTTTTCGATCAACTGCCACGCCTTCTTGCTAGTCAGGACACGCTCCGCCTTGATGCCTGTGATATCGAGATCGCGGTTCACCGCGATGAACGAACCAATCGGTTTAAGATATACCCAAGTTAGGGGTCCTTTCGTTGCTACTTCATAGGTGCCGGTGTTCACAGAGGCAGTGCTCTTGGATTTTAGTTCCCTAACCTCCTTGGCCAGACTTGCTTTGTACTGCTTAGCCAAGGCCGACCAAACGCCTACTGCCTCGAAATTATAATAAGCATACTTCGGCAACTTTGCCGTGATCGCTCCGACCGCCATTGCGACAGCCTTCGGATCGTGCTTACTCTTGACGTAATCATAAATCGCTTGATTCCACTTTACAGGTAAGGCAGCCCTGCGATAAACATCTACCTGCCCTGTCGCCGCGATGCTCGCGGTGTCGTACACGGCGCCGATCGCAGTCCGTAGCTTTCCGGCCTTGTCGGCCAATACCGTAGGATTGAGTGTGTTGAGCACAACCTTCGCGGTCTTCTTATTAGACAAGTCGTAGACGTACAAGACCTGTCTGTCTTTCACACCGTCAAACTTGAAAGTCGCGATGTCCTTGGCCCATTTTCTTTTCTCCGCTCCAATCAAGGGAACCGCGGGTGCAGGCGCGCCGATCTTGAGCTTCTTACCGCCGTGCAAGAATACAGGCCAGCCATCTGCCGCCAAGCCCACAGGATAAAACGCGTACTTTGTTGTTTTTTCTGTGGACTTAAGCCCGCTGCCCTCAGCCTTGGACAAGGCAGGAGCGGCTTGAGCCGCGCTCATCTGTGCTCCAACTTGCACCGATATTAGCAAGGCAGAAGCCACTAGCAAGGCCTTCCAGTTGATCCGGGTGTAGTCGTGCATGTTACTATCCTACCAAGTCGAACAGAAAGGTGATCCTCCTAGTGATCGTGACTAGGACAATCGCGCCTATCACCACTACTGCTCCTTGCCAAGCATAGCCAATGTAGCTTCGTCCTTCTGAACTGAGAAAGACAACTGTGCCAAAAAGAATAGTTACGCAGGCTATTAGCAACACCAATATAGTGACGAAACCGATTGCTTTAAGCTCCGTCCACCCTAATTCGACCGTCTGTAGCCACAAAGCCACACCCCCAAAGTAACCTTGGCTGTGCAGGTAAATCGTCGCGCTGACGATCTCTGCGACACCTAGCCCGGAGGTTGCCGAAATGATGCCTAACGTGCGGCTGGTTCCGGGGACATTACCCGGGTCGAATTCCCAAACTTCCTGCAATAATTTCAGCATCCATCCAATACTACCTCGCACAATCACAGACTGATCTCATTGCTGATGATAACACATTTGTGAACACGACCCAAGATTCTGCCACTGATGACGACGGCCAGTCGAGCCAACTGTGCTACAAGTGTGCGCTGGGTAGCAGGTCTTGATGCGGCGCACCATCGTCGCCCCAGAGTCGTTCGTCCCTCACATAGGTCCAGACCCAGCCCGTCGTTGTCTTGCCGATGCCTAGCGCAAACAACCTGACGGGAGTGTCATCGGCAAACAAGGCTTGCCCTTCTAGTACGTGGTACCCGATATCCGACGGACCTGTGTCCACGAACCGCTCAACCAGTGCGGCATCCGGGAGCGATGTCAGTACCAAGGCCGCGACCCATAACTGTCCGGGTGGAGTCGGTTACAGTTCCTTTGTTGTCGTCGGTATCTGGTTCTAGGTCTTGCCGTCGAGCGTCCAGCCAGTCCGTTTCTTGAACACGCCGCCCTACTGTTTGAAGAAGAACGGGACCTCGTTCCTCACGCAGTTGTCGCGGATGCCACGCGGCCTCCATGGACCGTGCGCCCGGCTCCGACTCGCCGCCGGCGATCACCCAGTCGATGCTGTCGAGTGGCAGGTCCGGCAGCGGCCCGAGCAGGGGTTCGAGCGACAGGAATTTGGTTGCAGCGCCGGTTTCCTTGAGTGCGTCGATCCGCCCCAACCACTGTTCGGACTCGATACTCGTTCCGATCCAGATGTTGGGCGACCAGCGCAGCCGTCGGTCCAGCCGGACGACGCGGCCCGGGCGCTTGGTCAGCACTTGGAAAGTGTGCCGGGAGGCGCGTTCATGACCTCGAAAACCGCCTCGATAAAAGGCTGTCGGTACCGACTTGTGGAACAGGTCGGACATCAAGTTCACGAACACCAGCCGCGGCTGCCGCCACCGGATCGGATCCTCAAGGACATACTCGTGCACGGCGACTGAGAACCCGTCCGCATACTTGCCGACGCCTATACGCTGCAGCTTGCGTGACATGCGCTCGGCATAGCAATGCTTGCACCCATGGCTGATCTTTGTGCACCCAGTGACAGGGTTCCACGTCGCCTCGGTCCATTCGATGGGGGAGCCTGCGGCCATGATTACAGGTGGTCCAAGATGTGTCTTGAAATGTCCTTGGCGGGCCCGGCTCCCCTTGGATGTCCGACGCAGAACAGGAACTCGAAAAAAGGGGATTCCCTTGAATTTTTTAAGAGGCGTGATTGTTCAAGATATCTTTCATATTCTTCTGCTATCGAGATGAATGACTCGCGCATTCACGACCGATTTGTGACGTTTGCAACGGGCGAGTTTCGGAGATACATTCCACTCTGGACACAACGGTAGCCGCACATTGGTATTCACATACGTTTCAGCCTAATCATCAGATGACTGTCGGGGAAAGCGCAGAAGCAAATTGCTTTCGGGGAGGCCATCGCATGAGCACGCAGATTGCATTGCCTGCAGACAGGATAGCCACCTTCTGCAAACGATGGCAGGTACTGGAACTGGCGGTATTCGGTTCCGTGTTGCGGGAAGACTTCGGTCCCGAAAGCGATGTCGATGTGTTGGTACGTTTCGACCCGCGGGCACGACACACCCTTCTCGACCTCGCTCATATGGAGGACGAGTTCAGTGCAATGCTCGGGCGCAAGGTGGATTTGGTGGAACGAGCGGGTATTGAACGGAGCCCGAACTACATACGCCGCAAGGCCATCCTTCAATCCGCCGAGACGATTTATGCGGCATGACAGGGCCTATCTGCTCGATATGTTGCTGGCAGCCCACGAGGCGAAAGAATTCGCCGCTGATTTGACTTTGCCAGAACTTGAGCAAAACCGCATGGTGCAGTTCGCAATTCTGAAAACAGTGGAAATCATCGTGAAGCCGCATCCCGTGTGAGTGTCGAGAGCAAGGAGGCACACCCTGATATCCACTGGTCACGGATCATCGGCATGCGGAATCGTCTTGTGCATGAGTATTTTAACGTTAACCTTGAACGTGTCTGGGAGACCGTTAGGCAGGATATTCCACGCTTGATTTCTCTTTTGGAAACGCTGCTCCCACCAGAGGACAAGTGACGGTCCACTTGCTCCCCGGGCTTTACTCGCCGATTTCTGCAGGACTGGTTCGCCCCTAACAAACACTCCGAACTACAAGCTGATTTGGATACTCATCAGGTTTACACTCAAAAGCAAATAGATGTTCTGGTGAAACGATTCCTGGGTGGTGTATCACAAGGATAGCTTGAGCCGAGCCTTGAGGCTTGTGTCGAGCCATATAACTGGACGAGCACAGGTCAGCTTAAGAGAAAATGCCAAGGTATTTATTCGCACTTATTGATTCCTCGTTTCAGTGTTGCCTTTACCCTTATCCAGAATGGGAAAAACTCTCTATCAGTGGCTTGCGCTACGTCCTGATTCACTTTTTGCTATCTGGTCGACTGTTTCATTCTCTTCAGAGAATCGCGTGCTGCGCCCAGGGTTCGCTTCATCTGGTTGGCTGATATGCTCTTCCTGGATTCACACATGAGGTATATCGCCAGAAACCATTTACGGAGGGGGGATCGGATCGTGCATGATCGTCCCGTTCGTAATGCTGAAATGATAGTCTCATCCCCGGCATCTCCAGAAATTGCGCTTGGAGATTTTGACAATATCCATATTACCGCAACGGGTGCAGCATGCGCCTATTGGCCAGCGTATGGCTTCAAGGTATTCGCGGCAATTGTCTTCGGAATCAAATTTCTCTATCAAGGACATGTAGGTGATCTTTGTCTCCGAACGGGACGACAATGGTTTTGTTGCTTCGCACTTGGAGACGGGAGCTAGCCGCGGACGGGCTGTCCCCGGTACGTGCGACAAGTTCACTTAAGCAGCAATCACGATTTTCGGAATCGCCGTGGCGGTTGAGATCGCTCGTGGGCCGCACGGAGAACTATGTGGTCACAGTCCGGTTTACGGCTCACCACAGCCATGTGCTGTGAGCAAAATCCCTGACATGGGACGCTCCATAGATGTGATTGTACTGCGAAGAGGAGAGTAAATGATGGACTGGCGCGACCACATCACCGTGGACCCTGAAATCTGTCACGGCAAGGCGTGCATCTCGGGCACGCGCGTTCTTGTGACGACAGTGCTGGACAATCTGGCGGCCGGGTTGGATGCGGATGAAATCATAAAGAGCTATCCGTCCGTTTCCCGCGAAGCGGTGCGTGCAGCACTTTGTTATGCCGCAGTGCTGGCAAACGAACGGGTTGTCGTGCTCCGGCAATAGGATAATCGGCGTGCGGTTCAAGTTGGACGAGAATCTCCCCGTCGATCTGGCGGTCATGCTTTGTGCGGCCGGGCACGATGCGGTGACCGTACTCGACCAGTATCTCAGGGGAGCGCAGGGCTCGATCTTGGCATCTGTCTGCAGTCACGAGGGCCGAACCATCGTGACGCTCGACACGGACTTCGCGGACATCTGGACATATCCGCCCGACACTTATCCCGGACTTGTCGTGTTTCGGCCGGGCACTCAGTCCCGCGACCATATCTTGAAAATCGGAGCACGACTGCTTTATGTGTTGCCCGACGCGACGCTCACCGGGCAACTCTGGATCGTCGAGGATTCGCGTATTCGAGTGCGGCAGTGACAGGAAGCCGACCGGCGAATAGGCCTTCGATACGGTTATCGAAACCCACCTGCGGGAAAACGGCCATGCGCAGATTCCCCGCGAGGGCTTCGACCGCGACCAAGCGGTCTTCCCGATGGCGACGCTTGCCTTCATCCGGGAGTGATCGGAACAACTGGCGATGAGTAGTATCGTCTTTGCCGAATCAACGATACGCATGCTGCCGAGCGCCTGTCGTAATAAACGGAGCAGTGCGTGTACATTCTTTATGGGCTGGTTCAGAGATTCTGCTTGCAGCTATTTTCTTGTTTTCCGCAACTCTTCAACATTCGATGTGCAAGTCACTGATAAAGAGGCTGGCCAGACAGTTCCCGAATCATCCACCGGTATGCTTGCTTATATATGCCGCCAATGCCCATTATCTTCCGAGCATATTGAAGTGCGACAAAGCTTGCACTGCAGAAGTAAAATACTCTGGGCGTAGCTGAACCTCGGAGAAGAATCCGCAAGATAGATGAAAGTCCATAGTCAAGGGACAGGTACATTTCTGGCAATGAAGTTCCTGGGATAAGATGTAGGGGAGTCACGGCGGAGGGGATTCTGCCATGAGCCGCACCACAGGTGTTGACGGAGAGTGCGCGGATTTGTGGGAAGGTGCGGGGGCAGTGTGCGGAAATTTCGTGAACCGGTAATTTTCTCGTAGAATTCAGGTCGGTTTTCAGCGTGAGGATCATCATGAACGTATCCAGACGCCATGTGTTGCGGGTGGCGGGGAGAGTTGCTCCCCTGGCCGTGCTCGGGATTCCGCCCGACGCGCAGGCCTCTATGACGGGCCGCCTGTTCGACTGGTTGAACAGCCGCCCCGTCGAGATGCCCAGAGCCGGTGAGGATATTCTCGCGTTCGCCGCGCGCGTCGTTCCCGAAGTCACGGCGAACGATGCGTTCTACGTGCAAAGCATCGGCCATTCATCGCCAGGACTCTCCCGCAGGAAATGGCGGTTGAACATCAAGGGTGAGATAAAACAGCCTTTTTCCGCTACCTTTTCGGAATTGGGCGTGTTCAGACAAGAGAAAACCTGGGCGACCATGACCTGTATCGGAAATCCCGTGGGCGGGGGACAGATAGGAAACGCGTTATGGCAGGGGATACCGCTCAAAAACCTTATCGAACAGGCGGGCATAGCGGAGAGCGTTCGCCGGTCCGTATCCGCCAGGGTCATTTTTCGTGCGGCGGACGGGTATCATGACTCCATATCCATGGAGCAGGCCCTGTATCCGAGAACGCTTCTGTGCACCAGAATGAACGGGAATCATCTTCCACGGGATCATGGCGCCCCTTGAGGCTCCTCGTGCCGGGAACGTATGGTCTGAAGAACGTAAAATGGATCGAATCCATCGAAATATCGACCGGGGGGCATGGCGGCTATTGGCAAAGACGCGGTTGGTCGGATGAGGCGATTGTCGAGACGCTTAGTCGTTTCGAAGCTCCCAGAAGACGCGTCAATGTACGGACAGCGAAAGTCTGGCTTGTGGGTTCGGCATTTGCGGGAGCGCGGGGAATTCGCAAGGTGGAAGTTACCTACGGACAAGGCGAGCGTTTGCGGTCCTGGTCGCCGGCTTTTCTCAAAAAGCCCTTGGGGCCTCTCTCATGGACTATTTGGGCCTTTCCCATGCGTTTTGATGAAGACGGATTTTATCCGGCGACAGTACGGGCCGTAGATGGTATGGGACAGGTACAGACGGACGGGATTTCCGACCCCAAACCCGGCGGGTCGACCGGGCGGATGGGACTCAGTTTATACGTGAACGGGTTGTAGGTCAGGCAAGACGACTTGTGAAAAAGCCCCGCCAATCGGCGGGGCTTTTTGTTTTTCCACAGGGATGATTCTTAACGGCGTTTTCCGCCCACAATGTTTGCCGCACGCTTTTGGCGCTTGATCATCCACTCTTTCGGAGCCTCGATGCCGCTTCGATCCAGAATGTCGAGGTTGTGCTGGTAAGCCATGTAATTCTGGATGTAACTGAGCGTGCCGCCGCGATGTGGCGCGCCGGGAGGCTGGCGTCCTTCGATCAGGTCGATCACGTTGAAAACGGCTTCTCTCGCCATGGCGATCTGCTCAGCCAGGACAGCCGCATGAACCCAGCCGTCCCGAATGTCTTTCTCGATGCCGACGACGAGATTGTGCGTCACGATCTTGATCTGGCCGGGCTTGTAACCAGCGGCTTTTACGGCGTCCACCGTACCTCTCGCGATGAGCGTCGCCCAGGGATATATGCCTTTTACATCCGGGTGTTTCTTGAGCAGGTCCTCAGCCGTCTGGAATGCATGCTGAACGTTGGACTTGGTGAATTCCTTGGCCACAATCTTGATTTTCGGGTAGTGGCTCATGTACTCCTCAAAGCCTTTGGCCATGGAGGTTACCATCTCGATGCCGCTTGGTCCGGGCAACATCATGACCTTGCCTTGATAATTGATGCCGTGCGCCAGGGTAGCGCCAATGAGAAGACCCAATTCATAGCTGTTTTTCATGACGCGGTTTTTGACGCGGTTACTGTCGAGGTCGATGTTATCCACAACGATCTTGATGCCCTTGTCCATCGCCTTGTGGACGGCGTTGACCATGCCCTTGGTGCTGATTGGGCAGATGATCATTCCGTCGTATTTCGCAGCGATGATGTCTTCCACGTGGGCCACCTGCTTGGGCAGGAACTCGTATCCACCCGCGTCGAACATGGTCACGGTCACGCCGGCTTCCTTGGCAGCCTGGACGCTTCCATACCATTTCGAGAAGAAATAAGGGTCGACACCGTTCGGCACGACGACGGCGATCTTGTATTTCTTCTTTGCCTTCACCCGGGCGTCGGCGTCCGGGGCCGCCGCCATCGACACGAACATGAACGTGACGACGGAAGCGAGGATCATGAAAGTGCGCAACAGTTTTTTCATCTTGGGTCTCCTCGTCGCAGAATGGGTTTCACGGAAGAATCCGTCTCCTCCGCGAAAGGGATAGAATGACTGCCAAATGAACATTTTTCCTATTCGCGCCGCTTGCGGGAACTCAATACCACGGCCGTAATAAGCAAAACGCCAACCACCACCTCCCGAGCGAATGTACCTACGCCCAGGAGAATAAGACCATTGAGCAAAAATGTCAGGAACAACGTCCCGATAGCGGCCTGCACCACGCCGCCCTCACCACCGTGGAAGGTCGTGCCCCCCACGACGGTGGCCGCCAGGGACTGGAATTCGAGCTGGAATCCTGCGAGGCCGTTCGTGGCCGGAAGCCTTGCCAAATAGAGGAAGGAGGTGATGCCCACGCAGATGCCGCTGATCAAGTAACAAATGAGTTTTACCTTGCCGGTGTCGATGCCGGAGAGGCGGGCGGCCTCTTCGTTCCCGCCGGTCAAGTAGATCGCCCTTCCCAGCACCGTACGTTTCGTCAGCAGGTAGAGAATGATGAAAAAGGCAATCGCAATGAACAGCGTGCCGGGGATATGAAAGAAATCCGTGAGGCCGATGGCCTGAAGGATGTCTTTTTGCTCGCCCGTGAACTGATGGATCGTGCGTCCGCCCGTGAACACAAGGGCAATACCGGCGCAGATGAAGAGCATGCTCAAGGTGACGATGAAAGGCTGTATCTTCACGCGGCCTACGAGGTAGCCGTTGATGAAACCGAACATCGTTGCCATCCCGATACCCATCAGCACGCCCACGGCGAGACCGAAGTCCAGAATGCCCTGCGCCATCACGACGCTCGATAGGCTTAGCAGAGAACCCTGGCTCAAATCGATACCCGATACCAGGAGTACCATGCTTTGGCCGGCCACGATAAAGAACAGCAAGGAAGCGTTTCTGAGTTGGTTGGTCAGGTTATGGGCTTCAATGAAGTTGTTCACGTAGCCCATCAACTGAAGAATGTAAAATATGATCATCATGAGGATGAATACGACGAGCAAACCATATTTGTCGTAATCGAAACTGGCCAAGATGGAGGCAGGAGGTCTGGCCGGAGCCTCCGCTGCTTTCGCCATTATATTGAATCTCCCCTAGTTTTTGTGTTCACGCAGGGTGCTGACCCAGATGGAGGCGAGAATCACCAAACCGACGATGATTTGTTGCCGGTAGGTGTCGATTCCCATGATGTTTAGTCCATTCACCAGGAAAATGATCAGGAAGACACCCAGCGTCGTACCCAGTACGCCGCCTCGCCCGCCGAAAATATGCGTGCCGCCGATTATGGTTGCTCCGATCGACTGGAGCAATTGATCGCCGCCGCCCAGCCTTGGTTCTCCCGCTGCGCTGACGTTCGCTGAAAGAAGAAGCCCTGCGAAACCGCACAAAAGGCCACCTATGCCGAAAATGGCGATTTTCATGCCGGCATAGTTGATGCCCGCGGAAATCGCCGTTTGCTCGTTTCCGCCCAGGGCGTACACGTACGTGCCAAATCGGGTGTATTTGAGCAGATACCACATCGTAGCCAGCGCGATGATTATCCAGATGAATGTGAAGGGGATGGGACCGAGATTTCCTTTCGCGAGAAAGACATACGCCTCTTCCACGTGTTTCGGAAGTGTTGCGCCTTCGCGCGCGCCTCCCATTTGAAGGCCGCCGGTCCAAAGCTGGGCCGTGCCGCTGCCGATAAAGAGCATCCCCAATGTCGCGATGAAAGGTTGCACCCTGACTACGCCGACGAAAAAACCATTGATGGTGCCACACAGCAGACCGATACCGAGGCCTGCGATGAGGCCGACGAAAAACCCGAAATGCAACATCGCGCTCCAGGCCATCACGCTTACCACGCTCATGATGGAGCCTTGTGAAAGGTCGAATCCTGCCGAAACGATGACCAGTGTCTGCGCATAGGCCAAAAAAAAGAGCCATGCGTCGCGCCGCACGACATTCACGAAGTTTTCGAGGGTCAGGAAGTTCTCGGTCGCAAAGGTGTAGAAGATCATCAAGACCAGGAAAGCGGATATCAGGAGTATCCGCTCCCATGGAATATCCTTGACCGGATATCCGAAGATGAACTTCTCGTTTTCCATAGAGGCTGCTGCGCTCATTGAATCTACCTCCAAAAGCAGCTCATTCCGCCGTCATGGCGTAGCGCAAGATTCCTTCCTGCGTTGCTTCGCTTCTGTCGATATCTGCGGTGAGCCGACCTTCACGCATCACCAGAATTCGATCGCTCATTCCAAGAATTTCAGGGAGTTCACTGGAAATCATCATTACCGCGGCACCATCTTTGGCCAATTGCAACATCTGTGAGTGGACTTCGAATTTGGCGCCTACGTCGATTCCACGGGTCGGTTCATCAAAGATGAGCACGTTGGCACGTCTGAAGAGCCATTTGGCCAGAACGACCTTCTGCTGGTTACCGCCTGACAGGAAGCGGACTTGTGTCTCCTGATCAGGTGTCATGATCTTCAGTTGATGGATGTGTTCATCCACGAGGTTTTTTTCGACGCTCAGATTCAGCAGCCACCGCTTGATGAGGCGGCGGAGATTCGCGCTGGTAGTGTTGAATGCAACGGAAAGGACCTGGGTGAGACCCTGGGTCTTCCTGTCCTCGGGCAACAGTCCGAGCCCTCGTCGTATGGCCAGTGTCGGATTCCACTTGCGTTCATGAGTGAGGATCGTCAAGAACCGGATAATGAGCATAGCGACGCCGCCCCAGATCATGATCCATTCAAGAACGAAATTCTGGGTGAACAAACTTGTAATGACCATCGTGCATACCGCCAGGGCGTACCAACTCGCAAAGTCGATAGCCAGAGTGCGCCAGCTGTATTGCCGCTCGAGAAACCAGATTCCGGCCTGCCGGACGACGGCCAGACCGGTGGCGACAATATAGGGTGTGGGACCATTCGGTATGTTGTACAAAGGTCCGCCAAGAATCCATTCGTAAAACCAGTTTCCACTGAACAGGGGTGGTGGTGAATTCATGTTGAGCGTGAAAGGATCGTAAATTACCTGGAATATAACGGTGAACAGGGGCAAGGCCAGCATGAAAACGAAAACGTCCACGAGCGCCAACCAGAGCGGGTAGTGGGGGAGTTTCTGTATCTCCTGTTTTTCTTTTGTCGCTCTGGTCATTTCAACAGTGCCGCTATCGACAGTGTCCGCGCCCATAACGGCGCGTGCCACCTCGGTTCTTCCCGCGCCTACGAGACCCGAAAGACCGACGATTTCACCATAGTGAAGGTCAAAGTTGATATCTTCGAATATGCCGTTTCGGGTGAGACCACGCACGCGCAGTGCCACTTCACCCCGCTCGCGGGGCGTCCACGGGAATTTATCGTCAAGTGTGCGTCCCACCATCTGCGTAATCAGGAAATCGAGTTCCACCTCTTTGACTTCCCATGTGCCCATATATTGCCCGTCGCGCAGGACGGTGACGCGGTTTCCAATTTTGTGAACTTCTTCAAGTCGGTGGGAGATATAGATTATGCCGACACCATGTTCACGCAACCGATTGACCGCCTTGAAGAGTTCCTCGATTTCATGCCCACTCAAGGAGGACGTGGGTTCATCCATGACCAGGATATTGCAGTCGAACGCAAGAGCGCGAGCGATCTCCACCATTTGCTGATCCGCGACGCTTAGTGATCGGACCGGCGCGGTGACGTCGATTTTTACGCCCAAACGTTCCATGATCGCACGGGATTCTTGCTCGACTTTGGCCCAATCTACACGCTTCATGATGCCGGGCAAGACAGGTTCACGCCCGAGAAAGATGTTTTTTGCCACGCTCAGATCGGGTACCAGGTTCAGTTCCTGATAGATCACGCTTATTCCCAGGTCTCGACCTGTTCTGGCATCGGGGATAACGGTGGGTGCTTCGCGAATCTCGATTTGACCGGAATCTGTCTGATACATTCCTGCCAAGATTTTGATGAGTGTGGATTTTCCGGCCCCGTTTTCACCCAGGAGGATGTGGATTTCGCCTTCGGCGAGATCGAAATCTACTTCCTTGAGGGCATGAACGCCGGGGAAGGATTTGTCGATTTTCGACATTCTGAGCAGGTGTTTGGGTTCTGGCACGAGAGGTCATTTCCAAAATATGGTTGTGTAGCTTGAAGATAAATCGGCGAATGAACGCCCTGAATCATCCACCATATCCGTAAAATTCCAGTCTTTGAATTTCAGGTAACCATATAAGAGTTGAAATTGTTTTTCAATACGAAAACCATCGGGAAATAGGTGGCATTATCATTTCCCGGTATTGTGTTATGATTCCCAGGCATGCATTTCGGCGTGCTTTTCACGGGGTTTTTGCAGATGCGTGATTTGAAAGTCATGTTGCTTGTCGTGTTCGTTGTCATGAGCGTATCCAGGGCAGTAGCAGGGGAGGCTCGCGTTGAAACCGATGCGTGCCTGGTTACTCTGTACAACTATCCCGCCGAGGCACCTGCGAAGTACGTTTTGAAGAAAGCGCTGCCCCATTCGTCCTTGAACCGGAAAAAGAATCTGCGTGCAGGCACAAAAGAGAAGAATGCACATTCTCCTCCCAAAAATAATCTGACACAAATATATAGCGAGAAATAGATTCTTTTTGGCGGGTACGAATCTAGCCGTAAGCCCTTAGCGGTCGATGGCGCTTCGATATTCGGCGTATGGGGTATGTTGCGCAGGCCAGTCCATTCCGTCTTCAAATCGCGCGAGTACGCTTGCGTGACGAGCGAAGCCGCTCTCCAGCAAGGCAACGGAGACAATCTCCACGATAGCGGGTTCATCAAAGCCGTGCTCGCGCAACGCCTGAAACTCACTGTCGCTCATCTGTTCGTTGAGTGTGAGTTTTCTGGCAACACGGAAAACCGCCTTTTCCGCTTCGGGCAAATCGGCGTTCTCGAAGTCATGAAGTTTTTCGACTTCATATTCATCGAGTTCCAGGCGGTGGATTAGATCTGTTTTGTGGAAATTCACGCAGCGGGGGCAGTCTGAGGCAACCGCGCAAACCATGGCGATGCGATTGGTCAACTCACGTGAAATATGGCCATCCAGCACTTCGAGGCGTTTTTGCAGTTCCCAAAATCCCCTCAACAGACCCGGCACGTGTGCGAAAAACCCAAATAACGGTCCCAGCCAGCGCGGGTCCTTTAATCGACATATTTCATCGTATATCTGCAGAACTTCATCTTCGGCCTCGTCGGGTTTGACCAGACGAACGGTTTCAAAACCGGATGCGTCCATTTTCTTCTCCCGGGAATGGAAAGGTCTGGTTCTGGGTAATGTTCGGCCATCATACCATTTCCATAGTCCTTGGCGAGTATCACGAGACAATAAAAAACCCCCGCCGAAGCAGGAGTTTTTCATTGTCGATGATGCTTAGTTCATGCCCGACTCTTTCCAGTAGCGGGCCGCTCCCGGGTGCATCTTGAGTTTCTTAATGCCACGAAGGCCTGTCTTTTTCGTGACGTATTTTCCGGTCGGATGATATTTGGTGATTTGTTTGTGGTTGTCGTACAGAGCCTTGACGAGCCCGTATGCGTTGGCATTGCTCATTTTGCTGTTGGTCATCAGAGTCCACATCTGTCCCCAGCTTACGACATCCTTGTCGTAACCAGGGATGGAGCCGGCAGACACGACATCGCGCACGATGCCCGCTTCGTTCTCGGCAAGCTTTTTGATAGTGGCTTCATCTGGGCCGAAGAAGTGAAGTTTGCCGGAGAGCGTGCGAGCGAGGTCCATATACACGGGTGCGGGAACGTTCGCGTTCAGGAAGAAGAATCCGGCGTCCACCCTTTGGTCTTTGATGGCGGCTGAGTTCTGGTTGTTGTTGAAGAATTCTTTTTTCGCTTTTACGCCGCTGTGTTTGAGGGCAAGCTGCGTGACGATGTAAATCGAGCCCCCGCGACCGCCGACAACGAATCTTTTGCCCTTGAGATCGGCCCATTTCTTGATTCCGGTGGTCTTGAATGTGGTGTAGACGGTTGTCAATGGATAAAGGGCTCCGAGTGCCAGTACATCCTGAGGTTTCTTGAAGGGTTTCCTGCCTGTTTGGCCCCACGAGACAGCCGGCGCCGTGGCCATGCCTATGCGCAGGGCCTGGTTCTTGTCCTTCTTCTGAAGTGTCCGGACATTTGCCGTGGAACCGCCGGTTACGGATGTTTCCACTTGAATCTTTCCGCCCGAATTGTCCGTGATCACTTTGCCCATTGCGGTGCCAATCTCGAAAGTGGCGCCACCGGGCTGGGACGTTCCCATGAGTATTTTGGCTGCGTGTGCCGTCGGAGCCGTGCCGATAACCAAGGCAAGACCTGCCGCCAACGTGATCAACCGAAGTGTGGATTCCCTCATTCGCATCTCCTTTTGGGTAGTGAAAATTACTTGATCGTTTCGAGTTGTAAATCCGAGACTCATGAATAAAATCTCATATCCTGAAGGTTTATCGAGGTGCGAATACTTAAACAAAACCATGCGGTTTGGTCAAGTGCCAGGTGAAGTTGTCAGGTACAAAGTTCGGAAGGCATTTGGGCGAATCTTGTGAGTCGCTGGAAAAACAGCAAGCCTATCCGCTAGAATGACGTGGATTGAATCAACAGGTAGTTTGCGAATTGCCATGATGAATCCACCTCGGTGGAGAAAGAAGGGGAAACATGAACGCCGAATCTGATCCGACCCAGTCAGCTCCTCTCGTAAGAGCTCTGGTTTTCATCACTTCCTGGCTATGCGTGCTTTCGGGGCTCTATCATATCTCCGCGGTCTACCTGCGGCCTTTGCCAGGCGAGATGCACCCCAACATGCACATGTTGTTGGCCTACAGCATTCTTCTCATCGGCGGTGCCGGCGCGATGCCGCGGATATATGGCGACAGGATCCGAAAACTGAAACTTCTCCCGGTCTTGTATGTCTTGTCTTTGTTTCCCGCCGTCATTTTCTACTACTTTGTTTATGAAATGGGAGAAGGCTGGTCTGATTGGAGTGTTTGGTGGGTATATGCGCTCCCGTTCGTCATATGGATAGCCATGATGGTCGTTGAAAAATCATGGCTCGCGCTTTTGCTGTGGGTTTTGGGGTTCGTTCCTGCGCCCATACTGTACTGGTATTGGGATTCCTTACCTGAAAGCACGCATGAGCCCACATTCTGGTGGTTGTTGATCACGTGCTCCGCAATTCCCGTGATGTGGACCTTGTTCGCGATCTTTTTCAGGCCCGCCGAGGGGGTGAAAAAAGCGGGTGTTTTTCTGGGGGTGTTTTTCGTAGCGCTCATTCTGATTGGGTGGCGAGTAGGGTTGTGGGCCGGGCAAAGTGATGAGGTGAGAAGCGCTTTCTACCTCTGGCCGGTAGTTGTCTTCGCATTTCCTCTTTTCTGGGCCAAAAGACGCATCAAGGAAGTATTCGAAGAATATCCCGCGCATCCTTTTCCGGCTGGTTTCACGATTGGCTTGAACGCAGGCATGCTTTTTTTCGTAGCAACGGCTTGTCTGTACTTATTCTACTACCACGAGGAGATGGTCGATCGACCGGGCGCCCCGACAATTGGAGATGCGCGTGTCGGTTTCGTCATGCTCGTTGTCGCCCTTGAGTTGACGAGACGTTGTTTCGGTCCTCCACTTCCGACTTTGGCGGTGATTGCCTTCGCTTATGGCATCTGGGGCAATCTTTTCGCTCCTCCTTTTGGTCATGGTGGTCACACATGGATTGAGCTTCAGGCCAAACTGTCAACGGATTTTATCGGTGGCGTATTGGGCTTTCTGGTTGTTATCTCGGCCACGTTTATCATCATGTTTCTTATTCTGGGAGCATTTTTACACGAATCGGGTGCAGGCCGTTTTTTTGTGAATTTCGCTTTAGGCCTGTTCGGCAAGATGCGCGCGGGTGCTGGTCTCGCTGCAGTTGGTTCGAGCGCGCTCATGGGTACGGTGTCTGGGAGCGCATCCGGGAACGTCGTTACCACCGGTACGTTCACAATTCCCTTGATGAAGCGTATCGGGCTCAGCCCGCACATTGCCGGAGCGGCAGAGGCGGCGGCTAGCAGCGGTGGACAGATTATGCCGCCTGTCATGGGGGCTGGCGCCTTTATCATGAGCGAACTCATCGAGGTGCCATATTTCCATATCATCGGATATGCCACCATACCTGCGGTCTTGTATTTCACCATCGTGGGGATCAACATCCACTTTGCAGCCGGGGCGCTGAATATACAGCCATTGCCCGCTTCCGAGATTCCGAGTTGGAAAGAGGAACTCAAGAACGGGTGGTTCTATCTCGTGCCTCTGGCGTTTTTGGTCTATTTCCTCTTTGAGGGCAGAACGCCCGTGTTTGCGGGTGTCATGTCGGTATTCATCATGGTGGGCATTTGGTTTTACCGGAATGTGACGGAATTTCTGGGTACGCTGAGGCGGGGTGATAAGACCATCGCGGATGATGTATTCGTTTTTGTGCCGGTCACTTTTTGGGTATTCGTCTTCTTCGTATTTGCATTTCTCTCGGTTTTTGAGTTGGGTTTCGGGTTGCCATTGGGGATATATGGGAAGCCGACCTGGAGTGCAGCAATTACGGCCGCCCTGTCCATGATCGTTACAGGTTTCGTTCTGGTGAGTGTTTCCGCTCGCCTGCTCTCCTGGGTGGCTGAATTCTGGCGTGAGATCGAGCGGAATTGGCTTGCAATTTATCCACTTACCTTTGTGGGTTTTTGGGGTGTTTTGGGCTGGACTCCAGGTGTTGCCGGGCTCGCAATTGTACTGATTCTGCTTTGTGCACTGTCCATTTTCCGGGGAAATGGTGTGCAACCCTCCACGACGATACCCTGGTATTTCGCCATCATTTGGGTGGGAGCCTATTATGCGCAAAAAGGGATTTATACGCTTGTCCCCGCCATAGCGGACTTCGGCGAATGGTTCGTTCCATTCGGATTTATCTATGACGGCCTTATCTTTTTTGGGTTGGCCTTCATTGTCCAAAGGGTAATATTTTCGTTCGGTTCGCAACAACCCGAGGCTGATGAACCTGTGCCAAGCGTGAAGCAGGTGTTGGCCGTGTCGTGCAATCCGTTTACCTACTTGCAGCGAGCGAAAAATACGGGCGAGACGGGTCCAGACGTACAGGCCGCGCAAGGCGCATCCACATGGATTTTCAGTATCCGTGATGCCTTGCGGGTAGGTGGCAGGCAGGGGGCCGAGTTCGCCGTAACCCTGGCCACCATCGAGGTCGTTGTGCAGGTTCTGACCATCACGGGCGTGGGCAACAAGTTCGCCTTCATGATCGAGGCCCTTGCCCAGGATATATGTCTGTTCGGCGTCGCTGCGGGTGGCGGCTGCGCATATTATATTGGTCTCGATGGTTTTTTCGTTGCGCTTCTGCTCACTGCGGTTTGCTGTGCGATTTTGGGCATGGGAATGCCGACTACGGCTGCCTATGTGTTGCTTGCTATTCTGGGTGGGCCCGTGCTTATCAAGCTCGTTGGGCCGGAACTCACACATATCTATGGTGCGGAATGGGTCAAGGAGTTCGTGGCCTCCAAGGGTGACCGGGTAGCAGCCCATATGTTCATCTTCTATTTTGCGATTCTCTCCGCCATTACGCCGCCCGTGGCAATAGCTTCGCTCGTGGGTGCCAAGCTGGCGGGAGCCCCTTATTTCAAGACATCCATGATGTCCCTGCGCTTCGCTATCGTGGGCTTTATCGTTCCTTTTTTGTTTATGTTCGACCCGGCGCTGCTTACTTTCGCGAGTCCGTTGCGCGTTGTACTTTCCGCATCCATTACGCTTCTGGGATTCATCGCTTTCTCGGCGGGAACCCAGGGCTGGCTTTTGGAAAGACTCTATACATACGAACGATTCCTCTTGTTTGTCTGCTTCGTCACATTCATTCTGTTTGTTATTTTCTTCAGCGTTGCTATGCTTGCAACGGGTTTAGTTTGCGGCACTATTCCGCTCGTACGGCAAATCAGAGACTTCAGGCGAGCCTGATTTTCAGCCGTAGTCGTCTATTTTTCTCAGAGGATATTCATGCTTTTCCACAAAGGACGTGCACTCGAATATATGGAGAGGTTCGATCTTGATGCGCTCATAGCGGCCACACGCCACAATGTCCTGTATCTCTCAGGTTTTCAGGGCTGGGCGCAATATACCTATGGAGACGCCACGACAGAGACTTTCGTCCTGTTTTTTCGGGACGAATCCTCCCCGCCCGCGCTGGTACTCTCCCGTCAGGATGAGACTTACTATGCGGCGACGGGTTCGTGGATTCAGGATGTGAGGGGCTATGGTCCCCGCTCGGCGCTCGATATGGCGTCCGATGAGGCGGGAGCCACCGAAGAGGAGAGAAATTACATATCTCTCATCGCCGAAGACGCTCCGCGTGAGGCAAATTCAGCGGATGCCCTGCTGAGAATTTTGCGGGAACGGGGCCTTTCTAGCGGAAAAGTGGCGCTCGACAACGAGGGAATTCGGCCTGGCACGCATGGTGCACTCGAGGCGGCTTTGCCGGGCGTGGTTTTTTTGAACGCCTCGAATCTGTTTCGACTGATTCGCCTCCAAAAAACCGAAGAAGAAATTGATCGCATGCGCACCGCGGCACTTTTGAACGAACGGGCCGTAGTCGCGTTCCACCAGGAGATGGCCGTTGGACTCAGCGAGTGCGAGGTGGCGAGTCATTACTACCGTACCGTGGCTGCGGGAGGCGGAAAATGGAGTTGGTTTCATCTGGGAGGCGGGAGGCGCTCGGCGTCAATCTTTCCGCCATCTGAGCGAAAATTCGAGTCTGGAGACGGTTTTTTCTTTGACGCCGGTATGCGGCTGAACCACTACTGTGCGGATGTGGGTTGTTGCGGCTCGTTCGGTGATCCGAACGCAGAGCGCAAGGCGCAGTGGAATGCCATTCAGGCGGGACTGGAGGCCGCTTTCGGCGTTATCCGTGCTGGTGTTAAGCCTTCTGAGATTTTTCGTGCGGCGGTGGCGGCGGCGAAAAAATCAGGCCTGCCTCGTTACAACGGCGCATTCTGCGGACACACAATAGGCATTGAGGCACGCGAGTTGCCTTGTACTTTGAGCGAACCCGTGAAGCTGGTCGACCCCTTTCTGCCGCCGGATTCGGACATCCCGCTTCCCGCAGGAGCAGTGCTCTCTGTGGAACTGCCCTCGGGCAAATTCGGGAAAGGCGGCGTGCACGCGGAATATACGGTCTTGGTGACCGATACGGGGATGACGCACTTGGGAGAGCCACACCGCGAACACGTCGTTATCGCCTGAATTTCCTGTTAACCCGTAAAAATCAATGGAAATTATAGGCGAGGACACAGAATCTCAAATTAGGGGAATTATATTTAAATCCGCAGGGGATTATGGATTCGATTGCTCTGGAAAAACGCTTTGACCACAGTAGTGCCAATGACTATAGTAACGACGATTGCTGATAACACCCCACCAAGGATCCAGACTTTCAACTTCTCGATATCCGTTTCTGTTACTATACATTTATCTCTTGGAGCAACCTGCTCACCAATTTTGGCGACCTAAATCAGCTTAGAAATTTTGTCCGTGGGACCCCACCCGCACCACTTCTGGCGAGAGAAAAAACAATGCTTTACAAATACGCAAGCAATAACATTGACGCCGCCGCGTCAAAACGGCGAAGATTTACGTATGAATGATCATGAAAACTGTATCATTAGGTTGGAGGAGAAAATGGACTTCCTCGAAAAACGCATGGCCACGAAGGCGGATATTGAAGTTAGCGTAGCAAACTTGAAGGTATGGTTATTGGCGGGCATTTTTTCAGCTGCTGGCTTGATTGTCGCCGCGATCGCCCTGTTCTAAAAACTCCAGCCACTCTCGACGATCATCTGGAAGGGATCGTCCACGTTCATGCAAGGTGGCATGGCGAAAGATCAATTCTCAACCCTGATATATAGTTCCCCTTATCCATTATCTATCAGTCGTGATATGTGGTGGTTCACGTTCACGCTATCAAAGTATCGGTTATGGTGAGACGATATGGGTATTGAAGTACTACATACCATGGCTTTCAATCCAGCCCTTCTCGGCCAATACGTCGACTGCAAGTTTAATTTGGCGCTTTGAGAACTGTTTTTTTCTCTCATTCCAGGCGTAGGTTCTCCTTATCACGTCGTCGATTGTCTGCGCTTCCTTCTTGTTGATGACCCAATGCACGGTAGCGAGTAATTCCAGACCAAAAGGAGATTCAAACCCATCGACGAGATCGGCGACTCTGTTGAAACGTGCGTGCGTTTCCGGGTAATTTTCAAGAAAGGCGTTCGCATCGTCGATTGCCCCGGGCACGAGTTCAAGTTCCTTGCCAGGGTTATCTTCCCCGTCGTCGTATCCGGTAGTGAAATGTCCCTCCACCTTGCGCAGGACGTGTCGCAGATTTTCGGCGTACGGCCCATAAGCCGCTTCCTGATATCTGAGATTCAGTTTCTCCCCGGATTCCTGCATGAAGTACATGAGCTTGTGCACCTCCAGCAACGTCACGAACGGGTCCAGCAGTCCACCGAGATAGCGGCTCATCAGCGCAACCAGTGCGGCCCGACCGGTTGTCATTTCCGGGATATCGCTCGAAAAGTTTGGTTGTTCATCCGCTGGCCCTCCACCCGGCTCGAATATGGTAATTTGTACTTCATTCAGTTCCGCCATAGATGCTTGGAGTCGTTCGCGGACTTCCGGCCAATTCAAGCCACCAAGTCCGCAACCAAGCGGGGGGATGGCGATTGAGCGAATGTTCCGCTCCCGGATCTCCTCCACGAGGGATGCCAAACCGGACTCGATGTCTTCCATGCGGCCTTTGCCCCGCCAGTGTCGTTTGGTCGGGAAGTTGATGATGTAGCGTGGATTCGTCAATCGATTCGTCTCGAAAACGAACATATTCCCCGGTTGTATCTCGTTGTGCTTGCAAAGGGCAGCGTAGGCTTTGAAGTTCTCGGGAAAGGTGCGCTTGAACTGCAAGGCTATGCCACGCCCCATGATTCCGACGCAATTGACAGTGTTGACCAGGGCTTCAGATTCTTCAGCGAGGATATCACCGGTCTTGTATTCAATCATGGCCATTCTCCTCCTGATTTCAATAATACCAGCCGGATTCGATTTTGACATGTGGCTTGTGATCGGAAACTGCAAGGGTTGCCAAGACCTGTTGATAGACTTGCTGCGACATTACTCCGATGCGGGAAACCAGCCGCTAGGGAAACTGTTTTTCGACAAGGAATTCTGCCTGTTTCTCATGTTTGTAATTCTGCCAGTCCGTAGCTCGCACGGCTTGCCAGTCAACTTTGTCCAATTGAGTAAGGTCGGAATAATCTTCAAAGAATCGGGTGCCCGCGTTCGATGTCGTGAATGCCCAGCGTCGGCCGTGCTTTTCCGCCCAGGCGACCGCCTGATACAAATTCGCCTCCAAGTGAATAATTGGCGTTTGCCCGCCCCGATAAGTAAGTTCTGGACTATTTGCGCGATGGATTACATACAGCATAATTGATCGCGGGCAAAAGTAGAAAGGAACGCAGTCCCCGACATGAAGACGGGGATGACTATCAAGAGTCAATTCCTGGAGCCGTCGTCGTTTGATGTTGTTCATACCGATGTTGGTGCCGGGGAGTGAACGTCGGGCAATCTCCGCGTCACAAAGGAGACCATTCTCCGCAATGATTGAAGGTAACCGATCGATATGGACGATATGGTATATCTTCGGTTCGGCAGGCATCGACACGGCTAGACTGTCGTCTCCCTCGGTTTTGGGACTTCCTGTGACGCCTTCGTATGGTTCTCGTCCCCGAATAAGATGACATCCGTCTCGTCCATATACAGACCGCGTAGCGCATCATCCGCGACGTGCCAGATATAGCTGGTGTTCCAGCTACAATCCGACATTGTGGTCACCCTGATACAAGGTATTTTCATCAAGCATATAAAAAGTCGAACCGATAATGTCAACCGTCGGGAACAATTCTTCCACAGATTGAATTATGGGTTTAGTCTAGATGGTAAATCCGTTGGGAGTCAACCAATTAATTGTTTTCAGCAATGTATGGGGATTATACACTTAACCATAATTCCACATCATATAGTCGGAATATCTTTCCATTAGATACCATATACCGTGGTTTGCGTAGTTAGGCCATAATTCCCAAAGCCTATCATCACCTACCGACACCTAGCGAAGGTGCGCTCGATCTATGATATTGCTTTTGTATTTATTTTGCAAAAGTGAAAGCACTCCAAGGGGGCGATTATGGATATTTGCCACGAAAATGGCGGTTGGACGAAAAAAATAGAGCGAAAATCCAGTCTTGATGGCGCGTTAGTCAGGGAAAGGAGCTTTCCGGTGTCTGTTCTTCTATCGCTTCGGCGACGAGTTCGGCGATGTCGGCGGCGCGGATGGTCTTCTCGGGGTCGATCGCTTTCAATGCGTCATCGAACATCTGCATACAGAAAGGGCAGGAGACGGCGGCTGTTTTGGCCCCGCAGGCCTTCACGTCCTCGAGACGTTCGTGGTTGATGCGCTTTTGGGGTTCATCGTCCATCCAGGCGTAGCCGCCACCTGCGCCGCAGCACAGCGAGCGCGAACGATTGCGTGCCAGTTCGGTGAAGCCGCCGTCCGAAATCTGGTGAAGAACCTCGCGCGGCGCATCGTATACGCCGTTGTGGCGGCCCAGGTAGCACGGGTCGTGGTAGGTGAGGGATCCGAGCGATTTCTTGAGCTTGAGTTTTCCGGATTTGATGAGTTCCGCGATGAGTTGCGTATGGTGCACCACCTCGTAGTTTCCCCCGAAGTCGGGGTATTCGTTCTTGTACGTGTTGAAGCAATGGGGGCAGGTGGTAATGATTTTTTCCACCTCATAGCTGTTCAGGGTCTCGATGTTCTGCTTCGCGCACATTTGGAAGGTAAATTCGCCCCCGACCCGCCGGGCCGGATCGCCCGTGCAGACCTCCTCCGCACCCAGGATGGCGAAGTCCACCCCCGCAGCGGCGAGAATCTTCACCATCGCCCGCGACACCTCGATGTTTCGGTCGATCATCGAGCCCGTGCAGCCCACCCAGTAGAGGTATTCTGCTTTCTCTCCGCTCGAGAGGACTTTCACGTCCAGACCCTCGTACCATTCCTCCCGATTGTGCTGTGCGCCCACCCAGGGGTGGAGCCGCTCGTCCATGGACTTCAGGAACTGGCGCGCGTCCTCGCTCGTTTTGGATTCCATCATCACGAGGTAGCGACGCATATCCACCATCTTAGGGATGTGCTCGATGAACACAGGGCACTCCTGCTGGCAGGCCCCGCAGGTGCGGCAGCCCCAGAGTTCTTCCTCAAGTACGGCGGATTCGTCCCCGGGCTCACCGAACAGGGGTGATCGCTCACCAGCTTCACCGTTTTCCTCAAGTGTTGCCGGACCCACCTCGCTCAGGTGTGCCTTCATGTCCTGGATCAGTTTTTTGGGACTGAGCGGCACGCCGCTCATGTAGGCGGGGCAGACATCCTGGCAGCGGCCGCAATTCGTGCAGGCGTCCAGATCGAGCAGGTTTTTCCAGGTGTAGCCCTCGATTTTTTCCACGCCCAGGGTTTCTATGGCCTCGGGGTCCGCTTCCATCGTTGCCTCGATGTCGATGAAGCTCAGCTTGCCGCTGGGGTTCAGGTTTCTGCAGAACATGTTCAACAGGCCGTACCAGATGTGATTGAACTTCCCGAAACCCATGTAGCCAAGCAGTACGAACGCCGTGATGGAGTGGAACCACCAGTTGATGCGGTGCAGGAATTTAAGCGTCTCGACGCTCAAACCCTGAAGGGTGAGGGCGACTGCATAGCCGCCAGGTGACCATGGGGCGAGAGACGGATTGTCCCGTAGTTCCGTCGCAGCGATGCGCAGCCCCTCTACGACAAAACCCTGGACGAAGACGAGCAGCAGCAGCCACAGCGCGAGATAGTCGTCGAGCACCGAGTTCATTCGTTCGGGCTTCATCACCAGACGCCGCCAAAGGGCCATGAGTATGCCGACGATCCCCAAGAGTCCAAAGCCGTCGCTCAGCAGCGAATAGCCCAGGTAGAGGTTTCCCTTCAGGTAATGGATTCCCGTCCATTCCTGAACGGCAATCATCGACGTGGCGACGAGTTCGACGAAAAAGCCGTAGAAGATGAACAAGTGCATGAGGCCAGGGTAGGTGTCCCGCAGCATCCGGCGGTGGAAAAGCAACTCGTCCACTACGCCCCAGAGGCGTTTTGCTGGATTGTCGGTCCTGATCTCTCCTCCGCCCAACCTCCAGAGACGCACACGCTGGTATATGCCGTAGGACATCACGCCGATGGCCGCTGCGGCGAACAGGTAGATCAGGGGTCCCAGGACTATGTTCCAGTAGATTTCCCGCGTGGGCGTCATGTGAAAATCCTGTAGGGTGTGGGAATCCCGAGATGCGCTTTATTAATTTTGCGAGGGTACGCAAACTCGCATGAAAAGTCGACACATTCCAGGATTTCATTTGAAACGCGGCTTTCCTTACAGGATAATCGGGACTGGAACCTGTGGAAAAACATCGATCGCGGAGGCGGAGGATGAGCGAGCGGAAGATACGCGTTCTTGTGGGCAAGCCCGGCCTCGACGGCCACGACAGGGGGGCCAAGGTGGTCGCGCGCGCGCTCAGGGACGCCGGAATGGAGGTTATCTACACGGGGATTCGCCAGACGCCGGAACAAATCGCCTCGACCGCCATGCAGGAGGATGTCGACTGCGTAGGTCTCTCGATTCTCTCGGGCGCGCACAACCACCTGTTTCCCAGGATTCGTGAACTGCTCAATGGGCACGGCATGGAGGATGTCCTGCTCTTCGGGGGCGGCATCGTGCCGGATGAGGACATCCCCTTTCTCAAGGAAAACGGGGTAGACGAAATTTTCACCCCGGGCGCGACGATGGAGGACATTGTTGCCTACGTGCGCGAGGCAATAGCCAGCCGGAGGCAAAGCGCCTAGGCGTCGGCTTCGTTGCGGTACGAAGGCACAGTTCGTATACTGTGTGCGAATGAGCGGGAAGAGACGTTACATTTTCTTGGAGCGGCAGGATGAAGAATTTATGGCTCATGGCTTTGATGGTCTGTCTGCTCCTCGTCACCGCCTGTCAGCAGAAGCCGATAGAAAGGGCGGTACGTGGCTCTCTTCCCCGGGCGGAGGAGAACGTGGTTGTCACTTCCTACTGCCAAAGTTGCCACCTGCACGCGGATTTCCAGGAGATTCCGCACGTCAACAAGCAGCAGCTACGCTACGACGAGAAAAGTCCGTTGCGAACCGCCACCCGCTGTCTCGAGTGCCACGTTGTTCGTCCCAAGACGTTCTTCCGTGCCGAGCTGCGCGGCACCACGTTCCCGCACGGTGCTCTGGTCGACATGGCTAGGATCCCGAAGCCAAAACCCGTCTCCCGACTGAAACGGGAAAAGGGAACGCAACCCGCGCCCAAGCAGGAAGTTCCTCCCACCGGGGTCAAGAAAAAAGAGCCCGAAAAGAAAAAGCGGCGCTGGTATTTCCTCTATCTCTTCTGAGTCGGGTCGAGCAGGTCTCTTAGTCCATCGCCCAGGATGTTCAGGCCCATGACGGTCAGGGCGATGGCGATTCCCGGATAAATCGTCAGGTGCGGAGCGACGAGGAGGAAGTCGCGTCCCTCGGCCAGCATCGCTCCCCAACTCGGTTCGGGCGGCTGTATGCCCAGTCCCAGGAAGGATAGTCCCGACTCGGCGAGAATCGCTCCCGCCATGCCGATGCTCGCCTCCACAATGACCGGCGAGATGACGTTCGTGAACAGGTGGTGTGTGAGGATGCGTCCGGGTGCTGCGCCCGCGGCACGGGCGGCGGTCACGAATTCGCGTTCGCGGAGCGCCAGCACCTGTGCACGGGTGAGGCGCGCGTAGCCCACCCACCCGAATACGGACAGCGATATCACGATGTTCCAGAGACTCGGCGCGAGAACGGACATGAGCGCGATGGCGAGCAATATGCCCGGGAATGCCAGGAACACGTCGGTCACGCGCATGATCACCTCATCCCACACCCCGCCGAGATAGCCCGCGATTCCACCGATCAGGACACCCAGCAGCACCGATATGGAGACTGCGGCGAAGCCTACGATGAGTGAGGTTCTCCCGCCGTAGAGGACGCGGCTCAGAATGTCGCGGCCGAGCTTGTCCCGCCCGAAGGGATGCGCCGACTCGGGGGCCGCCAGTCCCTGGGACAGTTCCATCTCGTAGGGGGTTTGCGGTGAGAGAAGGGGGGCTGCCAAGGTGGCGACGAGTAAAAGAGCGATGATGCCTCCGCCCAGATAGATGGAGAGGCTGTGTCTCATGTGAGCCTTACGCGCGGGTCGAGCCAGGCGTAGGCGACGTCGGCCAGAAAGTTCGCGCTCACGTATATGGCGGCGATAAACAGTACACAACCCTGTACGAGGGGGTAGTCGCGCGATGCGATGGCCTGGATCACCAGACGCCCTACACCAGGCCAGGCGAAGACGGTCTCGGTGATGATGGCGCCAGAGAGCAGGGCGCCGAGTTGAAGGCTCAGAATCGTGATGAGGGGCAGGCACGCATTCTTGAGCGCATGGAGCCAGAGCACCCGTTTCTCGGAGATGCCCTTTGCACGAGCAGTGCTGATATAGTCTTGCGGCAGCACTTCCAGGAGGCTCGATCGCGCCATGCGCATCAGTATGGGAGAGAGCGCGGCGCCGAGCGTCACGGCAGGGAGGATGAGGCTGAAACTGCCCTCCCGACCCGAGACGGGCAGCCACCCCAGACCGATGGAGAAGACGATGATAAGCAGCGGCCCAAGCCAGAAGACGGGCATGCTCGCCCCCGCCACGGCGAAAAAGCTTGCCCCCAGATCGATCGCCGTGCCCTGTTTTCGCGCCGCGGCGATTCCCAGCGGAAGCGAGATGAGCAGTGCCACAGCCATCGAGGCGAGCGTCAGTTCCGCTGAAGCGTAGGTGCGCTCGAAGATGATGGCCGAGACCGCCCGTTTCTGGTGGAGCGAGTTGCCCAGGTCTCCACGCAGGAGTCCGCCCATGTAGTCGGCGTATTGAACGCCCAGCGGCCTGTCCAGCCCAAGTGTCTTGCGCATTAGTTCGCGATCTGCCGGGCGGGCGGTCTCGCCCAGCATGAGGTCTACCGGGTCACCCGGCAGCACCTGGGTGACGATAAAGACGAGCGTTGTCACCCCCCACAGTACGGGGATGAGCAGCAATACGCGCCTGAAGAGGAATTTTCGCATCTATCACTTTGCCAGGGGTAAGAGATTCGCTTTCGCCAGCGAGATGAAGTCCGCGTCCGGGAACACCCGGTAACCCGATATGCGCTTGTCGAAGACAGCCACGTTCACGCTGTGCCACAGGTTGATGTAGGGAAGTTCCTCGCCCAGGATACGCTGCGCCTCGCCGTAGGCGCGGGCGCGAATGCTGGGGTTGGCGGACCGGTGGGCTTCCTCCAATAGCGTGTCCACGCGCGCGTTCCTGTAGAGGCCGCGGTTGAGGCCTGATGGCGGTGTGAAGTGGCTGTGGAAAATGTAGCGGTAGATGTCCGGGTCCGATATTCCGACCCACGTCAGGCTGTAGAGTTGGAAGTTTCCGCTTCTGATGTCGCCGAAAAACGTGCCCCACTCATAGGAGCGGATTTTCAGCCGTATCCCCACGCGGGCGAACTGGTGGCCGAATACGGTGGCGATGCGGCGGCCCAGTTCGTTTTGAGAGGTTTTGTAGACGAGTGTGAAGCGCATCGCAGGTCCCGGCCCGTCGGGGTCGGGGTAGCCCGCCGCATCCAGGAGTTTCATCGCGAGGGCCGGATCGTGCGCGTAGTTTGGGAGACTTTTTCGGTGTGCCCAGTGATTGGGCGGCATCAGGCTGTCTGCCTCTTGTACGAGGTCCTTGTGGATGAAGCGCACGATGGGCCGTCTGTCGATCGCATGGGCTATCGCGCGGCGCACCCCGAGTTTGGAGAGAATCGGGTCGTTCATGTTGAAGCCGATGTATGTGAAGTTCGTGCCCAGGCGTTTTTGTATCCTGAGGCGCTTGTTCTTGACGAAGCGCGGCAAAACGTCGGGAGAGAAAGCGTTCTGGAGAAAGTCGATGCCGCCGCTTTCAAGTTCCAGAACGCGTATGGTCTCTTCGGGAAGAATCCGGAAGATGAGTCGCTCATAGGTGGGTTTGCCCGCGAAGTGGCCGGCGAACGCCTTGAGGGTGATTCGCTCATCCGGCGTGAATTCCACGAACTCGAACGGACCGGACCCGACGGGTTTTCGGGCGAAGCGATTCCCCGCCTTGCGCGCGCTTTTGGGGAGGATGCCGATCATCAGGGATTCTGCGAACGAGGCGGAAGGTTCCTTGAGATGAAAAACGACCCTGTGTGGCGTGGGCGTTTCGATGCGGGCGAGTTTCTTGAGTCCCGCCGCCTTGGGTGAGGCGAGGGAAGGGTCCCGAATGGACTCGAAGGTGTATTTCACGTCCGATGAAGTGAGGGTTTCTCCGTTGTGGAACCGCACACCTCGTCTGAGTTCGAAGTGGTGGACGAGGGGCGTTGGCTGCTCCCACTTCTCGGCGAGTTCAAGGACGGTGCGGCCCTCGTGGTCTCTCGATATCAGGCGGCTGAAGATGAAGCGCAACAATTTCGAGGAGACGGCGTCTTGCGCCAGTCTCGGGTCAAGCTGCGTGGGGTTGGAGTCGATGCCGACGATGATGGCGTCGTTTCTTGCGGAACGCTTCTCCCCGCAGGCGAATAAGAACGCGCACGCGATCACGAAGACGATGGGTGCGAGCGATTTGTTGTACACCTGATTCTACCGGCGGGCGGGAGACACACGGAGATTCGCATACGCCGCGTCCGATAGTCAATGCGGGGTGTTCGTATGGTTTACAGCCCGCTCCAAGCGGATTAAGATTCGACCCGACCGTGTTTTTTGACTCGATGATCCGGAGGTTTTCCCAGATGAGATGGTGCAGGTTTTCTTTCAGGCGAGCTTTGCGCCCGGTGTCGATGACGCTTGCCTTTGTCCTTTTGAGCCTGAGCGTTGCGGCTGCAGCGCCGTTTGACGAAAATCGCCCCAAGGTGGGGCAAAAGGCACGTGAGTTCGAAATCCAGGGTTTCAGGCTCTCGGACCTCAAGAACAAGAAGAACCTCGTGATGATTTTCTATCGGGGACACTTCTGAGGGATATGCCAGAGGCAACTCGTCGAGTTCCAGGAAAATGCCGCAAAAATTGACGGGCTTCAAACGGATATCATCTCCATCAGTTCGGACAACGCACTGGAGATGAACAAGACGACGCGACAGCTGGGCATTCGATATCTATTGGTTTCGGATCCGAAAAAACGACTCATCAAGGAGTTCGGTGTGCTTCATCCCAGAGAAGGAATCGCCCGACCTGCCATCTTCATCATCGACAAGAGCGGTGTGGTTCGCTACGTTTATGTCGGAAGAAATGCCAGCGACCGCCCCTCGATTCAGCAGATTATGCAGGCCCTCGCTTTTTTGTGAGCGCTGATAACCTCGTTATTTCCGCCCCCCGCATGACGATTACGGAAAGAAGTTCATGAAATACGGAACGCAGGGGAGTGTTTTGCGGTTCTCTCTTTGGGTGGTGGTTGCCTGCCTCGCTGGTTTGTGGATGTCGGACGCTTCCGCCACCGGAAAAAAGCGCGCATCGAAAAAAGGCATTGTCTCCAGGGCCGTCTTCCAGGGCAGGGTGAGCCGCGCCATCAAAAGGCAATGTGTCCGCCTCGGGCGCCTGGGTCTGTATATTCGTTCGATTTCCACCGCGCAGACGCTCTACTCACATAACGCCGCCAGGAAGCGGATACCCGCCTCGAATGTCAAACTATTCACGGCCGCTGCGGCGCTCGCGCGCCTGGGGCCGGACTATCGCTTTGCCACCGATTTTTACGCGAAAGGAAAGGTTCGAGGCGGCGTGCTGCGGGGAGACCTTTATCTCAAGGGTTACGGCGACCCGCTGTTCGTGCATGAAAAGATGCGCGACCTCGTGCGCCGCCTCAAGCTGCGCGGTGTGAGGCGCATTGAGGGCGACCTGGTGGCGGATGCTTCGTTTTTCGACGACAGGAAATATGGCCGGGGGTGGCGGGTGGGCCGCTCCATCCGTCCCTACCTCGCGCCGCACGGGGCCTTGTCCCTGAATTTCGGTCTGGCGAACGTGCTCGTGTCCCCGGGCGATGGCGTCGGTGCTCCGGCCAGGGTGTACCTCGAGCCGCCTTCGCGCGCGCTTCGTCTTCGGGCGAAGGTGAAGACCACGCGCAGGCGCTTGAAAATCCGGCTCGGGCGAAAGCGCTCGAAGGGAGTGGATGTCGTTCAGGTCAGTGGTTCGTTTCCGGCGAGGAGCAGGACGAGGAGATACCGCGTGCCTGTCACGGACCCCGCCGCCTTCACCGCGGGCGCCGTTGCCGCCGAGTTCAAGAGGCAGGGAATCGCCTTGAAGGGAAAAATCCGGAGGGCCGCCACGCCACCCGATGCGAAGCTTCTCTCGCGGCATCTTTCACCGCCCCTGAGCGAGGTGGTGAGCGGCCTCAACAAGTTCAGCAACAACTTCGTCGCCGAGCAGGTTCTCAAGACGATGGGTGCAGAGACACACGGTGCGCCAGGCACGGCGGAAAAAGGCTTGCGCGTCGTGCGGGATTTTTTGCTCTCTGCCGGCGTCTCGGCGAAGGAGATCGCCCTCGCCGACGGGTCGGGCCTGAGCAGGATGAACCGTTCCTCGCCGCGCGCTCTGACGACCCTGCTCGAAGCGGCGCACAACGACTTCAGGCTGAGGCCCGAGTTCATGGCGTCGCTCGCCGTGTTCGGCGTGGACGGCACGGTGAGGAAAAGACGCCGTCGGGGAGTGGATTCGCGTCGGATACGGGTGAAGACAGGCTTGTTGAACGGCGTTCGCGCCTTCAGCGGATATGCCGCCGCCCGGAACGGGGAGATACTTGCCTTCTCGGTAATCATGAACGGAAACGCCTGCAGGCCCAAAAACCTGACGGGCGCGCTGGTTCGCGCCATGGTTTCGTACAACCAGAAGTTTTCCCGTCCCGTGAGTGCCCATTTCAAAGGGGCGCGCGAGATGATGGCACGCTCCATGCCGAAGCCCTCCATCCGGGACGGGTGGAGAAGGCGCGCCTCGCCGCGTCCGGATCCGGCCGGAGAGGATGAATTCGAGGGACTGGGTCCCGGCATTGTTCCGATCGCCGAATCGCCTGATGATGATTCCGGGGAAGCGGCTCAGGTTCAGGGCGGCGAATCGATCTCCTCGCAAGGTGGGCGTAAGGATGAATAGCAGGCGAGCGGAGCGCTTCCGGCGAATCGCCCTGTCCGACGCCTTTTCCGGCGAGCAGGGCTGGGACCGGTGAAGGGCCGATGATCGACTCCACCGGCCCGCTTGTCTTTCCTCGCAGGTGGACCCCGCGTCCCTTCGATGAACAGTCCGCAGAAAAACTCTCTCGCGAATTGAACGTACCCCCACTCATGGGACGGCTTCTCGCCCAGAGGGGAATCCGGGACTCCGCCGAAGCCCTCAAGTTTCTGGACGCGCCCCTGACCGGGCTCCACGACCCGTTTTTGATGAAAGGGATGGAGGAGGCCGTCTCCCACCTCCTGGAACGCATCAGGAGCCGTCGTCCCATCGGCGTGTACGGGGATTACGACGTGGACGGTATCTCCGCTACGGCGCTGTTGTGCCGGTTTTTCTCGCAGGTAGGCGTGCGGGTTCCCTACTACATTCCAAACCGCCTGGACGAGGGCTACGGCCTGCACCGAAAGGGGCTGGAAAAGCTTAAGGAAGCGGGCTGCGACACGGTGGTGACGGTCGATTGCGGCATCAGTGCGCATGAGGCCGCTAGGGAAGCCGAGCGAATGGGCATGGGTCTCGTCATTACCGATCATCATCGCCCGCCCGATGAGTTGCCGTCCTCCGTTGCCGTCCTGAACCCCCGCAGATCGGGCTGTGGATATCCTTTTCGAGGACTTAGCGGAGTCGGGGTAGCATTCAAGCTCATCACGGCTGTCAGGAGGCGACTGCACGAGGGCGGGTTCGGAACACCCCTTCCGAACCTGAAACAACACTTGGACCTCGTGGCTTTGGGTACGGTGGCCGACGTGGTTCCCTTGCGGGACGAGAATCACATATTCGTGCGCCACGGGCTGGAGATTCTTTCGCCCCCCGAAGTGGCTGAAGGCGGGTTCGAGGCACTGGATCGGCGAAAGGCAGGGATTCGCGCTTTACAGGCCGCTGCGAACCTCAAGGCCCAAACGCTCAACGTCGGGCACATCTCCTTTTTGATAGCTCCAAGGCTCAACGCGGCGGGTCGGGTAGGGGAGGCTTCCCTGGGTGTCGATCTTCTCACCGCAGACGAAGAGGGCGAGGCGCGATCGTGCGCGGAAGTGCTCGAGGAGTGGAACCGCCAGCGCCGGAATTTGCAGCAACAGGCCTGGGAGGAGGCGATGGCCATGATGGAGGCATCGGGAACGGGCGCCCGCGATGAGGCTATCGTGCTCGCGAGTGACAAATGGCATCCCGGTGTGGTGGGCATCGTGGCCGCGAAACTCGTGGAGAAGTATCACCGGTCCTCGGTTCTCATCCATCTAAAGGACGGGGTGGGCAAGGGATCGGTTCGCTCCGCCATGGATCTTCACGTATATGATGCGCTCGCGCATTGTTCGGATCTCTTGATCCAGTTTGGCGGACACAAGGGCGCCGCAGGCCTTAAGGTGGCGGAGGAGAAGATAGACGCCTTCAGGGAACGTTTCCGGGAGGTGGTTCGCGGGATGCGCAGATCTGGGGCGGATGAGCGTGAACTTATGCTCGACGCCCGCGTCGATCTCTCTGACATGGACGTGCCGCTCCTGGAACAACTTGAGAACATGGCGCCATTCGGGGAGGAGAACCCGAGACCTGTCTTCTTCGCTTCCCGAGTCGAGGTAACGGGAAGCCCGGGCTCCGTGGGGCGCAAGGGCGGGCACTTGAAACTGAACCTGCGACAGTTCCGCGCACAGCGAGAGGCCATCGGCTTCGGCATGGGGGGACTGCTCGAGGAGCCAGAGCGTTTGAAGGGTTGGCTGGATGTCGCATTCTCTCCCGCCCTGAACCGCTGGCGCGGCAAGACCACGGTGCAGCTTGAACTGCGCGCCATTCGCCCGGTGCAAGTCTAGCCGAAGAGAGTATCGAGAGACTTCCTGTCGTCGGGCTTCATAGAGAATTCGTTCAGACCACTCAGGTCCAGATTCTTGGAAAGCAGCATCACCTTGATAGCTCCGCCAAGACCAGTGGGGTCCATGATACCCATGATGGACCGGCGCTCGCGCCTCGCCTTCTCATCGTCCACGCCCTCCATGTTTTCCACCGCCTGGGGAAGACCCGCGCCCAGAAGAAAGTGCGTCTGATCGGTGAAGCCGGCAAGCTCCATACCCTGCGAGACGGCTGCCCGGAGGATGGAGGTGAAGTCGACGTGAGTGGTGAGGTCCGTTTCCCCCGGCCGGGAGAGCACGGCAGTCACGAGGGTGTGGTTTCTGTAGCCGCGCAGCGATCCGTCCGGTCGGTCGGGACCGTAAAGGACGTGTGCGGAAAACCCGTAGTCGAAAAGCAAAACGGCACCCCGCTTCATTCGACGCGCCGTTTCGTTCATCCATTCGAAGGCGCAAAGGTTCACCTCCACCATATGGCCGGGTGCAATCCGGACGCCCAGATTCGGGAACCAGCCGCTTAAGCGTTCATCTGAGAGTGTGCCCTCGCAGAAGACGAACTCCTCGTTGCGCTGCATCACGTACCTCTCCCTGAGGTGTCCTTCTTTCTGGACGAGCGCGTGCACGGGCAGGGCATCCAGAAACTCATGGGCGAGCACGACGCCCTCGAAGCCTTCGGGCGGATATCGGGAGGCGTCGGCGAATCGAACATCGTCCGAGTCCCGGAATTTCTCCCGCAATCGTGTCCTGGCCTTCGGGCTTTGTTCTGCGAACGTATAGGAAAACGACCGGTGGGGGTCTGCCGGGGATGGGCGAACCCCCTCCAGGATGTCGAAGGCGAGCCACCCCTCGCCGGGGCCGTATTCCCAAACGTGAAGCGCTGGCGGTTCTCCCATACGGCGGCGGATTGATTCGTGCAGCGGTGCAATCATTCGCCCGATCCAGGGGCTTTGGTGGGGAGAGGTGTAGAAATCCCCGTCCGGGCCGATGCGCGGGTTTTCCTGGCAATAGTAACCGCCTTGGGGGTGATAGAGGGCGAGTTCCATGAAGCGACGAAAGGGGATGGGGCCGTCTTCGAGCGCATCCGCCAGGGCCTGGGAGAGTTCTGGATGGGAGGTGATTTTCATGGAGTGGAGTATACACCCCAAAATGATGGACAAGAAGAACGGTCATGGGTAGCGCCCCCTTGATTCCGCCGGTTGGAATATCTATCATCCCGGGTTGAGACCAAGATACGCAGAATCCAGAGAGAGGTAGCGCATGAAAATCCGTGTCAAGTGCTTCGCCTGGGCGCGCGAGGTGACGGGCGAGGATGAAATCGACCTTGAAGTGCCTGAAAGCGCCACGGTGGCCGACTTGAGGGAGAGTCTCGCCGAGCGATATCCGGTTTTTTCCGGGCGCATGGAATCCATCGCCGTCTCCGTGAACCAGGAGTTTGCGGGCGAAGGCACACCAGTGGATGCGGGCGACGAACTGGCGCTGATTCCACCCATCAGCGGAGGTTGCGCATGATTTGCCGCATCACAGAATCTCCCGTCGACATGGACGAGTTGACGGACAGTCTCGATTTCCCCGAGTTGGGCGGGTTCTGTACGTTCGTTGGCAAGGTACGCAACCACAGCGCGGGGCAGGGAGTGACGCATCTCGAATATCACGCCTATCCCGAGATGGCAGAGAAGAAGATGCGCCAGGTGGCTGAGGAGATCGAGGAGCGCTACGGCGTCGCGCATCTGGCGATGGCCCATCGGGTGGGAACTCTTGCAATCGGCGATATTGCGGTGGGCATTGCGGCGGCCTCCGCACACCGGGACGCGGCATTCAAGGCGTGCCGCTACGCGATCGACCGCATCAAGCAGATCGTTCCGATATGGAAAAAGGAATACGGCGAGAACGGCGTGGCCTGGGTTGAGGGCTGCGCGGTGGACGCCGAGACGGCCGAATCTCAAAAGGCGCAAAATCAGCACGTTTGACATTTTTCCCCTTCCGGCTAGAATTTGTCTATTCCACCAGAGAATCACGCCTGAAGACGGCGTTTGATGTTTTTGACGCATATCTGTTTCGTGGGTTTTGATTCGCACATACAGAGTTTCGTTTCGTCCTGCTTTGGAAACATTTGGAGAAAGGGCGGATTTTCCGCCATGAGATTCGATGTTTTTCCCACCAGAAAGGAGGATAGACAATGAAAGTGGCTCGCATCTTCATCACAATCGCATTTGGGGTGACGACGGTGCTCCTCGCCAGTCCGGCCCTGGCGGCGAACGAGATTCACTTCGGCGGGGCCATCTCCCAGACGGGTCGCTATGCAGAGCCCGCCGGCAGGTTCGTAAATGCCTACAAGCTGTTCATCGATCAGCAAAACGCCAAGGGCGGCCTGCTGGGCAAGAAGATTAAAGCTACTCTTCTGGATGACAAATCGGACAAGCAGACCAGTATCAAGCTCTTCGAGAAACTCATCACGCAGGACAAGGTCGACCATACGCTCGGCCCCTATTCGAGCGGTATCACTGACGCCGTGGCCAACATTCTGGAAAGGTACAAGTATCCCACGCTGGCCCCGGGCGCGTCTTCGGGTATCATCTGGAAGAAAGGCAGAAAGTACCTATTCAACCAGAACGCCATCGCCCAGAACTATCAGAGGGGCGCGGTTTTTCTCGCCAAAGACATCGGGGTGAAGCGAATCGCCATCGTGGGCGAAGACAGCCTGTTCCCCAGGCAGTCGGCCGAGGGTGCTGTCGAGTGGGCGAAGAAACTCGGCATCAAGGTAGTGCTGAACGAAAACTATCCGCGCAAGCAGACCGATTTCACCGCACTGCTCCAGAAAATCAAGGCGCGTCGCGCGGAGGCGCTTATTTCGAACAGTTATTTCGCGGATTCCGTAGCCCAGATTCGCCAGCTTCGCGAACTCAACATCAACCTCAAGATTTTTGCCGGAACCGTCGGCCCGGGTTTGCCCAAGTTCGCCAAGCAACTCGGCGCCACGGCGGAATACGTGCTGGGCTTCAGTCAGTGGGAACCGCGCCCCGACATCCTGAAGTTCCCGGGCATGAAACATTTCATCGACTCGTATGTGAAGCGCCATGGCGTGAAGCCGAACTATCACGCCGGCATCGCCTGGGTGGCACTGCAGATTAAAACGCAGGCGATTCAAAAGGCGGGTTCGTATGATCGCCAGAAGGTCTGGAAGACGCTGCGCACCTCACAGTTCCAGACCATCATGGGAAAATGGAAAGTGGATGAGAACAATCTCAACGATCATGACGGCCTGACTTTCCAGATCCTCGACGGCCAGCGCAAGATCGTATGGCCGAAGAAGATTGCAGAAGTCCCCTACAAGCTGCCCATGCCCAAGTGGAAAGACAGGGCGAAGAACTAGGGAGGGGAACGCAAGAAGCCAGTATCATCAAAGCGTGACGCTTTCATTCCCGCCCCGCGCCTGGCTGAGCGCGGGGCGGGATTTCGTAGGGGGAGATATACCCTCAGGAATGGCACTCCCGATTTATCGAAAAACCCCCTTTGACATATGAACCAATATTCGTATCATGATGCACCCATTAAGGGATTGGGTGCGGAATCGGAACTTCTAGAGACTGAATTTTCGGGAATGTGAAATCAGTCGGATTGAGTGTATTTGTTCGTTACTGCACCTATGGCAATTCCATTTTGTTTGACCGCAGCACGAAAGGATTTTTTGGTTTCTATTTCTAGAGGAGTGTAAAAGAAATGAAGAAAAGCCTTGTATTGGGACTCGGCTTTGTTCTCGCACTCACGGCTGCTCCCTTTGTGGAGAAAGGCTACGCGATGGACAAGGTCACCTTGGGAATCGCCATTTCGCAGACGGGTCGTTACGCCGAGCCCGCCGGACGTATGGTGAACTCCTACAAGCTGTACGTGGATCAGGTGAACGCTGGTAAAGGCTGGAACGGCAAGAAAATCGACTTCACCATCCTGGACGACAAATCGGACAAACAGACCAGCATCAAGCTCTATGAGAAACTGATCACGCAGGATAAGGTCAATCTGACCATCGGCCCCTACTCAAGCGGCATCACCGACGCCGTGGCCAACGTGCTGGAAAGGTACAAGTATCCCACGATGGCGCCGGGCGCGTCTTCGGGCATCATCTGGAAGAAGGGCCGCAAGTATCTGTTCAACATCATCGCCGTCGCGCAGGACTACCAGAAGGGCGCGATTCACATCGCCAAGGACATCGGCGTAAAGCGAATCGCCATCGTCGGAGAAGACAGCCTCTTCCCGCGCCAGTCGGCGGAAGGCGCCGTGGACTGGGCGAAAAAGCTCGGCCTCAAGGTAGTGCTGAACGAGAACTATCCCCGGAAACAGACCGATTTCACTGCGTTGCTGCAGAAAATCAAGGCACGTCGCGCGGAAGCGCTTATCTCGAACAGTTACTTCGCGGACGCCGCGGCGCAGATTCGCCAGCTTCGCGAACTCAACATCAACCTCAAGATTTTTGCCGGAACCGTCGGTCCCGGTCTTCCGAAGTTCGCCAAACAACTCGGCGACACGGCCGAGTACGTTCTCGGCTTCAGCCAGTGGGAACCGAAACCGGACATCCTCAAGAGGCCCGGCATGAAGGAGTTCATCGACGCTTATGAAAAACGCTACGGCGTGAAGCCGAACTACCACGCGGGTCAGTCCTACGCCTCCCTGCAGATTTTCGGTGACGCGGTTGCGAAAGCCGGCTCTGCGGATCGGGACAAGGTGTGGAAGACGCTGCGCACGATGAAGACCACTACCATCATCGGTCCCTGGAAAGTGGACGACACCAACCTGAACCAGCATGAGGGATTGACCTTCCAGATTCTCGACGGCAAGCGCAAGATAGTATGGCCCAAGAAGATATCGGAAGTTCCCTACAAGCTGCCGATGCCCAAGTGGAAAGAGAGGGGCAAGAACTAGGTGGGTTGCGTTAAACGTGAAAATGCAATACACACTCTTGAACTTTCGCGCCGGGGCTGTTGAACACGGTCCCGGCGCGAAGGCGAAAGTATCCGATTTTTTGTGCAATAGTATTTCGGGGAAATAATTTCTCATGCAGGAAAGAGCGGAAATCCGTAGCAAATACTGGCTGGCGGTGTTTTTGGTCGCGGCCTACACGATTCCCTTTGCCGTCGGTATCTATACGGAAAACGTCTTTTTCGACCTTCAGTGGCTGGCGGATCTGACCACCGTCATTCTGAACGGCATCATGCAGGGCGGCGTTTACGCCATGTTCGCCGTGGGGCTCACTCTCATCTTCGGCGTCATGCGCATCATCAACGTGGCGCATGGTGAACTGGTGATGCTGGGCGCCTATCTGACTTGGATGTTCTTTTTCTTCGTGGGGATCGACCCGCTCCTCGCATTGTTCCTTACGCTCCCCATCGCTTTCGTCATCGGACTCCTTATCCAGAAGCTTTTGTTGAACGCCGTGGTCGGCGGACCGGAACTGACGCCCCTGCTGATCACTTTCGGTCTGGGTCTCACGATCATCCATATCGTGGAGGCAATCTTCACCACCGATTACCGCACCATCCCCTACGCGCCCGACGCGCTGCAAGTCACGGAATCCATCGCGGTGAGCAAGAGCAAGATCATCAGCTTCGTGATGGCCGCCTTCATCTCCATCAGTGTTTTCGTTTTTCTGAAACTGCATCGTATCGGCAAGGCAATCCGCGCGACGGCGCAAAACGCGGATGTTGCCATGGTCTGCGGCATCAACATTTTCCATATCTACATGATTACCTCAGGCCTTGCCGCGGCGCTTGCGGTGGCAGGCGGCGCCTTGGTGTCGATTCAATTCGGCTTCAACCCGGAAACGGGCGTCTTGTATACACTGCAAGCCTTCGCCATCATCGTACTCGGAGGCAGGGGCCACTATATCGGTGCGCTCATTGGAGGGGTGATGCTCGCGGTAATCGAGAGCCTCATCTCCTTCATGATTCCCAACGGCACTGCCATGGTGGAAATTGCATCTTACGGGATGATGGTTTTCGTGCTGCTGATCAGGCCTCGCGGCCTGATGGGGCCGAAAGAAATCTAGGAGAGCTTTGAATGGCCCAAAAAGAACACCTCCGCAACTTCGGGATGCTGGCCATATTCACAGTCATCCTGTGTGCGTTGCCCTCGCAAATCAATCTGTATCTGCGCTCCGTCATGATGTTCACGATGATGTACGTCGTTCTCTCCTTGAGTTGGAACATCATCAGCGGTTACACGGGCTACGTTTCTTTCGGCCACGTCATGTTCTATGGCATCGGTGCCTACGCCACGGCCATTCTGGTGGTCGACTACGGCTGGCACTGGATTCCGACCCTTTTCGCGGGTGTATTCGTCTCCTTCGTGATCTCGTTGGTAATCGGTTTTCCGGTTCTGCGTCTGAAAGGCCCGTATTTCGCCATTGCCATGCTTGGTGCTGCGGAGGGCACGCGCGTGGTGGCCACGGTGTGGGAGGATCTCACGCACGGCGGCGAGGGGATCGGGCTGCCCAACGTGGAGAATTCCTTCGAAACATATTTCGCCATGCTGGTGGTCATGGTCATTACCATTGTCGTGTCTTATTGGGTAGGACATTCGAGGTTCGGGATCCGCCTGAACGCCATACGCGAGGACGAAATTGCCGCGGAGAGTCTGGGTATCAACACCACGTTCTACAAGCTCTCCGCCTTCGCGCTCTCCGCCATTTTCCCGGCGGCGGCTGGCGGCATTCAGGCGTACAAGGTTCTCTACATCGACCCCGAAACCGAGTTTTTCATCCTCGTTACCATCTACATGAAACTCTTCGCCATGTTTGGCGGCAAGGGAACGGTGATCGGCCCCATTCTGGGCACGTTTGTCCTGTATATTGTTCAGGAAATCACCTGGGTGAAGTTCCCGACGGCGCATCTCATTGCCTTCGGCATCTTTATCGTCCTCGTGGCCCGCTTCATGCCTCGTGGTCTGATGGGATTTGCTATCGACAAGGGCTGGGCGCGAAAGGGCATGGTTCACTAAGAAACGGAGCAACGCAAGAAAATGGCCGACACGGAAATTGCCCTCGACATTCAGAACCTGAAAAAGTATTTCGGGGGAATCAAGGCGGTGGACGGATGCACGTTCCAGGTGCCCAAGGGCCAGATATCTGGCCTGATCGGACCGAACGGTTCCGGCAAGACTACCACGTTCAACCTGCTCACGGGTGTTCTCGAGGCGGACAGTGGCGAGGTGTTCTACAACGGAGAGAACATCGTCGGCTTCAAACCCTATGAAGTCTTCAACAGGGGTATCAGCCGCACCTTCCAGATTACCCGCATCTACCGTGAGATGACGGTGTTCGAGAACATGCTCTCTGCCTCGAGCATGAAGATGCCCGTGCGCGAGGCGCGCGAGCGGGCGGAGGAGTTGATGGAGTTCGTCACGCTCACGAAACTTCGCGGCGAATATGGCGGGAACCTCTCTTACGGCCAGCAAAAACTCCTCGAATTCGCCCGCGCACTGATGACGGACCCGGACCTCATTCTCCTTGATGAGCCGGCCGCCGGCGTCAACAGAACGCTGCTCAACAACCTGTTAGACCATATTCATCACCTTCAGGAAGATCAGGGCAAGACAATTCTCATTGTCGAGCACGACATGAACGTCATCATGAACCACTGCGAAAAGGTCTTCGTGCTTGACTATGGCGTTAAAATCGCCGAGGGTCTGCCCGAGGACATTCAGAAGAATGAAGATGTTATCGAAGCATATTTTGGACACAGATAAATGGCGCTATTAGAACTCAAGGATGTAAACGCGGCTTATGGCCGAATCCAGATACTCCATGACGTGTCGCTCCATGTGAACGAAGACGAGGTGGTGGCCGTCATCGGGCCCAACGGCGCGGGAAAATCCACTACCTTCAAGATCATCATGGGTTTCATCAACTACCTCGGCGGCGAAATCGAGTTCGAGGGGCAGAATATCGTGGGCTACCGCCCCGACCAGATTCTGGGCCGCGGTCTGGGCTACGTGCCGCAGGGGCGCATCGTCTTCAACCAGATGACGGTACAGGAAAACCTCGAGATGGGGGCTTACATCGAGCGCGATCAGAAGAAAATCGACGACGCCATGGACTATGTCTTCACGTTATTCCCGCGCCTCGGCGAGCGGCAGAAGCAGTTGGCGGGCACGATGAGCGGTGGTGAGCAGCAGATGCTGGCCATGGGCCGTGCCCTGATGACGAGGCCCACGATGATCATGCTGGACGAGCCGTCTTTGGGTCTCAGTCCCCGCTTCGTGACGGAAGTGTTCGAGAAAATCGTGGGGCTCGCCAAGGAGGGGCTTACCATCATGCTCGTTGAGCAGAACGCCGCGCGTGCCCTTGAAATTTCAGACCGGGGCTATGTGCTTGAACTCGGCAGGAACCGCTATGAGGGCGGCGGCCACGAACTCCTGAACAATCAGGAAGTCAAGATGATGTATCTGGGCGGCGGCTAGCGGCCCTTACCCTTCGCAGCCTTACCCTCAGACCCTGCACGTCGCACTCTCTCCATCCCATGGGATCTTCCCGTCTCGTTGCTCCATATCCCCCGCATGGCATCCTGCGCGCTAGGCTTGCGCTTCGACTCTGTGCTATAAATGCTCGCTCCGCCGGGAAGGGGAACACCGGATGATCCGCGTGAAGGTCTGTGGAGTCACGACTGCCGAGGACGCGGAATTCGCCTTGGCGGCGGGTGCCGACGCGCTGGGAATGAATTTCGTTCCGGGTACTCCAAGGTGTCTGGAGGTGGAGCAGGCGAGGAAGATGGCCGAGGCGCTGCCTCCTTTCGGGGCGCGAGTCGGTGTCTTCGTGAACGAGGCGCCGGAACGCGTGATGGAAATCGCGCGTCGAGTCGGCTTGGACGTGGCGCAGCTTCATGGCGACGAGTCACCGGAGGATTGCCGCAGGCTCGTGGAACAGGGTTTGCGCGTGATTCGGGGTTTGAGGGTGAAAGGACCCGAAACGATAGCGCAGATAGACGACTTCACCGGATGCGCCATTTTGCTCGACGCCTATGTGAAGGGTGCACTCGGAGGCACCGGCGAGACCTTTGATTGGGAATTGGCCAGTCAGGCAGCGGAGGCGAGACCCATCATTCTGTCCGGCGGCCTGAAACCCGAAAACGTGGCTGAGGCCGTGAGGAGAGTTCAGCCCTACGGAGTGGATGCGAGCAGCGGACTGGAGGGCGCGGTTTTGGCCCGCAAGGACCCGAAGCGGGTCCTGGATTTCATTCAAAACACGCGCGCTGCGATATCGGAACTCAAGGAAACGAGGATATGAGCGAACTGATCTCGAAAGGAAGGTTTGGTCGCTTCGGGGGGCGCTACGTCCCCGAAACGCTCATGCCCGCACTGGAAGAACTCGAAGTCTCTTACGAGGAGGTCCGCGACGATCCGGCCTATCACGAGGAACTCGCCGATTATCTTCAAAAATTCGTGGGCAGGCCCACACCGCTCTATCTGGCGGAGCGTCTCTCCGACGACCTGGGTGCGCTCAGGGTCTATCTCAAGCGCGAGGACCTCTGCCACACGGGCGCACACAAGATAAACAACACGCTCGCCCAGGTCCTTCTGGCCAGGAGGCTGGGGAAAACGCGCATCATCGCGGAGACGGGCGCGGGCCAGCACGGTGTCGCCACCGCGACGGCGGCGGCGCTGTTCGGCCTCGATTGCGACATCTACATGGGAGAGGAGGACATCGGCAGGCAATCGCTCAACGTGTTCCGCATGCGCCTCCTGGGCGCGAGGGTGATTCCGGTCACCTCGGGCAGCAAGACCCTTAAGGACGCCACGAACGAGACGCTTCGAGACTGGACGGCCTCGGTGCGGACGACCCACTACATCATAGGGTCGGTGGTGGGACCGCATCCGTTTCCCAGGATGATACGCGATTTCCAGTCCGTCATCGGGCGTGAGGCGCGCGCGCAAATTTTGGAAGCCGAAGGCAGGCTTCCCGACGCATGTGTGGCCTGCGTGGGGGGTGGCAGTAACTCCATTGGCCTGTTCCATCCATTTGTGGATGATGAGGGCGTCGAACTCATTGGCGTGGAAGCAGGCGGCAGAGGTCTGGATACCGAAGAACACGGCGCGTCCTTGACGGCCGGGCGCGTGGGCGTCTTGCATGGCTGTGAGACATTCCTGCTCTATGACGATGACGGGCAGATCATACCCGCCCATTCGGTATCCGCGGGTCTCGATTATCCGGGTGTGGGTCCCGAACACTCCCATTTGAAGGATTCCGGGCGGGCGCGCTACGTGACCGTCGAAGACCACGACGCACTCAAGGCGTTCCAGAAACTCTCCTTGCTGGAGGGTATCATTCCCGCCTTCGAGAGTGCCCATGCGATTTCCTGTCTGGATCGACTGGCTAGGGAGGTGAGGGAGGCGGGTGAGATCAAGACCGTGGTGGTATGCCTCTCGGGTCGGGGAGACAAGGATGTGCATCAGGCGGAGGGATTATTGTCAGAAATGCTCGATGACGAGGAAGCGCACTGATGGGAGGCAGGCTGGAGGCGTGTTTCGAGCGTTTGCGCGCGCAGGGCCAGACAGGCCTGTTCCCCTTCGTCACGGCGGGTGATCCGGACCTGGACTTCACCCGCGAACTCCTGCCCCTCATGGCCGAAGCGGGGGCGGACGGCTTCGAGGTGGGGGTTCCCTTTAGCGACCCCCTGGCGGACGGTCCCACCATCCAGCGTTCGAGCATGCGCTCGCTGGCGGTTGGAACGCGCCTGAGCGACGTGCTGGAGATGGTGGGCGAAGTCCGGGCGGATATACCTGATACGCCCCTTGTCCTGATGACGTATTTCAACCCCATCATCGCCATGGGCCTTGCGGAATTCGTGCGCGGTGCATCGCAGGTGGGGGCCGACGCCGTTATCGTACCGGATCTTCCACCCGAAGAAGCGGACGCTCTTCTCGACATCATGAACGATTATCCGCTCGAACCCGTCTTCATGCTCGCGCCCACGAGCACGCAGGAGCGCATCGAACTGGTGAACGATGCGGGCGGCGGTTTCATCTACTATGTGGGGCAGATGGGAGTCACAGGCGCGCGTGACGCGCTGGATACCGATTTGGGTGCTACATTGGCTCGCATCAACCGCGTAAAGAACCGCCCCGTCCTCGTGGGGTTTGGCATCAAGACACCCGAACAGGCTGTGGAGGTGGCCAGGCACGCCGAGGGCGTCATCGTTGGCAGCGCGCTTATCGACGTAATGGAAGCGGAGGTGTCGCGAGAGAGCAAAATGCGAGCGGCGCGTGATTACATTGCATCCTTGCGGGAAGGTCTCGATCGCTCGAAGGCGGTTTCCTGACGAACAATTTCCACATGATGCGCAAGAATCTGTAGATTACTTCGAGGGTAATACCATGTCGAAAAACACGCTCTACGATAAGGTTTGGGATTCCCATACCGTGGCGAAGCTCGATTCGGGGCAGGACCAGATTTTCATCGGCCTGCACCTTATCCATGAGGTTACGACGCCCCAGGCGTTCGCGGTGCTCAAGGAAATCGGTGCGGGCGTCGCTTTTCCCGATCGCACGATAGGGACGGTGGATCACATCATCCCTACACTGAGCCAGATCAGGCCCTACGAGGATGAGCAGGCCGAGAAGATGATGGCCGCTCTGGAGCAGAACGTGAACGAGTTCGGCGTTCGCTTTCTGCACCTGGGGTCCGGCAAACAGGGCATCGTTCATGTGATCGGGCCGGAGTTGGGACTCAGCCAGCCCGGAATGACCATCGCCTGTGGCGACAGCCACACAAGTACACACGGTGCGATGGGTTCTCTGGGGTTTGGCATCGGTACGACCGAGGTGGGCCACGTGCTGGCGACGCAGTCCTTGGGGTTGAACCGCCTGAAGGTGAAGCGAATCGAGGTGACAGGTGTTCTCAACTCCGGTGTGACGCCCAAGGACGTTACGTTGCGCGTCATTCACGATCTGGGTATCAAGGGTGGCCTGGGATTCGCCTACGAATACGGCGGCGATGTTTTCGACGCCATGTCGATGGAAGGACGCATGACGGTTTGCAACATGAGCATCGAGGGCGGAGCCCGCATCGGTTACGTGAACCCGGACCAGACGACATTCGATTATCTCGAGGGCCGCGAATTCAGCCCCGAGGGAGATGCCTGGGAACGGGGCGTAGCGTACTGGCGCGAAATCGCCTCGGGCGATGAGGCGGAGTATGACGACATCTACGAGATTGCGGGCGAATCTATCGAGCCAATGGTTACATGGGGTATCAATCCCGGGCAATCGGTCGGGATTTCACAGCCGCTTCCCGATGTGAACAGCTTCGCAGGCGAGGACAGGAAGACAGCGGAACAAGGCTATGATTTCATGGACTTGAGGCCTGGTGATTCGATTCTGGGTACGAGGGTCGACGTCGCATTCCTGGGCTCGTGCACGAATTCGAGAATCTCCGACTTGCGTGAAGGCGCGCGTCTGATGAAGGGCAACAAGGTGCACCCGGGTGTCAGGATGCTGGTGGTGCCCGGCTCCCAGCAGGTGAAGCAGCAGGCCGAAGAAGAGGGGTTGCACGAAATTTTCACCGAAGCAGGTGCCGAGTGGCGCGAAGCGGGGTGTTCCATGTGTCTCGGCATGAACCCGGACAAGCTCGTGGGTGCGGAGAGGAGCATCTCCACCTCGAATCGAAATTTCATCGGGCGTCAGGGCAGCCCACGCGGAAGGACCCACCTGGGCAGCCCGTCCGTCGTCGTCTCCTCGGCGATTGCGGGCTGTATCGCCGACCCCAGAGAGATGGGAGAAAAAGTATGAGCACGAAAAGAATCGAAAAAATCGTCGGCAAGGCCATTCCCATGCCGCGCGACGACATTGATACGGACAGGATTACACCGGCCCGCTTTCTCAAGTCCATCACCTTCGAGGGCATCGAGAAGGCGCTGTTCTGCGATGAGCGCGAGAACACGCCCGATCACCCCGTCGACAACCCCGCCCACAAAGGGGCGAACATGATGTTCGTGGGCAAGAACTTCGGTTCGGGCTCCTCGCGCGAGCACGCTCCCCAGGCGCTCAAGCGTTTCGGGATCGACGTACTCATCGGGGTGTCGTTCGCCGAGATTTTTGCGGGTAACTGTTTCGCCATCGGCGTACCGCTCGGCACGGCGTCGGCGGAGGACGTGAATGAACTGACTCGACTGGCCCAGGATGAACCGGAGACGCGCTTCACCGTAGACATCGGGAATGCGACGATCAGTTACGGCGACCGCGTCATATCCATCGGAATCCAGGAGACGCGCAAGGCTGCCTTTCTGGCGGGCACCTGGGACATGCTCGCCAATTTGCGAGGCAATCTACCCCAGGCCGGGAAAGTGGCGCAGCGCCTGCCCTATGTCACGAATTTTGATAGCGAAGTGCAATAGAAGGGGATTTGTCGGTGAGCAGTTATCGGATAGCCGTTTTGCCGGGCGACGGCATCGGCCAGGAGGTGGTGGCGCAGGCTCGCTCGGTGCTGGAGGTTGCGGGCGCTCGCTACGGCGTGGTTTTCGAGTTCGAGGAAGGACTTTGCGGTGGCTCGGCCTATGACGCAACGGGCGAACCATTGCCCGATGAAACCATCTCACTTTGCAAGCGCAGCGACGCCGGGTTGTTCGGCGCCGTGGGAGGCCCGGTGTGGGATGCACTGCCTCGTGAGAAACGTCCCGAACAGGCCATCCTGGGCTTGCGCAAGGAGTTGAACCTCTTCGCCAATTTAAGGCCTGCCGTCATGTTCAATCCTCTGTTGGAAGCCTCATCCCTGAAGCCGGAAGTCGTGCGCGGACTAGACCTCCTCGTCGTGCGTGAGGGCGTGAGCGGAATTTATTTCGGCCAGCCCAGGGGCATCGAGCGGATCTCTGCCGATGAGGAAAAGGCAGTCGACACGATGACCTACACCACTGGCGAGATACGCCAGATCGTTCGTCTCGCGTTCGAGTTGGCTTCCGTGCGCGGGAAAAAACTCTGCTCTGTGGACAAGGAGAACGTACTCGACAACAGCCGCCTGTGGCGCAGGGTCGCGGGAGAAGTCGCTGAAGAATTCCCCGAAATCGAGACCAGTCACATGTATGTCGATAACGCAGCGATGCAGCTGGTTCGTGATCCGCTGCAATTCGACGTTATCGTTACCGGCAACATGTTCGGCGATATCCTGAGTGATTGCGCCTCCATGCTCACGGGTTCCATTGGTATGCTCGCTTCGGCAAACCTGAACGAGACCGGTTTCGGCTTGTACGAGCCTGTGCACGGCACCGCACCCGACATTACCGGCCAGGACAAGGCAAATCCGATTGCGGCCATCATGTCGGCGGCCATGCTATGCCGCTACTCGTTAAAGCGCGTGGACGTGGCGGAAGCCATAGAGGCGGCTGTCTTCGCTACGCTGGATGAGGGTTTTAGAACGTCCGACATTCATACGCTGGGCACTGTGGCGGTGGGTTGCGCCGAAATGGGCACGCGAATTGCTGCTCTGGCGGGAGGCGACTCGTGATGCGCGTTGCCATCGCAGGCGCCACCGGCGCTGTGGGACGGGAGATGCTCAAGATTCTTGAGGAGCGGAATTTTCCCGCTGATGAGGTCGTCTTGCTCGCGAGCGAGCGCAGTGTGGGGCGGAAAATCCCCTTTCGAGACGACGAACTCACGGTAAGCCAACTGACTGAGGATGCGTTCTTTGGCGCAGACCTCGCGCTGTTCTCCTGCGGCGCTTCGCGCTCTTTGGAGTTTGCGCCCGTCGCCGTCAAGTCCGGCGCGGTAGTGGTGGATAATTCCAGCGCCTTCCGAATGGATGAGAGAGTGCCTCTCGTCGTGCCGGAGGTGAACCCGGATGCGCTGGAGGCGCACCAGGGAGTCATTGCGAACCCGAACTGCTCCACCATTCAGCTTGTGGTGGCGCTCAAACCCCTTCACGACGCCGCCCGCATCAGGCGAGTCGTGGTGAGCACCTATCAGGCGGTGAGCGGGGCGGGGCAGGCCGCGATAGACGAGATGCGGGCGCAAATCAAGGGGGATGCGTCTGTTCCCGGGAAGATGCCACATGAGATCGCATTCAACTGTCTGCCCCACATCGACGTTTTTCTGGATGGCGGGCAAACGAAAGAAGAGCAGAAGATGGTCGATGAGACGCGAAAGATCATGGGAGCGCCTCATCTTGCCGTCAGCGCCACCTGCGTGCGGGTTGCCGTTTTCAACGCGCATTCAGAATCGGTGAACGTGGAGTTCGAGGAGTTCATTTCGCCCGATGAGGCACGGAAACTGCTCTCGCACGCGCCGGGCGTTGAGGTAGTGGATGACGTAGAGTCATTTTCCTATCCTATGCCGAAGGATGCGGACGGGGAAGACCCGGTATATGTTGGCCGCATCCGCCGTGATGATTCCCGGGAAAATACCCTCAATCTGTGGGTGGTGGCGGATAACCTCAGGAAAGGCGCCGCGTTGAACGCGGTGCAAATCGCCGAGATACTGATTGAGAAGGGAATGCTTCGGGCGGCCTAGGTGAAATAGCGATGGAAGGAGAGTGTGCGTATGACTGAAGCGAAAATCGGAGTAATCGGAGGCAGTGGCCTCTACGAGATGGCGGAACTAGACGATGTGGAAGAACGTGCGCTCGACACGCCCTACGGCGCGCCTTCGGCCCCCTACGTTTTGGGAACGCTTTCCGGCAAGCGGCTCGCGTTTTTGCCCCGGCACGGAATCGGGCATGTTTTTTTGCCTCATGAAATTCCCTACCGCGCCAACATCCACGGATTCAAGCAGTTGGGTGTGGAGTGGCTCATATCCGTCAGCGCGGTTGGCAGTCTGAAAGAAGAGATTCATCCGGGTCACATCGTGGTTCCCGACCAGTTCATCGACCTCACCAAGATGCGAGTAAGCACGTTTTTCGGCGACGGCATCGTCGCCCACGTTTCGATGGCGGATCCCGTATGCGGGGTGCTGAGCGAGATACTGATGGGCGCGGCCGTTCGGGCGGGCGCAACGACGCACGCGGGCGGAACGTACGTGTGCATGGAGGGTCCCCAGTTCAGCAGCCGGGCGGAGAGTTTCCGCTACCGCGCCTGGGGCGCTTCTATCATCGGGATGACGAACATGCCCGAGGCCAAGCTCGCGCGCGAGGCGGAGATGAGCTACGCCACCATCGCGCTGGCGACGGATTATGATTGCTGGCACGAGGAGGAAGAGGCGGTAAGCGTGGAGGCCGTGATCGCTCGGGTCAGGAGCAACGCGGTGCTCGCGCAGAAGATAATCATGGAAGCCGCGCCTGAAGTCGATGGCGACAGTCCTTGCGCTGGTTCCCTGGCGACGACACTTATGTCCGATCCAGACCGTGTCCCGCAGAAGACGAAAGAACGCCTGCATCAACTGATCGGGAAATATATCTCGTGAACCGGCCCAAATCCGAGGTGCTCTTTGCGCTTGCGCAGAAACGCATTCCCGGAGGCGTAGATTCCCCTGTCCGCGCATTCCGAAGTGTCGGCGATGTGCCCTTCTTCGTCGAGAAGGGCGAAGGCGACCGAATCTGGGACGCTGACGGCAACGCCTACATCGACTACGTGCTCTCTTGGGGACCGCTGATTCTGGGCCATGCCCATCCGCGCGTAGTGCGCGCCATTCAAGAGGCGGCAGCGCGCGGCACGAGTTTCGGCACGCCCACCGCCCTTGAGACCGAATTGGCGGACCTGGTGAACGCGGCATACCCTTCCATGGAGTTGCTGCGCTTCGTGAACTCAGGCACGGAGGCGACGATGTCGGCCATCCGCCTCGCGCGCGGTTTCACGGGCCGCGACGTGATCGTCAAGTTCGAGGGCTGCTACCACGGCCACGCCGACGGGCTGCTCGTCAAGGCAGGCAGCGGCGGCGCAACTCTCGGCGTGCCAGATAGCGGAGGCGTTCCGGAGGAGTACGCGAGAAACACGGCGACGCTCCCTTTCAACGACGCGGAAGCGGTCAGAAATTTCTTCGCAGCATGTGGCGCAGACGTGGCCGCTCTCATCGTCGAACCCGTCGCCGGCAACATGGGGCTGATACTGCCCGAGGCCGGGTTCCTGAAGGTCTTGCGGGAGGAAACCGAAAAAGCTGGTGCCTTGTTGATTTTCGACGAGGTGATGACGGGATTTCGGGTTGCCAGAGGAGGTGCGCAGGCCCTTTTTGGAATCAACCCTGATTTGACGACTCTCGGAAAGGTGATCGGCGGGGGCATGCCGGTGGGCGCTTACGGGGGCAGACGCGACGTGATGGAATGCGTCGCTCCTCTTGGCTCGGTCTATCAAGCGGGCACGCTTTCCGGGAATCCCTTGGCCATGACGGCCGGGATTGAGACGCTCAGAATCATGGAGGAACACGGTCTGCCCGAAGCGCTCGAAATGAAGGTCGAGGCGCTCTCGGACGGCCTTGCAAGTGCGGCGCACGCGGCGGGTGTTCCGCTTACCGGCGCTCGGTGCGGGTCGATGTTCGGCGCGTTTTTTCAGGAAGGCCCCGTCCGAAATTTCACAGACGCCTTGCGTTCCGATACGATGCGCTATGCCAATTTTTTTCATTCTATGTTAAAATGGGGTGTGGCATTCGCCCCGAGTCAGTTCGAAGTGGGGTTTATGTCTTCCGCCCATACGGATGAGAGCGTGGAGACCACGCTGGCCGCCGCGCGAGAGTCGTTCGCCGAACTGTAGCAGGTTATGCTTGCGCGCCTCGGAGCATGGGCACGATGCGAAAAGCAGGACCATCATCCACCAGGGGCCAATCTCCCAAAGCCAGACTATTCTTCTGGATGTGCGCGGGTGTCATCGTCTTGCTGCTCGGTTCCGCATTGTTGGGCCGAGACGGGTACCTTGCCGTCATCGTGAACAAGGAGCGCGTTTCCGAACTCAAAAAAGAGATATCGGAAATCAAGACGAAAAACAAGAAATTGCGTTCGGAGATTCGATCCTTGCGTTCCGACGAGCGGGCGATCGAGGAAATTGCGCGTGAAGACCTGGGACTGGTCAAGAAAGGGGAAGTCGTCTACGAGTTCATTCCGTCGAAAAAATGAATCCCGGGTTTCGTTTTCTGGATAAGAAGTATGCTTTCCGCTGCATCCTCCGAAATCCGGAAGCGTCTCATTCTGAAAAATTCCAAAGTTGATTATGCTTGTTTTCCTGTCAAACTGTCTGTATGTTTTTTGCGTAAATATAATAATCATGAATAGGAAGAATCCAAAATGGATTGGTTTCAGATTCTAAGCCTGATCCCGTCGTATATTGTGGCTATCGGTATATGGCACGGGATTTCCGTCATGAAAAGTGAGGGTAAAAAAAGGGCAGAACTGTCTGCTCGTCAGGCAGAAGGGTCCATCAGAAGACATGAGGAATACATGGATGCTTCCGCCAAGAGACATGAGGAATTCATGAAAAAGCACGAGGAGTCTATGGTTGCCCTTCGGGCCTTGATTGAGCGAACGGGAGGATAATATTGGCCCACGGGGAGAGAAAAGACCCGGAGATGTTATCGGGTGTGCCGTTCGTGTTGCCCGGATTGCAACAGGTGAAGTATTGGAAATTCAAACGGAAGGCCAGGTAAATGCCCGCAAGGGCGTCTACATAAGGGCAAGAAATCTTGCCCCATAAGGCGGCATAATGACGCCTCGCAAGTCCGCTGGAATCGATACCAGACTTCGCGGTATGGAATGGATTGAAAACCTGCGAGCCGAAGCCTGAAAGGCGCGGGAAACACAAGAAAATTTCAAAATAAGACACTACCCGGAATTCTCCCTCTCCTTGACAGAACGTCCACACCGGAGTAGATAAAATATATTGATGCGGGGTGGAGCAGTCTGGTAGCTCGTTGGGCTCATAACCCAAAGGTCGGAGGTTCGAATCCTCCCCCCGCTACCATGAGAAAAACGGCCGCGGGCTCTCCGCGGCTTTTTCCTTGCTTGCTATGTACACGAAGTCCAGGAGACGAATCGTTCAATCATGAAAGGAAGAAGGATGGCGGAGAAAAAAGAACTGGGGTTGGCTATCGTCGGCTGCGGGGTCGTAGGACGCATGCGAGGTACGCTGGCGAATGATTTTCCCGGAATCGGGTGGATTGGCCTCTCCGATATGAACGAGAGAGTGGGGCAGAAACTCAAGGAAGACATCAAGGCCGATTTTTTCACAACCGATTTTCACGAACTCATCACTCGGCCCGAGGTGGATGCGGCAATCATCGCTACCTCGACCTGGGCGCATGTAGAACCCACGCTCGCCGCGGCGGAGCGCGGCCTTCCCATGCTGATAGAAAAACCACTCGCCACAGATGCGCGCGAGTCGGCCTCTGTGCTCGCGGCGATAGAATCGGCCGGCGTGGACGCCGTTGTGGGCTATACACAGCGGTTTCGCAGGCGTTTTCTCGCTGTGAAGGATCGAGTCGAGAATGGCCAGATAGGCGACGTCACGGCGGCGGTTACGCGTGCTTTCATGAACCGTATGGCGCCGACCGGAGAGGTGAGGCTCTCTCAAGACCGCCGGTTCCTGACGCCCATGGTCGTCTCCGGCACTCACAGTCTGGATATGTGCCTGTGGCTGATGGGCGATGCCAAGCCGGTTTCCATTTTTGCGCGCTCGACCGAGGGGATTTTGAGTGAACTCGGTACGAAGGACGCCACCTTCGGGGTTTTCACGATGGACAGCGGCGCTATCTGGAGTATGAATATATGCTGGGCACTGCCCAAAGAGTGGCCTGGCGCAGTGTATGGACTCGAAATTGGCATTGTGGGTACGAAAGGGGTGGTGGACATCGAGGATACGCACCGCGACGTAGTGATGGCGTCTGAGTTTTCGCAGGGACCCGCATACAACCCTGAAGATTTCGACTTGGAAGCGCGGCGCAACGTCGATTTCCTGACAAGTTTCCCCCCGGGAGACATGTATGACGGAGAACTCTGGGGGCCGATGCGCGAGGAGACGAACTCCTGGTTCCAGCGGATTTATTCGGGCAAACGCACTCCCCATGCGACTGCCGCCGATGGGCACCGCAACTTGGTACTCACCATGGCTATGGACCTCTCGGCCAAGCGTGGTGAGGAGTTGAAACTGCCAATCGATCCTGCGGAGTTGATGGCGGGCCTCGAGGGGTAGGAGATTTCAGAAATCTTGAGCGTGGATCAGGGCTGACACATGGCGACACGGGAGTTGGGAATCATTCTGCACGGGGCGACGGGCGGCATCTGCTCCTTCCAGCATCTAAGAAACTCTCTCATGCCCATTATCCATGAGGGCGGCCTCGAAGTTGGCGGTGAGAGAATCCTGCCGAAGCTATTGCTTGTTGGCAGGAATGAAGATCGTCTAGCGAGGCTGGCGGCCGAACACGGCGGCCTTGCTTGGACGACGGACCTGGGGGCGGCCCTCGGAAACGCGGCCTATCCCGTCTTCTTCGATGCCGCGTCCACACATTTGCGGGTGGAAGTCCTTAAGCAAGCCATTGACGCAGGGAAACACATCTATGCTGAAAAGCCCGTCGCGCCCGGCGTTCAGGAGGGAATGGAGCTTTTGCGTGCGGCGCAAGCCAAGGGACTCAAGCACGGCGCAGTGGAAGACAAGCTCTTCCTGCCTGGGTTTCTGAAACTCAGGCGGGTGGTAGAGAGTGGTTTTCTGGGCCGGATCATCGGTTTTCAGATTCAATTCGGCTGGTGGGTGTTCGACGGCATTGAGGCGGAATGCCAGCGTCCGAGCTGGAACTATCGAAAGGCGGGCGGCGGAGGCCTCGTATCGGACATGCACCCGCACTGGCGTTACGTTGTCGAGGGGGTTCTCGGGCCGATTGCGCGCGTGGCGGTGCTCTCTTGGACGGGACAGACCGAGCGCGCCGATGAAGGGGGGGAGTGCTTCCGCGTCGACGTAGAGGATAACGCGCACACTCTGCTAGAACTCGAAAGCGGGGCGCGCGGTGCTATTCTGAGTTCGTGGTCCACAAGGGTCAGGCGCGAGGACCTGGTGACCTTCCAGATAGATGGAACCGGTGGCTCCGCGGTGGCGGGATTAAGAAAATGCTGGAAGCAGGCAGCGGGCACTACGCCTTTGGTGCGCGGTTTCCTGATGGGCCGCGACGCGGACACCATGGATGTCTCAGTGGATTACCGTGAAAACTGGCAAGAAGAACCCGACACGGATACCTACAAGAACCCCTACCGCCACGGCTGGGAGCGCTTCATCCGTCACGTGGCGGGCGATGAGCCTTTCTATGCCGATCTTTCTGCCGGATTACGCGACGTTCAGCTTGCCGAAATCTGTCTTCAAAGTGCACAGGCACGCGGTTGGGTAGAGATGAGGGCGTGAGAGTTGGGATGGTCATCGTTGACTGGATATCTGCGTCAGATATGTTATGGGGTTGGCGGTACTTTCGAGTACGGATATTTCCGAGCAAAGTGCGGTTTTCGCCTCATGGGCAATCTCGTCCATGAAGAAGAGGCCTGGCAGGGTTCTTGGCAGCGAGTCCCATCCCAGACGAAATGAGCAGTGGTATCCGGCTACATAATTCTTGTCCAAGGCTTTACCGGCAGCCATCATGCACCGCATTGATGGCATTGCATTGAATTCCAGGATTTCTTTTTCATATTTCTTTCTTGTTCACTCAACTCATATCCGATGTTTTTCAAGTGGTCACCGAAAAATCGAGATACCTTTTCACAGTTTCTTTCCAATGTTCCCTGCGATGTTCGGATTCGGGCAATCTGGTGTATTTGCTATTGTATGTGAAGGTTTGATACAGGCTGGGCAGTTCGTGCAATTGACTAATTTCTATTCTGCCAGGTTGAAATTTTCATTAGCAAGGACAGCCCATCGTAAATATTGTTTTCGATGATATCGATCATCTCGCGTTGGCTGAACCCTTCCTTGACTATCGTGTCGTTAATGTCCTTGTGTCTGATGGATGGAGGCCATATAAACATTCGCTTGCCGGATTTCTGTAGTTTCCTCGCTTCGTTGATGACATTGGTGTTCTTGGGTTCATTATCCAGGATATACACCACATCCTCGTGTTTTATATCCAATGAATTCAGGGCAATACCGCAGGCGGCTATTGCATTGGGGAAAAACATGGAATCAAAGCTTCCTTCAGTGACATATAGCCTCTCGTTGTATTTTATCCTGTTCCGGTTATAGATCATGGGTTCGTCTTCGATGATCTTCATGGAAACGTATCTCGCTTCATTGTGTGTGAGTGCTCTGCCTTGGACTCCTACCAGTTCGTTGGCTGTGTTGTAATAAGGTATGATTATCCTTGGCGAATCTCCATACGAACCATCGCGATATTTTGGATGTGACCTCATCAGTTTGTTCGTGTTGGGGGTATAAAACAACTCCTTTATTCTATCCATGGGAATCCTTCTGCGAAGGACAAATTCCATGGCAGTTTTATCCCCCGATTTTTCCAGGGCAACCATATGGTCGATTTCCGGCCGGGGTTCGGGGTTCTCTGTATACATTATGTCTTTCTTTCCCTTCCATTTTTCAAGGGGGTGCTGTCTACATAGAGAGAGGGGTCCATTTTTTGTAGAAATCCTTTGAAATTCAGAGACACATCGCAGTTGTGACACTTGCAGAATGCAGATGCTCCATATACGAATATGTACCCTCTGGACTCGAATCTGTTTTCCTGAGCTTGTCCAACCGGATGCCAATAACATTTATGTATTTCCGGTCGATGTAATCCAGGGACTCATCCAGTCGAAGTCCTGTTTTTGGCTATCTCATAATATCTCGGTTTCGTCCACAATTTGAACACATTTTTGTGGTGTTTGCAGGTTTTGCAAGTTTTACCCGCCCAACGGTACTTTCTGTTTTGCAGGTGAGTGTTTGTTTATGGAAAACGGAAGCATCGAGTTTCAGTTGATGGGGTCATGCCCGCCACCATGGTTCGTGACGTCCGCATCATTCAGTTGAACGAACGTCTGCGCGAGGACGATGGCAGCGGTATTGGCGAGGTTGTATGAGCGGATCGGCCCGGGCATGGGCACGTAAATCCGCCGATCGGGCCAGCGCGCGTGCCACGCATCGGGCAAGCCGGTGTTTTCGTTCCCAAGTAGAAGTATATCCTCGTCTTGATATGAGACCCTGTCGAATCGTGATGCACCGAATTTCGTGATGAGCCAGGGCGTTCTCTGGCCCAGCCACTCGAAAAAGAGGTTTTCGTCTTCGTGTATCGTGAGTTTTACGTCGGCCCAGTAATCAAGGCCCGCTCTTTTAAGGGAACTGTCCGAAAAATCGAATTTCGCAGGTCCGATGATGTGCAGATGTGCATCCATCCCCACGCACAAGCGGCCTATGTTTCCGGTGTTCTGCGGAATTCCCGGATGATAAATGGCGACGTGGATCATTTGACCGAATCGAAAGCATGGAAGGAGAAACCAGCCGTCATTCCGAAACACCGCCGCGAATGCTCGCCTTGTCTATCGCGTCGGTGAGGATGTCTATCGCCTGATCCATCTGTCCTTCCGTCGTCGTGGCCGGCGGCACGAAGCGAAGGACGCTCCCCCCGCGCCGCTGGCTGAATATGAGACCGTTCTCGAGGCATATGCGGTTGATCTCGCTTCCCTGTCTGGTAGCGGGTGTTTTTGTGCGCCTGTTTTCAACGAGTTCTATCCCCTGAAGGAGACCCCGGCCCCTGATGTCACCCACCATTTCATACTGCTCGCCCAGCCATGTGAGGCGCTCTCTCAGGTGAGCGCCGATTTTTCTGGCCTTGGCAGGCACATCCTCTCCCTCGATGACATCGAGGCTCGCCACACCCGCGGCGCAGGCTAGTGGATCGTTGGTGTGTGAGTGGGTGACGACAAACTCGGTAGAGGCCACCTTGTCCTCGACCTCGGTGCTCGTCGAGACCGAACTGATGCTCACGCCACCGCCAAAGTGTTTCGCGAGCGTGACGATATCGGGTACCACCTCATCCTTCTCGAAGCCGAACATCGTGCCTAGCTTTCCGAGTCCTGTCTGCTCATCGTCCACGATGAGGAGCATGTCCCGCTCCTCGTAGTTTTCCTTGAGCTTCCTGAGCCACCCGGGCGGCGGCTCTACCACTCCGCCCGCGCTGAACAGGGGTTCGGTGATGACGGCGGCGGGCGTGCTTCTCGTTTGCGCGTCGATGAGTTCGAAACTTGTGTCGAGACAGGCGATCTCGCAATCGGGAAATTTCTGGCTCAAGGGGCAGCGGTAGCAATAGGGTGCGACCATGGCCATGCTCCCGGGCGAAAGGGGCCCGTGCCCGCTGTGCCAGCCTGCGAAGGTGAGCGAGCGCGCCGTGTCGGAGAGGCCGTGAAAGCTTATGTGGGGACTCGCGACCTCGAAGCCGTCAGTGAATTTGCGGGCGATAGTCACCGCCGCCTCGTTGGCGTCTGCACCGGAACCCAGAAACAGGCTTTTCTCCAATGGTGGTGGCAGCAGCGCGCCCAGGCGTTCGGCAAGGATGATTTCCTGCTCGTTGAAGAAACTGCTGTGCGCATGGATCATCTCATCGCAGCTTTTCTTGATGGCGTCGGTCACGATGGGGTGGTTGTGTCCGAGGGCTGAGCACATCTGGCCTGAGTTGAAGTCGATGTATTGTTTGCCGTTTACGTCCTCGACGATAGAACCCTCGCCGCGAACGAAGACTGGACCCGAAAATACGGATTTGTCCACCCGGCCCCGAAAGCTGTATTTTTTCGCCGAATCGAGCAGGTCTTTTTCGCTTCGCATGGATTTGCCTCCATGGGCTGCAACCGGAAACGCTCGCTCCTCTCGCCGATACGATTTTCCCGGCCGGGGTTGCGGTCCAAGAAATGCTGATATGTGCTTTAATACTAGCGCATATTCATGGTTCCGGATATGGCGTACGATCCATGGATGAGGCGAAAATCTTCCATCGATAAGGCGCTCATGAAATTGTGCAGTTTCGCGAGTCATGGGCATAACTTCCGGGAGGGCGGCTTCAGATGAACATAGCGGAGTATTTGGCACGGGCTGCGAGAGCCTGTGGAGAGCGGCCCGCTATATCTCATGGCGAGTCGGTTCATTGCACGTATGAGACGCTCGCCCGTAGGGCGGCCGCCATGGCGGGTTATCTCAATGACGAACTTGGGCTGAGACCCGGGGATCGCGCAGCCATCACCATGAAGAACTGCCCGGCGTTTCTGGAGGTTCTCTACGCCATATGGCACGCGGGTTGCTGTGCGTTGCCGATCAACGCGAAACTCCATCCAAGGGAAATGGCCTTCATCCTTGAAAACGCGGGTGCGCGGTGTTGCTTCGCCACCTCCGACTTGATGGAGACGGTCGCGCCGCTAGTCGATGAAATCAGGACTTTGGAGAGCGTGATGGAGGTTGATACCTCCGATTACCTGGCGATTCAGTCGCGCGAAGCTGTTCCTGTCGAACCCCAGAGACCGGATGACTTGGCTTGGCTCTTCTATACGAGCGGCACGACGTGCAGGCCGAAAGGCGCCATGCTTACACACCAAAACCTCCACAGCATGTCCTTGAGTTATTTCGCCGATGTCGATCCGGTCTCTGAAAACGATTGCATCCTCCACGCCGCCCCCATGTCCCACGGCTCAGGTCTTTATGCGATACCGCACATCTACAAGGCGGCAAACAACATTGTTCCCGAGAGCGGAGGCTTCGATCCACCGGAGATTTTTCGGCTTATCGAGGCTTACACGGGTCTCACCATGTTTGCGGCACCCACCATGGTGACGCGCCTCGTTCAGAGTGAGGCGATCAAGGGAGCGGATACGCAGAACCTCAAGACCATCGCCTATGGCGGTGGGCCAATGTACGTGGAAGATCTCAAAAAGGCGATGGAGGCTCTGGGTAAAAAACTTGTTCAGGTATACGGACAGGGGGAAAGCCCCATGACCATCACGGTTGTCTCCAAGGATCGGCACGTCGATACGCAGCATCCGCGCTTCGAGGAGCGGCTTGCGTCTGTCGGGGTGCCGCACACCGTGGTCGAAGTGCGCGTGGTGGACGCCGAGGACAACACCCTGCCGCCCGGCGAGACAGGAGAGGTGCTTGTACGCGGTGACGTTGTCATGAAAGGTTATTGGGACAACCCCGAGGCCACGGCGAGCGCGCTCAAGGGAGGCTGGCTTCACACGGGCGATGTAGGCGTAATGGATGAGGATGGTTTTCTTACCCTGAAGGATCGCTCCAAGGATCTCATCATCAGCGGTGGCAGCAACATCTATCCACGCGAGGTGGAGGAAGTACTGCTGCGCCACGAGGGTGTTCTGGAGGTCTCCGTCATCGGGCGTCCACATCCTGATTGGGGAGAGGAGGTGATGGCTTTCGTGGTGCGCAAGGATGGGCAACAGGTTAGCGAGGAAGAACTCGACGGCTTGTGTCTCGAACACATCGCGCGTTTCAAGCGTCCCCGCGCGTGCTGTTTCATCGAAGCCTTGCCAAAGAACAACTACGGAAAAGTTCTCAAGACGGCGCTTCGCGAGATGGTGGAGCGCGATTCCCGTGATAGTAGTGGATGATTGAGTCGGGCGCGGTGCCAAGCGTGGATGAGATGAGATTCTCGCGCCTCAAGACAGCGTATATCTCGGGCGAACTGACGCTTAAGGATGTGGTGCATAGGGTTTGTGAGCAGATCGCAGCGCGCGGTGAGGATGGCGTGTGGATTCATGTCGAACCCGAGGAGAATTTGCTGGCTCGCGCGCGAGAGTTGGAGGCCCGCAGCGCGGATGCGGAGAAACTTCTCTTGTACGGCGTTCCCTTCGCGGTGAAAGACAACATCGACGTCGCGGGGGTTCCGACGACGGCAGCGTGTCCCGAATACGCCTATACACCCAGGGAAAGCGCTCCATGCGTGACGCTTTTGATTGACGCCGGGGCCGTTTTCGTCGGCAAGACGAACCTGGATCAGTTTGCGCTGGGTCTCGTCGGCATGCGCAGCCCCTATGGTGTGGCCCGGGAATCCGTTTCATGCGGATTACGTTCCGGGGGGCTCGAGTTCGGGCTCGGCAGTGGCCGTCGCGGCAGGTCTGGTGAGTTTCGCTCTCGGCACGGACACGGCGGGCTCGGGCCGGGTTCCCGCGGGCTTCAACAATATTATCGGTCTCAAGCCTTCTCGGGGACTGGTGAGCACGCGGGGCGTGGTTCCCGCTTGCCGCACGCTCGATTGTGTATCTGTCTTTGCTCTCGAGACATCGGATGCGCTTTGCGTGCTCGATGTGATGGCTACGCCCGATGTGGACCCGTACAGCCGCGCGCTTCCTCCAGGGTCGTCTTTGAAGATGGTCGACTTGCCGGAAAGTCTTCAGGCCGGTGTTCCTCTCCCCGGACAAAGAGATTTTCTGGGAGACGCTGAAGCGCAAAGCGCCTATGAAAAGGGAATTGAGTGCATCGAGCAAATGGGCACGACAGTTCGGCAAGTCGATTTCTCGCCTTTATTCGAGGCAGCGACACTCCTCTACGATGGTCCATGGATGGTGGAGCGTCTGGCGGCGATCGAGGATTTTTTCGAGGAGAAACCCGATGCCCTGCATCCCGTAACGAGGGAGTTGATTGCCGGCGCCGCCCGGTATTCGGCGGTCGATGTTTTCCGGGCCTTCTATCGCCAGGAGGAGTTGAAACGCGAAACAAAAAACCTCTGGAAAGATATTGAATATATTTTGGTTCCTACGACACCCACGGCCTACACGATTGAGAAGATAAGAGCCGACCCCGTCGCTTTGAACACGAACCTGGGGATTTATACGAACTTTGTGAATTTGCTGGACTTATGTGCCATCGCCGTCCCGAACGGTTTTTACTCGAACGGATTGCCCATTGGGATGACTTTGCTTGCGCCCGCCTTCAGGGAAGGGTTCCTGTGCGCGGTGGCGGGGAAATTTCTATCCAGAGCAGGACAAATGAGGACGTGACAAGTTTTCGTGGAGGATAACTCATGAAGCGATTAGGTTTTGTCGGCGTGGGAGCGATGGGTGGCCGCATGGTGCCGCACCTTATAAAGGCGGGCCATGAAGTGGGCGTTGTGGACGTCGTTCGCGAGTCCGTGGAACGCGCTGTGTCTCATGGCGCCTTCGAGGCGTCGAGCCCGGCGGAACTCGCAGCTACGTGCGAGATCGTGCTCACGTCCCTTCCCACGGGAACTGAGGTGGAAGAGGTATTCATGGGCGAGGGTGGTCTCTTGGAAGCCGTAGGCGAGGGCGGCTTGTTGGTCGATCTCTCCACCATAGAGCCCGCGCAGAGCCGCAAGCTCGCCGCCTCGGCGGCGGAACGCGGCGGGGTGGCGATTGACGCGCCCGTCTCAGGCGGGGTGATGGGGGCGGAGGCGGCGAGCCTTACCATCATGGTTGGCGGGCCGAAAGAGGCTTTCGAGACGGCGCAGCCCGTGCTGGAGTTGCTGGGGAAAAACATCATTCACGTAGGGGAACATGGCGCGGGGCAGGTCGCGAAACTCTGCAACAATCTCATCGCGGGCGTCACCATGGTGGCGGCGGCGGAGGCGTTCGCCATGGGCCAGGCCTCGGGTGTGGACACCAAGATTCTGCACGAGGTGATTCGCACGAGCAGCGGCGGAAGCTGGGTGATGGAAAAAGACCCACCGTGTGCCAACCTCATCGAGGGTGCGCCTTCGAGCAAGAATTTCGAAGCCGGATTTACGGTGGACTTGATGCTCAAGGACATGTCCCTGGCTGTTTCCGCTTTGATGGCACTTGGGATTCCGTGTCCCTCGGGCGCGGCGGCGAACCAGGTCTACCGCATGGCTTCGCGCGAGGGTTTGGGACACCTGGATTTCGCTGCAGTGGGAATGCTTCTGGGCTTGGCGGAGCGTCCCTGATGAGCACAATACTGGAGATATGCGCCTGACGGTGAAACGTGCAGATTGGAGGAAAGTCTAATGGAAACGACGAATCCCGTTCATTGGAGTGCTCTTCGCGCAGCACGGGCGATACGCGAAGGCGAATTAACTTCCGAGGAACTCGTAAGAGCGTGCCTGACCCGCATCGCGGAGTGCGAGGAGGAAATCGGTGCCTGGGAGCACCTTGATGAGGAATTCGCCCTCAGGCAGGCCAGAGAGGCCGACATTGCCAGGGAGGAAAAGAAAGCCCTCGGGCCTTTGCACGGGGTTCCCGTCGGAATCAAGGACATCATTGACACCGCCGGATTGCCTACCGAAAATGGTTCCATACTTCACGCGGGCCGCCAACCTAACGAGGACGCCGCCGTCGTATCCCTGCTCAAGAGTGCGGGTGCCGTCATCCTGGGCAAGACCGTAACGACGGAGTTCGCCGTCTATTCTCCCGGCAAGACGAAAAACCCCCACGATCCAGACCGGACGCCCGGCGGTTCGTCGAGCGGTTCCGCTGCCGCCGTCGCTTCGTACATGGTTCCTGTGGCGGTGGGGAGCCAGACGAACGGGTCGACCATACGACCCGCCTCTTTTTGCGGCGTCTGCGGCTTCAAGCCCACATTCGGGTCGATTTCGCGCTACGGCATGCTGCCGCAGTCGAGACCGATCGATCACGTGGGACTTTTCGCGCGCTCGATCGAAGACCTCGCTTTCCTGGGCGATCAGGTGATGGTATTCGACGGGCGCGACCCGGATATGCGGCCTGGCAGGGCATCGGGACTGCTGGAGACTGTTTCTTTGGAGCCTCCCGTCACCCCGCGTTTCGCGTTCGTGAAAACACACGTTTGGGATCAGGCCGATCAAGACGCGCAGGTGGCCTTTGAGGGATTGGCGAAGAGTCTGGGTGAGGAGACAGTGGAAGAAGTAGAACTACCAGAACCTTTCCAAAGCGCGATCGAATGGCACCAAATCATCCTGGAATCGAACCTTGCGCGGAACTTCGAAGCGGAATACGAACGCGGAAAGGACGGACTGAGCGATCTTCTTCGCCAAATGATGGAACGCGGCAAAGCTTATCTCGCAGTGGATTACACACGGGCGGTGGAGCGTGTGTCCGTGCTGAACGCTTTGCTGGGAAAGGTTTTCGAGCGCTTCGACGCGCTCCTTACCCCGCCTGCGCCGGGACAGGCGCCGCTTGGGCTGGGGGCCACGGGCAATCCCGTTTTTTGCACTATCTGGACCTTGTGCGGAACGCCGGCCGTCACGGTTCCTCTGCTCAAGGGAGCGGACGGGATGCCGATCGGCGTGCAACTCGTGGGACCCAAGGGGGACGACGCCAGACTGCTGAGGACGGCAAAGTGGCTGGAATCACGGTTCGGCGGGTAATCCGCCAGGACGCGAAAGCGCGCCCCGGTCAACCTGACCTGCACGATTACACCAGAGACGTCGGTCTACAAATTTTTCCCTTGTTGCTTTATTCTGCAGATACGGCGTTCAAGGGACCAACCGCCTTGTCATTCTCAGGCGGGCGATACATGATTTCGGTGCCGTCATCACCCGATCATGCCTGGGCGACATCTTCGGGTTCCGTCGTTTCGCCCAAGGTAGCGGGGACTTTGAGGCGAAAGGAGGGAACGCTCTCCATCATGGTGGACGGCGCGACGGCGGATCGTGGAGAGTTGGACTACAACGGTTTCGCCACACTCATCGAAGACCTCGTCGGGACAGGGTCTGCGACACGAACTAGTCTTACGCGATGATCTCCGGTTCGCCGTCCCCAATCCAGCCGATGGCCGTCATCGAGACTTCTGTGCTCGCCACGGGCGAGGTCTCGGGTATCTGAATGGCGGTGAAGGCCGGTCTTCGCTTCGGAAAATACTTTTTGAACAAAGGTTCGATCGCCGAGAGATGCGCGATGTTCCTGAGAAACAGCGTCAGGTGTGTCACCCGGCTCATGTCGGAGTCTGTGGCATGCATCGCGCTTTCCATGTGATCCAGAATCGCAAGCCCTTGTAGTACGGCGTTTCTCGTAGCTGGCGAAGACGCTTTCGGCAGTTTCCTGCGGAGTGCTCCCTTAAGTTCGGTTCTCTTGCTGATCGGATTGCCGTCCTCGTTCAGCCCGACAAGGTTCGAGAGGAACAACAGACCGCCTGCCGTGATGCCCAGACTCATCTGTGCACCGAGCGGATTTTCTCCCTGAAGGACCTCACGCTTGATTTTGCCTTTGTTCATCAGCGCCGTGGGTTCGATTTCGATCTTCTCCCCCTTGTGGCCGACTTCTGCTACCTGCATTACCGTGAGGGCGGGCGGGTCTTTCGGGAAAAATCGCTCGTGAATGCGGTGGAAGGTGGGGAAATCCCGCATGTCCTGGAGATAGACGGTGAGGTTCAGGATATTTTCAAGAGAAGACCCCGAACCCTCCAAGTGTTTGCGGATGAGATCGTAGACGAACCACGATTGCGCGGCGATGGGGCCGTTCCGGCTGTCCTCGTGGCTCTGGCTGACGGAGAGGAATCTCCCTCTTTTGGGGATGTCGGGGTAGTTGCGAATGAGGGGGGATCCGGGTTTCGAGGTATCCGTCGGAATCTGTCCGGCGACGAAAAGGTACGGTCCCGCTCCCACGACGTGGGAGAAATGAGCCGCGGCTGAATGCGCCCTGGAGCCTTCATGCACCATTCTTTTACCCAGGGTTCTCGCGGCTTCCGGGTTCAAGGCGATGCCGTCGATGTTGAAGCGCACGGATCTTTCCGGGTCGAACGCGCCCATGCCCACGGCGGTGCTCGGCGTCGGTGCTTTCGGTTCATAGTGACGCCGGATGCTGTCGAATACCGGGAAAAAGCGCTTGTCGAGCTGATAGAGATGGAACCTGAGCAGGTTCTCAAGCCCCCCGTCTTTCGCTTCAAGCGTTTCTCCCACACCTTCATAAGTGGCGATGGCTTGAGCGCCGATGGGCGCTTCTATCCTGTCGACCCAGGGATAGTTTTTCGTCCGGGCAGGCCCCTTCTCGCCGATGTCGGTGTACCTGGTGCAAATGTTCCCCGTTTTCGGATGCATCCCCATCCGCCCGCTGAAGAACAGAAAAGGCCCTCCCGAAACGCACCGGGGCCACTTTGCATGATCCGAGAAGAATTTTTTGGACATCTACGCCTCGATTAGGGATGGGGGTTGAAACGCCGTAACCTCGGGAAGCTCCTCCTCGTAGCGTTCCATCTCCACCAGCGCGCTGTGCGCGCTAGGGCCCTGTCCGAGGCTCGAGGTTCCCTTGTCGGGTGTCAAGACGTTGGGATTTCCGTGTTTGTCGAGCGCGCCGATTCTGCCCGGCTCCTGCGGGTCGTACCATGCACCCGTTGAGAGCTGGATGACGCCCGGCAGCAGCCCGTCAGTGATGACGGCACCGGCCAGGATCGCACCCCGTTCGTTGAAGATTCGCACGACGTCTCCGCCTCGGATTCCCCGCGCGGTGGCGTCTTCGGGATGAATCCACACCGGCTCTCTGCCCTGAATCTTGCTCTTGATGCTGGTGGAACCGCTGTCCATCTGGCCATGGAGTCTCGTGCGCGGCTGGTTCGAGATCAGGTGCAGCGGAAATTTCTCCGCCAGTTCGCTTCCAAGCCATTCTATGGGTTCAAGCCAGGCGGGGTGGGGCGGACAATCGTCATAACCGAAGCTCTCGATGCGCTCGGAAAATATCTCTATCTTCCCCGAAGGCGTTTTGAGCGCGTGTTTTTCCGGGTCTTCCCGGAAATCGGCCAGGTAGACGTAGGGCGTCTCCGGCGGGGCGACTTCTGTGTGCCCCGTCTCCCAGAAATGATCGAACGTGTCGAGAACTACGCCTTTGGAAGCGGCCTTCTGGCGTGCCTCTTCGTAGATGTGCCGGAGCCATTCCATCTCGTTACGGTCTTCGGTGAACGCACGCTTGAAGCCGAGGCGCTCGGACAAATCTGAGAAGATGTCGAAATCGTGTCGGGCATCACCTACTGGCTCGATGACCTTGTGCATTGCAAGGATGAAGCGATCCCTCGAACTCGAGCCGATGTCGTTACGCTCGAGCGTCGTTGTGGCGGGCAGCACGATATCCGCATGACGCGCGGTGGATGTCCACCAGGGGTCGTGGACGACAATGGTTTCAGGCCGCCGCCACGCCTTCACCAGCCGGTTCAGATCCTGATGGTGGTGGAAGGGATTGCCGCCGCACCAGTACACCATGCGGATATCGGGGTAAGTGCGGCGCTCGCCGTTGAAGTCGTATTCCCCACCGGGCTGGAGCATCATGTCCGCGATACGGGCGACGGGGATGAAGCTGCCCGTCGGGTTTTTTCCGAAATTCATCTTGACGGAGGGAATGTCCTCGCGCGGCGTTCCGCGCCCGCCCATGCTCCCGTAGCCGAAGCCGAACCCGCCGGCGGGCAGCCCGATTTGCCCGAGCATGGCGGCGAGCGTGGTAGTCATCCAGAACGTCTGCTCACCGTGGTCCCCGCGCTGAAGCGACCAGTTCGTGTTGAGCATGGTTCGCACGCCCGCCATGCGCCGGGCGAGGCTTCGAATGACGTCCGCCCCGATTCCCGTGATGGGAGCCGCCCAGTCCGCGGTTTTGGGCCAGCCGTCGGTTTCACCCGTCAGATAGGCTTCGAACCTCTCGAAACCCACGCAATAGCGCGCGAGGAACTCCTTGTCATGCAGGTTCTCCTCCCAAAGCGTATGAGCGAGGCCGAGCATGAGCGCCACGTCCGTATTGGGGCGTACGGCGAGCCACTGGGCCTCCAGGAAATCGGGCACATCGTCTTTCAAGGGGCTTACGTTCACGAATTCCACCCCGTTCGCCTTCGCCCTTTCGAGCCAAAGCTCGAGAGTGTGTTCTCCCGTACCTCCCGCAGCGACCTGCGTGTTCTTGACCGGTATGCCGCCGAACATGACGAAAAGCCCGCCCTCCTGCTCGATACTGTCCCACGTCGTGATAGGACCCGAGCAGGCGACATTGTCCCCCAGGACATGGGGGAGGATGACGTATCCCGCGGCGATGCTGTAAGTGGTCACCTGATCCGTAAAGCCGCCGTAGCAATTGAAGAATCTCTTGAGTAAAGTATTGGCATGGTGGAAGCGGCCCGCGCTCGCCCAGCCGTATGAACCGGCGAAAATGGATTCGTTGCCGTGTTCGGTCCTGATTCGCTCTATCTCGTCAGAGACCATCCCGAGGACCGTCTCCCAGGAAACTGGCACGAAGGGTTCGCCGCCGCGTCCTTCGGTGTGTTTGCCGGGGCCGTGCTCGAGCCAGCCCGCGCGGATCATGGGCCGGGAGATGCGGGTTTCGTCATATATGGCATCCTGGATGGACTCTAGGATGGGGGAGGGCGCTGGATCATGGGAGAAGGGCTCGAAGCCCACCATGCGGCCATCGCGTACGTGCGCCCGGAAAGCCCCCCAGTGGGAACTGTGATGGCGTTTCTCGACCCCGTCCCTCCCATCGGGCATAAGATGTTTCCTCCGTGAAATCGGACATACTCAAATCATGGCGTGCGTTTTTCGCAATATATCACGAGAAGAAAATATCTTCCCCTCGCGTCCTTTATGTGTACCGGAATCGGCGACGGATGATTTTCGGGCGAGATTGTGCCATTGTTCCAACTTCTGGGTTTGCGTTTTTTACATCTGGAGACGTACATGGATCTACTCACGCGAATGGCCGGTGAAATCGGGCAAATGCTGAAGGATAGGGAGCAAACGGTCACCGTTGCGGAAACCTCCGCGGGCGGTCTGGTTTCCTCTGCACTTCTCGCGGTTCCGGGAGCTTCGGCCTACTACATGGGTGGCGGGGTGCTCTACACCTACGATTCGAGGAGTATCCTCTTGGGACTGCCCGAAGAGACCTTCGAGGGAATGAGGCCGAGCACGGAGCCTTACGCGGCGAAGTTGGCTGCGGCGATCAAGGACAGGCTGGGTTCGACATGGGGCCTCTCTGAAACCGGGGCGGCGGGCCCTTCGGGCAACAGGTACGGGGATGCACCCGGACATTCGTGCATGGCAGTATCCGGTCCGGTGGAAAAGGTAATGACGCTTGAGACGGGCGATGCGAACAGGGAGGCGAATATGTGGGCGTTCGCCGAAGCGACGCTCGGCCTGTTCAAGGAGGCGATAGAACAAAGCTGACTATATGGAGATGATGCATTATGTTTCGTGCTCTGGTTTTGGAGGAAGCGGACGGGAAAGTCACCTCGTCGATTCAGGAACTCGACGAGGCGAGCCTGCCGGACGGCGACGTGACGGTCGCGATAGATTATTCGACGCTCAATTACAAGGACGGGATGGTTCTGGGCGGCATCGGGCGGCTGGTGCGGAATTACCCTCACATCGGGGGCATCGACTTCGCGGGTACCGTGGAAGAGAGTACGCACTCAGGTTACAGCCCCGGGGACAAGGTGATTCTCACTGGCTGGCGGGTCGGTGAGTCGCACTGGGGCGGATATTCCCAGAAAGCGCGCGTCAAGGGGGACTGGCTGGTCCATCTGCCCGAGAACCTCTCGACGAGACAGGCGATGGCACTCGGCACGGCGGGTTTCACCGCGATGCTCTCCGTTCAGGCGCTGGAGGACCACGGTCTGGGTGTGGATGACGGGGAAGTTCTGGTAACGGGCGCTGCAGGAGGAGTCGGCTCGGTCGCAGTGGCTGTTCTTGCGCATCTGGGCTATTCCGTCACCGCCTCGACTGGCAGGGAGGAAACCCACGAATATCTCGGATCGCTCGGTGCATCGAAAATCATCGACCGGAGCGAACTCGCCGAAACCACAAAACGCCCGCTCGAGAGCGAGCGCTGGGCGGGCTGCATCGATTCGGTGGGCGGTACGACGCTGGCTCGCCTGCTCACGCAAATGAAATATGGAAGTTCGGTGGCGGCGGTGGGTCTGGCCGGCGGGAGCGCGCTCGAGACGACGGTGATCCCTTTTCTCCTTCGGGGCGTGAACCTGCTTGGCATCGATTCCGTCATGTGCCCCTATGAACCCCGCAGTAAGGCGTGGACACGGCTTGGGGAGGAGATGCCGCAGGACAAACTCGAGTCGATGATTGCCGAAGCGACGCTGTCCGATCTGTCCGGCTTGGGTGGCGAGATACTGAAAGGGCGGGTGCGGGGCCGCGTGGTAGTAGACGTGAACGCCTAGGCGTTTCTTCTTCTCGTCAATTCCCTGTCGAGGGCCGCTGCAAATTTGTGGCGATCCGCTACGGCCATGGGCGGCGGTCCGCCCTGTACGAGCCCGCCCGAGCGCATATCCATCATGAAGTTTCTCAAGGAAAGCCGCTCGCCCACGTTTTCCTCGGTATAGACCTCGCCTCTGGGATCGATGGCCAGCGCGCCTTTTTCCACCGCCTTCGCCGTGAAAGGAACATCCGCTGTGATGACGAAATCGCCCGCGCTCAAGTGCTCGACGATGTGCTTATCAGCGGCGTCCGCTCCGCCGGGAACCTGAATCATGGAAACCGAGGGGATTTCCGGCGTCCTGAGCTTCATGTTCGCCACGAGCACGGTGGGGATGTCGAGACGATCTGCGGTCTTGTAGAGAATTTCCTTGACCTCTTGCGGGCATGCGTCCGCATCCACCCAGATTTTCATGTGTTTTCCCTCTCATCCCCCTTCGTCCCGGCAACTCCTTTATAGTATGATGCATTTTATTCGAGATGCCCAATTCGTGATGCTCATGAGACTTGAGTTTGTGTGACGAGGGGAGAAGATGTCGCCGGAACGGCAAGAGAAACTAGCGGCGCAAATCGGTGAGATGGCCCTCTCCATCTTCGGCGTGCCCCAGGATGAGCTCGGCCTCAAGACGGCAGACGATTGCGCGCAGATGATCCGGATTCTCTCCGATATACCCGTGGAAAACACGGATGAACCGTTTATCCCCACTCTGAAAAACCAGAATGCCGATGAAGGTGCGGAATGAGTGAACACTGGCGTCTATCGCTGAGCGAGGGCTTAAGCAGGATGGAGGAGGGTGCCCTTACCGCGACGGAGTGGGTGTGTTCTCTGCTGTTACGCATTGACGCTTGTGAAGGGCAGGTGAAGGCGTGGGTGCAGGTGGACAGGGAGGGCGCTCTTCTGGCGGCGAATGCGGTAGACGACGCCAGAAACGCCGGGGGAGTGTTGGGGCCTCTGGCCGGCGCGCCGTATGCCGCGAAGGATATTTTCGCCATTCGGGGACTGAAACTTGAAGCCGGAACGCATATTTTCGAGGGACGAACTACCGCCGAGGACGCCAGCTGTGTGGCACGCTTGAGGAACGCGGGCGCAATTGCCCTCGGCAAGGCGGTAACGACGCCCTTTGCGCAAGGGGATCCCTCCATCACCCGCAATCCCTGGAATCTTGAACGAAGCCCGGGTGGTTCGAGCAGCGGTTCCGCTGCCGCCGTGGGCGCAGGTATGGTTCCCGCAGCACTCGGCAGCCAAACGACGGGTTCCACCCTGCGTCCCGCCGCGTATTGCGGGGTGCCGGGTTTGAAACCCACCTACGGGCGCATTCCCAGGACGGGCGTCATTGCCGTATCGTGGAATTTCGATCATGTAGGAATCATCGCGCGCACCGTCGAGGACATCGCAAGGATTCTGGAGGTGGCGGCGGGTCCCGACGGCGCGGATCACGGTGCTGTGAACGCTCCGCCGCCTCTTGCGAACATTACGCCTGGAAAGCCCGGGAAAATCGCGTACTTTAAGCATTTGCTCGCGCTGGCGAGCGAAGAAGTCGCCGAGTGGACCGAGCGGGCAGTAGGACAGATTACATCCAGGGGCGTCGAAGTCCACGAGATTGAGCTTCCTTTGAGCATGGATGAGATAAACGCGGCGCATTTCATCGCCAGGTGCGTGGATTCCGCCGCTTACCACCAGGAATTATATGAGGCGCACAGGCACGAACTCCCGCCTTACGTGCGAAGGAGCCTCACAATCGGGTACATGACGCCCGCGGTTCACTACGCGAAGGCGCTGCGTGTTCGGGCGAGTTTTATGCGGAAAATGGACGCTCTCATGGAACGATATGATCTGTTCGTCCTGCCGAGTTTCGAAGCGGGACCGCTGCCCTGGGCGGAATCCACCGGATCGCCCGCCTTTTTGCAGCCGCTCACCTTTTCGGGGCAACCCGCTATCACCCTGCCTCTGGGGCGCGGGGGTATGAACCTCCCGTTGGGCATCCAGTTCGGCGCGATGCGTTGTGGAGAGGAGAAACTCCTGGCTATGGCGAGGTGGTTCGAGGAGGAAATGGGCTGGCAGGCGGCATTTCCCGATCTTTAGGGCGACACAGATTTTCGAGTTTTTGACCCAAGAGGGGCCTGAAATGAGCGAGCTCGGACTTGAAGCGATGGCGCCGGAATCGGCGGATGCGGTGAAGTTCAAGATCATCGATGCGGACATCCATCCGAGAATGAACGGCATGCACCAGCTGCACCCGTACCTGTCCGAATCGTGGCGCAAGCGCATGGGCGTGGCACCGCTCAGTTCCGCCAAGGATCCCAACACCGCGCGAAACGTCTTCTCCATACCCAAGCGCTGGTACTACCATCCCCACGGGGCCGAACGTCCCGACGCCCTGCCGCCCGACGGCGGGAGGCCGGGATCGAGTCTCGACATGCTGCGCTCCCACCATCTGGACAAATACGGTATCGACGTCGGCATCCTCATCGCAGGCGATCTGTTCGGCATCGGCGGATTGCCAGACGCCGACATGGCGGCCGCCTTTATTTCCGCGAACAACGACTGGCTGCTGCACGAGTGGTGCGAGCCGGAACCCCGCCTGAAGCTAGCGATACACGTCGGCCCGCGCGACCCGGGGCTCGCAGCCAGGGAAATCGAGAGGATTGGTTCTCATCCCGATGTGGTGCAAGTACAGATTCCACAGATAGACGTGTTGATGGGAAACCGCCACTATTATCCCATCTACGAGGCCGCCGAAGCCATGGGCCTGCCTGTCGGGATGCACGGCGCGGGAGAAGCGGCGGGCGTCAACACGCCCATGAACCCGGGTGGAATTCCCGCCTACTACATCGAGGTGCACACGGGCGCGGTGACGATAGCCCAGGCGCAGGTCATCAGCATGGTGTGCGAGGGTGTATTCGTGCGCTTCCCGAAGCTCAAGGTCGTCTTTCAGGAGATGGGCTACGCCTGGCTGCCGAGCATCATGTGGCGCTTCGATCAGGAGTGGCGCTCGCTGCGTGCGGAGGTTCCCTGGCTGGAGCGTCCACCGAGCGAATACATCGTCGACCATGTCCGGCTGACGACGCAGCCCATCGCCGAGCCGCCCACGAATGAGGATCATCGCCAGATTCTCAGGATGGCGAGAGCGGAGAAGACGCTGCTATTCGCGTCCGATTATCCGCATTGGGATTTCGACAACCCCAGACAGGTGTTTCAGGAGGTATCGGACGACATGAGGCACCGCATCTATCACGAAAGCGCCGAGGAACTCTACGGCCACAAGCTCTGAGCCGGAGATCACAAAAAGGCAGGGTTGCTTCCGGGGTTGGCTACGTCTGTGTCGAACGGCCGGAAAGGTTTGCCTGTTACAGATCGAGGCGGAATTTTTGCACCGCCTCCTCGTTCACTTCCACCCCCAGGCCGGGACCTTCGGGAACCTTGACTGTACCGCCTTGCGCCTCGAAGCCCGTTACGATGTCCTCGTTATGCCAGGCGGGGGACTTGCCGGATTCGTTGTAGACGATGGAAGGGGTCGAGGCGAAAAGGTGCGCGCAGGCGGCATCGTTCAGTGCGCTGTGGATCACGCTGCCGCAGATGCCCTCGATGCCGTGAATTTCGATGAGGGCGGCGGCCTTTTTCGCGTGAAGCAGCCCGCCCTCACGGTTCACCTTCAGGTTCACGATGTCGGCGGCGCGCCTGCGGGCGATTTGGGCTAGATAATCGGGGCGGAACGACTCGTCCGCACAGATGGGGATGCGCGTGTTCCTGGTAACGAATTCCAGACCGTCGAGGTCGTTGCCGGGCACGGGCTGTTCGACCATGGTGACGCCGTAGTCCTCGATGCGCGCGCACATCTGCACGGCGAGCTTGGGTGTCCAGCTCATGTTCGCGTCGACGACGATGTGCGCCTCGTCCCCGGCCGCTTCTCTGGCCGCCGCCACGCGCGCGATACTCGTCTTCGTGTCGCGGTTCATCTTCACCTTGAACGAGGTGATTCCCAAGGCCATGGATTCCGCTGCTAACTCGGCGGTTCTTTCGGGCGATTCAAGGGGCAGGATGTCGAAAGCGGGCATCTCGTCCCGGATTTTTCCGCCCAGCAGATCGTAGACCGGACAACCCAGCATACGCCCGATAAGGTCGTGCACCGCGCAATCGATAGCCGCTTTCGGCGAATGGTGGAAGGGCATGGCCTTGTCCATCCTGTGGACGATGAGTTCGCGATCGAATGGATTGCATTCGGCGATCGCGGGAACCAGGTATTCATCAAGTATCTGGTAAGCGCTCTTGAGTGTCTCTCCGGTCGGAAATGAACGAAGCGGTGCTCCTCCCCAGCCCGAAAGGCCCTCGCAGGTGATTTTCACGACGATGTCTTCTGAATGCGTCGCGGTCCGCGTGGCGCTCTTGTAGGGATGGTTGAGCGGTATGGCGACAGGGAAGAGTTCTATTTTCTCGATTTTTCTCATTTGCGCCCTCGTCTTCTGTGAGTCGGGATCACACGTACACCATCACCAGATCCTTTTCGATCGTGACTTCGTAGGTCTCGATAGAGGGGTCTTCTTCTGCTTCGAGCGTGACTTCGTAGGTCTTGACGCGCATCCTGTGGGGGTTAAAGACAGAACGCCCGTTCGTGATGTCGAACTCCCAGCAGTGCCAGGGGCACACGAGAACCTGCTCGTCCATCACGTATTCGTAAGAATGCGGCCTGGAGGATTTCATCGTCCCTTTGACCTTGCCGAGACACAGCGGTGCGCCTTGGTGCGGGCAGGAATTCCTGACCGCATAGAGGGAGTTCTTGATGTTGAACACGCCGATGGATCGGCCCGCAACCTCGACTATCTTGCGTGCGCCGGGGGGAAGTTCCGTTATTTTGCAAACCAGGTATTTCGCCATACGTGATTCGCCCCGACCTAGTTTTCCGCTGCCACGGCCACCGCTTTTTCTCTCAGCATCTCTTCGAGTTTCGGCATGGCCCGCACCGACGCATAGCGTGCGTGTTGCCCGCTCTGGGTGGAGAGGTTCTGCTTCGATCCTTTCGGGATGTGAATGATGGAGCCGGGACCCGCCTGCTGGTGGTCGTCGTCCACCTGGGCGTCAATGACTCCCATCAGGACGTAAACGAATTGTTCGTGCGCGTTCTCGGCGGTTTCCCCAGAGAAGCCTGCGGGTATTTCCCCGTAGCCGAACGCGAGGCGCTCGCCTTCGATCCATACGGTATGACGTCCCGAAGATGCGGGTGCATCGAGGGAGGGGAGGATGGGGTAGTAGGAATTGTTCAGGCCATCGACGATGATTTGCGCCTTTTCGGCGTCTCTTTCTACGTCGTCGGCAGTGCCGTCTTCATATTGCTCGTTGATTTCATCGACGGTGAGCGCCTTGTCCGGCACGACCTGGTCCCTGTCGAGCCCCACGACAGTCCAGGAACGGTCCTTCACATAGAGGTAGTCCATGTCACCGTCCTCGGTGGCGATCATCTGATGTTGGGCGTACGCGGGTACGTGCACGAAGGTGCCTAGCGTGACGACCCTCCTGTCCTTGCCGACGAGGGCGTTAATTTTCCCTCTGACGGGGAAAATCATGAGTTCATTGGGGTGATAATGAATTTGGGAACCCGTGCCAGCCACCTTGCTTACCTGGCAGAAGTACATGTATTCCCCCTCCACGATGGCTCCCTGGCCGGAGGAGAGGTGGGGAGAAACGGCTTTTTTCTCAATTTCTTCGAAACGATGAAACGGCATCCGATACACTCCTTTTTTGACTAAACTACCCACGTAGAGTTATTGGTGAGTCACCACGGATCGAAAAATTTTGTTGTCAGGTTTGTTGAACCCAAGTCATGAATGTTACTCTTTCCCGTCGCTTCTGACAAATTATGTTCAGCAAAATATGAGGCGCACTCCGGCATTTTCCGGGCAATGAGCGCAGAACTTTCTTCGGCACTTGTTTAACGAAATGGGGGTTGTTATGGCGAACGGTAAAGTACGGTTGGCGTCGATAGGGCTGGCCAATTGGGGGAACATGCTGGCGAATGCAGCGAAAAGGGCGGGAAACGTGGAAATTATCCGGTGTTTCACGAGAACCGAATCGGCGCGCCAGGAATTCGCAGAGAAATTCGGTTGCCGTCCAGCGGCGTCTTACGATGAAGTCCTGAAGGACAGCGAGGTGGAGGGGATTCTCATCGCCACGCCTCATTCCACGCATACGGACTTGATAACGCAGGCCGCATCGGCGGGCAAGCATGTTTTCGTCGAGAAGCCGCTCACCCTGACGGTGGCCGAGGCGGACAAGTGTATCGATGCCACCGAGAGCGCAGGCGTCACGCTCCTCGTCGGGCACCACAGGAGACGGCAGGGCGCGAACCGCAGGATACGCGGGATGATAGACGAGGACACGCTCGGGATGATCCACGTCCTGGAGGCGAACCTCTCCAATCCGAACGGACAGAACCCTAGGGGCGGTTGGCGAAATGACCCAGCGGAATGCCCGGCGGGGGGTATGACGGGGCTGGGCGTCCACATGGTGGACAACCTGCAGTACCTCGCAGGTCCGGCGAAACGGGTGAGTGCGTTCAGCAAGCCGCTGCTTGGCAAGGGCAATCTCGATGACGTGACGAACATCATCCTGGAATACGAGAGCGGTCCGCTCGGCTACATCACCACATGCTATGTCACCTCCAAGCAATGCACGACCTTGGCTCACGGTACCGAAGGCTCCGCATGGAGTGAAGACGAGGGCGAGCGACTCTATTTGCAGAAAAAAGACGAAACCCAAAGGAGCGAGATCTCCGTGGACGGCGGCGATGCACTCGCAGAGGAAATCCAGGAATTCGGCAAGTGCATCCGCGGCGAAACTACGCCTGAGACGGACGGCAAGGCCGCGCGCGAAGTGGTGGCCGTCTTGGAGGCGATCATCGAAAGCGCGAAAAGCGGGCGCGTAGTGGAGGTTTCCGAGATCAGGGGGCATTAGTTTGAACGGAGCGGACGTCTGGGAAATCGAAGGCGCTACGATAGCCCCCGGAGACTATGAATACGTGAATATCCCGGTGGCGCGGATGCTCACGGGTTCTGAGACGGGTCTGCCCCTTCATTGCGTGCGGGGAGCGAAGCCCGGCCCCACCCTCTCCGTTCTGGCGTGCGTCCACGGGGATGAGCCGCAGCCGATTCGCGCATTTCAGAACGTATTGGTGCAAATCGATCGCGCGCGGTTGAGCGGTGCCTTGCAACTCGTGCCGGTGGCGAATCCATTCGCTTTTTCGAATTTCTCGCGGCAATCACCGGACCAGCACGAACATACGAACCTTTGGGGGGTGTTTCCAGGTTCTGCCAAGGGGACACTCACGCAACGCTACGCGCAAAAGATTCGTGAAACCTTGATTGAAGGCGCGGACTATCTCGTGGAGTTTCACTCGGGCGGGACGGCGGGACGAATCCAAAGGCGTGTGGATATGGATTCGGACGCCCAGGGTGCCCCCGCTGAAAAATCGCGCGGAATGGCAATCGCCTTCGCGAGCGGAGGTGCCAGGTTGGTGCACGGCGTGCCCTTCAGCAAATCGAGCGCCTCGGGTCATGCGCTCGCGCAGGGGATACCCGCTGTCAGCGTTGAGATTGGCGGTGCCTATCTGCCCGAATTCGAGGAGAACCTCTACCGTACCGATCTCGAAAAAGGTTTCCTGAACCTCCTCGTTCACCTCGGAATGCTCCTTGGGGAGGAGAAGAGAATGAGGATTACCTATTTTGATGTCGCCCATCGCGCTGAGGTTAACCCATCGAACGGAGGATATCTCGTCTCGCGCAAAACGCACTTTACCGATCTGGGTGAAAAGGTGAGGGAAGGGGAGCTTTTGGGGGAAATGCTGGACCCCTATCGCCTGGAGGTGGTGGAGGAATTGCGCAGCCCGGCCGACGGCGTGCTTTTCTTCAGCAGGTGCAGCGGGCCGTTCGAGGTGGGGAACAAGGGGTTCGCCATCGCCACAGAGTACCGCGAAATATGACCAATCGCGTATAAAGCAGAAAGTATCCATGAATCCTTGAGCAACTGATTGGAGGAAAGGGAAGACAATGCCTTTTTACGATCCCGATACGATGGAGCAAAAACTGGCGGGGGCAAGCTACAGCACCTCCGAGGGTGCCTGGGTCGATGGGGAACGCGTGATATTCGGCGTCATCAACAAGCCCGCAGGGACTGGCAGCAGGCCGCATCGTCACCCCAACGAACAGTTCATATTCGTGCAGCAGGGCCGCCTGCAGGCGATGATCGACGGCGAGCACAAGACGGTCGGCAAAGGGGGGATCATCCACATACCGGCCAATTCGCTACACAGTATGGTGGCCACAGACGATGAGGACGTCATATTCATCGTGGCGAAGGATACGACCTGGCAGATCGAGGGAGTCGCCGAGGACGATTCGACCTACGGTGCCTATATCGGCGAGGGGGCGGACGAGAGCGTGGCCGCGCGGTTTCGTGATATTGCCGAAAAAGGTTCTGGATAAAGCGATGATCCCGCACGAAATTCCATGATTCGAAAGCGATGAAATCTTTGCCCGATGATTTTGACTTGGAGTTTCAATTTTGCAACAATAGTCTGAAATTGAGCAAATCGGAATGCGCCCGCAATGAATCATCCAGAGCAGATGAATGATTTCGTGACTTAGCTCATGGACGCATTCCATACGAAATGATTTGAAATTCGCGTGATTTAGGAGGCTGTTGATGGCGACGGCGACGGATGAGGTCAGAAGAGATGACGTAAAACTTCCAACCGAGTACACCACGCAGGAGAAGTTCTGGATGTGGATTCGGGACAACATCCCGAGCTTTATCGCAGTGCTCGTGATTTGGGAGAGTATCGCCTGGTTTGTGGGTGAACCCGCGCTGTTCCCGCGTGTATTCCCCATTCTGCATCGCTTCTACGAAGTTACTTTCCTGAGGTCCGGTGAGACTTTGTGCGTCTTGTGCGTTCACTCTTACCACACTGCTTGGCGGATCATGGTGGGAATGATCATCGCGGGCTTCGTGGGGATAGCGATCGGCATCGCTATGGGACGCGTTGGCTGGTTCGAGAAGTTCATGATCCCCATCCTGAGCATGCTGCTGCCCATACCGGCCTTGGCGTGGAGCCCGATTCTCGTCCTGTGGTTCGGCCTCGGCAACACGACGATGATCTTCATCACCGCGTTCGCCGCCGCGCTCCCGGCCATCTCCTCTACCTGGACGGGGGTGAAGACCATCAATCCGGTGTGGATACGTGCGGCGCAATCGATGAATGCCGAGGGAATGACCCTGTTCTGGAAGGTTGTCTTCCCCGGTTCGCTGCCTTTCATCCTCTCGGGCATCCGTATCGGCCTCGCACGCGCTTGGCGTGCTGGCATCGCGGGCGAGATGGTGGCCGCGAGCGACTGGGGTCTCGGCTACGCCATCTTCGACAGCCGCGAGGATCTGGACACCGCCTTCATGCTGGTCGGCATCGCGGCCATCGCTCTGGTCGGGTTCGTGATGGAGAAGTTTATCTTCGAGAAGTTCGAGAAAGTGACCGTCATCAAGTGGGGCATGATGGAAGAGGTCGGCGGTCAGCGCAAATAACTGATTATTCCGACAGGAACGAGAAAGGCCAACTCCCGAGTGGAGTTGGCCTTTCTCGTTTGTGATTCTTTTTCGGGGTTGCGCTAGTTGCCGCGTACGGCTTCCGTCGCCATATGTTCGAGTTCAATCACCCTCGGGTCGAAGGGGTCCCGGGGACGTGGAACGTCCACGATAATCTCCTTGTGAATCTGCCCCGGCTGACCTGCGAGAACGATGATCCTGTCGGCGAGGTATACCGCCTCGCTCAGGTTGTGCGTGACGTAGAAGATGGTCTTTTTCGTTTTTTCCCAGACCTCGACCGTCAGTGACTGGAGGTTCTCGCGCGTCTGCGCGTCGAGCGCGCCGAAAGGCTCGTCCATCAGCATGAACTGGGGTTCGTACGCGTAAGCCCGTGCCACGGCGACGCGCTGCTTCATGCCGCCGGAGAGGTTGTGGGGGTAGAGATGGGTGAATTTCTCGAGATGAACGAGTTCCAGGTATTCCTGCGCCTTTTGCCTGCGTTCTTCCTTGGTGAAACCCTTCATCTCGAGGCCGAACTCGACGTTCCTGAGCGCCGTACGCCACGGAAAGAGCGCGTATTCCTGAAACACGACGCCACGGTTCATGCGGCCCGCGGCCGAGATGGGGTTGCCGTCCAGGAGAATGGAACCCGCCGTATGGCTCAGGAATCCGGCCAGGATGTTGAGAAGCGTGGTCTTCCCGCAACCGGACAGTCCCACGACACAGAGGAACTCGCCATCCTGGATATCGAGATTGATGTCCTCTAAGGCGTGCACCTTTCTGTCCTTCAGGTAGTATTCCATATGCAGATTCTTGATACTTACTTTCGCCGGCATGTTGTTCGGTCCTTATGCAATGTCTGTCGGAACATGATTTTGCTTTTTTTGTTTTTGCGATGAATCTGAAAATAGCGCGGATGATTCGTCCCCGTCAATTCCGTCAGGGTTTGCGATGTAATTCCAGAAAATCAGAAAAAAGCGGCGATTCCCTCGTAGTTCATGACAAGGAGTATAACGCCCATCAGGAACAGAACAGCAGTTACGATACGGAAGAACGCCTGATCCGTGAAGATGTTGTATATCTTCGTGCCCACGAAAAAGCCGAGCAGCACGGGCGTCGAGAGAATGAGTATGAGCCACAGGGCCGTCTCGCCGATGTAGCCCGCCGCCGCGATGGAAGCAATGGCCGCGACTCTGAGTACCACCTGGCTTGCGCTCAGTACGAAGAGATAGCGCTCTTTGGATATCTTCATTCCGGTGAGGTATGAGGCAATGACGTGGGAAGGGATGTTTATGGTGCCAAGCATCAGCCCCGCGACCGCACCCATGCCCAGTGATCGCTTCAGGGACTTTTCAGGCGCTGGTTTTTCGGGCTGGAACCATTGCCAGACGATCTGGCAGATCAAAAAGGCGCCTAGGATGAATTTCATGAGGCGCGGGTCGGTGTTCAGAAGAATCGTCAGGCCGGCGGCCAGGCCCACGAGGCTCATGGAAAAGAAGGGCACGAAGGGTCTCAAACCCTCGTGGACGGCGGCACGCGTTCGCCAGGCGTTCATGAGGCTCGTGCACAGGGTGGGGATGGAAATGACGGCGATGGCCGTGGGCAAATCCCAGAAAATGGCCACGGTGGGTGTCGTGAGGGTGGCGAAGCCGAATCCGCCTACGGCTTTGAGGCCCGAGCCGACGAACGCGGCGCAGAAAGCCAGAATCAAGGCGAGTGAACTCAAGGTGCCTCCGCTTGGAAAACCTGTATTTCATCGTTCAATATGATTCAAGCAGCGGCCAAGCATATTTGATAACCCGAAATTTGTAAATTCGGCGGGCAACCTTGACGCGCCAGCGACGGTATCGGCATTATGACTCCCAATTCCGAATACGGGAAACCTGAAGGTCGCGTTTTACTCGTCGCGAGGACCGTCTTCCGGGCAGGACAAGAGAAACTCACCCAATCGAGGTTCACGCTGCGATACCGGGAATAGTTTTATGGAATATTCGCTGTTCTACATTCTATACCGTCCCGAAGACATGACGGAGGCTCTGGTACATGAGGAGATGATCGAAGAGAGCGCGCTGGCGGATGAATTGGGCTATTCGTGCGTCTGGTACGCCGAGCATCACTTCTCCCGCGTCGGGATGATTCCCGATCCTCTCCTCATCTGTGCCGCAGTCGCGCAAAAGACGAAAAGAATACATTTGGGGACGGCCATTTCCATCATGTCGTTCCACGATCCCATCCGGCTGGCCGAGCAGGCTGCCATGGTGGATCTCATTAGCGGTGGCAGGCTGGAGTTGGGCGTGGGACGAGGTTCTCAGCCCAAGGAGTTCCAGGGGTTCAGCGCGAGACCTTCTGAAAGCCGGGAACGCCTCAAGGAAGGACTTTACATTCTCTCCCGCCTGCTTGAAGGGCGGAAGGTGACGTTCCAGGGGCGGTATCATAACTGCGAGGGTGTGGAAATCTTTCCCAAGCCCCTGCAGAAGCCGAGACCCTCCATCTGGCTGGCGGGCACGAGTCCCGAAACCTACACCTACGCCGGCGAGAACGGCTTCAAAGTGACGGCCTCGGCGGGATTTACGGGTCCGGATGTCTACAGGCAGAAGTTCGGGTTGTATGAGGACGCCATCCGGAAATCAGGCGTCGACCCCGCTGGAATCGAGAGGCCACTCGTTCACCACATCCACGTGTGCGACGCGGAGGATGTCGATGAATGCTTCCGGCTCACGGTGGATGGCGAGGGCGAGTACCTGCGCTACCGTGCGAGGGTAAATGAGGTGGAAATGCCCGAGGAAGAAGCCAGGCACTTGAAACGCAATTGGAGCTATGAACTGAACGTCGCCGAGATCGTCAAGGGAGGCGGCATTATCGCCGATCCTCAGGCCGTTGCGGCGGATATCTGTAGACTGCGCGACGATTACGGAGTAAATCACCTTATCCTGGCACCTTGGCGTGGGCCGGACCATGCCTCGGTGATGCGCTCGATAGAAAGTTTCGCAAACGATGTCATGCCGCTGGTGCACGCCGCCGTGCCCGCTGGCTCTAATGGAAGTCAATCCTGATGCCCTGAAGGCATCTTTTCCTTTCAAAGTTCAGGAGGCGCTTTTCGTGGGTATGAGTTTCAGTCTTCACCTGGTGCCGGATGACATCCGGCTTGTGGCGCAGCGTTCGAAATACGCCGAGGACAACGGCTTCGAGCAGGTCTGGATTGCGGAGAGCCACCTCACCTGCCGGGATCACAACGTCGCACTCGCTCTGGCGATTGAGAATACTTCGCACGTGAAAATCGGCCCCGGCGTAACGAACCCGGTGCTGCATGACGACAGCGTGGCAGCGAGCACGATCGCGACGCTCGATGAACTCTCGGGAGGCCGCGTGCTGTTCGGTATTGGTTCGGGCGACACGCCTGTCTACACGCTGGGCAAGAAGATGGCCCGGCTCGCCCGGATGCGCGAGTCCATCGCTGCCATTCGCGCGTTTACACGCGGCGAGACGGTGGAATATGCAGAGGACGTGAACGTGAAGATGTGGTGTGAACGGGAAATCCCCATCTACACTTCCGCCGAGGGTCCCAGGACGCTTTCCATGTCGGCCGAAGTCGCAGACGGCGTCATCGTGGGTTCGGGCGTCTACCAGGAGACGGTGGACTGGGTGATGAAATACCTGAACGAGGGAATGGCGAATCGCGACCCCTCTCTTGGGGAAATGGATGTCATTTTCGGTGCGGTCGTCTCTGTGGATACCGACGGTGTGCGTGCTAGAGAGAAGGTACGGGCGCGAGTGGCGAACCGCGCGCATCACAACTTCCGCATGACGCTCGATTCGGTGCCTGACCCGTACAAGCCCGAGATTCAGAACCTTCTTGACAATTTCGACGTGAGCAACTGGCGGGATCCCAAGCACGTGCCCCTCATCACCGACTATATTCTGGACCGCTTCACCATCACGGGAACACCCGAACAGTGCGTCGAGCGCATCAAGGAAGTAGAGTCCTACGGCGTCAAGAGTATCATGATCGATCCGCCAGTCCAGGATTTCGACGAATCTCTCAGAATGTTCACCGAAGAGGTTTTGCCCAAGTGCGTCTGATCGTACCCGGGACGCAATCGAGAATCTTTTTCATATAAGGAATCCAACATGGCGCTGATACCCGAATCTCATGCCGGTATTCTCGACACCAAGGCCCTCCTGTATCTGGGTACCCAGAACAAGGACGGCTCTCCGCAGGTCTCTCCCGTGTGGTTCAATACCAACGGGGACATCATTGAGATCAATTCTGCGAAGAACCGCCTGAAGGACCTGAACATGCGCGCAAGGCCGAAGGTGTCGATCGCCATCGTTGACCCCGAAAATGCCTACAGGTGGGTGGGAATTCAGGGCACGGTCGTCGAGATTACCGAGAACGGGGCGGAAGAACACATTGATTCTCTTGCGCAGAAGTACCTGGGGGTGGAGAGCTATCCCAACCGCCAGGAGGGCCAGGTGCGCGTCATCTACCGTATCCGGGCGGACAAGGTCTTCACGATGGGCGCGTAAGCCGCCCATGCGCGCGGGCATTTCATGAACGGCATGGAGGCATGAAAGATGAAATTTTCGCTTTTTTATATTCCTGCCTGCCAGGAAGGGGAGACCTATTGCCACGAGTTCGAGCAACTGATCGAACAGTGCGAGGTGGCGGACGAACTCGGCTACGACACGGTATTTCTGGCTGAGCACCATTTCTCCCGCGTGGGCATGTGCCCCGACGCCCTGATGGTCGCGCTCGCCATCGCGCAAAGAACCAGGAAGATACGAATCGGCACCGCTATCTGCATCGTACCCTTCCACAATCCGGTGCGCCTCGCCGAACAGGCGGCCCTCGTTGACGTGCTGAGCGGCGGACGTCTGGAGCTTGGTGTCGGGCGCGGTTCCCAGCCCAAAGAGTTTCAGGGTTTCAACATCTCCCCCACCGAAAGCAGGGAGAAGATGCAGGAAGGTCTTGAGGTGATTACCCGCCTGCTGGAGGGAGAATGCCTCACCTTCCACGGGAAGTATTACAGCTGCATTGATGCAGAAATTTTCCCGAAGCCCATCCAGAAGCCTCGTCCTCCCATATGGCTGGCGGGCACGAGTCCCGAGACCTATGTCTTCGCCGGACAGAAGGGCTACAATATAATGGCTTCGGGCACTTTCAAGGGCCCCGACGTATTTCTGGAAAAGATGGCGCTTTTCCAGGAGACTGTGCGCAACCGGGGGGGCGACCCGAACGATTATCCCTCCCTCATGGCGCACCATGTCCACGTGTGTGACGACCCGGAACATGCTTGGAGGCAAATCGAACCCTCCGAATCTTGGTATCTCTCCTATCGCAGTGCGGTGAACGCCATCGAGATGCCGCTTGAGGAGAAAGAGGCGCTCAAGCGAAATTGGAGCTACGAGGTCGACATCCGCGAGGTCATCGAGGGCGGCGGCGTCATAGGCCCGCCGGAGAAGGTGATTGCCGACCTCAAGCGACTCCAGGCGGAATTCAGGGTGGATCACATCATGATCTTCGTTCTGCGCGGCATTGCCCAAGACGAGGCGATTCAATCAATAGAGAGGTTTGCGAAAGAGGTGATGCCCGCGTTCCAGGAGGAGCGTGCGGTGACGTAAAGCAACCGGTATCGGTATGGAGGAGAACGGAGAATGTGGATATCCCCATTGAGGCTGAATGACGCCCAGGAACCCGCGCACGGAATACTTGAGGGCATCAGGGCGAAAAGAGGCGCGGTGCCCAAGCTGCTGCTCACGATGGCGCGCAGGCCTGAGGTGCTGAACGGACGCCAGACCATGAACATGGCTGTTCACGGCGGCAATTCGACGCTGGGCCAGAGACGCGAGGAGTTGCTTTCCTACTATGTGGCCACCATCGGCGGGTGCTATGGCTGAACGATGAACCATGGCCAGGCTTTCCGTGCAGAAAGCGGTGATGACGTAACACTGGCCGATGTGGCCACCGTGGTGATGGACAGGAACAATTCCCCGGTTCTCGACGATGCCGACAAGGCGATGCTCGAATTCGCCGAAAAACTCACGTTCGACCACTACGCCATGAGCGAGGAGGATCTCGACTCGCTGCGCGGGGCGGGCTTCAGCGACGAGAACATTTTGGACATTATCGGATCGGTGTCGTACCGGAACATGAGCAACCGGCTGAACCTCGCTCTCGGTCTCGACGCGGTCGAATCCGAAGGCCCCGAGGAGTTGATGGAGGTGGTGCGCTACGCGAGAACCGCGCGGGCCTGAGCACGAACATCCGTTCGCCGGCCTTGGGGCGTCCGGTCGGTGATTATCCGGCGTATTCGCCATCATAGGTTTGCGGTCCGCCACGGCCGCGAAACAAAGCAGAAAGGAAGAGTTTCCATGCCAGACCTCACCATCCGTCCGCTGAACTGCGGCACCATTCACACGGATTACTCCAATATGGTGTATTGGACGAATTTCGGGAAGAAGCTCGCCATTCCCTCGTTCATCTATATGATCGAAGGGGCGAAAGACCACGACGGCAAAGATGTGAAGGTTGTGGTCGATACCAGTTTCCTGGACCCCGAGCGCGGCGGTGCCCCATGGCCCGCGAGCAGGGAACCCGGCCAGGGCGTACGCGAGCAACTCGAAGGCGCGGGCTGGAAGCCCGAGGAAGTCGATATCCTCATCCTTACGCACCTCCACTGGGATCACTCCCAGAACTGTGACTTGTTCACCAACGCCATCAAGTACGTGTGGGCCGAGGAGCTTCAATACTCCATCTGCCCGGTCGCGCTGCAGTCGAAGCCCTACGACGCGCCGATTCACCCCAACACCCGCTGGCCCGTGATCGCGCAGCAGGGAATCATCTTCGAGCCGATCTGGAAGGACAATTACGAGATCGTGCCGGGCGTAACCTATTTCCACACGCCGGGCCATACTCCGGGGCATTGTTCGGTCGCCGTCGAGACGCGCGTGGGCACCTACGTCATCGCCGCCGACGTCATCCAGATAAATGAAGGACTTGAACGTCGTGTTCCCGCAGGACAGATGTCGAGTATGCGCGACGCGATGGACTCCATCTGGAAGTGCATCGAACGCGCCACGAAAGAGGAATACATCCTGCCCGGGCACGAGGTTTCCGTGCTCGAGAAGGAAGTGTATCCATAGGAGTTTTGTGCCCGAGACGGGGGTTGGCTTGAGGAGGATTCACGATGGCGATGAGCGAGCGGGGCAGGGCCTTGTACGAGGAGATGAAGGCGGCACGGGGATTTATCTATCCGGCGTATGAACTCCTCTGCGAGGTGGACCCGGAACTTCTTGAGAACTACGAAAACCTGAAGAACCACATCATGAAGAAACAGGGTCCCTTTCACGAGAAATACAAGGAACTCTTCATCGCTGTGGCGAGTGCCTCGCGGGACCCTTCCGACACCGAGGGCATAAAGAACCACCTGAAGAAAGCCTTGCAACTTGGCGCGACCGTCGAGGAGGCGACCGAGGCCTTGGAGTGCATGCTTCCCCCATGCGGGATGACTGCACTCGTGGCGGGCTGCACGCAACTCAAAGAGGTGATAGACGAAGGGTATTAGCTCGAAAGCCTTGCGTGATGTGACCGGGGGAGTGTGCGACGCTCCCCCGTTTTTTTGAATACGAGTATGAGAGATGCCTGGCGATTCCGTAGGGACAGGCCATGACTTGTCCCTTTGTCGTTTCTGTTTCCTATCAGTCGAAGCGTTGTCCCCAACCCGGTTCTGAATCCCAGCATTTACCGAAATGACAGTGAACAATTTAAAATAAATCGAATTGTTCCGTCAAAAACCCGATCACAGCGAGCCAGTAGTATTCGTGATTTATTTGACCATGTACACCTATGCATTAAATTAAGCCCAGCAGGGTTGTCGGAGCATCTCATAAGACAAACAGGAATATCATAGCAATCATGTCCGGGTTGAAGCGCATTGTTTGCCTGGCCAATTCTCGTAAGCCGGGAGGGCGATGCATCGCTGCCGGGAATGGAGCAAAAATCAGGAAGCAGGGAACTGGGTTCGGCCTGTCAGTGCAAGAGAGGGGCAGGAAATATCTGAGGAGGAACGATTATATGGGAATGGCCAGGACCCACAGGTACTGGACATCATTGCCATCCCGGTCCTGAAGCACCAGCCCGAAAAGCATCAAACCGAAAACTGGCTGCTTGATCCTGACTCTCGTTGGACAAAGGATGGGATTTTTCCCCGGAATCGGTTCTCTGAACTCGTGGATCCTGTTGCTTCTCTATGGATCGACTCTGGGCGGCATCCGGAAAGTTGAACGACAGGATTCCTCGCTCACAGATAGCAAAGGTCTCAAACTCATTGAGACTAATCCATGTCGATAAGTTAGGGTTATCCGAGCATTCAGGTTTTGGGGATAGGCCTAAGGTAATCGGTCAAATTTTTGCATGCGAGTGTGGAATACAAACTATCACTCACCGATCCCATATATGAGGAAAAGTACCTGAATAAACCAAACGGTATCTATGAGCTTCATAACTGCTACCTCTCCATCAGCCTCGGGGAACTATTCGGGGCCTATTGCTACAAGCTGATCGCAACAGTCATCGAAGCCGAATAACACAGTCATGGCTAAAACCGACAATCCCATATTCACCATCGGGCATTCCACCCATACCCTGGAGGCTTTCTGTTCTCTTCTGCAGCAACATCAAGTCTCTGCCCTGGCCGATGTCCGGTCAGTAGCCTACAGTCGCTTTAACGTCCAGTTTAATCGCGATTTGCTCGCCGATGCTCTCAACAAGGCTGGCGGAATCGAGTATGTATATCTCGGTCGCGAACCAGGTGGTCGCTCCACCAATCCTGAGTGCTACGAAGACGGACGCATCCGTTATGATCGGGTTGCTACAACCGAGTTGTTTCAATGCGGGCTCGAAAGCATAATTCACGGGAGTGACAGACACTGCATCGCACTCATGTGTGCGGAAAAGGAACCACTCGACTGCCACCGGACACTCCTTGTCTCGCAGGCACTTGATGAACGTGGCCTCGAAGTTGCCCATATCCACGCCGGCGGCTAGTTGGAAACTCATGGCGAGGCGATGGATCGCTTGCTTGAACGCTTCAACCTGCGACCCGAAGGCGAACTGTTCATGTCCCGGGCGGATCTCGTTGTCCAAGCAGTGGAACGCCATGCAAGGCGCGTTGCCTTCGTGGACGAAAATCTGATCAACACTTCCACCGGAGCAGTCCAATGAAGCTGTCCACCATCGGGTTTACCAAGAAATCGGCACCCCGTTTCTTCAGCCTGCTCCGCAATTCGGGTGTGAAACGGGTAGTAGATGTCCGAATCAACAACGGCTCGCAACTCGCCGGTTTCGCCAAGAAGAACGATCTCGCATACTTTCTCGACGAGATTTGCGGGATAGACTATATTCATTTGCCGGATATCGCCCCCACGAAAGAATTGTTGCGTGAGTATCGCTCAGGGACTATGGACTGGAAGGCCTATGAACCCCGATTTATCGAACTGATGCGTGATCGGCGAATTGAGGAAACTACCCCGAAGGATGTCATAGATGATGGATGCCTTCTCTGCAGCGAGGACCAGCCACATCATCGCCACCGTCGACTCGTGGCAGAGTACCTAAAGATCACTGGGGCGGCATTGAGGTCACCCATCTACGATAAGTCAGGAATACAAATTTGTTTTTGCAACTATCCCTTTTTGACAGTTCCGGTGTGTATGGACTGTATCAATCAGGGAGAGATACGATTCCACTGACTATCCGGCGGTGGACCCTCCGGCCGATCCGCGTGCGCCGCGCAGCAGCAGGAAGCCGACGGCCAGTGCCCGGACGCTGAATGCGGTCAGTGCGAACTGGCGCACCGGACTCAGCGTGGGAAAGAACGGCGTCAGGCTCCCCGCGATACCGGGAACCCCGCCGACGGTGACGATGTACGCACTCCAGCATGGGAAAGGCCCCGGCCGGCGCAACGCCGCCGCACCGAACAGGAGTGCGGCGGCGAGCAGGGTGCTCCTCAGCCAGGTTCCCTTGTTTTGCAACTGCATCGCAACCCGATTCTGATACAGGGTCCCTGACGCATGCGAATTCAAGTGTATTGAAACAAAGTTATAGAGCGCAAAGCGAGTGTAGAAGATCGCGGTGAAAAATGAGAAGAGGCTATTGCAAGTTGGACTTTGCGGGGGAACTGCGTAAACGTCAGCTAGGGACGCGATAGGATGCGCAATGGTTGTAGTGAATCCGCTTTCGCTTTTACATGTTATGGAATGCAATTCCTGCTCAGGATTTTAAAAGACAAATAATTTTAATAATTTCAGCAAATTTCAAAGAATTCAGGAACGACGATTTAGCCTGATATATCGATATGTCGGAACAACGGTGTTTCCGCCTATAGCCTTCTTGATTTACATAGGACGACGTTTCTGGAGAGAGACTTCGCCGCTTCGGGACCCTCCTCACTCGTTGCAATGTGCCCTGGCGGCGGTGGCGAACATGCCGGCGGCGTCGATGAGATTTTGCGCGGGTACGCGCTCGTTCGGCAGGTGGGCTTCGGAGATGAATTCGCCCGGCCCGAAGAAGACGCCCGGGATCCCGTTCTCGATGAAGAGCCTGAGTGCGCCCGGAGACTCGATGCCGGGCAGGTACTCGTTCGGTGTTCCCCGCACGGCGGGCACTACTCGCTCCATGAGTTGCACGACGGGTTCTTCTTCCGCGATTTCGGTGACCTCGCGCGCTCCGCTCGGCATTATCTCCACCGAAGCGTCGAACTCGGGATCGCCCAGCGCGAGTTCTGCCAGGATGCCTTCGAGCTTCTCCTTGACGCCGGCGGAGGTCTGCCCCGGCAGCATACGTACATCGAAGGTGGCACTGCACCGACCACCCACGACGTTCACGGCGGAGCCGCCCTTGATGGTCGAGAAGGCCAGGGTGCCCGGCCCCAGGAAGGGATGCGGCGGAGGCGCAATGCGCTCCGCCCTGAATGCGTCGATGATCTTCGCCATCTTCTCGATGGCGTTGATTCCCTTGTCGGGTACGCTCACGTGCACCGAGTGGCCGCGTACCTTGACCTCGAAGAACACACGGCCCTTGAAGGAGCGGATGATGTTGTTACCCGTCGATTCGGTGTAGAGCACCATGTCGCCGTCCAATTCCTTCAAGACGCCGTTGTTGACCAGCGACTGCGCACCGTAGTAATCCCCTTTCTCGCCGTCTGAGAGCAGGACCCAGGTGAGCGTTCCGTTTATGGTGATTTTCTCATCCTTCAGGGCCTTGAACGCGCCGATGGTGGACGCCAGAGCACCTTTCATGTCGGCGGCGCCGCGTCCCCAGATTTCGCCGTCCCTGAGTTCGCCGCTGAAGGGGGGGACTTGCCAGGCGTCTGTTTCTTCGGGGTGGACGGGCACGGTGTCCATGTGGCCGCCGATAACGAAGTGCCCTCCCGGACCGCCGTCGCCCGCTTGAATGATGAAGTTGGGCATTCCCGGCTCGTATTCGTGAGTTGTGATTTGATCGACGCCGATGGATTTTAGTTCCGCGAGAATGCGCTCGGCCACCTCGGAGCAGTCGCCCGGCGGATTTTCCGCCGGAATACGAATCAATTCCTGCGCGAGGCCGACGACGTAGTCCCCATCCACGGGAACGGGGGTGATTGCGTTGTTCATGAAAAACTCCTTTCCAATCGATACATCAATCTATAATATCCTGGGCGAAGGGACGAATCGCCCGGTTGTGAATCATAAATTCAGCGCCAAACGGCTCACGGTGATTTCGGTATCATCCAAAATTTCCGCCCGTGTTCTCTTTCCGCTCAAAACGGCCGTCAACTCCTTGTGCAGGAGGTTTACGGCTTCATCCCGTGAGAGTTCACCACGCATGACGCCGCTGATGTCAAGCTCGGTGTTCTCCGCCATGCGTGCCGCCGTGCGGGGGTTTGCCGTCACCTTGATGGTCGGTGAGACGGGGTGACCGATGGGATTTCCGTTTCCCGTGTTGAAGATGATGGCCTGCGACCCGCACGCCGCCAGAGCCGTGACGTTCTCAACACCCGCGCTGGGCGCGTCCAGAAATACACAGCCCCGCCGGCTTGTCCGCTCACCTGGAACGATAACATCCACGACCTCCCGCGTGCCCGCTTTTTTTACGGCGCCCAGGCTTTTCTCCTCGATCGAGGAGAGCCCGCCCTGAATGTTGTCTTCCGTCGGGTTGCAACCGATGATATCCATCCCCATCTCGTGGGCGTAGTCCATCGTGCGTTTTACCGCTCCGAGCAATTTCGCCCGCACTTTCTTGTTCGCCGCGCGTTTTGCCAGAAGATGCTCGGCGCCGACGATTTCCATGGTTTCCGAAAAAAGGACGACGCCCCCTGCGTCCACGATCCTGTCCGAAAGCACCCCGGTAACCGGGTTCGCCACCAGCCCGCTCGTGGTGTCCGATCCGCCGCATTCTGTTCCCATGGTGATCTCGGACAATTGGCATCGCCTGCGCCTCGCAACGCTCAGGTGCCGGTAAAGTTTCTGGGCTATCTCCACCCCCCGGTTCGCCGTCTGGAGTGTGCCGCCTGTTTCGTGGATGGTGAGGGTTTCGATGGGCATCCAGGGTGAGGTTTCCGCCGCGACGTCGGCGACGTCCTGTGCGCTTTTGGGCTCCAGGCTCACGACGATGGCCGCACCCACGTTCGGGTGACCCGCCGTACGGCCCATCACCCGGTAGTGCTGCTTCTCATCCTCACCGAAAAGGTTTCTGCCGAATGTCGTGTTCACGATGACTGCCTCGCGCACGAGTTTCCCGATCCGCCGCGCCAGGGGATTGGCATTGTCCATCGCGCTTACGACGACGAGGTGATTCCTCGCCCCGGGCGGCCCACTCGGCCTTTTGTAGCCCATGAAATAGCTGCTTGGCTTTCTTTTCGGCAATCTCAATCTCCCGTTTCGGTGCGAAAAACCTGCGCTGCTCGCCCTTAGTCATCGAATGGCGCGGGGCGGTGTTGGATGTTCACCTCTCTGGCTTTCAGATACTCGATGACGCCAATGAGCCTTTCCACCACGACCTCGTGGAAGGCGTGTCCTTTTTCGGCAGTTGCCGCCGTCGGGTCGCCCGATTGTCCCTGATCGCCGATTTCGGCCCGGTATTCGGCGACCGTCTTGGGGTAGAAAAAGCGCGGCGCATCCACCGCCGGATCCGAAATGTGGTGCGCAGTCATCCAATCTGGATTCGGGTTCGAGTAATTGGGCGCGCTTTTTTCCATTTCCACCAGATGAGGATACATATGAAGAGCATGCGAGGTTTCCAGTTCGCACGCGTGGCCCTGCCCGCCGGGGGACGTGGTTCTGATTTCAGGAATCCTGTCGAAGGCGATGATGCCTACATCCACGATGGCGAGTACAGCCCCTGTCTTCTGGCGCATCTGGTTGACGGCGATTTCGAGCGGCGCGAGGTTGGCCCTCCGGTGTCCGTTCACCAGGACCACCCGATTGAAGCCGTGGTAGAGGAGACTACTCATGATGTCGGTCACGACGGCGGTGAGTGTTTCTGGTCTCAGCGTAATCGTGCCCGCAAGCGCCATGTGGTTATTGCTCCAGCCGTACCAGAGTGTGGGGTAGACCAGAACGCCTGCCCGCTGTCCCGCATCTTGAGCGACGTTGTGCGCGGCGAGCGCGTCGTGACCCATGGGCATATGCGGGCCGTGCTGTTCCACGCTCCCCACGGGCAGGAGGACAATATCCTGGCCCGAATCGAGATATTCGCGTACCTCACGCCAGCTTTTCTCGTGGGCCCAGGGGGTTTCGGTGATGCCCATGGTTTTTCTCCTCTCTGTGGATTCGGCCCCTAAAGCAAAAGGTGCCGCAAGCCCGGCAACAACATAAATATACATACGCCCGCGCCGAGGCCTGCAAGCAGGTTTTTCCCCGCAGCATAGAAGACGCCTATACAGACCGCCAGCCCCGCGAGGCGGTCGATGAGATTCGTCTGGGCAAGCGCGCCACCGGGCAGAAGGATGATCTTCATCATCAGTCCTGTGGCGATGGCGTAGGCCACGCAGGTCACCCACTCGAAGACGGGGCTGTCGTCCTCTATTCGACCCGCGACGAGCACGCCCATCCACCGCCAGGAATAGGTGCAGACGATGGCGATTCCCAAAAGGCTCGCGGCATCAGGCATCGTTCTTCCTCATTCTCTCGACCCCAAAGGCGAGTGTTCCGGCCAGAACGCCGCCCGTGAGGAGACCCCAGTTCGTGGAGAGGAGATACCCCAGTGGCACGAGCGCGCAGCCAAGCACCACCGACATCAGGACAGAGCGCCGGCTGCTCTGGGCGGCCAGCAACAGCATGAAGAGCGGCGTGATGAGCATGAGTGTCCGCGCGATGAGGCCGGGCATCCTGGAGGCCATCGTGTAACCGGACGCAGTGCCGAGCAGGCCCAATGACATGCAGGCGGTCGTGAAGCCGAAAAAATAGGCGGTCCGCAGGCTCTTGTCCGGGATGTGTTGGCTCATCTCTACGACCTGAACGAACGAAGTGACCGAGTTGATGTGGGCCATCCAGAAATGTACGGGTTCAACGCCCGTTCGAGTCCTCAGCAAGGGTATGGTGGCGATTGTGAGGGGAAACATCCGCACGTTGGCAATGGTGACCGAGGCTATGAGCGCGAATCCACCGACGCTGGCGCCGAAAAGTTCCACGAAGGCCACCTGGCCCGGCGTGCTCCACATGCCACCTGTCATGCCCAACGCGATGAGGAGCGAGACACCGCTGTCCCTGGCGAGCGCGCCGAAGCCCGACATGGCGGCGAAAAGTCCGATACCGGGTGCCTGAACGCAATGTTTCATCCCTTTGCGGAAATAGGCGCCCCTCGTCCGTTCGGTGCGGCGAAAATCCATCAGACACTCATGATCTTTTCGAGCTTATCGGCGGCCTTGAGGCCATGACCTGTTACCGGAACGACCACGGCGTCGGACGGTGTAATCTTGCCGTGTTCTCTCAATGACTCGACAGCTGCGAAGGCGACGGCGCTCGTCGGTTCCATCAGCAGGCCCTTCGCGCCGAACTCCCGGAGGAGAGGAGGCAACTTTTCGTCTTCTACCGCGACAAAGCTGCCTCCGCTTTCAAGCACCGCATCGCGCATTTGCTTCCAGCGCACGGGCGCAGTGATGGAGATGCCCTCGGCCAGCGTGTTCTCGGGTGCTATTTCGGGTACGACTTCCAGGTTCTCCTCCCACATCTTCACCATCGGCGCGCACTTCGCCGCCTGGGCCGCGAAGATTCTCGGGAGTTCGTCGATATGACCCGCCCGGAGGAGTTCCGAAAAGCCCAGGTAGGCGCCGATGAGCGCAGATCCATGTCCGGCGGGGACGACCACGGCGTCGGGCGCCGTAAAGCCCGATTGTTCCCACACCTCGAACGCCCAGGTCTTGGTGCCGTGATTGAACCAGGGGTTCCAGAAATGAGAGGCGTAGAAGCGTTTTTCCGCCGCTTTGATAGCCGCGGCTGTTGCGGCGGATCGAGGGTCTTCGATTTTCCTGAGACTCGCACCGTAGGCAGCGATTTGCGCGCACTTGGCCGAAGAGGTGGAAGCGGGAACGTAGACATCGCATTCGATCCCCGCGCGCGCGGCGTAGGCAGAGACGGCGGCGGCAGCGTTGCCCGAAGAATCCATGAGGACTTGGCCGAGTCCCCACTCCTTCAGCTTGCTCAATAGCACGGTGGCTCCGCGATCCTTGAACGAGCCGGTGGGGAAGAGAAAATCGAGTTTGCAGAGAATTTCTGCACCCGAGAAAGCGAAGGGGACGAGCGGTGTCATGCCCTCGTTCATGCTGACGATGTTCGCATCCGATTTGACGGGAATCGCCTCCCTGTAGCGCCACAATGTGGCAGGACGGGAAGCCAGGGATTCGCGCGCAAAGACGCCGTTCGGTGTCAATTCCAGAGGGCCGCCGCAGTCGCACCGCCAGCGGGGGAGGTCGGTGAGATATTCCTCCCCGCAGTCGATACAGACGAATTGTGCTTCACTCATTTTTAGGCGTCCGGCCCATTTGTTATAGTGCGGATATAGTGCTACTTGAGGCTAAATGATTCCGCGTGTCTGCGTCCAGTCGTGCGGAAGAGATTCGACTCGAAAACTCAGGAGAGCCCAATGGTAACGGATCCCAGGTTTTTCCCAAGAGACAGCCGCACTGGCGATGCGGCGGCTTCGTTTTCCAGCGAGGAACGCGACAGGCGGTGGGACGCAGTGCGCGCCGCCATGGACGAGCGCGGGCTCGATTGTCTCATCGTCATCGGGCGCGGCTCGAACGGCAACGGCAACACCCGCTGGCTTGATGGAAGCGATTACGGGGAGCGCAGCATGGTATTTCCCCGAAAAGGTGCGCCCGTAACATTCTGGTTACTTCAGAACTGGGGCAAGTGGTACACCGAGTCGTGTTTCGAGGGAGTGCGCTACCGGGGGCACGAGGGGAAGGTGAGCGTCGTGGCCACAGACGCCATCAAGGAACTGGGGTATGAAAGCGGAAAAATCGGTATCGTCGGCCTGATCGGCGGAGGATACGGCGCGGAGGGGGCAATTCCCTACATGACGTATCAGAACCTGAAAAGGCTTCTGCCAGATGCGGAGTTTGCCGACGCCTCGGACATTCTCACGCGTCTGCGGATCAAGAAGAGCGCCGAAGAGGTCGCGATGATGGAGAAAGCCGCCGAGATGGTGAACATTGAGATAGACGCCGTGCTCCGATGCTGCCGCCCAGGCGTGCGGGAGAGCGAGGTGTATGCGGAACTTTTCAGCGCGAGCCTGCGCGCAGGCGCGGAGCCCGGCCGCGATAGTTGGCTTATCATGTGCTCGGGAAAGGGCTATCCGGTGAACAGAAGGCCCACGGACAGGATTCTCCATACAGGCGACATGCTGTGCATCGGCTATTATTCGCGCTACGGGGGTTACTACAGCCACCCCCACACCTCGATGTCGCTGGGGCCGATGGATGATGACTACAAACCGATTCGAGAAGCAGTGCTCGAAAGCCTCCACGCCGCGCTCGACGCCTTGAAGCCGGGCACGCCCTGGTCCGAGGTGGACCGTGCCTCGAACGAGGCGGTTTTGCGGAACGGGTATTATCACGAGATTCCCCAGGTGCACGGGGTGGGGCTCGACGGCATTGAGCCGCCCATGACGACGATATGCGCAGGCGATATTCCCCGGAACTTCCCGTGGCGCGAGCCATTCGTTGAGGGGAGTCTTTCCGAGAACCCCGAATGGTGCGAACTGGCGGGCGGGCGCTACGGCTTCTTGGAGGATTTCGAGGTGCAGGCGGGCATGGCCCTCGCCGTGGAGGTCAAGGCCGCGCACGAAGACAGGATGTTCATGGTCTTCGGGCCACAGGTGATCGTGGAGGAGAATGGCCCCCGCATCCTCAACCCCGACGCGATGGACGTGATCGAGTTGTAAATCGAACATGATCAACCGGGGAGTGTTCGGCGGAGCGAACTGTAGTATTTGACGCCCAAGGGGGGAGAGGCCAATCACCCGCCGGAATGAGAATATCTGCCAGGATTTCGGAGTCTTCTGCAAGATTGATCACGTCCGGTACAGAAAGAAACCGTAAGTCCAAGCCATTCAAAAGATTGTATGTGCATCTGATTCTCCAGGCGCTTTGAGGGTGTATTCGTAAGACGCGTGGAGTGGCGAATGCACTTCCGCATGATGAGCCCTGCGTAACTGTTTGATTCTTTTCTAAGTGAGACACTCCCACAAGGTTGGTAGTGGGTCAGTTTGATTCCCTCCGGTCGCGCAAATACAGGCGGAATTTGTTACAATAAATCTTTACGATTCCAGACAAATATGATGATTCACTAAGAGATACGCATTTTCGGCTTGGAGGAATAAGTATGGGCTATGCAGAGGTTCACGGCCGTTCCCTCTCGGAGGCGGAAGCATTCTGGGCGGAAGCCGCGGAGGAAATCTACTGGTATAAGAAGTGGGAGAAAGTGCTTGATGACTCGAACCCGCCCTTTTATCGCTGGTTTACTGGAGGAGAGGTCAACACCTGCTATAACGCGGTCGACCGGCATGTCGAAGAAGGGCGAGGGGAACAACTCGCCCTGATATACGACACGCCCATCACGGGTGGTTCCACAGAAAAGATAACCTATAGGGAATTGCAGCATTTGGTGGCGCATTTCGCAGGTGCCCTCAAGGCCCAGGGGTTGGAAAAGGGAGACCGCGCCATCATCTATATGCCGATGGTGCCCGAAGCCGCCATCGCCATGCTGGCTTGCGCGCGCATCGGTGTGGTGCATTCGGTCGTTTTCGGGGGCTTTGCGCCGAATGAACTGGCCACGCGTATAGAGGATGCGAAACCTAAGCTCATGATCTCCGCATCCTGTGGGGTCGAGCCCTCGGGCATCATCGCTTACAAACCACTGCTTGATGAGGCGATCAACATATCCAGCGTGAAACCCGAAAAGTGCATCATTCTCCAGCGCTCACAGGTCGAGGCGGAACTCATCGAAGGTCGTGACGTCGAGTGGAACGATGCGCTTGGTGACGCTTCACCAGCGGCCTGCGTGCCCGTTGCCGCCACGGATCCACTGTATATTCTTTACACTTCGGGAACGACGGGCCAGCCCAAGGGAGTGGTGAGGGACAACGCCGGTCACATGGTGGCTCTCAAATGGTCAATGCAAAACGTGTACGACGTATCACCGGGGCAGGTATTCTGGGCCGCTTCCGATGTCGGCTGGGTTGTGGGGCATTCCTATATTGTGTACGCACCGCTCCTTCACGGTTGTACCACCATCCTTTTCGAGGGCAAGCCTGTGGGGACACCCGATGCAGGTGTTTTCTGGCGCATCATTTCCGAGCATGGAGTGGAGGTTTTCTTCACCGCGCCCACGGCGTTCCGTGCTATCAAGCGAGACGACCCGGACGCCGAACTCATGAAAAAGTACGATCTCCACAGGTTCCGCATTCTTTTCCTGGCAGGCGAACGCTCGGATCCGGACACGATCCAATGGGCGGAACAGCACCTGCAGGTTCCCGTTATCGACCACTACTGGCAGACGGAGACCGGCTGGCCGATGTTGGCGAATCCCATGGGAATCGAGCATATGCCAGTCAAGTACGGCTCACCCTCCAAAGCGGTGCCCGGCTACGATTTCAAGGTTTTGGACACGGAATGCCGCGAGCTTGGAGCGGGACAGATGGGCGCGCTGTGTGTCAGGCTTCCCTTGCCGCCTGGGTGCCTGCCCACGCTGTGGAACGCGGACGAGCGCTTCATCGACTCCTATTTGAGTGAATACCCGGGTTTCTACAAGACAGGCGATGCCGGTTACATGGATGAGGAGGGCTACGTCTACGTGATGTCGAGGACGGACGACATTATCAATGTGGCGGGTCACAGACTCTCGACGGGCGGGATGGAAGAGGTGTTATCGGCCCACCCCGACGTGGCTGAGTGCGCTGTTATCGGCGTGAAGGATCAACTCAAGGGCCAACTTCCGCTCGGCTTCCTGGTGCTCAAGGCGGGCGTTGATAGAAACGACGAAGACATCGTCGGCGAGGTGGTCCAGCTCGTTCGCCAGAAGATCGGCGCAGTCGCCTCATTCCGCCAGGCTACGGTGGTGAACCGCTTGCCCAAGACGCGCTCGGGCAAGATTTTGCGGGGGACGATGGCGAGCATCGCAGATGGAGAGGCATACAGGGTGCCGGCCACTATCGACGATCCGGCCATCCTGTCTGAAATCGAGGAGGCTCTCGTCGGCTTGGGTTATCCTCCCGCCTGAGGTGAAATCGGAAAATTTTCCCGCGTGCTCATTTCGGGAATCGTTCTGATTGTCGGGTCCTTTCCAGTGGGTCCTTTCTTTTGTCCCCGTGCGAGGCTGGCCGGATAGGGCCGCAGATGGGTTTTCGGGTGTCACGAACAAGATGAGTGGAAGACGGGCATAATGTCTTTTTTGGCGGCTGGATTATCTGGCATCGCCGAACAAATCGTTTCTTCATGGGGTGGTCTTGCTCAAGTCATTACACCCGAATCTCTTGTCGTTCATAGCGGCGTTTTTTGTCGCCATCTCCCAGGTATTCTATCGGAAGGCGCTTCTCCACATCGGGCCTGCGATTGCGGCCATTTCGATGAACGCCCTCACTGCGACGCTGGCTGTCGCGCTCTATCTCTTGTGGGACGAAGGAGTCGCATGGCACCTGGAGGCCTTTATCTGGTTCATGCTCATCGGAATATTCGGCAGTTCTATTGGACGCTACATGATTTTTTGGTCGATGCGGCTGATCGGCTTGGCCCGGACGCAGATTATGGTGCAGTCTATCCTGGTTTGGTCTGCGTTCATGGGCGTTTTCATATTGGGGGAGCAGTTCACCGCGGGCGTGGCCGTCGGCACGATAGCCATCATGGTCGGGGCCGTTCTTCTGGTCCATGAACGCGAATCCGGCAAAAAAGGGCCCGAAGCACGGAATGTCGTTCTCATCTATTTTCTCGTGCCGGTCGTGGCTTCCTTCCTGTTTTCCCTGACGTTCGTCTTCAGAAAATACGCTCTCGCCATCATGCCTTCCGAATCTTTGGGAATCGCGATATCCACCATTACGGCGACGGCATTGCTCCTTGCCGCGATGCCGTTCACGAAAGAAGAAAAAGGGGCGAAGAACTGGAGTCCCAGGGGACTCGTGACGATTGCGTGCGGGGTGGCCGCGAATACGACGGCCGCCCTTTGCCTCTGGGCGGCCTTCAGGAGGGGAGAAGTGGTGCAGGTGATACCTATCAACCGCCTCTCTGTTTTGTGGGTTATCGTCTTCTCGTGGTTGTTCCTGAAAAGACTGGAGAAGATCACGATGCGCATCGTGATAGGCGGTGCCCTGTCCGTAATCGGCGCGTTCGCGATTGTGTGGGGAAAATGACAGGGATTCCGGGAGACACCTCAGCGGTCGTATCTACTCCTCCACCCATTTCGAGGCGAGGGGTGTCCCTCCACCCAAGACGATACCCGCGTCCGAATCCACCCAGTCTGCGTAGAAAAGAAGTGCGGCCTCGTAGCTTTGGGAGCGCGTATTGCTCGCGCGCGTGTGGGTAATGACGAGATGTGCCAGTTCGAGCGCTTTGGGCAATCCTTTCTCCCATATCTTGTGTGCCCCGTAGACCCCATGCTGAATTTTCTCGCCGAACTCGGTGGTTTTCCCTGGCGGCACATCGCTTCCCGTGGGAGGTCCCCCGGGGTTTGGCGCGGATTCGAGCGGTTTCGAGATGTCGTGCAAAACGCACGAGGCGATGAGCAGGTCGCGGTCAACCTCTATCCCGTGGAGTTTCTTGACAAGATCGGCCATGGTGACAGCTATGCTCGTCACGCCCTGAACGTGGCCGATGAGTGTCATGTGTTTTTCATTTTTCAGGTTTTTCGGAATGTCCTCGAAACGGTCCCAGTCGGTCTCTGCGGCCAGATCGAGCCAGATGTCGACCACCCCGTCGCGCAATGCGGGGTCTTCGATTTGCACCAGTTCCGGAAAAAGCGCTCGTATTTCGTCTGCAGTCGTGTGAACAGCCATTTTCTTTTCTCCAGTTTTTTCTTACGGATCCGGGACTTCGATACCCACGAGGAGGCCGAACTGCTGTCCGCCGTAGCAGTCGCCGTCTTCAAGGTCGCAGGAAAACACGTGACGGGGGATTGATACCTTGATCGCGCGCGCGGCGTCGTGATGAACGAGCAGCACCCTGTCCTCCGCGAGATTGTAGAGGCGGCAGAATACCTCCTTGGTAAGGACGTTCGATTCCACCACGTGTCGATAGGTTTTTTCCTCATCGAACATGACGTCGAACGTGAGGTTGAAGGGCCCTGCGTTCTTCGAACGGATGAGCTTTGCGAGTTCGCCGAGTGTGGCCATCAGTTCGCCACCTCCATCATCTCGGTGGAAAACATTTCATAGGGGTCGTCGGGATAAACAACGTGGTTCAGATTGAAGCGGTAGACGGGGCCTTTCTCGATTTCTGCAGGCGTGAAAGGGAACGCCAGCGTCGAAATGAGACCACTCCACTCGGGGATGGGGTAGTGAAGCGCAAAGTGGGCTAACGTGGACGCCATCGTGTTGGCGGATACCTGATCCTCGGACGTCACCTCGAAGAGCACGCCCACCTCGTGGGGAAGACAGCTTGTTTCGGGTTCGAGCGTCCCCATCACGGCGTCGCGCCCGAACACGCGGATGGTGAGATGGTAGGCGGGCGCAGAACCGCGGTCGGGAAAAATTTCCTGAACACGCACCGCGAAGCCTTCCCGGATGCCCTCGAGCCAGGAATCGAGTTGTTTGAGAATCATGGGATCGCGCACCCCACCGATGATCACTGACTGGTAGCCAACGAGTTCCGCCCCTTCGAGCTTGATGGAATAACGCTCGGCCGTGTGGAACTCGGAACCCACCACGCGCACGGCGCGCTCGCTCTCGGCCGAGTATGCCGAGCAACTTGTGTCGAGAACACCCGCCGGCTCGGTGATATAGAATGGGTCTGTGTTTTCATATAGGGTGTGCGAGGCCACGCTCTGCGGGGTGCAGTACATCTGTGGATTGAGCGGCTCGACCACGAAATGGTTGTCGCGAATCCAGGCGAAACAGCCGTCTGGCCGGGCGCGATGCACCGCGCAGGCTGCGCCGCATTCGAGTATCTTCGCAGCGTGCCAGGCGAGGCCCCTGTCCACACCCATTCGCACGGGGTGGCAGGCGAAGACAGAAGTGTCAGAAGCCCTGCCCGTCAGTACGACGTCCGCTCCCTCGTCGAGCGCCCGGGCGATGGGCTCGTCTCCCATCATACCCACGATGTGCGCGCTGTTGTCGATTATTTCCTCATCGATCGGAGGAGCCGGATCGAGCGCCTGAATGCGGCCCTCTTCGTATCTTTTCTTTAGATATTCTTTATCCTGTTCGCTGCGAACCAGAGAGAGGTTGAAGCTCAGGCCCTCCTCGCGGGCGATCTCGAGACAAATGTCGCGCATCCACTCGAGACCTGCGTCTCCACCCGCCGTGCCGCACGAGCCCACGATAACTGGAACGCCCAGTCTTTCGCGCCCTTTCAGCATGAGCTTGAGATCGCGTTTGGTCGCCGAGCGGGAGAAATTCGGTTTTCCGGCGCCAAGAAAGGCCGGTCCATTGTCCGTCGATCCGCCGTCGCAGGCGATAACGTGAGGCATCATGGACAATCCGCGCTCGAAGGAACTTTCGGGGAAACCCGATCCGATAACACCGCAAGGAGAAAGTACGCGCGCTTCCAAAGTGAGTTGCTCCATCCAGGAGGAGTTCGTGCGCATCCTGCTCACCGCGTACGCAGTCGGTATGGATGCCGGATACTTTGAGATCGAAATAGAGAGTGCGTATCCTACATTGATTTTTCCGGGAGCAAAAGAGAGCAGGGCAGCATAATCACAATCCTTCGAGGTTTCCTATCTCCCTCCCAGATTCGTGTGCAGGTTATCGAGGCACTCGCCCCAGCCCTCTTGGTGTTCGTCTCGCATGTTCTTGTCCGGGAATCCCTCGTGGGTGAGGAGGATGGCGGTCTCGTCGCCCTTGTCCAGAAAGTCAACACTCACCCGGGTTTCGGGATAGTTCCACTCCCCCCGCTCCCACCGGAATGTGAAGACGAGCCGTTCAGGCGGATTGATTTCCAAAAACGCGCCGTTTAGATAAAAAGACTCCCCCTCATCGGTCTGCATCTCGACGCGGAATTTTCCTCCTTCCCTGAAATCCATCTCGGCGTTGGGCACGGTGTGGCCCTCCGTTCCCCACCAACCCTTGAGTTCCTCGGCCCTCGTCCACGAAGCGAAGACTCTCTCCCGTGGTGCATGGAAGGTTCGCTTGATGACAAGGGTACTGTTCGTCTCGGGCATTCTTCAATTCTCCATGTCTGTTTTTTCTTCGAGGTAGCGGGCGAGGGTATCGAATCCCCCTTCCCAGAATCGCTGGTGGAAATCCAGCCATTCCGACGCCTTGCGCATCGGTTCGACCTCAAGGCGCAGGTGATGGATGCGGCCCCTTTTTTCCCTGTGAACCAAGCCGGCGCGCTCAAGGACGCGCAGGTGTTTGGAGATCGCCGGCAAGGAAATATCAAATGGTGCAGCAATACTGGTCACGGTGGCTTCCCCCCGGAAGAGCCGTGATAGTATGGCCCGCCTCGTGGGGTCAGAAAGCGCGGAGAAAGTGGCGTCGAGACCTGCTTCTGTTTTCACGTGTCGGGGAACCTTCCTTCCTCGGTTGTGATTGACCTCCTCGGTCGCCCATCGATCGGGTTGGAACTAAAACGCCCAACCGAATCCGGTAATAAATCCCCTGAGATAGCAAATCTGTCCGCAATGGTGGTGATAGTCGACGGCAACCCTGCCCAGATAGTCTCCGATCTTGATCGCGTTGCCTCCGATGTCGGTAATCTCCTTTTCGAGGTCCTCCACCGAAATTGATTCCAGAGTGGAAAGCGTGCGTGCCCGGGTGGCGTTGGCGTAATCGATAACATCTTGTTTCGTGAATTTGAGGTTCATGACCTGTTCGAGCGAGTCTCCAAAGCCGATTTGTTTCGGGTCTGCGTCCATCTCGAATTTCTCGTGCCATTTCCCGGCGATCCAGACCTGCTCCTTTCCGGCGACGGCTGCAAAGGCACAATCCTCGACTCTCGTTTTGTGCCACATCAACCAGCCGATGGGGTTGTCCTGGTCGCTGGGCCGTTTCAGGAGGTCCGCATCATCAAGGCCCTTCAACGCTCGCCGGACGAGTCCGTCGCTCATTTCGAAGGTGTAGGCAATCATTTTCGCGCCGTTCATGGGAAGCTCCTGTATTGAGTAGTTCATGAAAAGGCTTGATTATTAACCATGTAGTTAAATATAATGTGTCAAGATTTTTTTGGCAATATGCCGACGAGATCGGGTTTGCGGGTTCTCGCCTTGCCGGGAAGCGGCATATAAGCCATTCTTGCCCTACGTTCGCCTCTTCGCCCGAGGAACTGAACGAGTGAGTGAATGAAGTCCTTTCTGTTGAGACTCCTGGCCTGGATGGTCACTGTACTCCTGTTGCCCTCCTGCTGGGGGGCGATGCTCGCGTTCGGGACGCACCTCCCGGCTGCCTTTTTCGCGAGTGGCACAGGTTCGTATCTGCCCGCGACCGAAGGTTGGGTCTTCCTGGCAGGCGTGGCTGCCTACTCTGTCTGGCACAGGCTGAAGCCCCCTGAATTTCTCTACGCCTTCGTGCGCGAATTCACGCAATTGGCTTTTGCCCTGCTCACGGGGAAGAAGGTGAGTTCGTTCGAGGTAGGACGCGGCAGCGGTAAGGTGGGTCTGAGCGGCACGAACCCCTTGATTACACTGGCGCCCTACTTTTTCCCGCTGCTGACGGTCGTCGTCCTGCTCTTGGGCGCGCTGCTCAATTGGGCTCTGGCATACGGATGGATTCCGCAGGCTGTAGCGTTTCTTTCCGGCTTCACGCTTTGCCTGCATGTACTCATGACGTTGCGGGCGTTGGGCGCATCGCAACCCGATCTTGCGCGCGGAGGCCGCGTTTTCTCCTGGGTCTTCATCTTCTTTTTGGACCTCGTTTGTATCGGCGGTGCGACGTTGGTCTCTGTGGGAGGCTGGGGGATGGCGGTCTCATACGCCTCCTCCATCTGGAGCGAGAGTTGGGACGTATATGCGTTGCTCCTCGACTGGGTGGAGCGAATCGCATGGAGCGACCGATGATGAAGAGCTTCGCGTCGAGGCTTCCGCTTTTGCCTGCGGTGCTGTCGCTTCTCCTTATGGCGGGGTGCGCCTATGAGTTGTCCGTGAGGCAGGTCATCGCACGACCTGTGAAGATACAAGCGCTTGCGCGCCTCACTGTCGCCCCGTTCCAATATCCGAGCGATTGGACGGGGCTTTTCCGCGACGTCTACAAGAAGGCGGGTATAGAAGCGCCGAAGGGCAGGAGGATCGAACTGATTGAGGGCGCCTTCCTGATTCGGGACGTCTTGATTGCAAAGGGCTATCAGGTCGTCCGCTGGCCCAGGGAACTCGAAAAAAAGAAAACGGACGATTTGCTGAACAAAGAAGGAAAAATCGCTGAGGCCCATCTTTCGGCGCTCAGGGATACCGGCGCACAGGCGGTAGCGATAGCGGCGGGCGAGCGCTCCTGCGAGGACGTAGAAGTTTGCGCCGCGCGGGTCGAGATACACTTTCTCGACCTGAACTCTGAGGATACCTTGTGGGAATCGCAAGTCCGCGCGACGACGGCGCTTGCACACGGAGACGAGATGAAGGCGGCCGTTTCCAAGGCGCTGGACGCCTTTCCCGAAAAATCAGCTGCTTCTGAATGAAGAGAAGAATTCCCCCACGGAATTGAAATTGATTTTTTCCCATGACGTTTTGTCGTCGTTGTCCGGTGACTTGTGACAAAGTGGCAATTCGGCGGGCCTGCGCAGAATTGTAATTCATTGATATATAAAGACTTTTCCGAAAAATAAAAAATGGTACGGTGCTTGCAAGATAATAAGAGCAAGCCGGTCGGGGCGTTCATAGGCGGCACGCCCCGGCAGGCTGGCGAGAGGGGTAGCTGATCGGGTCGGCACTCCTCCGCCACGCAATCATACATCTCGCAACTACCCCTTGCGAGAGCCTCCTCCCGGAGACGGGAGGAGGTTTTTTTTGACCTGTTTTTCTCGGGCGTGGTTTTCAAGTACACCTTGTTGGGTTATGGTGCGGCCTGCACAAAATCATGCGGTGTCTGTTCGACGCGATGTTCCATGGAACGCCGCGAATTCATCCATTCGGTAAATGAGGAGTCGAATCATGGCTGATGAAAAGGTGCGACTTGCCTCTATCGGTCTTGGCTGGTGGGGCGGCGTTCTGGTGGACGCCCTGAACCGCAGTGGTTCGGGCGAGGTGGTGACGGGTTTCGCGCGCAGCGAGGAGGCTCGCAAGGCGTTTTCAGAGAAACACGGCTGCCGGATGGCAGGTAGTCTGGATGAAGTATGGAACGACCCGGAGGTCGAAGGCGTCATCATCGCGACGCCTCACTCCACGCATTTGGACATGATTTCTTCGGCAGCGTCGGCAGGCAAGCACGTGTTTGTCGAGAAGCCGCTCACCCTCACCGTCGATGAGGCCAAAAAGGCGGTCGAGGCAACTTCCGCCGCGAACGTCACCCTGCAGGTTGGACACCACCGCCGCCGCTTCGGCGCGAATCGCGAGATCAAGCGGATGATCGATGCGGGTGAACTCGGAGTAGTGCATCAACTTGAGGCCAACCTTTCGCTGCCCATGGGTTTCGAAGCCAGGTCGGGCTGGCGCAATGACCCCACCGAATGCCCTGCGGGTTCCATGACGGGCCTGGGTGTCCACATGATCGACAACCTTCAGTACTTGGCAGGTCCCGCGAAGCGTGTGGCTGCCTTCAGCAAGAAGTTGCTCGGCAAGACGAACCTGGACGATGCGACGAACATCATCATCGAGTACGAGAGTGGCCCGCTAGGCCACATCGGCTCCTCTTTCGTCGTTCCAAAGATCTGTGACACGGCAGCCTTCGGCACGAAAATGCGCGCTTACAGCGAAGAAGAGGGCGGAAAGCTCTACGTAGCCAAAGTGGGCGAGGAGGCGCGCACCGAGGTTGAGGTCGTGGGCGGAGACGCCCTGGCGGACGAGATGGGTGAGTTCTGCAAGTGCATCCGCGGCGAGGCCACTCCCGAGACGGGCGGACCCGAAGGACTCGAGGTCGTTGCCGTGCTCGAGGCAGTCGTGCAGAGTGCTGTGACGGGCGAGGTCCTGGACGTAGCGGCCCTGCGAGGGTAGCTCTTTCAAAATATTGGAGGAGACAATGGCTCAGTTGACGCATGTCGGCGCGTCGCCGACGAAAGAAGACGCCTTGGCGAAGGCGGTCGGCGATACGGTCTACGGCGATGATTTCCATATGCCGGGCGAGATTTACGGGAAAGCCGTCCGTGCCTCTATGACACCTGCGCGGATACTGGAAATAGACACGAGTGAGGCACTCGCCCTTCCGGGGGTACACTGCGTCCTCACAGCGAAGGACATTCCCGGGCTGAATGCGGGCCGATATCCTGATTTCCCTGTGCTGGCTGATGACGTCGTTCTGGACATCGGCGACGCCATAGCGCTCGTAGCCGCCGACACGCGGGACCTAGCCGAAGAGGCGGCCTCGCTCGTGCGTGTCGCCTATGATCCGCTGCCCGGTGCGTATGACTTCACCACGCTCGAGGAAGGCGAAGTGGTCTGCGACTGGAAGACGGACAAGGGAGACATCGAGGCGGGCTTCGCCGAGGCGGACGTGATCGTCGAGAATACCTATTTCTCTGCCTGCTTGGATCATGCCTTCATCGAGCCCGAAGGCGGCGTCGCCTGGGTGGACGAACGTGGGGTGGTAAACATCCGTGTGCCCACGCAGATGATCGAAAACTACCAGAACGTAGCGCGGACGCTGAACTTGCCCCTGAGTCGCGTGCGTTATGATTGTCCGATGCTGGGCGGCGCGTTCGGCGGCAAGGAGCACCCCCTCCTCGGTGCCTTCATGGCGCTTTTATCGATCCGTACGGAGCGACCCGTGCGCATGGCCTATTCGCGAGAAGAAACCATGAACACGGGCAGTAAGAAACACCCTTTCCTCATGAAATACAAGACGGGTGCTACGGAAGACGGAAGGCTTACTGCTACCGAAATCGACATTATCGGCGATGCTGGCGGCTACACGGCCAACAGCAAGGGCTTGCTACTGGGCGCGCTCGTAGTGAGCGGCGGCCCCTACGAAATCCCGAACGCACGGGGCCGCGCACGCGCCGTCAGGACGAACAATCCCTTCACCGAGGCGATGCGCGGCGTGGGCGCGAACCAGGTGTGCTTCGCCTATGAGGCGCAGATGGATGAACTCGCCGCGCGGTTGGGTATGAATCCGCTCGAGTTTCGGGAGATGAACTTCATCACCAAGGGCGAGACCCTCATGCAGAACCAGCCCGTGCCTTCTCGCGTGATGTTGCCCGAACTGGTCGAGGAGACGAAAAAGCTCATCGGCCGCCCGGCGGGCCGGGTGCCCGAGAAAGACCACGGCCCCTGGCGCGTGGGCGTCGGCGTGGTTGCCAATATCGGCGGATACGGAAGGCCGAGAAACGAAGGTGAGGTCTACGTTGGCGTTGACGAGGATGGCAGCGTGAGCGTGCGCTCGGGTGCATCGGACGTAGGCGCCGGCCAGATGCAGACGAACCGCCAGATAGCCGCCGAGGCTTTGGGGATAACACTCGAAGACGTGACGGTGACGATGTCGGATTCTCACGTCACCCCGCTCGTGGGCGTAACTGCGGGAAGTCGCCAGACGATGATCTCGGGCGGTGCGTGCTATCGCGCCTCGGCGGAACTGAAAGACAGAATCCTCAAAGGCGCTGCGGAGCTTCTGGAAGCGAACCCCGATGACCTGGATATTCGAGACGGGCGCGCTTACGTGAAAGCCTCCGAGGAACGTGGAGTCTCCTTCGGAGAGGCCGTGACCCAGTGCAGGAAGATGGGGATCGATCTCCATACCGTGGGCAAGACGAAGCTCGGCGTGCACGAGTATGAGGGCAACGAGCAATACGGCGACGCGGGCGGCTGGATGGATTATGTGTTCGGCATCCACGCGGCCGAAGTCGAGGTGAACGTCGATACGGGCGAACTTCGTGTACTCAACTACTGGTCGGGACACGATGTGGGCCAGTCCATCAACCTGCAGCACGTGGAAGGGCAGTTCGAGGGCGGCACCATGATGGGTGTCGGCCATGCCCTGACCGAAGAGGTACTCACGCAAAAGGGTGCGCTCCTGAACAACGAGTTCCACGGTTACCTCATCCCCACCTCGGTAGATACGCCCGAGTGGGACAATGTGATCCTGGAATCCGGTGAGGGCCTCGGTCCCTACGGTGCGAAGGGCATCGGCGAGCCTCCCTGCACGGCAGGAGCTGCGGCAGTGGCCTGTGCCGCGGGTCAGGCGATAGGCGCGCGCATCACGCGTATTCCCATCACGCCTGATCACGTGCTGGAGGTCCTGGGCCGACTGAAGACGAACGGAAACCACAACTAGACAAACATACCAACCAGAGATTCTTCTCTCCTGAAACGCCCCGCACGCACTGCGGGGCGTTTTTTCGCCTTGGGAAGTGCTCTCTCGCGGCACAGCCGGAAGTTAAATCGAGGGAACCTGCCCAAGTCATAAATACAAGTTCGGGATGACGTGAAAACTTGTGTGAACAGCTGTTGATCGATTTGGAGGAGATTACGCCGCCAGCTTCAAGCGGTAAGAGAGGAGTTAATCCATGCACACAGAGTTTTCGAAAACGCGCCTTTTCAGCCGGGTGCGGGCGACTTCTGGACTGCTGATGGGGTATGGTGCCGCTGTTTTAGCCGCGTGTGTAATCGCAATCGGGCTGCCGCCTGCTACGGCTTCTGCCAAGGCAATGAAAGACTATCGCTTGAGTGGTCCCTACACGCAGAACAATCTCACCGTCTATCTGATTCACCGCGAGGGCCGAGGCACGGGTCCCACGCCGGTCACCCTGGACGAGGCGATGAAGGAGGGTCTCGTCAAGGTCATCGAAACCGGCAACGTCAAGCAACTCATGGTCCGTAATCTGGGTGCTCGTGAAGTTTTCATTCAGGCAGGCGACATCGTCAAGGGAGGCAAGCAGGACCGCGTCCTGGTCACCAGCCAGATCATCCCCCCGCATTCGGGCTACCTCCCCATAGGCGCCTTTTGTGTCGAGTCGGGAAGATGGGCAGGTCGCGGCCGTGAGAAGGTGAGCGAGTTTTCGGCATCCGCATACCGCATGCCCTCGCGGGCCGGCAAGATTGCAATTTTGAAAAGAATGGGGATCGAGACCGTTCACGAGGCCGATCGAATCGGGATGTCAGGGATACGAATTGGGTCGGGAATTTCACAGGGGGCGCGTCGGCGAGCGAGTGGCCGATCACTTCAGAATGAAGTCTGGCGGTCGGTCGGGATGGTGCAGGATTCGTTGGGCATGACCGTGGGGGCGCGGGTCACCGACAGGCGCTCGCGCACGAGCCTCCAGTTGTCCCTGGAGAACAAGTGCCTCGCCTCGGCCCTCGTGGACTATGAAAAAGCCTTGAGAAGTCTGCTGGATGCGCACCCCGACGCAGTGGGATATGTCTTCGCAGTTGGTGGCCGGCTCAATAGCGGCGATGAGTTCGGAAGCCCTGATCTGTTCCGGAAGGTGTGGCCGCGCCAGTTGAGGGCAGCTGCGACGGAGGCCATCGCGGAAACAGGAGTGCGCAAACGCAAACAGCCGACGCTTGCCGAGGTCGCCGCGTTCATCGATGCCGCGCGTGCCGCGAAGTCCGTTTCGAGAGCTATGCCGGGCGGCATGAACCTGGAAACGCGCATGGCGGACGAAGCGTTGTACATGGAAGTCCGGCGCGGGAACAACCGTTGGGTGCACCGCACTTTCGTGGCTCGCTGATCTGGAGACAGGCCGTTCAGGCAGTCGACGGCTTGCCTGTCCTCTTTTGCATGAAACGCCCCGTACGCAGTGCGGGGCGTTTTTGCGTCGTGAGACTGAAGGTCTGCTGTATCGCATAATCATATCCGTGTAGGATGCGCGCAAAGTCTGCCCCATCTTAGAGACGCGCACATGCTCTCTGCCCTGGACTGGTCATTCATCCTCGCCTACATCGCGTTCGCGCTGCTGGTCGGCACGATCACCTCTCGTTCGGCATCGAAGAGCCTGGCTTCCTACTTCGTGGCAGGGCGCAGCCTCCCTTGGTGGTGGATTGGAATCTCGATGGTGGCGACCACCTTCGCCTCCGACACCCCCCTCGTCGTGGCCGGTATCGTCGCGAAGCGCGGGATTTCCGGGAACTGGTTCTGGTGGGCGTGGGTCATCGGCAACGTAGGTGTCGCGGTCTTCTTCTCCCCCCTGTGGCGGCGCGCGGGCGTGGTGACCGACGCCGAACTCATCGAGTTGCGCTACGGCGGCGGACCCGGCGCGTTCCTGCGCGGCTTCAAGGCCGTTTATTCCTCCCTCATCGTGAACCTGATCGTTCTGGGTTGGGTGTTTCGTGCCATGGCAAAGATAGCCGAGCCCTTCCTCAAGTGGGAGAAGGTTCTCCCGCCTGCCCTCTGGGCGGCGATACAGGCGAACTGGCCCGCCGCACTCACGATGGGTAGCGTGAACGAGAGCGTAACGGTCGCTCTGCTCGTCTTGATGATAGCGGCATATTCGAGTGCGGGCGGAATAAGGGGCGTCATGCTCACCGATCTTTTCCAGTTCTTGATAGCGATGGCGGGCAGTTGTCTCTTCGCCTGGTATGCCGTGGAAGCTGTGGGCGGGCTCTCCGGCCTGAGCGTGAAGCTGGGTGAGATTTACGGCGCCAAAGGTGCCGCGGAAATTCTTTCCTTCTTTCCACCCGAGGGTGCGGGATGGGCGGGTGCGCAAGTGATTTTGATATACCTGTTCGTCGTCTGGTGGGCACACAACAATGCCGACGGCGGCGGCTACATCGGACAGAGGCTGTGCTCGGCGCGCTCGCCGAGGGACGCTCAAGCGGGCGCTTTCCTCTTTACGGTGGCGAACTACGTCTTGAGACCCTGGCCGTGGATATTGGTCGGCCTCGTGAGCCTGATTCTGGTCCCCAAAGGGATGGATGTGCTCCCAGGTACGATAGAGGCGAAAATTCTGGCCGACCGAGAGGCCGCCTATCCCCTCCTGATGGAGAAACTCCTTCCGGCGGGGGTGCTGGGTTTGGTGATAGTGGGTCTTTTGGGCGCGTTCATGAGCACGGTAGACACGCACCTGAACTGGGGGATGAGCTATCTCGTGAACGACATGTATGCACGATTCATTCGAAAAAAAGCGGGCACGAGGGAAGTCTTGTTCGTGAGCCGCCTGGGCGTGTTGATAATGGCGCTCGGCGCGTTCGCCGTGGCAGGGCAGATCAATAGTCTCGAGGTGGCGTGGAAGTTCCACATTTCACTCGGAGCGGGGCTGGGCCTTCCGGTGATCCTGCGCTGGCTGTGGTGGCGTGCGAACGCCTGGACGGAAGTTTCAGGGATGCTCGCCGCAGGCGTGACCGCCCTCTATCTCCATTGGGGGGGGAAGCCGCCCGAATTTCCCGTTTTGCTGGCGGCGGAAGTGGGCGTCGGTTTCGTGGTGATGATGACAGTTACGCTTCTCACGAGACCTGTGCGCTCCGATGTCTTGCGGATGTTCTGGCTCAAAGTACGTCCGCCGGGCGCATGGAACCGGGTTCGCGGGCCGGATTTGCGTTCGGCGCCCATGCTGGCTCTTGCGGGTCTGTGGCTGGCCTTGAGTGTCTTCGTTTTCTCGTTGATGTTCCTTGCGGGCGCGTTGCTCGTCGGTACCTGGGAACAGGCGGTCGGACTCGCTCTCCTGGCCGGGTTCTCCCTGTGCATGGCGTGGGCGATCGACCGGCGGTATCGCTACGGTATCGTGTTCGTGTAGGAAAGCCTGAAAACCAGAATGAATCATAGTGGTGGATCGGTGTATCTGCTCTGAAGGAAACAAAGGCTCGATATGGTGGTACGGGCGGCCCGAAAACCTTGCGGCAGCCCCGGGGAAGGACTGCCACACAGGCAAAATCGGGTGCTGCATGCAAAGCGAGAAGTCCAGGTCCGCGCTTGACCGTGCAGGATTTTACCGTATCACGAGAGAGGGGTGCCCCCCACACCATTTATTCGTCCACTTCTTCGAACTCCGCCGTATATTCGACCGCGATGCCCCGCTGCACGCTCTGGCTGGCCGGGCAGCCCTTCTCGTGCACGGCGAGGGCGCGCTCTGCTTCTTCTCGGTTGCCCTTGGGGATGCGGCACTTGTAGTGAACCTTGATCTTGGTGACCAAGGCCATGCCGTCCACGTTTTCGATGATGCCTTCCACTTCTGCCACGAGATTGTCTGGGCTGCTCTTGATTCCGCGCGCATCCAGCGCGCCTCCCATGTTGCCCGTCAGTCACCCGGCGACGGCGGCTGCGAGGTGATCCAGCGTGGCTGGTCGCTCCTCTTCGGTTTCGGCCTTGTAGAAGTTCTTGATGCCTCCGTGGATGCCGTAGGGAATCGGGTCCTCAGGGAAGGCGTCGAGATAGCCCGTCTTCATACCCCTGCCGGGTTCCTTGACAATCCGGGCTTTAGTGACGTGAATGACTTCGCTCATTTTGTTCTCCTTGTCGGATAAGATTTCAGAATTTTTTCTGGGTGATTGGAGGTCCAAGAGTAGCATCCCGAGGGGGAGAAGAGAACCCTTTCTCGACTTAATATACTTTATATGATGACGAATATGGTGCCTGCGACGGTCAGGAGTGCGCCTAGGACGAGCCGGGGTGTGATGTTCTCCATCTCGCGCAGGAATAGCCAACCTAGCACCAGGACGATGAGAGGCTGGGCGGAAACGAGGGCCGTCACGCGCACGGACAGCGTGTAGACGAACGCGAAGTTATAAAAAGGTACGGCGATCGACTGGCAAACGGCCGCGGCGAAAATCCACATCCAGGCCGAAGCGGGAATGGATCCGCGCGATTCCTCTCCCCTGTCGAGTGCCATGAGAAGCGTGGCGGTGGCAGACCCGACCCAGAGCGCTATCACGGTGGTGGCGAGAGGATGGAGGTTCAGGGACGCTTTTTTGAAGAAAATAGCTGCTACGCCCCACAAGAGCGAGGTGACGCCCGCGGAAATCCAGCCGAAGAGCTTCCATCTCGCGCCGTGCTCGCTCGATTCCGCATCCCGGGATGGTTCGGCCTGAACGATGAGCGTGATGCCGACAAGGAGAATCGCGAGACCGGTGAAGATGGAGATCGTCGGCGTCTCCCCAAGCATGAACGACGCCCCCACGGCCGTGACGACGGGATACGTCAGCGCGATGGGGATGGCTCGGTTGGGCCCGATGCGGTGGATGGCGCGGTAGTAGAACGAACGCGAGATGCCGATATGAAAAAAGCCTGCGATGAAGGCGAACATCAGAGTGGACTTGGTGGCGCCCTGAAAATCGTCGATCGAGATGAAGCCGATAGCGATGAGCGTTACGAGAACGGCGTTTGTGGTCGTGACGGCGGCGGTGACCTTGAGGACCGGTGCGTTCATCAGCGCGCGCTTGATGAAATAGACGAAAACCGCCCATGCGGCCGAGGCTATCGCACCGAGCAATACGCCATAGGTGTTCGGTTCGAGATTCATTTCACTTAAGCCGGGTGGCCGGTTGCGCCACGCACCGGGCCATTGGAGTGGTGGCCAATGAGGTTATTTGTCGGGATTGATGCAGAGTACCGCGCGCCAGTAGTCGAAGATGTTCACGCGCTCCTGGCGTTCGAGAGTCAGGTTGTTCGCCTCGAGCAGAGGTTCGAGGTCCAGGGTGGTCTCCCAGCCGAATTTCTTGCAAACACCGTTGATGAGTTCTTCGAACTTCGCCAGCAGGAATTTCTGACTCTTGAAATGGTTGATGAAAACGATACGCCCGCCCGGCTTGCACACGCGACATATCTCCGAGACGACCTTGTGCGGATCGGGGGCCGCGCTTACCACGTAGCAGGCGGTGACGCAGTCGAAGGTGTTGTCCGTATACTCCATGTTCTGCGCGTCCATGACGCCGAGCCTTACATTGCCGAGGCCGAACTTCTCGACTTTCTCTTTCGCCTTCTCGAGCATTTTCGAAGAGATGTCGATGGCGATGATCTCGGAAGTCGACGGGTAGAGCGGCAGGGAGAGTCCGGTGCCCACGCCCACTTCCAGCAGTTTCTCGCCCGGCTGGAGGTCGAGCATATCGACACAGACGTTTCTGCCCTCGTTGAACACGTTCTTGAATACGAGGTCGTAGAATTTGCCCCAGCGATCATATATCTTGATGACAGAGTCCGGTGATTCCATTTTTCACCCCTTAATCAGGATTCCGCGCTCGCAACTGCCCGGAACCCATCGGGCGCTGGTCGTAACATCCACAGATGCTTCCGGCGTGTTTCCCGGATTGCGATGTGCCTCTTCCTTCCAACTTCGGAAGATATCCCATATTCTAGGAAAAATAAAAATTTTTTTCCACATCAATCGGAAAAGGAGATTACGGGAGAACGAAACATGACGTGGAAAACCATCGATTTCGAGGAGGAGAACGGCCTTGCCTTCGTGCGGCTCAATCGTCCCGATGCGCTCAACGCGCTCGACCGTCGGATGGCGAAAGACCTATACGAGGTGTGCGAGCGATGCGACGAACCTGACATCCGCGCGATGGTCCTGAGTGGAGCGGGGCGCGCATTCTGCGCGGGCGGGGACTTGAAGGAAATCGAGGCGCGCATCCGGGCCGGGGAGCGGATGGAGGAGTTCCTCTGGCCGGACTATCAACGGGCGCTGGTGAAACTCCACGAGGTTCGCTGCCCGACGATAGCCGCCGTCCATGGTTTCGCCGTGGGCGCAGGATGTGATATCGCTTTGGCCTGCGACATCCGCCTGGCGGGCGAGGGCGCGTCGTTCGGGCAGGTGTACTCGAAGATTGGGCTGGTCCCCGATTGCGGGGGCACGTTTTTTCTGCCCCGGGTGGTAGGGAGTGCCAAGGCCCTGGAAATGATACTGACGGGCGACGTCATCGACGCACACGAGGCGCTGGCCATCGGACTCGTTCGCTCGGTTCATCACGACGACGCGCTCATGGAAAATGCGACAGCCTTCGGAAGAAGGCTCGCCGAGGGACCCTCGATCGCGCTTCGCGCGGCGAAGAAACTGGTTCGTGCCTCGGGCGGCCTCGATGCGGCGATGGCGCTTCGAGCGGAGGCGTCCGCGCAGGCCGAGACTGTCGTCAGCCGGGACTTTCAGGAAGGTATCGCCGCGTTTCTGGAGAAGAGAAAGCCCCGGTTCCAGGGGGAATGACGGCTCCCCGGCAATTCGGTGCTGGCGCCATATAAAGGACGCTTCTCGGGCATGGAAGCATACTTCGCGACTTTTCCCATCTGGGCGAATTTTATCTTCTTCGCCGCGGGCCTCCTTGTCATAACGAAGGGTGCAGACTGGTTTACCGATGGTGCGGTGGGCATCGCCGAAATCACGGGCGTTCCCAAAGTCATCGTCGGCGCAACCCTGATGAGCCTGGCGACGACGGCTCCCGAATTCAGCGTCTCCGTCATCGCGGCCTGGCTGGGTCATCCGGCCACTTCCGTGGGAAACGCGGTTGGTTCGACCATATGCAATATTGGACTCATACTGACAGTAGCGTTCCTGCTTGAGCCGGTGTCCCTTACCCGCGAAGATGTTTTGCCCAAAGGCCTTTTCATGCTGATGCTGGGCGTGCTGCTCCTTTCCCTGGCCTGGGATGCAGAACTCTCGCGGGTGGAAGGCATGGTCTTGTTCGCCATGGTCGGGGTATACCTGTGGTTCATGATGAAGCGGGGGACATGGACGGATTTTGATTTCGCGAGTGCGATGATCGACCGGGAAAAGCAGTATATCGGGCTGCGTTTCATCGCCGGATCGGTAGCGGTCGTGCTCGGCAGCGTTCTGCTCGTGCAGAACGCTGCACATCTGGCCCGCGCCCTCGGAATTCCAGAACTAATCATCGCTCTTACGCTCGTGGCCGTAGGTACCTCGCTGCCCGAACTGGTAACGGCGGTTTCCGCTTCGTTGAACGGACATGGGGACATGGCCGTGGGCAACGTGCTGGGAGCAAACATACTGAACATCGCCTGGGTTCTCGGCGGAGCATCGCTCATCGCACCTCTGGGAATCGAACGGCAATCGTTCGTTCTGGATTTTCCGTTCATGCTTCTCCTGATGCTGATGTTTTTGTTTCTCGCCGTATGGAGGCGCAGGCTCGGGCGTGGTGCTGGATTTGTGTTTGCGGCCGTATACGGGTACTATCTGGCGCTGATGTTCAGCTATTTCATTTGAATGCTTCTGATGATGAAAGACAATTTTCGCTCTTCGGCGTTTGCCGGTTATATTCAAGGCTGGTTTTCGGGAATGGTTTTTCGAGCCTCGCAGGCGAGAGGGATGAGGCGGATATGAAAAGGATATTCGCGTTGCTCGCGGCGATTTTGTTTTTCGGCTGTCCGCTCGCCGAAGGGGCGTCCGGGGAAAACGCCCTCTCCGGGAAAGATATGGGTCAGGTCGTGATCGAGGTGAACGATCAAAAGTTCACCTTGGGGGAAATAGAGGAGAGACTCAAACAGTTGGCTCCTGCCGTGCGTATCCGCATCCGCCAGAACAAGGAGCAGTTCCTGGAAGGCATCGTGCAGGGGGAACTCCTGTACCAGGAGGCGCTCCGCCGGAAAGTGGATGAATTGCCTGCGATACGCAAAAGGGTTGATCGTCTCAAGCGAAGGCTCGTCATCGAGGAATTCGTGAGACAGGGTGCCGAGGCGACGGGCGCAACCGGGCAGCAGTTGCGCGATTTCTTTCTCGCCAACAAGGAGCGTTTTCGTCGCAAGGAGTCGGTCACACTGGCCCATATTGTACTCAAGACCGAGCAGGATGCGTGGGACACCGTCGCCGAACTGAGAAAAGGAGAACCCTTCGCAAAAGTGGCGAGGCGGCGTTCCATCTTCGAGGCTACGCGCGAGGCGGGTGGGATGATGGGCACGGCCGAGCGGGGCGCTCTGGACAAGGCGCTTGAGGACGTGGCGTTCAAATTGCCCATCGGCCAGCCGAGCGAACCGATTCGTACCTCCGTCGGCTGGCAAGTGATACGGGTGATCGAGCGCGTGAATGCCGCCGACGCTAGGTTTGAGGACGTAAAGGACGACGTAAGGCTCGTTTATTCGGAAATCAAGCGGAGCGAGAACTACGAGGCGCTTCTCAGGCGCCTGCGCGAAGGGGCGAAAGTCAAGATTCACGTGGATCGCTTCAAATAGGCCCGTTCACAACGGGCTGTGTGCGTTATTCACAGTCCCCCCCCCCCCCCCCCCCCCGAATATCCCCTGTTTTTCCACGGGCTATCCACGAGAAATTGTGCTCTAGTCCCAAAAGATCGTTGACGTGGCACTATATATTGTGTTTATTTGCTTTTTCTGGAAACACTGTGAGCAAAGCGAATCTCATGCGCGTCTCTCTCGTTTCGAGCTACAGACACGCTTGCGAGATCGACCCCGTTTCGGGCGGACGGGGAAGATCGTCCAAGGGTGAGGAGAGTCGGTCTCTCCTCACCCTTGGATATTACGTGTCCTGGATTTTCATCCCCCGAATCGCTGCGCATCGCTCATATTCGGTTTCGGATGGAATGGAAGTTTTCGAGGTTCTCCCGGGAAGGTAGAGGTTCACGCGATGTCGATAAAATCGGACAAGTGGATATCGAAGATGGCGCGCGAGCGTGGCATGATAGAACCCTTCGAGGACAAGCAGGTGCGCGAGGGTGCCATCTCCTACGGCGTCTCCTCCTACGGCTACGACATCCGCATCGCCGATGAGTTCATGATCTTCACGAACGTGAACTCCACCATCGTGGATCCCAAAAATTTCGACGAGCGCTCGCTCGTCCATGTAAAGGCGGACACCTGCATCATTCCGCCCAATTCCTTCGCCCTGGCCAAGACGGTGGAATATTTCCGTATTCCCAGGAGTGTGCTCACCGTCTGCGTGGGCAAGAGCACATATGCGCGTTGTGGCATCATCGTCAATGTTACACCCTTCGAGCCCGAGTGGGAGGGCTTTGTCACCCTCGAGGTGTCCAACACCACGCCCCTGCCTGCCAGGATATACGCGAACGAGGGTATCGCTCAGGTGTTGTTTTTCGAGAGCGACGAGGAGTGTGAGACTTCCTACGCCGACAAGAAGGGCAAATACCAGAAACAACAGGGTCTCACCTTGGCAAAACTCTAGGGGACGATGTTTTTGTAACACAAACTGTCCTTTTCCCTTTCAAAACCATGGTTTGTATTTTCCTTTAATGTTTCGACAACCTGTTGTATGATGAACTTGGAGAATCCACCCGTGAAGTGAAATGTCCCGCTTCGTCGGTTTGCTCGGGAGGTGTAGTCCGTGTCCCAGGAACTCTCTCACGTTGGCGAGAAGGGCCAAGCCCGGATGGTGGATGTCGGGGAAAAGGAAGTCACCCGGCGCGAAGCCGTGGCGCGCGGCCGTCTCGAGATGGCACCCGAAACCCTGCACCTGATTGTTGAAGGCGGAATACCCAAGGGAGACGTACTGGGAACGGCGCGAATCGCGGGCGTCATGGCAGCGAAACAATGCGCAAACCTGATTCCCATGTGTCATCCCCTGCGCCTGTCCAGTGTGGAAATCGATTTCTCGGCGGATGAGTCGCTGGGGTTTCTACGCATCGAAGCCGCGGTGCGCGCAAAGGACAGAACAGGTGTGGAGATGGAGGCTTTGACTGCCGTGAGCGTGGCTGGCCTGACCGTCTACGACATGTGCAAGGCGGTGGACAAGGGTATGGTGCTCTCTGGAATCCGACTGGTGAGGAAAACAGGCGGAAAAAGCGGTGATTTCATTCTGGATGAGGAGTAGCCATCTTGATTTGTTGGGAGAGCGCATCCGGCATGCTTGACGGCCGCTGCAAGCTATTCAAGCGGTAGGGGAGAACTTGATTTGCGGGGTGCGGAACATCCCGAAGGGGTCGTTTCCTGGGCGTTGGCGATTTTTCTACTGCCCGTAATGCTTATGACACAAAGGGAATCTAGTATTTAATAATCTTTATTTTCGTTCTGGAAACATTTCGTGGAGGAAACTGTAGATGAATGAATCCATCCACAAGATACCAAGGGAGAAGAAAGCGAGCCTCAATTACCTGCACCTGATTTTAGGCGTTCTGTTCATCGTCCTTTGCGGCGTGATGGGTGCGGCGCTCTTGGGAGCCATGGGCATGGCGGGTTTGGCCGTCGGTTTGGCTGCAGGCGCTTTGGCGGGTGTTCTGTTGCTGGTGCTCGCCAGAGAACTCGGCAAGCTCAGGTTCGGCGTTCTGGTCGGCGGGGCGGCGGGCCTGCTCTTCGGCCTTCTGGCCACCTTGCTGATTTGTGCTCTCGTTGGTGATGCGTTTTCGGCGGGCGTGCGCCCACTCGCGGACGCCTTCTTCGGTCTACTCCTCAGCGGTCTCGGGATTTTTCTCGGTTCGGCGGCGGGAAGCCAGTTTTCACAGCTTCTGCCGCCTATGGAGAAAACTCCGGGCGCCAAGAAACACCACCACGCGAAGATTCTCGATACGAGTGTCATCATAGACGGGCGCATCGCGGATATTTGCGAGGCGGGCTTCGTCGAAGGGCCCATGGTAGTGCCCCAGTTCGTACTCAAGGAACTGCAGCAGATAGCGGATTCATCCGATTCCCTGAAGCGAAACCGTGGACGCCGCGGCCTTGATGTCCTGCAGCGGATTCAACAGAACCAGGATCTCGACATCGACATCATTGAGGCCGACTTCCCCCGCGTGAAGGAGGTGGATACGAAGATAGTGCTCCTGGGGAAAGAGATATGCGGCAAGGTGATGACGAACGATTTCAACCTGAACAAGGTGGCCGAACTGCAAGGGGTGCGGGTCTTGAACATCAACGAACTGGCCAACACGGTGAAGCCGGTCGTCTTGCCCGGCGAGGAGATGAGCGTCTTCGTCATCAAGGAAGGCAAGGAATACAATCAAGGCGTCGGTTATCTCGACGATGGAACCATGGTGGTGGTGGACAACGCCAAGGACCGGATCGGCGATCAGATTCCCGTTTCGGTGACAAGCGTCCTGCAGACCACCGCCGGGCGGATGATATTTGCGCAAATACGAGATGAAGCGGAACTCTACCGAAACAGCCGGTGAACCTGCGCGCGCTTCTCGTTCGTTGCCGGAACCGGATGAAGTGGCACTCATCGTCCCCGCCGCGGGCAAGGGCCTCCGCCTGCCGGGCGCGGTGGCGAAGCAGTTCCAGAGCCTTGCCGGAAAACCCCTGTTCCACCATTGCCTTTTGCGGATTGCGCGCTCTAATCTCGTGGGCCGTGTCGTCGTGGCACTTCCCCCCGGTTTAGACCCGCCCGATCTTCCCGTTGGCTTATGCGTTCCCGTCCAGGTCGTCGAGGGCGGCGCAAGCCGCCAGGATTCGGTTCGGAACGCTCTCAACTCCTTGGGCGATAACGTCTCCTGGGTGGTTGTGCACGACGGGGCGCGGCCCCTCGTGACTGCCGAGTTACTGAAGAGGTGCCTCATCGGCGCGTCGGAGACGGGTGCTGCTATCGCCGCTCTTCGCGTGGTGGATACGGTGAAGGTGGGTGACGCAGAGGGATTCATAGAGACCACACGCCCGCGCGAGGGTCTCTGGCTCGCCCAGACGCCCCAGGTGGCGCGGCGCGAGTTGCTCGCGCGCGCGATGGTGCGGGCCGAGGCAAGTGGTTTCGAGGGAACCGACGAGGCTGCCCTGCTCGAGGCTGTCGGCGCACGAGTGAAGCTCGTTGCAGGAAGCGTGCAGAATATCAAGGTGACGACGCCGGGAGACATGGAGCGCGCGGCGCGGCTGATGGAACTCGAACAACGTACCTAGGCGGAGGCTTCCGCGTGATGCGCGTCGGTGTAGGCTACGATGTCCACCGTTTCGAGGCGGGTAGAAAGTTCATTCTTGGCGGGGTGGAGATTCCCCACGACCGTGGCCTCGCCGGGCACTCCGACGCCGACGCCCTCATCCATGCCATCATCGACGCGCTTCTGGGCGCGGCGGCCCTGGGCGACATCGGCTCGCACTTTCCCGATACGGACGAGGCCTATCGCGGCGCGGACAGCCGGGTGCTCCTCGCGCGTGTCGTGGCGCTTCTCGCTGAACGCGGCATGGAGCCGGGCAACGTGGACTCCGTGGTCGTGGCGCAAAGGCCGAAACTCGCCCCCCACATTCCGAAGATACGCGAGGTCATCTCCTCCATCCTGGGTATCCCGCTTGACAGGGTGGGGGTCAAGGCGACGACGGGCGAGGGTCTTGGCTTTGCAGGTCGTGAGGAAGGCGTCGCTGCGCACGCGGTTTGTACGATCAGCGAGGAATCTCCTTGACGCGCATCGGCGGGGCATGACAAATTCCACCTGAATGTTGCCCGAAGTGCATGTTTCACGTCTGAATTCACGCGGATTCTGGAGAAATACATTTGGTCCTTCAGCTATACAACACGTTGACGAAGGAGAAAGAACCCTTCGAACCCCTGGAAGAAAACCGCGTGAAAATATATGTCTGCGGGGTGACAGTGTACGACCACTGTCATCTCGGCCACGCGCGCGCCGCCATCGTCTTCGACGTGATTCGCCGCTATTTCGAATACTGTGGTTTTGATGTCCTTTTCGTGTGCAACTTCACGGACGTGGACGACAAGATCATCACCCGTGCCCGGCGCCTGAAGATTCCCATCGGCGATCTGACTGAAAGATTCATTGCCGAATACTATAGGGATATGGATGCGCTCGGCGTCCATCGGGCGGATGTCGCTCCGCGCGCCACGGAGAACATCGAGGGCATGATCGAGATGATCGGGAAGCTCATCGACAAGGGTATCGCCTACGAGTACGCGGGCAATGTCTACTACGACATCGAGAAATTCGCGGACTATGGAAAGCTCTCGGGGCGTAACATCGAAGAACTCGAGGCGGGCCATCGTATCGAATCGGACGAGGGCAAGCGCAACCCACTTGATTTCGCCCTCTGGAAGGCGGCGAAGCCCGGCGAACCCGAGTGGGATAGTCCCTGGGGGCAGGGCCGTCCCGGCTGGCACATCGAATGCTCCGTCATGTCGAGTCGCTACCTTGGCGAACGCTTCGACATCCACGGCGGAGGGGAAGACCTGGTGTTCCCCCACCATGAGAACGAGATCGCGCAGAGCGAAGGCTGCTTCGGTCACGAGTGGGTGCGCTACTGGGTGCACAACGGCTTCGTGCAGATCAAGCACGAGAAGATGAGCAAGTCGAAGGGGAACTTTTTCACCATCAAAACGATTCTGGAGGAACACCCCGCCGAGGTGATCCGCTACTTTCTCCTGGGGACACATTACAGGCATCCGGTGGATTATTCGGATCAGGTGGTGGGTGACGCGAGAAAGGGACTCGACCGGCTCTACAACGTGCGGCTCAGGCTCGCCAGAAACGGCGGAGGAGATACCGGAGGCTGGCGCGAGCGGGTGGAGGAAGAGGTCACCGCCTTTCGCTCCCAGTTCATAGAAGCGATGGACGACGATTTCAATACCGCGCGCGCCTTGGGCCATCTCTTCGATTTCGCGCGAAGGGTGAACGGCTTCATCAACGTGGCGGGCGCGTTGCCCGAATCTGCGGCGCAGCCTGCACGCGAGGTTTTTGAGGAAGTGGGTGAGGTTCTGGGCCTGTTTGCCCACTCGCCCGAGGATTGGTTCAGAAGCGCCGCAAGCGCGCAACTCCCCGATGGAGAAGATGGTCAAAACGGAGTCTTTCGCGATGAGGAGATTGAAGCGCTGCTCGAACGTCGCGCCAAGGCGCGTGCGAGCAGGGATTTTCCCGAAGCCGACCGTATCCGGGAAGAACTCGCGGCGGCCGGCATCGTCCTGGAAGACAGCCCCGGCGGCACCCTCTGGAAGCGAAGGGTGCCGTGACGACGCACGCAGGCGGAGCCGAAGTTTGCGCACCAGCCGGGTCACATCCCATCACCGCAGGGCATAACTCTTGAAACTGAAACCCGAATACGTTTGCGGTGCGCACAGCGTGCCGGCGGCTCTTGTGCGCGGACCGCTTCGGGTAAGGCGGCTCCTTGTCGCGGAAGGTCGTCGGAGTCGTCGGGTGGTCGAGGCGGTGCGTCTTGCCGAGGCGCAGGGGGTTCCCGTCGAGGTGCTCGACTCTGGACAACTCTCGAAAGTCGCCGCCTCGGCGCAGCATCAAAACCTGGTGGCGGAAGTTTACCCTACCCCTCTTCTCTCGCTCGATGCACTCATCGATGCCCAGCCCGCACAGGCACCGCCGATTCTGCTGCTCGACGGTGTGCAGGATCCAAGGAATTTCGGCGCTGTCTTGAGAAGCGCTGCGGCCCTTGGGGCGGGTGGTGTCGTCTGGCCGAAGGATGGCGCCGTGGGCTTGACCCCCGTCGTAGCGAAGGCAGCGGCGGGTGCCTTGGAGGTCGTGCCCCTCGCACGAGTGACGAATCTGGCACGTGCCGTCTCGTCTCTGAAAGAGGCGGGCTACTGGGTTCTGGCGGCGGACGCAGAAGGAGATAGAATACTCGGCGTCGACGACTTGCCCCGACCCTGTTGCCTGGTAATCGGGGCGGAAGGCAGGGGGGTGCGGCCGCTCGTTCTCAAAAACTGCGACGTGCGCGTTCGGATTCCCATCAAGGCGGGGGTGGTGTCTTCGCTGAATGCCTCCGTCGCCACGGCCATCCTGCTCCATGGCTTGCGCGTGAATGGAGGAGAAGACGAGGGCACGAATCGGACCTGAGCAACCTTCCTCGCGATTGGCCCGGTTTTCCGGGAGCAGAACCCCAGGCGCACGTTTCCTGTTTTCGCTTTCACAAAAGGGAGGGGCTTGACAAGGTGCGCGGGTGGGCCTAATTTGACCCGCCTTTGCGGGCTGGCGTAGCTCAGCTGGTAGAGCAGCTGATTTGTAATCAGCAGGTCGGAGGTTCGAGTCCTCTCGCCAGCTCCACGGCGGGACGCGCCTTTAGGACCCCGCAGCAGATAATCCGGCTGAAAGTCGCCTGCGTTATCTCTTTACGGGTTTGGATGGATGCGGCGGTTTCGGGGAACAGATGGTTTCCGCGAAATTTTCTGATAGCATTTATGTTTGTTTTGTTGGGCTTGGTTTCCAGGGGAGGTTCCCGAGTGGCCAAAGGGATCAGACTGTAAATCTGACGGCTCAGCCTTCGGAGGTTCGAATCCTCCCCTCCCCACCATAAGATGAATATTGTGATGAGCGAGACGTGCGCTTTGGATTTAGAGGCGGGAATAGCTCAGATGGTAGAGCATCAGCCTTCCAAGCTGAGGGTCGCGGGTTCGAGCCCCGTTTCCCGCTCCAGGACGAGTCGGGGATTTTCCGCCTTGGTATTTGTTTGATTCATGTGACTTTCGGCTTTTGGGGTTGCCCTGGCCGGAATAAGTTGTATTATTCGCCCGGAACGCCTCTCCGGTTTCATCATTCGATGAGGTTGCTTCGGCTGAAATAAATGACGTTCGCGAGCCCTTGGTGTAGTCGGCCCACGTAGCTCAGCCGGCAGAGCACTTCCTTGGTAAGGAAGAGGTCACCGGTTCAAGTCCGGTCGTGGGCTCCAGGGCGGGTGAGATTCATTGATAATTTGAGGTTTGTGCATTATCTTGTAATTTGTATGAAACGCCTTGCGCTCTCTGGGTTTTGCCGATTTTCCCTGTGGCGATGGACAAGATTTCAGCCGAGTGGGTATAAAGTGCGTTTTTCGGGAATGGTAAGGTAGAAGGGAGGAAATGGTTCCTCTCTCCCTGAAGGTATTTTTCGAATATTTACACTAGAAGGAGAAGGCAGGCCATGGCGAAGGCGAAGTTTGAGCGCACGAAGCCGCACGTGAACGTAGGGACGATAGGGCACGTGGACCATGGGAAGACGACGCTGACGGCCGCGATCACGAAGCATCTGGCGGAGCGCGGGATGGCGCAGGAGATCGGTTTCGACGAGATAGACAAGGCGCCGGAGGAGCGCGAGCGGGGGATCACGATAGCGACGGCGCACGTGGAGTACGAGACGGACAACCGCCACTACGCGCACGTGGACTGTCCGGGGCACGCGGACTACGTGAAGAACATGATAACGGGCGCTGCGCAGATGGACGGGGCGATCCTGGTGGTTTCGGCGGCGGACGGTCCGATGCCGCAGACGCGCGAGCACATACTTCTGGCCCGCCAGGTGGGGGTGCCCTACATCTGCGTGTACCTGAACAAGGTGGACATGGTGGACGACGAGGAGCTTCTGGAACTGGTGGAACTGGAGGTCCGCGAGCTTCTGTCGACGTACGAGTTTCCGGGCGACGATCTGCCGGTGGTCCCGGGTTCGGCGCTGCGTGCACTGGAGGGGACGGACACCTCCTCGATAGACGCGCTGATGGAGGCGGTGGACAGCTACATACCGGAGCCGGTACGTGACGTGGACAAGCCGTTCCTGATGCCGGTGGAGGACGTGTTCTCGATTTCGGGCCGGGGCACGGTGGCGACGGGCCGTGTGGAGCGTGGCATCGTGAACGTGGGTGACGAGGTGGAGATAGTGGGGATCACGGACACGCGCAAGACGGTGGCGACGGGAGTGGAGATGTTCCGGAAGCTCCTGGATCAGGGTCAGGCGGGTGACAACGTGGGGGTGCTGTTGCGGGGTGTGAAGAAAGACGAGATAGAACGTGGTCAGGTGCTGGCGCAGCCAGCCTCGATCAAGCCGCACCTCCGGTTCAAGGGGGAGGTGTACATCCTGACGAAAGAGGAGGGTGGTCGTCACACGCCGTTTTTCAAGGGGTATCGTCCGCAGTTTTATTTCCGGACGACGGACGTGACGGGCCATGTGACGCTTCCGGAGGGCCGGGAGATGGTGATGCCGGGAGACAACGTGTCGCTGGACGTAGAGTTGATCACGCCGATAGCGATGGAGCGCGAGCTTCGCTTCGCGATACGCGAGGGGGGCCGCACGGTGGGGGCCGGCGTCGTCACAGAGGTCATCGAATAGAGCGTCTCAGGAAGCAGAAAAAGGTTTTCACAGGCCAGTGGCTCAATTGGCAGAGCACCGGACTCCAAATCCGGCGGTTGGGGGTTCGAGTCCCTCCTGGCCTGCCATGAATTCGGTAGACGAGAGTTGGTTGGGAAAGGCCCGGAGCAGCAGCGGAGAATGGATGGATGAATAACAAGGTAATGGGCTGGGTTCATCAGGGGCGCACCTTTCTGCGCGATGTGCAGAGCGAAGCGAAACGCGTGACATGGCTCGATATGCGCCAGACGGCGGCGCAAACTGCTGTCGCCCTTGTGTTCGTGTTCATCATTGCGATTTATCTGGGGCTCGTCGATTTGGCGTTGTCCCGAGCCGTCAGCTATTTTCTCAATTTTGGTTTCTAGGTCAGGAATTCGGCATGTCCATGAACTGGTATGTGGTGCACACCTACTCGGGTTTCGAAAACAAGGTGAAGCGCTCGATTGAAGAGCAGTTTCGCGGGAAGGAATACGAGGAGAAGCTTGAGGAAATCGTGGTTCCCACCGAGCAGGTGGTAAAGGTCAAGGGGGGCAAGAGGCGCACGAGTTCCCGGAAGTTCTTCCCCGGCTATATCTTGATCCGCATGGAGTGCGACGAGGATACCTGGTACATCGTCAAGAACACGCCGAAGGTGACGGGTTTTCTGGGTGGGACCGCTCCGAGTCCTCTCTCGGAATCCGAGATGGAGAACATCCTAAAGCAGATGAGCGGGGAAGCCGAGAAGCCCAAGCCCAAGATCGATTTCGAAAAAGGCGAGAACATCCGCGTGATAGACGGACCTTTCGTGAACTTCACCGGCGAGATCGATGAGGTTCACGCCGATCGAGGAAAACTCAAGGTCATGGTCAGCATCTTCGGTCGCGCAACGCCCGTGGAACTTGAGATGCTCCAGGTGGAGAAAGTGTAAGCGAAATCAAGCCGGGGCGCGCAGTTCGCCGCCTCCGGGAAATAGAAATAAAGGAAGCCCGGGCGATGCTCTGGGCTTGGATTGTTCGAGAGGGGAAAATGGCGAAAGAAGCGGTCGGCATCATCAAACTTCAAATTCCGGCAGGCCAGGCGAATCCCGCCCCGCCCGTCGGGCCTGCACTCGGCCAGCAGGGCGTGAACATCATGGAATTCTGCAAGGCCTTCAACGCGCAGACTCAGGGCAGGGAAGGTACGATCATACCGGTCGTGATCTCGGTGTACGCGGACAAGAGCTTCACCTTCATCATGAAAAGTCCGCCCGCCTCGGCCCTCCTCAAGCAGGCCGCCGCCCTGGCGAAGGGTTCCTCCGAACCCGGGCGCGAGGGTGTGGGCAGCGTGACGCGCAAACAACTCGAAGAGATAGCGGAAACCAAGAAAGACGACCTGAACAGCGCCGACCTCGAAGGGGCCGTCCGTATCATCGAGGGCACGGCCCGGAGTATGGGCATCGAGGTCAGCGGATAGTTTTTCGAATCAAGGTGGAAGGCGTCAGTGCCAGGCGTCGTTCGAACCACGAAGGAGGAAGCAGGCAAATGCCAAAACACGGCAAGAATTACACACAGGCCAAGGAACGGGTCGACAGGGGGAAGCTGCATCCTCTCTCTGAGGCCGTCGGCCTCGTGAAGGAGGTATCTTCGGCGAAATTCGACGAGACGGTCGAGATATCCGCCAAGCTCGGTGTGGACCCGCGCCACGCGGATCAGATGGTCAGGGGGAGCGTCGTTCTGCCCAACGGCATCGGCAAGGAGGAGTGCGTCGTGGCGTTCGCTAAAGGCGAGAAGGTGGCCGAGGCGAAAGAAGCGGGCGCCGAATATGTGGGAGCAGACGATCTGGCCGAGAAGATTCAAGGCGGCTGGATGGAGTTCGACCGCGTGGTAGCGACCCCCGATGTCATGAGCGTTGTAGGCAAGCTCGGACGACTGCTCGGGCCGCGTGGGATGATGCCCAACCCGAAATCGGGAACTGTCTCTTTCGACGTGGGCCGTATGGTCCGGGAGATCAAGGCGGGCAAGGTGGAATATCGCGTGGATAAGGCGGGCATCATTCACGCTCCGGTCGGAAAGGTGAGTTTCGAGGAAAAGGCGCTTTCCGAGAATGTCGCGGCGGTCGTGGACGCGCTCGTTCGCGCGAAACCCGCGGCGAGCAAGGGGGTGTATTTCAGGGGTCTCACCATCTCCAGCACGATGGGGCCCGGCGTAAAGGTTGACCACCAGTCTCTTCTCGCGGCACTGAAATAAGGAGGCCCTGAAATGGCAGCAGTTGTGGAGCAGGGGAGGCTGGCGACAGGCAAGGCCGCACGCGCCGATAAAGTGGAGGCGGTAGAAGCGCTTTTGAACCGCTTCAACGAGAGCACGTCCTTGGTGCTGTTCGACTATCGCGGGCTGAGTGTCGCGCAGATGACATCGCTCAGGCGTCAGACGCGCGAGGTCGGTGTTCGGCTATCCGTGGTTAAGAATACGCTCACCGAACGCGCGGCGGACGGTACGGCCTTCGAGGAATTGCGCGGAAGGCTTGTCGGTCCGATTTCCATCGTGACGACGGACGGCGACCCGGCGGCGCCCGCCAAGTTACTCAAGGAATTCGTAAAAGCAGAGTCCGCCGGTGCGATCAAGGGCGGGGTTCTGGACGGCAGATTCCTCGAAGCCGCCGAGGTAGAGTCGCTCGCGGACCTGCCATCGCGCGAAGTACTGCTCTCGATGTTGCTATCCGCATTGCAGGCTCCTGTCGCGGGTCTGCCGAGGGTTCTGAACGGCGTCATTTCACAGTTCATAAATGTTGTCGACGCCATTGCCAAAAAACAAGAACAGGTGTAGCATGATGGATTGCCCTTGGAATGGGCAAAACGATGAAATTTCCCAAAATAAAATGGCCGTAATCTGGTCGATGGTTTGTTGCGCATGCGAGGAAAGGGCGAATTGTGGCGACAAAAGAGGAAGTTATCGATTTCATTGAAAATATGACGGTGATGGAGTTGAGCGAATTCGTCAAGGAGCTTGAGGAGAAGTTCGGCGTAACCGCGGCGGTGCCCATGATGATGGCTGGAGCGGGAATGGCGGCGGGCGGCGACGCGAGCGAAGCGGCGGAGGAGAAAACCGATTTCACCGTCACCCTCAAATCTTTTGGTTCGGAAAAAATCAAGGTTATCAAGACCGTCCGTGAATTGACCAGCCTTGGTCTCAAGGAGGCGAAAGACTTGGTGGAAAGCGCACCCCAGGCCGTCGTAGAGGCGGTTCCCAAGGAAGACGCCGAAGCTGCCGCCGAGAAACTTAAGGAAGTCGGTGCGGAGGTAGAGATCACATAAAGCTCACCCGGGATGCAGATGACCCGATCCCTGCGGTTGATACGGGGTCGGCGCATTACTTGAGTCGCCCCCACTTTCTTGAGGTGAGCCAATATGAACATAAAAAATGCCAAGAACGGCCGTCGGGTTCGTGAGGATTTCGCCTCTATACCTGCGGTTATCGATATTCCGAATTTGATCGACACTCAGCTTTCTTCCTACGAGCGGTTTCTCCAGTGGGAAACGAATCCCTCGGAGCGTCGGACGGACGAGGGGCTGGAAGGCGTATTCCGCAGCGTGTTTCCCATCTCCGACGCCGCCGAGAACGTGACGCTCGAATACCTTGGTTATGAAATAGGCGTCTGGGAGTCGAGGGGCGAGGAGTATCCCGGCATAGGCGGCACCGGCGTGAAGGACGATGACGGGGTGGAAGTCTTCTGCCGTCAAAAACATGAGGTTGATGAATGCCGCCAGAGAGGAATGACCTTCGTCGCGCCCCTTCGCTTCATGCTGCGCCTCACGGTATACGAACGCGACGAGCAGACCAAGGAACGCCGCGTCCGCGAGGTGAAGGAGCAAAAGGTGTACCTGGGGGAAATCCCCCTGATGACGGAGAATGGCACCTTCATCATCAACGGCACGGAGCGGGTCGTCGTCAGCCAGATGCACCGCTCCCCGGGCGCCTTCTTCAGCGCAGACAAGGCGAAGCCCAGTGAAAAATCGGCCTTCACGGCCAGGCTTATCCCCTACCGTGGGAGTTGGCTCGATTTTGAATTCGACAGCAAGGACCTGCTCTTCGTCCGGATAGACAGACGCCGCAAGCTTCCCGTCACCATCCTGCTGCGCGCGTTCGGCCTGGACAAGGACGACATTCTCAATTCCTTCTATCAGAGTGAGGAACTCTTCTACGACGAGAAAAGAGACGCCTACTACAAGAAGCTTTCCGAACTCATGGTGAACCAGAGGATTTTCGAGGACATCGTCCTGCCCGATACGGGCGAACTCGTCCTGCGATCCGGACGCAAGTTCACGCGCGCCGCGCTCAGGAAGCTTCAGGCCGCAGGCGTCGAAAACCTTGAACTCAAGGACGAGGAAGTCGTCGGGGGTATTCTGGCCCAGCCAGTGCCAGATCCCGAAACCGGAGAGGTGCTTTTCGACACGAACCTCGAGATAACATCTGAGGTTCTCGCCGCCCTGCGCGACAGGAAAATCCCCAAGCTGGCCATTCTCTATGTTTCCGGCGTGGGCGCGGACAGGACGATCCGGGATACCCTGACTTCGGATAAGTGTGAGACGCAGGAAGACGCCCTCGTCGAGATATACAAGCGCCTGCGCCCGGGAGATCCGCCGACCAAGGAAACGGCGCGTCTTCTTTTCGAGAATCTCTTCTTCAACTCGAAGCGATATGACCTCTCGCGCATCGGGCGGCTCAAGCTGAACACGAAACTCGGCCTGAACCTCCCGCTGGATCAGAGGACGCTTACGCTCAACGACGTCACCGCCACGGTCCGCTACATCATCGAACTTCGCCACGGCCAGGGCACGGTGGACGACATCGATCACCTCGGCAACAGGCGTGTGCGTTCGGTGGGCGAGTTGCTCGAAAGCCAGTTCCGTGTTGGTCTCGTGCGCATGGAGCGCGCCATCCGCGAACGGCTGAGTATCCAGGATATGGACAACCTGCTGGTGCGAGACTTGGTCAACTCCAAAATGATAACGGCGGCGGTGAAGGAGTTTTTCGGCTCCAGCCAGTTGAGCCAGTTCATGGATCAGACGAATCCACTTTCGGAGATCACCCACAAGCGCAGGCTTTCGGCTCTGGGCCCCGGCGGGTTGACGCGTGATCGGGCCGGTTTCGAGGTGCGTGATGTCCATGCCACCCACTACGGCCGCATTTGCCCGATCGAGACTCCCGAGGGTCCAAACATCGGACTCATAGCGAGTCTTTCCACCTATGCACGCGTGAACCAGTACGGATTCATCGAGACGCCCTGCCGCAAGGTGGTGAACGGGCGCGTGAACCAATCCGTCGAATGGCTCTCCGCGATCGATGAGGACAAGTATAAGGTCGCTCAGGCAAACGCGCCCGTGGACGAGAAGGGAAACCTTGTCAACGATTTTGTCTCGGCGAGGACGAGCGGCGAATTCGTCATGGTGCCCCGCGAGCAGGTAGATTACATGGACGTTTCACCCAAGCAGTTGGTGAGCGTGGCCACCTCCCTGATTCCCTTCCTGGAGAACGATGACGCAAACCGCGCACTCATGGGTTCGAACATGCAGCGCCAGGCGGTTCCCCTCCTGCAGCCCGAAGCGCCCTTCGTCGGCACCGGCATGGAAGGCATCGCAGCGCGGGACTCGGGCGCGGTCGTCATCGCGAAGTGCGACGGTCAGGTAGTGAGCGTGGACGCGACCAGAATCGTGATTCGTGCGAAGGAACAAGCGGGCAACCTGGCCGAAGAGGGCGTTTACATCCACAATTTGGTGAAGTATCGCCGTTCGAACCAGAATACATGCATCAACCAGAAACCCATCGTCCATGTGGGCCAGGAGGTGAAGAAAGGAGAGATCATCGCGGATGGCTTCTCCACCGACCAGGGCGAGCTTGCCCTGGGCAGGAACATGCTCGTCGCCTTTATGCCCTGGAACGGCTACAACTTCGAGGATGCCATCGTCATCTCCGAGAAAGTCGTCAAGGAAGACATTTATACCTCCTTGCACATCGAGGAGTTCGAGATAGAGGCGCGCGACACGAAGCAGGGTCCCGAAGAGATTACGCGTGACATCCCGAACCAGAGTGAAGAGGCGTTGCGCGATCTCGATGAGAGCGGCATCGTTCGCGTGGGCGCGCGGGTCAGCCCGGGAGACGTACTCGTCGGGCGCATCACGCCCAAGGGAGAGACACAGCTCAGCCCCGAGGAGAAGCTTCTGCGAGCCATCTTCGGCGAGAAGGCGGGTGACGTCCGCGACTCCTCGCTCAGGGTGCCCCCGGGTATCGAGGGTACCGCTGTGGAGGTTCGGGTATTCTCCCGGCGTGGCGCGGAGAAGGACGCGCGCATGCTTCAGATCGAAGAGGCGGAGATCAACAGGCTGGAGAAGGATTATGGAGATGAAATCCGCATCCTGCTTGAAGAGGGTGACGCCAGAATCCGCTCTTTGCTCATCGGCCAGCACGCTCTAGCTGACGTGGTGCACCCCAGGTCGGGCGAGAAATTCTTCTCCGCGGGGGAGGAGTTGAACGCGGAAGGCCTCGCGAGTTTCAGCGGCGTGAACCTTCTGAACCTGCCCGTCGAGAGGGATTTACTTGATCAGGTCAAGACCATGGCTGATCACACGACCGAGCAGGTGGCACTTCTCGAAAGCATTTTGGAAGAGAAGATAGCAAAGCTTCAGCGTGGCGATGAACTTCCCCCCGGTGTTCTCAAGATGGCGAAAGTCTACGTGGCGATGAAGCGCAAGCTCCAGGTGGGGGACAAGATGGCCGGTCGCCACGGGAACAAGGGGGTCGTATCCATCATCGTTCCCGAAGAGGATATGCCCTATCTTGAGGACGGTACTCCCATCGAGATTGTATTGAACCCCCTCGGCGTGCCCTCGCGAATGAACGTCGGCCAGATACTGGAGACGAACCTGGGATGGGCCGCGAAGGTTCTCGGCAAGCATTTCGCGACTCCTGTCTTCGACGGTGCTACGGAACAGGACATCGTGCGATTTACGGAAGAGGCCGAGTTGCCCCCCTACGGCAAAACCCAGCTCTATGACGGTAAGTCCGGCCAGCCCTTCGAGCAGAAAGTCACGGTGGGGATGATCTACATGTTAAAACTCCACCACCTCGTGGACGACAAGATTCACGCGCGCTCGACGGGTCCGTATTCGCTGGTGACGCAGCAGCCTCTCGGCGGCAAGGCACAGTTCGGAGGGCAGCGCCTCGGCGAGATGGAGGTTTGGGCACTTGAGGCCTATGGCGCCGCCAAGACGCTCCAGGAGATACTGACGGTGAAGAGCGACGACGTCTCTGGCCGTACTCGAATTTACGAATCCATCGTGAAGGGTGAGAACTCCCTTGAGGCGAGTCTGCCCGAGTCCTTCAACGTGCTGATGAAGGAACTCCAGAGCCTCGCCCTCGACGTCGAGCTGATAGAGAGCGGCGAGGCGCCAAGCTAAAGTTGAATTATCGAGCCTGTTTGTTTGGCGGTTCCATCGACCGTCGCCCAAGGGATGACGCGCATATTCCCAAGGAGGGTTGAATTGGACAGCAACTTGAACTTATTCGAAAAGCCGAAGGACCCCGTTTCTTTCGACGCGATACGTATTCGCATCGCTTCTCCGCATACTATTCGCGCCTGGTCTTCGGGTGAAGTGAAAAAGCCCGAGACCATCAACTACCGCACGTTCAGGCCCGAACGGGACGGGCTTTTCTGCGCCGTCATATTCGGCCCCGTCAAGGACTATGAGTGCCTTTGCGGCAAGTACAAGCGGATGAAGTACAGGGGCGTGGTTTGCGAGAAGTGCGGCGTCGAGGTCATTTCCTCGAAAGTGCGCCGCGAGCGCTTGGGCCACATCGAACTGGCCACCCCGGTCTCTCACGTTTGGTTCTTCAAGGGCCTTCCCAGCCGCATTGGCAACATGCTCGACATGACGTTGCGCGAACTGGAACGGATTCTCTATTTCGAGAACCATGTCGTCATCGACCCGGGCGAGACGGATCTGAAGAAATACGAACTCCTCACCGAGGAGCAATACCGAAAGATATATGAGGAATACGACGAGGACGAGTATAAAATCGGCATCGGTGCGGAGGCGATTCGCGAACTGCTCACCCAACTGGACCTCGAAGCGCTCTCCGCGGCGCTCAAGGCGGAGATTCGCGACACCTCGAACCTCCAGAAGCGGCGCAAACTTATCAAGCGCCTGAAAGTGGTGGATTCCTTCAAGAATTCGGGCAACCGTGCCGAGTGGATGATACTCGAAGTCATCCCCGTGCTGCCGCCCGAACTTCGACCCCTCGTGCCGCTCGACGGCGGCCGCTTCGCCACGAGCGACCTGAACGATCTCTACCGCCGGGTGATCAACCGCAACAACCGCCTGCTCAGGCTCCAGGAGTTGCGGGCGCCAGACATCATCATCCGAAACGAGAAGCGCATGCTCCAGGAGGCGGTCGACGCGCTGTTTGACAATGGTCGCAGGGGACGTCTGCTCCGCGGCCCGAACAAGCGTCCGCTCAAAAGCCTCTCCGACATGCTTAAGGGAAAGCAGGGTCGCTTCCGTCAGAACCTTCTGGGCAAGCGCGTGGACTACTCGGGGCGTTCGGTAATCGTCATTGGTCCGGAACTCAAGTTCAACCAGTGCGGCCTGCCGAAGAAGATGGCGCTCGAACTCTTCAAGCCGTTTATTTTCAATCGTCTGGAGGAAAAAGGCTTGGTCGCCACCATCAAGGCGGCCAAAAAGATGGTCGAGGAGGAGCGGCCCGAGGTCTGGGACGTGCTTGAGGAGGTGGTTCGCAACCATCCGGTAATTCTCAATCGTGCACCCACGTTGCATCGCCTCGGAATGCAGGCGTTCATGCCGATCCTGGTTGAAGGCAAGGCCATCCGCGTACATCCTCTTGTGTGCGCGGCGTTCAACGCGGATTTCGACGGTGACCAGATGGCGGTGCACGTACCCCTTTCGGTGGAGGCCGTGGAGGAGACGCGCGTGCTGATGCTTTCGGCCAACAATATTCTCTCGCCGGCGAACGGTATGCCTCTCGCTGTGCCCAGTCAGGACATCATTCTGGGCTGCTACTACCTGACGAAGCCGAGAGGCGGCTCGAAGGGAGAGGGCCATGTGTTTGGAAACGTGGGTGAGGCGAGAATTGCATTCGATCAGGGCGAGGTGGGTCTGCAGACACGCATTCGGATTCGTCTGGGAGACGAGTTGGTGGAGACCACCGTCGGGCGAGTGCTGCTCTATGAAATTTTACCCGAGGGCGTTCCATTCGAGGCGGCGAACTGCGTCATGGACAAGCGTGCACTCACGCGGCTCGTTGCCACCTGCTACGAGAAGGCGGGCCGTTCGAAGACGGTGACGTTCCTGGACGCGCTCAAAAACTTGGGCTTCACGCACGCGACGCAGGCGGGAATTTCCATCTCTATCGACGACATGAAGGTGCCCTCCAGCAAGGGCGAACTCACGGAAGATGCCCGCAGCGAGGTGCTTGAGGTCGAGAAAGAGTACCGCGAAGGTCTGATTACGGACGGGGAGCGCTACAACAAGATCATCGACATCTGGTCGCACGTGACTGAGGAAGTCTCGGGCGAGATGTTCAAGGTGCTCGAACAGGACGACGAGACCGCGATGAGCGGGCCCGGCGGCGAGGAGGGCCAGCCGTTCGACTTCAATCCCATCTACATTATGGCCGACTCGGGTGCGCGGGGCAGCACAGCCCAGTTGCGTCAGCTCGGCGGAATGCGGGGCCTGATGGCCAAGCCCTCGGGCGAGATTATCGAAACGCCAATTACGGCGAACTTCCGCGAGGGTCTCTCCGTGCTCCAGTACTTCATATCGACGCACGGCGCGCGCAAGGGCCTGGCGGATACCGCGCTCAAGACGGCGAACAGCGGGTATCTGACGCGCCGCCTCGTGGATGTGGCCCAGGACATCATCATCAACGAGGAAGACTGCGGGACCATCAACGGCATCGAGATGAGCGCTCTCGTCGAGGGTGGTGAGATCATCCAGACGCTGGGCGAGCGTATCATCGGCCGGATTGCCCTGAACGATATCAAGGACCCCTTCAACAACGAGATTCTCTGCGCGGCAGGCGAAGAAATCAACGAGGAGAAGGTGCGCCTCATCGAAAACGCAGGTGTGGAGCGGGTCACCATTCGCTCGGTGCTTACCTGCGAGTCCCTGACGGGTGTTTGCTCGAAATGCTACGGACGCGGCCTGGCCACGGGCCATCTTGTGGAGGTGGGAGAAGCTGTTGGCGTCATTGCCGCCCAGTCCATCGGCGAGCCGGGCACGCAACTTACCATGCGCACGTTCCATATCGGCGGTACGGCCACGAGAGCGGGTGAACAGAGTACGGTAGAGGCCAAGCGCGAGGGTTTCGTGAAGTACATCAACCTGCGGATCATCACGAGCAAGGAAGGCGATATGATTAACATGAACCGCAACGGGCAGATCGCCATCTGCGACGAGACGGGACGCGAGCGCGAGCGCTACCCGGTAGTCTACGGTGCCTATGTTCGCTCGAGGGAAAACTCCCGGGTGAGCGAGGGAGAGATTCTCCTGGAGTGGGATCCCTACACGTTTTCCATCATGGCGGAAAAAGAGGGGACCATCACGTTGATCGACGTCATCGAGGGCCTCACAATGCAAGAAGAGATCGACGAGATCACGGGTCTCTCTCGCCGGGTGATACTCGATCACGCCGACGAGAAGCTCCAGCCGCGTGCCGCTCTTCTCGATGCAGCGGGCGAGCAAATTTCCGTGTACCCCCTGCCGGCCGGGGCGCATATCAGCGTACAGGAGGGGGAGGCGATTTCAGCGGGCAACATCATCTTCAAGATCACACGCGAGACCTCGAAGACCAAGGACATCACAGGCGGTCTGCCGCGCGTCGCCGAGTTGTTCGAAGCGCGCAGACCCAAGGAAAACGCTGTGATCTCCGAGATTAACGGACACGTGAAGTTCGCGGGTACCCAGCGTGGCATGCGTCGCCTCATGGTTGTCTCCGAAGAAGGCGATGAGCGCGATTACCTCATCCCCCGAGGCAAGCACGTGAACGTGCAGGAAGGGGATTACGTCCGTGCGGGCGAACCGCTCATGGACGGCGCGGTGAACCCCCACGACATTCTGGCGGTGCTCGGCGAGAATGAATTGCAGAACTATCTCGTCAACGAAGTACAGGAAGTGTACCGGCTCCAGGGCGTGAACATCAACGACAAGCACATCGAGATTATCGTGCGGCAGATGCTCAGAAGGCTTGAGGTCGTCGATCCTGGAGAGACTGACCTCGTCATCGGTGAACAGGTGACGCGCGAACAGTTCCAGCGCCGTAACCAGGAGGCGGAAGAAGAGGGGAGAACCCCGGCGACGGGCCGACCCATCCTGCTCGGCATCACCCGCGCCTCTCTCTCCACGGACAGCTTCATCTCGGCGGCCTCCTTCCAGGAGACCACCCGTGTGCTCACGCAGGCGGCGGTTTCCGGCAAGGTGGATTTCCTACAGGGGCTCAAGGAGAACGTCATCATGGGCAGGTTGATTCCTGCGGGCACGGGTGCGCGGCGCTATCAGCAGGTGGAACTTGTGTCTCCTGAGGTGGAACTCGCGCCCATCACGGACGATATTCCCGCGATTATCGACGAGGAAGAGGACAACAGGGCCCCTGCGGCGGAAGAGGGGGATATCCTTGGAATAACCCCTTGAAATATGTATTTTTTTCATCACCCTAGGTTGACAAGAGCGCGTGTAGGGCTATAATCGCCGCTTCGTTGTCTGGCGTGCTAGGTTCTTGAAGTCGTAGAACCTTGCAAGCAATTGAAATTATTATGAATATTTGGCTGACCCGTCTCAGGGCTAGGCCGAGGAACGAATTGAGTGCCCTGAGATGAGGGTGGAGAACGCTTTGGTCTTGAAGGTGCGGGATTTTTGAGGCAGTTATCTAACGATTCGGAGTGAACGGTGCCGACGATAAGCCAGTTGATACGCAAGGGACGCAAGCGGATTCACACGAAGACCGACAGTCCCGCGCTGCGAAACTGTCCCCAGAGGCGCGGCGTTTGCGTGCGCGTGTACACGACGACGCCCAAAAAGCCGAACTCAGCACTCAGGAAGGTCGCGCGTGTGCGCCTTACCAACGGAATGGAGGTGACCACCTATATTCCGGGTGAGGGACACAACTTGCAGGAACACTCCATCGTCTTGATTCGTGGCGGGCGTGTGAAGGACCTGCCTGGCATTCGCTATCACGTCGTCCGGGGAACTCTTGACAGTGTGGGTGTGGAAGCGCGCCGCAACGGACGCTCCAAATACGGGGCGAAAAAGCCGAAGTAGGCGGCAGTAAGGAGATTCATTTTCCATGGCGAGAAGAAAAAGGGCTACGAAAAGAACCGTTTTGCCGGATCCGAAGTTCAATGACCGGCTTGTGACCAAGTTTATTAACTCCTTGATGCTCAAGGGGAAGAAGAGCTTGGCCGAACGGGTATTCTACGGAGCGATGGACGTGGTGGAGGAGAAGATGAAGGAAGACCCCATCAAGGTCTTCAAGCGTGCCATGGACAACGTGAAGCCTGCTCTGGAGGTTCGCTCCAGGCGTGTGGGTGGCGCCACCTATCAGGTGCCTGTGGAAGTACGACCCGACAGGCGCACGGCACTCAGCATCCGCTGGATCATTCAGAACGCCCGCAGCCGGGACAGGAAGATTGCGAACGGCCTCGCCGCCGAGATCATGGACGCAGCGAACGATACGGGTGGCGCTGTTCGTCTGAGAGAAAACACACACCGCATGGCGGAGGCGAACAAGGCCTTCGCTCATTATCGTTGGTAGGCCGAGGGAAGGGTAAGACCGTGCCCAGCGAAGCGCTCAGGAATACGAGAAACATCGGCATCATGGCACACATTGATGCCGGCAAGACGACGACGACCGAGCGCGTCCTGTTCTATACGGGCAGGACCCACAAGATGGGCGAGGTGCATGATGGCGCGGCCGCCATGGACTGGATGGCGCAAGAACAGGAACGCGGCATCACCATTACCTCCGCGGCGACGCGCTGCGCCTGGAAAGATCACGTCATTAACATCATCGACACGCCTGGCCACGTGGACTTCACGGCCGAGGTGGAGAGAAGCCTGCGCGTCCTGGACGGCGCGGTGGCGGTTTTTTGTGCCGTTGGTGGCGTGGAGCCGCAAAGCGAGACCGTCTGGCGGCAGGCGGAGAAATACGGCGTGCCCCGGCTCGTGTTTGTCAACAAGATGGACAGGACGGGTGCCGATTTCCAAAGGGTGGTCGAGGAAGTGAGGGAGCGCCTCGCGGCAAACCCGCTTGTGCTTCAACTGCCCATCGGGGCGGAGGAGAACTTTTTGGGCATGGTCGATCTCGTGACCATGAAGGCACGGGTGTTCGACGACCCGATGGGTGCATCCTACGAAGAGTCAGAAGTGCCCGAGGAGGTCCGGGCCGCAGCCGATGATTTGAGGGAAAAGCTTTTCGACACGCTCTCGATGTTCGACGATTCTTTGATGGAGAAATACTTGGAAGGCGAGGAAATTGCTCCCGAGGAGATCCGGGCCGCGATCCGGCAGGGAACGATCTGCGGTGAATTCGTTCCCGTCGTATGCGGCTCTGCGTTTAGGAACAAGGGTGTTCAACTCCTTCTCGACGCAATCGTCGAATATCTTCCCTCTCCTCTTGATATTCCCCCTGTTCAGGCTGAATTGTCGGATGAAGATTTGGAACTGGGCCGAAAGCCTGAGGAAAGAGTGCCCTCGGACGAAGAGCCGCTCTGCGCGCTCGCCTTCAAGGTGATGACGGATCCCTATGTGGGCCAGTTGGTGTTCATTCGCATATACTCCGGCGTGCTGAAATCGGGTTCTTCCGTGCTGAACACGATCACCGGCAAGCAGGAACGCGTAGGACGCCTCATGCGCATGCACGCAAACAAGCGCGAGGAGATACAGGAGGCCCACGCTGGCGACATCGTCGCCGCCCTGGGCATCAAACAGGCCAAAACGGGCCATACTCTCTGCGCTCCATCTCATCCTATCCTTCTTGAAACTATCAACTTCCCCGAACCTGTCATCTCCATCGCCGTGGAACCGAAAACGAAATCGGACCAAGACAAGCTTGGCAACGCCCTGGCGAGGCTATCCGATGAGGACCCGACCTTCCGGGTGTGCTCGGATGAAGAAACGGCGCAGACTATCCTCTCCGGCATGGGCGAGTTGCATTTGGAGATTCTGGTGGACAGGCTTTTCCGCGAATTCGCGCTGGAGGCCAGCGTGGGCAAACCCCAGGTCGCCTACCGCGAGACGATTCGGGCTGAGGCCACCGCGAGGGGTCGCTTCGTACGCCAGTCCGGTGGACGCGGCCAGTTCGGGGATGTGGAGATTACCATCAAACCGCTTGCTCCCGGCGGCGGTTTTCAGTTCGTCAACAAGATTGTAGGTGGCGTGGTTCCAAGGGAATACATTCCGGCGGTCGAGAACGGTGTCAGGGAAGCCATGGAAAACGGCGTTATGGCCGGATATCCGTTGCTCGACATTGAGGTCACGCTTTTCGACGGGTCGTTCCATGCGGTCGACAGTTCGGAGATCGCCTTCAAAATCGCAGGCTCCATGGCCTTCCGGGAAGCTGCGAAGAAGGCGAAGCCGGTCCTGCTGGAACCGATCATGGATATGGAAGTCGTTTGTCCCTCGGACTTTCTGGGTGACGTCATGGGAGATCTCACCTCCCGACGAGGGCGGATTCGCGAGATGGAAGACAGGGCGGGCGCCAAGGTGGTGAATGCCTCCGTTCCGCTTTCGGAAATGTTTGGTTATGCAACCGACGTAAGGTCGATGACCCAGGGCAGGGCAACCTACACCATGCAGTTCGGTCGATACGAAGAAATGCCACGGCAACTTTCCGAGGAACTGATGGCGAAAAACGCCGGCACGGTAGTCGAGGCGGTATAGACGTTTACTTTCAGGAGAGGGCGAGTCGCCCTCTCCGAATATTTACACTAGAAGGAGAAGGCAGGCCATGGCGAAGGCGAAGTTTGAGCGCACGAAGCCGCACGTGAACGTAGGGACGATAGGGCACGTGGACCATGGGAAGACGACGCTGACGGCCGCGATCACGAAGCATCTGGCGGAGCGCGGGATGGCGCAGGAGATCGGTTTCGACGAGATAGACAAGGCGCCGGAGGAGCGCGAGCGGGGGATCACGATAGCGACGGCGCACGTGGAGTACGAGACGGACAACCGCCACTACGCGCACGTGGACTGTCCGGGGCACGCGGACTACGTGAAGAACATGATAACGGGCGCTGCGCAGATGGACGGGGCGATCCTGGTGGTTTCGGCGGCGGACGGTCCGATGCCGCAGACGCGCGAGCACATACTTCTGGCCCGCCAGGTGGGGGTGCCCTACATCTGCGTGTACCTGAACAAGGTGGACATGGTGGACGACGAGGAGCTTCTGGAACTGGTGGAACTGGAGGTCCGCGAGCTTCTGTCGACGTACGAGTTTCCGGGCGACGATCTGCCGGTGGTCCCGGGTTCGGCGCTGCGTGCACTGGAGGGGACGGACACCTCCTCGATAGACGCGCTGATGGAGGCGGTGGACAGCTACATACCGGAGCCGGTACGTGACGTGGACAAGCCGTTCCTGATGCCGGTGGAGGACGTGTTCTCGATTTCGGGCCGGGGCACGGTGGCGACGGGCCGTGTGGAGCGTGGCATCGTGAACGTGGGTGACGAGGTGGAGATAGTGGGGATCACGGACACGCGCAAGACGGTGGCGACGGGAGTGGAGATGTTCCGGAAGCTCCTGGATCAGGGTCAGGCGGGTGACAACGTGGGGGTGCTGTTGCGGGGTGTGAAGAAAGACGAGATAGAACGTGGTCAGGTGCTGGCGCAGCCAGCCTCGATCAAGCCGCACCTCCGGTTCAAGGGGGAGGTGTACATCCTGACGAAAGAGGAGGGTGGTCGTCACACGCCGTTTTTCAAGGGGTATCGTCCGCAGTTTTATTTCCGGACGACGGACGTGACGGGCCATGTGACGCTTCCGGAGGGCCGGGAGATGGTGATGCCGGGAGACAACGTGTCGCTGGACGTAGAGTTGATCACGCCGATAGCGATGGAGCGCGAGCTTCGCTTCGCGATACGCGAGGGGGGCCGCACGGTGGGGGCCGGCGTCGTCACAGAGGTCATCGAATAGAGCGATGGAAGGATAGCGCGAGAAGATGAGCCAAAAGATTCGGATTCGACTGAAGGCCTACGATCACCGCCTGCTGGATCAGTCCGTGGGTGAAATCGTCGATACGGTGAAGCGAACAGGTGCTTCGCTCGTGGGGCCAGTGCCGCTGCCTACTTCCATCAACAAGTATACGGTGTTGCGTGGTCCGCACATCGACAAGAAATCGAGAGAGCAGTTCGAAATCCGGACGCATAAGCGACTCGTGGACATCATGGAGCCCACGCAGCAGACGGTGGATGCGCTCATGAAACTGGAACTCGCGGCCGGCGTGGACGTCGAGATCAAGCTGAACTAGACGGGATGATGTAATGCAATTTTTACTTGGCCGAAAAATCGGGATGACCCAGGTGTTCTCACCGGATGGCGGAGCCATATCGGTAACGGTGGTCGAGGCGGGTCCTTGTACTGTCGTGCAGAGAAAGACCGAGGAAAACGACGGTTATGCGGCTGTTCAGCTCGGGTACATGCCTCGAAAGGAGAAGGGCCTCTCGAAAGCAGCCTTGGGCCATTTTCAAAAAGCGAAAACACAGCCGTTTCGCTACCTGAGGGAAGTTCCGCTTGATGATGAGGACGCGGAACTTGAGGCAGGTAGCCTTGTCGATGTGACGATATTCGATCGCGGCGACAGGCTCGACGTAACGGGTACGAGCAAAGGCCGCGGCTTTGCCGGCGTGATGAAGCGCCATGGATTCGGCGGCGGTCCGGCATCTCACGGCGGCATGTTCGATCGCCTGCCGGGGGCGATGGGAGCCTCTGCCTATCCCTCGAAGATCATCAAGGGCAAGAAAATGCCGGGTCAAATGGGGAACGAGAAGGTCACCACCCAGGGACTTCTGGTAGTGGATATCATCCCCGAGCAGAATTTGCTTCTGCTCAGGGGTGCCGTGCCCGGTGCGAGCAATGGATTTGTGGTTTTACGCAGGAGCCTCAAAGGTAACAGGGGCGGGCTGGAGAAACCCAAAGAGCAAGCAAGAAGCCTGAATCCCTTGAAGGCCTCCAAGCGGGCCGCGCGAGGCAATTGAGGATCGACATGCCCCAAATCGATGTGTATGACCTCGAAGGTGCGGTGGTGGAACAGATGGATTTGCCCGAGTCCGTATTTGACGGGCAGGTCAAGATGCATCTGATCCATCAGATGGTAAAGGCGCAACTCGCATCGCGTCGTGCAGGTACGCATTCCACGTTGACGCGCAAGGAAGTGCATGGCAGGGGATCCAAGCCCTTCCGCCAAAAGGGCGGTGGACGTGCACGCGCGGGCGACGTGAAATCACCGATATGGCGACACGGGGGCACCACCTTCGGACCCAAGCCCCGCGATTACAGCCAGAAGATGAATAAGAAGATGAAGAGCGGCGCGCTCAGGAGCGTCCTCAATCTCAAATGGAAAGAGGGAAAGCTGCTCATTGTGCGCGACCTCAGTCTGCCGGAGCCCAAGACGCGTCTCATGAAGGAGGTTATCAAGAACCTCAATCTGGGACGCAAGGCACTCATCGTGGACGATGGTGGCGAGCGGAATTTCGAATTGGCCACGAGAAACATCCATGGCGCGAGGCCGATGCGCCCTGAGGGTCTGAATGTATACGACATCATGGGCCATGAACATCTTGTTTGCACCAAGGGCGCGATCGACGGCATCTTGAAAAGGTTGGCGGGCTAGGTTATGGAAAGCACATCCATCATTCGCAGACCCTGCGTGACGGAAAAGAGCATCGCAGGCACGGAAATGGCGAACAAGGTTGTTTTCGAAGTCGCCGTCGGAGCGAACAAGATACAGATCAAAAAAGCGGTACAGGAGTTGTTCGGCGTCACGGTGCTGCGTGTGAACACGATGCGAGTGCAAGGAAAGAAGGTTCGCATGGGCCGTTATCTGGGCCAAAAGCCCGCATGGAAAAAAGCGATTGTGACGCTGCGCGAAGGCGACACTATCGAGTTTTTTGAATCAGCTTAGTTTTTGAGGCGCATGTTATGCCGGTGAAAAAATACAAGCCGACTTCTCCTGGGCGAAGATTCCAGGATGTTCTCTTACGCGACGAACTCACTACCGATCGACCCGAGAAGTCCCTGACCAAGGGGATGTCGAAATCCGGCGGCAGAAATAATCGGGGTCGAATCACCACCTACCAGCGGGGCGGGGGCCACAAACGTCGCTACCGGATAGTGGATTTTCGGCGCGAGAAAACCGGTGTGCCCGGTAAGGTGCGCTCTATCGAATATGACCCCAACAGATCCGCGCGCCTGGCGCTCATCGTCTATCTCGATGGGGAGAAGCGCTATATTCTCGCGCCTGACGGCTTGGAAGTGGGCGCGACCGTAAGTTCAGGACCTGACGCGGAAATTCGCGTCGGCAATGCGTTGCCCGTGGAGCGGATTCCGCTGGGGACCACGTGCCACAACATCGAGATGAAGCCCGGACGCGGCGGACAAATTGCCCGCAGCGCGGGTGTGCGGGCCCAACTCATGGCGAAGGAGGGAAGTTACGCGCAGTTTCGGCTCTCCTCCGGCGAGGTCCGCATGATTCACCTCTCCTGCTACGCGACGATAGGCGTGGTGGGCAATTCTGACCACAGCAACGTGAGCCTTGGTAAGGCAGGGCGCAAGCGATGGCTGGGTCGCCGTCCTAACGTACGGGGTGTGGCTATGAACCCGGTGGATCATCCCCTGGGCGGCGGAGAGGGCAAGAGTTCGGGCGGCAGGCACCCGGTGACTCCGTGGGGCAAGCCGACGAAAGGATACAAGACGCGGAAGAAGGGGAAACCTTCTTCTAAATTCATCGTGCGGCGAAGAAAGTCCAGGTAGCCGGAATCGAGGGAGATTGGATAGCGATGCCACGTTCTCTTCACAAGGGTCCATTCGTAGACGATCATCTTCGGAGGAAAGTGGAGGCGATGGATGAGAGCGGCGAGAAGCGGATGATCAGAACCTGGTCGAGACGCTCCACCATCATTCCCGATTTCGTCGGCCACACTTTCGCCGTACATAACGGAAAGAAGTTCGTGCCGGTGAACGTGACGGAGAACATGGTGGGCTTCAAGCTTGGAGACTTTTCTCCCAGCCGTACGTTCCGCTCGCACTCGGGAATGACGAAGCGACAGGTCACATTGAAATAGGTTTGGGTGGATAAGCCCAAGCAAGGTAGGGAGCGACATGTCCAAGGCGATTTTGAAATATTACCGAGCCAAGCCGCGCAAGACGCGTCAGTTAGCGGACATGCTCCGTGGCAAGCGGGTGGCGGATGCTCTCACCCTTTTGCGTCTGTCCACGCGCTCATCGGCCAGGGTGATGGAGAAGGTACTTCTTTCCGCACTTGCGAACGCCACCGACAAGGGCGAGCACGACGATCCCGAAGGCCTCATCGTGAAGAGCGTTCGGGTAGATGGGGGCCCGGTGCAAAAGCGGTTCCGCGCGCGCGCGCGCGGGCGTGTCGGTCGCGTAACGCACAGAAGCTGCCACATTCGAGTGGATATCGGCGAAGCGAATTAGGGGATACAAATGGGTCAAAAGGTTCACCCCATCGGTTTTCGGGTAGGCATTACCAAGGCCTGGAATTCGCAATGGTTCGCCAAACATAATTTCGGCGACCGACTCCTGGACGATCTGCGTATCCGTAATTTCGTGAAGGAACGCCTCTCCCACGCGGGCGTAAGCAATGTAGAGATTGAGCGCGCCAGCGAGCGCGCGCGCATCAACATCTGGACCGCGCGGCCGGGCATTATCATCGGCAAACGCGGTGCAGAGGTGGACAGGCTCAAGGCGGATCTGCAGGAGTTCACCGGCGGTCAGGTAAACGTGAACATCAAGGAAGTGCGCAAGGCGGAGATGGACGCCCAACTTGTGGCGGAGAACATTGCCATGCAACTAGAACGCCGGATCGCTTTTCGCCGTGCCATGAAGAAAGCCGTGACCTCGGCCCTTCGCTTTGGTGCCAAGGGTGTGAAGATTCAGTGCTCCGGCAGGCTTGGGGGTGCGGAGATCGCGCGAACGGAATGGTACCGGGAGGGTCGCGTGCCACTCCAGACCTTACGCGCGGACATCGACTACGGTTTCGCCGAAGGCAAGACGACGTACGGGATCATTGGCGTAAAGGTCTGGATATTCCGGGGCGAGATGATCCGTCAGGCGAGAAGAATTCCCTCCCAGACGTTGGGATCGTAACGGGCGCTTAGAGGTAAGACATGCTGCAACCGAAAAGGACGAAGTTCAGGAAGATGCAAAAGGGGCGTCTGGATGGAAAGGCCCAACGCGGCTCGACGCTCTCGTTCGGCTCCTACGGGCTTCAGACCCTGGAAACGGCGCACATCACGGCGCGCCAGATTGAAGCGGCCCGTATCGCCATGACGCGCTATATCAAACGCGGTGGACGGATATGGATTCGTCTTTTTCCGGACAAACCCATGTGCAAGAAGCCGGCCGAGGTTCGCATGGGCAAAGGCAAGGGCTCGCCCGAGTATTGGGTGGCTCCTGTGCGCGCCGGAAGAATCCTCTACGAGATGGACGGCGTCGCCGACGGCATCGCGCGTGAGGCGCTCCGTCTGGCTGCCCAAAAGTTACCGTGCAAAACCAGGATCGTGACCTCTTCATGAGGGGGGTGACTAGGTGAAATACAGCGAAGTTCTCGAATTGAGTGACGACGAACTCGGGTTTAAGGAGAAGGAATTGCGTCAGGAGTTGTTCAACCTTCACTTTCGCAAGGCGACGGGCCAACTGGACAACACAGCACGCATCCGCCTACTCAAGCGCGATTTGGCGCGTGTGTTGACTTCCAAGCGAGAACGGGAAAGCGAGCAGGCAGGCGCCTGGGGAGAGGAATCTTAGATGACTCGGGTTCGGGGCAGGCGGAAGGTTCGCGAAGGCAGGGTCGTGAGCGACGTGATGGACAAGACTGTCACCGTCGAGGTGGTGCGTCTTTTCAAGCATACGACCTTCAAGCGCGTCGTGCGCAGGCGAAAGAAATATCTGGTTCATGACGAGGAGAACTCCCTGAATACGGGAGACAGGGTGCGGATTATCGAAACGAGGCCGCTCAGCCGGAGGAAGCGCTGGCGTCTCCTGGACGTGATTGAACGCAGCAAATAGCAGGTAGGAAACAGGGAAAATGATTCAGGTTGAAACGATGTGTGGTGTAGCGGACAACTCGGGGGCGAAGCGCGCCCAGTGCATCAAAGTGTTGGGCGGGTCGCGCCGGCGATACGCGCGAATCGGCGACATAATCGTCGTGGCGATTAAGGAAGCCATACCGAACAGCCCGGTAAAGAAAGGGGAAGTCCGACGTGCCGTTGTCGTTCGCACCGTGAAGGAGACCGGGCGTGAGGACGGCACTTATATTCGCTTCGACGACAACGCGGTCGTCATCATCAATGAGGCGCGCGAACCGATGGGGACGCGCATTTTCGGACCCGTGGCCCGCGAGTTGAGGCGTAAGCGTTTCATGCGCGTCGTTTCCCTCGCTCCTGAGGTTCTGTGAGAAACGAGATGGGTTCGAATCCGAGAAAAACGCATGTGAAAAAGGGCGATATCGTTCAGGTAATCACGGGTCGCGAGAAGGGAAAGACCGGCAAGGTGCTTCAGGTGCTGAAAAATGAAAACCGTGTGATTGTCGAGAAGGTGAATATAGTGAAACGGCACACGAAACCGAGTCAGGGGAACCAGCAAGGCGGCATCCTGGAGCGGGAGGGGAAAATTCACATTTCCAATGTGATGCCCGTGGACCCGAAGACGAATCAGCCTGCCCGGATTCGCAGAAGACGGCTTGAGGATGGCGCACACGTACGTGTGACGCATCACAGCGGTGAATTGCTCGATACGGTATAGAAAAAGAGAAGGATTTCAGTCGAAATGGCGTACGTTCCCAGAATGTTGCAGCTTTACCGTGACGAAATCATGGACAAACTCCGCAAGGAGTTTGAATACGCCAACGTCATGCGGGTTCCGCGGCTTGTGAAAGTAACACTGAATATGGGACTTGGAGAGGCTGTCCAGAATGCGGCGACTCTTGAGAACGGCGTCGCCGAGTTGACGAGCATAGCGGGCCAGAAGCCCGTTATCACGCGCGCGAGGAAATCCATCGCGAACTTCAAACTACGCGAGGGAATGCCCATCGGAGCGATGGTGACACTTCGTGGTGCCCGGATGTGGGATTTCATGGATCGCCTCGTAAACGTGGTGCTTCCCCGCGTGCGCGATTTCAGGGGTTTGAGCTCCAAGTCCTTTGACGGTCGAGGAAACTACAGTCTGGGGATTCGCGAGCAGATTATTTTTCCCGAAATCGACATCGACAAGGTGGAGAAATCCCGAGGTATCGGGATTGTCTTGAACACCTCGGCGAACACGGATGAGGAAGGAAGGGCGCTGCTTCGCGAATTGGGTGTTCCCTTCCGGGTGAATTAAGAGGAAATACAGTGGCGAAAAAATGCTTGATTGCGAAACAGAAGAAAACGCCCAAGTTCGGCGTACGTGCGTACAATCGCTGCCAGCGTTGCGGGCGCCCGCGGGGCTATTTGCGGCGTTTCAAGATTTGCCGGATCTGCTTCCGGGAATTGTCGCTTCGGGGCGAGATTCCGGGAGTCACGAAGTCGAGTTGGTAGGCGGAGAGCGAAGAATATGAGTATGACGGATCCTATTGCCGATCTTCTCACGCGCATTCGCAATGCGGTGAACGCGGGTCATGACAGTACAGAAATCCCCGGCAGCAAACTCAAGGAGAGCGTCGTCGGCATTCTCAAGTCCCAGGGCTACATCAAGGGATACGATATTGAGCCGGGCCCCAAGGGGCAGACCCGAATTATGGTGACGCTCAAGCCGCCCCAGGACGGAAAGTTGGTATTGAGCGGTTTGAAGCGTGTCAGCAAGCCCGGCCGTCGCGTGTACGTGGACAAAGAGTCGGTTCCCAAGGTGCTCAACGGCATGGGAATCGCTATTCTTACGACCTCGAGTGGCGTGGTGACGGACGAGGAAGCGAGAAATCTGGGCGTGGGTGGTGAAGTTCTTTGTGAGATTTGGTGAGGTGGTTTGAATGTCACGCATCGGAAAAATGCCGATTTCCATACCCTCGGGCGTGGAAGTGAAGCTTGATGGACGTCACATCTCCGTCAAGGGACCTTTAGGGGAACTCGAACTCGAGCTTCACCACAGGCCGAAGGTGGAGATCGACGACGGAAACATCGTCGTCACGCGCGTCAGCGAATCGCGTCAGGATAAATCCCTGCACGGTCTCACGCGCTCGCTAATCGCAAACATGGTCGAAGGCGTGACCAAGGGATTCGAGAAGGAACTTGAGATCATAGGCTTGGGTTACCGTGTGGAGGCGAAGGGCGAGGGAGTTGTCCTGAACGTAGGATATTCCCATCCGGTGAGCATTGAACCGATTGAGGGAATCACCTTCGAGGTGCAGAGCGACCGCAACCGCACGGCGATCAAGGTGAAGGGCATCGACAAGCAGATGGTAGGCTGGGTGGCTGCCGAAATCCGGAAGGTGAAGCCCCCAGAGCCGTACAAGGGTAAGGGTATCCGCTATGCGGGCGAGACGGTTCGTCGCAAGGTCGGCAAAGCCGGTGTGTAGCGCGGGAGGTTCATGAAGTGGGTCGATCAAGCAAACTTGAGGCGAGGCTCAAGCGAAAGGTGAGAATTCGCAAGAAGAGTCGAGGGGCTAACGAGCGTCCTCGCTTGACGGTTTTCAGGAGTGGCGCGCACATCTACGCTCAGGTGATAGATGACGTTTCGGGCCAGACGTTGGCATCGGCCTCCTCGCGCGAGAAGGATTTCGCTTCCGAGGCACAGAGTTCCGAGAACGCTGGCGGGAGCAATGTGGCGGGTGCCGTGATCGTCGGTAAACTGCTGGCTGATCGCGCGAAGGCCAAGGGTGTGGAAAAAGTGGTTTTTGATCGCAACGGCTATCTTTATCACGGCCGCGTGAAGGCGCTGGCTGACAGCGTGAGGGACACGGGGGTAAGTTTCTGATGGCGCGAGAGGAAAGAAGAGGCCGGGACAGAGAGCCTGAGAATCCCGAAGAGCGTGAATTCATCGACCGGGTCATCTACGTGAACCGTGTGGCCAAGGTGGTGAAGGGCGGCAGACGCTTCAGCTTCAGTGCCCTGGTGACCGTCGGCGACAGAAAGGGACAGGTCGGTCTTGGGATGGGCAAGGCGAACGAAGTTCCCGAAGCCATCCGCAAGGGTGTGGAGAAGGCACGCAAATCGATGGTGAAGGTGGCTCTCGACCATGAGACCATTCCCCACCAGACGATGGGTAGATACGGCGCGGGCCGCGTGTTGCTCAAACCGGCGGCGCGGGGGACGGGCGTCATCGCAGGCGGTCCCGTGCGCGCGGTTCTGGATGTTTCCGGGGTACGTGACATATTGACGAAGTGCATCGGCACGAACAACCCGCACAACGCGGCCAAGGCGACGTTGCAGGGCTTGTGCTCGTTGCGCAATAAACAGGAAGTCTTCGCGCTCCGGGGGATTCAATTGACCGATGGCGCAGCCGAAGGTGCACAGGCGGAAGATGCCGAAGTCTCGGCGGTGGATGCGGAGACCACTGCGGAAAATGTCGCAGATGGCGACCCCGCTACCGAAGAGGCTGGTGGTGCTGACGAAGGAAGCGCGACCGAAGAAGCCGACGCGAAAAAAGAGTAGAGGAAAAAATGGCGCCGGATAAGCAGGAAAAAATTAGAATCACCTTGAGAAAGAGCACGTCTGGCTCAAACAAGAAGCAGCGCGCCGTTTTACATGGGCTGGGTCTCAGGCGGATTAACCAGACAGTCGTGAAGACGGATAACGCCAGCATCCGTGGCATGGTGTTCAAGATCAAGCATCTCGTAGAAGTGGAGGAGGGGGCCTAGCCCTTGTATTCAGATGTCCGAGAACGAAACGAAGCCGGAAAACTCATATACAGGCTTGGGTGATTTGTCCTCTCCCGAGGGGGCGGTGAAGGCCCGGCGACGCTTGGGTCGCGGAACGGGTTCCGGCAGGGGGAAGACGTCGACGCGCGGCCACAAGGGCCAGAAATCGCGTTCCGGCTTTAGCCGGAAGGTAGGTTTCGAGGGCGGCCAGATGCCGCTCCAGCGTCGTTTGCCGAAGCGCGGATTCAGCAACCGCTTCAAAAAGGAATTCTCCGAATTGAACGTGGGACGGCTGGGTGTGCTGGCTGAGGGGGCAATCGTCGACGCCGACGCCTTGCGGTCCGCAGGCCTCATCCGCAAAGTGTCCAAGGATGGAGTCAAGCTTCTGGGAAAGGGAGAGATCGATCGATCGGTTCATCTCAAGGTGCAAAAATGCAGCGAATCGGCTCGCCGCAAGATCGAAAGCGCAGGCGGAAGCGTCAAGATCGTGGTCCTCACCGCTAAACCGGAGGATAAAAGCGAGTGAGGGAAGGCGGTGTTCCCAGCATCTTCCAGGTTCCCGAGCTGAAAAACAGGATTCTCTTTACGCTCGGCATTCTGGCGGTCTATCGAATTGGGGCGCATATCCCCACACCGGGAATCGATACCGTGGCGCTTGCGGCCTTTTTTGCCGAGTTGAGCCGCGGAGGCGGCACGCTCATGCAGTTTTTCGACCTCTTTACGGGCGGTGCCCTGAGTCAGTTGACAATTTTCGCTCTGGGGATCATGCCCTACATCAGCGCTTCCATCATCCTGGAGTTGCTTACTGTCGCGGTTCCCCACCTCGAACGCCTGAAAAAAGAAGGCGATTCGGGCCGCAAGAAAATCAACCAATACACGCGCTATGGTACGGTGTTTCTCTCGACCGTGCAGGGTTTCGGCATCGCCATCGGCATCGAGCAGATGGCCGCTCCCACGGGAGCACTCGTGGTTCCCGATCCGGGCTGGGGATTCCGCCTGATGACAGTCCTCACCCTCGTGGCGGGTACTTCGTTCATCATGTGGCTCGGCGAGCAGATTACCGAGCGCGGTATCGGTAACGGAATATCCCTTATCATCTTCGCAGGTATCGTCGCGGGCCTGCCCGGTGCGATCATCAACACGTTCCGCCTGTTGGGGACCGGCGAATTACAGCCTTTCGTGATGATAGTGCTGGCGGTGGGGATGGTGGCCGTCGTGGGCCTCGTGGTCTGGTTCGAGGCGGGGCAGCGGCGAATACGTGTTCAGTACGCGAAACGGATGGTGGGCCGGAGGATGGCGGGCGGCCAGGAAACACACCTGCCGCTAAAGGTAAACACATCGGGTGTTATTCCGCCGATCTTCGCGAGTTCGATGATTCTTTTTCCTGCCACTATCGCGCAGTTCTCGAACGTGGACTGGCTCCAGCAATTGAGCGCGGCACTCACACCGCCGAGCACCTGGTACGTGCTCTTGACGGTCGTACTGATCTTTTTCTTTGCATACTTTTATACTGCCATCATCTTCAATCCGATGGATGTAGCGGAGAACCTGAGGAAATACGGCGGTTTCATTCCAGGTAGGCGTCCAGGCCGCCCGACGGCGGATTTTATCGATCGCACCCTGAGCCGCCTCACTTTCCTGGGGGCCATCTACCTGAGTGCCATTGTCATTTTGCCTACTTATCTGATCCAGTGGTTCAACGTGCCGTTCTTCTTTGGAGGGACGGCGCTCCTGATCGTCGTGGGTGTGGCGGTGGATACGCAGCGGCAAATCGAGTCTCATCTGGTGATGAGAAATTACGAAGGATTTCTGCGCCGTGGGCGGATACGGGGGCGTGCGGGCTAGGGTGAAAATTATTCTTTTGGGTCCTCCGGGTTCGGGGAAGGGCACCCAGGGTGCCGGACTGGCGAAATCCCTGCAGGTGACGGAAATATCGACCGGGGATATGTTGCGACAGGCGGTGGAGGAGAAAACGGCCCTTGGCCAGCAGGTGAGGGACATCATCGACCAGGGCCGTTTGGTTCCGGACGACCTCATCATTTCGGTGATCGAGGAACGCATCTCCCGGGCGGATTGTGAGAATGGATTCATCTTGGATGGTTTTCCCAGGACGATTGAACAGGGTCAGGCTTTGGAAAGGGTCTTGCCTGACAGTGTGGATGTGGTTATTTATCTGAACGTATCAAGCGAAGCCGTGGTGGCTCGACTGGCGGGAAGGCTTACCTGCAGGAAGTGCGGCGCTGTCTACCCCAACATGGACACCTCGCTTTGCTCCGTTTGCGGTGGAGACCTCTACCAGCGCGAGGACGACATGACGAGTACGGTGCTTCGGCGCCTCAAGGTGTATCAGGAACATACCGAGCCGTTGGTGGCGTTTTACGGCGATAAAGGCAAGCTCGCGGAAATCGACGGTGAGGGTAGTGTCGAGGAAGTCACTCAGCGGGTGGAGGAAGGTATTGCCCAGGTGCTTGCGTGATGGCCATCATCTTGCGTTCGCGAAAAGAGATAGAACGTTTGCGGGATAGCAACCGCGTTGTGATGAGCGTAATGGGGGAACTGAAGAACGCGATTCGGCCGGGTATCACGACGCTTGAGCTGGACGCCTTGGCGGAGCGGATCATTCGTGAGCAGGGAGCGGTACCCGCTTTCAAGGGATACAGGGGTTATCAGCACACGATATGCGCTTCAGTGAACGAAGAGGTGGTTCATGGAGTGCCCTCCGGGAGAAAGCTTGAGGAAGGGGATATAGTGAGCGTGGATGTCGGCGCCAAATTGTATGGCTACTACGGGGATCATGCGGTCACTTTTCCGGTGGGCGATATTGATCCCGAAGCAAAAAAGCTGTTGAAATGCTGCGAGGATTCGCTTTTCAAGGGAATCGAACAGGCCAAGCCAGGCAACCGCTTGTTTGATATCTCGCATGCTGTCCAAAGGTACGCGGAGAACGACGGTTTTTCGGTGGTTCGTGCTTATGTCGGACATGGGGTGGGAACGAATCTTCATGAAGAGCCCCAGGTTCCGAATTTCGGCGACCCCGGTACGGGACCGGAACTGAAGGCTGGCATGGTACTCGCGATTGAGCCGATGCTGAACATGGGTGTGCATGACGTGAAGGTATTGAGCGATGAATGGACAGTCGTCACCGCGGACGGGAAACTCTCCGCGCACTTTGAGCATTCCGTCGCCATCACCGAAAACGGCCCGGATATCCTGAGTCTTGCCGCATGAGGAGACCACGACGCCAGGGGAGCAGAAAGCAGAGAAAGCGCGATCAGATAGAGCGCGAGGAGAGGGCACCCAAGGAAGGTGTGATAGAGGTGGATGGAATGGTTGTGGAGCCTTTGCCGAACGCGATGTTTCGCGTCGAGATAGAAGGCGGCCACAAGGTGTTGGCCCATATCTCGGGGAAAATGCGGATGCACTTTATTCGGATTCTCCCGGGGGACAGCGTGAAAGTAGAACTTTCCCCCTACGATTTGACGAGAGGGCGGATCACGAGTCGCTATAAATAGGTGTTTGAAGTGAGATTTGGAGTCAGGCTATGAAGGTGAGAAGTTCAGTCAAGCCGATGTGTGACAAATGCAAGGTCATCCGCCGCAAAGGTGTCGTGCGCGTCTTGTGCTCGAACCCCAAACACAAGCAGCGGCAAGGCTGAAGCGATGGCAAGCAGATAAAGGAGAACACGAATGGCCCGTATTGCCGGAGTGGATATTCCCAACGACAAGAACGTCAACATCGCCTTGACGTATATCTATGGCATTGGTCGGACTTCTGCGAACAAGATAGTGGAAGAAGTGAAGGTCGACGCCTTCGCGAAGGTGAAGGACCTCACCGAAGCCGATGTGCAGGCCTTGCGCGAGATTATTGGGCGCGATTATGCGGTGGAGGGTGACTTGAAGAGTCGGGTGACCATGAACATAAAAAGACTCATGGACATTGGCACCTACCGGGGGCTTCGGCATCGCCGCGGACTCCCCGTTCGCGGGCAGAGAACCCACACGAACGCGCGCACCCGCAAGGGACCGCGCAAGACGGTGGGCGCAAAGAAAAAAAACAACTGATTTTGGTTTCGCATCTATAGGGCAGGAGATTTCAATTGGCGAAAGCGGATAGAGGAAAGCGTGGCGGAAGGCGCCGACGTGAGCGAAGGGTTATCGGCAAGGGGCAGGTTCATATTCTGGCAACCTTCAACAACACCATCATCACGATATCCGACACGGGCGGAAATGTGGTTTGCTGGTCAACGGCTGGTGGGCAGGGCTTCAAGGGTTCCCGCAAGAGCACGCCTTTCGCCGCGCAGATGGCTGCCGCGGATGTCGCTAAAAAAGCGTTGGACTTGGGCGTGACCTCGGTGGAGGTATACGTGAGCGGCCCCGGTTCGGGCCGTGAAGCAGCGATTCGCTCGTTGGCCGCCGCGGGTCTCGAGGTGAGTCTCATTCGTGACGTTACGCCGATTCCCCATAATGGTTGCCGTCCGCGCAAGCGGCGTCGGGTCTAGACCCCGGAAAGAGGGAGTTTGAATTTTGGCACGATACAAGGATTCGGTTTGTCGGCTTTGTCGTAGAGAGGGCATGAAGCTCTTCCTGAAGGGCGACCGCTGCATCGGTGACAAATGTTCTTTCGAGAAACGTAGTTTCCCGCCGGGACAGCACGGTGCCGCGCGTTCGCGTGGAAAGTTGAGCGAATACGGACTGCAGCTTCGCGAGAAGCAAAAGGCGCGTCGGGTATACGGCGTGCTGGAGAAACAGTTCCGGCTGTATTACAAGGAAGCAGCACGGCGCAAGGGTGTCACTGGTGACAACCTGTTTTCGCTGCTCGAATCCAGGCTCGACAACGTCGTATACCGGGCGAGTTTCGCGGATTCGCGCAACCAGGCGCGTCAGTTGGTGATTCACAATCACATTCGCGTGAATGGCAGGAAAGTGAATCGTCCGGCGTTTGCTGTGCGAAAGGGCGATGTCGTCGAAATCAAGGAGAAAAGCAAGAAAATCGCGTTGGTCGTACAAAGCGCGGAGAAGGGGAAGGTCCGAGGTGCTCCCGCTTGGCTCGACGTGGATCATGCCGACCTTCAGGCGCGCGTCCTGGAGCCGCCGATTCTGGTAGATTCCCAGGTTGACATCAACGCACAGCAAATAGTGGAACTGTATTCCAAATAAATCACGAGCCTGTTTCGACCTACTTCTTTCAAAAAGTGGTCAACCGCCGTACGGAGGACCAGTAGATGACAGCGATTGCCGAGCTAGTCAAACTTGCCGGCTTGGAGCCGCAGCAGGAGAGCTTGAACGAAACTTTCGGTCGTTTTGTCGCCGAACCCCTGGAGCGCGGGTATGGCGTTACATTGGGAAATGCGCTTCGTCGTGTGATTTTGTCTTCACTGCAGGGGGCCGCTTTCACGGGCGTGCGTATCGAGGGCGTGTATCACGAGTTTTCGAGCATTCCGGGCGTCATGGAAGATGTGACGGAAATCGTCCTCAACCTCAAGGATGTTGTCATCGAGGTGGAATCGGAAAATCTGCCGGTTCACATGCACTATCGGCATGCGGGTTCCGCCGGCGTGTTCAAGGCGGGCGACATCGAAGTGCCGGCCGGTGTGAGGTTGCTGACTCCCGACATTGAAATAGCCAACATGAACGAGGAAGCGGACCTTGACGTGGAACTCGTGGCGAACGTCGGCCGCGGCTACGTGCCCGCGGAGAGAAACGTGGATTTGACCCTCGGCCCGCAGTTCATCCCGATAGACTCCATCTTCTCTCCTATCCGCCGTTGCACCTTCCAGGTGGAGAAGACCCGGGTGGGCGACATTACGGACTACGACAAGTTGATTCTCGAAGTGGAGACGAATGGAACCGTCGTTCCTTTGGACGCGGTCGCCCACGCGGCAAAGATTCTCAAGGACAACCTGCAGATATTCATTAACTTCGAGGAAGAGGCGGCGCCTCAGGCGCCCAAGGTGGATGAACGCAAGCAAAGAATGGTGGAGAGCCTCGGCAGAAGCGTGGAAGAACTTGAACTCTCGGTTCGCAGCTACAACTGCCTGAAAAACGCACGCATTCGCACGTTGGGTGAGTTGGTGCAAAAAACAGAAGCCGATTTGCTGAAAACGCGAAACTTCGGCCGTAAGAGTTTGAATGAAATTCGTGATATTCTCACCGGGATGGGTTTATCCCTCGGCATGGATTTGGGCTATATGGATATCTCCCCGCTCAACCTGAGCGAGGGGGAAGATTCCGAAACAGAATAGGATTGGGCAGATGCGGCACCGATGGCACGGCAGAAAACTGGGACGCACCTCGAAGCATCGCGACGCAATGACGAGGAATATGGTTACTTCTCTTATAGACGAGGAGAGGGTACGAACGACGCTGGCGAAGGCCAAGGAGGTTCGTCGCCACGCGGAACGGATCATCACAACGGGAAAGAAGGGCACGCTTCATGCACGGCGTCAGGTGGCCTCTTATCTCAAGACTCCCGCCGCGGTTGCCAAGCTCATGGATACCATCGCCCCGAGATACCTAGAGCGACCCGGCGGCTATACCCGCATTCTGCGCCTTCTTCCCCGGCAGGGAGACAGTGCCCCGATGGCGCTCCTCGAACTCGTCGACAGAGACACCACGAGAGAAGAAGAGAGGCGTGAACGCCGCCGGAAAAGAAGAGAGGCGCAAGGCGAAGTGTAGGAACTGGAATGTGAGACACTCCTGAAAGGAGAGCCGTGGAGGCTCTCCTTTTTTGTTTGAAGCGAACTGAAATGGAGACCGAACCATTGACCGATGAAAGAGGGCGTCCGGACGCAGACGGATGTTTCGTATGTGGAACCACGAACCCGATTGGCCTGAAAATCGCGTTTCGGCTGGATGGCGATGTTTGCCTCGCCGAGTTCACGCCGCAGTCCGTCCACCAGGGTTACGACGGCGTGACACACGGGGGCATCGTCTTCAGCGTGCTTGATGACGTGATGGCGAACTGGCTGTTTTTGAAGGGTATGCGCGCCTACTCGGCGAGAAGCGAGATTCGCTATCATGACCCCTTGTCTGTGGGCACACCCTTGCTCCTGGAGGGGAGGCTCAAGAAGCGAAAAGGAAGGTTCGCCGTTTTGGAGGGAAGGGCGATAAGGGCGGAAGACGGCCGTGCCGTCGCAGAGGCGGAGAGCACGTTCCATGTCGTGGATGAAGGGACGGAGAGCTCATGAAAATCAGTTTGATCAGCTAAATCTCCACCAGGATGAATACCACGCCGCCTTGACGCCTGGGGGCTGTGGGAGGGCTCTCGTGGAACGACCCACGCAGTGATGGGAAAGGAAACGGCCTTCGACGCGGGGATTGTGAATGCAGAATGCCAGGTGTCGTCTCCCGTAGGCAGGCGTGGCGGATGCCTTGGGGGTGGAAGATGGACTTGTTGTACGGCAGGTGTTCGCCTAGTCGTTCTCCGTCGGATCGCTTTCGTTTTCCGGTGATTTCTTGATGAGGTCCAGCACGAATTTCCCCTGAATTTCGAGGTGCCGGATCACCAGGCGTTCGGCAGCTCTCGCTTCGCCGTCAAGAATGGCCTGAAGAATTTCACCATGCTCGTCCATGGAACTGTCGAGACGCCCGGGCGCGTGGAGCGTCACCACGCGAGTCTTCATGATCTGCTGTCTCAGATTCTCAATGAGCTCCTGGAGGCGCGAGTTCTCGCAAGCGCTCGTGATGTGGTGGTGAAATTCGCGGTTCGCCGCCCAGTAGGCGTCCACCTCGTCGCGCTCGTGGTGGCACTTCAACTGCTCGAAATGTTCCTGGAGCTTCTCGTTCGATCTGCCTTCGCGGAGGTTTGGGGTTGCGAGGCGCGTGGCGAGACCTTCCAGTACGCTCGTGATGGCGTAGATGTCGAGAACCTCATCCTCGCTCACGAGGCTTACGTGCGCCCCCTTGTGTGGGACGACGGTGATGTAGCCTTCCGCCGCGAGTTCCCGGAAGGCTTCGCGCAACGGCGTTCTGCTCACGCCAATGGATTCGGTAAGCGTCGTCTCGACCAGTTTGTCTCCCGGCTGGAAGATGCCGCTCAGGATAGCGTCCTTAATCTGCTCGGATACCATCTTGCTCAGGGATTTGGGTTTTTCGATCTGTACGCCCGGTATCCGCACCTTAATAATCCCCCGAAATTGCCTGACGGGAGATCAGCGCCAAGGGGCGTGGAAAGTGCCCGAAAATGTCCATTGCAAAAACCTCATACCACGCCTTCTTCTCGAAGGGCGTTTCTTTGCGCCTCGTCCATGCCGAGAACGGATTCGAGTACTTCGTCGGTGTGCTGGCCCAGCGAGGGCGGGGGTGTGCGGACGGCGCCCGGGGTTTTCGAGAGCTTGATGGGCACGCCGGTCACCTTCGTGGGGCCGGCGACGGGCATGTCGATGTCCACCACCATCTCACGCGCGATCACTTGGGGGTCGTTCAGTACCTGCGCAAGATTGTTGATGGGGCCGCAGGGGATGCCCGCTACCCGCAGGGTCTCGAGCGTCTCTCCCACCGTCTTCTCCGCGAAGAAGGCGTCGAGGATTTCCTGGAGTTCCAAACGATTGTCCACTCGGTCCTTGTTGACGGCGAATTTGGGATCTTCCTTGATATCCCCCAGCCTCATGGCGTCGCAGAACCTGCGCCAGAGGCTGTCGTTGCCCACGCCGAGGTTGAAGTACCCGTCCTTGCATTCATAGGTCTCATACGGCGTGATGGAAGGATGCTTGTTCCCCCGCCTGGGCGGAAGTTTTCCGGTTCCGAAGTAGTTGTTCGCGTGGTAGGTGAGCAGGGCCACTTGCCCGTCGAGCATGCCGATGTCGACCATCTGCCCCACTCCCGTCTTCTCGCGGTGGTAGAGCGAAAGCAGGATCCCTTGGGCGGCGAGCATGCCTGCCGTGATGTCCGCGATGGATGCGCCTACTTTGTTGGGTGGGCCGTCGGGCTCTCCGGTGATGCTCATGATCCCGCCTTCACCCTGGATTACCACGTCGAACCCGGGCTCGCTCACTCTGGGGCCGGTCTGGCCGAAGCCCGAGAGCGAGGCGAATATCATCGCGGAGTTGATGCGATGGATCTCCTCCCAGGGAAAGCCGAGCTTGTCCAGCGTACCGGGCCGGAAGTTCTCCACGATGATGTCGCTCTTGCGAATCATATTCCGCAGGATCTCCTTGCCGCGCTCGTCTTTCAGGTTGAGCGTAAGGCTTTTCTTGTTGCGGTTGATCGAGATGAAGTATGTGCTCACCCCGTTCAAAAAGGGTGGGCCCCAGCCGCGCGTGTCGTCTCCGCCGTCAGGGTTTTCGATCTTGATGATTTCCGCGCCCATGTCACCCAGCATCATGGTGCAATAAGGGCCCGCGAGAATGCGCGTAAGGTCTACAACCCGGATTCCTTCGAGTGGTCCAGCCATGAATGTCGCTCCTCAGGTTTGGATGAGTGATATGAGCACGCCGGCCGCTATCGCCGATCCAATGACGCCCGCAACGTTCGGGCCCATCGCGTGCATGAGCAGGAAATTCCCCGGATTCTCGTCGGCCCCCACTTTCTGGACGACACGCGCTGCCATGGGAACTGCGCTCACTCCTGCGGCACCGATGAGGGGATTGATCGGCGTGCGGCTGAACGCAGCCATGATCTTGCCAAAGATCACGCCGGTGGCCGTGCCGATGCCGAAAGCGATGAAGCCAAGCAGGAGAATGCCGATGGTCTGCCACTTGAGAAATGTGTGCGCCGTCATCGAGGCACCCACCGAGACGCCGAGGAATATCGTCACCATGTTGAGCAGCGAGTCTTCGGAGGTCTTCAGGAGCCTCTCCACGGCCCCGCACTCGCGGAAGAGGTTCCCAAGCATAAGCATACCGATGAGAGGCGCCGCCGAGGGCAGGAGAAGACCCGTGAGCAGTGTCGTGACGATGGGGAAGAGGATGCGGACGGGCTTCTCGATTTCTTTTAGCTGCACCATCTCCCGCGAACGCTCCTCCCCGGTCGTGAGCGCCTTCATGATAGGGGGCTGAATCATCGGGACGAGCGCCATGTAGCTGTAAGCGGCGACGGCGATAGGGCCGAGCAGGTGGGGTGCCAGCTTGGAAGCGGTATAGATGGCCGTAGGACCGTCTGCTCCGCCGATGATGCCGATGGCGCCCGCTTCCGAAAGATTGAAGCCCAGGAATATGCTTCCGAGCAGCGTGGCGAAGATACCGAACTGTGCCGCGGCGCCGAGCAGCAAGGTTTTCGGATTCGCCAGCAGCGGCCCGAAGTCGGTCAACGCGCCGATGCCCATGAAGATGAGCGGCGGGAAGACGCCTGCTTTCACCCCGAAATAGAAATACTGGATGAGGCCGCCTTCATCGAATATACCCGTTTCTGGCAGGTTCGAGAGCAGCATGCCGAATCCGATGGGCACCAGCAGCAGGGGCTCGAAGCCTTTCTGGATGGCCAGATAGAGCAGGAGGCAGGAGATGGCGAGCATGAGCATGTCGCCTGAGTCCAGCGACGAAAACCCGGTGAGGGAGATGAACTCGGCGATTGAGTGGAACAGGCGGCTCATGAGACCTCCATCAGCAGATGCGAGGCTTCCACCTTGTCACCTTTCGCCACGTGAACCGCCTGCACGACACAGTCCGAATCCGCGAGAATCACGTTTTCCATCTTCATGGCTTCCAACACCAGGAGCGTATCTCCTGCTCGTACCGAATCGCCCGGAGTGACCTCGACGGAGACCACCACGCCCGGCAGGGGAGCCAGTATTTTGCCGCTGGCGCTCGAAGACCGGGGCGGGGACTTGCGTGCGGCAGCGGAGGGGCGGGGAACGGCCGCTTTCTCCTCTTCTTCCACCTGCACGCGGTGCGTCTGCCCGTCTAGCGTGATTTCGAGGTCGTTCGATCCGGGGACGCGCTCCACGCTCACAGCGTATCGTTTTCCGTTGATGGTCAGGTGGAAGTTTCTCACTGCCGCCTCCGGTGGCTGAGCCTGCCCTGGCGGGCAGTTCGCGCCCAGAAGGAATCCGCGTTCCGGCGCACTGGAGGAACGTATATTTCGGGGGTTTCGGTTTCAAGAAAATATCCGGCAGCGGCCGCGAGGACAATTTCCAGATCGTCACTTTGGGGCGAGGACTTCTGCTCATGCGTGCCCGTGCCTGTTTCCTCACTTCTTGAGCCGAAGAACCTCTCCAGAAGCATAATGATCACCATCAGCACGATCAGGGAGCCGAAAACGACGCCCAGGCCGACGACCGTCAGCAATAATCCGGGTATGAATGCGTCCACGGGAAAATCCTTATCCTTACAGCGGAATGTTACCGTGTTTTTTCTGCGGCCTGTCCTCGCGCTTGTGCGCGGTCATTTCGAGCGCGCGAATAAGCGCGTCCCTCGTGTGTCGAGGCTCGATGATGACGTCCACCAGCCCGTATTTCGCCGCCGTGTAGGGTGTGGCGAAAAGCCTGCGGTATTCTTCTATCTTCTCCCCCCGGACTTTTTCGGGATCCCCGGCTTCGCCGATCTCGCGCCGGAAGATGATGTTGGCTGCCCCTTCGGGACCCATCACCGCGATTTCGGCGAATGGGTACGCCAGCACACGGTCGTAGCCCAGGCCGAACCCGCTCATCGCGATGTAGGCGCCGCCGTAGCTCTTTCTGACGATGAGCGCGATTTTCGGCACGTTCGCTTCACTGTATGCGAAGAGCACCTTGGCCCCGTGACGGATAACCCCACCGTATTCCTGCTGCGTGCCGGGCAGATAGCCGGGCACGTCCACGAAGTTGACGATGGGCAGGTTAAAGGCGTCGCAAAAGCGAACGAAGCGGGCGAGCTTGTCGGAACTGTCGATGTCCAGGACGCCGGCCAAGTGCCTGGGTTGGTTTCCCACGACGCCAACAGGCCTTCCCCGCAGGCGTGCGAATCCGACGACGATGTTTTTGGCGAAATCAGCGTGAACCTCCAGGAAATCGCCGTCGTCGAAAACATTGGCCACCAGGTCACGCACGTCATAGGCACTCGTGGCCTCCGCTGGGACGATGCCGTCGAGTTCGGGATTTTCATCCGGCGGCCACTCGGACGTATCGGCAAGAGGAGGGTCATCCATATTGTTCGATGGCAGAAATGAGAGCAGTTTTTTCACCATCGCGAAGCACTCACGCTCGTCTTTTGCGAGGAAGTGCGCGTTCCCGCTGGTCGAACTGTGTACCGCGCCACCGCCCAACTCCTCGACGGATACGTCTTCTCCCGTTACCGCCTTGATGACTTCCGGGCCGGTGATGAACATCTTGCTCAGCCCGTCAACCATGAAGACGAAGTCCGTGATGGCGGGCGAGTAGACAGCGCCGCCCGCGCAGGGGCCGAGGATGACCGATATTTGTGGGATCACGCCCGATGCCTGGGTGTTGTTGTGGAAGATTTGCGCGTAGCCATGAAGCGCCAGAACGCCCTCATGGATGCGCGCGCCGCCCGAATCGAGGATGGTGATAATGGGCGCGCCCGCCTTCATGGCGAGTTCCTGTATCTTCACGATTTTCTCCGCGTGCATCTCACCCAGCGAGCCGCCGAGAGAGCCGAAATCCTGCGAGACCACGAACACGAGTTGGCCGTTCACGTACCCACTGCCGGTGATGACACCGTCACCGGGCATTCGGCGCTGGTCCATGCCGAAATCCGTTGCGCGCGTCTCGACGAACAGGTTGATTTCGGAAAAACTATCGGGGTCGATCAGGAGGTCGATACGCTCTCTGGCGGTTAACTTTCCCTGCTTGTGCTGGCACTGTTTCGACGCCTCGCCTCCCCGTGCCTGCGCCCTGGAAGTGAGGGCTTTCAGTTCGTCTATTGGATCTGGTCGTTCGGGCTCGGGCGGCAACGCTCTTCTCCTGAAAGTGTATATTGCATACAATCAGTTTTTCGCCATGGAGTCAAGTATTTCCGAACTCGCCGGACGGACTATGCAAAAAACTGATGCGACACGCGGTGTCGGCTCAGGATGCGATTTCCCACTCGGGGATGCCGGCGTGAAGGAGTTGTCCCGGCAACTGCCGGTTCAAAATTTTCTCTGCATGGGATACGGCTTCCAGGAGTTTCGGCAGGTTGACGCCTGTCTTGATGCCCATCTCATGGAGCATGTTGATCGTGTCCTCGCTGGCGATGTTGCCCGTGGCGCGCGGTGCGAAGGGACAGCCACCCAGGCCGCCGATGGAGGTGTCAAACGTATCCACCCCGACTTCCAGCCCCGCCAGCAAGTTGGCGAGGCCGATCCCTCTCGTGTTGTGGAGGTGCAGCGCGTAGCGGACAGAAGGGAACTTCTCCCGTATATGATTGGTGAGCCTTTTGATTTCCGCCGGGTTCGTCATTCCCACGGTATCAGCCAAGCCGATTTCCCCACAACCCATGTCCACGTACTCGCTGATAATCCATTCGACGTCCTCATAGGAGATGCGCCCCTCATATGGGCAGCCGAACGTGGCGACCACGCCGCCCCGGAGTTTCAGCCCTGCGCCCAGCGCCATTTTTGCGACTTCGCGGGCGACGCCAAGCATCGTCTTCCGGCTCGCGCGGATGTTCTTCAGGTTGAACGTCTCGCTGGCGGAGACGAACAGCATCACGCCGTCGAGTTCGTATTCAAGGGCGCGCTCCATACCGCGCACATTGGGGATCAGGGCCTCATATTCGGCCTCGGGGTTGCGCTTGCAGCCCGCCAGCACTTCCCTGGCGTCCCGCAACTGGGGAACATGCCTGGGGCTCACGAAACTCGTCACCTCGATGCGGCGAACGCCCGCGTCGGTGATGGTGTCGAGGAGTCTGATTTTGTCCTCGGGCGTGATGTATTGCTTTTCGTTCTGGAGGCCGTCTCGCGTGCCGACCTCGACGATCTCGACCTTGGCGGGGAGACTCATCGCATTCATTCTCCTGGGCAATCGAATAAAGAATCGTTCTCGCTATACGGCAGCCTTGGCTATCTTCTCGATTCGGGCGGGAATACCGACCGCTCCGTGCCCCGCTGCATCCACCGCCGTGAACTCACCGCCTGATATGGAGTGGTCCCACTCGGCGTAGGGTTCTTCATCGAGAAGATGGGCAAGTTCGTGTGCCCTGTCCGCGTTCTCAAGCGACAGCGCAATGGCGAACCCCGCCGATTTGGCGATATACGATTCGTATGGCGAACTGAGCAGAGCGGGTTTTCCGGCGACGTCGAATACACGCGCGACCTCCCAGGCATCCCTGGGGCCGCCGAACTTGGCGATCTTGACAAGGCCGATGTCAACGGCCTCCAAATCGACCAGGCGGCGAGCGTCGTCGATGGAGAACAAGGATTCATCCACCGCGACCTGCATCCCCCTGGCACGGATTTCGCGGAATACGTCGATGTGTTTCTCCTCTGCGGGAAGCACGGGCTGTTCGAAGTGTTCGATGCCGATCTCGACCATTCTGTCCGTGAAGCGCAGCGCTTCCTCTGGTGTGAATCCGCCGTTCGCATCCGTCCTCAGCTTGATTTCGGGGCCGAACCTGTCGCGCAGCCTCGCGATGCGCTCCGCATCCGCCTCTACCTCGACGCCTGATTTCACCTTGAGGGTGTGTACACCTTTATCCACAAGTGTCTCCGCCTTTTTGACGGCCTCCTCAGGCGAGAGTAGGCCGATGGGGCCGTCCAGCATAACAACGTTTCTCTTGCGCCCGCCGAAAACATGATCGAAGGGCGTCTGATTGATTTTGGCGGCGAGGTCCATAGCGGCGATTTCGAGCGCGGTGCGCGCGGCGCCCATTCCCCTGAAATCCGCCACGCCATCCAGCGCAGCCAGGAGGTCATCCGCCGTCAACCCCCGAATGCGGGGAGCGGCTTCACGGAGCGTGGACGCCATCTCGGAGCCCATCTCCTGGGTGAAATACATGAGCGGTGCGGCCTCGCCCCAGCCCTCAAGGCTATCGTCGTTTTCCAGGCGAACCACGACGCGTTCCAGCGTCGACGCGCCACCGTAGCGGTTTCTCGAGCCCTGGGCGACTTCCACGGCAGTATCCCAGACTGTTACTTCCTGAATTGGCATGTCCGTATCTCCTGTGTGAACGAAAGGCCGAGGCGTTTGATTGAGGGGTTGTGGAAAAACCCCTCTTCGGTCGGAATTGACCATTTCGGCCATTCCGGCGAAAGCCGGAATGGCGGGCAAAATCGCACCGCCCTTGCAGCGGACCGTTCCTGTGAACAACCCGGAATCATGACCCATGGGACGATCCCCAGAAAGGGATGGTCCCATGGGAGACCTCCTCGTACGGCTATATATACCGAATCACGAGACTAGGACTCATTCAAAAGCCCCTTGCAGGGGTGACCCCCAACCTCCACCTGTTCGTCTCCTTCGGGCAATCCTCATTCGGGCGTATAGATGCGAATATCCGGCAGGGTGCGGTACGCCCCGTCGCAGTCCAATCCGTAGCCTACGACAAAATGATTCCCGATGGCGAAACCTGCGTGATCCGCCTGTATCTCGACTTCCCTTCTCTCGGGCTTGTCCATCAATACGCACGTCCTGAGAGACGCGGGGTGCTTTTCCCGCAGAACGTTGATGGTTTTCGAAAGCGTGTGGCCCGTATCGAGAATATCGTCGATGAGCAAAATGCTTCGGCCCTTGATGTCGCCGAGGTGTCTGGCGTCGATTTTTACTTTGCCCTTGCTCGTCGTGTCCGCGCCGTAGCTCGAAGCCGTGAGAAAGCCGAGTGTGGTGTTGCGTTCAAGGGCACGGGCGAGGTCGACGCCGAAGAAGATAGAGCCCTTCAGTATCATCACGACATGGAGTGGCCCGTTGGGCAATGCCTCGTTGATCTCGGCAGCGAGTACCGGGAGGCGGTGTCGTATCTGCGCTCCCGATATCAATATCTCGTTTGCGGGCATCGTCTACTCGAGCACGGCCAGCAGAAGGCGTTTCATGTCCTCTTGATTCGAGGGGACAGGGTTCGTCGTGACCTGGTGGCTCTCCGCCGCGTCTTTGGCGAGGATATCAAGGTTCTCGTTCGCGACATCGGCTGCTCTCAGGCTGGGCGGTATGCCGATGTCCGTGTTGAGTTCGCGGATGGCGTCTATTGCCGCCTCGGCCGTGCTCGCCGCGCCGTCTTTCAGAAGCGGTGCCATTCGCGCGTAAGTCTCCCGCATGGCGGGAAGGTTGAACTCCATGACGGGCGGCAGGAATATGCCGTTCGCTGTGCCGTGGTGCAGCCCGTGGTAGGCACCCAATGGATGCGCGAGTGAGTGTACGATGCCGAGGCCCGTGTTGGTGAATGCACGTCCCGCGAGCATCGCCGCAAGCGATATCGCGTCTGCGGCTTTCGGGTTGGATGGATCGTCCACGTAGGCCCTGCCGTGTTCACCGATGTGCGCGATGGATTGAAACGCAAGCGCTTCCGTCCAAGGGTTCGAGTTTGGCGAGCCGACCGATTCGATGGCGTGCGTCAGGGCGTCCATCATCGCACCCGCAGCGATGTGAGAGGGCAGCCTGGCGAGGAGTGCCGAGTCGACGACGGCGAGTTTCGCGAAGAGCGTGTCATCCGCTAGGACGGTTTTGATCATGAACTTCGTGTCCGTGACGATAGAGCTCATCGTGACCTCGCTACCCGTGCCCGCTGTGGTAGGAACGGTGATGAGGGGCGGACCGGGCGTATTGGCCTTGCCTCGTCCGTAGTAATCGCTCGGCACGCCTCCGTTTGCGATGAGGGCAAGCGTCGCCTTGGCGGTGTCCATCGTGCTGCCGCCACCCGCGGCGATGAAGCTGTCACAACCGTGTTCGCTGAAGAAATCACGGGCCCCGATGATGCTCGTGTCCGTGGGATTCGCCTCGGCCTGATCGTAGAACTGATAGTCAAGAACTGCTTCTTCGAGACTTTTCAGCACCGTGTCGAGTGCTCCGCTCGACGCAAGTCCCGGGTCTGTGACGAACATCGGCCTGGCGATACCCAGGCCCTTCGCTTCTTCACCGATATGGACGGTCTCTCCACGGCCAAAGCGGACGCGTGGTCCGGATGCAATCTGAAACGGCTTCACCATGGATGTGCTCCTTTACTACTCGTATGAGTCTTTCGGGCATGTACGAAGTATAAGTTCGTAGTCTTTTTCTGTGTCAATGTCGAGAAAGATATCATCATTAGGCAGGTGGAGAAAAACGATTCTCGCGGGAGATTCCGTTTCCAGTATCCGGATAACGTTCCTGCCACCTGCATCGCCGCTCGCCCGGAGCAGTTCGCCCTTCAAGGCGGTGGAGAACAGGGTGGGATTTCCACGCTTTTCCTCGAAGACAGGCACTGTGATGAGTGCATCTGGGTAAGACTCTTCATAGAGGGCAATCATCCCGTTCACGATTTCGGGCGTGAGCAGGGGTTGATCGCCCAAGACGAACAAATAAGCCTCCGTGTCTTCCGGTGCCGCCTCGATTCCTGCGATCATGCTCGTGCTTTGGCCCTCGGCGTAGCGGAGATTGTGCGTGAGCCGCACATTGAGATCCTTTACAGCCTCTCTCACCATTGCCTGCTCATGGCCCGTCACGAGGATGACTTCCGAGACCGCGCTCTTGCATACCGCTTTCGCCGTCTTGCGGACGACTGTCTCACCTCCCAGGGGAAGGAGGAGCTTGTTCCGTCCCAGGCGCTTCGAGAGGCCTGCGGCGAGAATTATCGCCGTTACACGGCGCGTGTACGCCATCGGGATGCTTTCTATCGAAAGAAAAAGTGAAGTCGGGGTTTCTGCAACATGGTAAGGAGAAGGACTTCGGGATGTCAATTCCCGATGGATGCGCCGCCCAAGCCTTTCCGTTGACAAGGTCTCACCTCGACCCTAATATCGGGAAGCGCTCAGAACCCATGATATTTCCTGCCAGATGCCCGGATACAGGCGAGTTGTTGCACCGGTTTTGGCGCAGATTACACGAAAGTGCTTTACCCAGCGAATCGCAAGGATTGGAACAGTTTACTCATAATGAGACATGCCGGAGGAGAATCACCATGGCGTACAGGAATCACGAAATCATCGATCTCTCACAAGATATCTATCAGGGTCAGCCTGTGTTCGTCGGGCACCCCGATACCTGGCGCTGGACGAACATGACGCATGAGGAAAGCGCCGCCAGCGGGCGCTTCAAGAGCGAGATGAGCTATTATTCGGGTATCATCCAGTTCTGCGAGCACGGCCCCACGCACGTGGATTCCATCAGTCATCTTGACCCATCGCCCGACGCCCCGCACATCGACGAGATGAACTTCGATTCTTTCTACAGTCGGGGTATCGCTATCGATTTCGAGAACGTGGAGGACAACAGCTACATCGGCGTAGACGACGTGAAGCGCAGGCTTGACCACTATAACTACGAGATCAAGCCGGGTGACACCCTCCTCTATACCTACGGGCACTTCAAGCGCCACCACCCGACGCCGTTCTACACGACGGCCTATGCGGGCTGGACGCGCGAAGCGGCCGAATACGTCTATGGCGAGTGCGGGGCCATCAACGTGGGCACCGACGCCCCGAGCATGGATATGGCGACCAGTCCGGAATACCCTTGCCATCTTGTTTGCCGCGAACTCGGTCGCACGAACACGGAGAACCTGTGCAACATCGAATTGGTGGTGGGCAAGGAGTTCCTCTACATCGGACTTCCGCTCAAGATTCGGGGTGGGTCGGGTTCACCGATTCGGGCGGTAGCCGTGTTGAACGCCTGATTTCTTCCCGCGAGAGGCGAACATGAGAGCTCTGGTGAAACAGGCGAAAGGTCCCGGAAACATGTCGCTTATGGACGTGGAGGAGCCTCGCGTGGGACCCGGACAGGTGAAGGTCAAGGTCGCCCATGCCGGTATCTGCGGTACGGACGTGCATATCGCCTCGGGCGAGTTTTTCCACTATTTCCCACCCTTGGTGCTGGGTCATGAGTTTTCGGGCGAGGTGGTAGAAACAGGCAATGGGGTTGAGGGAATTCCTCTCGGCGCTCGGGTGACGGCCGAACCCACGAAGTCGACATGCCGCGTCTGTCCGCACTGTACCTCGGGCCGCTACAACCGCTGCGAGGAACGTGATATCGCGGGCGTGGTAAGCAACGGGGCCTTCACCGACTACGTGGTCACAAGGGCGGAGTCGATTCACCGCCTGCCCGATAACGTGAGCCTGAAGGCGGCCGCGCTCTCAGAGCCTCTGGCCGTGTGCGTACACGGAATGTGCGAGCAATGCTGCGTGCGCGAGGGAGATTTCGTCCTGGTCATGGGACCGGGCGCGATTGGTCTGGGGTGCGCTCAGGTCGCACTCTCCCATGGCGCACGTGTGATGGTGGCAGGCGCCGGCAAGGATGTGCACAGGCTTGCACTTGCACGCTCGTTCGGCGCGAAATGGGCGGTGAACGTCGAGAAAGAGTGTGTTCTCGAGCGGGTGATGGAAGAGACGAATGGTTGGGGAGCCGACTTGGCAGTCGAGGCGGCGGGTGCGCCCGGTGTGCTAGAAGTCTGCGTCGAGGCGGTGAGAAAGGGAGGAGAAATCCTCCAGGTGGGTCTGCCCGTTGCGCCCGTTGCAGTCGATATGGGCAGGTTGGCGTTCAAGGAGATTCGCTTGGTAGGCACGTTTGGCCAGAAGCGATCCGCTTGGCTCCTGGCACTTGAACTGCTGGAGACAGGCAGGGTGGACAGTGAGGCGATGGTATCCGATATGCTCCCGCTTGATGCTTGGGAGAGGGGCTTCGACATCATGCGACGCGGGGCGGGGCTGAAGGTGCTGCTCGCGCCCGCCGGGCAGAGCAATGATCTGGAATGACAGTGCTTTTTTCCAAGGGACATGAGTTGGAAGGAAAATACGGGGAACGGGTTCCGACGGGCCAGGGTACGACTGGCCAATGGCCTTTGCTCCATTGTGAGCAGGTACCTGAATTCGATCTCGCAAGGTGGAAGTTCCGCGCGTTCGATGAAATAGAAGAGGAACTCGAGTGCAGCTGCGGGGAGTTTCCCTTGATGCCGACTGTATAGATCAGGTGTGACATCCACTGCGTTGCCCGCTGGACCGGATGGATGACCGCTTTCACGGGGTATCGTTTTCAGAAATTGATGAAGCGGGTGGGGATCAGGGAGGATGCTGGTTTCGTCGTCACCCATTGCACGGGCGACTACACGACGAGCCTGTCGCTGGAAATGTATAAATGATGACGCGCTTTGGGCGAGAAGACACGGCGGAGAGAATCTGACGTCTGAACATGGGTGTCAATTCCGGCTGATCGAGACGAAGCGTTATTTTTGGAAAAGCCCGAAAACAGGCCTGCGACGTGGAGCTTTCTGCCGTCGACAAACCCGTTTTTCTGGAGACACGCAGATTCCGCAACGGCGAGGACCCGTTCAGAAAAAGAGATATTCCGACTAATCCAGGATATTCACTTTAGGGGATGGCACACATGAGTATCGATCCGAAAGAATTCAGGACAGCCCTCGGCCGATTTGCCACGGGCGTCACCGTCGTCACCGCGAAAACGTCCACAGAAGCGCGGGGCATGACGGCGAACGCGTTTTCTTCCCTCTCACTCGATCCGCCGCTCGTCCTGGTGTGTTACGACAACAAGGCGTCGAGCTTGAAGATTGTGCAGGAGGCGAAGAAGTTCGCCATCAATTTCCTCGCGGAAGAGCAGAAGAACACCTCTGACTGGTTCGCAGGCAAGGGAAGAGACGCGGAGGATCAGTTCGCTGACATCCCGCATGAAATCGGTGAAAACGGGTCACCCCTACTTACGGGAAACGTGGGTGTTCTCGAATGCGATCTGCACGAAGAGCTTCCGGGCGGAGATCACACCATTGTCGTGGGACGCGTGACACGCGTCCTGATTGAGGATGAGGTGCGCGCCCCGCTTCTTTTTTACGGCAGCGCTTACCGAAAGATGGACATGGACGGGACCTACGACTGATCCCTGAACAAGGCCCTGATTTCACGAGGAGTGCCTGTGGCTTCTTTTCGCGCGGTTGCGTTCGATCTGTTCGACACGCTCGTTGATTTCGACATCACACTGTTCCCGGTGGTGGAAATCGACGGCAAAGAGGAGAAGACCACCTCGCGGGCGGCTTATGAAGCGCTCTACGAGGGCGGGTTTGCGGTGCCGAATTACCCGGCCTTCCACCAGCTTTGGCTTCAGAACTCGAACGAGGTGTGGGGCGAGCGCAACAACGATACGGAATACAGGGAGGTTCGCTCGATAACCCGTTTCCGACGTCTTATGGCGCTCTTGGTGTCGATTCCACCGCGCGAGAGGGAACAGGCAGCCCAGACGGCCTTGAACGCCCACATGCGCGGCATCGAGAATTCTGTCGTTTTCGACGTGGACCGTATCGGTGTTCTGGAGAGAATCAGGGTAGCGGGCTTGCCGATAGCCCTCTTGAGCAACTTCGACCATGCGCCCACCGCCCAGCGGATTATCGAGCGCATGGGAATTGCGCCGTATCTCGATGCGGTTTTGATCTCGGAAGATGAAGGTTTCAGAAAGCCCGCAGCGTCGCTGTTTCTCAAGGTGGCCGACACACTGGGTGTGAAGCCTGCCGAAGTGCTCTTCGTGGGCGATACGTTCGAGGCCGACGTGGAAGGCCCGCAAGGTGTAGGCATGCCCTGCGCCTGGCTCAACAGAAAGGCCGCACCCTTGCCGGAGGGAAGCCGCGCGCCCGATTTCGAGATTGAGAATCTCGGGGACACACTTTCGATTCTGGGGTTCTAGGCCCGCTTGCAAGAGGGATTCGGTTGTCCATTCTCGCGCTTCAGCATGTGGACGTGGAAAGGCTCTCGTTGCTCGAGGAAGTGCTCGCGCGGCGCGGCATCCCTTCGCGTTACCTGGCTCTCCACAAGGGGCAGCACCTCCCGCGTTCGCTCAAGGATTTGGGAGACACAAAAGCCATCGTTGTCCTGGGTGGACCGATGGGCGTTTACGAAGAGGAGAAATTCTCTTGGTTGACCGATGAGATTCGTTTCCTGGGCGAAGCGATTCGTGCAGGCGTTCCTGTTTACGGACTTTGTCTGGGCGCGCAGCTTATGGCGGCGGCGCTCGGTGCCCGGGTGTATCCGGGGGAGGGGAAAAAGGAGATCGGCTGGTTTCAGGTGGATTTGACGCCGCGGGCGCAAGGGGACCCGCTTCTTGAGGATGAAGAGGCGACGTTCCCGGTATTTCAGTGGCACGGCGATACATTCGACTTGCCACAGGGAGCGGTGCACTTGGTCTCATCCGCTCGCTACCCCAATCAAGCGTTCCGGTGGGGCGAACGCGCATACGCCTTTCAGTTCCATCTGGAGATCGGGATCGAGGACATATCCAAATGGCTGGATGCGTTCGCAGGCGACATGCATTCCCCGCGCTCGGATGCGGACCCGCTGGCGATACTGAACGATGCGCCGACGTATCTCGAGACCTTGAGCCAGCGCGCAACGCGTTGGTTCGAGCGCTGGCTCGCTCTCGCGGGGCTTGTGAAGTTGCCTTGAGTCCCCCCTTGTCGATAAGGGAGTGCTTGCCTAATATGCAACTCATCACATTCTGGTTTTCGACATAAAGGAACCATTCATGGCAGAACCCATTCTCGGCGAAATCGTCGCCATCGGCACCGAGATGCTACTCGGCGACCTCATTGATACCAACAGTGCCTTCATCGCGAACCAGCTCAAGTCGATAGGCGTCAACATGTATTACAAGACCACCGTCGGCGACAATCTGGACAGAATCGCAGGCGTCATCGGCCAGGCGCACGATCGTTCCCAGGTGGTCATCACCACGGGTGGACTTGGCCCCACGGTGGACGATTTGACGCGAGAGGCCTGTGCCAAGGTGATGGGTGTAGAGCTTGAGTTTCGCCAGGATTTGTACGATTACATCAGCGCCTATTTCAGCCGGCGTGGTTTCCACATGAGCGAGAACAACAGGAAACAGGCTTTCATTCCTACGGGGGCCACGCCCATCGAGAACCCGCGCGGCACGGCACCGTGTTTCATGTGCGAGGATGAGAAAGGTGTCATCATCGTGAGCCCGGGCGTGCCGCACGAGATGCGCTACATCATCACCCAGTGCGCGGTGCCCATCCTGCAGGAGAGGTTCGACCTTGGCGAAGTCATCCGCACGAAAGTTCTCAAGACGTGTGGCCTCGGCGAATCGCGGGTGGACGAGATGATATCGGATCTGTTTCGTGAGTCGATCAATCCAAGCATCGGTGTGCTCGCCCATCCCGGCCAGGTGGATGTACGGATCACCGCGCGAGCCGCGAACATCGAGGAGGCGGACGACATGATTGCGGGCCTGGAGGTCAAGGTGCGCGAGATTCTGGGTTCCGCCGTTTACGCGACGGGCAACGCGACGCTTGAGGAGACGCTGGCGCGTGTGCTGGCCGAAAGCGGAAATACCATCGCCATTGTGGAATCGAACACCGGCGGGGCCTTGATCCAGAGGCTGAACGCATGGCCCGAGCGCGTGCAGTTCCTGAAGCGCGGCGTCGTCGGCTTGCATTCAGAGGAACTTGCGCGCATGTTCGGTGTGGATGCGAGCGAACCCCCCGAGAGCTTTGCCAGGGAACTTGCTCGGCGTGTGCGCGAAGAATCCGACGCCGGCCTGGGTCTTGCCGTCTTCGGCCCTAACCCGCCCGAGAACATCGAACCGGAAAACTCCCGACGCGCGCCCGCGCTGGGCCCCACTCACATGGCGCTCCACACTGGGAGCGACGTGTTCACCTTCACGTCGAGCTTCGGAGGGAACGAGCAGTTCGTGCAGTCGCGTGCGCCTATCTACGGGATGGAACTCGTGCGCCGCGCGGTGCTCGGACTCGACCCGCTGACGTGACGCGTGGGCATGGTCGAATTTCTGAAGAACAGGGAACTATAGTTCATGAGTATCTGGGTCAGGCATACAGGATTGAAAGACCTCCTTCCTGTTTTTTTTTTCAGGATCCGATTCTCCAATAATGTAGCTATACTAATAATGGGTTGAAATATTCGGAGAATCTGGTATATTAGCAGTTAATAAGTAACATGAGGTATTTCCCGTACCTGTCGGTTTTTGGTGATTTCCGCCCGCCGTGTCCGAAGGAATTGTGATGCGCGGTAAGTTCGTGCAATTCGCGAGGCGACTTTTCTCGGCACTGAAATCCGGCAACAACTCCGGGAAGTTTACTGTGACGGGTGTATCGTTGATGCTCGTCATCGGTGTGGCCCTGTATGTACGATCCGTCATGCCTCCTTCACCTGATTCACTTCTGAAATCTCCCTCGGCTTCTGTTTCAGCCCGAAGCGAACGAGGGCACAAAAGTAAAGATGCTCCGGGTACTCAACCTAATCGAAAAGTTCAAGGGCAGGCGCTTGAGAAACCTGAAGAAAATACCATGGAGGAAGTCGCTTCCAGTCCGAAGAAGGATGGATTGGCCACGGAAGTGGGGAAATTCGCCAAAGACGACACCGTCATCGGAGTGTTGTTGGCGCGCAAGGTGCGGCATTCCGTAATTCAGAAAATACTGGAGAGTGTTCGGGAAAAACGAATTTTCTCGCGCATCCGAACGGGTCGTCGATATGAAGTGAAGAAAAAAGATGGCGAGTTTCACGAGTTCGTTTTTCAGATCGACAAGGAGAAGCGGCTCAGGATCTTGCGAGCCCCAGGCGGAAAACTTACGGCCAGAAAAGAGCCCATTCCCTATCGCGTCGATGTCGTCCGCATTCAATCCCAGATCCGCGACTCCTTGCATCAGGCCATCGTAGATGGTGGAGGAGCTCCTGTGCTGGTGAACAAACTGGACGATATTTTTGCATACGTCATTGATTTTCATAAGGATTTGCAAAAAGGGGATCAGGTGGAAGTCCTGGTCGAGCGCAAACGTCTCAGGGGCGAATTCGCCGGCTACGGGAAGATTCTGGCAGTCAGGTTCACTGTAGGAGGCAGGCGTCACACAGCGGCGTATTTCGAGCGCGCAGGTGGCAGATATTACAGCTTCAAGGGCGAATCCCTGAGGCGCGCCTTTTTACGCTCTCCGTTGCGATACACGCGAATCAGTTCGCGTTTCACGAAGAAGCGCTTTCATCCGCTGCTCAAGCGCTATCGCCCGCATTTCGGCGTGGATTACGCAGCACCCCGGGGGACGCCTGTTCATGCGGTTGCCGATGGAGTGGCCACCTGGGTGGGCAGCAAGGGACAGGGCGGCAAAACCATAAAACTACGCCACGGTGGTGGCTACCGGACCTCCTACCTTCACTTGTATCGATATGCGAGCGGGATGCGAAAGGGGAGGCGGGTCTTCCAGGGCCAGGTAATCGGCTACGTGGGTTCCACGGGACTGTCCACAGGCCCTCATCTGGATTACCGGATTACTCGCCGGGGACGGTATTTGAACCCCTTGAAGGCGAAACTCCCCAAAGGTATGCCGCTTCCCCGTTCGCTGCGAGCGGCTTTCAAGAAGATTTTGGATGAGCGGCGAACGATGTTTGACAATTTGCCTCTGCTGAAGGAAGTTCGAATCTCACCCGCTGCCCACGAACCAATGCCAGGCGAAGTGGAAAAGCGAACGTCACCTCTTTAGAAACCGGAAGCGAAACCTGGGAGAGGGTGCTCATGTTGATTCCCTTTGAGGGAATGCTACCTAAAATCCATGAAACCGCCTGGATGGCAGAGACCGCCGTTGTCATCGGGGACGTGGAAATCGGGGAACACAGTAGTGTTTGGTACAACTGTGTTCTGCGCGGGGACCACATGCCTATCCGCGTGGGGAAGCGCACCAACATTCAGGACGGCTCAATCCTGCACATTGAGGGCGGGAAGTATGATTGCGTGCTGGGAGACGACGTTTCCGTGGGTCACATGGCCATCGTACATGGTTGTCGGGTGGGGGACGGTGCCCTGATAGCGATGGGAGCCATCGTTTTGAATAACGTAGAGGTGGGCGAGGGTGCCGTCGTCGGGGCAGGCGCCGTCGTGCCCGAGAACAAGGTGATTGCTCCCGGAACCCTCTGGCTGGGAGCGCCTGCGAGATATGTTCGCGATCTTGATGATGAAGAAAGAGAGCGCTTCAGGAACACGGCCGTCTCCTACATGCACAACAAGGAACGATTCAGAAATACATGATCCCTTCGAAAAGCCGTTTTTTTCATGTCTGAACGATATCGAGCCGATCTGTCGGATCCTCTGGCCGCCGTGGTGGACTTGGGCACGAACGCGGCACGTCTGGCACTCGCTACACTCGATGAAACCGGCAAGCTCGAATCGCGGGGCCGCTGGCGCGAGTTGATTCGCTTGGGCGAGGGTGTCTGCGAAACGGGGATGCTTTCCGAGAATGCCATGCAGAGAGGGCTCGCCTGCCTTTCACGATTTGCCCGAATCATTCGGGAGCATCACGTCCATTTCGTTGACGCCGTGGCGACGAGCGCGTTGCGTGAGGCGCAGAATGCCGACGTGTTTCTTGAGCGTGCCTCTCGGCAGGGTATTGTAATGCGCGTGATTTCACCCGAGGAAGAGGCGAGGCTGACGTTGGCGGGCGTTTTCGCCACGCTGAATAATAAACCCGAACGCGCCTTTGTGTTCGACATCGGCGGAGGAAGCCTCGAAGTCATCATTTCCGCGGGTGGCGAGGTTCTGGAGATGGTGAGCCTTCCCGCCGGGGTAGTCTATCTGACGGAGCGTTACCTCAAAACGATGCCGACGCCTGTTGCGCAGGTGCAGGCCTGCTCGGAGGCTGTGGATGCGATGCTGGCGGATATTGGTTTCGCCCAGGCGGTACCGGCGGAAATCCCTTTTATTGGCTGCGGGGGCGTTGTGGCGCTGGCCTGGTTTTTGAGTGAGGGTGTCCCGCCTGGCGGGCGCGTGGATGGGTTCTCGCTGCCGAGTTCTTGCTTCGAGGAATGGGTCGGGCGGTTCGCAGGGTTAACTTACGAACAGAGGCGAGGACTTGACGGTTTCGAGCCGGGGCGTGAAGATGTTGCGCTCGCTGGCCTCATCGTCGTGCGTGCGCTGTTGCGGTGGGGTCGAAAGCAAGAGTTTGGCGTGTCTACCGGCGGCGTTCGGGAAGGGAGACTTCTGGAGTTACTGCTCCCGAACCCCTGGAATCGCTGATTCATAGCGCGATGTGCCTGAGTGCAACGAAATATGGAAATTCCCGGTTCTCCCACCCGCTTTGTTGTTTGACACGATCCCGTCGCCTCCCTATATTCCGAATCCAGACACAGGGAGGTTCGAGTGCGCCATGTCGTGATAATCGGGGCGCTCTTGCATCTTGTGGAACACCTCCTGCGGGGAAACGATATGGGGAATATCCTTGAATTTTCTCTCGCCCAGGTCCCGGCCGAGGGCCTGGAAATTTCTCTGGAATTGGAACTGGATGATTTGAAGGAAGTCTGGCTCAAGGCTTCCGGGTTGCAACTTGCCGGAAGATTCGAGCGGCAGGGAAATCACGAGGTGAGTTTCCGGGGTCGACTGAGTGGTCGGTTATTGTTGGAATGCTCTCTTGGACTGGCGGAATTTCCGTTTACCTTTGATGAGCCTTTGGCCGTCTATTTTTCGCAAATGCCACAGGGTTCCGGCGCAGAAGGTGAATTCGAGCTAAACGAAGAAGACCTTGATGTCGCATACGTCGAAAATGAAACGGTGGATATGACAACGCCTGTTCGTGATGAAATCGTGTTGGCGATTCCCATACAGCCAAGGTGTCCTGAAAAGTGTCTCGGAGAAATGCCCGAAACTTGTCGAAAGCTTGATGAGGGCGTATCTGTCGGTGTGGGGGCAGAGCCTGATCCGCGGTGGGGGCCGCTCAAGGGCTGGAAACCGCAGGATTTTGCGTGATGTTCCGGATAGTAGATTATGTGCGATGAATCCGGAACTCGAAATATATGCCGGAAAATATGATATCATATGGTGATTCCAACTGTTGGTGTGGGGTTGAACTATCGCCGGAAGAAATATTGTCGCATGAGACGTATCTTTTGAAAGGAGTAAAGTGCTGTGGGACTTCCCAAACGTCGGCATTCGCAGTCGCGAGGCCGTAAGCGAAGAACGCACTACAAAGTGGCGAAACCGTCGATAGCGGTTTGTCCGAACTGCAACAATCCGGTGCTGCCACACCGGGTATGCAATATTTGTGGATACTACAAAGGCCAGAAAGTTCTGGACGTGAAGGAATAAGACACCGCGGGAAGAGACGATGAAAATAGCGGTAGACGCCATGGGTGGAGACAACGCGCCTTCGGCAATTATAGAAGGAGCGTTGGACGCTCACTGGGAAGAGGGTATCGAATCTGTTCTGGTGGGTGAGCCGGAGCAAATCGAAGCAGAACTCGCGCGTCACGGGGCCTCCAAGGACATATTCGAGATTCGCCCGGCGAGCCAGGTCATCGCCATGGGAGAATCTCCCACCAAATCGTTGAAATCCAAGCCGGATTCCTCCATGCGCGTTGCGCTTCAACTGGTAAAGGACGGAGAGGCGCAGGCGGTGTTCAGCGCGGGCGATACCGGAGGCGCCTTCGCCACCGGTTTGGCCGTATTGCAGCGCATGCCGGGTGTTCAGCGACCCGCCATTGCTGCCTTGATTCCCACCCTCAAGGGATTTTCCGTAATGCTGGACGTAGGAGCGAATCTGACTCCTCGAGTGCAGCACTTGTTTCAGTTCGGCGTCATGGGTTCCGTGTATACCGAAGAGGTCTTCAAGAAGCCCGCGCCTACAGTGGGCTTGTTGAATGTGGGGGGAGAGGATTCCAAGGGAACCGAAGTGCTCAAGGCCGCCCATGAGATTTTCGTGAAAAGTGATTTGAATTTCGTGGGCAACGTGGAAGGTAGCACGATTTTTCAGGGTGGAACGGACGTGGTCGTGTGTGATGGATTCGTGGGCAACGTGGCCTTGAAGGTGAGCGAGAGTCTCAGTGAAATGCTTACGACGCTGCTCAGGGAGCAAATCGTCGGATCGATACGCAGCAAGATTGGATATATGTTTTTGCAAAATGGACTGAAATCCATGCGTCAAAGAACCGATTATTCCGAATACGGAGCAGCCCCTTTGCTGGGTTTGGGCGGAATTTGCACAATCGGGCATGGTCGCAGCAACGCAAAGGCCGTGAAAAACGCCATTCGCACGACGGCGAGCATCGTCAAGGTCGAACTCAACGAGAAGATACAAAAGGAAATTGACAAGCATATCTCCATTCAGCGTAGCGGGGACGTAGGCTGGCGTTTGTGGAACCAGATTCGAACGGGCATTTTCTACGAAAGGGTGACGGGAGAAGAAAAAGAAACAAAGAACGACGATGAAGAAAAATGACCTTCTTGATATCTGATCCAATTTTAGACTAAGATCATGACGCTTAAATGGCAGTAATCTCGCCCGAATAGGGAATCATATCGTGACCCATTCCGTCATCTTGGGAACTGGCTCTTATGTCCCTGAAAGAGTTCTCTCGAACGCCGAGTTGGAAAAGATGGTCGACACCAGCGACAAGTGGATACAAGAGCGAACGGGAATCAGTGAGCGGCGTGTGGCGAATCCCGACGAAGCGACTTCCCACCTTTCGATTCACGCCGCAAATCAGGCGTTAGAAGTTGCTGGTGTCGGAGCCGGGGAAATAGACCTCATCATTGTAACCACCCTCACACCGGACACGATGTGCCCGGCTGCGGCTTGCTGGCTGCAGTCACACATCGGCGCGGATAAGGCCGCGGCGTTCGACTTGAATGCGGCGTGCACGGGTTTCGTCTACGGTCTTCAGGCTGCCGACGCCTATATCCGTTCGGGCATAATGAAGAAAGTGCTACTCGTTTCCGCCGATGTTATGACGCGGATGACGAACTGGGAAGACAGGGGTACTTGCGTCCTCTGGGGAGATGGTGCGGGTGCCGTCGTCGTGGGGGCGTCTGAGAACGGATGCAGAGGCATCATGGATTCGAGGGTTTACAGCGACGGGAATAGCGGTGAGCTGATACTGGTTCCGGGCGGCGGTTCCCGGTTCGCCCCGATCACGGCGGACGATGTGCACAACAAAGAGCATTTACTGCAGATGAAAGGGCAGGAGACGTTCAAGACGGCTGTACGCTATTTTCTTGAAGTCTGTAAGGAAACGCTTGAAAAAAGCGGTCTCACGCTGGATGACGTGGATTTGTTCATACCGCATCAGGCGAATTTGCGGATTATCGAAGCCGTGGCGAAAAGACTTGAATTGTCGATGGATAAGGTGGTAGTCACGATTAACAAATACGGTAATATGTCAGCGGCCACCATACCGGTTGCGCTGGATGAATCGGTGAGAGAAGGAAAAATTCAAAGCGGAGATAATGTCCTCATGGCTGCTTTCGGCGGAGGCCTCACTTGGGGGGCGACTTTGGTCGAATGGAATTGATGCGATAATACCCGGAAAGGTTCTTCTTCTCCCGCTTGGTTCTATCCGTGAATTATAATTAATTAGCGTCCCCGTTCATGCCACTGGTAAGGGTTGTTCGATGGGTGTGAAAATTGCGTTTCTGTTTCCTGGCCAGGGTTCTCAATATGTTGGCATGGGTAAACAATTCTATGACGAATATCCATTTGCCCGAGAAGCCTATGAACAGGCGAGCGATATTCTGGGATGGGACCTCGCCAGGCTGAGCTTTGATGGCCCCAAGTCGGAGTTGACGCTCACTTGCCACACCCAGCCCGCAATTCTGGTTCATAGTCATATCGCATGTACTCTGTTGTGTGAGCAGGGGTTCAGTGCTTCTTTCGCCCTGGGACACAGCTTGGGGGAATACTCCGCTCTTCTTGCAGCCGGGGCATTCGATTTCGAGACATCTGTTGAATTGGTAAAGCAAAGGGGTCGCTTCATGCACGAAGTCGTCCCCGAGAAAGGTGGCGCCATGGCGGCCCTTCTCGGCATAGAAAAAGAAGTTGTCGAAGCCCTTTGCGACGAAATAGAAGGCGTGGTGGAGGTTGCAAATTATAATGCCCCCGGCCAATATGTCTTGTCGGGAGATAAGGACGCGGTGGAAGCTGCCGCGCGTCTGGCGACGGAAAAAGGGGCGCGGAGGGCGGTGATGCTTCCGGTGGGGGCCCCCTTCCACTGTTCTTTGTTGAGTGAGGCGGCTGAGCGGATGAGTGAAGTTCTCGACGGGGCGGAAATAGGTGATACTTCGGTCCCGGTCTATGCGAACGTGACCGCTCAGCCCGTTCAGGAGGGAAACAAGGTAAGGGAGTTGCTCAAACGGCAGATTCGCTCCGCCGTACGTTGGGAAGATGCCGTTCGCGAGGCTGGCAGGGAGAAGCCCGACGTAATGGTCGAGTTGGGCCCCGGAAAGGTGCTTTCAGGATTGAACAAGCGGATACTGAAGAGTATACCGGTACATAATGTGGAAGATACACAAAGTCTGGAGAAAACAGTTTCAGCCTTGGGCGAGTTCACCCGAACTTTATGACTGGGTATGATGTTCCCCGAAGCCTGTATGCATGGGGAGCGGAGACGGACTCGAGTTTCTGGATAAAGTTCCACTGATGCGTAGATGAATATTGGGTCAAATATCTTTTCGAGAGAAATCCCTGTATAGGTTTGACAGCAAGATTTTCGGAGGAAACGGCGTGACAGAAGAAATCAAAGCACAAATCAAAGAGATCATAGTTGAGCAGTTGAGTGTGGAGCCTGAGAAAGTAGTACCTGAAGCTTCATTTACCGATGATCTGGGTGCGGATTCGCTGGATACTGTAGAACTTGTCATGGCGTTCGAGGAAAAATTCGGAATCGAAATACCTGATGAGGAAGCGGAGAAGATCTCCAAGTTGCAGGATGCGTATGACTATATCGGCAAGGTGCTTGGAGATTAGAAAACCCCGTTGATCTGCAAATCGAAGAGGAAGCATGGATAATCTGGATTTCGTGAAATCGGATGTTCGGGTCGCCGTGACTGGGCTCGGGTTGATTACGCCGCTGGGCTTGACAGTGGAGGGAAACTGGGAAGCCCTGATACAGGGCCGCTCGGGCATCGGCAAGGTGTCCAGGTTTTGTCCGGATCGGTTGACGTCTCGAATCGCCGGAGAAGTCAAGGGGTTCGAGCCTGAAAACTACTTGCCCCGCAAAGAACTCAAGAAAATGGACACCTTCATCCAGTATGTCATTGCGGCTACTCAGATGGCTTTCGATGATGCGGGCCTCAGTGCTCCGGACGTGGATGAGGCGCCGCGATACGGAGCCATCATCGGCGTTGGTTTGGGCGGTTTGCCGGCGATCGAGGAGAACATGAAGTTGTTGCTGGACAGGGGACCGAACCGTATCAGTCCTTTCTTCATTCCCATGTTGGTGGGCAATATGGCCGCAGGCCAGGTATCGATGCGCTGGGGATTGAGGGGACCGAATATTTGCACCACTACGGCATGTGCATCTGGCAGCCACGCCATCGGTGACGCGATGAAGTGCATTCAACGCGGTTTGGTTGATGTCATGGTGGCCGGTGGGAGCGAGGCCTGCATCACGGAACTGGGCATGGCAGGGTTTTGCGCGATGCGGGCACTAAGCACCCGCAACGATGACCCCGAGGGGGCGAGTCGGCCTTTCGATGCGGACAGGGACGGGTTCGTAATGGCGGAGGGAGCGGGCGTCCTGGTCCTGGAACGTTATGAGCGTGCCGTTGCGCGGGGTGCGGAAATTTATGCCGAACTCAGCGGCTACGGACTCACTTCAGACGCGCACCACATCACTTCCCCCGACCCGGGTGGAGAGGGAGCAGCCCGCTGCATGAGCATGGCGTTAGATGATGCGGAACTCGAACCTGAGGATGTGGATTATATCAACGCGCACGGCACATCCACCGGCGCGGGAGATAAACTCGAGACGACAGCCATTAAAAAAACATTTGGTGAACATGCCTACAAACTCGGTGTAAGTTCCACAAAATCCATGACCGGGCATCTTCTGGGCGCGGCGGGAGGAGTGGAGACGGTTTACACTATCTTGGCGCTCAAGGACCAGCGCATTCCACCTACGGTCAACCTGGATACCCCAGACCCGGAATGCGATCTCGACTATGTCCCCAATACTGCCCGGGAAGCGGATATCGGTTGTGCCATCACAAACTCATTTGGGTTCGGGGGAACCAATGCGTCGCTCCTGTTCAAGAGAGCGGAAAGCAACGCAGCTTAAGGCAAGAGGTTCCGCCAACGACATAAACAGCATGCTCTTCGTTTCGGAAGCAAGAGGATTCACCTTGGCGGAAATCGAAACCCAGCTCGGCTATTCGTTTTCAAACAAGGAACTCCTCGTTCAGGCCCTGACGCACCGCTCTTTCGCTCAGGAAAGTTCAACTCCCACTTTAGATAACGAACGCCTGGAATTTCTGGGGGATGCCGTATTGCAACTCATCGTGACAGAAAAGCTTTGGAAACATTTCCCTACAGAAGATGAAGGTGTTTTGACCCATATGCGTTCCGAACGTGTGAACGGCCGTTCTTTGGCGGGTATTTTTAGTCGTCGTGACCTGGGAGCATTCCTCAGGCTGGGAAAGGGGGAAGAGAAGACGGGAGGGCGACAGAAACCCTCCATCCAGGCAGGAGTCGTCGAAGCGCTGGTGGGAGCCATATATCTTGATGCTGGTTACGCCCGTTGCATGCAATGGGCGGAATCGTGGTTCTGGGCCGAGGGACTGAATGAAGAGGGCATCCTTTCACAGGATTTCAAAAGCCGGCTACAGCAGTTGGCTCAAAAAAACGGGAACAGGCTGCCTGGTTATCGTCTGGTTCGGGAAAGTGGTCCCGAACACGAAAAGGAATTCGAGGTCGAGGTTCGCCTCGGTCACAAGGTAATGGGACGTGGGCAGGGAACGACCAAGAAAGCGGCAGAGCAGGTGGCTGCGAAACAAGCCGTCGACAGGATAGAGGAAGCATAGCGGCCCACAGTTCCAAAATACGGTTTTTTGTTTTGCGGATGCTGCGGAATTCTGGTAAGCCATTGGGTCCTGCCGCCTTGGTAGCGTCTTATACCGCCCCCTGAAAATGAATTCATCCGCCCGCCGAGGTGTTGAATTGCGATTCCAACGCTTGGAGATGCAGGGTTTCAAGTCCTTCGTCGAAAAAACCGTGATTGAAATTGGAGGAGGACTTACAGCTGTGGTCGGACCCAACGGGTGTGGCAAAAGCAACGTTTGCGATGCCGTGCGGTGGGTTCTGGGTGAGCAGGCTCCCAAAAACATGCGCTCCAGAAAGATGGAGGACGTCATCTTCAATGGGAGCGCCGAGCGCAAACAACTCGGCATGTCCGAGGTCTCTCTTACGATAGCCGATCTCAAGGGTGTCGTGACTTCCCCCGCATACAAGGATTTCGACGAGGTGGTTGTTACACGTCGCCTGTATCGATCCGGGGAAAGTGAATATCTCATCAATCGCAATCCATGCCGTCTCAAAGACATTGTCGATTTGTTTCTGGATACCGGCGTTTCCCTCGATACCTTCTCCATTGTGGAGCAAGGCAAGATAGAGTCCCTCGTAAATGCGAGACCTATGGAAAGACGAATTCTGATCGAAGAAGCCGCTGGCATCATGAAATACAAGAGCAGACGGAACGAAGCATTGCGCAAGCTTGAGCTTGCTCAGGCGAATCTGCTTCGTTTGGCCGACATCATGCGCGAGAAAGAGACCCGTTTGCGTTCCTTGCGCCGTCAGGCAAGAAAAGCGACGTTTCACAAGGAGTATAAAACCGAAATTGCCGATCTTTCCGCCAGAATGTTGGCGCTCGACTACCTGAAACTCGTGGATGAGCTTGTTCCCGCTGAAAAAGCTCATGAGCGTCTCAAGGAAGAAGAACAGGCACTGTCAGCGAAGTTGTCTTCTCTTGAGGCAGATCAAGAAAAGGGGCGAATTCAAATCACGGAACGATCGGAAGCATTGGGGGAATCCCGCAACCAGGCGATAGAGTTGAGTGGGCACCTCATGAAGCAGGAAAACCAGGTCGAGATGTTCAGAAACCGTCTCGCGGAACTCGATGGAGAAAATGAACGGCGCGCGGAAGAAATCCAGGCCCTCGCCGGAGAGATCACGACATTTGAAAACGAAAAAATCGAGCTTGTTTCAAACCTCGATATGCTTGCCGACCAATCGTGCGTTGCACGCCAGGAATATGATGCCAGTACGGCGGAACTGGCCGCTGTCAGGGAGAGTGTAAGGGAATTCGAGCGGTCGCTTGATGAAGCGAGGCGCGCTCAAGAAAAAGAAAGAGAACGTTTAAGCGAGGCGCGCCAGCGTATCGCCTCAATTGAAGCGAAGCGTGAAGGGCTGGTCGAGTCCACGGATAGGATTGGCAATGAGAGCACAGATATCAAGCGTCGACTCGAATCGACTCAAATCGACGCAGGTGATGCGAAAAACCGGTTGGAATCGCTCGTTGCTTCTGAGCACCGTGCGAAACAAGAGCTTGAACGAGTGAGAACTGAGCGTGCACAAACGTCCGGGTTGTTGACGAGCCATGAAGAGTCCATGGCAAGCGTGAAAGAATCTTTGATGGAGGCAAAGTCCGCCCTCTCGGCCCTGGAAGGTGTGTTGGGCTCTGATGAGACCGGAGTAGCGGATGCGGAAGTGTTCAGGTCTTGCGGTGCTCAGGTACTGGCGTCCTTCCCGGAAGTCATTCGTGTCGATCCGAAGTTTGAAAAAGCCGTCGAAACGGCTCTTGGAGATAAACTGCTGGGCGTGGTCGTAAAAACTCCCGGCGATGCGGTGAATGCAGTTCGGGTGCTCATGGATTCAGAAGCGTCCCGGGGTGTAGCCTTGCCGATAGAAGTCAGTGATCAACCGGGCGCCGTCGTCCCCTTGAGTAACGGTGTTTTGGGGATTGCGGCAGACTTGGTCCATTGCCATGCGGATTACCGACCCCTCGTTCAATCGTTGCTCGGCGACGTTGTGGTGGTGGAGGATGTCGATGCCGCGCAGGCGGCATGGTGCAATGGTCCGCAGGGTATTGTTTGTGTCACTTTGAACGGCGAAATCATTCACGCGAATGGAGTTGTGGAAGGTGGACTGACCCGGAACGAAGGTTATCTGGAGCGCTCGAGAAGGTGTGAGGAGATGCGCATGAAGGTTGCGCATTTCCAGGGGCAGCTTCATGAATCAGAGTTGATTTATCAAAAATTGAGCGAGCAGTTATCCGAAGTAGGGCAAAGGAACCGTAATGCAACCGAGGCGTATCAGCGTGCCGAGGTAATGCGCGTGGAGGCCGAGGGGGTTCTTCGTTCAGCGGAAGCCAAACGCGAGGAATTGAAAAAGAGACTGGCTGTGCTTGAAACCGAGTTGGAGAAGGTACGCGCGGAGCAGATACGTCTCGTAGATGTGCTTCAATCGGCGCGGGACGAAAGCCTTTGCGCGGAAGAAGCCATTTTTGAACTCAACACGAGTCTGAAGGAGTTTGAGAAAAAGGTCGGTGATGCCGGCCGGCAGCATACGGAAGTGGAGGCGCGCGTCACGGATAAAAAAGTTGCGTTGACGGAAATCGACGGGAGACTGGCTGGTGGTCGTGCTGAGGTTCAACGGCTGGAGCATGCGATATCCCAGAATACGGCCCGCAAAATTCGTAAAGAAGAGGACCAGGACGAATCCGGCGATAAGAGAAAACACTTTCTGGAGAGGCTCGCACAAAGTACAGAGGAAATACGGACTCTTCAGGAGAAGGAAGCCGAAGTGAAAATCGAACGGGCCGAGCGTGAGCGCATTTTGGGAGAAGCGCAATCACACAATGAGCGCTTGGGCGAAACGATTCGCGACGTAAGGGAGAAGACCTCACGCCTGAGCGTCGAGGTAAGCGAGGCGGCGGAGCGACGGACGACGCTTAGCGTGAAACGCGAGGCCATATTGGAAACCGCCGAGACGGAACATCAGGTCAACCTTGAGGAAACCGCCGAAAACCAGAGAGAAGAACTTCCCCGCTATCAGGAAATCGAGAATCGCCTGGAAATGCTCAATCAAAGGCTTTCGCGGATGGGAGAAGTGAACCCCTTGGCTGCGCAGGAATACGACGAGATCAATCAGGAATACGTGTTTTTACAGAAACAGCAGGAAGATTTGGAGAGCTCCATCGCCGATCTCCGCACTACCATCGAGAGGCTGAACAAGACAACGAAATCCCGTTTCCTGGCGGCATTCGAGGAGGTGCGCAGCGCTTTCACGGACATTTTTGGCCGCCTGTTCCAGGGAGGCGAGGCGCGAATGTTTCTGCTCGACCCCGATGACCCCCTGGAGACAGGCGTCGACATAGAGGTGAAGCCGCCCGGCAAGCGTCCTTCGAACATCATGTTGCTGTCCGCCGGTGAGAAGGCGCTCACCGCTATTTCGCTGTTGTTCGCGGTCTTCAGCGTTCGGCCGAGTCCGTTTTGTATCCTCGATGAGGTCGATGCCACCCTGGACGACGCCAATGTCGAGCGTTTTCGCGAAGTACTGTCCGAACTTGAAGATCGGAGCCAGTTTATCATCATCACCCATAACAAAAAGACCATGTCGTACGCGAACCAACTCTACGGCGTGACACAGAGGGAAAAAGGCGTTTCAGAAGTCGTTTCCGTGAAGCTGAACCACGAGGAGGCGAAGGTAAATGGCGTTGGAGAAGTAGCGCGAGTTTAGCGCCTGACGTCGCACTTGTTTTTGAGCGAGGTTTTGCTGGAAGATGGCCCCGGCGCGCTGTCGCCGGGGTTGAACTTCGTTTGGGCTTGCGTCGAGGAACTACCTGTGATGTCCGGTTTTGAAAAAGAGGGTAACCTGAAGGAGAGTAGCGGCGCAAAAGGTTGGTTCGGCAGGTTGCGCGCTGGTCTTTCGAAGACGAGAGCGGGAGTTCTCGCCCAGGTGAAGGGTTTGGTTGCGGGAAGAATCGATGAAGATATGCTTGAGGAGTTGGAAGAAGTCCTCTATATGGCGGATCTGGGTCCTCCTTTGGTGGAATCTCTGCTGAAGAAACTCAAATCAGGGGATGGTGCAGGATCAGATGCACAGGCACGCGTCAAGGAAATCATGCGATCATGCTTTGAAAATCCTCAATGTCGGCCTGAGTTCACGCCGCAGGAGCCTTCTGCAGGAGATCCCAGAATTATCTTGTTGGTAGGTGTCAATGGCGTGGGCAAGACGACGACGGCGGGCAAACTCGCCTCTCGATACTCAGCCGAAAATCATCAGGTCATGCTCGCGGCGGGGGATACTTTTCGAGCAGCGGCCGGTGAGCAGTTGGAGATATGGGCCGAGCGAAGCGGAAGTGAGATCATTCGCCATCAGGAGGGAGCAGATTCATCTGCCGTGGTGTATGACGCTGTTCAGGCGGCGAGGGCGCGCAAGGCCGATGTTTTACTCGTGGATACGGCAGGGCGCCTGCATACGAAACACAACCTCATGGAGGAATTGAAGAAGCTGAGGCGCGTGACGCAACGCCTTATTGATTCGGCACCCCATGAGGTCTTGCTCGTATTGGATGCGACGTCCGGGCAGAATGTCCTCTCACAGGTTCGTGAATTCGGCTCGACGCTCGGCGTGACGGGTTTGGTACTCACCAAGCTCGACGGAACGGCGAAAGGCGGCGTAGCACTGGGAGCCACTTATGAGAGTGGTATACCGATAAGGTACGTCGGCGTGGGTGAGTCGGTAGAGGATCTCATGGATTTTGACGCCGATGCATTCATCGAGGCCATTTTCGGGTAATATTCCATCTGAAGCCCCGCTTTGGGCGATGAAACCGTAAAACTCCATGGGTATCAACTGAATCCGAAATTTATTCCTGAAATATTTCATTCCTCAAAGGTCATTCTCCTTGGTGCGTGCATTTCCTGCTTACAGTATCTCCCCCGTCGCGGTCAGAAGATGACCTGCAGGGCAAGCGAGAAACGGTGGCTGTGGCGCGATCCGTCACCGAAGTGGCCTGTGTAGCCCACGAGGCCGCTTGCGCGCTCACCGAGTTTCGCGCTCACGCCGAGGTCTGCGCTCACGGTGCTGGCCGAGGGAGTGGAGCCGGATAGTGTGAAGCGTCCTGGCATGGTGTTCGAACCCGCCGAGACCATGATGGGGTCGTCCTCGAGTTCACGCTCGTAGGCGATGCGCGCGTATGGGCGAAGCCCGCCGATGCTCCAGCCGAAGTGATAACCGCCACGCATGACGAGAGAGTTGCGTGAGAAGTCCGAATAATTCAACGCGGTCGAGGAATCCCCGTTCTCCTGAAAACCCTCGACCTCCTGATTAAGAAGCGAGAAGCCGAAAAACGGCCCATGGCGCAGGGTCTCGGAGGTGTTGAACATATACGCCAGTTCGAGTGCCCCCCCGAACTGGGCTGCTTCGGTGGAACCACGCTCGGAGTGATCGAGCGCCGCAAGTGTTATCGAGCGTTCCAGGTCAACCGAGGTCTGTCCCATGGTGAGGGCGACACTCACCTGGAGGCTGTCTCTCTGCCAAGCGCCGTGCAGCGAAACGAGCGCCGCATCTCCATCCAGGGTCGCACCCGTGATTTCGTTCTCATGGCGGGCGATGCTCAGTGCGGCGCCCCAGGAGAGGTCCGGTCCGGCACGGTGGCCCACGCCGAGGGTGACCGATGTCATGTCGGATTCAGCCTCCCCGAGACGCGGCAGGGCACCCGTATCACTTCCGCCGAAGCGGCCCTGCGCGTAGCCGCGCCAACTCCCGACGGGCTGGGCGAAATCAGAAGCCCGCTCCGCCGAGATAACGCCGTGGTGTGCGGACACTGCTTCGACGCCCGCCTCGCCCGCGAGCGAGACCTGCAACGGAGCCGCGAGTGTGGAGGTGACCATGCTCGCGAGCACCTCGTGGATAACGCCGGTTGGGTGGCTGCGGTCGGCGAACAGATACGTCTTGTTTGTACCGGGCGCATACGTTACAGGAAAAGGAGAACCCGCAGGTCCGCATTGGATGGAGAGTGCGCTGTCCGCGTTCGGCTGCCCACAGGCTGTTCCCGTTGTATTGGTGAGGCCGTATCTTTCGGGGTTTGCCGCGAGTGCGCCCAGCATGGCACTCATGTTGATAGGGACGATGCCCTGCTCATTCTCGCGAATGCCTGCGTAGAGCTTCTGGTTGTATTGGCCGATCAGCGCCCTCAGCCCCGCTTGACTGGCGGAACCCTGCGCGACGGCGAATGGTGCCACGCTTGCGTCCGGCATGTTGAACACCATGATGTAGCGGGCGCCCGCCCCACGCAGGCGGCCCAACTGCGCGGCGTTCACTTCCGCTGCCGCGAGAACGTGGCCGAGCGCAGTGGCCGGATTGCTGAGTGCGGAATCGGCGATGTCGTTCAGCCCGCCCCAGATGGTATGGAGTGCGTTCGGGTCGAGGGTTCCGCCCCGCATGTGAAGATGTTGTCCAATCTGCTCCGTCACTGTTGGCGCGTCTGGGACATCGCAAGGCGTCGCCGGGTTCATGCACGCTCCGCTGAACGCGTAGTTTGGCCCGCCCGCGATCGAATGTCGCCCCGATGCGCCGAAGGCATCCGCGACTATTTCGGCCCACACGGGGTCAAAATTCGTCGTGAAACTGGTGCCTGGGGGAAGCGGAAGACCCAAAGCGGCGGCTGCGTTACCCGAATCGCTCAGGCTGTCGCCGAACACAACGACGTCGCTGAAACTCTGCGCCCGGGCGTTTCCAGCAAATCCCAAGGTGAGCACGAGAACGAAAACGCCGAGCAGGCGTAGATGATACGACATGGGAAGAACTCCTTTTTCGGGAGAATATCTACATATGGACAGTGAAAAAGTCGTGTCTCGCACAAGGGCAACTTACCAAATTTGCAAGAAATTATAAAGAAAAATTATAACATAAGAAATATCAATAACTTGCACAGAAAAAGCATGATTGCTGACGAATTCCGAAAAATCCGTTTAAGTCATTGAATTTATTTGGGTATCGCAGGTTGTTGTCAAAACGTCCTTATAATTCCCGATTTATATCGTGGACAGCATGAAAATCACACCTCCTAAGGTACCTCCCGAGCGGGGAAAAGGCCAGAGGGAGGCGTTTTTACACGGATTTGGCCTGAGGGAATGAATCTGCCGCGAATCATGGTATAATGATTTTTCCTGTATTATTATGTCCTTGAAATGGAGCGCGGCATGTCGGATGGATTGTCCGGATTCAGGGAGCGGATCGACGCGTGCGATGTGCAGATAATCCGCCTTATCAATGATCGACTGAAAATCTGTCTCGAAGTCGGTGAATACAAGAATGCGCGCGGCATCGCCGTCAAGGACGAAGGACGCGAAAATGAGGTCTTCGCCAGGGTGCTCGGCAGCAACGATGGTCCGTGTCCGCCCGAGACGCTTGAGCAAATTTACCGCATCCTCATCGACACCGCCGTTCGGCTTGAGGAAGAATAATTCTATATGACGGAGAGGGACAGAACTCTCTTTCCATGAAGTCTGGGTGAACCCTTGTGCTTCGCGGAAGAGACATTTCATGCGTGTAAAGAAGAATTTCATGATCGCCCGATGTGTATTTTTCTGCGAACCCTAGTATAATTTTCGTTGAATTTTCTTGGCCCGCCCGCATCTTGAAACCATCACCACCGGGGAACTCCATATGGAAATATGGCACGTCGCGGTGGGAGCTGTCGCTCTCGTCTTTCTCTGTTGGCTCGCCATGAGGACGCAGATTTCGTCGCTTTCTCAGATGCTTCGCAACGCCGAGATGGAAAAGACAGATGCCCAGGAGGCTCACGCCGCGGAACTCAAGAAGAACATGGGCTTGTTGGCCGACGTGGCGCGCTTGGAATCCGATTTGGCGCACGAGCGCAAATCTGCGCAGGAGAAGATCGACCTGCTTCGCGGCGCGACGGAGGAGATGCGCGAGAGCTTCGGCGCGCTGAGCGCAGATGCCCTGAAGAGTAACAACACCTCTTTTCTCGATCTGGCGAAGGCGACGCTCGAGAAATTTCAGAGTGAGGCCAAAGGCGACTTGGATGCGCGTCAGAAGGCGGTGGAAACCCTCGTTGCTCCCATCCGGGAGTCGCTCGAAAAGGTGGGTGGTCAGGTGGAGGACCTCGAAAAGGCCAGACGGGAGGCCTACGGATCGCTTACCGAGCAGGTCAAGTCCCTCGCGATCAGCCAGAAGGAGCTTCAATCGGAGACGGGGAACCTGGTGAAGGCTTTGCGCGCGCCCAATGTGCGCGGTCGCTGGGGGGAGATGCAGTTAAGGCGTGTGGTGGAGATGGCTGGCATGGTGGCGTACTGCGACTTCGTGGAGCAGCAGACGATCGAGGGTGAGAAGACACGCCTGCGCCCCGACCTTATCGTGAAGCTACCCGGCGGAAAGAACGTTGTGGTCGACGCCAAGGCACCGCTCGAAGCCTACTTGAAATCGATCGAAGCGGAAGATGAGGATGTGCGTCGCGCCCTCCTGGCTGAGCACGCGCGCCAGATTCGGGACCATATGAACCGACTCAGTTCCAAGGCGTATTGGGATCAGTGCGAATCCACGCCTGAGTTCGTGGCCATGTTCCTGCCCGGAGAAAGTTTCTTCAGTGCGGCTCTGGAACAGGAACCCGGCCTGATTGAGGAGGGTGTGAGCCGCCAGGTCATTCTGGCGACGCCCACGACGCTTATCGCCCTATTGCGCGCAGTGGCCTACGGCTGGCGGCAGGAGAAGGTGGCCGAGAGTGCCCAGGCAGTCAGTGCGCTCGGTCAGGAACTTTATAAGCGCATCAAGAATCTCTCGGGACACTTCGTGGCCATGGGCAAGGGACTGGACAAGGCGGTCGATACCTACAACAAGGCGGTGGGTTCCTATGAATCCCGTGTTCTGGTCACGGCGCGGAAGTTTCGGGAACTGGGTGCCGTGTCGGGTGTAACGGACTCGGAAGGCGACATCGATCGGGTATCTCCTCTGGAGAGGTCTCCGCGCGCGCTCCAGGCGCGTGAAACGGATGATGAAGAAAACGGCGCGCAACTTTTGTCCGCAGGTGACATCCCGAAGGCGCAGGAGGTGGATAGGGCGAGCGATGGGGATCAGAGCGAATCATCACCCGAAGAAACGTCCCGCACAGATGACGCAGACGAGGTGCTCGAACGCTACGGCGATGAGAGCGACGCGAATTTTCTGAAACTCAGTCCCTGATTCGTTTTTCCTGGTCTTCCTAAAGACGTCTCAGGTAGGGATGTTTTCTTCGCATCCCGTCCTGGAACCAGCGCGGATATCCCGGCCAGCGGGCTTCGATGTGGTCGAGGTCATCCGCGTCGGGGTCCAGATCGTTAAGCAGAAGCGTGGGCGGGAGCCTCAAGGGAAGCGTGACCACCTCTCCCCGAAGCGCCAGGATTTTGTGGGCTTCGAGGAGTTGAACACCGTTTTCTACCGCGTGAAAGCCCTTGATCACTTGGTGGAGATAAGCGCTGAAGGCCTCGAAATTTTTCGGAAATTCCTCCAGTGGCTCCGTGCTTTCATGCTCGAAATGGAAGTGCCCCTTTCGTATTTTTTCCATGATCTCCCAGATGGGCATCTGCGCGGTTAAGGGCAGGTATTCGTCCACGATGCAGTCGGCGAGGTTGTATTTATCCAGACCCGTGAGTATGAGGTCGAAATAATAGCGGTGCCTGAGCAAACGAAACTCCTCTCCTTTCGATATTCTCGCCTAGGTGCGTTTCGGGCTGGCTTTTGTCAAGGTATGCGTTCATAATCCCCCGAAAGTCAAGGCGGGGGTCTTTAGGTCGCGCCCGCTTCAAATATATGGTATTCGACTGGCAAAACAATGAAGGAGAAACAAGGAATGCGCAATATCCTCGGCCTGGGATTGGCGCTTCTCGTTGCCTTTGTCGTTTCAAGTGGGTGTGGCGACATGGTTCCGCGTGGAGTGGAAGTGATCACCGATCCTCCGGGCGCCACCGTGAAACTCGGCAAGGAGAAGATTGGCCAGTCGCCGGTCCTCATCCCCTGGAAGAAGATAAAGGATCACTACGCGGATACGTTTACTGTCGAAATCATCAAGGAAGGGTATCGCCCTCATCATCTCGTGGCCGCGCAGTACGGGGGCACGATACGGGTGGCTCTCCAGAAGAAATAGTGTAGGTTTTCCCTGTTCTGTTTCCCGTCGTCAAAGAGGCAAGACGGTTTTGGTACGCACACATGGCATGGGTTTGCTCGCCGAATTGTTCGACTTCGCGGAAGGCGAGAGTGAGCAGGCGCTCGCGTGGATCGATAAGGTCCGTCTGTCGCGGATACTCGAAATCCCGGGGGTGGGTGGAGCGGCGAGTTATGAGGCCATAGACGGCACGCCACGTTTCCTGAGTCTCGTGGAGGCGCAAAACGTCCATGTGTTCTACGGCGAGGAGTTCTCCTCGCTCATGGAATCCGATGAAATGCGCTTACCCATGGTACCTGAAACCCACATTCGCCTCGTATCCGCACAGGTCTATCCAGGCTTGCCAGCCCGGCCACCCGATTTCCCCTCGGTGGACGCGGCGGGTCTCGCGCCTATCGTCCAGTTTGGCAGAATCAACGTGCCTCAAGAGAGGCTCGCCGATTTCAACGGCTGGTATTCACAGGACCGTGGTCCCCTTTGTGAGAAGGTGCCCGGGATGAAGCGCATGCGTCGCTATAGCCCCGTGGAGGGAAAACGTCTCATGCTCGTCCTCTATGAGATGGAGGATGAGTCCGTACGTGAAACACCGGAATGGAAGCACATGAACGCCTCCGAGTGGACGGCGCGCGTGCGAAGCTATTATCGCCAAGAACCCGGCTCTCCCGGGGTCTACAGGCGCAGGGGTTACGCCCGCTAGCCGCCAGGCCGCTTGTCACCTTATCCTGGAGGCAAGGGGCGCACCGGACGACCCTCCCGACAGTTCTGATCTCGGGCTTTGGCCTGCCGCCAACTCGCAGATTTGCACGCAAAACTCCGTACGGCTTACCGGGATGAGGGCGATGTGGTTCGCATCGATCATCTTGATGTGTGTATTTCCATGCACCGCCTCTTCGACGTACGTAGGACGAATATGGCGTCTTTATGCGGCGTTTTGTCACTCGTGTCGATGAGGACGAAACAGCCATTGGGAAGCTAAGGTTCCATGCTGTCGCCTTAAATCACGACACTGGCGCAACTTTCCGCCCATGAGCCGAACACATCCGCGCGGGAGCAGCAGTCAGTCCAAGGCCTTCTTGCCCACGAAGCGAAATTCGCGTCCGGGTCATCCCGCGTACACCGCCACAATGCGTTCACCTCGTGTATCCATCCCTTTCCTCCGAGCGCGATCACGAATGAGATGGCATATTGCTTGAACCCACAGTCGCTCAGGCACAATGCACCCGCCGACTCAAGATGACACACCTCGCCTTCCGGAGGGAATTCCCGGTTTTCCGCCGCCCCTAGCGGGGGAAGCGGCTGAAGTCGGGTGGCCTTTTTTCCTTGAACGCGTTCATTCCCTCGACGGATTGCTCGTTGTTCCACACGGCGTTCAGAAGTTCGCTGCCGTGCATCCAGGAGGGGTAGTGTAGGTCGCCCAGGAAGTTCAGGTTCGTCTTCATGTAGCGCAGCGTGGCCGGGGCGTGGGAATTGATAGTGGCACACCACTCTTCGGTTGTTTTCTCGAGTTGATCGTCCGGTACGACTTCGTTGATCAGGCCGACTTCCTTTGCTTCCTGCGCGGGGTAACGCTTTGCCATGAACAGCATCTCGCGAGCCCTGCGGTCGCCCATCAGAAGCGGGAGGTACTGCGTAGCACCCACCACGGGCAGCGCACCCACGCGCGCGCCGGACTGGCCGAATGTCGCGTTCTCGCTCGCGATGCACAGATCGCAATAAAGCTGCCACTCGTTTCCGCCGCCGATGCACCAGCCGCGCACCATGGCGATGGTCGGTTTGCCCGAATTCCTGAGCGTCATGCACAGCCGACGCATCTTGTTATTCCAGACATGGCCCGTTTGGTAGTTGAGCCCCAGCATCATGTCCATGTCGCCACCCGATGAGAAGTTCCCGTTCAGGCCGTACAGGACGCCCACGCCGATGTCGGGATCCTCGTCGAGCCGGGTGAAGGCTTCGATGACTTCGTTGATCATCTGAAAATTCATGGCGTTCAGTGTTTTGGGGCGGTTGAGCCCCACCCAAAGGGTTTTGTCCTTGACCTCTACAACGGTCACTCTATCCGACATGTTCAAACTCTCCTTCCCGACCGCCGTTTCCGGCAGACGCTGTGTTAATGGGGTGATCCAAATAGTCTTTCTCCCAAAACCGCATTCTCACACACGCCACGCCGATTCGCCAGCGATACACGTCTTCTACCAGAACCACTCGCTTGCGCCCTTGTAGAGAAGCTGCAGGGAAACGAGTGTCATGAGCACTACCAGGATTCGTGTCAGGGTGATGGATTTCACCTTGTGGGAGATGGAGGCTCCCGCCTGCGCGCCTACGATTATCCCGATCGCGAGGGGAAGAACAATGCTCTTCATCGCGTAGAGGTTTCCGAGAATGAAATGAACTGCCACCGCGAGGGCGGTTGTGAAGAGAAGCTCGCACTGCGAGGTGGCCGTGGCGATATGGGGCGGGATGCGCAGAATCCGTATCATCAGGGGTACGTGCATGGGACCGCCCCCGATGCCCAGGAAGGTCGCCAGAAAACCCACGATGGAGCTCAGGAAGGCACCGAGCCGGAAACGGAAGGCGTATTCATAGACTTTGCCCTGACTGTCCACGATTCGCCTGTGCGCCAGACCGCCCGAACCCGAACGCGTTGCTTCCAAGGGGGGCGGTGGGTTGATGAGGGAGATGCAAAGAACGAGCAGGGCTAGGCCCAGCAGAAAGTCGAATGGCCCGCGCGCGACCTCGCTCGTGGTAAAGACGCCGATTACCGCCCCGACCGATCCGGCCAGGGCGAAGGAAACGCTTGTCTTCATGTCGATTCGTTTTTGACGATAATAGGCGATGGAACCCGAAAGGGCATTCAGGCAGACCACGCTCAGCGAGGTGGCGGCGATGGTTTCTGAGGGCTGGTCGGTGAAGATCAGCAAGAGCAGGGGTGTCAGTATGAACCCGCCACCTGCGCCCACCAGCGTGCCCAGCAGACCAACGCCCAAGCCCATCACCAGGAACTGAACGAAAAAAAGCATATAAAAACTTCCTTAAAGTCTTAAAAACGTCTTGAATGCGCTTTTGGAGGCCTCGGGAGGCAATGCTACTGTTGGACTCGCTTGTCCTGCTTTGCGCTGATCGGGGCTGAGTCTAGTACAGGTTGGGATCGAAGGAAACCTGAATCGCGCTTTCCACTTCACGATGCGATACCGGACAGGGAAGAAAAAAGTAACACCTGGACACGATTTCTCAATTCTGTCCGTCGGGGTAGAATGAATTTTCCGGAATGAAGAAAAATCATCTTCTTTGGGAGGGTGTGAGAATGATAGTACCGCTCGATACTCCGGTGGCGACGCGCGCCGAGAAGTTCAGGGGCACCCTCGACCGCGACGAGGCGGTCGCCTACCGCGACCTTCAGGAGACGAAACAAGTTTACCCTGAAGCGGAAGTTCCGCTCCTTCGGCAGCCCAGGCTCAAGAAAGAGGGCAGGAGCCTCGTGGCCTTGGTGCGCGGGGAAACGCGAGATGAGGCCATACGCTTGGCGGTCGAGAAATTAGGTGGAATCCGCCACGTCATCGATTCTCCCGCCCCCGTGCTCTTGAAGCCCAACTTCAACTCGGCCGATCCGTTTCCGGCTTCGACGCATCCCGATACGCTGGAAACTGTCGTCGCCCTTCTGAAAGAGGCGGGTTGTGACGATCTGGCCGTGGGTGAGATGGGAGGTCTCCTCTCCCTCCCCGCACGGGAGAACTTCGAACGCTGGGGAATGAACGACTTTCAGGAAAGAACAGGCGTGAGCCTGCTTCGTTTCGATGAGGAACCTTGGGTGAAGGCCCGCGTGCCCGAGGCGATTCGCTGGGGTGGATGGGTCCACTGCATCAAGCGCCTCATGGGGCCCGGTCAGCACATCGTCAACCTGCCCACCATGAAGAGCCACGGCGGGGGACCGCGCTTCAGCCTCTCACTCAAGAACGTATACGGGTTCGTGCATCCGAGAGACCGCGTTCGCGCACATTTCGTCTCCCAGATGGCAGAGATGATTATGGAGACGAACCTGCTCTACGCGCCTTCTCTCATCATGCTCGACGGGACGAAATGCTGGATATCGGGCGGCCCCTATACCGGGGAAGAGCGGGAACCGAACGTGATGATAGCAGGGGATGACCGTATCGCTGTGGATGTCGTGGGTGCCTCGGTGGTGCGCGCGATGGGTTCCGAACTTCTGCGCGATTATCCCGTCTGGTCGCACAGGCAGATCAGGCGCGCGGCCGAACTCGGGCTCGGGGCAAGAGGTCCTGAAGAGGTGGAAATCCTGGCCGAGGATACAACGGGCGGCGCCGATTTCACGAAGCTTGCGGCGCAGGTGCGCGCGTTCGTTGGAGAGCCGGATATCCGAAGCTGAGGGCGTATGTTCCACTCGTTTGCGCGTTGACGAGGACGCGCGGTTTCCGTTACATTTCTTCGCACCCCGCGGGGGTTTCAGGAAATTCCTCTTGCTTGGGGCTGTAGCTCAGCTGGGAGAGCGCATGACTGGCAGTCATGAGGTCAGGGGTTCGATCCCCCTCAGCTCCACCAGAATTTCAGTTTTGGGTTGATATTTCAGCTACTTGCAAGTCATGCAGACAGGTCCTGGTTCATGGGTGCGTTAAAATGGTGCGTTGCCTGTGCATTCGGGATCTTCCTGTGTGACAAGGAATCGCTTGATTTTCCAGTGACATGTGCCTGGTCTGTTCCTGCAGGAGTTCCTGCAAACGGGTTTCCAGTTTTGCCATGTCCGGAACCGGACGGGAAGATGGCCGGGTCATCGCCATTGCTTCCCTGTGGGCAATGATTCGCTTCAGCAAATTCATCTCACGGTCATCGAGATCCATCAGGAAATGTTCTTCAAACTGCTTCCACGTCGGATACAGGTTCTCCGCGGACCTGTACTCCTGAAGGAGTTTCAGTGCCCTTGCACAGGGTGCAGCGTCATGAAAATACTGTTTCGCCAGTTCGTCCATCATGACTGAAAGCACCTTGGCATGCCGCAGCGCCTTCCTCCTGTTGCGGGTGTGCAGGGATTTCCGGAAAGACCGGCCTAGGGAAGGGTTGGCCTTCCTCAGGTGTCCGGGAATACAGCACTGGAAAATGCAGAAGCCCAAGCGATTCCCTGCCACACAGGAAGATCCCGAATGCACAGGCAACGCACCATTTTAACGCACCCATGAACCAGGACCTGTCTGCATGACTTGCAAGTAGCTGAAATATCAACCCAAAACTGAAATTCTGGTGGAGGTGAGGGGATTCGAACCCCTGACCTCGTGGGTGCGATCCACGCGCTCTCCCATCTGAGCTACACCCCCACAAAAGGAATTTGAAAGTAGGCGAAGCCGCTTCAAGTGTCAAGCGAAGAAGGGAGAGCCGATGAAGACTCCCCCTAGGAAACTTCATCGGCTCTCGACCTGCCACAGGGTCCGCCCGTTTCCCCCGTAGCAGGGATTACCTTTTGATATGAAGTGGGAGCCGAGGATTCAACTCCCGAAGTATATTATCCTCGGCTCCCGTTCTTGCCGCAGAGTCCGCCCGTTTTCCCCGCAGCAAGAAGATTCACTGAATACTATTTCGGTGAGAGTCGGGGGAATAATCCTCCGAGGATTCTCCCCCGACTCTCGTTCCGTCGCAGAGTCCGCCCGTTTCCCCCACGACGGGTTTATTTCAAGAACATCCGCTGGTCGCGCCGCATGTCATACATTTCAGACACGTACCGTTTCTTACCAAGGTGAATAAACCACAATCGCCACATGCTTCACCCTCATAACCTTTGGCGCGGGCTTCTTCGATACGCGAATCAAGAGCGGAACCTGCTCCTGTTCTTGACACCACAGGAGCGTGGGTAGGTCCTTTCTTGTAATCCAAATTTACTCGATCACTACGCGGTGCGATCGTGTCCGACCCCAAGGTTATGGTTTGAATCTCTTCCTCGGTTTCCTCTTCCTCAGCATCGAATTCAGGGATTTCTCGTTGCGGGCGTCCAATGGTATCGCTTCTGAGGTCCTCAGACACGACTTGGGCAAGATCATGTCGATCAAGATATGAAACCGCCAACTCGCGGAAGATATAGTCGATAATGGATGTGCTCATCTTGATGTGGGGGTTGCCCGAGACCATGCCCCCTGGCTCGAAGCGCGTGAAGACGAAAGCATCTACGAATTCGTCCAGAGGGACGCCGTGTTGGAGCCCCAGGGATATCGCGATAGCGAAACAGTTCATAAGGCTTCTGAAGGCGGCGCCTTCCTTGTGCATATCTATGAAAATTTCGCCGATAGAACCATCCTCGTATTCGCCGGTTCTAAGATACACCTTGTGCCCGCCGATAACGGCTTTTTGCGTGTATCCACCGCGGCGGGTAGGCAACTTGCGTCTTTCGGATTGATAAATAATCCGGCGCACAATCCGCTGGGCTACATGCACCGGAGTGCTTTGCGAAATTGTTTTTTCTTCGCCGATATCGTTGAAGAGTTCCGCCTCGCTTTGCGTGGAAAGTGGTTGGCTTAGTTTTGAACTATCGCGGTAAATCGCGATTGCCTTTGTCATCCGTCGCCATGATTCATGATAGATGTCCAGGATGTCCTGAATTGTCGATTCCGCAGGCATGTTGATGGTTTTGCTTATAGCACCTGATATGAAAGGCTGCGCTGCCGCCATCATCTGAACATGCGCCATAGGGGTGATGAAACGCTTGCCTTCACGCCCGCATTTGCTTGCGCAGTCGAAGACGGCCAGGTGCTCTTCTTTTAGATGGGGTGCGCCCTCGATTGTCATTTTTCCGCAAACGAAATCATTCGCTTCAGCGATCTGCTCTTGAGAGAAACCAATGGCTTCGAGCAGGTTCAAATCCCAGTCTGCCAATCGCGTTTCAGTGAGCCCCAATTGCTCACGGCAGAAGTCTTCACCGAGGGAGTGTTTGTTGAAGGCGAACTGGATTTCAAATGCTCCTTCCAGTGCAGCTTCCACTTTTTCAAGAGCCTTGCTGGTGAACCCTTTTGCATACAGAGATTCTGGATTGATATGAGGTGCATTCGTGAGTGTACCCCGCCCCCGGCAATAGGCAACGATTTCACGGATCTCTTCGTCGTTATATCCCAGGCACCTCAAGGCAACAGGAACGGACTGGTTGATGATTTTGAAATAGCCGCCTCCGGCCAGTTTTTTGAATTTCACCAAAGCAAAATCAGGCTCGATTCCCGTTGTGTCGCAATCCATCACCAAACCTATGGTGCCCGTTGGTGCGATGACGGTAGCTTGCGCATTCCGGTAGCCGTTCCGATAGCCGATAGCCAAGGCGTCGTCCCACGCAGCACACGCTGCCTGGAGAAGATACTGAGGGCAGAATTCAGCAGATACTCCTTTTGGTGATTTCGAGAGCATTTCATATTCGGCTTCAGGCACTGAATAAGCTGCGCGACGGTGGTTTCTCAATACTCGCAACATGTGTTCTTGATTGTCCGGGTATCTTTCAAAAGTGCCTAGTTCGCCGGCCATCTCGGCACTGGCGGCGTATGAGCAACCCGTCATGATGGAAGTGAGAGCGCCACACCATGCTTCCGCTTCCGGCGAATCGTAAGGGATGCCGAGAACCATCAACAAGGTGCCCAAGTTGGCGTATCCGAGCCCCAAGGTTCGGTACTCGTATGAACGTTTGGCTATTTCCACGCTGGGGAATTGCGCCATAAGCACCGAAATCTCGAGGACAACCGTCAATAAGCGAATGACGTGCCTATAGTCTTCAATCTGGAAATGATTCTTTTTTGTGTCCAAAAATTTCATGAGATTCATAGATGCAAGATTGCATGCGGTGTCATCCAGGAACATGTATTCCGAGCAGGGATTGGAGCCGTTGATGCGCCCGTCAGCGGCGCAAGTGTGCCAGTCATTGATGGTTGTATCGAACTGAAGGCCAGGATCTGCGCAGCACCAGGCCGCGTATCCAACCTGATCCCAAAGTTCTTTCGAATTGACGGAGTCGGCGATTTCGCCATCGGTGCGCCGAATCAGTTTCCAGTCCGTATTTTTTCCGATGGCTTTCATGAATCCATCTGATATACGTATCGAATTGTTCGAATTTTGTCCGGACACCGAGGCGTAGGCTTCGCTTTCCCAATTCGTGTCGAATTCCTCGAATTCGATCTCGGTGATGCCCTGGCGCGCCAGCTGAAGGGTGCGATGAATATAATTGTCCGGAACGCCGGCAAGTCTGGCGGCGCGTACCGCTTTGGCGAGCGATGGATTCTTGTCCGGCAGGTGCAGATTGCCGTTCAAGCCCAGATTCTTGCCCTCCAGGCAGGCACCGAGAATGGCGTTCATGTGCCGGTTGCACATCTTGCTGCCTGATACTAGGGCGGCTACTTTTTGTTCCTCATGCACCTTCCAGTTGATGAATTCCTGGATGTCGGGGTGATCGATATCGAGCGTGACCATTTTCGCCGCACGTCGCGTCGTGCCGCCTGACTTGATCGCGCCAGCGGCGCGGTCCCCGATCTTGAGGAAACTCATGAGACCGGAACTGTTTCCGCCTCCCGAAAGCGATTCCCCTTCCGCTCTCAAGCTAGAAAAATTCGTGCCGGTTCCCGATCCGTACTTGAAGATGCGCGCCTCCCGCGTCCATAAATCCATGATCCCGCCCTCGTTGACGAGATCGTCTTTCACCGCTTGGATGAAGCACGCGTGTGGCTGGGGACGTTCATAGGCATTGGTGGAGCGGAGCATTTCCCCGGTTTTTGGGTCGCAGTAGAAATGGCCCTGGGCGGGACGTGTAATGCCGTAGGCCCAGTGGAGGCCCGTGTTGAACCACTGCGGCGAGTTGGGAGCCGCCATCTGGTTCGCGAGAATGTATAAAAGCTCTTCGTAAAAAGCCCTGGCGTCTTCTTCGGCGTTGAAATAGCCGTGATTCCACCCCCAGTACGTCCAGCATCCGGCCAGGCGGTGGAATACGTCCCGGGCGTCCCGCTCGCTGCCGAATCGATTCTCCTCGGGCAGGGATCCAAGCTTTCCTTCGTCGGGTTCCGAGCGCTGGAGCCATTCGGGCACCCCGTCTTCGGGAACCTTTTTCAATTGGGCGGGGACACCGGCTTTTCGGAAATATTTCTGTGCCAATATATCGACGGCCACTTGGGACCAGTTCTCAGGCGCCATGATGTCCTTTGCTTCGAAGACGACCGAGCCGTCGGGGTTCGTGATGCGCGAAGTACGCGGCACGAAACGAATGTCGCCGTACGCATCATCTCCGGCCCGGGTGAAACGCCTCGTAAACTCCACTCCCAATTTCCTCCGCCAAGGGCGTCCCGTTACAATGGAATATCTGGTATATCCAAATCTGATGATAACACTAAGTGTAGTATGTTTCCTTTTGTATGTCAATGCTAAAAAAATGGATATGCACAAAATATATGCGTTTACCCACACGTTATCCCCAAATGTTGTGCTTTCCTGTGGGTAACCGACGCTTGCGGAGAAATTTCCGGAAATTTACAGAAAGACATAGAATAAATCCGGCATTCCGCCACTTATGTGACTGACCGCGCAGCTCATGGCAACTATCTGCATTTCATAGGATATACATTTCCGGCATCTTCTGATTTTTTCCTTATTTTTGTTATGTTTATGCTTTAAGGCATTCTCTTTGATGCAGGACATGGGCGTTAAAATTTTACGAATTTCACGTGCCCTCCAGCGTGTTCAATGATTTACCGGGAGGGAGTATGCCCAGGAGAAGCGAACTCAGGCCTATCAAACGAACCCTGGATAAGCTACGCGTCGAGGCGAAAGACGCTGTGTTCCGGGACCGGGTTCTGGCAGGTTGCGGGGTGCAGGTCCGTCCCACGGGTCGGACAGTCTGCGTGGTGCAGTCGAGAGGGTCCGGGGTCCGAGACGCGTCACGCCGATCCGCCTCGGCGCGTTGTTCACCGATGAGGCAAGAAAGCGTGTGTCCGGCATCGATCGCATCAAGCGGGGGGAAGCCCCGACGACCGATCCGCCCGATGCAGGGATGCGGTCGTCGAAACAAGAACGCGCCCCTCCTTGTACGCGAGTGCGGGCAACGCTTCGTCCGGGGCACTCGCGTATCCGTCTCCGGCAGAGAGAGCATCGTGTCCGAGTTCGGTCAACGTCTTGTGCAGAATGCGCGATGCCACGCATACATCGAGAAGAAACTTCACGATGCCTCCCGGACGGCGAGTCGATCATATACATGCTCGCCGGCCAGCGAACGATGAGCGAAGACGAGGTATGCGCGAATGTCCTCTGGTTCGAGGAAGGGATACTCACCGGGTATCGTCTCTGCGGTATCCCCCGCCGCCAGTTTTCCAAGGACGTGTTCCACGGCGACCCGCATGTCGCGGATGATCGGCTTGCCACTAAAAACATCGGCACGGACCGTGAGGCGATCGAGCAGTTCAGTTTCATGAATCATGATTTTCTCCCCTGTTTCTTTCAGGTTGACCGCAATACGGTCGGATGGCACCTGCCGTTGCCCTGGACATGCCGATCCGGCGGGGATAGGTTCATCGCCGTGTTGTTGCCTGTTTCCCGGTCATCTCGGCGCGGCCAGCAACATGGCGTCCAACAAGCGTTTCTCCCGACTCCCGCGAGGATAAAGGGCGGAGAGTGCGTTGGCAAGGCGGACGAAATCCGGTCCGCGTTCCTGTTCTGAGGGGAGCAACGTCCGCAGGGCGTTCGCGTGGCCGCTGGCTTGCAGCAGCTTCGCAGCATGCACTCGATCGAGAGTGGTCACCCCGGGTGCCTGCGGTGTGACATCGGAGTCGAGCATTGCCTTCGCGTCACGGCGGCGCTTCACCGTCGGAGCCGTGTTCCAGTCAGGAAACAGCGCCAGTTGCGGGTCGGGCCCCGGATCTTTCTCAAGCGAGCCGGTTGCGCCTCCGGCCCCTTCCTCTCCGAAGATCGTCTTGGCACGCTCTGCCACGGGCAGAAGGCGTACCGTGCCTTCTTGTTGGTCGATGACGCGTCCGTTCCAACGGTCGAGATCGATTCCCATCGGCTGGGAGAAACGGCGAACCACATCGAAGGGCAAGCTGAACTCCTTGGCCGTCGCTTGGATGACCAATCCTTCGTCGTCTTCTCCCCGGCCATTTTCAGAGATTTCAGTGCCTTGAAGCGTCCAGAGGAACAATGCTGGCGAAACATCAGCAGCGCTCTTTTTTACGCTTCTGCCTTGCAGGAAAGACCCCACGGGTCAGAAGAAAGTGAAAGATTTTCTCGCAGTGCTTGATTCCACAAGCAGGGTCAGCAAGTCATTGTACCGACTCCAGGTTTTACCAGGATATCGCCGTGGCGCAGGCTGAAGCCGGGCAAGTCGAAGCTGCAATGAGTACCGCTGTCCCGCGCGGAAGGCCCAGAAATTGCGAACGGCCGCTGGCGGTCATCTCAAAGCAGCAGGAAACAACCTGGAAAGCAGCGTGCTGTCACGCACCACCCAACAAGCGCGCTCCGACGCAAGATATCCAGCAATCAATAATGTCCCGCCGTCGCAGTTATACGGACTTCGATGCTAGCTCAGGGTTTCACAACGGCGTTTTCCCTTTCCGCAGGATACGGAATATCCCCCAGAAAATGGGCCTTAAGGCTCAGCGGAAGTGACGCGGATGTCGCCGTACCAACCTCTGGCTGAGAGTTTGCTGTTGTCGGTATCGGTCATGATGGCAATGTGGCTGATCTCGGTGATGTCGCGGCCGAAGTAGCGCTTAAAATCCTCGCGCATGTTCCGGCGATGCGTCCGCCACTTGCCGGCGTGGCGCACCCCGGAATCGACGGCGACCATGTGGGCCTTTTTCGTAAAGGGGTTCGACCAGTCTGAACCTTCGGGCTGGCGGCTGGCCCAGACGTAGACCACCGTATCCGGAAACGAGAGCCAGCCTGCGCCGGGGACTATGAAATAGACGCGAGCGGCGAAGTCGTCTCCTTCTTTCGAAAGTTCATCCGGCGGGTTGACAGGATGCTCGATGCGCCAGCGCCAGATGAGAATCGGCGTTTTGGTGAGGTCGATCTTCCGTTCGAGGACGAGGCCGGACGCAGCCGCCTTGCTCACCGCCTCAAGCACGGTTTCGCCTCCCTCGTCTTTTGTCAGATGATAGTGGGACTCGCCCTTGAAGCTTTTGGGCTGCCAGCCTGTGAGGTCACCTTTCGAGAAACGGCCGAGTACTGTCTCCTGCGCATGAAGCGGACCGGGCGCGAGCGCAACAAGCGATAGGATAAACCCTAAAGCGATGGCGTGGTGTTTGAACAAGCAGTATGTGAACATTCAGAAATCCTCACTGGCAGAATGGCCAGACTTGATACCACGAATCGCAGCGAAACCTGGATTCGCAGCGCGCGAGCTGCGCCTTGTAGCGACGGGCGGTCTCGGCCACCTGCCGGGCGGCGCGCTGCACCTTGGGTTTTTTCTTCCACGTGCCGCGCCGATACCCTCCTCTGCCCTCGTGATAGGCGAGGTAGAGCCTCTGCGCGTCATTCAATGAGATACCCAGTTCGCGGCGGCTCTTGGCATTGTACCAGCCGATGAAATCGAGCGCATCTTTCATGCGCGAACGGTTACTCAAAAAGTTTCCGCGTTCCGCCTTGTAGTCCCCCCAAGTCTGGTTCAGGGGCTGTGCATATCCCACAGCCGTGGAGGCGCGCCCGAGTGGAATGAACAAAAACCACTGCATGGGCGGCCTCACGTGACTCTGGAAACTCGATTCTTTCTTCACGAACGCCATGAGCACATGCATCGGCGTGCCCCAGCGCTTCTCGGATGCACGGGCGTAGTCGTACCAGTCGGGCTGCTGGTCAAGGACCGAACAGATGTTTCCCTGCCGCTTCGGAGTGGGTGTCACGCAGCCGCTCACGAGGAAACCGAGGGCGACGGCAAGGGCAACATGATGGCGCAGGCGCGCGCGAGGAATCTGCTTCGGACAATGTTTTTTTGAGTTAACGGGTGAGAACGGCATCGTCTGATTCATCTCCATGAATGGGCGGAGATGCGTTTATAGTATATAAATGCACTGCAAAGGGTTTTGCCAGTCATTTTTCGTCCAAAAGTGAACGGCAAACAGGTTTGTCGTTCATACGTGATCATCAAAACAGTTTCATTCATGATGGCGCACGGCCTATTGCCAGGCGGATTCGGTTTCAGTTGAGCAGGTGTTTGGCAATGACCTGGCGGAGTATCTCGTTCGTGCCCTCGTATATCTGCGTCACCTTCGAAGCCCTGTAGAAGCGTTCCACTGGATACTCACGCATGTAGCCGTTGCCTCCATGGAGTTGAACACCTTCCTCGGCGTTTCGCTGGGCGGCGTCGGTGGCGAACACCTTGGCGATGCCGGCTTCGGCCGAGTAGGGCGCGCCTGCCGCCTTGAGCCGCGCCGCCTTGATGGTCAGCAAACGCGCGCCGTAGACGCGTGTGGCCATATCGGCGAGTTTCCACCCCACGGGCTGATGATCCTTGATCGGCACGCCGAAGGTTTCGCGCTCACGGGCATAGGCCACCGAGGCGTCGAGACACGCACGCGCGAAGCCCAATCCCTGGGACGCAACGATGATGCGCCCGGAATCCAGAATCCGCATTGCAAGCTCGAAGCCCTGTCCCTCCTCCCCCATGCGGTTCTTCTCGGACAGTTCCACAGAATCGAATCGAAGCTCCGATATCGAACAGCCATGCATCCCCATTTTGTCCTCACTGCGGACGACCTCGAAGCCCTGGGCGTCGCGCGGAACCAAAAAGGCGCTCAGACCCCTGTGACGCAATGCACGGTCGGTCACCGCGAAGAGGAGGCACAGACCCGCCTGCTTACCGCTCGTGATAAAGCGCTTGACGCCGTTGATGCGGTAGACGTCTCCCTCGCGCACAGCACTCGTGGTGAGTGAAGCCGCGTCCGAACCCGCGCCCGGCTCCGTAAGCGCGAACGCACCGATACACCTGCCGCCCGCGAGGCCATAGAGGAACTTCTCTTTCTGCTCCTCGCTGCCGTAAAGATACAGGGGATCGCAGACTAGGGAGTTGTGCGCGGCAAAAATCGCGCTCGTGGAGGGACACGCAGCGGCGATTTCTCCTGTTGCCAGGGCCATCGAGACGGGGTCCGCGCCGCCTCCGCCGTAGGAATCCGGCACCGTGAGGCCCATGAGACCGAGTTCGCCCATGCTCTTTACGATTTCCGCCGGGAAACGGCCCCCGTCTATCTCCGCCGCTTGGGGGGCAACCTCGCGCACGCAGAAATCGCGCACCATGTCGCGCACCATCTTTTGCCCGTCACTCAGGAAACCACTGTCCTGCATCAACCAAGCCTCCAAGGCGAATCGCCCGCCCCTCTCAGGGAAAGCTTCGGCAGGAGCAAGCCACCGCACCCGATTCACACGAACAACCCGCTTCAAGTCAACAATGTAGCAAGCCCTTGCCCGAAAATCACCCACGCGGCATCATATGCATGAAACGGAATGAATGCGGCGTTCATCCACCGGGACGGTCCCCGGCATCCCGAAAGCTGTGCATAGACACTAAGGAGAAGACCATGGCGGAAACCATCAACGTCCTCACGACAGAGGACGTGCTCGATAGCTTCAGGGAACTACGCGAGACGCAGGAGGTCGATTATTCGGCGTTTTACTCAAGTCATCTGGGTGGCGTGGTGACGGACCCCTCCCTCATGGTCATTCCCTTCGACGACCACATGGTCCACCGCGGCCACGGCATCTTTGACACGGCGGCCATCATCGAGGGGAAGATATACGACCTGGAAAACCACCTGGACCGCTTCATCCGATCTGCGGATGCGTCGAAGCTCGAACTGCCGGGCCGCGAGGAGATGCGCGAGATCATCATCCGCACGAGCGCTCTCTCGGGTCGCCGCGAAGGTTCGATCCGCTACTGGGCTTCTTCCGGGACCGGCAATCTGGGACTCATCCCCGCCGCCGACGCCAGGCCCGCCTTTTTCGTGATGATCTTCGGCGGCCTCGACTACCCCGAACGCTACTACACCGAGGGTATGAAGGTGATGACGACCACATACCCCATCAAGCCGCCGCTTTACGCCATCACGAAGAGCACGAACTACCTTCCCAACACCCTCATGCAGATGGAGGCGAAAGAACAGGGCCTCGATAACGGCATCTTCGTGGACGAGGCGGGAAATGTGGGCGAGGGATCGAATATGAACTGCGCCTTCGTGACGGCAGAAGGCGTGCTGCGGCATCCCAGATTCGACAGCATACTCTCGGGCTGCACGGTGAAGCGGCTTCTCGAACTCGCGGGCCGCCTTGTGGAGCAAGGTATCATCCAGGACATCGCGGTTGAGGATATTCCCGTGGCCGAGGCCAAGGCGTCCGGGGAGATGATGCTCATCGGAAGTTCGATATACGTCGCCCCCGTCGTGCAGTGGGACGATCAGGTAATCGGCGACGGGAAGCCCGGCCCCGTGACCAGGACGATGCGCGAGCTGCTGGAGGAGGACATGCGCTCGGGCGAGGGGATGCTCATCGACGTACCGTACTAGTGGCTTCCACAATCTGATGACGGCTTCGAGAGGGCCTGGCTCAAGACCTCTTCGGCGGGGCGTGAATGGCCTCACCGTGTACGTCCAGTGCCGCTTCCATGACGGCTTCCGAAAGCGTGGGGTGTGAATGTGTGGTGCGCGCCATTTCCGAGGCGGTGACGCGGTGCTGCATGGCGACGGCCGCCTCGTGAACGATATCGGCGGCGTGGGCACCTATGATATGAACGCCCAGAATGGTGTCATCACCCGCATCGGCGATGACCTTCACTTCCCCTTCCAGCGCGCGTTCAGCCTGTGCCTTGCCAAGGGCACGGATTGAGAATCTTCCCACGCGCACCGCGTGTCCCGCCTTTTCCGCCTCGTGCTCGGCCATACCGACGACGCCGATTTCGGGATACGTGAAGATGCCCGCCGGAATCGCGCGGTAATCCATCCGTATCTCTGCGCCCATGGCGTTTTCCGCTGCGGCGACGCCTTCCGCCGAGGCCACGTGCGCGAGCATGGGATCGCCGGTAACGTCCCCCGCTGCGTAGATGCCCGGAACGTTCGTCTCCATCAATTCATTCACCCTGATTTCGCCGCGGGGACCTGATTCAACGCCGATTCGCTTGAGTCCCAGGCCGTCGGTGTTCATCGCCCGGCCCACGGAGACCAGCACCAGGTCCGCGCGCACTTCATCGTCTGAATTCCCGAAGGTTGCGATCATCTCCTCCCCGTCAGAAGAGACGCTCGTGATCTTCTCATTCAGGCGCACCTTGATTTTCTGCTTTCTGAACTCGCGCGCCATGAGTCTGGAAACATCCTCGTCCCCGACCGGCAGGATGCGGTCCAACAACTCGACCATCGTAACCTCCGCGCCCAGCTCTCTGTACAGACACGCGAACTCACAGCCGATGACACCCGCACCGACGATGAGCACTCTTTCCGGGAGTTCCTTGAGGTGGACGGCCTGTTCCGAAGAGATGATCCTCTGGCCGTCGATGGGGAAGGCGGGAATCTGCGCTGGCCGTGAACCGGTGGCGACGATGATTTTATCCGCCTCTACCGACACTTGCGTTCCGTCTTTTCCGCGCACCGAAATCCTGTGCCTCTCCAGAATCTCGGCGTCGCCTGCGATGTGGTCCACCCCGTGGGTCCTGAGCAGCCTGCCGATTCCGCGCACGAGGCCTGCGACTATCCTGTCCTTGCGCTCGACCATGGCGGCCAGGTCCGCGCGTACCTCGCCAGTGACCTTGATGCCGTAGTTGTCGGCGTTCTTGATGTTTCGGTAAACTTCCGCGGCGGCGATCAAGCTCTTGCTGGGGATACAGCCCCAGTTCAGGCAGGTACCGCCCAACTCGTCCCGCTCGATGACGACGCAGCTTCCCCCGCTCTGGACCACACGCACACCCGCCACGTAACCCGCAGGACCGCCGCCGATCACCGCCACATCATACGCCGCCATGTGTTTCACTCCTTCGGATGAAGCGCTCCACGAGTCAAATACCGCACCCATTAGACCAAGGTTCTGTGCCGATGCCAAATGGAGGGGAGGGTTTCAGACTCAAACCACCCGGAATCAGCCTCGACAAGGGTACAAGGTATTCTGGCTGCAATGAGGCCGCGCAATTGGAGGACGCCACCTGCCGACAGACAAGATCGTACGTGCCAGAATCGACAGCGAAACCGGGAGGCCCGCGTCACCCTTTTTCTCGTGTCCCGTCACAGGATATTCGATACAAATAAGGGATTCCGCTTATACGCCCCTGAATTCGGCGACCCTTTTCTCGAGAAACGCAGAGGTTCCCTCTACCTTGTCCCTGGTTGTCATGAGGCAGGCCTGGCCGAGACGTTCGGCCACCATGCCGGCCTCGGGGCCGAACTTCAGGCCGGTGTTGATGGCGATTTTCGCGATTCGCACTGCCAGCGGACCTTTGCTCATCATCTTTTTTGCGCAATTTCGTGCAGCGTCCAGCAACTCCCCGGCGGGAACGACCTGGTTCACCAGCCCGATGCGGTGGGCCTCGTGTGCGTCGACGATATCGCCCGTCAGGATGAGTTCCTTCGCCTTCCCGACGCCCACCAGGGAGGCGAGCCTCTGGGTACCTCCGGCTCCGGGCATGATGCCGAGGTTGACTTCGGGTTGACCGAAACTGGCGTTTTCGCTCGCGATGCGGATATCGCAGGCCATGGAAAGTTCACAGCCTCCACCGAGGGCGAAGCCGTTGACCGCGGCGATGACGGGTTTCTCGACCACCTCGAGCCGCATGAGGGCACGTTGAGAGGGGGCGGCGAGTCCGTCGATGAGACTCCGTTCCTTGATCTGGGCGATGTCAGAACCCGCGGCGAAACATTTCTCGCCCGCGCCAGTGAAGATGATGACCTGCACCTCGTCGTCCGCTTCGAGTTCCTCCACTGCGTTTCCGCCCTCGCGCCAGGTCTGGGGGTCGAGCGCGTTTCGCTTCTCGGGACGGCTGATGGTAACGAGCGCGATTCCCTGGGATTTCTCGATCAACAGATTGTCGTACGGCATCTCGGCGAACTCCTTTCGTGTAGCGAATTCGTGCTTCTTCTGAAGAGGAGAAACACGGATGTCATGAATTCCGGGGAAGATAGCTTATGGCGCGGTGTTCGTCACCCGATGGCACAATGTGAGGAATTTTTACGAAAATTTCAGGAATTTCTCCCGCCTGGCACCTTTCCTGATTTTCCTGGAGCAGATAAACGACATGGAATCAATGGTTTGGATCGGTTTTTCCTGTTGTTAGCATCCAATGAAGTTGAGTGCTAATGACACTTGACAAACATTTCCATCCTCCATATATATACGCGCCAGTAATCAGGGGGTCACATATCCGGGCAGATTTTCTCCCGGAAAATGGCTCTTTTTCTCAAGGTGTCAAGTTCAGGTAGCAACAATTTCATATTCATCAGGAGGAAGTGATGGCAAAGACAAAAACCAGGGTCCAGCCTCTTCAGGACCGCATTTTGGTGAAGCGCCTAGATGTGGAAGAGGAGCAGATCGGCGGGATCATCATTCCTGATTCCGCGAAAGAGAAACCCCAGGAGGGGGAAGTGATCGCTGTAGGTCCCGGCAAGGTGACCGATGATGGGAAAAGACAGGCGCCCGAGGTGAGCGAAGGCGACAAGGTTCTTTTCGCCAAGTATGCGGGCACCGAGGTGAAGTCCGAGGGCGAAGAGTATCTGATCATGCGCGAAGATGATGTGCTGGCGATCATCAACTAGCCGGTTGTCCAACCAATAGGGAGCGATACGCAAATGGCGAAAATCATTGTCTTTGATGAAGAAGCCCGTTCGAAAATCAAGCGCGGCGTAGATCAGTTGGCAGATGCAGTGAAGGTGACGCTCGGCCCCCGTGGACGTAACGTCCTGATCGACAAGAAATTCGGTTCTCCTGCCTCGACGAAGGACGGTGTAACGGTAGCCAAGGAAATCGAGCTTGAAGATCAGTTCGAGAACATGGGCGCCCAGGTCGTCAACGAAGTGGCGAGCAAGACCTCGGACGTGGCGGGAGACGGCACGACGACGGCGACCGTGCTGGCACAGTCCCTGTTCAAGGAAGGGCTGCGCAACGTGACCGCCGGCGCCAATCCCATCGATTTGAAACGTGGAATCGACGCCGGTGTCAGGAGGATCGTCGAAGAGTTGGAAAAACTCTCCAAGCCCGTACGTGACAAGAAAGAGATTGCACAGGTCGGCACCATTTCGGCCAACAACGATCCCACCATCGGGGATCTCATCGCCGAGGCGATGGATAAAGTCGGCAAGGACGGTGTAATTACCGTGGAAGAAGCCAAATCGATGGAAACCTCGCTCGACATCGTCGAGGGCATGCAGTTCGACAGGGGATACCTGAGCCCCTACTTTGTGACGAATCCGGATCGCATGGAAGCCGTTCTGGAAGATCCGTATATCCTCTTCCATGAGAAGAAAATCTCCAACATGCGCGATCTTCTGCCGCTGCTCGAGAAAATCGCCAAAATGGGCCGTCCGCTTCTCATCGTCGCCGAAGACATCGAAGGTGAGGCACTCGCGACGCTGGTGGTGAACAAGCTGCGCGGCACACTTAACTGCTCTGCGGTCAAGGCTCCTGGATTCGGGGATCGCCGCAAAGCCATGCTTGAGGATATGGCGATTCTGACCGGCGGTAAAATGCTGAGCGAGGATTTGGGAATCAAACTCGAAAACGTATCGGTGGACGACCTCGGAGAGGCGAAACGTGTGACCATCGACAAGGATAACAGCACCATCGTCGAAGGAAAGGGCAAGGGCAAGGATATTCAGGGCCGCGTCCAACAGATTCGCAACCAGATCGAAGAGACGACCAGCGACTATGATCGCGAAAAACTCCAGGAACGTCTGGCGAAGCTGGTCGGTGGCGTCGCCGTAATCAACGTAGGTGCTGCCACAGAAGCCGAGATGAAAGAGAAGAAGGCTCGCGTCGAAGATGCCCTGAACGCTACGCGCGCGGCCGTCGAAGAAGGTGTTGTGGCCGGAGGCGGCGTTGCCCTGGTTCGCGCCCAGAATTCTCTGGGTAAAGTCGAAGTGGAAGGCGATCAGGTGGTCGGCATCGATATTCTGTCGAGGACGCTGGAAGCCCCGATGCGCGAGATTGCGAACAATGCGGGCGTGGAAGGTTCCTTGATCGTGCAGCACGTGAAAGGCCAGAAAGGAAGCAAGGGCTACAATGCAGCGACGGGCGAGTATGAAGACCTGGTCAAGGCCGGCATCATCGACCCGACCAAGGTTGTGCGTTCCGCTCTCCAGAACGCTGCTTCGGTGGCCGGTTTGATGCTCACGACGGAATGTGTCATCAGTGACAAGCCGGAAGAAAATGCGGCTGGCGCCGGTATGCCTCCGGGTGGCATGCCTCCGGGTGGCATGGGCGGCATGATGTAAGTATTTTTCCTGATGCATGAAGGGGGCCCTCCGGGGCCCCCTTTTTTTGTGTGAAGATTTGCTTCCGGGAGTATTGAAGCGAGACGACTCGTTCCACAGGGCGAAAGCATTGGATATGCAATGACTCTTTCTTTTGATTGATTTGCCTTCCTGCACGAATTGAAGCGATGATGAAGATTGGGCGAAGAGGGATGTATGGCGAGACATGAGTCGAGAAAACCTGTTTTCACGCTTTTTCTGATATCGTTGTTGCTGCACCTGTTCGTGTTCGCGGCATCAAGTCATGAATACATCTGGAAAAAGACTGTCAGGACAAGTCGTCCCCTCAAGTTTCGGGTCATATCCGTCGAGAAGCCCGCGGAAAAAATTCCCCCGAACCCGCAAAGCCGGTTTTTGTCGAACGCCAATCGAAAAGAAAGTGGTTCCGGCAAATCGGGCAAGACTCCGGTTCTGAAACGAGAAGACAGGGACCTGATTCCATCCCGCAAGGGTGGGGATAGCCCCGGGAGGGCGTTTGTACCGCCTGCGCCGAAATCGAGGGTTCCGGTTCCTTCCCTCTCTCCGGTCCGACCGCCAGCAACGCCAGTCGTCGTAAAACCAAAGCCCGATCCTGAAAGGGCGGAGAAATCGAGGGCTGTACACTCTCCTGAAATTTCGGGGACAACGGAAACGCCCGGGCCTCAGGAGACGGCGAACCTTGCGACGAAACCGAGGCCTTCGGTCAAGACCCCGTCGGCCACGATTGAAGAAAAGAAAAAAGCAAGGCCGACGGCAGACAAAATGCCGGAAATGAAAAAAACAGAGACCAAGACCATTCCGAAGGGCAAGACCAGGCCCGTGTTTCGGGAAAAGACAGTAATGGAAACAGCAAGGAAAAAGCCTCGGGCAGAGAACGAAAGAATCGAGGCAAAGAAAAAAAACAGAGAGAAGATCCAGATGGCTGCCTTGCCCCCGCCGGTCGTAATTCCAGAACCTCGGCCCGAAAAGGCGAGAAAATCGAAAGATGTGGACCCTCCTGAAACTTCGGAGACAGCGGAAACGCCAAAGCCGGCAGAGACCGTGAACCCTGCTGCGACACCAGGTTCTTCGGTCAAGACCCCGTTGTCCGTTGTCCAGGAAAAGGTGCAGCGCAAGGAAAAGCGACTGGCGGGCACAATACCGGAAATGAAAGGGATAGAAGACAAGGCGATTTCAAACAAGTTGCCCGTGCCCAGGCAGGCAGCAAGGAAGAAAACGATGAATCCGGTCGCAAGGGAAAAGCGTCGAAACGAGAACAGGAAAGTTGAAGCGAGGAAAAAGACAAGGGAGAAGGTTGAACTGTCTGCGTTGAAACCGGTTTCTCCACCGGTTCGGGCAAGGCGTCCAACTCCCGGGCAACCTCAACCCAAAGACCCCTTGGCGCTGTTTCGGGCGAAACCCCGGTCCAGGGGAAAGTCCGATGCACCCAATTTTGCCCTTTCGGATCAAGAGGCAGACCGGATTGCGAAGAGAAGTCTGGCGAAGAAAGACCAGAATAAAGAAGAAGGCGAAACAATCTCGCTTGATACGCGTGATTTTCAATATGCTTCGTATTTCGCCCATATCAGGAGGAGAATCCAGAACGCCTGGATCTGGCCTGCGGAGGCGCAGAATAACAGGGGTAAACTGTTGTTGGGATTCAAGCTGAGACAAGACGGAACCCTGGAGGAAGTGCGCTTGATCAGGTCTGCCGGCATACGCATTCTCGATGATCTGGCGATAGCCGCCGTCACAAAGGCGGCACCGTTCGAGCCATTTCCGGCAGGTCTGGAACGCAAACCCATCACGGCCACGTTCGTATACGAGTGAAGCAACGGGGTTTGCCCGTCAGGTTTCCTGGCGATCGGACTTGATGAATTATCGGTTGACACCTGAATACACCGATTCTAGGATAATTTGTTATCTTTTTCTGTGAACCGGGGGGAATCTTTTGCCTGATTCCGCACCACGTTTGAGCAAGCAGATTGAAGATTACCTGAAAAACATCTTCAAGCTTCAGCAAGAGACGTCTCCGGTCAGCACAAGTGCCATTGCGGAGTGCATGGAATTCTCGGCGGCGTCGGTAACGGGTATGGTCAAGAAACTCGATCACCTGGATTTGCTCACGTATAAACCCTACAAGGGAGTGGTTCTCAGTCCCAAGGGGGAGAAGATAGCCCTGGAGATTATCCGGCACCATCGACTGCTGGAATTGTATCTCAACCAGAAGATGGGAATCGATTGGGATAAAGTGGACGTCGAGGCGGAAGAACTGGAACATGTCCTGAGCGAGGAACTGGAAGCCGTTCTGGACAAGGAACTCGGCTATCCCACGCTGGATCCTCACGGGGACCCGATTCCCGCCAAAGACGGAACCATGATCGATACGAAGGAAGTCGGTCTTCTCTCGATCGAGGCGGGACGGGCCACGAAAATCACCCGTGTATTGCAGGATGATCCAAATATTTTGCGCTACCTGGGGAAGCTCGGTTTTTTTCCCGAAATGCCCATCGAGGTCATTGAGCAATCGCCTCTTGCCGGTACCGTGACTTTACTTGTCAACGGAACCAGGCATACGTTGGGTCGTGATATTGCCTCACGGATTTTCGCGCGGAACGAATAAATTCGTCATCGTTGCGTTTCAGCATCTTTCCAGGAGAAGACATGCACGCCAAAAAACGGACAACTAGGAAAATGACCGCCGAACAGGATTTTGACCACCGTTTTCGTGCCATCCATGACAAGGATGTGGAATGGCAAGAAGATGTAAGCAACGAACTGCTGACCCTGCCCAAAGGGGTGAAGGTGAAGATTTTCGCGCATGATCCGGTGATGAAGCGAATCGATATGAAGGTGAAATTCCCGAAAGGCTATGTGGAGCCGGAACATACGCACAAGAGCTGGCATTCCATTCTGGTGACCCGGGGCCGGATGTGCGTGGCGGGCAAGGATTTGAGACCGGGCGATTACGTTTTCGGATGGGATTTGCCGCATGGCCCGTATGAATACCCCGACGGCTGCGAGGTTTTCGTCGTCTTCATGGGAGATGGCACGCAGCACGTTTGGGACGAGGAAAAGCATCTCAAGCACAAACTGAAGTGGGAAGCGAGATCTGTCGCGGGCAAAAAAGCCGTCGCAAAGGGCGATATGGCCAGAAAAGACGCGTTGAGTGAAAAAAGAGCGGCCGCAAGGCCTGCGGGGAAAAGAAAGAAGTGACGCACGGACTGGGAAGATGACGCCTCAGCGAATCGCCGTCATTGGTGCCGGGGCCTGGGGGACGGCCCTGGCGGATTCTTTCTCGCAATTCGGCCATGAGGTGATGCTCTGGATTTTTGAGGCCGACCTTTGCGCCCGCATGTCTTCCCACCATGAAAACGACCTATACCTCCCGGGCATCGCGCTGCATGAAAATCTGCGCTTCACGTCCAATCTGGCCGAAGCCGCCACCGCAGGCCAGGACGTTCTCGTGAGCGTGATGCCGAGCCACGTTGTCCGGGCGGTGTGGAAGACGCTTGCGCCCTCGGTTCACGGGGAAACGATCATCGCAAGCGCCACGAAAGGCATAGAAGAAAAGACCCTGCTCCTGCCCGGCCACATTATTGCAGAATGTGTCAGTGAAGCAGGTGGTGGCGAGCGCGCTCTCGTCTGTCTCTCTGGCCCGACGTTTGCGCGCGAACTCGCGCAGGGAAAACCCACGGTCATTGTAGCTGCCTCGGGTAATTCCGGGGCTGCGAACGCGATTCAGGAGACGCTCTCCGCCCCCCATTTCAGGATTTACACAGGTGCCGACCCCATCGGCACCCAACTCGGCGGGGCGCTCAAGAATGTCATCGCCCTGGCGGCAGGCATCGTCGACGGCATGGAATTCGGCCTGAACACGCGGGCGGCACTCATCGTACGCGGGCTCGCGGAAATTGCGCGACTCGGTGTGGCGATGGGCGGCCGGGCGGAGACTTTCGCGGGCCTGGCCGGCATGGGCGATCTGGTGCTCACATGCACGGGGGATTTGAGCCGAAACAAGACGGTGGGCGTGCGGCTGGGCAGGGGCGAGCCCTTGCAGAAGATTCTCGAATCCATGACGGCCGTGGCCGAGGGCGTTTCCACGGTGCCGGCGGCAGTCGGACTGGCGGATAGGTTCGGCGTGGAGATGCCCATTTGCCGCGAGGTGCACGCCGTGTTGTTCGATGGTCGCAACCCCCGGGACGCCGTTCATGATCTCATGGCTCGTCCGCTCAGGGCTGAACTCCCATAAGTGAGGTCGTCACGCAAATGCAATCTATTCAGGCAAATTACAGGGTAGGGCAGGCGAAAAAATGTTTCCGACAAATCCAGGTACAATGCGCTGAGATTTTAGCTATTTGTATTGCAATAAATTGTGCTTCATCATTTTCGAACGAACCCGCCTCTCCTGCTTTACATTGAACGGAGAACTCCCCCTCACGCTGGATAAATGGTGAGCACGCCCTTGACTCCTTCCTGAAACTGCCTGCTGTCAGAACCGAAGAGAACGCTGCATCGGGCATTCACCATACCGATCTCCAGGATTTCATGTGCACGGCAAATGCGTGGTCGAACCTGACCGATGGGAGAGGGTCCACCGGCTGATGAGGGAGGAATGGGCAACCAGGGAAAGAAGGATCGTGCGTTCTTCTCGATAATCATCATCGAGGACCATTTCTGCCCAGGCGAACAGGCCAGGCGCTGATATGGCGAAGAGTGGGAAAGCCCGTCGCGCTTTCTTTCGATTTCATGGACAAACGACGCCCGAGTATGTAGATTGACTACGCATTCAACGGCTCTCGACTTTCTCGGTTCTCTTTTCATTGGGAGTATGCCATGGCGGAAGCCAAAGACATGGGCGGCGCCGTAATTGGCGAGTCTCTGCCCTTTCTGGATGACCCCGAAAAGGCGGCGGGCGCAGCGGATTATCTCGACGATCTCCAGCTTCCGGGGATGCTGGTGGGCAAGGCGCTTCGCAGTGAACATGTGCACGCCGAGATACTTTCGGTCGACAAGAGCGAGGCGCTGCGTGTCCCCGGCGTCGTCGTTGTTCTCGCGGGAGACGACCTGCCGAACCATCCCTGCATCACTGCCCATGACAGGGCCATGCCCGTCATCGCCCACGACAGGGTGCGCTACATGGGTGAGGTGGTCGCCCTCGTCGCGGCGGAAACACTGGAAGCTGCCGAGGCGGCGACACGACTGATAAAGGTCGAATACCGGCCCCTGCCCGTCGTCTCCTGTCCGCGCAAGGCGATGAGCGAAGACGCGGAAGTCATCTTCCCCGGCGGGAACGTGCTCAACCAGGCGAAGATCCGAAAGGGGAACATCGAGGAGGGTTTCGAGAAGGCCGATGTCATTATCGAAAACGAATACTCGACCCCCTCCGTTGATCATCTTTATCTCGAAGTGGAGGCGGCCTGCGGGAGTCCGAACCCCGGCGGCGGAATCCAGATATGGGGTTCGACCCAGCAACCCTTCCTGGTGAGGCAAAATGTTGCCCGGATACTGGGATTGCGTGGCGAGAGTTCTGTTCGTTTCGTCCAGTCGACCACCGGCGGGGCTTTTGGTGGAAAGAGCGAGGCGAGTCTCGACGTGTGCCTGCGCGTAGCAGTTCTCGCCCGCGCCGCCGGCAGGCCCGTGAAGCTCGTGTATACGCGCGAGGAAAGCATGATCGCCTCCACGAAGCGCCACGCCACGTTCATCCGATCCAAAACCGGGGCGACGAAGGACGGACGCCTGGTGGCCGTCGATGTGGAGATATGGCTCGACAAGGGGGCGTACGTGGCCAACGGGGGAGACAATCCGCCCGCCTTCAAGCGTGCGACCTACCATGCCGCGGGCCCCTATCAGGCGCCCAATGTGAAGGTAGATGTCCACTGTGTGCACACGAACCATCCCTACGGGGGACAGATGCGCGGCCCGGGGTGTCCCCAGGTACACTTCGCGGGTGAGCAGCAGATAGACGAACTCGCCAGGGCATTGAGGATGGATCCTTTCGAGATCAGGCGTATCAACGGGCTGCGCGTCGGCTCCCGGACGGCCTGGAACCAGCATCTGCCGGAGAGCGTCGGTTTTCTCGATACGTTGAGTGAAGCAGAGAGGGCCTCTTCCTGGGGACAGGGCGGTGAGGGAAACGGGAGAGCCGCAGACGGCCGCTTGCGCGGGCGCGGTGTGGCGAGTTGTCTCTACGGCACGGGCAACGCCTACTCCCCGGCGGAGGCGCACGTCTTCCTTACGGCGGAGGGCAAGGTGCAAGTGGCCGCGGGCGTCGTGGATTTCGGTCAGGGCAGCAAGACGGTACTTTGCCAAATCGCCGCCGAGACGCTCGACATTTCCTATTCCGATTTTCTGATGGAAAGTGTGGATACCGCTATCGACCCCTTCGGCGGCACGAGTTCGAGTTCGCGCATCACCATGCAGGGTGGTAAGGCGGTCTACAACGCCTCCATCAAGGCGCGGGAGGAATTACTGCGGCTGGGAGGAATTCTGCTGGAGGCGGATCCTCAAGATCTGGAACTGCGCGGCGGCGTGGTTCGCTCGCGTTCGCATGAGGAAACGAAGGTTACCCTCGCCGAGATTGCCTCAGCCTTCGTTGCCGATGAACTCAAGCTCATCGGGGCTGCAGACAGCATCCCGCCGCCCGCCAGGACCGACAAGGAGACGGGTCTGGGCGAGCCTTATGAAATCTACGGATTCGGTAGTCAGGTGGCCGAGGTGATCGTGGACGAGGAGACAGGCGAGGTGGAAGTCACTGGCGTCTGGGCTGCTCACGATGTGGGTCGGGCCATCAGCCCCATGGGCGTGGAGCAGCAAATCGAGGGCGGCGTGTATATGGGCATCGGTTTTTGCATGATGGAAGAAGTCGTTCAACACGAGGGCCGGATGCTGAACCCCGACATGCACGGCTATCTTGCTCCCACGGTGGAGGACGTGCCGGACCGGGTGGCGTCCCTCATCGTGGAGGATCACTATTCGAACGGTCCTTACGGGGCGAAGGGAGTCGGGGAGCAGGTGACCGTGCCCACAGCGGCGGCAATCGCCAACGCGATTTATGATGCCACGGGTGTACGGTTCCATGATCTGCCGTTGACGCCGGACAGGATCGCGATGGCGCTCCTGAAGGCGAGGTCGTGATTTCGGAAGTATCGCGGCAGAAAATCGCTGGAAGTTGTACGTCACGTTCAGGGCGACGAAGCTGTCCTGCCCCCGCGAAGGAGAGCGCAGCCCCTGTCGAGCAGGCAACGTGCGCGCAGCGCAAGGCGACGCGCATGGTCATCAGCGCACCCGTCTGAGGCCGGTTCGCGTGAATTCGCTCTCCCTGAGACTGGTGCGGAACCTTGTAGGCCTTCCAGCGCAGCACGGTGCTCTTGCCCGTCTGGTGGTTCACGACCGTTATCTCGTGCGACTGCCAGAATCTGCCCGGAAACTTCCTGTACTTACCGAACGTAAGCGTTTCCAGGTGCAAGTTCTTGCGGTCGTAATACTGGATTTTCCAGGCGCGAAGATCGCCCTTGTCGGGAATTACACACACTGCCTTTGTTCCTTTTGCTCCTCTAATTCACACTTTTTGTCAAGTTCAAAAAAATGTGACTATTGGATATAATTCCCATTTGTTACGAACGCCTTGAAGAAGGGAAATGCTCCCAAGCGAGGCTTTTGAGCTCGAATACAGCGTCCGCGCGCCTGAGGGAAATCCCTTCGGAAGCCGGCAGAATCTCTCCGATTGCCGTGAGCGGCACACCTCCCGTCCGTTCCACGGCCTCCTGAAGCGCGTCAACGGATTCAGCGGGCGCCGTTACGAGAAGCTCGTAGTCCTCTCCGCCGTGCAACGCCCATTCGGCGGGGGTTCTGGCGGCGAGCGACGCCGCCTTCCGCAGGGCGGCGGAGACGGGCAGTCTGGATTCCCACAGGAGCACGCCCGTCCCGCTTGCTTCGCACAGATGACGGATGTCGCCGGCCAGGCCATCACTGATGTCCATCATCGCCGTCGCCAGCCCCGATTCCGCGATGACAGTTCCCTCGGCCACACGGGGCTGCGGTTCGAACTGTGCGCTCACGAGCGAAGCGCCCGACCCTTCGCGGACATGGAACGGCAGATGTGACGACACATGAAGTCCCGCGGCGGCATCGCCCAGGGTTCCTGTCACCAGAACCCGGTCACCCGCACGGGCACCGCTTCGGCGCAGAACCTTCCCCTCCATCATTTCGCCCACGAGGAACACGTCGACAAACAAGGGTCCGCCCGTTCGCGTGACGTTTCCGCCCAGAACCAGGATGTCGTATCGCTCCGACAGCGCGCGAACCCCGCCATACACATCGTCGAGAAACGAAACGGACGTCTCCCCGGGAATCCCCAGCGAGATCAGGGCGAAGCGCGGCCTCGCCCCCATGGCCGCCACATCGCTCACGTTCACGGCCAGCGACCTGTAGCCGACCGAGAAACCCGACACGTCCCCCGCGAGCGGGAAATGAACGCCGCCCACCTGCGCGTCGCACGTCACCACCCAGCATTTCCCGTCCGCCGCCCTGATGACAGCCGCATCGTCCCCGTTCCCGACGATGACGTCCGCGTCATTCCCGACCGGGCCGAGTTTTTCCCGCAGGCGTTCTATGAGGGCGAACTCGCCGAATCCCCTCGCCGATCCGCCTCTCATTTCCCCGCCCTCCCGATGCGCCTGCGCAGCTCCCTGGCCGCGGCCTCCGGGTCGGGCGCTCCCATCACCGCCCCGATCACGGCGACACCCGCCGCGCCGGCCTCCATGACGGATTCCACGTTCCCGGCGCCGATGCCCCCGATGGCGACGGCGGGCACCCCGGGGGCGTGCGTGACGATTCGCCGGAATCCCTCCGGTCCGATTGGTTCCCTCGCATCCGCCTTGCTGCCCGTCCGGTAGACGGGACCCACGCCGATATAGTCCGCATTCTCGGCGGCGGCCCGCGACGCCCATTCGGGTTTTCCGGCCGTCACGCCGTAAAACAGCGCGTCTCCCGCAATCGCCCTGGCTCGCGGAAGCGGAAAGTCCCCCTGCCCCAGGTGCACCCCTTCCGCGCCGCAGGCCATGGCGACGTCCACGCGATCGTTCACCGTCAGGGCGCAGCCGGTTCCCTCCAGGGCCTCCCGCAGTTCATCCGCCAGGCGAATCATCTCCACGCCACCCATGTGCTTCTCCCGAAGCTGGATCATGGTGGCTCCCCCCGTCGCTGCCGCGCGGACCGCATCCCGCAGTTTCCACCCGGAAGCCTGCGCCAGGATCATGCGGTCGGTGATGACGATCAGCGTTGGGTCGAATCTCATGGTGTCCTCCATGATGCAGAAAGCGAAACGTCCATATAGATAATGAAACATTCACACCACGGCAGGCAACGGCGGCAGTCCATGCGGCAGAACATGTGCATCCGCAGGAAGAAACATCCGGACCTGTCGGGTTTCTCCCTTGCGTATTTTTCCCATGCCTGAGAGTCTCTTCTCCCATATCTGAAGGAGACCGCCATGAACTGGATTCAACCCATTTCCCCGGATTCCGCCGACCGCGTCATGCTCGACTATGCAGGGAAATTCACTCACACTCCCCATGAAATGGAAAAAACGGACATCGAGCGTCTGAGGGACGCCGGTTTCAGTGAGGAAAACATCATCGACATCATTGCAGCCACGGCCTGCAGAAACTTCGCCAATTCCATCAACTACGCCTGCGGGCATGTGGAGCAATACCCGGAAGGTCCCGGGGAATTGCAGGCAGCCATTAAGAGGCTGAAAAGGAAAATTCATGGCTGACAGGTCAACCACCCTCTCGTCATTACCGTATGCGGGTCTGCTCATATCGATCGTTTGCGTGCTGGCTGCCGCGGCTTCCGGGCTGGGCTATCGTGGTGGACTTTGGCATTTCGGCACGGGGTTCCAGATTTTCAAGGTCTCGGCCGTCATCGCACTGATCTCCGTGGTCATTTCGATGACGGGCGGACTGTTCGCCCTGCGCGACGCGTCCAGAGCAAGGACAGTCTGCGCCGCCCTTGGCATATGCCTGGGTTTCACCGTCGCGGGTTTTTTTCATGCGCAAATGCAAATCGCGAGACGTGTGCCCGATATTCGCGACATCACGACGGATACCCGGAATCCGCCGGCCTTTCAGGCCCTTCTCCCCCTGCGAAAAGGAGCAGGAAACCCGGCGAACTACGAGGGTGCGCGCATCGCGCGGCTTCAGGAAAAGGCATATCCGGACCTGAAACCACTCATCTTCCAGGCATCGAAAGAAGAGGTTTTCAACCGCGCCCTGGACACTGCCCGCGCCATGGGCTGGCGGATTGTGTCATCGAAACCGACCGCGGGTCGCATCGAAGCCTACGATACGACTTTCTGGTACGGCTTCACCGACGACATCGTCATACGGGTCACGTCGGGGAACGGCGAGACCCGCCTCGACATTCGATCGAAGGCCCGCTTTGGTGTTGGCGACTTTGGCGCGAACGCCAGGCGGATTCGGGGATTTTCCGAAAGGCTGAAGGCAAGATAGACTCCGGTATCCAGTTTTGCACGACCGGTTTCGCCATGAAATGATAATTGTTTCCGATGTTCCCGCTGTATTTCGAGTTCCTTCCTTTGGCCAAAAGTCGCGAAGCCAAGGATACACCTTCTCCTTCCATATCTTCGCACGCTCTACAGCCTCTCCCTGGAGCCGTTGCTTGAGACTTTCGAGCAGCGTTCTGAGACCATCCTCCGGTAACTGCTTGACGACACCGCGGACCTCTTTCTCGGTCAGTTCTCCCGGTGCTTCCAGACAGGCTGTCACGAACAGCCCCCTGAGATTGCCTGGCCTACGGTCGTCTGGGTTCTCCTCTCGCAGAATCTCGAGAAATGACTCCTTGAATGCCCTCAGAAGGTCGGGCCCGAGTCTTGGCGACCATCCGTAAGCAGACCATAGGTTACTTGCTTCTTGCGACTTCCCGGGTCTGAGGCGCGCAATCAAGTGCTCCGTAGTCCAGGCAGGGTCGAGCACAAAGAGGTAGTGCAGCCGTGTCGCCAACATCATGCGGCCCATGTGCCCGCCCGGATCCACACCGATAGCATCAAAATACCGCCGCACCGCCCCGGGAATGCCTGCTCCTCTAGAGGGCCTAGATTTCTGCGACCGGATCAATGCAGCCTCCGCCAGCCTCCCCGCCGGATGATGCAGGGCATCCGCAAGAGGACCGCCAAAGCCAACCGTCTCCGGTTCGACCCCGCCCTTGCCATTCCATGCCTTCGCCCAAAGCAGCCCGAATTCGTTCTCCTGATCGATTTGGTACTCGTCCGCCAACTGACACACGAAGCCCACAAACTTAAATTCTACAAGTCTTAAAAATTACTATACAATTAGTGGAAAATATGTAAAGATCGTTAATGCTCAGGGAATTAGAGGAGTACAAGGGGTATTATAAGCTATGAAAATACCATCAGTGTATACCGAAACCTACGAAAAGAATATTCATTTACTTAACCGGGAAGTGGTAGACAACTATATCCGGCACACCACCATAGGTGATGCCGAATTGGATCCGGTTATGGAGGAACTCTCCTCTTTGTCTACCTATGACCTGCATGCGTTTATCGAGGCTGGCATAGAACAACACCTTGGCGTCCTGCGCGAGGCGCCAAAGGTTCTTCGCGATTTCTTCGAGAAAGTCGATTCCGACGTGCCCTCCTGGGTCGATTTCGAGGCATTCAGCCCGGGCATGCGTGCCTTCTACAATAACATGACCAACATGCTTATCGCATACGCCGTCGGTAGCGCGGTCGAAGGCTTCGGGACACTTGTCTCTAAAGCCTTCTTCATTACTGGGCGTGTGCCTGGCTTAGGGCCAGGAGCTATCAGACGCCTTAGGCAGAATAATCGCCACATGCTCGAAATATATTATCCTAATGGTTTGAAGAGACAAGGCGACGGATGGAAGATATCTATGCGCATTCGCTGCATCCATGCCCGGATCAGGAATCTGCTGGCGAAGTCTGACGAATGGGACCACGAAGCTTGGGGAACGCCGCTCAGCGCGGCACACATAGGTGGAGTTGCTTTATATACGTTTTCTGTACGCCAATTCGAACACGCGGTAGCGATGGGTTCGAGCATCACCCAGGAAGAAAGAGATAGCATCGTCCGTATTTGGCGCTACGCCGGCTATCTGCTGGGAGTTCCCGAAACCATTCTCTTCACAAATGAACAAGAGGCGAAGGAACTTTATAAAACCGCTTGCAAATGCGAACCGCCACCGGACGCTGATGCGATTGCCGTCGCGAACTCAGTATTCAAGGCCATCCCTGTAATGTCGGGCCTGGAGGACGAAGCCGCCAAAGAATCCTTGGCAAGGTACGCTTACCGCCTTTCGCGAGCGCTCATAGGCAACGAACTCGCCGACAAATTTCAATATCCGAACACCGTGAGAAGCAGGTTCCTGGTTCTGACCTACTACAAGTTCAGGGAATCCCTTGTCAAACTATTGAAAGGCTCCCAACTAACTCAGAAAGACGCGTTTTTCCAACTTTTCGACGCTACCATGCACGACACGGGAGGAATAAGTTACAGGATGCCGGATCACCACAAAGCGTCAGAACAGAGTGATTGGTAAGCGATCCTTGCGCCTCGACCCGACACGATAAATCTGAAGAAAAACCCTGCAAGGAAAGCAGGATAATCGAAAGGCCCGGAACTGTTGTCGTGTAGATTGTGCGTCCAGACCAGCAAATGCTCTTAGCGCTATTCAACCAAAGGGACAAATTCGATATCAAGGCATTGGAAACTGCGCACCACCCCGGAGGGTGTATGGTCGGCGTGGAGTTCAGTGAGTTTCGCTTTTCCAGAATCTTGCACCATCGCCCGAAAGACTATAAAGGACTTGAACATCCCGCCGCTTAAGTGGAAGCGGTCCGTACCACGAAGGCGCCTGTGTCCAGGCAACCGTGGTTTCTACGAAGAATGTGTATGTGGTACACTGAGGCAACGATTGAAATGGCATGAAGTAAAGGGCCTGATTCACGGTGGTATGGTAAAATGGAAGCATGCGAGATGCGACAAGAGAATTTTCCCATTGCCAGAGACCTATTCCTCTTTCAACGACTACATACATTCTACCTGCCCGTGCCAACGGAAGAGTGCCGACGCCACCAAGGACCACCGAATGGCGACGTGGCAAGGACACGAAAACCATTTCACTATCAAAGAGAGTCAGGTGGCGCAAAACACACAAACCCATAGGAAGTTATTGATAAAGAGGAACTATTCGAAAATTGGCTCGCTACATTGACATTATTCTACGACGTCGGTGGCTCGTCGTGGCGTTCACTTCCCTTTTGATGTTACTCGCTACGATAGGTGCGGGATATCTTACGGCGGCGGATGACTTCCGTATTATGCTGGGAAAGGACAACCCGCAACTCAGCAACTTGGAAGCGCTGGAAAACACATTTTCTGCGTCCAACACGGCCCTCATCGCCATTGCCCCCAAAGAGGGTTCGGTGTTCACGCGCGAGACGCTACGCGCCATTGAGGAATTGACCGAAACCGCATGGAAGGCCCCTCATTCCAGCAGGGTGGACTCCCTCACCAACTACAACCACAGCCGGGCTGAGGGAGATGAACTCATCGTCAAACCGCTCGTGGACGACGCGCGCTCGCTGAGCGATGCAGACCTGGCGTCCATCCGGAAAATCGCGCTTAGCTCGACTGACCTCGCCGGACGCCTTGTTTCGCGTGACGCCCGTGTAGCCGGGGTGGCGATCACTTTCATCAAGCCTCAAACGAAAGGCAACATGGTGACCGAGGTGGCGAACTACCTCGACACCATGTTAGCGAAAGCCCGTACACGCCATCCGGGAATCGCCTACTACATGACCGGCGATGTCGTCTACAATCATGTCGCGGCCGTAGCCATGAAAGACGGGCTGAGGATCACGACGCCAATTGTTTTTTGTGTCGTGATCCTCGGCACGGCTCTTCTCCTCCGCACGTTGCTCGGTACCTTGATAATCATCGTCATAACCGTTTTCTCCATGAATACTGCCTTGGGGGTCGCAGGCTGGCTCGGCGTGGCACTCTCTCCCATCGAAGCCGCCGTGCCAATCATCATCATCGTAATCGCCGTGGCCCATTCGATACACATCATTTCGACAACCCTATCGTATATGCGTCGCGGACTCGACAGGAGCGCGGCGGTGGCCGAATCACTCCGCGCTAACGCCTGGCCGGTGTTTCTGACTTCCATTACGACGGGGATCGGTTTTCTGAGCCTGAACGCTTCCGATTCGCTGCCCATTCGAGAAACGGGCAATCTCGCGGCGTTCGGGGTGCTGTGTATTTTCTCCTACTCTATGACTCTCTTGCCAGCGTTGCTTTCGATCCTGCCGCTACGTGCGCGTCGAACCCTCGAAGGGCAATCTCTCTTCTTTGAACGTTTCGGCGAATTCATAGTGAAGCGTCGCACGCCCCTGCTCTGGTTCACCGTAATCCTGACGCTCATTCTGCTCACCGGCATTCCCAAAAACGAAATGAGCGACAAGTGGACGGCGCAGTTCGACGAACGCTATCAGTTCCGGCGTGATACTGATTTCATCAACAAAAACCTGACCGGCCTGAATGCTATGGAGTACTCGCTGAAATCGGGCAGGGAAGGGGGAATTGCCGACCCTGAATACCTGAAGAGAGTCGACACTTTTGCCGAATGGGCACGGAAGCAACCTGAAGTAAACCATGTCCGTTCCTTCGCCGACATCATGAAGCGCCTGAACAGAAACATGAACGGCGACGATCCGACTTTCTACCGGTTGCCGAACGACTCCAAACTTGCCGCGCAATACCTGCTACTCTACGAGTTTTCGATCCCGTTCGGCGGCGATCTTAACGACCGCATCGACGCCGCCAAGTCCACCACACGCATGACCCTCACGCTCATCGACCTCTCGGCGCGCAGTATGCGCGAATTCGACGCACGCGTCCAAAACTGGCTCCGCGCCAACATACCCGACTTCGCAACCGAAGCATCAGGCTTGACCATGGTTTACGCACATCTCACTTTGCGTAACATGAAAAACATGCTGCGTGGCACGTTCATCGGAATGCTGATCATCTCGCTCATCCTGATCTGGGTTTTCAAAAGCTGGCGCTTGGGGCTCATCAGCCTGGTTCCCAACTTCATTCCCCCGGCTATGGGTTTCGGGCTTTGGGGCTTTGCAGTCGGCCGCATCAGCCTTACCACCTCAGTGACGACCGCTATCGCTTTCGGAATCATCGTGGACGACACAATTCACTTTATGAGTAAATACTTGCAAGCTCGTCGCGACGGCCTCTCTGCACCTGATGCCGTGCGTAGCACCTTCTCCGCCGTGGGCCATGCGCTTTGGACCACGAGCGTGGTCCTCTCAGTGGGCTTCGCCCTGTTCGCTACCTCGGGCTACGAGGGAATCTGGATGCTCGGCCTGATGGTGACACTCATGCTCAGCCTCGGGCTCCTCACCGACTTCTTTTTTCTGCCGACGCTGCTGATGCGTTTCGATCGGAGGAAACCATGATCACCCGACTGTCACTCCTGCTTCTTCCGGTGTTCCTGTACGCCTTGGTGCATCCGTCTGCGCCGGGCGCGGATGCCGCGACGCCCGAGGAGCAGGGCCTCCGGATCGCCCGCGAGACCCGCGAGAGAGGCAGGGGCTTCGGCAACTTCACGGCCGAGCAGAGCATGGTGCTTCGCAACAGGCAGGGACAGGAGAGCCGCCGCCAGCTTCGCGTGAAGACTCTCGAGACGGAAGGGGGCGGCAACAAGAGCCTGTTCGTCTTCGACCGCCCGCGCGACGTGAAGGGCACGGCCCTGCTCGTCCACTCCCACAGGGACAGGGGCGACGACCAGTGGCTCTACCTGCCCGCCCTCAAGCGGGTGAAGCGCATCAGTTCGTCGAACCGGTCGGGCTCGTTCATGGGCAGCGAGTTCTCCTACGAGGACATGGGGACCCAGGAGGTCGAGAAGTTCACCTACCGCTACCGGGGGGAGGAGCCCTGCGGGAAGCTGACGTGCACGGTCGTGGAACGCTTCCCGACGGACAGGCGTTCGGGCTACACGCGCCAGGTCGTCTGGCAGGACAGGGACGAGCTTCGCGCCTGGAAGATCCAGTACTACGACCGGAAGAACTCGCACCTGAAGACGCTGACGTTCAGCAAGTACAGGAAGTTTCTGGACAGGTTCTGGCAGTCGCACGAGATGAAGATGGTGAACCACCAGACGGGCAAGAGCACCGTGCTGCGCTGGAAGGACTACAAATTCCGCACCGGTCTCAGGGAGAGCGAATTCACGCGAACCGGCCTGAGACGGGTACGCTGATGGCGATGCGCGTCGCCCTGCGCTGCGCGCTCGCTGCCTTCTCGATAGGGGCCGTGCTCTTCCTCGCGGGGGCGGGCCACGGGGCCGAAAGCACCGGACACGAGCTTTCGGGGAGTCTCGGGGTCGAGGGCCGCTGGTATCCCCGCTCCAACGCACACCCCGGACAGCGCGCGCACGCGAGCGGTTTCGTCGCGGAGCCCAGACTCCACCTCAAGGGCGCGGGCAACTGGAGCGTCACCATCGCCCCGTTCGCCCGCTACGACGCGGCGGACCCGCGCCGCACGCACGCCGACCTGCGCGAAGCCTATCTTCTAACATACGGTGCTACCAAAGGGGGAGAATGGGAGTTCCGCCTGGGGGTGGACCGCGTGTTCTGGGGCGTCACGGAATCCCAGCACCTCGTCGACATCATCAACCAGACCGACCTCGTCGAACATCCGAATAAGGAGACCAAGCTGGGCCAGCCCATGGCCCATCTCACGTGGTCGGCGGAGTGGGGGATACTGGAACTCTTCGCCATGACCGGGCACCGCGTGCGTACCTTCCCGGGTCCCCACGGCCGCCTGCGTCTCCCGATTCCCGTAGACAAGGAGGGCGTGACATACGAAAGCGCCGCCGGGGAGTGGCACGTGGACCTCGCCGCCCGCCTGACCCGCAGCCTCGGACCTCTCGACCTGGGCCTGAGCGTATTCGACGGCACGAGCCGGGAGCCTTCCATCCGGCCGCATTTCGATGCGCGCGGCGGGGCGAGCCTGCGGCATCACTACGACGGGATTCGCCAGTTCGGCGTGGACGCCCAGCTCACCCTGGAGTCCTGGCTGCTCAAGCTCGAGGCCATTCACCGCACAGGCGCGCGAAACCGCCTCGGCGCAAGGGAGGACTTTGCCGCCTTCGTTCTCGGCGGTGAATACACCTTCTATTCCATCCGGGGTTCGCCCGCCGACCTCGGCCTGCTCGTCGAATGGAACCACGACGGGCGCGAAGGGCTTTCGAGTTCCGAGTTCCAGAACGACCTCTTCCTCGCCGTTCGGGTCGGGTTCAACGACGCCCAGAGCACAGAACTCATCGCGGGCGTGCTCGCCGACATGGATTATACGACACGCATTCTGAGCGTCGAGTGGAAACGACGCCTCTCGGATCAGTGGTCCATGAAGTTCGAGGCCATCGCTCTCGTGGATGTCGACAGGGAGGACATCACCTACGATACGAGGCGGGACAGCTTCGTCGCCCTGAACCTGACGTACAGCTTCTAGCGGAGTTCTGCCGCGATACTTCCGAAATCACGACCTCGCCTTCAGGAGCGCCGTCGCGACCCTGTCAGGCGTCAACGGCGGATCATGATATCTATATTAAATGGATTTTGTTAACTTTGCAGAATTATTCCCAGATATTCTTATCCAACGGCGGGCAGACTATCTGTTGCTCCTTTGCGTTAAGATTGTATATAATATTCATGTCGGCAACCGGAATACGGTTTGAATAGGTCAAACTACCTGGAGGGAACCATTCATGAATGACTTGAGTTCTGGTCGTGACCAGAAAGTCGCCATTGTCGGTGCCGGCACGGGTGGACTGGCGGCAACGCATTGCCTGTTGAAGGAAAACCCGGATCTCGAGGTCGCCGCCCTAGAAGAACGCGACTTCATCGGTGGCCGGATAGGACGCGACGAAGTGGAAGGCTTCATTATCGACCGTGCCGCCTCCCTGTTCCTCGCGTCGTATGACTCTGTCAAGTCGATTGCCGCAGACCTGAACCTGCCGTTACATACGCCGACCTTCAAGAAAGCCGGACTTGTTTACAACAACGGAAAGTTTCATACGATGTCTCCTTTTGGTTCGATATGGGATAAGCTGCACACACTCAAGGCCCTTGCGTTCGGCCTCGGCACGCCGAAATCACTGATGCAGTTTGCCCGGTTCCGCAACCATTTGAATTCGCTGAAGGACAGCCTTTCCATCAATGACTCCAGGCTGCTGCTCCACCTGGATGCGCACGCCAGTTTCACGGAATACATGAAGGCAAACGGAATGGCTGATTGTCTGCGTGATTTCCTGAGAAATGATTTGCGCGGCTACACAGGCGGGAGCCCCGATCAAATGAGTCCGGCAGTGGCCATGACGATGCTCTGGAATTTCTCCATCAATACCGGGCCGGAGTCGGACGTGCAACTGCCATCCCGTGGTGTCAGCGAACTCTGTACCGCGCTGACGGACAGGTACCGGGACCACATCCGCATCTCGACCGCGGTAGAGGAGATCGTGATCGACAACAGCCAGGTCAAGGGAGTCCGCACCACGACCGGCGAGACGATCGAGGCAGATGCCGTCATTTGCTGCGCACCCGCCAGCCGGATACCGGCCATGTTGCGCAACGGGCCATCAAGCATCCCGGACGTACTGTCGAAAGTCACCTCCGAGCCGTGCATCAAGATGGCCATGGGGCTTGACGTCGAGCTTCTGCCCGCCTTTGCCTACGCGGCCGTGTTCAAGGAAGAGGTCGACACGATGCTGACCGCAGTCGAGAACAATCGACTGATCACGCCGGACAGCGTCCCTGACGGCAAATTCATGTATCATGTCCTGGTCATGGCCGACTACGCGCGTGAACTGTTCAAGCTGGACGATGAGGAGATTGCGAAGCGCATCGTGGATGAAATCCGGCGGTTCTGGCCGAAAATGGATGGTGTCGAGCCGATTTTCACCCGTGTCTATCGCTGGGCGGAGACTGGGTGCCTGGTTCCCGGAAAGGTGCTGACCGAAATTCACGACATGCTCGACAATGAAGTGCCGAAGGTGCACGGATTGTTCTTTGCAGGAGGCTGGATCAACAGCCCAAGCGTAAACGGGGTGATGTCGAGCAGCATCAAGGCAGCGAACGATTGTCTGACGTATCTGGGCAGGACGGGATGACGGCAGCAGGGCTGCATGGACAAGGCACCTCCCCGCTACGGAAGCAAGCCAATCTCTCGGAAGACACTGCCTGTCCCGCCAAGGCAATCGCACCGCGACGAACCCTCCCTTGAGTATAATGAACTTCATCCGCAAGGGTGTCCCTGCCCGGTGGTCTCGACCGCTCAAGGCAGGCAGCATCATGGACCGAAACCCATGCTCACGGGGCAGAACGAGGGCCAAGCATTCATTATGCTTCTATGCTTCACATTGGCCACAATACGCATCTCTCGAAATCGGCAAGGATCGCTTCCATCGCTTTCACGTCGAGTGGATCGTACCGTGTTGTTCGGCTCTGAAGCCACGAGAACGACACCTGAACTTCAGATATGGCCATCGCACTGTTCGGTAGCCATCTCATCCTGACCGAACAGGCCCGCCTTGCTGCCGCCATCGAAGAAATACCCATGGCGCAGTCGGTCGATCTGGTTCTTTCCAAAAAGGTTGTAAAATCTGCGGGGTTGAATGCTATTGGTCACATGCGGATCACTCCAGTAACGGGAAGCCCCGTAGAGACGGAGAAACATGGAGTGAGGATTGATATTCCAATGGAGAGCAATCTCGCTTTGCCTGGCGGGGAGCCAGGCAGGCATTTGGTTTTGCGCGGCAAGGATTCAGAGGCTGGCCTGCTCCCGTATGAGCCGGGCAATCACGATGTTCTTCTCGGCATGGACTTTATATCTGCGTTTCATATAACCATGTATGATGACTTCTATATTTTGAGCAATTAAAGCTGTCGCCTGGAAACATCATGCCGGACAAGCAGAGATCAACTCCTGTTCGCTCTCGAGGTCGACTTCCGAAGATTCAACACATCACCGGAGCAGGTTATCCGCGCGATCTTCTCTGCTGTAAAGAAGCCCGATTCAAGTTTGCAAAAACAAGGCAGAAACGGACCTTGGCTGGTTAAGCGTATATTCTCCTGTTCGTGAAACTCCTGACAGACGACGGCGTCCCCGACGCATCTGATGAGGTTTCTGTATCCGATGTTCTCCTACGGGTGGGCGACGCCATTCTGAACGCGAATAAGGACCGAAATCCCGGTATCTGGACGACTTTCAGCCTGGCCCGGAAAATTTCGCCGGAATTGAATCAACTGTATTCTGTATTGATGGTCACTGTTCGCCCGAACGTATTCCGCTGGCGACCGTCGGTGTGATCAAGTCGTTGTGGTGACCAACTTCGTCAGGCACGTTCGTTTGCTGGATATTGATGGCGCCGCAAGCACCGCGTAGATTGGGTTTCCCGGTGATTGGAAGCGTGGTCATGACAGACATCAAGACCTGCAACCATGACGACGTGAAGATTCGTGTGTGCGCGACGCTCAATGTCCTCGGCGTCGAGGTCTCCGCTCATGAGAGGACACATGAGAAGTACGACCGAAGCATTTGCGTGTACCGGTATCGATAAACTGCTCCAGGATGCGGACTGGAACCTGAGCGACGGTTCGGGGGGTCCTGTTCGAACACCCGCTACTCGATGTACTCGGATCGACTATGCTCTCTGCGACCGGTAGGGTCGCCCAGTAACCGCTCCCACGCACCGGGCCAGCGGTATGTCCTCCCATGCAGGAAATCATCATTGTCGCAGCCATGGGACCTCACGCAAGATGTTCACCAAAAGCTGCAGGCCCATGGTCGAGGGCGTGAGAGATATTTTGGGGACAGGCATCATTTCCAGGAGTGGGCCCGTCGAGAAGAACGTTTCAATTCGTGACTTGTGTATAAGAATGTTCTTCAAACCGCGCACGGTGAGCTTAGGGGATGCCGCTCAGGCTGACCCGTTATTTCGTTATAATGATTCGCACTCTGCCCGGCCGTCGGTGACTCAAAGATGTGGTTCGCGCCAGGGGGCCACATCGGAGTATCGTGTAGTTTTGTAAAGTCGATAATATGATTGCATCATGAAGCAAAAATGGAGTGGACATCGATGGCAAACATCACGATCCGCAATCTGGACGATGACGTGAAGACCCGGTTGCGCATACGAGCGGCCGAGAACGGTCGCTCCATGGAAGAGGAAGCGCGTCTGATTCTGCGCGAGGCCGTCGGAGGGGTGGACGTGCCGGTGAAGGACCTGGGCACGGCGATCAACGAACTGTTCAAGCCCTTCAGTGGTGTTGAACTGGAGTTCCCGTCGCGAGAGGCAATGCGTGAGCCGCCCCGCTTCGATTGAATCGGTGGTGATTCTCAATACGAATGTAGTGTCCGAACTGATGTTCGACGCACCGGATGAGGACATCACGATACAAGAGGCGATAGAAAGAACGAGGGGAAGCACCATTTCCGGCTATCCCGTCCTGAACGCGAACGGGAGACTTTCCGGAATGGCCAGCAACTACGACTTCAGCCAGGCGCAGGCTGCAGGCATTCTGCACAGGCCCTTGAGCGAGATTGCGAAGAAGAAATACATCATGCACGCCCATCTGGATCAGTCGCTTGATTCGGTAATGGCGAAGCTGGGCGACAGGAGCATATCACGACTGCCCGTCGTGAGCAGGGAGGACCCAACGGAACTTCTGGGGATCATCACTGCCGAGGACGTTATTCACGCCCTCGGCAAAGTGTGGCACGAACAGCAACACCATCAACACGATTTCGACTGAGTCCCCTGCCGAATTTTGGGGAATCACATACTGAAATCCCGCAAGACCTGATATCCTGATTCCCCGGTTTTTGCGTTGCCGGGTGTATCATTCTAGTCAAATATCCTATTGTAATATCCGCCCTGGACGGACGCCAGCTGTTCCTCGGTGAGCCGGGGCGAAGGCGGAAGCACCAGATAGCCGTTTTCCGCGTCATCCGACACGACATGGAGGTTGCAGTCATCCGGAAGAGTGATTCCGGTCTCCTCGGATATCACGGCCTTCGGGTCAGAGATCAGGCGGGCGCGGAACTCCTCGCTGACCTCCGCCTTCTCGAGCAGGTGATTGCGCATCTCGGTAATGGATTTCATGTCGGTCTCCTGTCCTCAGGAAATGAGTATGGGTTGATACCCGCGATGCTTTCGTTTTTTTTTGCATCGCTGTCATGAGCAGGATATGGGATATTCCGATGAAAAGGCAAGAAATTTGTTGACGTTTTTCTCGTTTTTTATTTCATTATTGCGAACAGACAGGTGCACATCTATTGCCTGAACAGGGTTGTCGGGTTCGCAGAGTTGACTCCTGTGCTCTTCTAGTGGTGCGCTCGCCAAGTAGCAATCACGTGGATCCGCAAAAAACCACAAACCAAAAGACAAGGTAGTGGGTCAGTTTGAAAATACAAGAGCAAAACCGAACATTGCGGATTATGCAATTTCCATGGCATTATTTTCCCAACTTGCCAGGTTTATTGTGGATGTTGTGAAAGGCTCTCCACCGAACCATGGAAACGATGGCCGAGAATACGGAGGGTCTGAAGAATTCAAATGTTGCACTTGCAAAGGTGCTTGAGAGACTATAGTTGGCGGGCGGACATTGGTCGGGTTTTTTCTTGAAACAGCGACGCTTGCATGGCCTTTCCGGTATAAGGATCGGCCATCGGCGGTATTTTAGGTTGCTTCCCTTCGAAAGGGAATTATAACCGAAAGTTGACAAACACTTTCTCAAGTTTTTCCCTATCCTCACCTCCTGCAAAGTCTGATTACATATATCCGTACTCTTGTTTGTGTCAAAGGAGAGGCAATCAAATTCCTTATATGAAACAACTCGCCAAATGAAGCAGGCACACTGTGGGAGGCAGGATCACCAATCGGTTGCGACAGGCCTGGAACATCGTTTCCTTCTGCGGGATATTCCGCGCCTTATATATCCGGGGTTCTGTTTCGCGGGCTACGAGTGATGTCTTGCCGAGGATTGCAATCCCGGCAAAGCAGGACACCAGCGAATCAAGAACGAAATGATGATAGAGGACGCGTTGCCGGAACTTGCCCTTGCGTCCGAGAATTGCGACGCATTGCGCAGTGATGGCTTCGCCAGATGAGATGAATCTTGGTGATTGGCCCCTCATATGCCTGCGTTTTGCGGGGGGACTCTAAAAGTGTTACTAATGTGCTCAAATTGACATTTTGTTCGCCTCTCAATGAGGACATCTTTCTTTTGAGCAGGAGGCAGGGTTTGAATCCATGAGCAAGGCGGGAAACTTTCATTTCGGCTATTTGCTGCCCACGCGCGGCGTCGTCGTGGCGGCGGCGGGCGAAGTACCGGACACCGACCCCATATTTACTTTGGCGAAAAAAGCTGAGCATCTGGGCCTCGACTCCGTGTGGCTCGGCGACAGCGTGCTGGCCAAGCCGCGCATGGAGAGTTTCACGACGTGGGCGGCGGTTCTCGCCTCCACCGAGCGCGTACAAGTGGGCACGGCGGTCATGCTGGCTGTGCTCCGGCATCCGGTTATGCTCGCCCAGTCGATAAGCACTCTCGATTGCATGTTCCCCGGGCGCGTCCTCCCCGGTCTGGGTGTAGGTCGTACGGACCTGAAGTTCGAGTTCGAGACCATCGGCGTGCCGTTGAACGAGCGCGCCCGCCGTTTTTCCGAGACCATGGAGATACTCAAACTCCTCCTGCGCGAGTCCCGTGCGGATTATGCAGGCAAGCATTTCTCATTCGAGGGCGTGACGCTCGAACCGAGGCCCAAAACCACCGGTGGCCCGCCTGTCTGGCTCTCGAGCAATCTGGTGGATTCAGGGTTGAGGCGTGTGGCGCGCTTCGCAGACGGCTGGATTACGAACTCCATCACGGCGGATCTCTACCGCCAGTGCTGGGAGAAGATTCTAACTTATGCCGAAGAATTCGGCAGGACCGAGCAGGTGAAGAGCATTCCCCAGTGTCTATACGTCACGATGAACATCAATCCCGACGGTGCGAAGGCCGAGGCGCAATGCGGGGAATTTCTCTCGAAATACTACCACAAGACCTTCGATGAGGTGCGAAAACAACTCCTCGTCGTCGCCGGGGATGGGGACCGCGTGGAGGAGGAACTAAGAGAATACGCGGCGCAAGGAGCGCGTGTCTTTGTCGTTCGCTTCGCAGGCGGCAGCCAGGAAGAGCAGCTTGAGAATTTTGTCTCGGAACTCTTGCCGAGGTTCAGGTAGATGGTCCTGGAGAACGGAACGGGCGCTTCCCGGGAGGAAGTTGGCCAGAGGATTTCGGACGCGCGTGGCCTCATGCGCGAGGCGGGACTTGATGTGCTCCTCGTCATCGGGCGTTCCTTTTATGATCGCATGGGGAGCCTGACCTATCTCACGAACCATTTTCCGCCGTTTCCTCCGGGCGCGTTCAGCAAGACGGTCCGGGGAATGGGCCATGGGGTGCTCGTCTTGCCGATTGAAGAAGAGCCTCTCCTCTTCGTGGATCATCGCAACTATCGCCGCGAGATGGTGCACGTCCAAAAGGTGCAGGTTGAGGCGAATATCTCCGCTGGCATGGTGAACCAACTCAAGCGTCTGGGAGCGGAGCGCGCCCGGGTGGGCGTTGCCGGTGAGGACATCATGCCGGCCACGATGTATATCGACCTGATCTCCGCACTCCCCGATGCACTATTCTCGAACGCGAACGCCCTGGTGGAACAACTCCGCGCGAGAAAAAGCGAGACCGAGGTCGCTTATTTGAAGCGCGCGGCGGAAATCGTAGAAGCGGGCTACGCCGCCATGTTCGACGCGGTCCGCCCCGGCGTACGGGAGAGCGACTTGTGCGCTGAAGGTCACGCGGCGGGCATGCGCGCAGGTGCAGATTTCGTGCGTTACGTCCGTGTTCACAGTGGTCCGTGGTCGAGTTGGGGCTCGCGCTGGCCGCAGGCGACGCAAAGAAAACTGGAGGCGGGCGACTTGATTCGCTTCGATTACGTGGGTGCTGTGGAGGGCTACGGGTTCGACGTCAACCGAACCTCCGTGGTTCCGGGCAGGAAGCTTGAAAGGGGCGTAGAGGAGATGCTCGAGTTGACCATCGCGACTTCAGAAACGTCGATGGGCGCGGTTCGAGCGGGCGCAAGAGCTTCCGAAATTCACGCGGCCGCGAGCCGGTTTCTGGATGCCAACGCGAACGGGGCGGGACAGTTTCTCTTCCCCATGGCGGGGCACGGCATCGGTCTCGAAACCGTGGAGGCGCCCATCATCCGGCCCGATAACGAGATGGTGCTCGAGCGCAACATGGTGCTTTGCGTGGAGCCACAGTTCGTGCTGCCCGAGTTGGGGGGAACGAACATCGAACAGATGGTGCTCGTGACGGACGATGGATGCGAACTCCTCACGACGACGACCACGCGCCCGTGGGCGGAGTGAGTCGGGTGCCGCATGGAGGGGGATGAATTCGCCCGCGAAACAAGTATGGATTCTGTGCGCTTGCAATGCGCTCGTCATTATCATGTGAGACGCTTCCTCGAACGTCTGACGCATGACCGTGAAAACGGTCTTAATTGAGGGCAGGAACTCCATGAAACGTTTCCTGAGCCCGGTCGCTCTGTTGGCCATTGTCTGGTCCGTTATCCAGCTTTACTGGGCTTTTTTCGGGATGCTTCACGTCTTTACTTCCAGACCCCTCCACCTGAGTTTCGCGCTTGGTATCGTTTTTTTAACAAAGCCGTTTCGCAAGGAAGGCCGCGTCGGCGTGGTCGATTACGTCCTGACCGTCCTCGCCATGTGCATCGCGCTGCTCTACCTGTGGGAATGGGATTTCCTGAACGAACGTATCCGAGACGTGGACGAGGTGCCCCCGCGCTATATCTATCTGGGTCTCGCCTACATCCTCCTGACCGTCGAGGCCTCGAGGCGTTATCTCGGCTGGGGCGTTACCTCGGTCGCCGTCGTGGCGCTGGTCTATAATTTTCTGGGTCACCTGATACCGGGTGCCTTGGGGCACCGCTTCATCCTGTTGACCGAGTTTATCGAGTTTCAAATCCTGGGTGTCGAGGGCCTTCTCGGCGTTCCGCTGGGCGTGAGCGTCGAGGTGGTGTTCTATTTCGTGCTCTTCTCGGCGGCGCTCGAGGTCTCGGGCGGCGGGCGCATGTTCATCGATCTGGCCATCCGGCTCACCGGTTCGTTCAGAGGAGGTCCGGCCAAGGCGGCAATCGTGAGCAGCAGCCTTATGGGAACCATCAGCGGAAGCGCGACAGCGAACGTCGTGGGAACCGGCATCTTCACCATCCCGCTGATGAAGCGCCTGGGCTTCGCCCCTCATTACGCGGGCGCGGTGGAAGCGGTAGCTTCCACAGGCGGGCAACTCATGCCTCCCATCATGGGGGCGGGGGCCTTCATCCTGGCGGACATGACGGGCACACCTTACTTGAGGGTAGCGGGTGCGGCGGCCATTCCGGCCATCATCTACTACGTCTCGCTGTTCTTTATGGTGGATCTGGAAGCGAAGAAGCTGGACTTGAAGGGATTGAGCAAAGACGAGATGCCCAAACTCAAGAGCATCCTCCTGGAGCGCGGCCTCCTGCTCTTTCCGATCATCCTGCTCTTGGGCTACATGGTCGCGGGCTTTACGCTCATGTGGTCGGCCACCTCGGCGGCCATCGGCGTAGTGGTGCTCAGTTGGGTGCGGAAGTCGACCCGTATGGGGTTTGAAAAGATAATCGAAGCGCTCGAGAAGGCCGGTCGTATGACGGTCCCCGTCGCTATTCCCTGCGCTATCGCAGGTGTCGTGGTCGGCGTGGTGGACGATACGGGAATCGGCCTCAAATTCTCGGGCCTCATCGTCAATATCTCGGGCGGCATGATTCTGCCTGCATTGGGCCTCACGCTCATCGGCTGCGTCATCATGGGCATGGGAATGCCCACAGCCGCCGCCTATATCATGGCCGGCACGCTTCTGGGGCCTGCACTCTTCAAGCTGGGCCTCCCCGTTCTGGCGGCGCACATGTTCATCTACTATTTCGCCATACTCTCGATGCTGACGCCGCCGGTGGCACTCTCGGCCTATGTCGCCTCGGGCGTGGCCGAATCGGATCTGACCGCCACGGGCTGGAAGGCGTTTCAACTCTCTTTGGCGGGATTTCTTATTCCCTTCGCGTTCGTATATAATCCATCCATGCTGTTCATCGGCTCGCTCGGCGAGACGCTCTGGGTGTCGATCACCTGCATTATCGGGGTAGCAGCCCTGGCGGCGGCGATTACCGGGCATATATCGATTCCCCTGGCGGGTTGGGAGCGGGTGGTCTTCTTCATCTGTTGTCTGGGGCTGATCGTTCCCGAGAAACTGACGGACGTCATCGGCTCTGTATTGCTGGTCATTGTTTTCTGGCGGCATCTGGTGCGTGCGAAGAAAGGCGCGTTAGACATGGGTCTGGTGGATCCGACTTCATAGTGGATAACGCAATACAGGCGAAACTATTCGTGGTATTTCCAACAGAGGAGATTTCAGCATGAAGCGTACACCTTGGAAAATGGTTGTCGTTCTTGCGATGACCATCGGCTCATTCGTGGCCGTTCAGGCCGAGGCGGCGGACCGCCTCACCATGGGCAGCTGGAAAAAAGGCAGCGGCTGGCACGTCTACTCGGCTACCATGGCGAACATCGTGAACAACGCGAAAGTGGGCGTTCAGATCGACGCCCTCTCCAAAGGTGGCGGCGTGGGCAACCCCAAGCTGGTCGGCACCGGCAAATTCAACATGGGACTCACCTTCAGTGTGGCAGCGTCCTGGGCGTATCAGGGCAAGGTGGCCTACAAGAAACCCTACAACAACCTGCGCGGGCTGATCGGTGGCCTTGACCAGTACTACCTTGGGATTGTCACCACGAACCCCAAGGTGAACGACATTCTCGACCTGAAGAAAGTGCCTGTGAACTACGTCACAGTTCCGCGTGGCGGACTGGGTCAGTGGGCCACACGTGCGATGCTCGAAGCGCACGGTATTACCTATGATGCCATCAAGAAGATGGGCGGTTCGGTCACGCACACCGGCTTCGGGGCCATCAAGAGCCGGATGAAGGACGGCCAGGCCGATATGCTGAGCCACACCGTGAACGCGGGTCATCCGGCGCTCACCTCGATTGCGGTTCAGAAAAAACTGAAATTCCTGGGCGTCGCCGATAAATTCCGGGACAAGCTCCTGGGCATCGGCTTCCTGAAAGCCAGCTTGCCGGCCAAGACCTTTCCGGGACAGGCGAAACCCAAGGACACGTTCGGCTTCACTACCGCGGTCATCGCCTCCACTGCCCTGAGTAACAAGGCGGCGTACAATATTGTGAAAGCCCTGCTGGACAACGTGAAGGACTTGCGCGCGGGGCATAAGGGTCTAAGGAACTTCGACCCGGCGAAAACCGGTTGTAAGCAAGCGCAGGTGGGCGTACCGTTTCATGACGGCGCGGCCCGCTACTGCAAGGAGAAGGGCTGGAATTAGTTTTCCTCAATCGGCGGGGGATGTGCTCCCTTGCCTGAAAAGGCACGTTGCGAGAACAGATATCGCTTTGTGAACCAGGGTTCAACTCCCGCCGCTCATCCGGGGATGTGTGGCGGGAGCTTCCATTTCAAATTCCGTTTGCTCCGACAGGGGAAAAGTCATGCCGTACCGCTTCGTCGATCTCACACTTACCGTCGATCCGGAGGACACCTACGTTCAGTTTCCGCGAGACGAGATTTATGACAAGCCGGCTCCGGGCACGACCATCACCCCCATCGCGACGCTGGATGTGGACCATATTTGCAACTTCGGCTTCACCACGACCACGCAGAGCTACACGCACTATGACGCGCCCTACCATTTTTTCCACGACGGGCTGAAGAACGACGAGTTACCCCTCGATCACGTATGCGGCGACGCCTGCGTGATCAAGGTGCCGGGCAAGGGCAACTCCGAATCCGTTACGGCCGAGGATCTGGAAGCCACGGGCGTGGAGGTGCGCCCCGGCGATATCGCCATCGTCAGCACGGAATGGACTGACCGCATGTGGGGTTCTCGCGATTTCTGGGAGCACATGGTCTATCTCTCAACCGACGCGGCCGATTGGCTCATCGACAAAGGGATCAAGGCACTCGTCCAGGATTTCATGACGTGCGACTCCCCGCTCTATCCGCCCGAGGAACGCAAGTGGCCCGCTCCGAACTGGAGTCCCAACCATATCAAGTTCCTGGAGCGTGGAATATGCCTTATCGAGTGGTGCACGAACATGGGCGCCATCCAGAAAGAACGTGTCCTGCTCGTCACGGGCGCGGTGAAGCTCAAGGACACCGAGGGTGCACCCGCACGCGTTATCGCCATCGAATTCTGGGACGAGGAGCCGCCCCGCGACGGTGCTCCCCCCTTGCCGCCTCTTGACAATCCCTATACGGATCGCGGCTCCTGGGCCAGGTAAAGGCGCCCGAGATGGTGGACCAAAGCCTGCGGGGTTTCCTGGCAATGGTGGAGCGAAACCACCCTGAAGAGTTGGTGCGCATCAAGGAGCCCGTCGGCAGGGAGGACATAACGCCCACGGTGTTCGAGTTCGAGCGCGCGGGCAGATACCCCGTCATCGTTTTCGAACGCGTGGAGGGTTTCGAGGGTTCGGTCGTCACCAACGTTGCGGCCAACCGGACGCTCCTCGCGGCTTGTCTCGACGTGGAGCCGGGCGATTTGCCGACGGCGTACAAGGATCGCTGCCAGAATTACCAGTCCGTGGAGGTGGTGGAGGACGCTCCCTGGCGCGAAGTCGTGCTCGAAGAAGACGAGGTGGATCTTTACAAGCTGCCCATCCCGTTCCATTTCCCCGTGGATGCGGCTCCATACATCACGGCGGGCCAGATCGTGGCGCGAGACCTGGAAACAGGTGTTGACACGACCGGTTTCCACCGCCTGCAACTCAAGGGCAGGAACAGGCTCGGTCTCTCCCTGCACTCGAGACGGCGCATGTACCATTTCCACAAGAAGGCCGAGGACGCAGGCGAACCTCTGCCTGCGGCGGTCGTCATCGGCATCCATCCGGTGCACTACATGGGTTCGATGGCCTATCACTACCCGCCGGGAGTGCGGAAATACGAGATCATCGGCGCCTTGTTCGGAGAATCCTATCGCGTAGCCAGATGCGGCACGGCGGGTTTGGAAGCGCCCGAGGGGGCGGAGATCGTGCTGGAAGGAGAGATTCTGAACGATGTCCGCGAGGAGGAGGGACCCTTCAGCGAGTTCACTGGCTATGCGTCCTACCGCAGCACGCAGAACGTGTTTGTCGTCAAGCGCGTACAGATGCGCGCAGACGCCATGCTGCACAGCGTGGCCTCGGGCATGTCGGCGGATCACATTCTCATCTCCTGCGTGAGCCGTGAAGCGGAGATTCTCAACACGCTCAGACGCAACCTGCCGGGCGTATCCGCCGTACACGTCCCATCGAACACGGCTGGCGCGCTGTTGGCCATCGTTCAGATGAAAAAAACGGCCGAGGGCCAGCCCCAGCAGGCCATCATGGCGGCACTGGGCACGGAGTTTTACTGCAAGTGTGTGGTCGTGGTGGATGAAGACGTGGATATCTTCAATCTCTCCGACGTCGCCTGGGCGGTCATCACCCGAACGCGCGCAGACAAGGACATCAACTTTATCCACGCGGCGATGGGCGCCATATTGGACCCGACCTCGGATCCCGTGGATCATACCCTCACGAAAGTCGGCATCGACGCCACCAAGCCCGCAGGCCGCGATTTCGCGGAGCGGCTCTACATTACCGATGCCCAACGCGCGCGCGTACGCGGCATTCTCGAGAGCGCGGGCATCCGCCTCCAGATGTCAGGATGAGCGAGCGAAGGGTAAAACTCGGTGTCCTTCTCCCCACGCGTGGCGTACTGCTCTGGAACGCCGGCGTCCCGGACATCAGCCCCATAATCGACTTGGCCACGCGCGCAGAGGAACTCGGCTACGATTCGGTGTTCGTAGGCGATTCGGTGCTCGCCAAGCCGAGGCTCGAAGCGCTCAGCGTGCTGTCCGCCGTGGCCGTGAGAACCGAGCGCGTAAAGCTGGGCACCGCCGTTTTCCTACCCTGTCTCAGAGATCCCGTATTTCTTGCCTATCAGGTGGCGACGCTCGACGTCATCTCGGGTGGCCGCGTGATTCTCGGCGTCGGCATCGGTCCACCGAAACCCCAAGAATGCGTCCATGAGTTCGAGACCCTGGGTGTGCCTTTCCGAAAGCGCATGTTCTACATGCAGGAGCACATGACGCTCATGCGGAGACTCTGGACAGAGGAGAACGTGACTTATCAGGGTCGGTATTACCAGATCGAGAATGTGACGCTTGCACATAGGCCCATTCAGAAAACCGTACCCATGTGGATAGCTTCTGCCGTGGTGGACACCGCTTGGCAAAGGGTGGCGAAGTACGGGGACGGGTGGTTCCCCAACCGTGTAACGCCCGAGGAATTCCGCAATACCTGGAAAAAGATTTTCCGCCTCGCCGAGGAAAACGGACGCGATCCGGGAACACCCGCATGGTACATGACGACCTGCATCGACGATAACAAGGAATCGGCCATGAAAAACGGTGAGGCGTTCCTGCTCGATTACTACTACACTCCCTTCTGGGGCGATTCCATCGAAAAATGGGGCACCTACGGTCCCGCAGGAGACCTCATAGAGCGCATCAACTCCTTCATCGATGCGGGAGTCGAGCACATTTCCCTGCGCTTCACACACCGTGATCAGATGGGCCAGCTCGATCGTTTCACGGAAGAAGTACTGCCGCATCTGAACCTGGAGTAGGGTGGTTTCCCGGCGTTTCATCCTTGGATCTTTTTGAAACCGGCAGGTTTGTTCAGGTTCGGGTCTGTCTGGTCTGGAAGTCCGCGTCCCCTGCGCCCGGAATTCTGAGAGAACGGAAGTGGCCTTCCAGTTCTCCAAGCGGGGCAGTGGCATCGAGACCCATCTTTGCTGTCACGCCGTCCCGGGCCGAGGGGTCGAGACGGCTGCCCCATGCGCCGGGAACGACAAACAAATCTCTGTCTGCCTGAAAGCGCGTTGCCAGTGCCCAGTCGACTTGTGCCGGGTTGTGAATATTGATGTCGTGATCCACGCAGATGGCGTGCTTTACGTCGTAGTGTGCGGCGAGCGCTGCCATGAGCGCGCTTTTCGCCTCCCCTTCGTTGGTTTTCCGTATCTGGACCACGCAATGAAAACGACCCGCACCGGAGAGGGGGAGCACGACGTCTGTCACGGCCGGGACGGCTTTCTGCAAGTCCCGCAGTAATCCCGCCTCTCTGGGAATGGCGCCCATCAGCAGATGGTCGTAACCCGCCGCCACGATGGAATAGAAGACGGGATCCTCGCGCATGGCGATGGATTTCACCCGGAATACCTCGCGTTCCCCCGCCGGGCTGTAATAGCGCGGGAATTCACCGAAAGGCCCCTCGCGCCTGCGCTCATCCGGCGGAATTTCCCCTTCGATCACGATTTCAGTGCCCGCTGGCACGGGAATCCCCGACCAGGGAGCGGGGGCGACATCCACGGCACGACCCCTGAGCCCGCCCGCCACTTCGAGTTCGTCTTCTCCGGGTGCGAGTACAAGTTGACTCGCCATCAGGAGCAAGGGGTCGAGGCCCACGCAGACGGCCGCCTTGAGGGTTTCTCCGCGTTCCCCGGCACGCCGGATCATCCCCTTCAGATGACGTGGCAGAACGAGTAGGCCGAAGAGGTCGGGTTCCAGGGCGTGCATCCTGTGGATTGATACGTTGCCTGTGCCGGAATCGGGATCCTGTGCGACAAAAACCCCTGCGGAAATGTAGGGGCCTCCGTCCAGTTCATGATAAACGGGGAGAGGAAGGATTTTCTGAACGTCGATATTCTTCGTGATGACGTTATGGAGAAACGGCGCATCCGCGACCGTGTGCGGTTTCATCTTGATTTCCTGTCTGCGCTGAACCTCGCGGAGCAACTCTTCGGGTGCGACTCTCATGGCGTCGGCGTACCATTCTCTTCTGCAGGCGATATTGGCGGCGACGGGCACCGGCGGGCCGTCGGTCCGCTCGAAGAGGAGTGCGGTATCGCCGTCCGCATTCTGGGAATGAGCGGCGAGTTCATGGCGCAGGGATACGCTGCGCGATACGCGCTTGAGCGAACCCCGTTCGTCGAGGCGGGCGAGCCAGCTTTTCAGATCGTGAACATTCATGCGCGTATGATGACAAATGGGGCAGGGAGCGTCAAAAGCACAGTGCGGGGTGCAATTGTTACGCCATCAGGGTTTCTCTGAGCATGACGAGGTAATCACCGGTGTAGGGGGGGAGGTAGACGTCGTTTCGCCGGAACAGGCCAATGCGCTTTTTTCCGAACAGGTGGGATGTGTTGGCGGTTTCACATCTCGTTGCGGACTCGGGCCGGGGCCAGAGCGCGTTGACAACGGCAATGCCCGCCCTGTTCAGCACGGCTTCGTTGATCAGACTGTAGGAGGAAGTCTCGAAGACGACATCGATAGACAAACCTTCCTTCTCGAAGGTGTGCTCGACATGCTGTCGGTCCGCCGTGCCTCGTTCGAGCAGGATGAGAGGATGGTCCGCGATGCTTTCGAGTGCGATTTCTTTCTCCTTCAGGACGGCGTGTCCCTCGGGACACAACAGGAGATAGTCCGTCTCTGTCCACTCCTCGAAAGAGAAATTCCCCCGCGTCTCGGGTGCCGAGCCGAATGCGAAATCGACTGTGCCTTCCGAGACGTATTCGAGCAGATTCGTCCAGTTTCTCTCCAGCACGAATATCCGGACGTTCGGGTAGCGTTCCCGAAACTTGAGGAACGCAGCCTTGTGACCCTTCAGGATCAGCATGGGTGCTGCCTCGGCCACGACGAGTCGCCCGTGCGGTTTCCCCACGCAGATGCCGTTCGACGGTCTCCAGGGAGTCGAAAAAAGGTTTGACAGTGTCAAAGAGATATTCGCCACTTGGCGTCAGGTGAAATTTGCGGACCACGATCCGGTAAAGCTTTACCCCGAGATCCGTTTCGAGCGCCTTCACCCGGATGCTGAGGGCGGGTTGCTGGATGGGAAAGGGCAGCCGTTTCGCCGCGCGGGTGAAGCCGCCGTGTTTTGCCACATGGTAGAAATACTCGAGTTGTCTCAGGTTGAGCATGAAAACCTCGCGAAATCATTTGCCGCGGCAGTTGTCATCATATTGCGAATTTTGATGATATGAAGGCCGATTCCGGCTTTGTTCCTTCTCGGTATCTCCCGATATGTGCAACAATTTGCTTGGAACCCTGAAACTGGAAAAATATCATACGGAATATTCATTAAATTATTCAATAGATTCGATTCTGATTTTTCCTGTTGCGAATCCGGTGTCTTGCGTTTAATCTGCGAATGGAGAGTTTTTGTTTTTCGGCATTCGGGATGGTGCTTTCAGCGCGTCGTTACACGGGGAGAATCCCGGTTCCCGGCGTGATGGAGAAAAACGTGACGCAAGAATATCTTTCGCTCAGAGACCGGACCCAGGCAAGGGATCGAAGCCTGAGAGAGAAGGTGATGACGCTCGAGGAAGCGTGCGATTTCGTGAATGATGGCGATCACGTCAGCATGGGTGGTTCCACGGCTTCGAGAACCCCTTTCGCCATGATTTGGGCGCTCATACGCGCGAGGAAGAAAAACCTCTCCTTCTCTCGAAGTATCGTCTCCACCGAAGGCGATCTCATCTTCGCCTCGGGTATCGGGAATCACATTCTCACGAGTTGGTTCAGTCAGGGAATCGTCTGGGGTGTTTCACGCGTGATGCGCCATTTTACCGAGAACCAACTGGCGCGCTTCGAGGAGTGGAGCCACATGTCCATCGGTCTGCGCTTCCGGGCGGGAGCCATGGGCGTTCCGTTCATGCCGATGCGCTCGATGATGGGTTCGGACGTGGCGGGCAGACTCGATAACCTGGAAGAGATGTCGTGTCCGTTCACGGGCGAGAAGATTCTTCTCGTTCCGGCTCTCAATCCCGACGTGGCGCTGATCCACGTGCAGCGTTGCGACCCGTACGGCAACGCGCAACTCGACGGTCTCACGTTCATGGACATCGATATGGCGATGGCGGCGAACCGCGTCATCCTCACCACCGAGCGCATTATCTCGAACGATCAGATTCGCAGAAGGCCGGATCAGACGAGAATCCCTTTCTTCACCGTTGACGCGGTGGTGGAGGCTCCCTACGGCTGCGCGCCGCATGAATGCTTCGGCGTCTATGAGCCCTTGTTCTCGCATATGGATTATTACGCCGAACTCACGAGAAAAAAACCGATAGAGGGCGTGAAGGCGTATCTGGATGAATACTGCTACGCACCTCGGAACTGGACAGAATATCTGAATCTCATCGGCCTGGAGAAGCTGTTGGATGCGGCCCGCAGGGGGAGGAGCATTTATGACGACTGAGACGAAAGACTTCACGGCGTCCGAGCTTCTGTGCGTCATGAGCGCCCGCGTGCTCGAAGACGGGCAGGTGGTTTTCGCGGGCGTGGGGATTCCGCTTCTGGCCGCCACGCTGGCACAGCGCCTCCATGCGCCCGGTGTGACAATTCTCTTCGAGGGTGGAACGATCGGTCCGCACGTCGTGCCCGGCCAGCTTCCGCCCACCACGAACGAACAGCGCTGCACGCGAAAGGCGAACATGCTGGTGAGCATCACCGAGGTGCTGCTCCTGCTTCAGCGCGGCTACGTGGATGTGGGCTTTATGGGGGGTGCTCAAATCGATCAGTACGGCAACCTGAACAGTTCCTTCATCGGGAGCGCGGACGATCCCTCCGTTCGGTTGCCCGGCACGGGCGGGGGGAACGACATTTCGAGTCTCACCAGGATGATCGTAGCAATGCCGCAGGAGAAGCGCCGGTTCGTGGAGAACGTGGATTTCATTACAAGTCCGGGCTACATCCGGGGCGGAACGTCGAGACGCGATTCGGGACTGATAGCAGGCGGTATGTACCGGGTTGTCACGGATCTCGCGATTCTTGGATTCGATGAGGATACGGGCAGGATGTGCGTCGAGGCCCTGCACCCGGGCGTTACGCCCGAACAGGTGCAGGAGAACACGGGCTTCGAACTCATCATGGGTTCCTCCATTCCGGCCACCGAGCCGCCCACAGCGGAGGAGTTGGCCACGCTTCGCAAGCTGGACCCGGACAAGGTTTACACCGCATAAGCAAATGGAGTCGCCATGAGCACCGAGCAAAAAGAAAAGATTCTTCAACAGGTTGACGCCCATCGGGACGAGATAATCACCCTGCTCACCAGACTCGTTCAGATTCCGAGCGTGACGGGTGATGAGGGAGAAATCCAGGCCTATATCGCCGATTTTTTGCGCGAGATGAACATCGAGGTCGACGTATGGGAATCGGACTGGGAGGAACTCAAAAAACATCCTGAATACGTGCCTGTCACCAGAGGCTACGAGGGAAGACCCAACGTGGTCGGCGTGCTGAAGGGCTCGGGCGGAGGCAGGTCGCTCCTGATGAACGGCCACACCGATACCGTACCCAATGGCCCGCTCGACGCCTGGGAACATGGGCCGCTCTCCGCAGACATCGCGGGCGGCCGCCTCTATGGGCGTGGCGCCTCGGACATGAAAAGCGGGGTGGCGGCCATCATCATGGCGGCGAAATGCTTCATGGCGGCAGGGCTCAAGCCCAGGGGAGACGTGATTCTCGATTTCGTTGTGGATGAGGAACTGAGCGGCCACGGCACGCTCGACACCATTTTGCGCGGTTACACGGCGGATGCGGGGATTTGCTGCGAGACGAGCGGAAACGCCGTTCAGCCCGGCTGCATCGGCAGGATCTGGTTCGAGATACTGGTATGCGGAAAGGCGGCGGGCATTCAACGGAGATATGAGGGCGTGAACGCCATCGACCTGGGCTACAAGATCGTACAGGCGGTGGCTGATCTCGAGAAAAAACGCCTCGAAACCGTATCCCATCCGCTGTATCCCAAAATCATCGACGCGATTCCATGCATGGTCGGATCGATGGAGGCGGGCAGCTTCCCGAGTGCTTTCCCGGATACCTGCGTGCTAAAGGGAAGTCTCGCCACGGTACCCGGCGAGGATCACGACGCGGCCAAACAGAGCCTGGTTGATCAGGTGGCGCAGGCGGCGGCGAAAGATCCCTGGATGAGGGATCATCCCCCGGATGTACGTTTCGTGGGCTATTATGCCGAGTCAGCAGCGGTAGAAGCCGATCATCCCATTGTGAAGACGGTGGCGAATGCCTACCGGGAAGTCTCGGGCAACACCCCTGAGATTTCCGGGCGCCAGGGAGCGGCGGATACGCGTTTTCTCAACGGTTTCGCCGGCATCCCGACGGTGATCTTCGGCCCGGGCCCCACTACACAAATGCACGCGAACAACGAGTGGGTGGCGGTGGAGGACGTAATCGACGCGACGAAAACCCTGGCTCTCGCCATTCTGGATTGGTGCGGAGCGGAATAATACCGAGGGAACCGACATGTCAGGACAAGATGTCAAGTACGGAATCGCCATGCGGAATTTCACCGCGTATCCCGAACTTCCCGGCGCGGCGGCACTCATCGAATACGGTGTTGCCCTGGAGGAGTTGGACTTCGAGTCCCTGTGGGTGTGGGATCATATTCTTCTTGGCGTGGAGCCGCACTTTCCCATCATCGAGTCGTTGACACTCCTGACGGCCGTGGCCGCGCGCACGAGCAGGATCAAGCTCGGCACGGGCGTGCTCGTCTTGCCGCTCAGGAATCCACTCGTCGCGGCGAAACAACTGTCCAGCATCGACCAGATATCGAACGGCCGCCTCATCGTCGGCATGGCGTCGGGCTGGTACAAGCGCGAGTTCGATGCGGTGGGCGTGCCTTTCGAAAAGCGCGGCAACATCATGGATCAGAACATCGAGATCATCACGAGGCTCTGGACGGAAGACATGGTTCGCGCCGAATACGGCCCCTACAATCTCAGAAACTCCGTCATGTTCCCGAAACCCGTGCAAAGCCCGAGGCCGAGCATCCTCATCGGAGGCTACGTCGATCGCGTGCTCAGACGCGCGGGAGAGAAGGGTGATGGCTGGCTCACCTATTTCTACACGCCCGAGAGTTTCACGAAATCCTGGGAGAAGGTGTGTCGCTTCGCCGAGGAAGCCGGGCGCGACCCCGCTGTGCTCGAGAGCACGAACCAGCTGCCCATCATGGTGGGCGACTCGCGCGCGGACGTCGAAGGGCCGATGAACAAATGGCTTCACACCGAGTGGGACTACGCCTCCTGGAGCGAGTCCACGGCGAAGAGCGCCATTATGGGAAATGTGGATGAATGCGTGGCGCAACTTCAGGCCCATGTCGAGACCGGGGTGAACCGGCTCATTTTCGTTCCCTACAAATACCGGATGGAACAGGTGGAAATCGTGGCGAAGGAAATTATCCCCCGTCTGCGATCGATGTAGATCGGTTCAGTCACGCGCCGCGCACGGGAGCAGAACGATGCAGGCAACATCGAGAAAATGGGACAGCCTGTCTTCGGCTTCGGAGACGATTTTCGACGCGGTGGGTTTCACCCCTTTGGTGAAGCTGGGACGAATCACGCAGGGACTTCGGCCTGAAATTTTCGCCAAGATCGAGTGGTATTCCCCCACGGGCAGCCTCAAGGATCGTATTTATGAACAGATGATCTCCCGTGCAGAGGCGCGCGGGGATCTTGTGCCCGGAAAGGTGATCCTGGAGTGCTCGTCCGGCAGTGCGGGCATCGCCTGCGCGGCTGCTGCTGCGGTCAGGGGCTATCCGTGCATTATCGTGATGCCGGAGTTGATGAGCCCCGAGCGAAAGAAGATGATTCGCGCCTTTGGTGCCGAACTCATTACCACCCCGGGTGGAGAGAGCGATGTGGACGTTGCGCTCGCTCGCATGAAGGAAATGGCCGCGAGCGACTCCGAAAAATACTGGGTTCCCGCCGAATTCGAGAACATGGACAACGTGGACACGCACTACACCACTTCGGGTCCGGAAATCTGGGAGCAACTGGATGGCGATGTGGACGCGCTCATTGCTGCTGTAGGCACGGGCGGCTGGCTCACGGGCGTGGGGCGATATTTGAGGGAGAAAAACCCGAATCTCAAGATATATGGCGTGGAGCCAACGGAATCACCCTTGATCAGCGAGGGCATATGTTGCGGGCACGGCATCGCGGGAATCGGAGACGGTCTGATTCCCAACATTCTGGATCTATCCATCATCGACGGCATCATCACAGCTTCGACCGAAGAATCGCTCCGCATAGCGAGACGCGCCTCGCGTGAGGAGGGGCTTTTCTGCGGGATATCCTCGGGCTGCAATCTGGCGGCAGCGATAAAATTCGCACGATCCTACCCCGAGGTCGGTCGAATCGTCACCATTTTCGGGGACTCGGGACAGCGTTACTTCTCCACCCCGCTTTGCCATGATGAATCGGAGATGGAGGCGGCACTCCAGGATGTCGTCGAAGGAGACAGGGAGGTGATGCTCCAGAAATTCAGGGCCTCATGGGAAATCATCGAATGAGGTTTTCCCCTTCTTTCCAGGGCAGATGAGATGGGCATTCAAAGAAGAGATTGGGATTCCTACAGACGCTATTCGGAAAACATTTTTGACGCCATCGGGGCTACGCCCCTGATTCGCTTGAACAGGGTGGCGGCGGATGTGGTGCCGGATATCTACGTAAAGCTCGAATGGTATTCGCCCTCTGGCAGCCTCAAGGATCGCATCTACTACAACATGCTCCTGAAAGCGGAGGAGCGCGGCGACTTGAGATCAGGTATGACGGTGCTCGAATGTTCCACCGGCAATGCAGGCATCGCGTGTTCATTCGTATCCGCGGTGAAAGGCTACCCTTGCGTCGTTGTCATGCCCGAAGGGATGAGCGATGAGCGCAAAAAGCTCATGCGCGCCTACGGGGCGGACCTGGTATTTACGCCGGGCGGGGAGAGCGACGTCGATCTCGCACTCGAAAAACTCGAGGAAATCCGCTCGGCTTCGCCGGAGCAATACTGGGTTCCCGCCCAGTTCGACAACCTGGACAACAACGAGGCGCACTATCTCACGACGGGGCCCGAGATTCACGAGCAACTGGATGGGCGCGTCGACGCCGTCGTTGCATCGCAGGGAACGGGCGGCTGGGTGAGCGGCGTGGGGAAATTCCTTCGCGAGGACAACCCCGACGTAAAACTATACGCTGTGGAGCCCGAAGAGTGCCCGCTCCTGAGCCAAAGGGGCTGGGGACCGCACGGCATCGAGGGCATCGGAGACGGCTTCGTGCCCAGGGCGCTCGACCTCTCCCAGCTTACGGGCATCGTGACGACGACGACGGAGGAGTCGATCGAGATGGCGCGGCGCCTCACGCGAGAGGAGGGGGTTTTCTGCGGCATCTCCTCGGGCTGCAACGTGATGGCCGCCCTCAAGCTGGCCCGCAGGCATCCTGAACTGCAAAACATCGTCACGAACATCAACGACACGGGACAGCGCTATTTCACCACCGCCTTGTGCGGGGAAGAAAAAAACATCGAGATTCCAGAACGTGAGCATCACGTGGATCCATACAGCGCGGCGCAACTTGACAGGTATTCCAGCGAGTGGGAGATCATCACCTAGCGTCGTGCGAAAAGCCCGTGGGTGGGAAACATGGTTTACGCCCAGATCCTGATTAACAGCATTCTGCTGGGGGGCATATACGCCTGCATAGCGGTCGGTTTTTCGCTCGTCTGGGGTGTGATGAACATCCTCAACATCCTGCACGGCACGTTCTTGATGCTGGGCGGTTACGTCACATACTGGATGTTCAAGCTCTACGGACTGGATCCGTTCCTGTCCCTTCCATTGTCCGCCGTCTCCATGTTCTGTGCGGGCTACGTGGTGCAGCGCGGGTTGATCAACAAGATCGTGCGTGCGCCCATGTTCATGTCCCTGATTCTCACCTTCGGACTTCAGTTGCTCATCGTGAGGCTCGCGATCTATTTCTTCACCGGCGATTTCAGGTCGGTACAGCCCTCCTATGCGGGGTTTTCCATCCCCTTCATGGGTCTTTCTGTTCCCTTCGTCCGGATTTCCATATTCGTGCTGGGCGTCATTCTCACGAGTATTCTCTTCTGGTTCATGGGGCGTACGCGCACGGGTCGGGCGATACGCGCCACAAGAATGGATCTGGATTCCGCTCAGTTGATGGGCGTCGACATCGGCAGAATCTACGCCATCACCTATGGAATTGGCGCGGCGGCAGCCGCCACGTCGGGTTCTCTGGTCAGCGTGGGTTTCGCCATATCGCCGGTAAGCGATGTGGAATTCCTCTCGAAATCCTTCATCATTTGCACCATCGGGGGCCTGGGGAACATCACGGGTGCGCTCGCAGGGGGGCTGCTCCTGGGGCTTGCCGAGAATTTCGGCGCCCTTTACCTCGGTCCCGGACTGCAGAACGCCATCGGCTACGTGCTGTTGATTCTCGTGCTCTTCATCAAGCCGTCGGGCCTGCTGGGCAGAAAGGGTTTCGAATAACATGTTCAGACCCTGGTCCCACGTTCAATGGTTCGGCATGGGGGTGGGCGTGTTCGCCCTCATCCTCTTGCCCTCTTTCGTGGAGAACGACGAGATCAGAAAGTGGATGGACATTCTGATGGTGGCCATCCTGGCGACGAGCTGGAATTTCATCGGCGGCCTTACGGGCTATCCTTCCTTCGCGCCGGCCGCTTTTTTCGGGCTGGGGGCGTACACAACGGCCATCCTGATGAACGCGGGCTTCAATTTCTTCCTTACCCTGGGGGTCGGCGCATGCCTGGGTGCTCTCGTTGCGCTCGCCCTGGGCGTTCCCATATTGAGATTGCGGGGTCACTACTTCGCCATTGCCACTTTTGGCGTGGCGGAATTCTTTCGCGAACTGGCGGATAACCTGCGCATTACCGGCGGGGGAGACGGCATCAATCTTCCCCAGATAACCGGCGGGCCGGATTACTTCACGCGCTTTTTCTATTTCTCCATGCTCGGTGTGGCCGTGTTGGCCATCCTGACGCAGTACTTCGTCACCAGACACCGCCTGGGCTATGGACTCGTCGCCATCCGGGAGAACGAGGACGCGGCTGCCATGACGGGCGTGGATACGACGAAGTACAAAATTATCGCCTTCGTGCTCTCATCCATTTTCCCTGCGATGGCCGGTGGCGTGTACGCCTACCAGGCTGCGTTTCTGGAGCCCATCGACGTTTTTGACGTCTTGTATTCCATCAAGGCGATTGTGATGTCGATGCTTGGCGGCGTGGGGACGGTGATGGGTCCGCTCGTGGGCGCGTTGATGATGGAATACCTGTCGGATTACCTGTGGGGGGCGTTCACGGAATTTCATAGCGCGTTTCTCGGGATCATCATCGTACTGGTCGTCTTGTTCATCCCGCGCGGCCTGATGACCCTCGCCCAGGAGGTGAAGAGCCGCGGCTGGGGGTCGTTGGGAGTGATTCTTAAGAGCAACATACAGAGGTTCAGGGTGTGAGCGAAACACTTCTGGAAGGCAGGCGCGTCACGAAGCGCTTCGGCGGTCTCACCGCCGTATCGGCGGTGGATTTCACCGTCCGCAAGGGGGAAATCCTGGGCGTCATCGGCCCCAACGGCGCGGGAAAGACGACTCTGCTCAATTGCATTACGGGCCTCGATCCGGCGAACGAGGGCGAAATTCTCTTTCGGGGCGAACGCATCGAAACCTTGAAGCCACATACCATCACGCGCAAGGGAATCGCCCGGACATTTCAGATCGTCCAGCCTTTCGCCGGCCTCGCGGTACGCGAGAACGTCGTGATGGGCGCGCTGTTCGGCTCCCAACAGTCGAAAAAGGAGGTGAGGCGTGCCCAGGAACTCGCCGATGAGATGCTGGCGTTCGTGGGGTTGAGCAATAAGGCCGCGCAACTCGCTTCCCAACTCACGCTTGCCGAGAGAAAACGCCTCGAATTCGCCAAATCCCTGGCCACGGAACCGGAGGTGCTGCTTCTCGATGAGGTGAATGCGGGTCTCAACACGAAGGAAATTGAGAATGCCATCTCCCTCATCTACAAGGTGAGAGAGCAGGGCGTCACCATACTGGTGATCGAACATTTGATGAAGGTGATTACAGACCTCTCGGATCGTGTCGTCGTCCTGCACCACGGGGAGAAGATTGCGGAAGGTCCGCCGCGCGAGGTGACAAGCGACGAGCAGGTAATCAAGGCATATTTGGGCGAAAAATACGTTACGATGATGAAAAAGCTGGATAAGGAGTCCCAGGCGTGACGACAGGTGAATCCCGCAGCGATGCGAGCTTCCTCGAAGTGCGCGGCCTGGCGGGAGGTTATGGCGATGTGCAGGTTCTTTGGGGCATCGATCTGAACGTACGCAAAGGGGAGATTGTCGCCATCGTCGGCAGCAACGGTGTGGGAAAATCCACGTTCCTGCGAATGCTTTCGGGGGTGCTGCCCCACCAGGAGGGCGAGGTGAAACTCGATGGCGAATCCATTGGAGGAATGGCGCCTGAGGGTATCGTCTCCAAAGGGATTTCCCATGTGCCCGAGGGCCGCAGGCTGTTCGCCGCAATGAGCGTGGAGGAGAACCTTCTGATGGGCGCCTACGCCCGGAAAATGGCCGACCAGGAACTGGCGGCGGATTTAGAGAGGGTATACGGATTTTTTCCGCGATTGGCGGAGAGAAAATCGCAGCTTGCAGGAAGCATGTCCGGCGGCGAGCAGCAGATGTGCGCGATAGCCCGGGGTCTGATGGCGCGTCCCAGGCTGCTCTTGATCGACGAACTCTCCCTGGGCCTCGCGCCCAGGCTGGTGGAGGAGTTGTGCGGTTTCGTAAGGCAGATCAACGAGGAGGGTGTCGCCGTTATCCTGGTGGAACAGGACGTGCTCACGGCATTCGAACTCGCGAACCGGGCGTACGTTTTTGAAACCGGTCGCGTGACGATCTCCGGCACCTCGGATGAGCTTCTGGCGAATCCGCAGGTGAAAAAGGCGTACCTGGGCATTTAGCGCGGTTTCGTTTAATCTGTCTGTAACCAATTTGTGTGAATATCGTGAGAGAATCGGCAACGGAAGGGTAACACTCAACCACTGAGGAGGCAGGTCATGAGAAGACGGAATTTGTTGTTTCTCTTCGCAGTAGTCTTGTTTGTTTCTTTCGGCGTGACGGGCCTGCAGGGGCTGGAAGGCGTCCAGGCAGCGGAGATCAAGTTCGGTGCCGCCTTACCGCTCACCGGGCCCCTCGCCACCGAGGGGAAAAAACAGCAGGCAGGCTATGAAATCTGGCGCGAGCGCGTGAACAAGGCGGGTGGCATCAACGTAGGCGGCAAGAAGATGAAGGTGAAGATCGTCTACTACGACTACGAGAGCAAGACGCCGACGGCCACCAAGCTCGCCCAGCGGCTCATTACCAAGGAAAAGGTGGACCTCCTGCTAGGCCCGTTCGGAAGCGGGGCGACGAAATCCGTCGCCGCGATCACGGAGCGTTATCAGGTGCCCCTCATTGCGCCCGTGGCGAGTTCGGAGCCGATCTTCGACCAGGGTTACAAATACCTCTTCGGTCTTCTTGCACCGAATGCGTATTTGCCGAACAACTTCCTTACGCTCCTGAAAGAGCAAAAACCAATGCCGAAGACCATCGCTTTCGTGACGCGAAACGACTTCTTTCCGCGCGCCGTCACGAAGATGGTCAGGGCAGCGGCGAAAAAGCAAGGTTTCTCGGATGTGTACTACGCCGAATTTCCGAAAGACTCGAAGGACATGTCCACCTGGCTCACGATCGTGAAGGGCAAGAATCCGGATGTGCTCATGGTGGCCGGCTACCTTCCCGACACGCTGCTCGCCACCAAGCAGGCGAACGAGTTGGGAGTGAAGCCCAAAATCCTGTTCACCATGGTGGGTCCGGTCTATGCGCAGTTCACCGAATCGCTCGGCGCCACGGCCAATAATATCCTGACCGCCGCCTGGTGGGGAGAGGCACTCGATTACAAGGGCGAATTCATCGGCACGGCGCGCGATTTCGGCAAGATCTGGCGTGTCAAGTTCAAACAGGAGCCTGATTACGTCGCCGCGGCTTCGACGGCCGCGGGTATCGTCGCACAGAAGGCCATCGAGAAGGCGGGAACGCTGGACAAGAAGAAGGTCCGCGACGCGATTGCGAACATCAATCTGCAGACTTTCTTCGGTCCCGTTAAGTTCGACAAGCGCAACATGAATGCAGCGAGCGCCATCGTCTTGTTCCAGGTGCAGGACGGAAAACGCAAGACGGTGGGGCCGAAGAGCGTGGCGAACGCGAAGTTCAGGTATCCGAGATAGTTTCCTGACCCAGGCTGTTGGGGGTTGTATGACGACAATCCGCCTGTTGGCCGATAACGAGGTGCCCGAAGCGGCACGCGAAATCGTAGAGCGTGTCAAAATGCGCGAGAAGCGTGTTTTTGGCATCGATACGCTATCGAACATTTGGCGCTCCATGACACATCACCCCGAGTACATCAGGGCGAGTTGGGAGCGCTCACGAGCCACGATGCAGCGCGGGGATGTCCCTCCCCTGGTGAAGGAGATGGTTGCCTCGGCGGTTTCCATCGTCAATGCGTGTGAATACTGAATTGATTCGCACATCGCCGCGGTCATGCGGATGGGAGTCGAAGAGGTGGGGATCACGGAATTGATCGGTTTGACGGATCATGTCACGGGGATGAACAAGGTCGCCTCTGGACTGTTACTGGACGATGAGGATACACCCCCCCTTCTCCCCTATCCGGAAGAGGCGGATTCCGACCCGGTCGTGCAAGAGTTGTTGAATGACGTGGCGGAGGTGGAATCTGCGCGTCGTGGATCAGGAGGCGTTCCGATCTACTGGCGTTTACTGGCACGAAATCGGCATTATTTCGAATCGACCTGGAACAAGCACAAGCTCATGCTCGATGGGGGCGTTCTCGAGATTCAGGCCAAAGCAGCGGTTGGTTTCGGCGTGAGTGCCACGAATGGATCGAAGTATTTCATACGGTATTTTCATACTTATCTGGTGAATCTGGGCTGGGATCCCGGGCGAATCCTTGAGATTCTCGGGGTGGTGGATCACTACAACAGTTTCAACGCCCTGGCGACGGGAATGCAGATTGAATCGGACATCCGGCCATGATTCGCGAAGCGCTTTCGGGTGAGTGCCGGGTGAAAGCAGCACCCGGCAAGACGGAATTTTCAGAGCAGGGTCGGTAATGGAATTTGTACGCGCAAAAAGTGTGGAGGAAGCGCTGGCCGCTGCGCGCGATGGGGCTACTTTCGTTGCGGGCGGCACAAACCTCGTGCCGGACGTGCTTTTCAGGCGCAAGAAAATAAGTCGCGCGGTGGACATCAGCCGCCTGGATGAACTCCGTTTCATTGAAGAGGCGAACGGAAAAATCAGGATCGGGGCGCTGGCGACGGTCACGGATTTACTGGAATCCGATTTGATCCGCACGGCGGCCTCCCCTTTGTACGAGAGCGCTCTCGAATTCGCAGGTCCATTGGTCAGAAACCGGGCGAGCGTGGCGGGCAATCTCATGGACGCATCTCCCGCAGCCGATTTGGCTCCCCCCCTGTTGGCGCAAGACGCCGTCGTCGAATTGGCCTCGGTGGAGGGGGAACGCGCCATGGCACTTTCGGAATTCTTCCTGGACTACCGAAAAACGGCTGCACGACCGGATGAACTCGTTACGGCCATCGTCGTTCCACCCCTGGGGCCGGAAGATCGTTGTGCGTATTACAAACTTCAGCTCAGGCGTGCGATGGCCATCGCCGTTTTGGGTGTGGCGATCACCCTTCGCATGAAAGGAGACGTTTGCGCTGAGGCTGCCATCGGTCTTGGGTCTGTGGCCGCGATTCCATATCGCGCGCACGACGCAGAGGCACATCTACGCAGCAGGGAAATCGGAGAGGCGGAAATCGAGGCAGCGGCGGCAGCAGCGGCAGAAAGCGCTCGGCCCATCGACGACGTAAGGGCGAGTGCGGCGTATCGAAAGAAGATGTGCGGCGTTCTGGTTCGCCGCTTGTTGAAGAAAGCGCTGGGTATCCCGGAGACTGCTGTCGTGTGATGGGAGTTTTTCATTTTGGCAGAGAAGACGATGGGCAAGTATGAAATAAGGTTGCGCGTGAACGGGAAAGAGGAATCCCTCTCTGTGCGAGGAGATGAAACGCTCCTGCGCGCGTTAAGACGCATTGGCTATGTAGAGGTGAAGCTAAGCTGCGAGGGCGGCGATTGTGGTGCCTGCGCAATATTGCTCGACGACGTAGCGGTGAACGCCTGTCTCATGTTCGCCGCGCAGGCGGATGGTTCCGAGATCACCACCGTACGCGGCATCGGAACAGAGGATAACCTCCATTCGATTCAGGAGCAGCTCATCGAGAAAGGAGGCGTGCAGTGTGGTTTTTGCACGCCCGGGATAGTCGTATCCGCGAAGGCGCTCTTGGATGAAAACCCCGCGCCAACACGCGAGGATATACAGCGCGGCCTCGCGGGAAATCTTTGCCGCTGCACGGGATACAAAAAGATTTTCGAGGCGGTCTCAGCCGCCGCCCGGCAGATGAACCAGGGAGGCGACTTATGAGCACGCGCGTCGTCGGCCGGCCTCATCCCATTATCGACGCCGTGGAGAAAGTCTCGGGTGCGACGATATTCATCAACGATCTGGATCTTCCGGATGCCCTCACCGGTATGGCCCTGCGAAGTCCCCATCCTCACGCCAGGATATTGAACATCGACGCCTCGGATGCGGAACGCTTGCCGGGTGTCGCCGCCGTTCTTTCGAGGAACAACACGCCCGACGCGCCATTCGGCATCAATCAAAAGGATGAAACCGCGTTCTGCCGTGAGAAGGTCCGTTATGTGGGAGACGAGGTCGCCGCCGTGGCGGCCGTCGACGAGGATACGGCGCGCGAGGCGCTTTCGCTGATTCGCGTGGATTATGAACTGCTGCCCACGGTCGCGGATCCTTTCGTCGCGATGGAGCCTGACGCGCCTCTTGTCCATGCATCCGTTGCCGGCAACATTGCGAACGAGTTTCACCTCAAACGAGGTGAAATAGACAACGCGTTTCATACGGCGGATGCTGCGTTCGCGGATGAATTTCATACCCATCTTGCCCATCAGGCCTATATCGAACCCACGGGTTGCGCCGCAAAGTGGCATCCGGACGGGAAAATCTCCATATGGGGATGTCTGCAGTCGGTTTTCCTGATTCGCACCTTCATGCTGGCGCCCGTCATGGGCATGTCCTTCGATGATTTTCGCGTGACGCAAACCAAACCCGGCGGCGCCTTCGGCGGAAAACTGGACGTAAAGGCAGCTCTCATGGCGGCAATGCTGAGCCGGGCGACGGAAAAACCGGTCAGGTTCATAATGAGCCTCGAAGAAGACTTGATCGCCATGCGTCCGAGGATGCCGGTACATATCTCCCTGGAGTCTGCGTGGAAACGCGATGGGACGCTCGCGGGCAAGCGCGTCAGGATCGTGGCGGAAAACGGAGCCTACAGTTCGCTCTCCCCGGCCATCATGAGTTCCATCGCGCTCAGGACGGACAATCTCTACAAGACGCCCGCCGCCGAAATCCAGGGAAAACTCGTCTATACGAACATCATCCCCTCGGGTCAGATGCGGGGGTTCGGCAACGTGCAGGCGACCTACGCCTGGGAGAGCCATCTGGACAACGTAGCCGACAGTTTGGGTCTGGATCCGGCCGATCTACGCCTCAAAAACTATACAAAAACGGGCGATGTCTCGATCCACGGCTGGAAAATCGCAAGTTGCGCTGTAGCGGACGCCACCAGATACGTGGTTGAGGAGATGGACTGGAAAGCGAAGCGTGCACAGGGAGGAAAGGGGCGCGGCGTGGGTCTCGCCAGTTGCATTCATGTATCGGGGAACAAAGGCTTTTCCGTGGAATTGGGGCCTGATGACACCGACCCGTCGAGTGGCGTGGTGCGTGTAGATACGGAAGGCAAGGTCGAGATATGGTCGGGCGAGTCGGATTTGGGCCAGGGGGCGACGAGCGTATTGGCCTTTATTGCCTCCGAAGTCATGGGAATTCCCGTGGGCCAGTTCAAAGTGCCTCCCACGGATACGGGTTACATGCCTTTCGGTATGGGAGCGTTCGCGAGCCGCATCACCCTGATTGGCGGCAACGCCGTGAAGCTCGCTGCGGAAGACGCGCGCAAGAACCTTCTGGATGCGGCGTCGGAATGTATGGAAATCCCTGCGGATGAGCTTGAAATCATCGAGGGAGAAGTCCGGGCGAAGGCTCTCCCCGAACGGAAGATGACGGTAGGCGAGGTTGTCAGGCGTGCGGGGAGTGTGATCGAGGGCAACGGAAAGTGGCTGGCCGGAGGAGAGGTTCTCGATAAGGAAAAATACGGGAATCCCTCGACCACGTATTCCTTCAGCACCCACGCGGCAGAGGTGGAAGTGGACATGGAGACGGGAGTCGTCACCGTCTTGCGGATTTGTTGCGGTCACGATCCGGGCCGGGTGATCAACAGGCTGGGCGCCGAGGGGCAAGTCGAGGGCGGTGCTGTTCAGGGCATGAGTTACGGGATGATGGAGGGTCTGGCACCGCTGGAAGGGCATCTGCGCGGGAAAAATTTTCACGACTACCTGATTGCCACTTCGATGGACGCCCCGCCGATAGAGCACGATTTCTTCGAATCCATGGACCCCTACGGTCCCTATGGAGCGAAGGGACTGGCCGAGGTGGCGATAAACCCGATAACGGCGGCGATTTGCAACGCCATCTATCACGCTACGGGCGGCGCGCGGATACGATCCCTGCCCATCAGCCCGGAGCGCGTACTTGAGGCGATAGAAGAAGCCAGGCAGTAAATTACCATCCCGTCTTCACGAAAATTCGCCCGGTTTCCCAGGTGATCTCATGCAAACCCTCTCCTGTGACGTGTTGATTCTCGGCGGCGGACCCGCCGCCATGACGGCCGCAGTCGCCGCCATGGAGAGTGGCGTGGACGCGCTGTTGGTCTGCAAGCAGTTCCCGGGGAATTCGGGCAACATCGTGATGGCCCGGGCGGGACATTCGGCGAATTTCGCTCCAGACGACAGCCCGGCCCTGTTCCTGGAAGACACCCTGGAAGGCGGTGCCCACCTCAATCACCCGGACGTCGCCCATGCCATGTGCGCCGATTCCGCCGCGCGGATTCGCGATCTGTATGAGTGGGGAATCCCCTTTCTCACGCGCGAGGACGGCTCGTTCGACTTGCACCCCCAGGGCGGTCACAATCGCGATCGCGGCATCTACCCGGTCAGGAACTGGGGCGTGGAGGTGGCGAGGCCGCTGCGCAGGAAACTCGACGCCGATTCGGCGCGCATTCTCGAGAACATCATGGCCGTCGATTTGCTCGTGGATGAGGATGTCTGCCGGGGCATCCTGGGTTTTCACACGAGAAGCGGGGAGATTTACGCCATTTCCGCCCCTGCCACCATTCTGGCCACGGGCGGGGCGGGGCAGATTTTTGCGGAGAACACCAACGCGGGCGGCATCACGGGAGATGCCTTCGGCATGGTGCTGAGGGCTGGCCTCGCGCTCTCGGATATGGAATTCGTGCAGTTCTATCCGGCCGTCATCAAGCGGCCCGAGAGCAATATGGTCGTGGCGCCCACGCTGTTCCCGCTCGGGGCGCGGTTCCTGAACCGGGATGGAAAGGACATCCTGCGCGACGTGCCCGGTGGAGGTGCCGCCACGCGCGATCTGATGGCGCGGGCGGTCTATCTCGAACTCATGCAGGGCGGCGGCGTGGAGGGTGCCGTGCAGATGGATCTGTCCGGCATCTCGCTTGAGTATCTGGAGCATTTTGCGCCGGACAACTTGAAACTCTTCGCCAGGAGGGGCATTTCGCCCCATAGCAGCGAGATATTTGTCACGCCAAAGGCCCATTTCTTCATGGGCGGGGTGCCGATAGAAGGCTCGGGCGCCACTGCCATGCCCGGCCTTTACGCGGCGGGGGAGGCGAGTGCCGGCGCGCACGGGGCAAACCGTCTCTCGAACAACGCCTTCACGGAGGCTCACACGCTGGGCTGGCGCGCGGCGAAGGCCGCGAGCGAATACGCGCGTCAGACGAGCGGAAAACTCGACCCCGCACTCGCCCGAAGCCATGCCGATGCCCTCGCGGCGCGCTCTGGCAATATGAGCCGTGCCGTAGGGTTTACCCGTGAGATCAAGCGAATCTGCTGGGAGAACGCAGGCATCGTGCGCGAGGAGGGCCTGCTCGCAGAGGCGAGGGACGAACTCGCAGATGTCCAGAGCGGCTTGGCCGGTTGCGGGGGCAGCGAACCAGCGAGGCTGGTGGAGGCCCTGGAGGCGGAGAACATGTGTTTAAGCGCACAAGCAGTGGTGGAGGCCGCCCTTACGCGGACAGAGAGCCGGGGCGCGCATTTTCGGGTGGATTATCCAGAATCTGACGACGCGAACTGGCGGGTGAATGTTTTCGTCAAAAAAGCTGAAGATGGTTTTTGGGCGCGCCCTATTCCTGTAGGGTCGATTTCGTGGGAAAACCCATGAACCTTTTGATTTTCAGCTACTGGAACCCTGAATTTTGGGAATTACATACTTCATTCCACAAGTCTGAATACCTGAATTTGGAAAAACGAAGCCTTCGGCCGCCGGTTTCCCGGGAGAGCAGGGGACACACGGACGGGCTTCCGGGCGGAACCCTGTTTCTCACCAGTAAACGTCAAAAATTTCTTGCTTTCCCACCGGAATGTCCCATACCCTGTTCATGGCAACGATGCAAAAAAGGCATCGGGGGTATCCACTCATGCTCATTTCCTCATGGAAAGGAGACCAGAATGAAATCCGTCACCGAGATGCGCGAGCACCTGATCGAGAAGGCAGGCGACAGTGAGGAGTTCCGCGCCCGTCTGATTTCTGAACCGAAGGCCGTGATATCGGAGGAGTTCGGGGTAACGATGCCGGAGAATTTCAACCTGCATGTGATGGAAGACGACGCCGAGAACAGCTATCTCGTCCTTCCGCCCCCGTCCCGGCTCACCGAGGAACAGTTGGAAGCCGCTAGTGGCGCATACTATGATTGGGATGATGCTTTCTAAAAAGGAAATTATGTACGAAAGTGCCCCACTGAGTTACAGTCAGATCCGGTGTATGGCCTGATTGGAGGAAGGCGGCCCATGCACCGGTTCTGGCAGCAATTCCGCCTGTGACGTAAACGATACACCCGGAAACGCAAAAATCAAGATATGAAGACTTGCGGATTCAAGTAGATAACTCCCTGAATTTTCAGTGATTTATTCGAACGCGCCGCTTGATAGATTCATTAAGCTGCGGCCCGCCAAATCTGCATGAAAACGAGAGGTTGAAAACCATAGGGGGGAATGGAGGTACGATTCGGCTGATTGCATCCGGGCCGGCAGGCGAGAGGTCTTGTGCCGATAAGCCAAATATTAATCTGCAACCTGACCGCCGGGCGCATCCAGTTTTTCCATAAGACTCTCGTCGCGTCACTGGAGTGTCAGGGCTTGCTCCACTTACAGTCGGAAGACACGACCAGCCATCGGTCTGGCAGATAAGCGGTTGTGTAGGAGCAGGTTCCGGTCATGCCCGCGTATTTCCCCGTACCACCCATTATCTTGTGGGTGCCCTTGCCGCCGCCGCCCGTCTTGAGGTTGCCGCTGCGTCTCTTCGCCATCAAATATATCTTGTCGCCCGCTTTGCTGGACAGGATGCAGGGAGCTTCGAGATCAAATTCTGTGGCGGAGCGTTTTGAGTAAACCGCGCAAGCGGCATTGTAATGTTCTCCCTTTGTGAATGGGCCGCCTCTACTCATGATGATGGTGCTCGTTCCGGCTATCGAACCCGAGGTGATCTTCGACCCGGCGAAGTCCAGCACAGTGTAATTGTGTTGGTATGACCCTTGAAGTTTGAACGTGCCGCTTTCGGCAGCCGAGGCCAGCGGTACGGCGCAAACGATGGCGGTCGCGACAACCAGCGCGAGGAAGGTTCTGTGGACAAGTTTTTTCATTTTCGCAATCTCCGGTTATATGCGATTCATTGTCCGAAAGATGGCAGTACCACGCAGCCTCCAGGGCATCATTGCTTGCTCCATGTGCAATCTCCCGTAGAAACAATCCATTTGCCTGGCAGATACTTGCTGGTGTAGGGACATTCTCCGGCCAGGCCTGAGTATTTCCCTGTACCGCCAATGAGTTTCTGGACGCCCTTGCCGCCACCACCCGATTTTGTGTCGCCCGCTCGCCTCCGGGCCAGGGCGTAGAATGTCTCTTTTTCATTGTTGGTGAACTTGCAAGCCGATTCCAGGTCGAGACCCAACCGAGAGCGTCGCGCGTAGACCAGGCAAGTGGAAATATAGTGTTCACCCTCTTCGAAGAGGCCTCCACTGCTTTTGACGACAGTGGCGGTTCCGTGCATCGGACCTGCAGTGACCTTGGCGTCAGCGTGTTCCATCACGCTGAACTCGTGCCTGTGGTTTTCGATGAGGCGGAAGCTTCCGCTCTCTGCCGTTTCTGCGACATGCGCGAAACAAGCGAGAATCATCAAGGCAAGGACAATTCCGACAAACGGTTTATTCATTGTCCGTTCTCCTCTTTCCTAGTGTTCGTTTGCTTTTTCCAAAATATCTGAAAGTCGGTGAATATTCAAAGAAAAAGAGTTCAGGGGGGAATGAATTTCGTGATTACAAATCTCTGAGTCGTGATGGCAGAGTCGTTTTTCCGTTCGGAGAATGGCCAGCGAGCTTATGCATTTCGTGTAGACATGGTGGAATCAGTATAGGTACAGATCACCAGGCGAGGTCGGGCGTCGGATGATTGTTCAGTGCCGCAGAGAGCCCTGCCGTCATGGTCCAGATGAGTCTGAGACAGCGCGCGTCCGGCACGATAGTCGTCATTCTGAGGAATATCATGCGCACCTCGCTCATTCGGGGGAGAAAGAAGCCGGTGCCCACTGTCCAAACCGCTGGTATATGGATACATCCGGGAATGTAAGCGGGTCGGAAGAGCGGGAAAGGGAAACGATCAACGGGACGGGAGCGGGAAAACCCGGATGCGACGGAGAGCTTTCCGGTTCGCATCATCAAGCCGGACCAGCTGCGCGCCGGGCCAGCGGCTTGTGACTCGCCGCATCAGGAGGCCGGACACACGACACGGCCCCTGGCCAAAGAAAAGACCCAGAACCGTTCAAACGACATTCCTGCATCAACCGTGGCGTCCACATGTGGAGTATTGGATGAGGGAGCTAGGAAACCGACGTGGAATCAGGCTTCTTTTGTGCTGTCATCACAGACTCTTGGGCAGGTGATGGATCCGGGAGTTGTCGAGCGATTCAGGTGGCGGTCAAAGCGGAATCAGCGGGGATGCTGCCGTACCAGAGCTACTGTGCCGGCATGCATGTCGCCTCGCCCTAAAATCGAAAGTGTTGTAAAACTTGGGGCCGTCGCGCGTGTCTTGGAGGAATGCTCCGCCTGGTCGGGGGACGCATTTGGAATTTCGCCGCGGTATCATCTGAATGGACTGAAGGGGAAGTTACGTGGATTTCAGGCTCGAAGAATCGGACCGACTGTTCCGGCAGACGGCCCGGGAACTCGCCTTGAGAGAGTTTGCTGCGGATGCCTTCTCCTATGCGAGAACGGGCGAATATCCCAGACGCTCGATGAAGGTGCTGGCCGAGCACGGGATGATGGGGATGACGGTGGCCGAGCCACATGGAGGAGGGCAATCGATTTTCGAGGCTTGCCTGGTCATGGAGGCGGTTTCTCAAGTGTGTCCCCACAGCGGCGATGTAGTGCAGATGGGGAATATGGGGCCCATCCGTGTGATTGACGAGTTGGGCTCTGCCGAACAAAAAGAACGCTTCCTGCCACCGATTTGTCGGGGGGAGAAAATCATTTCCATCAGCATGACGGAGCCGGACGCCGGTTCGGCGGCCACGGACTTGCAAACGACGGCGGAATATGACGGCGAGAGCGTGCTCATCAACGGCCAGAAATGCTTCAGTTCAAACGCCCCGCACGCGGACTTGTTCGTCGTCTACGTCCGCTTCGGCCCCAGGACGCGCGATTGCGGAGCCGTCGTGGTGGAAACGGGAACGCCTGGCTTCACGAAGGGAATGACCGAACACTACATGAGCGGGGAGGCGCACTGCGCACTTCACTTCGAGAACGCGCGCGTGCCGATAGAGAACGTGCTGGTCGATAAGGAGGGTTTCCGGGTGCTCATGCCCGTGTTCAACGTGGAGCGTCTTGGAAACGCCACGCGCTGTCTCGCCCTGGCGCAGGCGGCCTACGATATGACGGTCGCCCACACCAGCGAGAGGCGCCAGTTCGGCCGCCCCCTTTGCGAGTTTCAGGGAGTGCAATGGATGGTGGCGGACATGCGGGTGAAGCTCGAAGCGGCGCGCCTGCTTCTTTATCGGGCGCTCTCGAACGCGCGCGCGGGCTTGCCCTCGGCAATGGAGACGACGAGCGCCAAACTCTACTGCAACGAAATGGCGCGCCAAGTGGCGGATGACGCCATTCAGCTTCACGGTGGATATGGCTTTTCGACCGGAATGCCACTGGAGTTTCTCTACCGCAAGATTCGCGGATGGTCCATCGCGGGGGGGTCCACAGAGATTCTGAGAAACCGCCTGGCCTCCCTCATCTACGAGCGCCCTTTCAGCCAGCGTCCGCCGAAAGCGTAATTTTATCCGCCATGAGTTTTAGGGAATTTTCCTGACCATGCAGACCACAACCGCAGAGAGCCTTGCGCGCCTTCTGAAACCTGAATCAATAGCCATCGTCGGGGCGTCGGCGAACCTGGAGCAATTCAATGGCCGCGTGGTGAAGAATCTCCTGCGCCATGGCTTTGCGGGCCGGGTCTATCCCGTAAACCCCAAATATGAAAATGTGGCTGGTCTGTGCTGTTCGCCGAGTCTTGATGCGCTGCCCGAGATACCGGATGTCGCCTTCATCACCGTGGGACGAGAGCGTGTGGCGGGCGTGTTGGCCGAATGCTCCGGTGCAGGGGTGGGAGCAGCCATCATCTACACAGGAGGATTTTCCGAATCGGATGAGACGGGCACGCGTCTGGAAGCCGAAATTCAGCGCATCGCACGGGATTCCGGAATCCGCGTATGCGGGCCAAACACGGCGGGCGTGCACAACTTTCATCACAACTTCCACCTCGCGGGCCTGATCGCGCTCGACGTTGAGGAGATGTTGCCCGGCAACATTGGCGTGGTCTGTCAAAGCGGAAGTATCGGCGGCGCGCTGCTTTCGCGCGCAACACAGCGCGGCATCGGGTTCAGCCATCTCATCTCCTGCGGGAACGAAATGGATCTGGAAGTTTCTGATTACCTCGACTATCTGATCGACGACCCCCAGACCCGCGCCATTGCAGTTTATCTCGAGGGGGTGCGCGAAGGTGAGAAACTCAAAAAAGTTCTCACAAAGGCCCTGCAGCGAGAAAAGCCTCTGGTTGTTCTCAAACTGGGTGAGGCGCGCGAGGGCGCGAAGGCGGCCTTGAGCCACACGGGGGCCATGGTGGGGGAGAACAGGGTGTACAAGGCGCTCTTTCGGGGATGGGGCGTCACACAGGTGGATGATCTGGAGGCACTTTTCGAGGTTGCCCATATGTTCTGCGTCTCGAAGCTCCCGGAAGGGGAAAGGGTAGGAATCGTTACGACGACGGGCGGGGCGGGCGCCTTGATGGCCGATAAATGCGGTGCACTCGGCTTGGAAGTCGCCGAGGTGGATGAGGCTCTCCATGCCCGGCTCAAGGCAAAATACCCCGGATTCGGGCGGATAGTGAATCCGCTCGATACCACCATCGCGGACATTCATCTCTATTCGGATTTTCTCGAATCTTTTCTGGGTAGCGGATCGTTCGATACAGTGATCTCCATTGTGGGTTCAAGCGCGCAGTTCAAGCCCGAGATGGGGGTGGAACCCATCGTAAGACTCAAGCCGACGAATCCCGGCGTTTCCATGCTGACCTATTTCAATCCCCATGCCGAGGATGCGCACAGGCTTCTGGCCAGAGAGGGAATCGCTTCTTTTCAATCGATTTCCGGCTGTGCCCGCGCGGCGGAGGCCCTAGTGCGGTATGCAAAAATTCTGAGGAGAAAAGCGAAGGGCGCGCCTCCTGCCAGTGTTGTGCCGTCTCCCTCGATTGCGGAAAGACTGTCTGACGCAGGGGCGCTGAACGAGGCGAAATCTCTGGCGCTCGCTCTTGATTTCGGATTGCCTGTTGTGGCCCATCGATTCTGCCGGACGATCGAGGAAGCACGGTTTGCGGCCCACGACCTGCACTTTCCGCTGGTATTGAAGGGTGTGTCCTCGACGATTCACCACAAGTCGGAATGGGGGCTGGTCAAAACAGGTCTCGGCGATGAGGTGTCTCTCGAAGGCGCGCTCGCAGAGATCGCGAGTCTCCGGGAGGAGTGTGCGCTGGAAGGTTATCTGCTTCAGGAGCAAGTGATGGACGGTGTCGAGTTCATCCTTGGGGTAAAGCGAGATCCACAGTTCGGCCCGATAGTGACAGTCGGTCTCGGCGGGAGAGACGTGGAACTCCTGGGAGACGTGAGCGCGCGAACGGCACCTCTTTTGCTCGATGACGCCTGCGATATGATTGACGAACTCCGGTGCAGGGATATTTTCAGGTGCCACCGTAGCCGCAGGCCACTGGATGTCAAAGCCCTCGGCGAGATCATCTGCCTCTTGGGAGACGCCACTTTCGCCTATCGCAAGCAAATCAAGGAAATGGATTTGAACCCCGTTTTCTTGCGCGAGAAGGGTAGGGGATGCCTGGTGGCCGATGCCCTCATCATCACCTGAAACGATGCTTGCGCAGCGTTTCGGGTATCCATGCAATTCCGGAGAAAGGTCTCACAAAAGATAAAAATTGGCGTTTGACTTTGCATTCAACAATATTTAGGGTTCTCGGCACTTTGGATTCCCCCGAGAATAAATAACATTTTTGCGATTTGTATCGGTTGGTTTTGGAAGGGTAGGGATTTTTGAGCGCGCTTCTTGAAATCGAAGACTTGAGAACGCATTTTTTCACCTCCTCCGGCATCGTTAAAGCTGTCAACGGCATCTCCTATGACGTGGAGGAAGGCGAGACGGTGGCGATAGTCGGCGAGTCGGGCTGTGGGAAATCCGTCAGTGCACTCTCCATTCTGGGTCTCATCCCCAATCCACCTGGCCGCATCGTGGGCGGAGCAATACGTTTTCAGGATCACGATCTGCTTCAGTTCGACGACATGCAGATCAGAGACATCCGGGGTCGACAGATTGGCATGATTTTCCAGGAACCCATGACTTCCCTGAACCCCGTTCTGACCATCGGGCTGCAACTTACCGAGACCATGGAACACCATCTCGGCATGGATAGGGCCGATGCGGAGAAAAAAGCAGTCGAATATCTTCGCTTGGTGGGTATCTCCGAGCCCGAGCGGCGCCTCCGGCAATACCCGCACCACCTGAGCGGTGGGATGCGCCAGAGAGTGATGATAGCGATGGCGCTTTGCTGCGAGCCCAAGCTCATCATCGCTGATGAGCCGACGACGGCCCTGGACGTCACCATTCAGGCTCAGATTCTGGAGTTGATGAAAGACCTCACCAAACGCATGGGCGTCGCGCTCATCATCATTACACACAACCTCGGCGTGGTGGCCCGCTACGCGGATCGCGTGAACGTCATGTACGCCGGAAAGATCATTGAACGCGGTCTGGCGGCTGACATTTACCGTGAACCGAGGCATCCATACACCTTGGGGTTGCTGAGTTCGGTGCCGAGACTCGATCAGCCCAGACAAAAGCGCCTTGACCCCATCGACGGACAGCCGCCCGACCTCACGCGGCTGGGCGGGGGCTGTTCTTTTCTGCCCCGGTGCAAGTTCGTCGTGGACAGGTGCGCGAGTGAGATTCCGCCGCTTGAGATGGTGGGAAACGGCCATCTATCGGCTTGCTGGGAAAAAGAAAACCTCGAAACGATGAGAGGATAAGAGGATGACTCCCGACGCGCCCGTCTTGGAAAGCCACACCCGACTCTCCCGCAACGGAGAGGCGGGGAAGGTGCTCGTGGAAGTCAAGGGACTCAAGATGTACTTTCCCATCACCGAGGGGATTGTATTCAACAAGGTCGTCGGCCTCGTGAAGGCAGTCGACGGCGTGGATTTACACATCAGACGTGGCGAGACGCTCGGTCTCGTGGGCGAGAGCGGCTGCGGCAAGACGACGACGGGCAGGTGCATCCTCCAGCTCGAACGCCCCACGGAAGGCGAGATTTTTTTCGAGGGCGTGGACCTTGCGAAACTCGATCACGTGGCGCTGCGTGAATACCGGCAGAGAATTCAGGTCATCTTCCAGGATCCCTGCAGTTCGCTGAACCCGCGCATGAAGATCGGCGAAATGATTGACGAGCCCATGTACGTCCATGGCATAGAACCCGACGCCAGGAAGAGAAAACAAAGAATCAACGAACTGCTCAGCGTATGTGGCCTCAACCCCAAGATGGCGGACAGGTATCCCCACGAGATGAGCGGCGGACAGCGCCAGCGCGTGGGAATCGCCCGCGCTTTGAGCCTCAAGCCCGAATTCATCATCTGCGACGAGCCCGTCTCTGCCCTCGACGTTTCCATCCAGGCCCAGATCATCAATTTGCTCGAGGATTTGAGGGGCGAGTACAACCTCACCTATCTGTTCATTGCGCACGATTTGAGTGTGGTTCGACACCTCTGCCACCGCGTGGCTGTGATGTACCTGGGCCGAATCGTGGAGTTGGCGGATTGCGATGAGTTGTACGATAATCCCATGCATCCCTATACGAGGGCTTTGCTTTCAGCCGTTCCGGTGCCGGATCCGGAGGTCGAGCAGGGACGGGACATCAGAATTGTCACGGGAGAGGTACCGAGCCCGATAAATCCGCCTTCGGGCTGCGTGTTTCATCCCCGATGCCCGGTCGCCGTGGAGAATTGTTCGAGGGAAATTCCTGTATTACGGGAGATAAAACCAGGCCATTGGGTGGCCTGTACGGAAGTATGAGATTCTTGAAGACGCTGTTTCGTTCTGCGATTCGAGGTGTATTTATTTCTACGGAGCACCTAAAGGAGATTTCTTATGTGGAAGACTCGTTTTGTATTCCTGGTTGTAGGGGCGTCACTGCTCGCCCTGGCGGCGTGGAGCTTTGCCCCGCCCGCCGGAGCGGCTCCCAAGAAGGGTGGCACGCTCAAGTTTGTCGTCGGAAGCAAGATTCCCTCTTACGACGGCCATATCGAATCCACTTTCGGGATGATTCACCCCATTCGTCCCTTTTACAGCCTTTTAATTCGAGTGAATCCCGACAACCCTGCATCACCGACGGATTTCGTCTGCGATGTGTGTGAAGGTGGCGTACCGAAGCCGACCGAAGGACACACGAAGTACACCTTCAAGATCCGCGACGACATCTCGTTCCACAACGGCCAGAAACTCACCTCGGCGGACGTGAAGGCGACGTATGACAAGATTGTCAATCCGCCGAAAGGCATTGAGAGCAACCGCAAGGCTTTCTTCAGCATGGTGAAATCAGTCACCGCACCCGACGCCCGGACGCTGGTGTTCAAGCTGAAATATCCCACAGGTGCCTTCGTCCCTGCGCTGGCGCTGCCCTACAACTTCATCTACTCGAAGGCTGACCTCGACAAGCACGGTTACAAATGGCACCAGAAGAACGTGAACGGCACGGGCGCGTTCCGCTTCGTGCAGCACCAGCCGGGCGCATTCGTCGAGGGCAAACGCTATGAGAAATATCACCACAAGGGCAAACCCTATCTCGACGGCTACCGAGCGATCTCTGCGCCCAAGATGGCGATCCGCCTCCAGGCCATCCGCGGCGACCGCGCGGCCATCGAATTCCGCGGATTTCCGCCCAAGGCGCGTGACGACCTGAAAAAAGCGCTGGGCGACAAGCTCACCGTTCAGGAGAGCGACTGGAACTGCAACCTCATGGTGACGCCCAACCACAAGCGCAAACCCTTCGACGACGCACGCGTGCGCCGGGCACTGACGCTTGCAATCGATCGCTGGGGCGGATCGAAGTACCTCTCGCGCATCGCTATCGTGAAGACCGTGGGCGGCGTGGTTTTCCCGAAACACCCTCTGGCGGCGACGAAAGAGGAGTTGACCAAGATCGCCGGCTACTGGCCGGACATCAACAAATCCCGCGCCGAGGCGAAAAGGCTGCTGAAAGAAGCTGGCTATCCGAGCGGCTTCGAGTTCTCCTTGCACAACCGGGGTGTGGACCAGCCCTATAAGGTTGTGGGCACCTGGGTCATCGACCAGTGGCGCAAAATTGGCCTGAAGGTCAAGCAGTGGGTGCAGCCCTCCGGACCTTTCTATGCCACGCTGCGTAAGAAGAAGAACTTCGACGTGTCCATCGACTTCAACTGCCAGTCGGTCATTAACCCGCTCGTGGATGTATCGAAATTCATCTCCGACGACAGGGCGGGCAACCAGTACGCGCAGTACCACGATCGCCAGCTCGACAAATGGTACGATCAGATGAACCGCGAGCCCGACGTGAACAAGCAGCGCGCCATCATGCGCAAGTACGAAAAGCGCGCACTCGATGAGATGGCCCATCAATTCGTGACGCTCTGGTGGTACAAGATCAACCCACACCGTAGCTATGTGAAAGGTTGGAAGATAGCGCCGAGCCACTACCTGAACCAGCACCTGGACAACGTCTGGATCGAAAAATAGGCTGCATCACTTCCACCGTCGCCTGGACACCAGGCGACGGTGGAGACGCTTCCTGGGGTTTTCGGTTCCGGGAGTTGCCAATCGTTTGAAATGCAAGGGCGCGAAAGGTGTATAAGTACACAATCAAGAGAATCCTGCTGATGTTCCCTACGCTGCTGGGAGCGGCGGTGCTGGTATTCTTCATGCTTCGCCTGATTCCCGGCGACGTGTGTGAACTCCGCATGGCTGGCACGGGCATGTACGTGGACAAGGAAGCGATAGCGACGTGCCAGAAGAATCTGGGGATAGACGCACCCATCTTCGTGCAGTTCATCGATTTCATTACCGGATTCTTCACGTTCGACTTGGGAAAATCCATGTGGACGGGCAAACCGATACTGCATGAGATCGGTCTGCGCTTCGAACTTTCGCTTCAGGTCGCCATCATGGCGACGCTCACGGCTACCATCATTGCCATTCCGCTGGGCACGATCTCCGCCATCAAACAGGATACCTGGATCGACTACGTTGTGCGTTCGTTCAGCATCGCAGGCATCGCCATGCCATCCTTCTGGCTGGGCATCCTGATTATCCTCGGCCTCTTGATCATGACGCAGAAATTCTTTGGAAACCCCTGGATGCCGCCGATTCACTACACGCCGATATGGGAAGATCCGGTGGCGAATATTTCCCAACTCATCTGGCCGGCCGTCGCGACGGGCTACCGCTATTCTGCCGTCGCAACGCGCATGACGCGCTCGGCCCTGCTGGAAGTCCTGCGAGAGGATTACGTACGTACCGCCCGCGCCAAGGGACTTTTGGAGAAACTCATCATCAACCGCCATGCGCTCAAGAATTCGCTCTTGCCCGTGGCGACGATTATCGGCCTGGAATTCGCCTTCCTGATGGGCGGGCTGGTGGTGACCGAGCAGGTCTTCAACCTCAACGGCCTGGGAAAACTCTTCGTCGAATCGGTGACGAACCATGACTACACCATGACGCAATCCCTCGTCATGCTCGTGGCCGTCGTCTTCATCTTGACGAACCTGTTCATCGATATTCTCTATGCGTGGCTTGACCCGCGCATACGCTACAGCTAGGAGATCGATCATCGCGTCTCCGGGCAACCTCGCCGTCTCCGAAATGGATTTCGACAATCTTCCCGAACGCTCATGGGTTGACAGGATCAAGGATACGGCGCGGAAAAAACCGCTGGGTGCCGTGAGTGCCTGCTCCGTCCTGGTGATGATACTTCTGGCCGCCTTTGCCGAGATCATCACCTTCTATGACCCGGTACAGAATTCTTTTGACAGTATGCACTTCGCACCAGGTGCCGCGCACTGGTTCGGGACGGATCAGTTCGGGCGCGACATCTTTACGCGTATCGTCTACGGTGCCAGAACAGCGCTCTTCGTGGGGTTTTCGGCCTCCGTCCTGGGTTCCACCGCAGGCCTCATCCTGGGCGTGGGGAGCGCTTATTTCGGTGGACGCTTCGACCTCATCTTCCAGCGTTTCATGGATATTTTCATCTCGTTTCCGCTCATCATCATGGCGCTCTCGGTGGTTTCCATATTCGGCACGGGGACGCAGAACGTGATCCTGGCAATCACGATTCCGCTCATCCCTCGGTGCGCCCGCGTGGTACGATCGAGCGCGCTGGCGATTCGCGAAATTCCCTACGTGGACGCCGCACGCGCACTGGGTTTCGCGCACGTTCGCATCATCTGTCGGCACATGATTCCCAACGTCATGGCTCCGTATCTGATCATGCTCACTTCGTTTCTCGGTCGGGCCATCTTGCTCGAAGCCTCGCTCTCCTATCTCGGGCTGGGCGTCCAGGAACCCACTCCCGCTTGGGGGCTGATGCTTCAGGGAGGTGCGGAGGAATATGCCGAAAGCGCACCGTGGATTCCCGTTTTTCCGGGACTCGCCATCACTGCCGCGGTGTTCGCCTTCAACCTCTTCGGCGACGCCGTGCGCGATACACTCGACCCCAGACTGCGCTCCGAATAATTTGGGAATTACATACTTCATTCCACAAGTCTGAATACCTGAATTTGGAAAAACGAAGCCTTCGGCCGCCGGTTTCCCGGGAGAGCAGGGGACACACGGACGGGCTTCCGGGCGGAACCCTGTTTCTCACCAGTAAACGTCAAAAATTTCTTGCTTTCCCACCGGAATGTCCCATACCCTGTTCATGGCAACGATGCAAAAAAGGCATCGGGGGTATCCACTCATGCTCATTTCCTCATGGAAAGGAGACCAGAATGAAATCCGTCACCGAGATGCGCGAGCACCTGATCGAGAAGGCAGGCGACAGTGAGGAGTTCCGCGCCCGTCTGATTTCTGAACCGAAGGCCGTGATATCGGAGGAGTTCGGGGTAACGATGCCGGAGAATTTCAACCTGCATGTGATGGAAGACGACGCCGAGAACAGCTATCTCGTCCTTCCGCCCCCGTCCCGGCTCACCGAGGAACAGTTGGAAGCCGCTAGTGGCGCATACTATGATTGGGATGATGCTTTCTAAAAAGGAAATTATGTACGAAAGTGCCCCACTGAGTTACAGTCAGATCCGGTGTATGGCCTGATTGGAGGAAGGCGGCCCATGCACCGGTTCTGGCAGCAATTCCGCCTGTGACGTAAACGATACACCCGGAAACGCAAAAATCAAGATATGAAGACTTGCGGATTCAAGTAGATAACTCCCCTGTTATTTCATCCCATAAGTCCCGATTGCTCATCAGATCATCATCCCTCAGATAATCCCGATAATTTCTACTGGTTGGATATTGTTTGAGATGACAGAGGAGGTGCGTCTGAGGCTAATCTGCCTCAAAGATTCTTGAGTTGCTGGTTCCGCCTGCGCTTTTTTCTGGGTGCGCGTCTGGGGTTGCCCTTCTTTTTCGTATCGCGCCTTGGTGTCCTGGGTGGTTCATCCTCCTGGTCATCTTCCTCCATGAAGGCCGCTTGGTAGAGCCGGTCCCGGAACTCTCCCGTTTTCACAACGGCCGAGGCGAAGGGAGCAGCCGCCTCGCCGAGCATCCTGTCTGAAGTGACGAGAACGGTGCCCTTGTAGCGGTCCTTAAGGAGGCGAAGGATAAGGACATCCGCGATTTCGTGCCTTGAGAACAGCACTTCGATGCCGCCCGCGTTTTTACTGCCCCCGTGATCGTGATGGGGTTTGCCGTCGAAAACGACGGTGATTCGGGGATTGCCGCTGGAATTTCGGCGATAGTTCCCGAGCATCCCGACCAATCCTTCGCGTCCGGCTTCGAGGTCCTGATGGAGCACGCGCCTGAGTTCGGGGATGGCGGGGATGAGGTTGTATCCGTCGATGACGATGCGCATGCCTAGACTTGCATCTGTCTAAAAGGGCTGGAAGAGGACATCCATGAGCGTGGCAGCCTTGTACGCGTCCCCTTCGATAGTGAGGGAGTCTCCCGCGATTTTTTCGGCGCGATTCGCCCGGCCCGCACACAGGAGCACCATGTCGCTTGCAAATGCCAAAAAAACCGTATCAGGAGAGGAGGAAAGACCTTGCAGGGCCGACGCCTCGCCGTCTGCTATCACCATCTCCCATGTGGCCACAGGCTGATTCGTCTGGAAACGGAAGGTGCCGGCAGGGCCGGTTGCGCCCGAGCGGTTGAAGTAAAGGGGAATCCTTGATTCGAGAATCTCGACCAGCGCGCTCAGCGATTCGGTGTTGATCGGGGCGTCCGGATCGTTAGTTAGGTCCCAGCCGTGGAGTGCCACCTCATATAATCTTTGAGCGGGGAAGGTGCGCACCTTCGTGTTTCCCTTGCGGTGCCAGAGGTCGCGGTCTAGGTCGCCCGGTTCCAGGCGCTCGATTTCGACCTGGAGTTCGTCCTGGCTGTGTTCGAGCCAGTCGATGCGCTTTTTGGGGGACATGGCGATGGATTGTCGCATAATCTCATCGCGCGCCGCTTGAAATTCCTCGGGTGTTTCCGCACCGAGCGAAATGATGACCTCGCATCGGCGCGCCGCCCGCATGCGCTCGGTGTAGGAGATGGCACCACCCGTCATGTGGCCGATGAGTCGGGCCGCATTCCACTCCGGGCAGAAGGTAGGTTTCGTCCAATCAGCGTCAGGCATCGCACGAAGCTGCCTGATGAAACACGCGTTCTCGTGCGCGAGCCAAGGGATGGATGGAAGAAGTGGATCATCGTTCAATTCGAAATCACCGGGCTGAAGAAGATCGCCCCCAGCGAGTGGGGGCGATATGGGAGTACAGGTTTTATGGGTGAACGCTTACGCGCTTGCGGCAAGAAAACTAATTGCCGGAAGCGCGAATCCAGGCCTTGCCGATGGCACGTGCGGCGTATACGCCCGCGAGGTGACGTCTGAAGTCCGCCCCGGCGTAAAAATCATCCAGTGCATCGACACCTTCACCGGCCGCCATAGCCGCCTTGCGAATCGACTCGGCGCTCGGCGCGCTGCCCATGAGGGTGTCTTCGACGTTCGTGGCCCGATAGGCGGGAGCGGCCACGCCCGTCACACCCACGCGGATGGACTCGACCGACCCGTTTTCATCCAGGGCGAGTTGTGCAGCCACGCCGCATACCGCGAAACCACTGGCCTGCTGGGCTGCCTTGAGATAGGCACTTCCGCCCCGCGCGGCCGGAGCCGGTATGCGGACGGAGGTGATTATCTCGCCGTCGTCCAGGGATGTCTCGTAGGTTCTGGTAAAGAAATCGTCAATACCGATGACGCGCTCCCCGTTCACGCCGGCAACGGTGATTTCCGCTCCCGCCGCCAGAACGGCCGCCGGGTAGTCAGCGGCGGGGTCGGCATGGGCGAGGGAGCCACCTATCGTACCGCGGTTTCTGACCTGCAAGTCACCAATGGAGCCCGCCGCCTCGGCGAGTGCCCGGCATTTTTCCTGAACCAGATCGGACGCCTCGATTTCGGCGTGTGTCGTCATCGCGCCGATGCTGAAGCCGCCTTCTGATTCACTGATGCCCGAGAGACCCTCGATGTGCGCAATGTCGACGAGGACGCCCGGAGCAGCGAGCCGCGCCTTCATCACGGGCAGGAGGCTATGGCCTCCGGCGAGGACCCGCGCGTCGTCTCCATGTTCCCTGAGTTGCGCAAGAGCGTCTTCTAGCGATTGTGGTCGAACGTAGTCGAAAGAAGCTGGAATCATTTCTCAAGCCCTCTTCTCGGCGATGGCGCGCCACAGCCTCTCGGGGCGCAGCGGCATGTCGATATGCGTGATGCCAAAAGGCGAAAGCGCGTCGATAACGGCGTTCACGACGGCAGGCGTGGAGCCGATGGTGCCGGCCTCGCCCACGCCTTTCGCACCGAGCGGGTTCACGTCCGTCGGCGTGGTGGTATGCAAAAGCTCGAAGCGGGGCAGGCGGTTCGCCTTGGGGAGCGCATAGTGCATGAACGACGCGTTGAGCGGTTGTCCGCCCTCGCCGTAGAGCATCTCCTCCTCCAGGGCCTGTCCCGCCCCCTGGGCTATGCCACCGTGGATCTGCCCGTGAACGAGCAGTGGATTGATCATGTTGCCCACGTCGTCGACCGCCACGTAGCGGAGAATCTCCACCTCGCCTGTCTCCGGGTCGACCTCGACCAGAACGATGTGCGTCCCGAAGGGGAATGTGAAGTTGCCCGGTTCGAAGAAATGCGTCTCCTCGAGGCCCGGTTCCGTGTCTTCAGGAAGCGCAATGGCACTGTAGGCGAGCATCGCGATGTCTGAGAAGCCTGCCGATTTCTCAGGTGCGCTCTTCACGAAGACCTTGCCGTCCTCGAACTCGATGTCGTTCGCATCCGCCTCGAACTCCAGGGCCGCGAACTTGGCCATCTTGGCGCGCACCTTGTCACGCGCGTAGACGACCGCTGAGCCACCCACTACGGTGCCACGGCTGCCGAAGGTGCCCACGCCATAGGGCACCACGTCGGTGTCCCCATGGATGACGGTCACGTCGTTCGGGTCGATGCCGAGGCCGTCCGCAACGATTTGTGCGAAAGAAGTCTGCTGGCCCTGTCCATGGGGCGATGCGCCCGAGAACACGGTGGCTTTGCCCGTGGGTTCCACACGTACGCGCGCGCTCTCCCAGCCCTGGCCGCCCAGTGCTGCGGAGGGACCCATGCCGCAAATCTCGACGTAGGTGGAAAAGCCGATTCCCAGATACCTGCCATCTTTCCTGGCCTCTTCCTGCTGGGCGCGCATGGCGGGGTAGTCCGCCGCTTCGAGTGCGCGGTCGAGCGCGGCGTGGTAGTCCCCGCTGTCGTAGCTGAGGCCCGCGGAAGTGTCGAAGGGGAACTCGGATTTGTCCGGGAAGTTCTTGCGCCTGATCTCCACGGGATCCATACCGAGTTCAATCGCCGCGATGTCCATCATGCGTTCCAGGATATAGGTTGCCTCGGGACGACCTGCGCCCCGGTAGGCGTCGGTCGCCACCTTGTTGGTGAACACGCCGGTAGCGTTCATCTCGATGTTCGCAATCTTGTAGGGGCCGGGAAGCATGAGGCCTGTCAGGGTGAAGATAGCGACGGTGAGCAACTGGTAGTAGGCTCCGCAGTCGGCGAGCACGTTGTAGCGGAACGCGGTAATGGTGCCGTCGTTCTTGAGGCCCATCTCGATCTCGCCCACTTGGCCGCGCCCGTGGATGGTGGTCATGAAGTTTTCCGAACGGCTCTCCACCCATTTGATCGGTACGCCGAGTTCGCGCGAGACGAAAGCGGCCAGGGCCTCTTCGCGGTAGATGTTGAGCTTGCTGCCGAAGCCACCGCCAACTTCGGGAGCGATGACGCGCATGCGGTTCTCCGGCATGCCGATCTGGCCCGCCACCAGTGTGCGCACCTTGTGCGGAACCTGGGTGGAGGTCCATAAAGTCATCTTGTCTTCGCCGGGGAGGTAGTGCGCCAGAACGCCCCTTGGTTCCAGGGCCAGCGGAGCGACGCGTGCGTTGGTCATCTTCTCCTTGACGATGACGTCCGCCTCTTTCATGCCGGCTTCTACGTCGCCGCCCGCGATGCCCCACGTGAAGGCCTGGTTGCTCTCATAGTCGTCGTGTACCTGGGGGGCGCCGGGTTCAAGAGCGGCTTCCAGGTCCACCACGGCGTCGAGCGGCTCGTAGTCGATATCGACCAGTTCCGCCGCGTCGCGGGCCCCGTAGCGCGTCTCGGCGATCACTGCGACAACGGGTTCGCCTGCGAAGAGAACCTGCTTGTCGGCCAGAATCGGCTGTTCAGGCACCTTGGCATCGGGTACGAGGCCGCCCACGGGAACGGGGCCGATGCCCTTGGTCTCTTCGTGTGTGTAGATGGCGACGACGCCTTCTGCCCCGGCCGCTCCGGATGTATCGACCGAACGTATGTTGGCTTTGCCGTACGGGCTTCTCACCAACGCCATGTGCAGGGTACCGGATAGGTTGAAATCGTCCACGTAGTGGGCGAGGCCCTGAATGAGCCGCGGGTCGTCTCGTCTTTTGATGGGTGCGCCTATGAATTTGGGTGCTTGGGCCATCTCTTATTCCCTCATCTGAGCCGCCGCCGCGGAAATGGCGTCGACGATGTGTTGATAACCCGTGCAGCGGCAAATGTTACCTTCTATGCCGTGCCTGATTTCCTCGTCCGTCGGATCGGAGTTGGATGCAATGAGTTGGTTCGCTGTCAGGATCATGCCCGGCGTGCAAAAACCGCACTGCAGGCCGTGTTTTTCCCAGAACTGTTCCTGAAGCGGGTGGAGCTGATCTCCATTGGCCAGTCCCTCGATGGTCGTGACCTCGCAGCCTTGCGCCTGCGCGGCAAGGACCGTGCAGCTTTTCACTGCCTGGCCGTCAACGAGAACGGTACATGCGCCGCATATCGAGGTTTCACACGCGACGTGCGTGCCTGTCAGGCCTGCGTCGTCACGCAGCAGGTGAACAAGGAGGGTTCTGGGTTCCACGTCGAACGCCCGGCTCTCGCCGTTGATACTGATATTTATTTCCAAGGTCTTCGGGCCCCCACGAAAGAAAAAAGTACGAAACATATCCCCTCAACGGGGAATATCTCCATCACCGAAGAATAGCGCGTTCCTCCATGAAATTATCGAGTGATGGCACTATGATGGATCGGTCTGGGCGCGTCAAGAGGGGCAAATCTTGAGTGCCCGCGCCCTGGCGTTCCGGACCGCCGAATCGCATTCGGGTGCAAATGTGTGTAGGATGTCCCATCTTCCCACTCCGCTCAGGATATGAATTGATGGCCCACGCAGGTTTCGCCACGACAGAGGGTACGCAAAACTTCGCAAAGGCCCATTCCACGGCCTGTCACCCCGAGCATTTCAGGCAGTTGAACGGTCTTTGGCTCTCCTCGATCGGCATCGGCACCTACCTCGGAGAAGCGGACGAGGCGACCGACACGGCCTATCGGGACTCGGTAACCGCCGCCGTTCGCGGCGGGTGCAACGTCATCGACACGGCGGTGAACTACCGTTACCAGCGCAGTGAGAGAAGCATCCGCGCGGCACTTGATGATTTATTCGCGAGCGGCGAAGTCGGCCGGGAGGCGCTGGTGATATCCACCAAAGGCGGGTTCATCCCTTTCGATACCCATCCCCCGAGCGGACCGGCCGATTTCATGGACTATACAAGAAGAACCTATTTCGAACCGGGCGTTTGCGTTCCTCAGGATATCGTCGCGAACTGCCACTGCATGACGCCCGCCTACATCAGGCACGAACTCGAAGCGAGCCTCGTTAACCTGGGGCTGGATACCATCGACATCTACTACGTCCACAACCCGGAGACACAGCTACAGGAAGTCTCGCGCGAAGTCTTCCTGGCCCGTCTGAGAGACGCCTTCGAAACGCTCGAGGAAGCCGTGGCGGAGGGGAAAATCAGGAATTACGACACGGCCACCTGGAACGGCTACCGCGTATCACCGGAAGAGGGGGAGTATCTCTCGCTGGAAGAGGTGCTGGGCGTGGCGCGGCAGGCAGGCGGTGAGAATCATCATTTCCGGGTGGTTCAGTTACCGCTCAACCTGGGAATGCCCGAGGCTTTCTCCAAGCCCAACCAGACGCTGGGTGCGGAGAGGACGTGTTTTCTCGCCGCGGCAGCGAAAAGCGGGATCACCACCATGACGAGCGGTTCCATTCTCCAGGGACGCGCCGCCTAGGGACTCCCTCCCGTGGTTGGAGATGTGTTTCCGGGATTTTCGACAGACGGGCAGCGCGCGATCCAGTTCACACGCAGCACACCCGGGGTGGCCGTCGCCCTGGTGGGGATGCGGCAGACGGCCCATGTCGCCGAAAACCTCGAAGTCGCCAAGTCTCCACCCGCCCGGTTCGAGGATTTCATCCGTCTGTTCCGCGAAGGATGATTTTCGGAAAAAACTCCTTTGGGCGCTTTTCCAGACTCGCTTTTTTCCCCTAGAATGCGCGGCGATTCTCGACAACATTCATTCCAGATGGAGGAAACATGCCCAGACCCTGGTATCATCCAAACCCCATTCGCGGAGGCGGCAACGACGCCTATATCGGTGTGGACCACGTGCTCACAGAACCCTGGAAAGAGGAGGCGCACAACGTTCGCCTCGTTGCCCATTCGGACTTGAACGGCTGGGGCGACGCCTTCCAGATTCAGGTCGGAGGCGGCATCTGCTACGTCGCAGCCTCTGGCGTGAACGGCCATGACGGCATGACGATTCTGGACGTCAAGGACCCGGCCAACCCGAAGATCATCAACCAGCTCATCGACAGCCCGGCGGCGCGCACGCACAAGGTGCTGCGCATCAACGACGAGGTGTTGCTCACGAACTCGGAACTCAGGCCCTCCCTGCGGGAGCAGTACCCCGACGCCGTCGGCGGCTTGCGTATCTTCGACAACCGCGACCCGTTCAACCCCAAGTTCGTGAACTACGTGGAGGTGGACGGTTTCGGCATTCACCGGCCGATTTATGACAGAAAGCGCCAACTTCTCTACAGTTCGGGTTTCAAGGACGGCTATGAGGGGAAGGTGCTCCTCGTCCACGACATGAAGGACCCCTGGGCGCCCGAGTTCATCGGCTTGGGCCACGTCCCCGGTCAGAAAGATGGTGAGGAGCCTTCCTGGGATCCCGAGATCGTGGGAAACGGAGCGTGGATTCATGAGGGCAATCCCTGGGGCAACTACGTGACGGCGGGCTACTGGGACGCAGGCATCGCGCTCTTCGATTTGACCGATCCGACCAAGCCCGAACTCATGTGGCGCCACAACCCGCACGAGACGCACGGCTGGGCGGGTTGTTACCACAGTTTCCTGGTGCCGGAGGGTTCCGAGTTCGGCATCGTGACGCAGGAGACCACAACGGTGAACTGTGATCATCCCCCTGCGTTCGTGACTTTCTACGACCTGAGGAACATCAACGAACCCCTGCCGGTGAGCACGTTCATGCCCTATGAGATCGATCCGATCGAGATGCGTCCCCTCGATGAGAAATGGAGCAAGACAGGTTCGCGCCACGGCGCGCACAACATCTGGCTCGACATGACGAAGGACGACCTGATGTACATATGCTGGTTCAACGCAGGCCTTCGCGTGGTGGACTGGTCGAACCCCTTCCGACCCAGGGAGGTGGGCTACTACATCCCCGCAGGCACGAAGGAGCGCTGCTGCCCGCAAAGCAACGACGTGCAGGTGGACAAGGATACCGGCCTCATCTACATGGCTGACCGCTGGGGGCTGGGCCTCCACATCATGGAGTTCACAGGCTAGGATTGAACCGGTTTTTCCGTAAAGGGCCGTGTCGCGCGGGGTTTTCTCTCGCGCCCGCGGCCCTTTCGTTTCCCTGGATAAGACACGCTTGTCCTTGCTCCCGTTCTCAATCTTGGTTTCGCCACTCACTGGAAATGTGAATGTGGCGCGAACGCCGTTTAGTGGGATATTCTTCCCCGCACCTGCCCGGGTGGTGGAATAGGTAGACACCAGGGACTTAAAATCCCTTGGCCGGGAGGCCGTGCCGGTTCGAGTCCGGCCCCGGGCACCATTATATCTTATCCTGAACAGCATCCAGGATCTGGACGTTCAGCCCATCGCCTGTCAGATCGCCAAACGTCGCTTTTTCATTTTGATCGTCATTAGAGGCATTGCAGTTTTTCGTGGTTATGAAATTCGATAAAAGATTTTGTAATTGATTGAGTCAGGTGATATTCGACCACGCCTGTAATCTGTCATTCTCAAAATGTAATCAAACTGAAAGCGGATGGATTACAACTGTCGCGCAACATGTCGCGTCTAGGTCGGTATAACCATTGGGTTGTGGGATGACAGCGCGTGTTTTAACGGTTGAGGCCTTGTCTGCAGTTTCTGCGGAGGTGGTCACAGCCGGAGGTCTTTTTCGGGCTTGTCGTAGCGTCCGCGTTCCCGTGTGGCATGGACCTAGATCCATCCTAGTGCCCTGTACACGGCGCCAGTGTGTAGGGGCGTCTCAACGAAGGTCTCAATGAGCCCAAGGTGGTGTTATCTTATAGCTTGCTTTCTCAACACTGTAATAAATAGTGAGCATCCTCATTGACAAAATGGACGAAATATCTTGTATGAGGTGCCCAACCTATAAGGGAATGCAAGAAGTTGGGGGGTTACATAATTCGGATGTCAGCGACCTGCCCTTAAGAAAGGGTTCTTGTCCATGAAATCTTTTTATTGGGCATCCCTCTTTTTTAGGTTTGGGATACAACCCCTTGTGTTTTCCTATGGGTTGGGTTTTGGTGCAATATTTTGCGGTTGGTTCATTGCAGGGACAGTAACTCCGAAGATAATTAAGGCTTCTTAGGGGAACTAAAGTGAAAAATAGGCAGGCAGGGAAGTTCCCTGGTGGTTCGAGACAACGTGTTAATAGAGCTGGGGACCGGGTTCGGAATGGCCTTGCGACAATTGAAGATTTTGAAGTGATAGAGAGATGGAGAGCTTCTCACCGCCGTGTAATCAATACGTTCCAAGCCCTTCTTCGAAATCGCACACGAAAATTTAGCTCTGGAACTAAGATCATTGTGGCACAAAGGCACAAACGAAATCACACGATCATAGATAAGCTTAAACGATTTCCCAAAATGCAATTAGGTCGCATGGATGATGTGGCTGGATGTCGCTTGATATTTCACACTATCGAACAATTGTACGAGTTCCGGGGAAATATCCACGAGGCAAAATTTAATCACATATTAAAAAATGAAACTGACAAATATGATTATATAAAAAAGCCAAAATCAAGCGGATATCGCGGAGTTCACGATGTTTATGAATACAATGTAAACTCCGTGTCTGGTCAAGCTCACAAAGGATTGTTGATTGAGTTGTAGTATCGAACGTTTCCACAACACGCGTGGGCGACATGTGTAGAACTAGTCGGATTCCTAACCAAGAGCCAGCCAAAGTTTAATCGGGGAGATAAGCGGTACCTGGATATCCTTCGCTTTGCAAGTGAAATCATTTCTCGTTCTGAGGAAGGGATGAGAGCAAGCTTACCTGACCTAAGTAATAAAGAGGTAGTGCATCGGTTTTCAGAACTCGATGACGAACTAGAATTTATGAAAACGTTGGTATCGCTGGATGCTAAAGATCAATCGGATTCCAACTACAAAAATTTCATTCTGATTTTTGGAGAAGATGGGGAACTCCCACCTAACATTCTAACTTTTCGGCATGCAACGGATGCCTTGAAAAAATTGTTTCAGCTTGAAAATGAAAGCTCTAAGCAAGACATCGATATCGTCTTAGTGAAAGGTGAAACGGGAGAGGACATCCGTGAAGCGTTCAAGAACTATTTTTCAGATGCAAGCAACTTTGTTGAATTAATCGAAAAGGGCTGCACGAATTATAAGAAATGGTGCATACAGGATGAGTAAGGGAGTATGCGGTGAATATGTGGGAGAGGTGCCGAGTCCATGCCTTTACTATCGGTACCCGTAACGGTCGGGGTGTCGTGACGCGCGCGGCTGGGGAAGGCGGAGATCAGGAACGAGAACTTGCGGAGCAATACAGGAACTGGGAGGGGCAACGATCCCCGAGTTTTCCCTTTGTCGCAAATATTCTGAATGGTGTTGCGGACGAGTACGAAAGGCAGGCGAAGAGGCAGGACGACGAAGTGTCGGCCGAACAAAGGTTGGGGAACTGATCGGTTCTGCGTTTATGCTCCGGAAACCGGGCGCGTGTCCGTTTTCAGGATGAATGAGACAATGGCGAGAGTTATTTGACGGAGGCTCTGGGTCATCCTGGCTGCTGTCAGGCCGCTTGCTTTTGGTGGGTCAGGTGGTCCTTTTGGATTGTCAGGTTTCTTGATCTTTCTCCTTCTGTAAATGATGGTGTGACCATGACCGGAGTAGATGTCGGCGGGGGTGAGGTTTCTGGGGCTTTCGTGGTCGCGGTGGTTGTAGTGCCCGAAGAAGGTGCCGACGGCGGCTTCGAGGTCACCCGGCAGATAGTAGTTTTCGGGCAGGATCCGGTTCTTCAGGATCTGGTGCCAACGCTCGATCTTGCCTGGGTCTGGGGGGTGGTTCGATGCGCTGCAGAGATGGTCCATCCCCCGATCCTCAAGCTAGCTTGCGAAATCGCTGGTAATGCCGAACGAGTTGTTATCGTTTAACAGCTAGGGTTTGTGAATAACTTCTGCGCTGCCACACCCTGACGCTTCGGGGTCCCGTTCGATTGTGTCTTTCACGTCTTTGGCCCGCATGGTATCGGTGATACGGTATTTGAGTGCTCAGAGCAGGCAATGATGGTCTAAGTGCTTACGTTCCGCGAGGCGGTGTGCAGCCACTTGCAAGAAACTCTGATGATTCCCTCTCTTCACTGTAAATTCCTCGTTGAGGTTGGCGCGGTATCCGAGAAGCATGCGGACCACGGCTGGGCCTTCGTTTGCGTTAGGCGCCCTGTGCAACCCGCTGGGGCTGATGTTAACGCCTTGAGGCACTAGGCCATTCGGTCACCATGAAGTTGAGAAACCGGTTTCCGGGTTTCTAGGTTCTCTTCAATCAGATTGTGGGGGCGATGCAAACGGACATTGTGGTTCGTTGATATTGTTGATGCGCTTGAAATCCATCAATTGAGTCTCACGGTTACCCAACACGTCTAGTATCACTCATTCTGCTTGGGGCGGCGTTTCTGATTCTGTGACCAGAGCGGAGAAACCACTTCCATTCTTGATAATGCCGGCTTCGAGAACTCCGGTGTTCCTGTCCGTATCAAAGAGGGCCTTGTCAATTGCGGCCAAGAACGGTTCTGCAAAAACCTTCCGTTTGGCAGTCCCCACGCCGCTGATCCCTGCGAACTCCGCATCGGTGCGCCATATCGTTCAATGTGCGGTCGTGAAACACGATAAAGGCGGGCACCCCGCGCTCCCTTGCAATTTCGAGTTGCAGCGCTTTCAGGACGCTCAGTAACGTCGTTTCGCGTTCGCTCAGATTTTTTTTGGCCTACGGGAAGCAGATACATCTCGCCCTGACCGGGAATCGCCAAATTGGCGGTTGCGCCGTTATAGCGCTTGTCGTAATATTTCCAGCGCAGCGAAAATTTATGAATAGGTTTGATTATAATGTAGGTGGATGTTGTGTTTCGGCCATTTCGCCGAATGTGCATGTAACGAAGAGCATACAACTTTCATTATCAACATAAGGAGAATGAGATGAAACGTCGTGACTTTATGACCGGCGCCGCAGCCGGCACTGCCGTCGCGGTCGTGACGGGCACCGGGCTGGCACAGGCCCAGAAGGCGCCCGCCATGATGAAGAAGCGGATCGAGATCGCCATCGTCACCACCTGGCCACGCGATTTCCTGGTCTCGGCACCGGAGCGCAACGCTTCGCCAAGCGTCTTTTGGACATGAGCGACGGTCGCATCAAGGTGACCTACTTCGCCGCTGGTGAGCGCGTCGGTGCCTTCGACTCATTCGACGAGGTAGCTTCCGGCAACGCGCAGGCCTACCATGCGGCCGACTACTACTGGAAAGGCAAGCATCCGGGCTGGGCCTACTTCACTGCCGTGCCTTTCGGCCTCACTTACACCGAGTTGAACGCTTGGATCCGCTTCGGTGGGGGACAGGAACTCTGGGACGAGCTAGCCGCAGGTTTCGGGATCAAGGGCCTCATGTGTGGCAACACGGGTGTGCAGATGGGCGGCTGGTTCCGCAAGGAGATCAACAGCGCTGACGACCTCAAGGGCCTCAAGATGCGTATCCCGGGCCTTGGCGGCGACGTCATGGCAAAGCTCGGTGCCTCACCGGTTTCCTTGCCGGGTGGGCAGATCTACGAGAACCTCGTTTCGGGCGCCATCGACGCCACTGAATGGGTGGGGCCGTGGAACGATGAATTCATGAAGTTCTACGAGGCGGCCAAGTACTACTACTACCCGGGCATGCGTGAGCCCGGAGCGATGTTGTCTGCGGGTTTCAACAAGAAATTCTGGGATTCGCTCTCGAAGGCCGATCAAACGCTTATCGAGGCCGCGGCCTCGATGGAGAACGACGTGATGATGGCTGAGTACAATGCCAAGAACGGTGCGGCGCTGGCGCGGCTCACGCGAGATCAGGGCGTCCAGGTACGCAAGTTCAACGACGACATCTATGATGCGTTTGGGAAAGCGGCCGAGGAAGTCTTCGCGAGTGTGGTGAACCACAGCAAACTTGCCAAACGCATCCATGAGAGCTTCGACAAGACGCGCCGTGAGGTCGGTAACTGGACGAACCTTTCCGACCAGGCTTTCGTGGCGCAGCGCAACCGCGTGCTCGGCGTCTCAAGTTAGACGTCCGGCGCATAGTGTGACAGACCGCTACGGTTTCCTACGGTGACGGAAGTTCTGTTGGAAGAAGCGGGAGAAAGTCGGCCCGGCATCGCGGACGCGCTCTACCGCGCTTTCGCGCTTTCGCGCTGTCGCTGGCCGCTACCATGTTCGCTTTCCTCTTTAACAACTATCTGGTTTTCTGGCTTGGCTGGCCGGGCGTCGCGAGCATTTTTTCTCAGTCGTCGCGTGGCGGGGGAGCGATGTTCTTGGCGTGGCTGCAACTCATCTGCTACGCCCTGCCGGTCGTCGCCATCACCGTCATTGCACTCAGGAACCGGGAGAGGCCGTTCGCTTCGGACGCGGCGCTTTTGGGTTCCATCACCGCCTATATTATTACTGCGGCCTTTTGGGCGACGTTCTTCATCGGCATCGTCGACGGGATCATATCGTTCCTGCGCGTGGAAGGGCTGTTGCCCGCAGTGTTCGGCAAGACGCTGGCCCAGAAACTGGGCGTCTCGAGTTTTCGCGGTGTCTACATACATTTGCCGTTACTGCTCGCGGCGGTTGTGGTGGCATGCTTCAAGCGGGGGCTCGACTTCATCTGGCTTTCGGTGCTCGTAGTCGTCGCAGAGTTCCAGATCGTCATCGCGCGCTTCATCTTCTCCTATGAACAGGCTTTCATGGGCGATCTGGTGCGTTTTTGGTATGCCGCGCTGTTCCTGTTCGCCAGTGCCCATACCCTGGTCGCCGAGGGCCACGTGCGTGTGGACGTGCTGTACACGCATTTCAGCGAGCGGCGTAAGGCCCTGGTCAACGCGTGGGGCTCCATATTGCTGGGTGTACCGCTGTGCTGGACGATCCTGGCCGTCGGCATGGCGGGCAAGGCGTCTGTCATCAACAGCCCGCTGCTTTATTTCGAAACGTCCCAGAGCGGGTTCGGTCTCTACGTCAAGTACCTGATGGCGGGATTTCTCGCTGTCTACGCCGTGTCCATGATGACGCAGTTTCTGGCGTGCTACCTTGACTCCATGGCGATTCTTCGCGGACAGTTGCCAAGCCACTCGACACCAGAGCCGTCCTAACCGTGGAACTTTTCTTTCTCGCACTGCTGATCTTGGCCATGGCCGGAGCGCTGGCATCGGGTTACCCGGTGGCCTTCGCGCTGCCCGGCTCGGCCATCCTGACCATCGGACTCGCGTCGATTACCGGCTACATTTTCGCCGGGGACGCTAGCGCCTTTTTCGCACAGGACGGCCCCGTTCAGTGGCTCACCGCAGGTGTCACCAATTTCCGGGGCGTTTACTGGGAAGTCGAGCGAGACACCATCATCGCCGTGCCCTTATTCGTGTTCATGGGTATCATGTTGCAGCGCTCGAAGATTGCCGAAGACCTTCTGGTGACCATGGCGCGCCTGTTCGGGCCAGTTCCGGGCGGTCTCGGTATCTCGGTGGTGCTGGTGGGGGCATTGCTCGCCGCCACAACCGGTATTCTCGGCGCCACCGTGGTGGCCATGGGCCTCATCTCACTGCCGGCCATGTTGCGCAACGGCTATTCGCGCCAACTCGCTACAGGGACCATTTGCGCGGCGGGTACACTGGGGCAGATTATCCCGCCATCCGTGGTGCTCATCATCCTGGCGGACCAACTTTCGAATGCGACCGATCAGGCGGGTACGTTGCGTCTGGTGGACTTCAAGTCGTCCACTGGCCAGTTCATCATGCCCACAGAATTCAGCATCACCTCGGCCAGCGCAGGCGACATGTTTCTAGGGGCCATCGTGCCCGGTTTGGTGCTGGTGGGCCTTTACGTCATCTACATACTCACTGTCGCGCTCATGCGACCCGCCAGTGCACCGGCTATTCCCATGGAAGGTAACTTCGATCGCCAGTTCGCCTTCCGTGTGTTGCTGGCCCTGATTCCGCCCCTGGCGCTCATCTTGGCCGTGCTCGGATCTATCATCGCGGGTATCGCTACCGTAAACCAGGCTGGTGCCATCGGCGCAGTCGGAGCCACGATCATGGCGGGATACCGTCTGGCCGAAGGCCGTCGCGGGTGCTATACGCCGGCCATTATCGCGGGTCTTTCCCTGCTCGCGCTGTTTTTCCTGCTGGCCACCTTCGACCTCAACATACGCACCATTCACGGTGCCTACGATGCCATCGGCGTGACGTTCGCCGCTATCGCGGTCATCGGTCTGCTGATCTCCGTTGCCTGGAGTGGTTGGCGGGTCTACCGCACCGAACAGATGCTCGCGGGCGTCATGGTCGAGACTGCCAAGACCACGGCGATGGTCTTCATCATCCTCTTGGGCGCGGCCATGCTCACCTCGGCATTCCGGGGCTTCGGCGGCGAGGAATTGGTGAAGGAATTTCTCACCACGCTGCCCGGCGGTTTCTGGAGCCAGTTCATCGTCGTTATGGCGGTGATCTTCATCCTCGGGTTTTTTCTCGACTTCATTGAGATTGCAGTGGTGGTGGTGCCTATCGTGGCCCCCATCCTGCTCTCGGACCCTGCGGCAAACGTAACCGCGGTCTGGCTGGGCGTGATGATCGGCGTCAACATGCAGACCTCCTTCCTGACGCCGCCATTTGGTTTCGCGCTGTTCTATCTGCGTGGCGTCGCGCCGCCTAACGTGCTGACGACGGACATCTACAAGGGTGTGGTACCGTTCATCGTGCTGCAACTCTTGGCCCTGGGCATCGTTGGCTTTTATCCCCCACTGGTGAACTACCTGCCGACGCGCACATCACTCACCGGAGAGACCGCGCCACCTCCGAGAAACCCGCGCCTTCAGAACTGCCTGGAGCAATATCTCTTCGAGCGCTATGACCGGGACGGCGAGAAACTCCGCGCGAGCATTCAAACCGCGCAAAAACTCGATACCAGCTATTTGCCCGATAAAGTCCGCAGGCAACTGGTTGGTGGCATGGAGAAGGCTGCCCGGACCTTCGATCTGGTTTCCGAAGTGCGCCGAGCCAGTGTGGAGCGAAGGAAGTTCGGGGAGACCTATAAGCCCGTACATACCGTGATTCGGCGCGTAAACGCGGATGAAAGACGTATTGACCGCGAAATACGCGAGATCCGCACCACCATCAGGCGTATGGGACGAGATTCAGACGCGGCGGTGCCATTGCGCCATGAAATCGAAGAATTGAAGAAACAAAGGGCACGCGTGGGGGCAAGGCGTCCCGAAGGTGGGAAGAAGATGAGCCGTCGTTACCTGACCTTGGAGCGGAAGGAGACTCTCGCCCGCCGCAACTATCGGCGCAATGTCGACGACGCATACACCTCCGTGCACAAGGTGCGCGAGATGCTGGCGAAGGTGTCAGTTCTCAAGGAAGCGGGTGCCAAGATCAAGGAATTGCCGAAAATCCTGCAAACGCAGACGGCGCGAGAGGCGGGTTCCGCCATCCGAAACGCCGAGCGCGCGCTTAGGACCGTTCCCGGAACCTACGATTTGCGCTCTGCACTCTCGCGGGCGCGCTCCGATTCCAGGCGAGGCAAGTCCGGTCTCAAACGTGCCGAGAAGCGTCTGAATGATGCGGTAGCCCTGTTCGAGCGTGAGGTAGTGTGGCGCTCCCGCGCCGCCCGTGAGTTGGACTCCGGTCTGGCCGCTTATGAAGCCGCGATACGTGGAACTATCGGCATCCGCCAGTTGAAGCATCTGCCGGGCGAGATCGCGAAACCCGTGGCGGCCTGCATGTCGCACCACCGCGACATCTCGCTCAGTTTCTAGTAGCGTCGTTATCAACAGCACTCATGAGCGATGCCGACCTTGCCCTCGATCCGTGAACGAAGGATTGGAAGTCGATTCGTGCCGCAACCTGTGCGATGCGGGGGTGTACACTTAAGCTGCGCCGCTTCCGGCCGTTGAGGGAGAGATGTCCGAATCACATACCGCAGCGCCATTGAGCGGTTTCCGGGTTCTGGATTTCACCCAGGTCATAGCGGGACCTTTCTGCGCCACCATGCTGGCGGACATGGGGGCCGAGGTGGTGAAGATAGAGCGCCCGGGCTTCGGTGACGATACGCGCCGCATCACCCGCTACAAGGACCGCGAGGAGCATGAGGATTATTTCTACGCGAACAATCGATCGAAAAAGAGCGTCGCCATCAATATGAAAACCGAAGCGGGCCGCGCCGCCGTGCGCGCCCTTGCAAGCAAGGCCGACGCACTCATCGAGAACATGGCGCCCGGCAAACTCGCCGAACTCGGCTTGGGCTGGGAGGACGCCCGCGCGCTGAACCCGAAAATTGTCTATTGCTCGCTCTCTGGTTTCGGGCAAAGCGGCCCCTACCGCGACCGTGTAGGGCTCGACCCGATTCTCCAGGCCGTCTCGGGCGTCATGAGCGTTACGGGCATGGAGGAGCCCACCCAAATCGGCGCACCGCTCGCCGACGTGCTGGCGGGCATGTTCGCAGCCTATGCCATCGTGAGCGCGCTTCACGCGGTGAGGAGGGAGGGCGAGGGTCGCTGCATCGACGTAAGCATGCAGGACGCCATGGTGGCCGCTCTCGGTCCTCGCATGGGTGAGACGCTCCAGGCGGGCGTGTCCCCGGGACGGCACGGCAACGAGAATCCGATGCGTGTGCCCGCGAACACCTACCGCACGAGCGATGGGCAGTACGTGACCGTCATCGTGCAGCACGACGGCTTCTGGCCGGGTTTTTGTCGCGCGCTGGGTGTGGAGGACTGGCTGGAGGATGAGCGTTTCTCCACCGCGCGGGCGCGCGTGGCGAACAGAGACGCCATCAACGAGCGGGTGTCCAGGATTTTCGCCTCGTGCACGATGGCTGAATGGGAGCAGCGCCTGGAAGCCGAGCGCGTGGGCTTCGCCGTGGTGAACGACTACGAGCATGCGCTCGCAGACCCCCAGATAGCGCACCGGGGCCTCATCAAGAAGATCGAGCACCCCGTTTCAGGGGAGATTCGCGTGGTGAGTGCACCCTGGATCATGAGCGGTGCTCAGGCCGAAGCGAAACCGCCGCCCCTGCTCGGCCAGCACACCGCCAAGGTGTTCGGGGAATGGCTCGGCTGGCCGGAAGATGAAATCGCTCGCTTCATGGCGGGGGAGGGTGTGAGGTAGGGGCGATATACGGCGAACAATCCTTTCAGGAAAAAGGAGGGGACCATGATCTTCCAGCGATGGGACGAGATTCCGAAAATGCGCATCATCCATGAGAATATCCCGCCCGAGAGCGTTATCGAACTGCAGATGATCGTGGGTGAGAACCAGACGCTCGCGCTCTGGACGTTCTCGGAGGGTTCGGAAGTCGCCGCCCACAGGCATCCCCACGAGCAGATGTCTTTCATCCAGCGCGGACGCTTCTTGTTCCGCGTTGAGGGTGAGGACGAGTGTGAGGTCGGCGCGGGCGAGGTGGTGGTGTGCAAGTCGAACGTCGAGCACTGGCTCAAGGCGATTGAGGACGGCTCCCAGGACCTCCAGATATTCAGTCCCCGGCGCGATGACCTTCTGGAGTTCCGCGGGGCGTATATTCCGGTTTAAGAAGATGAGTCGTATTTATTTCATATGGGGAAGGTTGTAGTTCCTTCTCCCTTGAAGGTCGGGTATCTCTTCAACACTATGCCCAATTATGGAGGTAAGACTCCAACCCCCATAACGCACGGCACAAGTCATACCGGTTTTCCTCAAGAATGAATTTTGGAGTTTCAAAGTCGTGGGAGGATTGCTTGCGTGAGTCAAGAATTCAGTGGCAAGATGTGATTCTTCAAACCCCTCGGGACATATTATTATAGTAAGAGAGTTTAGCATGGGCCGAGTAAAGATCGAGTTGAAGAATGACGCTAGAGAATATTCATATTAACTCATTTAAGTACGAACCGATTATCGATATGTCTGACGAGTTGCTATGGCCATTGTTCAATGAAGTAAAAACCCTCTGTGATTCTTTGCCCAAAGCGGAATGAAAGAGCCATGGCACGAAGAGGATCAAAGACCCAAAAATCTGACACCGGAGCCGTGACAGGTCATGAGCGCGAACTTTGGCAGATGGCTGACACCCTGCGCGGCTCGATGGATGTCGCGGAATACAAGCATGTCGTCCTGGGTCTGATTTTCCTCAAGTACATCTCCGACGCCTTCGAGGAACACCACGCTTCTGTTCTGACAGAATGGGGTGCGGAGGCTGCCGAGGATCGTGACGAGTATCTCGCCGAGAACATCTTCTGGGTCCCGCCGGATGCCCGCTGGGGCCATTTCAGGGCCCAGGCGCGCCAACCCTCCATCGGCCAAATTGTCGATGACGCCATGGCGGCTATCAAGCGCGAGAATCCCGCGGTCAAGGAGGTACTGCCCAGGGACTATGCCCGCCCGGCGCTCGACAAGGTGCGCCTTGGCCAGCTCATCGACATGATCGGCAACATCCGGGTAGGTGATGCGGATGCGCGCTCGCGGGACGTTCTGGGCCGCGTCTACGAGTATTTCCTGTCGCAGTTCGCAAGTGCAGAGGGGAAGAAGGGCGGCGAGTTCTACACCCCGCACTGCGTCGTCAGGCTCCTCGTCGAGATGCTGGAACCCTACCGGGGCCTGGTCTACGACCCCTGCTGCGGTTCCTCGGGCATGTTCGTACAGTCGGTGGAGTTCATCCGGGCACACGGCAACGGCAACGGTGGCAGGGCGTACGGTGATATCTCGATCTGGGGTCAGGAATCGAACTACACCACTTGGTGTCTGGCGAAGATGAACCTTGCCATACGCGGCATCGAGGGCCGGATCGAGCACGGAGACAGCTTCCACGACGACCGGCACCCGGATCTCAAGGCGGATTTCATTCTCGCTAATCCTCCCTTCAACGTCTCTGACTGGGGCGGAGAGCGGCTTACGGAAGACAAGCGCTGGCAATACGGTGTTCCGCCGAAGGGAAACGCCAATTTCGCCTGGGTGCAGCACATGGTTCATCACCTGGCACCGGGTGGTGTGGCGGGTATCGTGCTGGCGAACGGTTCGATGTCCTCGGCCCAGTCGGGAGAGGGCGAGATTCGCAAGAACCTGATCGAGGCGGGCCTCGTGGATTGCATGGTCGCCCTGCCGGGACAGCTTTTCTACTCGACGCAGATTCCCACTTGCCTGTGGTTCCTGGCACGCGACCGGAAGCGAGTCGGTGAGATTCTGTCCATCGACGCCCGTACGTTCGGCCGTATGGTTGACCGCACCCACCGTGAGTTGATGGATGAGGATATCGCCCGCATTGCCGGTGCCTATCATGCATGGCGAAGCAGTGAGAACGCAGACGCCGACGTTCCCGGTTTTTGCAGGAGCGTGACGATGGAGGAGGTGCGAAAGCACGGCTATGTGCTCACCCCCGGCCGCTACGTGGGCGCGCCGCCACAGGAAGATGACGATGAGTCCTTCGAGGAGAAGATGAAGCGGCTCGTCACTCAGCTTGGAGAGCAGCATGCAGAGGGCGCGAGACTGGGCAAGGTCATCAAGGTGAACTTTGAAGAATTGGGATTCGGGCGGTAGTGATGTCGGCCGTCCACTATCACATCGGTAGGTTCCCACCCGAGGAACGCCTCGAATGGCCCAAACTCATCCCGTTGATTGGCCCGGCAGTGGCGGCTCTGGCGCGCTATGACGGCATGCTCGAAGCAGTCCCGAATCCGCGACTCCTGCTTACGCCGCTGACCACGCGAGAAGCCGTTCTCTCGTCCCGCATCGAAGGAACCCAGGCGACAATGGGCGAGGTGCTACAGTTCGAAGCTGGACAGATACCTGCCCGGCCTGAACGCCGTGATGATATCCACGAGGTGCTCAACTACCGTACTGCCATGCTCGGAGCAGAAAAAGCTCTGGAAGAGTTGCCGCTCTCTCAACGTATCATACGGGAAGCACATCAAGTCCTGATGAGCGGGGTTCGGGGCCAAGGGAAATCTCCAGGTGTGTATCGGCGCACCCCCAACTGGATCGGCTCTCCCCATTGTACTGTCGAGGATGCCCGGTTCGTGCCCATCGCGGCAAACGAGCTTCCCTCGGGTATGGACGCATGGGAGCGTTACATCCATGCCGAGGCACCCGACAAACTCGTGCAACTTGCCGTTCTGCACGCCGAGTTCGAAGCCTTGCACCCGTTCTTGGATGGCAACGGACGCCTCGGGCGCATGTTTGTACCGCTTTTCCTGTGGCAATCCGGCCTAATCCGGGCGCCGATGTTCTATATCAGTGCTTATTTTGAAGCTAACCGCGAAGCCTACTACGATGGTCTGCTCGCTGTCTCTCGTGACGACGACTGGACAGGCTGGTGCCGGTTCTTTCTTGAAGCAGTCAGGCAACAGGCCGAAGACAATCTCACCAAAGCGCAGGGAATTCTCTCTCTATACGATACTTTGAAGAGCCACACCGTAGAACTTACCCGTTCCCGATATGCCATCTACGCTCTGGACTGGATCTTCGAACGACCGATTTTTCGTAGTACAGATTTCGTGACTCAGCCTGCTATTCAGTCACCGCCCGCGGCAAGACGAATTCTGACCGCCCTACGTGAGGGCGGCATCCTAGAGACGGTCTTTGAAGGTCGGGGGCGCAAGGCCGCCATCCTGGCGTTTCCCGAACTACTTGCCATTGTGGAAGGGGATGAGAGGGCTTGAGGATCATTGGTGGTACACAAGCATGTTTGCGTTTCGCTTTTATGCAAAAAGTGTCATGCAAATGTCGTTCTTGTTCATACATAAAAGGCAACCGTGTAACGCGGACCAAGCGGAGCAGACCGTTGACGCGATGGACGGATTTCTCCGCGACATGCATATTCTTCTAAATGAACTCGGAAAGCGCAACCGTGAGGCAGATTGACATTGCCCCCGCTGAACTGGAGACGGTGCGACGCATTCTATGTGAGCACATGCCCGGCCTAGAAGTGCGTGTCTTTGGTTCGCGTGTATCCTGGGCTACACGGGCGACATCCGATCTGGACCTCGCACTGATGACAGACGAAACTTTGTGCATCGACCACATAGCGGAATTGAAAGCCTCTTTCACCAAATCCGACCTGCCGTTTCGCGTGGACATTGTGGACTGGGCGAGTACATCCGAGAGCTTTCGGGAGGTGATCGAGCGAGATCATGTGGTGTTGGCTCTAATTCCAGTGAAGCGCGAAGTGGAGCATGCTGAGTGGCACGAAACGAACTGGGGCAGCATAGCAACACTTGAATATGGGTGCGCTATTCGGAGTTATGAAACTGCACAGGGTTCGTTTCGCGTGTTCGGCACTAACGGACCGATTGGTTGGCATAATGAAGCTTTATGCAAGTGCGCTGGTGTTATCGTGGGTCGAAAGGGAGCGTATCGATGTGTTCACTATTCTCCCGACCCGTTTTTGTCATAGATACAGCGTTCTATCTCAGGCCTAAAATCGAAATGGACCTTCGGTGGGCTTGCTACACACTACTAACTCAAGATATCAACGGAATGGATAGTGGATCGGCGATTCCGTCAACTAGCCGAGACGAATTTTATTCTCTTCCTGTATCCGTCCCTACTCTCTTTGAACAACGCGCCATCGCGCATATCCTGGGTACGCTGGACGACAAGATTGAACTGAACCGGCGCATGAACAAGACGCTTGAGGCGATGGCGTGGGCGATTTTCAAGGACTGATTCGTTGATTTCGGGCCGGTGAAAGCCAGGATGGAAGGACGGGAATCCTATCTGACGCCGGAGGTTTGGAGGATGTTTCCTGACAAACTAAATGATGAGGACAGACCAGAAGGCTGGAAGCAAGGGAATCTTGCCGATGTTGCAGTCTCTCCGAGACGCGGAGTTAATCCAGCAGATGTTGCCGAAGGTACACCCTACATCGGGTTAGAGCATATGCCGCGGGGATCGATCTCGCTTGCTAAGTGGGAAAGCGCAAAAAAGGTTATGAGCAACAAGACTGTTTTCAAAGGGGAGAATCCCTGTTCGGAAAATTGGGGGCCCTACTTTCACAAAGTTGGTGTCGCAGTACTGGATGGCATTTGCTCGACCGACATTATTGTCGTAACCCTGAGAGCACCTCAGTGGGCTGGCTTCACTCTTGTCTGCCTATCCTCAAGCGAGCTCATGAATTACACTACCCAAACCTCGACGGGCACCAAAATGCCACGCACGAGTTGGAAGACCATGGGGCAATATAGAGGTTGTCTTCCCTCGGAGCGGATCACATGCGCCTTCCAGAGTGTCGTGCAACCTCTGATGGAGTGGTTGGGTACAAATATCCACGAAAACCGCGCTCTCACCTAAGCCCGAGATACACTCCTCCCCAAGCTCATCTCAGGCGAAATCCGTATTCGTGACGTGGAGAAGATGGTTGAGACGGTGGCATGAAGAAGGAAGTCCGCTAGCTTCGCAAGAAGGCGGTTAACGCGCTAGTGCTCTCGATTGACCATTTCAACAGGACTGGGACCGCGGCAGGACGGAGGCCGTCCTCATCTTGCTTGACCACTCATTCGAGATGCTTCTCAAGGCGGCGATCCGACATCGGCAGGAAAAGATACGAAGGGCCCGCGAGAAGAAAACCATCGGATTCAGTGCCTGCGTCCGAAAGGGCTTGACCGATACGAATTTGAAGTTTCTGACCGACGAGCAAGCACTCACGCTGCAAACGGTCAACGGGCAAAGGAACGCTGACCAGCACTACCTTGTCGATATTTCCGAACATCAATTGTATTTCTATGCAAAGGCTGGAGTAATGCTTTTTCGCGATATCCACGACGATGTGTTCGACAAGAAACTTGTGCTCGAATTGCTGGAGCGCGTCCTACCGATATCCACGACAGCACCGAAGGACTTGTCTGCCCTGTTCGACAAGGAAGTCGAGGAAATAAGAGGTCTCTTGATCCCTGGAACCAGAAAGAAGATGGATGCTGTCGCCAAGTCGCGAAGCTTGGCAGTGCTGGAGAGTGCGGTGAATGGTGATTATGATCAGCCGAGCGACAGAGATTTGGAGAAGGTCTGCAAGCGTCTTGCAGATGGAGAGGTTTGGTCGTCTATCTTTCCCGGCGTGGCCTCAATCAACATCACCACGGACCATGATGGACCGACACTCAACCTTCGCCTTACCAAGAATGAGGGAACGCCTGTACATTTATTGGAAGAAAGCGAAGAAGCGGGGGCGGTCGTTGCGGTACGGCGGGTGAACGAACTCGACTTCTACAGTCTCGGTGCCAGACAATTAGCTGAAAAACTTAATATCACGATACCGAAACTTGGTGCCCTCGTCAAACACTTAGAACTGCGTGAAGATACTGATTCCTGCAAGGAGTTCAAAATCGGCCGTGTGAAACACGCCCGATATTCGCCTAAAGCAATCGACAAGATAAAAGATGTCTTGGCCGTTGAATCTATCGATGACATTTGAGCCGCTTGCCAAGCAAAATGAAAGGCGGCGAAATTAGCCAGCTTACGGAACCGGGTTCGAAACCACCGCCCTTGAAAGGCTTGAGGGCCTCGGCTAGTGCATCGCCCGTGGCCCCGACATCGTCCCCGAGACACTGGGCACGGAACGTGCCGATCACGGTGTGATTGTCTTGGAAGGGTGTCTTCGAGACGCGCCGGCGCGAATGAAACCGGGTTTCGGCCCGACAACCACGGATTGGCTTTGCAGAGGGCGAGATGGATCGGAAGGGAAGCGGTAACCGCCCGTGATCGGTGAGTCGTCCGAGTGGCCCCCCTGTGGCGAAGTGGTCGTCTGCGAAACCCCAGACGGCGGGGTGTGGGTCGATGTGCATGTCGACCGGGAGACGGTGTGGCTGACCTAGTCAACTGCCGAGGATTTCTCGGTAGTTCAAGCCGAAGGACGGCACCGGATCCGCCCCACAATCAAATACTATGATCTGGATGTCATCGTCTCGGTCGGGTTTCGGGTCAATTCCAAGCGAGGTGTGTGCTTCCGGCAGTGATACACCCGTACCCTGCGCGAGCATCTAATGTGCGGCTATACACTACACGAGAAGCGGTCTGCTGAGTGCCGACTCGACGAGGCACAGGAAACCCTCGATCTGATGGCCCGGACGCTGCGAAACCAGGCACTATATCGAAACCGCGGTGCTCTCTTTTCACCGTCTCAGTATCGGTTATCATAGTGTCGAACTTCACAACCGAGGGTTGCTTCTCAGAGATGTGCTGTACTCAGTCAGAAAAGTTGGTCAGAATGATAAAGAAGAGGAATTGAACTATGTCTCGCGAGTTTGGTCATCATCTTCATTCCTCCGGTCGCTGCTTCATGTATCTTCGATGGGTGGAAAGCAGACTTCGGGATTTCCTTTGCATCAAATGCGCTTTGAAACAGGGCAATATGGGTATCTTGGAAGTTTACGAGGAAATGCAGAAAACCGGTAAGGGGTCACGTGAGTATACTGAATTGCTCATGAAGAGCGGGGCGAATCAATCCCTTGGTCAGTTGATACGCAAATTTTTAGATGAGTGGCCGCAGTTGCGTGATGACCATGAAGTTTTACACGCGTTTAAGGTAGTGGAGATTCACAGAAATGCGTTCTCGCATGCCTACATGCCGTCGTTTGGGGGTTGCCTTCTGTTCGCGCCAAACGATCACACGAAGAAACTGATAAAAGAAACCGGCTTTCCTCAGGACAAACTTAAATTGGGCGAAACAGATTCGCCATTGATTCTAGTCCTCCCATGCCTGCACAGGGATTTTGTGACGGACTTTTATGAAAGAATAAAGTTGATCGATTTTGCGTGCTTTTGGAAAGTGGCTAGGGAATTGGGTATCAGGAACTATCCGGGCACTTTGGCTGACCCGGATTGGCCACTAACTGAAGGCATCGATCCTGCAACATTGGCGCAAAGCTCGAAACATCCTTGATTTGGTCCGGGTAGCACAGCCCCGAATGTGTGAACGAAAGGAAAACACATACCCTGCACTACCGAATCCGATGTTGAGGAAACCGCTCTCAAGTGTCTGGGGCCATCGGCTGGAAAGTCACTCATGGCCCCGAGGTTGCCCCGGCGCGCCGACCGAGGAACGAAGCGGCTATGGCGAGGTCGTTCTGGAGAGGCGGTTGCGCGACGCGCTTTCGCGGATCAATCCCGCTCTTCCTACCGTGATGCTCGACGAAGTCTTCCGCAAATTGACCCGTCCAGAAGAGGCGACGCTGAAGGTTCGTAACCGTGCCTTCTACCGGATTCTCGTCGACCGGGTCACGGTCAAATACCGTGGCGATAACGACGCGGTCCGCAGCACGCAAGTCCGCGCTGTGGATTTCGACGACTCTGTAAACAGTAACTGGCTGGCGGTCAACTAGTTCACCGTTGTCGAGAACAAACAGAAACGCCGCCCGGATATCGTATACGGAGCTTCAGCCATTAAATAGTCTGCTTGTTGCCACACTCGTTAATCTCTGTTTTGGGCAACCGTGGCCGGTATTCATCACTGGATGCAAGAGCGATTCCTCAACTGGTTCCTGAGGCGAGAATCGAAATCGACAGGCCTTGAGCTTGAGAATGAAGAATGAATTCACATCGAGAGGGGATGTCATCCATCGTCGTCGACCCCGTTGCCCTCATCTGAGTCACGATTTCCGGCAGTGTGTCACGTCCGGCACATTCACGTCTTGATGTCGGTTGGTGCATAGTCTATATTGGACTAGATTATTTCTTTGAGGGAATCATGGTGGAACGGCATTCCAAGCCCCATCGAGTCTGGACCGTCGCGGAGGCCAAGGCGCGTCTGTCGGAAGTGCTGCGTCTCGCCGAGGAGGAGGGACCCCAACATATCGGGACGAGGCGGCCCTTCGTGGTCGTGCCCGCCGGGGAGTGGTATGCGAAAAAACCGCCCCGTAAATCGATGGGACGATGGTTGGTCGAGAACATGCCGCGTGGCGTGAATCTGGAAAGTCCGGGTACGAGAAGCTCCGGCAGGGAAATCCCGTTCACGGACGACGAGTCCGAATGAGCGGATATCTCCTAGACACCAACGTTGTCTCGGAGTTGACGAAGGACGTGCCGCATGACCGGGTGACGGCGTTTCTCGCCGCCCGCGATGATCTGTGGCTCTCCGCCGTCGTTCTGCATGAGCTGAATTTCGGTGTCGAGCTGCTCCCGCGAGGACGCCGCCGTGAGAGAATCCAAGGGGTGTTGTCTGCGTTCGTGTCGGAATACGGGGATCGGATGCTACCGGTGGGTCGGCTCGAAGCCGCCCGGGCCGCGGCCCTGAGAGCGCGGGCGCATCGCGCGGGTCGCTTCCTGGATATGGGGGATGCGCTGATCGCGGGAACGGCCATGGCGCATGCCCTTTCGGTTGCGACGAGAAACGTCCGGAATTTCGACGGTCTTGAACTCGACGTCATAAACCCCTGGGACTCGATGTGACCCGCTTCGCCGAATCCGACGTTGAAACCGCCGCGCCCGAATGGCTTGAGAACCTCGTGATTCCCTAATGTTACAGACTGAAGACCCGAAGGGTTTTATCGGGGATTTGCAAGCAGTGCAAGGTAAACTTGAGAATCCAGAAAAATCCGTGCCTGAAATCGCAAGGATATCGTATGAAGAACTAGGTAGGGAGTGTCTGCAAGGTGCGCTGATAGACGCTTTTTGGGCGTCGCTAAGCTTTGCTGAAACCGAGCTCCGGTTTTGACCTTATGGATGGTATCGTCAATCATCTTTCGGGCGATGAAGTCGATCGGATCAAGCATGGATATGCAGAGAATAGCCAGCTTTCTGGAGCATGCCATATGTCGGATAATGACCATTGGCGCCTGCACGAATTTCTGTAAAGGACGACAGGGAAAGATTATGTCATTCAAGGAAACCGAATCGAGAGCATTGATATTGATGAAATACCATTCTAGGTTGGTGCCTTGTTGTTGCGGTTTGCTCCTTTATGGGAATCTCTCCGGTGCCAGCTCGCAACACGAATAATAGGTGATCGCCCATGATCCGTGTCCCTGTCAATCCCAAACTCCTCCGCTGGGCACGCGAGCGCGCCGGGGTTGCACAGAGAGATATGGCGGTGAAATTCAAAAAGCTGCCTGTGTGGGAGGCCGGCCAGGAGCAGCCCACCCTGAAGCAGGTGGAGGCGTTCGCACGCGCTGTCCATGCGCCGGTCGGTTATCTGTTCCTCTCGGAGCCACCAGAGGAATTCCGTGCCCATTCCGGACTTCCGAACCTTTGCCGGGCAGGCCGTAACGCGCCCGAGTCCGAACCTCCTGGACACGATCTACACCTGTCAGGAGCGGCAAAATTGGTATCGGAATTTCGTCCGGGTCACCCGTCAGCCCGAACCGGGCTTCGTCGGCAGCGCCACGATCGAAACGCCGCCTGAAACCGTCGCCCCAGAAATGCGCGAAACGCTCGGCTTCGATGTCGCGGCCCGCCGTAAGTGTCCGAACTGGAACGACGCTTTGCGTTTGTTCATCCGCCAGGCCGACGAGGCCGGTGTGCTCGTCATGGTGAGCGGGGTTGTGATGAATAACAACCACCGGCGTCTCGATCCCGCCGAGTTTCGCGGCTTTGTGCTGTCTGATCCCCTCGCGCCGCTGATTTTCGTCAACGGCACGGACACGAAGGCTGCGCAGATGTTCACGCTCGCCCATGAACTCGCGCATATCTGGCTTGGAGCATCAGCTTTGTCGATCCTTGAGACCGTGCCGGGACCGGGTTTCCGACATGAGGAGGTGTGGTGCAACGCCGTGGCGGCGGAGCTTCTCGTGCCGCTTGCGGATCTTCGCGCCAGGCTTCGCGACGGCGAACCGCTCCAAAACGCCCTGTCCTGTCTGGCGCGGATTTTCAAGGTTAGCACGTTGGTCATTCTGAGACGTTTGCTTGATGCAGGCTGGCTGACCCGCGAGTGTTTTGAGGATGCTTGGACAGAAGAAATCAAACGTCTGCGAACCTCCTCTCAAGGCGGAGGCGGAGGCGGCGATTTCTATAGCATGACGCTGGCGCGTGTGAGTCGCCGGTTCGCCCGCGCGCTTGTAGTGAGTACGCTCGAAGGACAAACGCTCTATCGAGACGCCTTTCGGATGCTTGGAGTTTCCAGGACCGAAACCTTTAACAATCTTGGGCGTGAAGTCGAGGTGATGAAATGACCGATTATATCCTCAACGCAAATATTTTCATCCAGGCCAAGAATCTGCACTATGGTTTCGATTTCTGTCCAGCTTTCTGGGATTGGCTGGTCGAGCAGAACCGTGTGGGAAAGGTTGCGAGCATCGAGAAAGTCGCTGACGAGCTACATGTCGGGGGAGACGAACTGGCGGATTGGGCCGAGGCACGCGGTGGCGACTTCTTCTTGAGACCGGATAACGCGGTAGTACTGGCGCTACGCACTGTCAGCGATTGGGCGAGCGACAATGAATACCAGCCTGCCGCGGTCACGACCTTTCTGCAGGTCGCCGACTACTGGCTTGTCGCGCACGCGCTTGCTCACAACTGCACTGTCGTCACTCACGAAGTGCCCGCTGATACCATTAGCAAAATCAAGATTCCAAATGCCTGCATTGGCCTCGGGCTCCACTGTATGAGTCCTTATTAGATGTTGCGGCGCGAGCGGGCCCGGTTCGTGTTGAAATCATCCGGAATGACGGCTTGATGCCGAGCTTCGCCGAATCCGACGTTGAAACCGCCGCGCTCGAATGGCTTGAGAACCTCGGCTGGAATATCGTCTGCGGCCCCGACATCGCCCCCGATGCGCCGGGCGCGGAACGAAGCAGCTACGGCGATGTCGTTCTGGAGAGGCGATTGCGCGACGCGCTTTCGCGGATCAACCCTTCGCTTCCAGCCGCGGCACTCGACGATGCCTTCCGCAAACTGACCCGCCCGGAAGGGGCGACGTCGGAGGTTCGTAACCGCACCTTCCACCGGATGCTCGTGAATGGCGTGACGGTGGAATACCGGGATTCGGATGGCGCAATCAAGGGCGCGCAGGCCCGCGTTGCGGATTTCGACGACCCCGCGGGCAACGACTGGGTAGCGGTCAGACAGTTCACCGTCGAGGAGAACAGCAACAGGCGCCGCCCGGATATCGCCCTGTTCGTCAACGGGCTGCCGCTCGGATTGATCGAACTCAAGAATCCCGCCGATGAGAACGCGACTATCTGGAGCGCCTGGCAGCAACTGCAGACCTACAAGGCCGAGTTGCCGTCGCTGTTTGCCTTCAACGCGACGCTCGTCATATCCGACGGGGTGGAGGCGCGTATCGGAACGCTCACTGCCGGTCGGGAATGGTTCAGGCCCTGGCGCACGATATCGGGCGAGACGCTGGCCGATCCGGCCCTGCCACAGTTGCAGGTGATGCTGGAGGGTGTCTGCGAACGGAGACGATTCCTGTCGCTTATCCGTGATTTCATCGTCTTTGAAGACGGAGGTGGTGCGCCAGCGAAGAAGATGGCCGGCTACCACCAGTTCCATGCCGTGGAGACGGCTGTCGCCGAGACGCTGCAGGCCGCTCAAATGCAGCAGGCAGCGACCCACCGGGAGGAAGCCGGACGTTTCGAGTCGGACGGCAGGCCGGGCGGTGCTCTTGGTGATCGGCGCATCGGTGTCGTCTGGCACACGCAAGGCTCGGGGAAGAGCCTGACCATGGCCTTCTATGCCGGGCGCATCGTCCGCGAACCGGCGATGCAAAACCCGACGGTCGTCGTGCTGACCGACCGCAACGACTTGGACGACCAGCTCTTCAGCACGTTTTCCCGCTGCCAGGATATCCTGCGCCAGCCACCGGCCCAGGCGGAGAACCGGGCGGACCTGCGCGACCGACTTTCAGTGGAATCGGGCGGCGTGGTGTTCACCACCATCCAGAAGTTCTCTCCCGAGGAAAAGGGCGACCGGCATCCGCGGTTGTCGGAGCGGCGCAACATCGTGGTGGTCGCCGACGAGGCGCACCGTAGCCAGTACGACTTCATCGACGGTTTTGCGCGCCACATGCGCGACGCGTTGCCGAACGCCTCGTTCGTCGGTTTCACGGGCACGCCGATCGAACTTGCAGACGCCAGTACACGGGCGGTGTTCGGCGACTGCATCAGCGTCTACGACATCCGGCGCGCGGTCGAGGACTGTGCCACGGTGCCGATCTACTACGAGAGCCGGCTCGCGAGACTCGCACTCGACGAAAGCGAACTCCCTGGCATCGACCCCGGTTTCGAGGAGGCGACGGAGGGGGAGGAACTCGAGCGCAAGGAGAGGCTCAAAACGAAGTGGGCACAGCTCGAGGCGGTCGTCGGCACCCGGAAGCGCGTGGCTCTCGTTGCCCGGGATATCATTGCGCACTTTGATCGCCGCCTTGAGGCGATGGACGGCAAGGCGATGATCGTCTGCATGAGCAGGCGCATCTGTGTCGACCTCTACCGTGAACTCGTGCGTCTGCGCCCGGAATGGGAGCACGCGGATGACGGCAGGGGGCAAATCAAGGTGGTGATGACGGGCGCCGCCTCCGACCCGCCCGACTGGCAGCCCCACATCCGCAACAAGCCCGGGCGCGAGGCGCTGGCGAAACGGTTCCGCGACCCCGGGGATTCACTGCGCATGGTGCTCGTGCGCGATATGTGGCTGACCGGTTTCGACGCACCGAGCCTGCACACCATGTATCTGGACAAACCGATGCGCGGCCACGGGCTGATGCAGGCGATAGCGCGGGTCAACCGCGTGTTCCGGGACAAGCCGGGTGGCCTCGTCGTCGATTACTTGGGGCTTGCCCAGGAGTTGAAGAGCGCGCTCGCGACCTACACCGAGAGCAGTGGCGAGGGACAGGCCGCTCTGGATCAGGAAGAGGCTGTGCGGGCGATGCGGGAGAAATACGAGATATGCCGCGCCCTGTTCCACGGCTTCGACCATGCCCTTTGGTCCGGCGGCACGCAGGCGGAGCGACTTGCCCTGTTGTCTGCCGCGCAGGAACACATCCTCGCGCAGGAGGACGGCAAGGACCGCTGCCTCCACGCGGTGCGTGAACTCACCCGGGTGTTCGCGCTCGCCGTGCCGCACGAGGAGGCCATCCGCATTCGCGACGACGTGGCGTTCTTCCAGGAGGTGCGCTCGGTACTCGCTAGGCGGGCCGAGGGAGAGGCGCGCCCCGAAGAAGACTTTGACAGCGCTATCCGCCAGATCGTCTCGCGGGCGGTGGCGCCGGAAGGAGTCGTCGGCATCTTCGCGGCCGCAGGTCTTGAAAAACCCGACATCTCGATCCTCTCGGAAGAATTTCTCGCCGAGGTGCGGGGCATGAAACACCGCAACCTCGCGGTCGAACTGTTGCAGAAACTGCTCAAGGGTGAACTCGCCGCCCGCCGGCGAAAGAACGTCGCCTAGGCGCGTTCTTTCGCAGAGATGCTGGAGCACACCATCCGGCGCTATCAGAACAGGGCGATCGAGGCCTCACAAGTGATCGAGGAACTGATTGGGCTTGCGAGGGAGATGCGCGCAGCGAATGCACGGGGTGAGGAACTGGGACTCACCGAAGACGAACTCGCCTTCTACGACGCGCTCGGAACCAGCGACAGTGCGGTCTGGGTGCTCGGTGACGAGACCTTGCGCGACATCGCCAGAGAACTGGTGGAGACCGTGCGCAACAACATCACCATCGACTGGACACTGCGGGAAAATGTCCGCGCCCGCCTGCGCGCGCTGGTCAAGCGCATCCTCAGGAAATACAGCTACCCGCCCGACAAGCAGGAAAAGGCGACGCAAACAGTAATTGAACAGGCCGAGGTGCTCTCCGCCAATTGGGTGGTGTGAGCATGTGCGCGAATATGGTTTATATAAAACGGATGTAACCGAATTTTCCGCGGTCTGTCGTACTACTCTCTCATGGACACCCTTTCGAACGAATCGCGGCGGTAGCCCAGTCGGTAGCCTCCTCTCTCCACTTCAGGCTGACCTTGCCCGTCCATTAGCAACCCCTGCAAATTTCTGATTTTGTTGTTCGGGGAAAATTCTGAAGGCAAGCCATTTGCCATCCATCTGAAAATATTTCGACTTAGTAATGGTGACGATTTCAATGATTCGGTCCGGTCTTTATAAATTAGGGAATTCCTAATAATTCAGAAGGTAAGGTAGACTATCTTCTGGAGCTTTTTGAGGATTGCAAACCCATCTATTTTGAAGAGGATTTCAAAGATTATTTTGAGGAAAAACAAGACAGAATAGATGCCTTTATCCTCCATCTATAGAAGGGTTTCTACGCTAGTGCCCGATATGCACATGAGTGACCGGCTGCGGCAGGGATGCGTAAAATCTCTGTTGCGGCCGCACGATGGAGGGGTAGGCAATGGGCGCTGAGGCGAATGTGGATTATAGGGAAGAGATCATACGCGACCCTGTCCGGTTCTATGTTGCGGGAACTCCTGTGGAAAAATAACACCCTCGCCGACACCTGCTCTAAAGAGTCGATTGTTGTGGTTGTGCCAGCTGAAGCCCGAACCCGGAATCGTTCGGGTGAGAGGAACATCATGGAAATTACCGCATATCGCCTTCTGTACGACAACATCCACGATTTCCGGACTACTGCCGTCCACGTCGAGTCGGAGATCAAACGTCACGGCATACGTAGTGGCAGCTATGATGACGTGCCGGGCATGAAGGGCCGAACGCACCATGACATGTGGGTGTCAATGAAGACGGTTTCCCATTTCAACCTTGCGACGTCTCTGAAGTTAATGCTGAAGTTGCTTCTCTTGCTCAACAAAATCACCATACCGCGCTCCCACTTGCTGACCGATCTGTACGATAAAATTCCGGAGAAATTCCAGAAGCAGCTTGAATCTGCATATCAGGAAAGCAATAGTGTTCTACCAAACGGCTTCGAACTGATTGCGTTCATCAACACGGCGTCGGCTTCACCCTCGACATCCGGTCCCCCGAACCGGGACATTTCGAATTTGAAGGGTTTTTTTGCGTACTTCGACAAGGACACCATCTTGTGGCAGAAACGTTACTCATGGGAACTCATCGAGGAGGGGCGTTGGCGCCACTACATCAGCGACATCTCGGCCTTCACAGAGTTTATCAAGCGTGTGATGAGTGGCATCCAAAGGTATTGAGTTGCTTGAAGAAAGCTGGAGGCAGGTATGCCAGAAGAATCCGGCAACGGGTTGTCTGAGCGCCCCTGCCGAGCACTGACATTGCAACGTGAGGGTATTGTTTTCCCAAGCGATTTCTGACAGTGGCTTTTTGTTTTTGAATGTTGCCAACTGACGGAAAATTCCTCAACCGAGACGATAAATGCCGGACGAACTCAATAAAACTGAAATGAATCGACCGCAACCCGAACACCCGGAAGATGAACTTCCCCCCAGGCTGACTCCGCGGAGTCGCTTCATTTTTCGGGTCGCCATAGTCTTAATGGCTGTCAGTATCGGTTATCTCATTTGGGCCTGCATCAGTATTCTATCGGGCCCTGCCACCAGTCTGGAGTGCACATGGTGTCTTTATCTCGCCCTGATCGGATTTTTATCGGGATTGGTGACTGTGTTTGTGATTCTGCATGAGATACGTGTTCATAAGGTGCGGAAAGCGGACCGAAGTGAAATCGAGATGCGTATACAGGAAGCAAAGCATGTTCAACCTAGATTGACTGACTCTGATCGCCCCGCCAACTTTACTGAGAAGCGTATCCAGCTCGATGAGGAAGTGAAGCGACTCGAGAAACTGGGTCCTCAAGGATGGACCGAATTTCAGGTTCTTCCGCTGGAATGTCTTCTGATTGACTTCCTCAAGCTAGAAGACCTCAAAGAACGGGCCCGAACAGGCCTCGCCGAACTGAAGGAGTATGCGGAGGGGGATGCATTCTCTTATGATGTCGATAACTATTACGGCTTTTCCAAGAGAATCAAGGACGCCATATCTGAGTTGGGTAGGATTAAAGGGGACAATGTTGATGAGAAAAAGGATGACAAAGCTGAAGAACTCCGTGCAAGTCTCCGGGGACTCCTCGAGCATGTGGCGGATTACGAACTTTATTGGGCCAAAGGCTCAACGATTGTCTCAAGTATAAGGGTTTGCGGGTCGGTCGCGGTCGTTGTTTTCATGTTAATGGGCATTTTGCCTTTACTTTGTTCTACCCAGGGTTCCGCACGCTGCTGTTGTCGTTTGGACATCTTGGACTGGGGTTTGCTTGGGGTTGCGGGGGCGGTTGCCAGCGCATTGATTAATCTGAAGAACGCCCAAGAAGTGGAGATCGGTCACATGTCCGGGAAACGGGAGCTATGGAGAATAGTGCTCGGGGCTCCTCTTGGTATGCTGGCTGGCATTTTGGTTTTCTCGGCATTGGCAGGCGGGTTGATTGTACTTGGATCCATTGTCCCGAATTTGAAGGAGCCTAGTTTCAGCGATGTGTATCTTTCCATCCTATGGGCAGTAGTTGCTGGCATGGGACTGGAAAATGTGTTTCAGAGTGTTCGTAAAACTGTGGGATATTAGATGAATCGCATGACTGCAGACCAGTTATATGGCTATGAACTCATACTCGACCTTCATGGATGCGATACCGATATGTTCAATCGGAACAGCATAGACAGGTTCTTCACCGATATTTGTGATCTGATCGATATGAAAAAGTGTGAGGTTCATTTCTGGGATGACCTGGATGTCCCGGAAGAAGAACGGCAGACCTCGCCACACACGAAAGGCACATCCGCCGTATGCTTCATCCTGACGAGTTCCATCGTCATACATACGCTTGATCTTCTGGGAACCGTTTACATCAACATCTTCTCCTGCAAACCCTTTGAGCCGGAAACGGCTGAGAAGTTTGCAGGCCGGTATTTCACGGCGGCATCAATCAAAAAGACCTTCGTCGAAAGGACATAAATTGATTTTGCGAGAACATACAACCGATTTGCCGATATCTCTGCGCAGTTCCAATCCACTCGCGCAGATCAGGGAGAGCGTCCAGGTCCGGTTACTTGGTATCACGCCCCTCAGATTTGCCATCACTGATTCAGATGAAAGCCATGCAAAATGCTTGGTCAGCGGCCTGGAAGCGGCTTCACCAGATGGTGCTCCAAACAAGTCTGTCTTTAACTTTGTGCATCGCGAATACGAGAACACAGAGCAATTCAATGTCGTTTTTCTGGTTCCGACCGGCATCGGGGCAGAGATTGGAGGCCATGCCGGAGATGCGACGCCTGCAGCACGACTGCTCGCCGAGGCCTGCGACAGATTGATTCTGCATCCCAACGTGGTGAACGCATCCGACATCAATGAAATGCCATCAAATTCGCTCTATGTCGAGGGAAGCGTTATTGCCCGGCTTATGATGGGAACTGTCGGTCTCGTTCCGGCGCGGGCGAATCGTCTCCTGGTGATTATTGATGACCACCGTGACGATTTCTTTGTGAACGCCGCCATAAATGCAGTGAACGCGGCAAGGGCGTCATGTGGTTTCATTTGCACCGGCATAGTCAAACTTTCTCCTTCCTTGGTGATGGAAGCGGGGTTCAATCCCATTGGTACAGCCAGCGGAAAAATTCTTGGCCTTGAACGTCTCTTTAAAATTCTTGAGGAACAGCAGGGGCAATATGATGCAGTAGCAATATCATCGGTTATTTCCGTTCCCCATGAGTTCCATCAGGGATATTTCGACGCAGCCGGAGATATGGTCAATCCGTGGGGTGGAGTGGAAGCCATGCTCACTCATGCCATATCCGACAGGTTCAACGTGCCGTCAGCCCATTGCCCGATGTTCGAGTCGCGCGAAATTGCCAATATGGAACCGGGAGTGGTGGATCCCCGCATGGCCGCAGAAGCGATTTCACTGACATTCTTTCAATGCGTTCTGAAAGGATTGCATAAAAGCCCGCGTATAGTTATGAAGCCGTCCGGTTCCGGTGTCATATCGGCGCGTGACGTTTCATGCTTGGTGATTCCTGATGGTTGTGTGGGACTTCCCACACTGGCCGCACTGGAGCAAGGCATTCGCGTGGTCGCTGTGCGCGAAAACGCGAACCTCATGAAGAACAACCTGGAGATACTACCTTGGCGACCCGGCCAACTCCATATCGTTGAAAATTACTGGGAGGCAGCGGGTGTTCTTTGCGCACTTCGGGCAGGTATTGATCCTGGAGCCGTTCGCCGACCGATCAAGGTTGCCGGGGTCATGACGCGGACGTTTGATAAACCGGAAAATGAACGAATGACAGTGGAAAAAGTCAAACGTCTGGGGACCGCAACCGTAATAAATGAGGGTGCCAACGCTCATGAATGAGCCAGACAAGGGAAAATTCGAAATCTCATTGGCCCTGGAGGCGGGGTTCCGCGAGGAGTTCCTCGCCTTCCATGACTTCGACTTTCGGGCGACGCACCGGGGACATCTGCGGACGATGAATCCCATCGAGTCGGCCTTCTTGCCATCCACTTGTAAACGGCGAAGACTAGGAGCTGTTTGAGCGAAAGGACGGCGCTCAGTCTCGTGCAGCAGTTCGCCATGAGTGCCGGGAAACGATGGCGCGGGCTACGGGGCTTCCGTCATCTGACCGACGTGATCGCCGATGTGAGGTTCATCAATGGGTTAAACGAAAATGAAACGGGCAGGGAGGCCGCTGGATTCAGGACGGCTATGCACCAGATTTGGACAAGATTGAGATCTTCGGAATACCGGCGTGGGGGATGGATGTGGAGTTTGTAGGGTGCTGTGCCGCCCCGGAAAGCCAGAGTTTCTGCTAGAAGCGGGTGAGTGAAAATCGAAATCAACGCCCGGCTGATGACAAGGTCTTGTTCAACTTGGCAATCCTGGACGCAAGGTACTTGGGCTCGTCATGCAGTAATATAGTCACGCGGGATCATAGGTCTGGTTCCACGTCGGTATTGATGAAGAGTTTCCAGTCCGAGTCGCGAGGCGCTCCTTCTTGGGATGTCCCTGGGAGTATCGGAACCGTTCGCCGGGCTTCGCTCCTGATATAAGCTCTCAGGAGGGCCACCTGCTCGGAAGCCTTGACAAGTGTAAATAAGGAACCAAGCCTTTGTGCCCACGTGATTGGCGCGGTCTGAGCGGCCATCACAAGTTTCTGGGGATCGACCTGATCTGCAAGTTCAGACAGGATGGTCGCCACTTGGTCGAGCCCACCCACGTGGTGGTAATAACCGACGAGATCGACGGCTGTTGCTTCTGGTGTCGACACCAGGATCGTGCCGCGAGGTGAATTGAAAGTTTGCACGGAAACACTCCGAAGGCACTTGCGGAGGATAAAGGTCACGCGCACCTGGCCGCAATGGATCGGCCTACGTGCCTTGTTGAGCAACACCTGGAATTCCTGGGGCTGATGATGGGTCGCGCCGTAGTATTGTGCGGCTGACAACAGCCCCGCATAATAGAGTTGTTTTTTCCGTTGCATTAGCGCCGGTATAAACTGGTCCCCTGGCAGACACCCAAGAGAGCGGTATTCGGGCGGGACAATTACATAAAAGCCACGCCCGGGCTGTGCGATGAGATTTTGCCGAGCCAGCCGTCTCAAGGCAACCTTGGTGGCGTTGGCGGACACACCAAGCGCCTCAAGGGCGTCACTTGATGTAAAGTGATATCTTCCAGCAGAAGCAAGATTGCCAATGTAGTTACTGGCGCTTAGTCGACGAAAATTCTTTTTCATGTGCAAAAAGTAACATATTATGATCCTTTGCGCAATCAAATCGCATTATTTCGATAATAGCGAAAGATGAATAGATTATAATCCCCTCGTTTTTCGTGGACTCGAATTTTCATTGCCGTATGCGGTATATTGCGGGGGAATAGTTCCAATCATTTTCGTACGTCGTGTCTTCCACATATCTCTTGCAGGCTCTCCGGGCGGGAGCCGGAAAGGAGTCCGAAATGAGCAGACGGGTGTTCTTCGGGTTGTTCGCTTTCGTCATGGCGGTGTCTCTGTCGTTTGCAGGATATGCGCAAGGGGCTGAGAAAAAAGGAATGAAAAAAGAGATGAAAAACGGCGTCTGGTTCATCGAACCCAAAGACGGCGCACAGGTGAAAAGCCCCGTCAAGGTCGTGATGGGCATGAAGGGCATGATCATCAAGCCCTCGGGCAAGGTGGTGAAAGGCACCGGGCATCACCATGTACTCCTAAATCAGGGGCCCTTTCGCAAGGGCAAGGTAATCCCCACCGACGCCACGCATTTGCACTACGGCAAGGGACAGACGGAAGCCTCCGTCAAGCTCGCACCGGGGGATTACAACCTCACGATGCAGTTCGCAGACGGTTTGCACCGTTCCTACGGAAAGAGGTGGGCGGCGACCATCTCCATCAAGGTGTTGCCCTAAGGGAAGCGCAGGCCACCGGAGGAAAGACTCGCGTGCCAGTCCGCTAAAGGGATACAGGGAGGGAGGGCCTTGATGGACGCCGCAGACTCCGGCGGCGAACATGCGCACCGTGAACCGGAGATTCCCTGGCGGCGTATGTTCGCCGTGTTCTGGCGCATCGGAATCCTCTCTTTTGGCGGCCCGGCGGCGCAGATAGCGCTCATGCACCGCGTCCTCGTGGAGGAAGAGCGCTGGCTCGAGGAATCGAGATTCCTGAGTGCGCTCAGCTTCTGTATGCTGTTGCCTGGCCCCGAGGCAATGCAACTTGCCACCTATGCGGGCTGGCGGCTTCGCGGCGTGCCCGGCGGGTTGCTGGCGGGCATGTTGTTCGTGGTCCCGGGCGCCATGGTGGTGCTCGTGCTGGCAGCGGTCTACATGGACTTTGGCCACCTGCCGCTGATGGCCGCGCTGTTTCTGGGGATCAAGGGCGCGGTTCTCGTCATCGTGCTGGAAGCCTTGCTGCGGGTGTCGAACAAGGCACTCCACTCTGTGGTTCACTGGGTCGTCGCCGGTCTGGCCTTCGTGGCGATTTTCTTTCTCTCGGTCCCGTTTCCCCTTATCATCCTGGCGTCCGGCCTCATCGGATTCTTCCTCCTGGGCAGCGGGAACGCCGAAAAATCCACAAGCGTGCGGGGCGGTGTGTCGACCTCCGCCACGGTGCGGACGGTCGCGCTGTGGATGGCTGTTTGGTGGGCGCCGATTCTCTTGTTGGCAGCTTTGGGCGGTTACGACGCCTTGGTGCAGATCAGCCATTTCTTCTCCCGCCTCGCGATGGTCTCGTTCGGTGGCGCCTATGCGGGGCTCGCCTACCTGGCGCAGGACGTGGTGGCCGACAAGGGTTGGATGAATGCCGGTGAAATGATGGATGCCCTGGGGCTTGCAGAAACCACGCCGGGGCCGCTGATTCTGGTCACGGAATTCGTCGGCTACGTCGCCGGATATCGCGCAGGCGGCGTGGGCATGGGAATCGCGGGCGCGCTGGTGACGCTCTGGTCCACGTTCGCGCCCTGTTTCCTGTGGATATTCGCAGGCTCGCCCTATATCGAACAGCTAACGGCGCAGCCGAGGCTCAGGGGCGCGCTGGAGTCGATTACGGCGGCGGTAGTGGGCGTCATTCTCAACCTCTCCCTCTGGTTCGCCCTGCACGTCCTGTTCGCCGAATTGCCGTCCCTGGAGATCGGACCGGTCAAGCTCCTGGTGCCCGTATGGGGTTCTCTGGACTGGCGGATTCTGGTCGTAGGTGCGGTGAGCGCGGTCATGCTTCTTTGGTGGTGCCAGTCTCTCATGAGAACCTTGGGTGTCGCCGCGCTAATGGGCCTCGGCTTTGGCATGGTGGGTTTTCTTGGGGGATAGGGGCGGAGATGTTGCGGACGGCTTCTATACCAATTCTACGGGCGAAGTATTGGAAGAAGGGTTCGAGTGCCCGTATTGCCTGAACGGGGCAAATGGCCGGGACAAGTGCAAGGGATGTGCCCTGGCGACGACTCGCTTCACGGATGAATAGTTCCCCGCCCATCTTCCCTTCAATCTCTCCCGAATCGGATGACCCAACCCTTTCTTTCTCGTCGGTACTATCCGCAAATTGTCCGTATTTCTTTGTAGAGCAGTCTGAGGCGCGTGGTTTGCGTTTTTTGCGCCTTTGACAGCGCGCGACGCTTTTTGGTGTAACGAAATGGAACCCCGAAATCGCAATATAGAAACGCTGCATGTAAGCGAATAGCCAAAGCTCGAAGGTAGCAGGCCGGAAAGTGAAGGGGACGTTTTTCCATTCATGAAGATTAAGGAGATGCCGGATGGCCAGACGAAACTCGAGACGTGATTTTTTGAAGCTTGCGGCGATGGGCGCCGTAACGGCGAGCACGGGGCCGTTTTTCCTGCGCGAGGCGTGGGCCGCTGCCCCCATCAAGATCGGCCACGTCAACACGTTCAGCGGGCCGCTCGCAGCGCTCGGTGAACAGGGGCGATGGGGATTGACGGTGGCCGTCAACCGCATCAACAAGGCGGGCGGCATCAACGGCAGGAAGATTCAGGTTGTGGAGCGCGACGACGCCTTCAAGCCCGCACAAGCCGTGCGCGAGGTCGAAAAACTGATCTTGAAGGAGAAAGTCGACGCCCTCACGGGTACTTCCAGCAGTGGCATCTGCGTCCAGCTCTCGCCTGTGGTGAAGCGTTACAAGACGCTCTACGTGCTGGGCACGGGTTGCGAGACGACCAACCTGACCGGTGGAAAGGCACCCGCTTGTCCGAAATACGTTTTCAGGCCCTACAACACGACGAAGAGCCAGGCCATCGCCATGGCGCCGTGGGCGATCAAAAACGGTATCAAGACCGCAACAGGCCTCTACATGGACTTCGCCTGGGGTCAGTCCGTGGCGTTCGATTTCCGTGACGAGTTCAAGCGGCTGGGCGGGAAGTGGATCAATCCCGTGCCCGTTCCCCTCAACACAGCGGATTACATCGCCTACGTGAACCGGCTTTCGCGCGACGCCGACGCAATCGTGATGGGAATGTCGGGAGGCGCTGCCATCAAATCGATGCTCGCCCTGGGTGATACGGGTCTCAACAAGAAGGCCAAGATACTGGGGCCTGCTTCGGTATGCGACGTGAACACCATTACCCAGCAGGGCAAGAGTGCGGTCGGCGGTTTCTATCTGCACCGCTATTCGCCAGTCAACGATCTGAAGGGTTCGCCCTTCGACAACGCCCCGAACCACGCGTTCCGGAAGGAATTCATGGCCCTGAGTAAGGGCGTGCTGCCGAGCGGGTTCGCACAAGCGCAGTTTACGGGCATGAACGTCATCAAGCAGGCGATGCAGGCCGTCAAGTTCAAGAACAAGAAAGAAGACACAGACAAGATGGTCAAGTGGCTCGAAGGCGGAAAGACGCCCATGGGGCCGGGCCGGATGCTCTCCCAGGGCAGCGACTTCCCGCAGGGTGACATCTACTTGCGCAGCACCGATCATCAGGGTTTCGTCGATTTCTACATGACGACCGTGGACAATAATCTCCATTTCAAGATTGTTGGCGACAAAGTGCCGATGAAAACGACGCTCTACGACGCCAAGTTCAGCACCTGCGCCTGATCTCAATCGAGCAACGCAGGTTGCCTCCTGCCCGACACGGACAGGGTAGGGGGCGGCCGTCGCGTTCACCGGGAAGGCTCGTGGTGTCTGATTTCATTCTTGAGACGAAGGCCCTGACCAAGTCGTTCGGTGCGCTGCTCGCGGTCGATGGCGTCAATTTCCGGCTCCCGGAAGGTCAGTTGCGGGCCATTATCGGCCCGAATGGCGCGGGAAAGAGTACCTTTTTCAGCATGTTGATGGGCGTGCAGCGGCCCTCGGGCGGCGAGATACGGATCAACGGGATCGAGACCTCGCGCATGCCGCCCCACAAAATCAGCAAGTTAGGTGTTAGCCTCGCATTTCAGATCACCAACATTTTTCCCGACCTTACAGTGGCGGAAAACCTTCGCCTCGCTGCGCAGAACCGTGTCATGAGCTTCAATCCATTCCGAAACGCCGCCGGGCATCCAGGTGTCGAGGAGAAGATGGAAGAGGTTTTGGAAGAAATTGGATTGTCCGCCAAGCGGACGGAGCCGGCATCGAACCTGGCCCACGGGGAACAGAAATATCTGGAAATCGGTCTCGCCCTCGCGCTTTCACCTGAATTGCTGCTTTTGGATGAGCCGACGGCAGGTATGAGCGCGGTCGAAACGCAGGAGACGGCGGAGTTGATCAAGCGCCTCTCCAAGAAACTGAGCATCGTTTTGGTGGAGCACGACATGGAGGTCGTGATGTCCATCTCCGAGACGATCAGCGTATTCCACCAGGGGCGTATCATCGCGGAGGGTTCTCCCGAGGAGATCAGGAACGACGATGACGTGCAGCGCGTATACCTGAGGAGTTCCGATGCTTCGGCTTGAAGCCGTCCATTCCTATTATGAGAAAAGTCACATCCTCCAGGGGGTGAGCCTCGAGGTCGGCGAGGGTGAAACCGTCTCGCTGCTGGGGCGAAACGGGGTGGGCAAATCGACCACCATGAGGACGATCATGGGTCTCAATCCGCCACGAGGGGGGCGGATATTCTTTGCAGGCCACGACGTCACAGGTGTTCCACCCTACAGGATGGCGACACTTGGCATCGGATACGTTCCCGAGGACAGGCAGGTGTTCCCGAGGCTTTCTGTCATGCAGAACCTGCGAATCGGCCTCGACCTGCAGCCCTTGAGCGAAAGCGAGAAGCAAAAGAGTCTGGACGCCGTATGTGAATCGTTCCCCCGCCTGAAGGAGCGGGCCGAACAAGTCGGCTCCACCCTGTCGGGCGGCGAGCAGCAAATGCTCGCCCTCGCACGGGCGATCGTGACTAGGCCGAAACTCATATTGCTTGATGAGCCCACCGAGGGCCTGATGCCTGCCATGGTCCACGAGATAGAGCAAATCATCCGGTGGATGAGCGAGGACCTCAAGATCGCCATCCTTCTCGTTGAACAGGATTATCGGCTTGCACTGCGCACCAGCGCGCGAGGCTACGTCATGGCCAAGGGCCGCATCGTCCACAGCGGCGAGTCGATCGACATCCTGAGTGATTCCGAAACCCTTCACGAGCATCTGGGAGTCTCCTGATGGAACAATTTCTGGAACGTCTGGTCATCGAATCCGTCATGGGCCTCCAGAACGGTCTCGTGCTGGCTTTGGTGGCCGCGGGCTTCACCCTGATTCTCGGCGTCATGAACATCGTCAATTTCGCTCACGGGGAATTCTACATGGCGGGCGCGTTCGCGGGTTGGCTCGCGCTCAAGTTCGGCTCTGCCATTATCGGGTTCTGGGGTGCTGTGGTGATCGCGGGCGTCGTCGTCGCCGCCTTCGGCTTCGCCATAGAACGAAGCCTCTTTCGGACGACGCACGGAGGAAATCCATTCATCCCCCTGCTGGTGTCCTTTGGCCTGGCGCTCGTACTCCAGCAGGCGGCCTTGACGATTTTCGGCACCATCGGCAAGTTCATGGCTCCGCCAATCAAGGCTTCGGTTCCCTTTTTCGACCTGGAATTTCCCCTCTACCGGATCGTCATCATGGGGGTGGCTGCGCTCATCATGCTCCTGCTCTGGTTGTTCGTCACGCGAACGAAGTGGGGGGTGTGGATTCAGGCGACCATCCAGAACCGGGAGATGGCCGCCTGCATGGGCGTACCCGTGCCCAGGGTGTATCAGTTGGTCTTTACGGTCGGCTGTGGGATCGCGGCGATGAGTGGCGTTCTCGTCGCCCCGATATTCAGCGTTTCCTATTCCATGGGGTCAGACATCATCGTCGCCGCCTTCATCGTCGTCGTCGTGGGCGGTCTCGGCAGTTTGCCGGGGACGATGCTCGCCGCACTCTTGATTGGCGAACTGGAGGCCATCGGATCGATTTTCCTGGAAGGCTCCCAGACGCAGATTCTGAGCCTTCTCGTGCTGCTGGTCTTTTTGGTATTCCGGCCCAACGGAATGATGGGTGAGAGAGGTCTCGAGTGATAGATCTCTCGCTTCGCATCGGGGTTCCCGTCATCGTCCTGATCGGTGTGACGTTCTGGCTGTTGCCTGTCCTGGCGGCTGTGGAATTGCTCGCCATCCTCGCCTTGTTGCCGCTCATCGTATGGTTTTTGTCCAGGCTGCCCGAAAGGGTGAAGATCGGCCTCCAGCCTTTTTTCGGCGTGAGGTGGGCCGCTCCCGCCATATTCGCGGCGGGGCTGAGCCTGCCGCTTTGGGCCGGGGATTTCGAACTGCGCTTCTACAGCGAGATGCTCATCCTGGGTCTTCTGGCCATGAGCCTCGACGTGATGATGGGCTTCGTCGGACTCGCCAGTTTCGCACACGCAGCACTTGCGGGCGTCGGTGCCTATGGCGCCGCTATCATGATGACCAGGTTCGGGTGGAGCCCCTGGGCGGCGATAGGATTCGCCGTCTTCCTGGGAACGGCACTCACGACCTGCATGGGGGCGTTCTCTGTTCGTGTGCGTGACATCTATTTCGGCATCATCACGCTTGTATTCGGCAGCGTGGCGTTCATCGTCGCGAATTCATGGGTCTCGATGACAAACGGTGAGGACGGCATGACGATCAATCTGCCTACGCTCGGGTTTTTCGGGCTGTTCGGCGTCGAGACCGGGGAGTTCACACACTTCTGGTATCTGACGTTCGGTGTCGTGTTCACGTCCTATCTGTGTTTGCGGGCCTTTTTGCGATCGCCTGTCGGGCTGGTGTTCATGGGCATACGCGAGAACGAGCGCCGTGCCGCCTACCTCGGCTACAACGTAAATGCCTACAAGATACTCAATACGGCGGTTTCGGGTTTTTTTACCTCGGTGGCGGGGGTATTGGTGCTGCTGAAAAACGGCATCATCGGCACGGAACAGATGGACGTGATCCATTCAGGGGAAATCGTCATCTGGTCGGTCGTGGGCGGGCTCGGCACTCTGATCGGCCCATTCGTCGGGGCGAGCTTCGTCCATTACCTGAACGATTTTCTGGGTGAATACACCGAACGGGCGATCCTGATTATTGGTCTGTTCTTCGTCATCACGATATTGATGGCGCCCAGGGGCATCGTCGGTTCGATCATCGAGGTGTGGCGGGTTCAGCCCCGAACTGAAGGCGAGGAGTAAGACGCCCTTTCCGGGCACGCCGGGTCGGTCTCGTCATCGACCTCGGAATCAGGTGGCAGTCAATGCAAACCCGGTCCTGAACCTGCGGTATTTTCATATAAAAATACATGTTCGGGCTATATCGTACAGCGGAATGAGTGTATGTTGAGTCTTCCGCATAATGAGAGATATGGTGTTGGTCCGATTCTGGTTGCCAGTAGAAGAGTCGGTTTGAATCGCCTCCTGCAGAGCCTGCGGAAGGGTGTGAATGTGTACATGCGTTTCGGTATTTCTTGTGCAACTCTCGAAAAGGAGATTGATATGCAGTGGACCCTGAAAACCTGTTTTGCCCGCATCTCTCTCGCCATGATCCTGGCCGCGGTTTTCGTTGTCCCCGCCTTCGGCGCGACCCCGATTTCGCCCCAGGAGAAAAAGCTGATTCCCCACGCCAAAAAGGAAGGAGCCGTCACCTTCCTGCAAACCTCCTTTAATAACCCGACGTTCCGACGCCTGAGCGCGGCTTTCATCAAGCGTTATGGACTGGGAAGCAGCTTCAAGCTGGCCTCTATCCAGAAGGGTACGGGACCCACCGTTTCCCAGGCCCGTCAGGAGATACGGGCAGGCAAGTTCAGTTTCGATGCCGTCGCTGTCGCCTCCGCCGGGTTTTTCATCGGCGCCGCCAAGGCGGGAGCCTTTCTCCCCCTGGACAGTGGCCAGTGGAAGAATCACGAGGAAAATGCCAAGGCTCGCGGTGTTTTTTATGACTACCCTCACTTCATCGCTCCTTTTTCCTACACATTCCAGCCCGTCTGGAACTCGGGGTGCCCCGGCGTAGGGGACTTAAAGGTCAACTCCTACAGCGACATCCTGGACAACCCGAAGCTGAAGGGGAAAGTCATCGTCAGCGACGTTACCAAGAGCACCTCCTACTCCCTCACGACCATCGGTCTGATGGAGAACGGATTCGACGTGCATGGAATGTGGAAGAAGCTCAAGGCCCTCGATCCGCTGGTGGGCTTTCGCACCTCGGCGAAACTGCAGTTGATGGCGAACTGTGAAGGCGCCGTTGACATGTGGAACCTCACCGGCCGGATGATCCAGATCATCCGCAAGAAGCCGGACCTTGCCAAGTTCCTGCGGTGGGGCACCTACAAGGACGGCCACGTTCTCTTCGGCATGCAGGCGGGTGTTGTCAAGGGTGCGGCGCATCCCAACGCGGCGAAGTTGCTGATGGATTTCCTGCTGACCAAGGAGGCGGTGGACATCGTCGCCGAGGAGGAAATCAGCTTCTATTCCATGCTCAAGGGTTACAAGCCGCCCGTGTCCGTCAAGAAATACATGATGGATTTCGACAAGGTAAAGACCCTTCCCATCAAGGATCAAACCGCCGCGGCGAAGAAGTTCAAGAATATGCGCCGGGAGTGGCAGAAGGTATTCCGTTAATCGGTGGCGGCGTGCCCAAGGGCGGGGAGGCGCCCCTTTCGTCTCCCCGCTCCGGGGCCGCTCGCTTGAAGGGACACCATGGCTGATACATCGAGGCTGGAGGCCGTTCCCCGGCACTACCTGAACCACCTGCGAAACTTCTTTCAGGCCGAAAATCTTGCCACCGCCATCGTCAGCATCTTCGTCACGTTCATCGTGGTGACACCCCTGATCGCACTGGTGGTGGGAAGCTTCCTCGTGCTGGACGATCTGGGATTCGGCGCGGAGTGGGGTCTCGAGAACTACCGGGAGATGTTCGAGGACCCCGTCATCCGCAGATCATTCTTCAACACCCTTTTCGTTAGTTCGGGAGCCACTCTGCTCGCTACATTCCTGGGTGTTTCTCTCGCCTGGATCAACGCCCGGACGAATTGTCCCTTCAGCGACAGGCTGGAGCCGATGAACCTGATCCCTTTCTTCCTCAGCCCTTTTGTCGGGGCGATCGCCTGGCACAATCTGGCCTCACCCAAGGTCGGGATGCTGAACAACCTGGCGCGCGAACTGTTCGGTATAGAAGGCGCCCTAATGAACGTGAACAATCTGTTCGGCATCATCTGGGTGACGGGGATTTTCTTTACGCCCCTCATCTATCTCTTCGTCGTGGGTTCCCTGCGGCGCATGGACCCCTCTCTTGAGGACAGTGCGCGCGTGAGCGGGGCGGGCCTGCTGCGTACCACCCTGACCGTCTCCTTGCCGCTCGTCGCGCCGGGCATCCTTTCGGGTGCCATTATCGTTTTCGTCACCAGTGCCGGGGAATTCGGCGTGCCTTTCAAGCTGGGCGCACCGTACGGCTGGGAGACCCTGACCACCCAGATATTCACCAAGGCCGTGAGCGAGCAGGCGAACACATACATGGGCTCGGCCATGAGCATGACGCTCGGCGTGATCACGGCCATTTTCATCTGGGTGCAGCGGCGGGTCATCGCCCCTCGGGAGTTTACGACCGTGACCGGTAAAGGCTTCCGGCCCAACCTCATCGACCTGGGCCGGTGGAAATGGGTGGCGTTCGGGTACAATGTCTTTTACATTTTCGTCACGGTCGTTCTGCCCATTTTCAGCATCCTCGTAGTAAGCCTCCACAACGTATGGGTGGGCAAGATCATACCGGCGGATTTTACCTCCCTGAATTACGAGCGGATACTTTTCTTTTGGTCTCCCACGGTAATCAAGCCGGCGACGAACGGCATCTTGAACAGTTTCATCCTCGCCATATCGGGTTCTACGATCGCGATGGTCCTGGCCATCATTCTTTCTTTCCAGATTCATCGCCGCCGGGGCAGGTTCGTTGGTCTGCTCGATTTTCTGTGCGCCGTGCCCGTGGGTTTTCCGGGCATCGTGCTCGGGATGGGTATACTCATCGTCTACATCAAGACACCTATCTATGGCACTCTCTGGATACTCCTGCTCGGCTACGTCACCCGATTCTTCCCCTACGGGCAGCGAAACGTGGCATCCGTCATGCTCGCCGTCTCGGAAGAACTGGAGCAGAGTTCCCGACTCGTCGGGGCCTCCTGGGCGACTACGCTCAGGCGTATCACCATCCCGCTTTTGAAACCGGGCATTTTCGCGGGCTGGCTTCTCATGTTCCTCATCTTCATCCGTGAACTCTCCATCTCGATCATCCTGTTCACCGCGGGTACAGAGACCCTGTCCACCGGCATCTACTACCTTCAGGAGTACGAGACGGAATCGCTCACTTGCACCCTCTCCGTAATCCAGACTTTCGTTCTCCTTGCCTGTGTCCTCCTGTTCCGTAAGATAGTGGGCAGGGAGGCGCTCGTAGCCTGAGTTTGTTCCGCCCGGCCCGATGCGTTTCCGACATACCGCGTTTCGGCGGTTTACGCGTAAATGGAACATATGAAAGAGGTTCGTCATGACTGTGCAGACTATCGCTATCATAAGTCCGGGAGAGTTGGGAAGCGCTGTAGGCGGTGTTTTGAGGGAAAACGGATTCGACGCTGTCGCTTGCCTCTCGGGACGCAGCGCACTCACGCGTGAGAGGGCCCTGGCGGCGGGGTTCCGGGATGTTCCGACACTAAAAGCTCTTTTGGAAGAAGCGGACCTCGTACTCTCCATCATGCCGCCTGCCTGTGCTGTGGACATGGCCCGAGAAGTCGCGGCGGTTATGAAAGCCACCGGCCACCTTCCTCCCTACGTCGATTGTAACGCCATATCGCCTGAGTCCACCCGCCATGCGGGAAAAGTCATCACGCAAGCCGGAGGGGTTTACATCGACGGCGGGATCATCGTCGGTCCGCCACCCTGGGTGGACAAGGTTCCGGTATTCTACGTCAGTGGCGAATGGACCGACCCGATGACCCAACTGGACGGAAACGGGATCTCCGTGCGAGACATCGGAAACGAGATTGGCCGCGCTTCGGGCCTGAAAATGTGCTCAGCCGCGCTGAGAAAAGGAACACTAGCGCTCCAAACCGCCGTTCTGATTGCTGCCGAAGCGATGGGACTGACCGAGGAGTTCGAAAAAGAGATGATCAACAGCCGGAAAACTCTTTACCGCGAGATAGAATCCGGAACACGGCGACTCCCCTCCGTCGCGGCGAGGTACGTCGGAGAAATGGAGGAGATTGCCACGACTTTCTCATCCGTAGGTGTCACGCCGAAGTTTCATCAAGGCTCCCTTGAAGTTTATCGACTTCTCGCTGAGACGCCATTTGCTTCCGAGACTCCGGACACGATAGATGGCGGACGCACCCTGAAACAAGCGGCGCAGACCTATGTGAATCAACTGCCGATGAAGTGATGGTGTTGAATCCGGTGTATTGAGGCTATCCTTACAGACCTCTTCGATTTCGCATGTGCAGCCTGTGTTTTTCTCTGCTTCAAACCCTTGTTGGTAGGATTTGGCCCCCTCATATCTGCCAATATTTTAGTTTTGGGTCGATATATCAACTACTTACAAGTCATGTAGGCAAGTCCTGGTTCGTGGGTGCGTTAAAGTGGTGCGCTACCCCATACTTTACTCCCACACAACTTGAACAGTTCTGCGATCCACTCGGTACTCGTAGAACAGCTATTGATGGTATCCCGCAGGTTACCGCGCCAGGGAGTGTCAACGATCTCATGCCTGGCGTCGAGAATCACGATGGCGTCACGGCTTCTCGGATTATTGTCGCAGTTCCAGCCACCGACATCCAAGCCGATGAACCACTCCCTTTTTGTGCCAATGCCGGTCATCCTTGACAGCTTCTCCTTCTTGCAGTGATTTATGTGGTTACCCCAGGTTCGTGCACCTGCACCTGCCGTTGCGAATGTCTTGACTGCTCGACGATCTGCGAGTGATGGGTAAACAGGGTAACCTGTGGATTTTCCGCCAATTCAGCCTAAGCATTTCAATGCTGGCTGTGAACACGCGTCATCGAAGTCCACGAGCACGTCATCAACGTCACAGAACGCCCTGCTCAGGCATCGGCGGGCGTCCACGACGAACCGCTTGTCCCTCTCGACAGCGCGACCTTGAGCCAGGCTACCGAGCGAGTGGCGGTGTGCTTCATCACAAATTATGCAATGATTGGTTTGCCAATAGTTGAGATGATGGGAAACAGGGCAACATGTGAGTAGCGTTCGCTATGCGTTTGACATTTCCAGATATGGGTGGCACGTGAACGACAGGATCTTACAGGCCAGATCGACGGCGAATGCCCGGATTGTGCAATCTGGGCGTTTTGCATATTCGCGACCGGATGCGGGGAAGAAAGCGCAACAGTCACACATTCGGGTAGACAGTCTGAAGAGAACACCATTCCAGGATATAAGTCGTTCAGTGGTGATGTGCGGGGATGCCACGCAGGCCCTGAAGCTTCTCCCGGACAGTTCCATTCAAACGGTTGTCACGTCACCGCCCTATTGGTCACTGCGCGATTACGGGGTCGAGGAACAGATTGGTCGGGACGACAGCCTGCAGACCTATGTCAATAGCATCGTTTGCGCCTTCGAGCAGATAAGACGCGTCCTGCGCGATGATGGGACTGTCTGGCTGAACATTGGTGATTCCTGCACATCGGGCAACCGGAGATATCGGGCGCCAGATCGAAAAAACCGTGCACGCGCCATGGCCGTACGACCGCCGACGCCAGAAGGACTCAAGCCGAAGGACCTGATAGGTGTTCCCTGGAGGTTGGCGTTCGCTCTGCAGGATGCGGGTTGGTGGGTTCGCAGCGAAGTCATCTGGTACAAGCCGAATGCTCATCCGGAGTCTGTTCGAGACCGACCAACCAAAGCTCATGAGACAGTTTTCCTCCTGTCGAAAGGCATGGGCTATTACTACGGCCACGAAATCGTCAAGGGGCCGCATGGTCGCCGCCTCCGAACGGTTTGGGAGATTCCCACGGAGCCGGTAAAGCGCGTGAACGGGAAAGCAGATGATCACCCCGCGATGATGCCTCTGTCGCTTGCCAGATGCTGTGTAGCCATCACAAGTCGCGAGGACAGCATTGTACTCGACCCGTATGCGGGTTCGGGGACAACGCTTCTGGCGGCGCATGAACTCGGGCGACGGTGGGTGGGGATTGAAATAAAGCCTGCTTTCGTGGATTTGATCGAGCGGCGGTTGTGCAGGTCATGACGCTTGATGAACTCAAGGCGACGCTGGATTCGTTCTCACCAGTCAGGATCGGGTTTGTCGCGAGAGTCGTGGAGTCTTTGGCGAATCCTCCGAGCGCCAAACATTCGGTCTGCAGGCACATGGCTGACCAGCGAGCCCGACTGGATTGAATATTTCGGGCTTACATTGTCGGTTCACCATGGAGCCACGACGGAACCGTTGGGGCTGTCGGCGTTTGAGGCGGTGTTCAGAAACGCTTGTGAGCACCTCCGCTGGTCGATTGATCCTCCCGGTTCTGGAACCCAAAGATTCGTTGACATGGTCGTCCGCCCTGAATCGGGCAACCGTCGACGATTGTCGCTCAAGTCGACTGCCGCCATGAGACTGTCCAGGACTATGTTGCATATTTCCAAATTGACCGAGGCTGCGTGGATACAGGACGTACGTACGGCCAGAGATCGACGGGTTCGCACCCTTAAGTTGTTCAGGCAATATCAGGGCGCCGTTACACAGATAGTCATGCTGCGGGCATTTCGGGAGGACACCGGCGATATCCCGCACAGATATCAGATCGTTGAGATTCCGGTCAGTATCTTCGACTCGATTCAGGAGGCACCGCTAAAGATCTTTGAACGGGATGCCCCGGTAATCGAATGTAATGTTGGGGGTCGCGTGGCGGCAGTGGTGGCTATTGATCGATCCGACGCAAAGATCACAGTCAGGCGAGTTCAGCTTGATGCCTGTACTGTTCATGCGGAATGGAACAGGACGTAGCTTATTCTCCACTCGGGAACTGCTTGATTATTTCAGCAGCAGGAAAGTTGATTGGACTGCCGTGTCAACCAAAGGCAGGCGGATGAACATGCGCGATTCACGACACCCGAACCGCGAAAATTACGACGTAGGGGCAAGGATTTTTGCCATGGCCGCCAATATGCCCGAAAACGCTCTTGATTCAAAATGTAATTCTTATGCCAAGAGCGTGACTAGTTGAAAGGGTATACTTGGTAATGTCCAACCTGCCGTTATCTTCCTTGGCCTTCTTGCCTGACCCGTTGCATGAACTGTTGAAAGCTATATGGTACTTTTGCGGGTGGAGAAAAAGGCAGGATATTTCCGCACTTTACCTGTTTTCGCATTCCCACCTAAAATTTTGATGGCGCCAGCAGAGTCAAGATCGCCTTCTTCCCATTGAAGGTGGAGGAGTTCATCTTTTATGTATCCTGTATAAAGAGTGGAGAGAATGGAAGACTTGAGTGGTTCCTCCGCCACAGCTAGCAGACGTTCCCTCTCATTACCCCGAAATACTCTTTCGCGTCCTGATGGTTCCCGAGTGTTTTCAAGCTTACTTAGCAGACAATATTCACCCTTCCCTGGGCCGGTCTTTCCGGAAATCCCTGCACACCTGCAACAGGAGGAAGACACTGCGGCATGCCAGGGTATTTTCAGTCATGATGGACGAACTGGCGAGGCAGTATTTCCATGACGCTGTATCCTATGTCTCAAGAGCAGAAGGCGGCCATGGGAGCTGCTCGAAGTTGCCGGGGAGTGGATGGCTCGCGAGCAGTTTTCTGGTATGATGAGGAAAACGCATCGCATGCCGGGAGGGGAACATGGCATGATGACCAAGGTATCCCTGCCAAGAGGAAACAACGATGATTGTATTTGAACCGATGGCCATCCCCGAAGTTGCGAGTTCGATGACACCTGTTGTTATCGGATATGGCATCTATGCCATGATGAAGGCGAACAAGGAACGCGCAGTGGTGAGTGACAGGATAAACGAGGCACTGGCCAACTCGAACACTGCGTTGGCAAGGGCTATGGCAAGAATGGATAATTCAGACGCTGTGCTTGCAAAGGCAATTGATAGGTTGGACAGGACCATGGCAAGAATGGATAATTCAGACGCTGTGCTTGCAAAGGCAATTGAGGGGTTGGACAAGACCATGGAAGGGTTGGACAAGTCGAACGCTGCGCTTGCAAAGGTGCTTGAGGGGCTATAATCATAAACCAGCCTCAAACTCTTGCTGGCATGGAATCTGATTCTTCGGGTTCATCTTTCATATCGCTGCCCTCTTTCATATTCCCGGAAACCGTTCGCCATCACAGTGAATGAGATGAGTGGGCGCACCTGCGCACCAGACTTCCGTTTCCCACGATATTTCCCAAATATATCGTCCCATGATTGCCCGATCTGGAAGCGCGGTCACGTAAACAGGTCCACTTTTTGATCCCGCGAATAACTCCGCTGGTTCATTACGTCGCTTCGCGTCAACTCGGCCATGACCGGTGACGGATTCGATGAGCAGGATCCAATTTTTCCCGACAGATTGATATCACAGGCTTTGGCGATAGATGGTCGGAATGGTCCATAGAGGGAGTGTGATTGCCGGTGAGGTGGGAGTCGAGGCATGCACTCCAATCCCCGTCGGGTGAAACCAGCATATCCCGTATCCGTCAATCAATGTCTAAAGTGAAATAGGGATTGGTTCGTTGTAGGGATATTGTTATTGTGATCATCCTGTTTTCGCACGATGGCGTCATGGACAGGATCAACAGACTTCATCAGCAGGGTCTTGCAGGGGCCTATCGGGGTTATTGAGCCCTGATTTCTCACCCAAAGTCGACTCAGAATCCCCTTGAGTATATGATATCCATTAGAGGCCTAAGAACAGGAAAATCCGGAATTCACCTCGGTTGCTTGATTCCCATGTCCTGGAGGGCCATCTTCTGAGTTCTTTACAGTGTGTTAACTTTGGTTGTCTGATCAATTAACACCCACTGAATCAAGGACTTGTGAGTCTTGATAGAGTTTCCCTTGAATTTCGCCCATATGTGGTCGCTTGTTTGTTCTAGGCTCGGGCGGGAATCTTTACTCAAAATCGAGTATCCCAGCGTGGAGGGAGAATGGGAAATGGAACAGGCGATTCGGTTTGGGGTGGGATGACTCCTGATCTCTGGACAAGGGCAAACTGTAATTCTTCCTAATTCGCGTTTGGCACTCCCTCCTCGTTCATATTCCTTCTTGTCCACAGTCGGGTTTGCGTCTTTCCTCTATCTGCAAACGCTCGTTTCCTGTTCCTGGAATGCTCCTTTCGTAATCTCGATTTATCTGGAAATTTCCGCCCGCTTCTCGGGTCTCGAATATAAGCCAGGTGTCATGTGTAATTTGTTGTTTTATAATCAGAAGAAATATTGAAATTTGCTTCGATAGAAAGAGGCTGGCCCGCAATGCGCCTCTCGCGTAGAATAAGTCTCAAAGCCCGGTTATGAGCTGTAAGGAACTGAATAATAAGTAATTGGAGGGTTTCTTTACCATGCTTGAAGGGAAGAAAGTAATTGTGACGGGAGGAGGCAGCGGCATCGGCCGTGCCACATGCGTTCTCGCCGCTGCCGAAGGAGCCGACGTGGCTGTGGCCGACATCAACCCCGAAACCGCGGCCGAGACGGTCTCCATGGTGGAGGAGAAAGGTGGCAGGGCAATCTTGGTCGAGATGGATACCTCGAAAAAAGCTGATGCCAGGCGCATGGCGGCGGATACCGTCGACGCCTTCGGCAGGATAGACGGTCTCGTCTGCTGCGCGATCAAGCTCGTACCCGGAAAGCTCGAAGACCTGCCCGAGGCTGATTGGGACATGGTGATGGACATCGGACTCAAGGGCTATTTCCTGTGTGCGCAGGCGGCGGGCGGGGTGATGCTTGAGCAGGGAAGCGGGTCCATCGTTTTCGTCTCCTCCATCGGCGGTATGCAAACCTATCCTCTTGCCGGCGCATATAGCGTATGCAAGGCGGGGGCGATTATGCTCAGCAAGCTCTTCGGCGTGGAGTGGGGTGGACGCGGTGTTCGCGCGAACACTGTATCGCCGGGTCAGGTGCGCACCCCCATGACCGAGGCCATGTTCCAGGACCCCGAAATCGCGGCCGGGCGCGCCGCCGTCGTGCCGATGGGCCGTGTGGCCACGCCTGAGGATATCGCGGAGGGATGCGTGTTCCTGCTGTCGGACCGGGCGCGATACATCACGGCGGCGAACCTTCCCATTGATGGCGGGCAGGCGGAGAGCAAAATGATTCATACGCCCGGGAGAAACTGGGGCGGCAGAAAGATAGAATATACAACGACTTGAGAGAGGAGGTTCCTCATGGGCCGTTTCGATGGAGATGTCTGTATCGTTGCCGGTGGCGCCCGGGGCATCGGCGCCAAGACGTGTGAAATGTATGTGGAGCAAGGGGGGCGCGTTCTCATCGGAGACGTGAACAAGGAGTTGGGCGTTGAGCTTGAGGCCGAACTCGGCAGGGACAGGGCAGTGTTTCAGGAACTCGACGTGACGGATGAGGTGTCTTGTCAGGTGGCTGTAGAGCGCGCGGTGAGCGAGTTTGGCGGCCTGAACCATCTCGTGAACTGTGCCATCAAGATGGATCCCGCCCCACTGGTCGATCTGCCTCTGGCGAGCTGGAAAATGGTGCTGGACGTGGGCCTTACGGGCATGTTCCTGATGTGCCAGGCGGCAGGTCGCTGGATGATAGAGAATGAAAGGCCGGGCGTCATGGTGAATCTGTCGTCGAACGCAGGCGTTCAGCCTTACGGGATGTCGGGTGCGTACAGCACGGTCAAAGCGGGCATTATTATGCTCTCAAAGCAGTTGGGTATCGAATGGGCGCGCAAGGGAATTCGTGTAAACGCGGTATGCCCCGGCCATACGGAAACGCCGCTGACCGCCTATTTACAAGACTCCGAAATCAAGAAAGGCAGGAGCGACGTGACGCCTCTTGGTCGTGTGGGCCAGCCAGTGGATATCGCTCATGGCATTTTGTTCCTGCTCTCCGGGGAATCCGACTGGATTACGGCTTCGCGCCTCGACATTGACGGCGGTATCCTTAGCAGTGTCTATAACCATATGCCGGGCAGGAAATGGGATTAAAGTTGGGCGATTGAGAAATCGGGCACGCCCTGCTAGTCTGTTTCCGTTGTTTTGCTCGCCCGATACCCGAGGCCGCATTGAAAACAGCGCCATGCTTGTTTCGTCCTGTCTATTTTCTTGATGTCGTTGTTGCGGGCTCATTCAATACATTTGCCCCGACTTCGGTGACTCCATCTGGCGCGATGCTGTGAGGATCTCCGTCATCACCATCGCTCTTGTGCTTCATCCGCCCATTGTCGAAGCCGGACGCTTCGGCGGGGCCGTTCTTTCGGTGGGTTCGGGCGCTCGCGGTCACTCGGTGCCGCTTCTTTCACCAGACGAAGCCATGACCGGGGTCCAGTCAGGAGTTCACAGGTCGACTCGGTCCGGGCCGGATGCTTCTCTTTTCCGTCATCTTGATGTTCTGCTTGAGCATGATTTTTCGGCATTGAGTTTTCCTTCACCAAACAAGGAGTTTCCCGCATGAAAAAATTCGTGATTGCAGCCACTTTGAGCCTGATGACGCCAACCCTGGCATTTGCCCAAGGCGAGCCTCGTTTGGGTATCGGTACGGGTCTGGTCCTTTCGATTGTGTATGGATTGATAGGCATCGTCTTGCTGATGGTCGGGTACAAGATTTTCGAGTGGATCACGCCGTTCTCGGTAAACGATGCGCTGTCGAAAGATCAAAACAGGGCGGTCGGTATCGTCGTGGGTGCTATATTTGTTGGCGTGGCACTCATCGTTGCAGCGGCGTTGGGTTAAGAGACGAGAATTACTACCATTTTGGCTCTTGCGCTGAAAATTCTGAGACCAAGAGCGAAACGGCGAGTCTGAAGTGGAGATAGAAATCAAGGAAAAAGCGGATTTCAGGGTATCGCTTGCCGATCCGCTTTTTTTTTCTCTGCAAGGAGAGGGTGCGACTATTGGCAGCCCGTCCGTCTTCGTACGTCTGATGGGCTGCTCGGTGGGCTGTGTGTGGTGCGACACGAAGTATTCATGGTCGGGGCCTCCCGTTGAGGAAAAAACAATCAAGGAAATTCTGGATTTCTGTAAGGAATACGAAGGTGCCCAGGTGGTGGTGACGGGGGGAGAGCCTCTGGAATCTTCGCAGTTTCCCACGCTTGTAGAGTCACTTCATGATGCGGGTTTGAGGGTGGAGGTGGAAACAGCGGGCCACGTTCCGCCGTCTGAAAACATCCTCGAATGTGTGGATCAATGGAACGTCTCCCCCAAACTGAAATCAGCCGGAATTTCTGGGGAAAAACAGCCGAAATCCCTCGACTGGCTTCGCCGAGCCAGGGAACCCTACCTGAAATTCGTAGTCCACTCGGCAGAAGAACTCGATGAAGTCGAATCTGTTCTCGAAAAGCATGGCCTTCGTGATTTCCCGCGAAATCGCGTCATCATCTCGCCCGGAGGCAAAACGCGCGAGCAAATGGAGCACAGATTGTTCGCCCTGGCGGAATCTTCCATGAATCGGGGTTTCCGGTTCACCCCCAGGCTTCATGTCATTCTGTGGGGCGACAGGCGCGGGGTGTAGCTTCAGGCAATCAGGGCATACGCCAGTACCACCCAAAACAAAACGCCCCGTCAGGAGGGACCTGAGGGGGCGTTTTGATTCAGCTTGGTAGTCTAGGCGGGAAGGGCGATTCCTTCTTCTTCCGTGAGCCTCTCCCAGTTCGCCTCAGTCCGTTTTTTCAGTTCATCCATGAACTCACGCGTGATGAAACTGGGCATTTTGACGTTCTCGTTCGCTCTTTCATAAACGCGGGCGGGCACATCGTATTCCTCGTCGGTATAGCCCACTTTTTTCTCCAGCAAGCGTCCTCTCAGATAGGAGCGTCGAATTGCCTGGTTCACGTCGTCTTCCGTCAACGAGACGCCGAACATGTCGTTCAGGCTGTCGACGATGTTCTCGTTGGGCGCACCCGCGAATTTGCAGGTTCCGATGAGATCGTCCCTCGTATAGTAGATGCCGTTGAGGATGGCGTTTTCCCAATAATCGATGTCCGTTTGCTGGCCATCCAGGATGAGGAGCAGAAACGTGCGCATACTCATGTGGCCACCGGCCAGCGCCCAGGGATAACCGGGGTTGGTTTCTGGCAGATAGGCGGGGTATTCAAGGCCCTTGCCCTGCATGGCGAACGAGAGATCTCCACATTGCTGTGCCAGGCGCATCGTGCCTTGAGCCAGCTCTTCGCATTCGCCCGCCGCTGCTTTTCGAATCAATTCTTCCATCTTTTTGGCGTCGCCGAAGCGGATACCGTCGAGTACGGGTTTGTCCGGGTTTCTCTCGTTCCATTCCATGGCGTAGCTGATGGTGGCGCCCAGACTGATGGCGTCATAGCCCATGCGGTCGCCCAGTTCCACGAGTTCCAGGGATTCTTCCGCGTCATAGACGCCGCAGTTCGCCGTGATGAGGTCGAGCGGTTCGTAATCGAATTTGACCCTGAATTTTCCTTTCTTTGCCTTTCTTCCCTCGGCCGTCTCTCCTTCGGGCCTGTCGTAGATGTTTTTGTGACACGCGATGCCGCATTTGAAGCAGGATTCGTCCTTCACGACATAGGGTTCTTCAAAGCTGCTTCGATAGAGTTGAACGGCATCATCATTGCCCGGTGCCCAGAAGTTCCTCTCGGGCAGGCAGCCCATCGGGTGCAGGCCTGCGATGTTTCGCCATGTGCCGCCACCACCATCGGCCTTGTGGGCGTCGCGGTAGTTTTTGGAGCCTGCGCCACGGGAGATGACCTTGTTCGCTTCCTTGACGACGTTCGTGACGGCTGACTTGTCATCCGGTGCTTGCGCGACAATGGCGATGAGATTCTTGGATCCCATCACGCCCCCGAAACCGCCGCGCCCGCAGAACCTTGGTTTGCATTCTCTTGTTTTTAGCTGGTTTTCCGTACTCAGGACGATGGAAGCTATACGGTTCGTTTCGTAGTTCTCCCCGGGAGGGCCGATGACGGCGAAGTGCGCGTCGTCGTATTCATCGGCCAGCGCCATCATTTTTTCGTGCGAATCCAGGCCCATCAGTGGTGATGCGTCAACGAGATCTAGGCTTGCCGGCCCGCTGAGCGTATCGCTTTTGATCACCAGCGTGACGGGTTTCTCGCTCCTGCCGGTGAAAATGATTTCATCGATGCCCGCGCAGGCCACCTTGGTTCCGAATTTACCGGAGCCCGCCGAATACATGGCTGAGGGGGCACCTGCGAGCGTGCTCTTGAGCGGGCTGTAGCCTCCGAAGAAAGTCCTTAGCCCCGTCATCAGGTTTGTGCCGGAGAAGCAACCGAGTTCCATGACGAGCGGAGAGGAGGGGGCATAGGGGTCTGATACGTCATAGTGAGAGAGAATCTTGAAAAGCCTGCCGATACCCCCCAGGAAATCTTCCAGATCCTTGCAGGTTTTTTCCTCGATGGAGATGTCTCCACTGCTCAGATCAACGGTAGCGCTTCTGTACCTGTAATCGGTTGCCGACTTGTTCCCGTTTTTGGCCTCTGTCCACATTTTTTGTCGCTACCTCCTGAGAAAATGTCGTGTAGGACTCTGAATTCATATTTCGGGATATTATTCTTGATAGGGATTATTCCGTGTTTTGCCGGGTTGGGCAAGCGGACGGGCATAGCAAGGCATCTAGAAAGACACGGGTTCCTGAAATTCTCCAAAAACCCGGCGCAGCACGTCCGTAATCTCGCCGATAGTGGCATAGGCTTCTACTGCCTCGGAAATCGCCTCCATGAGATTCTCATCGCCCTGAGCGGCATGTTCGAGGCGCATGAGGCATCGCTTTACCTGCGAGCTGTCTCGCTCTTTCCTCAATTTATCCAGTTGTTTCTTCTGGCGTTCTTCAATAGCAGGGTTGACCGTGAATATCTCTTGAGAGGGGGGAGTCTCCCGCACATATTTATTGACGCCGACAATAGTCTGTGCTTGTGTGTCCACCGCCTGTTGCCATTGGAAAGCACTCTCCGCAATCCACGATTGTACTACGCCCCTTTGAATGCACTCGACCATGCCGCCGCGCTCTTCAATGTCTTCGATAATCTGAGCCATCCCGTTTTCCATGTGGGCAGTCAGGTTTTCCAGGTAATATGAACCGCCAAAGGGATCCGCGACGTCGGGTACGCCACTCTCATGGGCGATGATCTGCTGAGTGCGCAGGGCGAGGAGGGCGCTTTCTTCGGTCGGTAACGCCAGGGCTTCGTCGTATGCGCAAGTGAAGATGGTCTGAGCACCGCCGAAAACGGCGGACAGCGCTTCGTACGTGACCCGGACAATGTTGTTCTCGGGTTCCTGCGCAGTAAGCGTGCTGCCGCCGCAAACAACGCCGAAGCGGAATAACCAGCTTCTTTCATTCCTGGTGCTAAATCGCTCTCGCATGATTTTTGCCCATAACGTCCGCATGGCCCTGTATTTAGCGATTTCTTCGAAAAAATCCATGTGGGTATAAAAATAGAAACTGAGCCTGGGTGCGAACTCGTCGATATCGAGACCGCGTTCCAGACACCTTTCCACATATACGATCGCGTCCGCGATGGTGAGTCCGCCCTCCTGGACGGCGGTGGCGCCGGCATCCCTGAAATGCGCGCCGGCGGCGCTGATGGTGTTGAACCTCGGGGTATTTTTCACGCCGTATTCAACGGTATCGACGATTAGCCTCAGGGATGGTTCAGGTGGGAATATCCATGTGCCGCGGGAAACGTATTCTTTCAGGATATCGTTCTGGATGGTGCCGGTCAGTTGAGAGGGGGAAACGCCTTGTTTTTTTCCGACAGCTACGTACATGGCGTATAGGATGGCGGCAGTTGAGTTGATGGTAAAGGAGGTGCTGATCTTTTCGAGCGGGATGCCATGAAATATGGTTTCCATATCCGCCAGCGAATCTATGGCCACGCCGACTTTGCCGACTTCACCGGCTGATTTTTGATCGTCGCTGTCAAGACCCAGTTGGGTCGGTAAATCGAGAGCGACTGACAGCCCGGTGTTTCCCTCGTCGAGCAGAAAGCGGTATCGCTGGTTCGTATCTTCGGCGGTTCCGAAACCTGAATACTGGCGCATCGTCCAAAGGCGTTTTCTGAACATCTGGGGATGGATGCCGCGCGTGAGTGGGTATTCTCCCGGTTGGCCCGGCTGGTAGCTTTCGGGGATATCTCCCGGGCCGTAGACGCTTTCGACAGCGAGACCTGAGCGAGTTTTAACTTGTGGATGTTCATCTGTCATTTCGCGGTCACTTTCCCTTGAAAACGGGATTTCGCTTTTCGAAAAAAGCCTTTACCGCCTCATTATGATCTTCCGACACCCAAAGATCCGCAAATCGCGACGACTCTAGACCGGTCGTTTTCTCCAGTGTATTTTCTGACCCGAACAGGAGCAATTCCTTCAGGGATCGGACAGCACCCGGTGCGCTCCTCGAAATTTCCCTTGCCATCGTCTTGGCGACACCCAAGCCCTCTCCTTTGGGTGCCAGAGCATTGGCGAGTCCCATCTTCAGCGCGTCTTCCGGAGCCAGTTCCTTGCACGTGGTCAACAACTCAATCGCTCGTCCATAGCCTATGGCCCGGAGGAGGCGTCCCCCGCCCCCCCCAACCGGTCATAAGGCCCACGCGGGCTTGCTTGAAACTCATGTATGCGTGTTCTTCCAGTATTCGCATATCGCAGGCCATGGCGATTTCGGTTCCGCCTCCAAGAGCGTATCCGTTCAAAACGGCTATGACGGGTACCGGCAATTGGGACAGACGCCCCAGGATTTCCTGCATTCGCCTGCTCATGCCCATCCCTTGCTCGCGGGATTCCAGGGACTGAAGCCACTTCAGGTCGCCGCCCGAGCAGAACGCTTCCTCTCCTGAACCCGTGAGGATTACGGCCCTCACTTCGTGAGATGCCTCAAGGTTGTCCAGAGCGATTGAGAGGCCCTGCATGATTTCTTCGTTGATGGCGCTCCGGACGTTTTTTCTGTTGAACTTCAGGATGGAGAATGTGCCCTCGACTTCTTGAATAAGCTCGGGCATGGGTTCTCCTGGGCAGTTCGTCTACGAGAACTGAGGTAAAATGCGAAACGCAGGTCTTACCAGTATTTCTCGTAATGAATGTTTCCTTTCGTCCGGCCGTAGTCCATTGTGAAACCGCAATCTTCCATGATCTGGATGACGCCTGGGGCGCCTTCAGGCCATATCTTATTGCCTTCACGAACTTTTGGGATGCCGATCATGGCGGGGTTTCCGCACAGGAACAGATGCGTGTTTTCGGGGTCCATCTTGCGGCCGAGTTTTTCTTCAAATATGCCTGTAGCCAGATAATCCTGCACATATATCTTGTTGTTGATGGTGTCCGCCTCGCGTGTGGTGAGCGCGTGATATGAAAGCTGGGGATATTTCTTCTCAAGTTCTCTGTAGACGGTTTCATATGCGAGGTCGCCTTTGTAGCGTACGACGTTGATGCTGGCAACCTGGCCTTTGTAGCCCGTGCGAAGAAGCTCCCATATCATGTGGTTGTGTGGGCCTTCTCCCGTCCCGGTGCCGGCGAACACGACGAGGGAATTCTCGTCATCCCGAATATCGTTCATGCATTCCAGCGTATATTCGCCGGTAAACTTTTGACCCATGTGAATGCGATCGCCGGGCTTCAGGAGAAAGAGTCTCGGGGTAAGTAGAGGGGCGGGTTCTCCTTCCACACCGATGACCATGACGATGTAGAATTCCAGAAAGTCCAGATCTTTCGTCGGATATAGCTCTCCCGAGCCGTTGACTACGGGGTGGGATACGGAATAGGCGCGTCTGCCCAGTCTCCTGATTCTGTTTTCGTCGAGTTCTTTTTCCTTGACGGCATCCTCATGGCGGGGCTCCCAATTGCCCAGGCCCAGTGTCGTATATTGCCCCGATTTATATTCGGGAAAATCAAAATCAGGTTTGACACGGAAACATGCAAGCGTGTCATGCTGCCAGACGATATCCACGACTGTCGCGTTGTAATGTTTTTCCCTTAGTTCCTGTTTTGTTGCGTCGTCAAGCATTCATTCCCTCATCCATCAGGTTTCTGAATCGATAGGATAGTGGCGTACGGCCCAACTGAAAGCGAATACTACCCAATTCGCTTGAGAAGATATAGCCTTTGGTAGCGATTTTTTTTTGAAATTCTTAATGTCCAGCACAAAACCTGGGGGAACGCAGAAAAATTTCTTGCGTTTCCACCGGAATGTCCCGTATCCTGTTCATGATGCAAAAGAAAAACGAAAGCAGCGTGGGTGTCAACCCATACCCATTTCTCTCGGGAAAGGAGACCAGGATGAAATCTGCTACAGAGATGCGGCAGCAGCTGAGTGAGAAGGCAGGCACGGACGAGGCGTTCCGGCAGAAACTGCTCGACGACCCGCGCGGCACGATCGAAAGCGAGTTCGATGTCGCCCTGCCGGCCGGTTTTTCGGTTTCGGTGCTCGAGGACAGTGCGGATCATGCGCATCTGGTGATCCCGCCCTCGTCGCTGATCCCCGACAGCGACCTCGAGAGCGTCAGCGGCGGGGCTCCATGGTACGATAACGTACATTGAAATTCGCTACGTTTGCCCGTCTTGACAGCCTCTTGAGTCAGGAAATCGACGGGCTCGGACCCTTGGGCGAGATCGTTGAGAAAGAACTTATGGGCTTGTAATGGCGGTGCTTTGTTTTTCTTCTTCTCTGGAAGGTCCGGTTTCTTCAGGCGACATGCCGTCAATGCCTGCCTTCCTGCCCGTCATCAGGATGTATGGGATTTCCTTGCCCTCACCGCCCAGCTTGAGACGGTGCTCAAGGTGCTGAATTCCATTGAACTCGATACGCTGTGGTGACCAGTGCCTGCTGCCAACTTTCGTCGAGAACAGGCAGTTTGTCCGCTGTCATTTTTTCACCTTTTTCACGAATATGGGGCTGCTCCACGCCAATGCCCCATCTTCTTGCATCAATCTGATGAAATAAGGATTCCAGCCGTCATTAAAGTCGCTTTCATCGATTTTGAAAGTGACGTTCGCGTAAGGATTCCTTGGCGTTGGGCTGATGCGCTGCACTTCCACCTGTTGGCGCACGCCGCCTGCGTCCACCAAATAAGGAACGACTCCGATGTCGTCTGGTCTTACCTCAAAGGAAACAACGTCGGTTTCGAAGTAGAGAGTCGAGCCTTCTCCGTCCGAAAGGCGGAACTCGACGCCGTCCGCATCCCCGGTCGTGCGGCTCAACCAACGTATACTTCGATCATCGGCTGACTGTATCCCTTCTTCGAGGTTATCCACTTGCCAGTTTCTGGGCTCCTCGATTCTTCCCTTATCGACTCTTAAGCCGCCGTGCCAGTGGGTTTGACGGTTGCGCTGGTGTATGCGGGCGCCGCTCCAGGATACCCGGAACCAGTCTGCATTCCGGGCTTCCGCATCTTTTGGATGATAAGACAAAATGGTCTGTGAGGCGCGCTTTAATTCTATAGACTCAATACCGCATTCGCCCATGGCCTGAACTTTGAAAACAGGCGGTTCGGTGGATTCGAATTCATCTCCCATGAAATGGTTTCCGGCCGAGAAAGAAAGATGAATCTTCTTTCCCGTTGTTGCATAGATACGCCTGGCCTGAATCGCTTCCCACAGGCTCTCGCGTGTGAGCTCTTCCGCATAGATGCAGGTGTAACCGCCATAGACGCCGAAAATAGCCGCGCCCGGGTAGCTGGCTCCGGGACGCCCTTTGTGTCCATCGCTGCCCGCCGTGATGCCCACTCGCCAGCCCTTTTCCAGGGCTTCCTCCACGAACCATTCGAATCTTCCCCACGATGAATATATTTCCATGACGCGTTCAAGCTCTGTGTGGTGATAGTCCAGACTCGCGCGCCGGCCCCCGATGTGCGGAATCAAGGTGACGTCTGTGCGTCCACTCATTGCGTCGTATAGAGCATCGAGAGGGTATCTGTCCGTTTCCTGATCGGCCCAGTCATCGAGTTGCCAATGACTCGTTCGATGCAGAGGGCCGTCGTCGCCCAGATACATGACGTTCCTGTCCCCTCCCATGGCTGTTACGGCGGACCATTCGATCCCCAGGAACGTGATGAAACGGCCCGGTTCGTTGTATTTCCTTGTGGCCGCGCGAATGTCGGTCCAGGTATCTTTCGTAACCTGGAAATCGTTTCCTTGATGGCAGGAGAATTGCGCCCCCGCCATGTCGCGGGCGAATGAAAAGTAATCATCCGCGGTATTTGTGCCTACCGTTTCCTCACTTTGGCCGTGGAGATCACCCCAGAATGGTCTCCATTTGTGGGTTTTCTCCATGGCGTGCACAAAATTACTGTATGCTGCAGGGATGCCGCCACCGGCATCGCCTCGTACCCGTCCCCACTTGCCCGGTTCCCATCTGAGACCATCAAGTCGGACAACGGCGGGACCGTCACGCTTCAACTGGACGACTTCCGGCAGTCCCTCGCATATGGCTTCCTCGGCGGTGAGAAAGACTTCCGCATCGATGCCGTAACATGGATTTCCCCAGATGTCTTCCAGTTTTATTTGCATCCAGGAAGTCTCACCATATGCTTGTTCCGTAGCGCCATGCATGACGAGACGGGCCGGTTTTCCCGGTACGATAGCGAAGGAAGGCGTATCGGCCGCTTCGATGAATCGATTCGAGCCGAAACAGTCCACGAAGAGACGGAAGCGGAAATTCTTCTCGCAAAAGGTTTGGGCACGTGTGCCCGCAGAGCCCCCGCTTCTGTCTCCCAGGGCGATGGTAACCGTATCTCCTTCCGCCAGATAACTGTCAAAAACATCGATAGCCAGACCTTGCTGCCAGGGCCTGATATTCGATTTCGGGTCCCATCTCAGCCTGAGGGAGGCACTCCCGCTCGTAGTTGCACTCGCAAAATGGATTTTGTCGGGTGCGTCGGTTTGCGGCCTGGCCCAATCGCTTGCGAAGCGACGTGAGAGAATGATTGTCCCGCCATCGTCTACACCGTATCTGCCGACGTGGAAGGTGATTGTCCACGTGCCCCATGCGCCTGCTTCAACGTTGCCGGCGGGAGTGAGTTCACTCCAGCCCACCCATTCGCGAACCCAGGATTCGCTCTTGCCGTGTCTGCCGTCCGGTGTCGTGTCCATGAGGTGTCAACTGCCTTGTTTGCCGTTTCCGGGATGAAGGTCGGCGCGTTTTTTGTCCACATGTTGCGCCTTGGGTGATTCCCTGTTTTGGGACAAGTGGTTTTTGAGGAAAATCAACGCGATCCGAATCGAGTCTTCCCTTTCCCGGGGAGTGCTTCTTCTAAGCACGAAATTGTGGCCGGTTCCCTCGTACAGTTTCAATTCCGCGTGGCCCGATTTTCGCGCCCTTAATTTTTTTATCATCGCAAATGATTGTTGGACAGGAATGATCCCGTCCGTCACGCCATGGAACATCAGGGTGGAAGCTCTCGAGTTCTTGACCTTGGAAGTGGGACTGTGAATTTCCAGGTAATTTTTCCACTGGAGTAGATCTTCAGGGGCCAGGGCGAGAACGACGGAACTGATGCGCTTTTTGATGAGAGCCGCATAATCGTAGGGACCATAATAAGCTACTATGGCCCCGACTTCCGGAAGCGATGCGGCCGTGCGGAATGCCTTGTCAGCACCAAGTGAGAACCCGACGAGACCGATTTTGCGTTGCACGCAATGCGCGCTTTTCGAAAATGCGGAAACAGCCCGGTTGATGTCTTCATTCTGGCGCTCGAAATTCAGTTTTCTTTGGGCGAATGGCGTTGTAAGGCCTGCGAGGTCCACCTGATGAACCGAGTAGTAATTGATGACCAAAGATGAAAATCCATGGCTGGCGAGCTTCCGGGCATAACGGATGTATGCTTGCCACCAACCGCCTTTTCCGTGAAGCAATACGACACAGGGGTATCTCCCCGCTACCGAGGGGCGCACCAGGTACCCCGTTATCTTGGCGTTTTCGATGCTGGAAGGTAATTCGACGTAACTCTCCTGGTGGTTGTAGCTTCCTTCAGGAGCAGGAGCCAGGTTCAGGGTACGGGGCCGGGTGCAGCTTGTCACCATCAACATGACGATGATAAAAAACAGCAGGCGTCCAAGGCGGATGACCTTGATGGCTCGATGAATTATGCTAAGAACAGATCGAATCATGCGAAATCCAGTTTTTGCGCGGCAGCAAATGAATTTGGCAGGTTCAAGCTATCTCTCAGGATAAGCTGGGTGGATAATTTCGGCAACACCTCGGCGAATGTGGTTCTTTGCAAAGGAGAGTGGAATGTCGGCGGTGATTGATTTTCTGCGATCGAGAAGGGAACAGAGTCTGGCGGAACTCATCGAATATCTCAAAATACCTTCCATCAGCACATTGGGGGTCGGTGTAGTGGAGGCGGCAGCGCATCTGGCGGGATTGATGAATGAAGCGGGCATTGATGCAAGGATTCTGCCGACCGGGGGTATTTCGCTCGTATATGGTGAAGTGAAAGGACCGCCAGATGCCCCGACCGTGTTGATCTATGGCCACTACGACGTACAGCCTGCCAGTATGGATGAGGGCTGGAGTTCCGAGCCTTTTGAACCACAGGTACGTGATGGCCGCCTCTTTGCACGCGGGTCGGGAGACAACAAGGGCCAGCATTTCGCTCAGATCAAGGCGGTTGAAGCATACCACGAGACGAAAACGGAGATGCCTGTCAATCTCAAGTTTTTGATAGAGGGTGAGGAGGAAATGGGCTCTCCCAGCCTGAGGAAATTCATACAAGCGAACAGGAAATTGTTGAAAGCGGATATCGCGTGCTCATCGGATGGCTCCTTGCACCCCTCGGGCAGACCGACACTTTCCCTGGGCTGCAGGGGGTTGCTCTACATCGAACTGCTCGCGCACGGAGTAGGAAAGGACCTCCATTCGGGGACGTATGGCGGGCCTGTCCCGAATCCATTCTGGCGTCTCATGGAGGCCGTGCAATGTCTGCGAACTCGCGAGGGCAAGGTGCGCATACCCGGGTTTTACGATTCCGTGCTTCCGGTTAGCGACGCGGACCGGAATGCACTTGAGGGAATCCCCGACCCGGAGACGGAACTCCGGGCTGCCATCGGTGAAGGGGCCGACCGGATCCCGGAACTTTCCGCATTTTATGCCAGTTCTCTCACCAGGCCGAATCTGAATATCTGTGGTTTTCAGGGTGGGTATTCCAGCGATGGCATGAAAACAGTCCTTCCAGGCTCCGCGCGCGCCAAGCTGGACTTCCGCCTTGTTGTAGATCAGAACCCGGATGTGCTTTTCGAAGATGTGTGTTCGTTTCTGAAGGCAGAAGGGTTCGGTGATATCGAGGTCCGTAAAATGGCAACCTTCGACGCCAGCAAGACTCCGGCGGACGACCCCCATGTGCAGAAGGTAATACAGGCCGTCGGCGGTTACGGAGTCGAGCCAGTCATATACCCGAACTTCGGCGGCAGTGTTCCCGACAGCATGTTCACGAGAGACCTGGGGATTCCCTCCGTCTGGTTCCCTCTCGCCAATGCCGATTCGAACGCCCATGCGCCGGATGAAAACATCGACGTGGAAATTTTTCATCGTGGATGCGAGGTTGCGGCTACTCTCATGGGGGGCTTGCTTGAAGCATCCACTCTGGACGATAGGCCACAGCAACCACAGCGGGGAAAAACTCCTGGACTTGCTGTTTCGCCACGGCATCGCATGCGTGGTGGACGTGCGTAGCATTCCCTACAGCAGGAGAAACCCACAGTTCAACAAAGAGAAATTGAGCCTGTATTTGGAATCTCGGGATATCGCGTACATATGGGAAGGAGAGTTGTTGGGTGGGAAGCGCAATATCAGACAAAATCCGGAATTTTTTGGCGACAAGGGGCGAATTGACTGGGCGCAGGTAAGGCGCGATGCGGGTTTCATCCGCGCCATGGAGCGTCTTGGGACGCAGGTGGAAAAAGAACCCACAGCGATTCTCTGCGCGGAGGAGAACCCGAGAAACTGTCATCGTCTGCATCTGATATCTACGGCCTGGTCAGAGGGTCGCGGTGAAAACATCTCGCATATTCGCGGGGACGGGCGCGTGGAAACACTCGTGCAAATCTCCCCTCAGAGGGAAATTGTTTGGGAATCACATACTGAAATCCCGGAAGACTTGATACCTTAAGCTTCTATCCGCCCTGGACGGACGCCAGCTGTTCCTCGGTGAGTCGGGGCGCAGGCGGGAGTACCAGATAGCCGTTTTCCGCGTCATCCGACACGACATGGAGGTTACAATCATCCGGAAGAGCGATTCCGACCTCCTCGGATACCACGGCCTTCGGGTCAGCGAGCAGGCGGGCGCGGAACTCCTCGCTGGCCTCTGCTTTCTCAGGCGCCGCCGCTGACGCCCGCGAGATCCCCCCGCCAGGGTCAGGGGCCGTAGTCGTGGCTACCCCACCGGTCTATCCCGCCGCTGACGCTCTCGAGGTCGCTGTCGGGGATCAGCGACGAGGGCGGGATCACCAGATGCGCATGATCCGCACTGTCCTCGAGCACCGAAACCGAAAAACCGGCCGGCAGGGCGACATCGAACTCGCTTTCGATCGTGCCGCGCGGGTCGTCGAGCAGTTTCTGCCGGAACGCCTCGTCCGTGCCTGCCTTCTCACTCAGCTGCTGCCGCATCTCTGTAGCAGATTTCATCCTGGTCTCCTTTCCCGAGAGAAATGGGTATGGGTTGACACCCACGCTGCTTTCGTTTTTCTTTTGCATCATGAACAGGATACGGGACATTCCGGTGGAAACGCAAGAAATTTTTCTGCGTATGTAATTCCCAATTGTTTTGTTGAGCATTCTCCCATAACCTGTTGACAGATATTCGTCTGCAAATGGGCTTTTCCCCGCATATATGAGGAATTCATGAATCAACCCCGACAGAAGAACCGTCTCGCCCAGGAGACGAGTCCCTACCTCCTGCAGCATCAGTACAATCCGGTGCATTGGTATCCCTGGGGCGAGGATTCGCTTCGTAAGTCAAGAGAAGAAAACAAGCCCATTTTCTTGTCCGTCGGCTATTCCGCCTGCCATTGGTGCCACGTGATGGAGCATGAGAGCTTCGAGGATGAGGGAATCGCGGCAATCCTGAACGAGCATTTCGTGTCCATCAAGGTGGACCGGGAAGAACGTCCTGATATCGACGGCATTTACATGGAAGCGGTGCAGATGATGACGGGTCAGGGAGGCTGGCCCATGAGCGTTTTTCTGCTCCCGGATCTGAGACCATTCTTCGGCGGCACGTATTTTCCGCCGCATGACAAGTGGGGGAGACCAGGTTTCAGGAACGTGCTCTTGAAACTGGCCGAAATCTACCGCACGAGACAAGACGATTTGCATACGAACGCGGAGAGCATCACAGCGAACCTGCGGCAGATGGAATTCGTGGCCGACGCAAAGGGTGATTTAAAAACGGAGTGGATCGATCAGGCAGCAAAGGAACTCAAGGAGCGATTCGACTCTGCCTGGGGCGGTTTCGGACGTGCTCCGAAGTTCCCGCCCTCCATGGCGCTGATGCTTCTTTTGAGAAAATGGAAACGATCTCCGGATCAGGAATTGCTGAACATGGTCGAGTTGACACTTAAAAGAATGGCGCTGGGTGGTATGTATGATCAACTCGGCGGTGGTTTTCACCGCTACAGTGTGGATGCGTATTGGCTCATCCCCCACTTCGAGAAGATGCTCTATGACAACGCCCTTCTTTCCAGAGTCTATATCGAGGCCTACCAGGCGACGGGAAGCGCGTTTTACCGATCCGTGGTCGCGGATACGCTTGATTACGTTTTGCGGGAGATGACCAGCCCGGGCGGCGGATTCTACTCTGCGCAGGACGCTGACAGCGAGGGCGAGGAGGGCAAGTTCTTCGTCTGGCGTCCTGAGGAAATAGAGGAAATTCTCGGCAAAGAAGAAGCGGACATATTCTGCCGTTTTTACAGCGTGACGGAGGAAGGCAACTTCGAGGGCAATACCTCCGCCTTGTTTATTCAGAAACCACCCCGCGCTTTTTCCGAGGAACTGGGCATTTCGGAAGAGGAACTCTACGGAGTATTGCAAAGAGGCCGTGCAAAGCTCTTCGCCGAGCGCGAGCGGCGTGTGAAACCGGGTCTGGATGACAAGATTCTCACGAGTTGGAATGGGCTGATGGTCGGTTCGATGGCCTTGGCGGGCAGGATTCTGGAACATCCTCCGTATGTGGAAGAGGCGGGCAAGGCGGCGGATTTTATCTTGAACAACATGCGCGATGAGCGGGGTTTGCTCAGGAGCCACCGTGAAGGCGTGAGCAGGTTCAATGCGTATCTGGATGATTATGCTTTTCTGATTCCCGGACTGTTGGATTTGTATGAGGCGAGCTTTGAGACCCGGTGGATTCGAGCGGCTTCGGATTTGGCGCGGGAGATGATATCCCGCTACCGGGATGATGCGGACGGCGCTTTCTTCTTTACAGCCCACGATCATGAACAACTCATCGTGCGCAAGAAGATGACGCAAGACGGCGCCGTTCCGAGCGGGAATTCGATGGCGGCGCTGGGCTTGTTGAAGTTGGCGAAACTCTCGGGCGAGGCCGAATTTGCAGAATGCGGCCAGGCCGTTTTACGTTCTTTCAGTGA
>CBDATS010000003.1:0-3971 GCA_965200245.1 bacterium | reverse complement strand
GAACGCAGCGCCCTGAGAATCTGACCAAGCTCGCTCCAACCACCTTCCTCCCCCTCCCTGGACAGCCAGTCCTCGGCGTTTTGATCGGGCGGAATGCGAATCGGAACGATGATGTAACCGAGTTTCTTGCCTTTGGAGAGACGCATGGCGCGTCCGACTGCCTGAATGACGTCGATCGGGCTTTTCCTAGGCTCCAGAAAAGCCACCGATCCCAAAGACGGTGCGTCGGTCCCTTCACCAAAAATTCCGACATTCAGGATGGCGTAAGGACTTTCCGCTGTTGCTGCGCCAAGCTTGGCTTTGGCATGGTCGCGCCTGCTGACGCTGCTTGATGCGTCAAGATGCTTGAACGAGCATTCCGCCGCCGCGCTTCCGGTCAGATATTCAACCCGCTTGGACACCCAATTCCGCACCGGCTCGGATCCGAGAAATTCCGTCATGTCCTTCGAACGGCGCACCGTGTTCAGAAAGGCTATGCAGGAGCGAATACCAACGCCCCCCAATCCGCCGCCCATTACCAAGGCCATCACCAGACCGCCCAGAAGGGTGGCGGTGGTCGGAGCGTTGCGCTTTCCATCAAACTTGTTCGCCATTTCATTGGCGACATTAAAAGATTCCTGATCGTTCACGCCGAGCGCGATGATCCGGTAATCGGTCAGCCATTCGTTCTTGACCGCTTCGGTGTAGCTGCGCCGGTAAAGCTCCACTCCGAAAACCGATTCATCGTCCATGCTGCGCACTGCATAATCGGTTTTCCCGGCTCTGCCGCCCGCCCGGTTTTCATAAACCCTCGGCGTCGCCGTCTGATAAACGCGGTGCTTAACCGGAAACCGCGCATCGTCATGACAAACGGTGAAGTCCCTCAGCCGCTCAGCCGCGTCGGGTTTCGACGCCTTTTTCAGCCCAGCCGTCCGGTGGGCTTCGTCAGCGATCAGGACATCAGCCTCCCGCCCGGCCTTCCGCAGTGCTTTTCCGATCCGGTGACTGGATTGGTATGTCCCGAAAATGACATTCAATGCGGATACGGATGAAACACTGTCCGCCACCGGATTCCCCGCTGCAACAGATTTCCGGTCATTCTTGATCCAGCACTCAATCTCATCCGGATTTGTGGTCACCATCCCCTTGATCTCCGAAGCGCTAACATAGCCCGTATCCGCCGTCGGATCAGACAGCAGGCTCTGCGCATCCTCGGTTCGGAAAAACCCGGCCGTCTTGTCGGAACAAACCGAAATCGTCCGCAGCCGGCGTTCGGCATTCTGAAGAAATTCCCGACGCAGCTGCGCCACAAGCGCGATGGAGGGACAAAGAACAACCGCAAGCCCGTCCTCTTCGGTAAGCTCCTCCACAATCCTCAGCGCGATCCGGGTCTTGCCAGTGCCGCAGGGAAGAACAATTCTGCCGCGGGCTTTGCCCTTCGGCAATCCGCCGGATTCGGCTTCAACATTGGCCCGGAGACCGTTAACAGCCCTGTTGACCGCTTCATCCTGCATCGATGAGCGCGTCTGGATGACCTCGCCGTCATCATTCGCCCCACGCTCTTCAAAAAAAGGGCCCCAGTCCGAAAGCTGCTGCTGAATGTCCTTGAGAATATGCACCTGGCGAATCGGATTTTCCTTCGGAACCGAATCCAGCGCGTTCTTCGCCAGATCAACTTCGCCGTGAGTCACAACCCAGCGTTCCTTCCACTCCTTGCCGGAAGACAGGCTGGAAAAACTGTCGATCTCTTTCTTGGTGATCGGATTGCCAGCGCCCCGGTCATCCAACTGACGGGATTTGCACTGGATGGCGACCAGCCCACCATCGCCGCGGCGCCGGCCAACAGCATCGATGCCAAGATCCCTAGAACTCTTGAAATCCTCACTCAACTTGGTCCAGTTGCTCCATGACCAGCATTCCTCTATGTCCCAATCGGGAATCAAAGACGCGACTTTAATGGTCAGATCCTCAAGCCATTTTCCGTCCGTCGGAGCTGCCTTGCCCATCGCGTTGCAGCTCCGGATTTTCTCGGCAGCGTTCTGAAGAATCTTCGAATTCAAACTCATGCTCATAACCTGATCCTTTGCCGCTAACGTCCTTTCAGCGCGGCTTCACTTAAGCTACTGTCGGGGCACCGGCTATCCCAATCAGGTTCTTAAGGCAAAAAGGTAGTGTCCAGAATCTTTCGCACTTTCGATCATGCGACGGCGGCTCCGTTATGTTGAAGTTTCATCTCGCGCAGCGGCTCCATGTCCATATACTTTCGCGTGCTCCACTGCGTGCCGGCGATGTGTTTCAACCTGGCCGCAGCCAGGCAGAGACAGGATTGACCATCGGGAAAGGCCCCGACGACCCTGGTCCGTCTTCGAATTTCCTTCATCAGCCGCTCCAGCGGATTGTTCGTCCTGATTTTGCGCCAATGGCTGTCGGGGAAGCTGTAATAGCCGAGGGTCTCCCGGATCTTCCCTTCGACCAGATCAGCCGCTTTGTTCAACCTCATGGCGCGCAGTTCGGCAACCACAGCCTCGGCTTTCCCGGCAGCTGTTTCCCGGCTCTCCCGAGCATGGATCGCTTTGAGCATGTGCGCGGCCCCGCGCACTTTGGTTTTCGGCACATGACTGAAGACATTGCGATAAAAATGCACCGTGCAGCGCTGCCAGCGCGCATCAGGCAAATACTCCGCCGCGCTTTCGGTCAAACCCCGGCAAGCATCCGAGATGATCAGCTCCACGCCCTTCAGGCCGCGGTCGACCAGGTGGCGCAGGAAAGCGCTCCAGCCTGATTTGTCTTCCTTGGCTCCCTCGCAGACGCCGAGCACCTCCCGATGACCTTCAGAGGTCACGCCGATGGCAACCAGAAGCGATACGTTGCACACTTCGCCCGCCCAGCTGCGCTTCATGACGATACCGTCGAGATAGACATATGGATGCCTGCCTTTGATCGGCGCATTGCGCCAGGCCTCGATCTTGTCATAGATCTTCTTGTTGAGGCTCGACACCGTCGAAGGGGATACTCTCACGTCCCACAGAGCTTCGGTGACATCCTCGACACGGCGCGTCGAAACACCCGCCAGGTACATCTCGATTATGGCTTCTTCGACGCTGCTCTCACGGCGGCGATAGCGTTCAATGATGGCCGTCTCGAAGGTTGTGCGGCGAAGCTTCGGAACCTTCAGTCTGACCTCGCCCGCCTTGGTGTGTAGCTTGCGGTCATAACCGCCCGCGCGGGTGTCCCTGCGCGCTTCGGTTCGTTCGTATCGCGCCGCGCCGCAAAGTCGATCGGCTTCGGCATCCAGCATCGTGTTCAGCGTCACCTCAACCGCGTCCCTGACCATTTCACCCAGGTGATCCTTGATCCTCGCCTCATTGATGTGAACTACTTTTCCCATCGGATTGTCGTCTTTCTTGTCCATTGCCGGTCCTCTCTGTCTGAAAGGAACCACCGGCAAATGCAAATGTGCGAAAGATTCTATACGTTATCGGCAAAAAACCACTGATTTTTTTGTTGGCTGTGATGTTCAGTTTCGAGATTTATTTGGTAAAATTTGCCGAGAACCTGAACAAAACTTTCATAAAGTTTGAATCTGAAATTATACGATTTACCCGATTCTCAGACGTAACATTCACCGACAACTGCAGCGAACGCAATATCCGATTGGCCAAAGTGAAGAAAACTCGAGCTGCTTAAGATCACCGAAATGCGCCGACGCGTACTGCAGAATTTCAAACTATCTTACGTCTACTGGCTAAATTACGAGGTCAATCCTTGATCACCAAGTCGCCTTGAACAAAAAAGCTTCCGATTTCCTTTTGACCTAATGCAGTCAATTCATGCACAAGGATCCGAGCACTTACACAAAATTTACCTTCGACCCGAACAAATCCGAACCGACAATTCCATTTTTCAAGCGAAGTAAGTTCTAAACGAATGAATCCGGCATCGCCGCCTTTTTCTTCAGAATAAATTCCTGGAGACTTTCATCGACTGCCGGA
>CBDATS010000002.1:0-334985 GCA_965200245.1 bacterium | reverse complement strand
TTCGTAAATGTGGACCGGCAAACCAGTTGATGCTCGCGAGCATGCTCCAGCGCATCGCCGCTCAAGGACCCTGACCAACGCGGCAAGGGCCGCAAACCAACCCCAAACGACAACCCCCAAACCAAAACAGACTGAACCTCACAAAATCCGTAAACCCGGACGAAAAAACGAGCCAATACCCCAACAAAATCTATCGTCATGAATAATGCGGGCTAGGTATTGATACAGACTGAATCGTTCATTTCGCTCGTACGATGAATGCCCCGTATCCGTTGCGCTGCAATCCTTCCGCCAATCTTTTTACTGTCCTCTCGTCGGCTAGGCCTTTGATCTGGACATGGTAGTGATTGTAGTTGCCGTGCCAGCCGGGCCGGATCTCCGAGATTGTACCGTTTCCGTTGTAGTAATCGGCGAATTCCTGCGCTTGCGTTTTTTCCATGAACCCGCCAACCAGGATCATCCATTTCGGGTTGTTGGGCTCTCGTGGGATATGGAGGGGTTCGATGGATACTTCGGTTGTGCCTTTGCGCAGCATGCCGATTTGGCGGGCCGCCTCGCGTGAGAGGTCGATTACGCGGTTGATGTGAAAGGGGCCTCGATCATTGATTCGCACCTGCACTTCCCGCCCATCGTCGGTTCTGCGCACCCGTACGATGGAGCCAAAAGGCAGGGTGCGGTGCGCGGCTGTGAGCGCGTGCATGTTGTACTTTTCGCCGTTCGCCGTTTTGCGCCCGTGGTATGGCTCTCCATACCACGAAGCGATGCCATGGAAATCGTCAGCCGGAATGTCGTAGCCCATCAGTCTGGGAATCAAGCCGCATCCACTCAGGAAAATGGAGACAGCGAGGATGAAAATAGCCCGCAACGGGAGAGCACACGAGGTAGTGTCTATTGAATTCATCAGGATAAGTCTGGGGCGGATTTCCGAAAAGAAGCGCAATTATATCAGTTCTGTCTTGCGCCACAAGATGGCGCGACTTTCGGGTCAATTTTCGGCAATCACGTTTCAGGCGGTTGTCGTGGCCCCGTACTAGGTTCTGTACCTGGCGAATGCCTCGCCGATGGTCATACCTTTTTCAAGTTCCTCGGTGATTTTTTCTTCGATTTCCGCCAGTTCATCCATCTTGTCGATGACTTCCTGAAGCCTTTCCCTGGGGATGACGACCACGCCATTGACGTCGCCCAGAAAGACGTCTCCCTGTCTCACCGTTACGCCCCCGCAATTGATTGGTTCCCCCACGGCAACGGGAACCGTATATCCACTGCTTCCATGAACCGATACTCCTCTGGCGAACAAGGGGAATCCCATCTGTCGGTGTTCTTCAATATCTCTGGCTCTGCCATCGAGAACGACGCCCCCTAATTTCATCACCTTCGCCCGAGTGGTCATCATCCCGCCCCAATTGGCCGTCGTAACTCCGGGCGGGATGCTGATGGCGACAATGCTCCCCTCGGGTGCCGCGTCGATGTGGTGCACCTCACGCTTTGGCAAAGGGCCGCCGCCCGCAGGAACCATTCGAACGGTATGTGCTTCTCCCACCATTCGGTATCCCGAATCCGGGGACAGCAGGATGATGTCGGGCATGTGACCTCTGATTTGCAACTTATCGAAAGCGTCGGCTGCCTGACAGGTCGAATAGCCTTCCAGGCGATTCATCAATTCTTTGCTCATGGAATTCCCCGAAATTTTCGTTTGAAGAAGTTAGACGTCATGTAGAGAATTGGGCACTTGTCGTACCAACGAATGTCTGTGGTTTTATACGAAATTCCGAAAAACGCACACCATCGGGATCGAGTTCCTCCAAAGCGCTCAGTTCCCCGGCGCTCGGTTCGGGGGTTTGCGTTACGACGCTCGGGCGTTCTAGGTTGAAGCCCGTTTTCTCGATCACTTCATCCAGTGAGTAGCCTGCGTGGACACTGGCGATCTCGAGCCCGGTGGATTTTTTCTCGAACAGGGCCATGGGCGTTACGACGTTGCTCAGATTGCCCGATTGCGTTGAGAAATCGACACGGGGTACGAGAAATCGTCTGTCGTGCACGGTTCTCCAGATGACGGTTCGTTTCACCTGCGGCATGATGACGGCGCCTCCCCCTCCGCCGGGGAGTCTCACTTTCGGGTGGAACGGGTCGCCGATGTAGCTCATGTTGGCGTGTCCCGGCTTGTCGAGTTGGGCTGCTCCCAGAAAAGCAAGGTCCACTCCCCCGCGAGAGACCAGGTCGTACATGTCCGGATTGTAGAACATGGAAGCCGCGCCGTGGCAAAGTTCCGGGTCGGCAGTACTGTTCGGCATGAAGCGTGGTTTGGGGTCCACCGAACCCGCGACTTCTATGAGCGAGCAGTTGGGAGCATGCAGTTTCTTTGCCAAAAAGATCGCAATCATAGGAAGCGGTGAGTTGACCCCGTGGAAAACTTTCTCGCCGTTTTTGATAAGGCGGGAGAGGGTGACAGCTATCTGGTTGCCGGCACGGATCACGTGCTCTGGCAGCGAGGCCGGTCGGTTGCCCATGGTTATTCCGTCACCGCGTCTTGTTCGCGTTTCTGGTCAGTGCTCGCAAGATACTTTCGAAGCCCGCCTTCTTCCCGGGTCAGGGTCAGATAGCGGCCCATTTCCTCCTTGTCCACTCCGTAATATGGATGGCAACTGCAAGGTGACGCCCCGCCTGGCGTTTCCACGACCGCCTTGACAAGAAAGCCCGGAATCGCAGTTCTCTCCGGTTCTGCTGCGATTTCTTCTGTGTCAACGATTTTCTCGGTTGTGAGAATGACCCCTTTTTGCGCCGCGCGCGTCATTTCCACGTCGAATTGCTGGTTACCCAGTATCTGGGCGTTTCCCTGTGCGTCTGATGTCTGGACGTGGATCAACGCCCAGTCCGGCTTGAGAGCGGGGATCGCATAGAGTTCCTCTTTCGTATAGGGGTCCTCGAACGTGAAGATACCGCTTTGTTCAGGAATGTCGCTCCCGTCGAATCCACGTACAGGCTGGAAGGGAACTCCATAGGCTGCGGCCCGCAGCCCCGCCAGAACGCTGGCTCAGGCGTGTTCTGTAAGGCCGGTCAAACCCTTCTCTATCGATTTTCGATAATGAGGCGCCAGGCCGAATTCTGCCTCGAACGTGACTATGCCACTGATAATTCTGCTCACGGCGCCTGCGGCGCAAAGCAGGTCGGCGTCGTATCCGGGAGATGGCTTGATGAGGGTGAGACCCCGAATGTCCGAGCGGGCAATTTCACGTATCAGGGCAGCAGGCGTTCTGTGCAAAAGAGTGCCGCCGGGACTGATGGCGTCATCTTCGCTGATGAGAGCGGCGGCTTCTCTCAGGGAAACTTGTTTGTTCATGGATAGCATCCACCCGTTCATTTGGAGCGCATAGAGCGGAGAACAAATGTTGCCAGTACAGTTTAGCAAAAGTAGATATTTTGTGCTTGCGCCCATACGCATCGATGTCGGGAGAAGGGGTGGTTGGCGTATCATTGACCGACAGCCTTTGGGTGGCGTAAGTATCACTCAGAAGAAAAAGTCTCTGGTGAGCATGTATTTACCCGTTCGAATCTATCGAAGGAGCATGGAATGCCACGAATTTCCTTGTTGGAACCCGAGCAGGCCGAAGCGTCTGCAAAGCGTGTCATGGACAATCTGCAAAAGCAGTTCGGAGTAGTGATTCCGCCCGTGAAGGCCCTTGCCCACAAACCGGATTTTTTGCGCTCCTTGCTAAGCCTGACAACGGTGGCGGACGGTCCGGGAGAGATCGACATCGGCTTTAAGGAAATCTTGAACATCCGCGCATCGGCGCTCAACGGGTGTCATTTTTGCGTCAACATGCACTCCAACATGGCGCGGATGCACAAGGTGGGGGATGAGAAGGCGAAAGCCGCACAGGAGGGTTCCTCAAACGACATTTTTGATGAGAAGGAGAAAGTGGCTTTGCGCCTTTGCGAGGAAAGCACGCAGGGGGTGAGTGTTTCGGATGAAACTTTCGAAGCGCTGAAAGCGCACTATTCTGACGCGCAAATAGTGGAACTTCTCGGGGCTATCGCGCTCATCAATACATGGAATCGCTTGATCGTTGGAATGGGTTTTTAAGTGGAAGGACAAAAAAGGCTGATGGCAATGGCCAAGTATCTCTAAACGGGGGAATGTAGTCGTCTGTATATACCTTGGCCCTGTTCTTAAGATAGTCATAGATGAGTTACTGCTCGATGTCCTTGCCATGAGCCTTTTCTGGGCCAAGCCATTCACCAGTTTCTCGCCACCACTCTTCTCGGAACAAGTGTGCTTCTATCATGACGAGTAAATGAAGGAGCCCATCGCTAAAAATCCAGCGTTCACTCTTATCCGCTTTGGGATACCACATGCAAAGTTGACCATTTTTATAGCGATGTGGGGAATCTTCAGGACCATCGAACGTAACTTCTGGGGGCTTGCTTGAGTCACTAAACAGCTTAATTGTTACGCTCCTGGTTACGTCATAATCCAGCAAGAATATATTGACGTGATATTGCAGCCATAGCTTACGTCCACGTTTGCATTTTTTTTCGCGGAGAGAGGAATATTCATCGGATGCGCGGCGTTCGAAAATATACTTTTCGCGATAAGTTTCATACCATGGACTCCTTGACCGTTTACTCCTCCTTCTTGCCACCGTAACTCTCTGTTTGCTTGATACGGGGATATGATGGACCCATAGCAGATTTCAGGCCAGCCGTAATAGCCAAACCTGAATTACCCCCTCTTAAAAGGTCGGTTTTTTGGTGCTTCGACTCTTCTTTGTCTATTCGATCAACCCAGAACTGATGTTTAAAAATGCTATTCCAAGTCTTTAAAGCTGTGAACATAGTACAATCACTGTCGAACAGCACCCCAAGATCATCAAGCGCGTTAGAAAGCTTCTCTCTCAAATGCTTGGTTCGCGCATCATCTGCTCTTTTCGTTAACATCTCGTTCCGAACAGGATGGCAGACTTCTAAACTTAGATTTAGACGATCACGAATATTCTTCATGGTCTTGTAAATCGAGACATCATCCCGATCATCAGGTGTGTAACACTCAACAACAAGAACGGATATAACAAACCCACTTGCCGTCTTGGTCTTCCAACTCGGCCGGCTGTTTTTGTATGCTTTAATATATCGAGTTATACGCCGGAGCTGACGGCCATTATCTGTGTCAGGGCTTTTTTCAATTACTGCTTTGTTGTACCACTTTGTAACATCGCTCGGACTGCTCCCTTTCCAGTCACTGCTGGCCAATTCGAGTGTGTCATCATCATCCAACTGCCGGTAAACAGGCACATCTACGTGATAGCCTTTTTTGTATATTACCCGCACACAATTTTTTAGCACTTCTGGAGCTGTTTCAAATGAGCCGTCATCAAGTGCGGAACGTACCATTTTCCGGGTATCCAATACTGTTTTGTCAGTTCCTTGGCTACCGACTAAGTCTTGCTTGAGAAAAATAACTCCATCGTCAATGTCGTAGTCATTGTTTTCGTCCTGAACCATCGTGTGCATAGCATATGATCCTTGCGCCTGATGTGAATCTGGAGAAGGATCTTCATTGGCATCAAGACCCTCTTTTAGCCGAGTTCGATTAGCTTCGCGGCGCTCACGCATTTCCGACTGTTGCGTCGAGTTCAAGGTCACTTCGTTATTGTGAAAAGAGATTAAGTCTGAATTGCAATCAAACATTTTTGCCCCCATCTTGTTTGATAGAAGTACTTTTTTCCTGTTTTTTTAATAAAGCCCCGATTCTTTGACCTGTTTCGGAACCGTTTGACATGAGGGAGTTAGTGTCATCCGCGGCGGCTGAAGCTAACTGACGCATCAGGTCCAGAGATGCTATCGAAGAGCAATCTATACCCAATAAATCTGCTTGAGAGGCTGAAGGTTTCCTTTGAGGAAAACGAATAATTCTCACAGCCCTGTTAAAATGCCCAGAGAAGCATTCTGCCAGATAGTCAAAAATGCTTTTCTGGGTATCAAGTGCCAACTCCAAAGCACGCCCCCCGAAACGCCAATCGAGCAAGCCCCAATGAGGTCGACTACTATCCAAAGCTGTACCTGCTATTGCTGGTGATGTGCCCAAGCAAAAAATTTCAATACTTTGACTTGGCACTACTAAACGTAATGCCTCCGATAAGGCAACGAGGACAGGGTTGTTAGCCCAAAGGCCGCCATCCACGAAGATATCTTTTGTGGTCGATTTTCTTGGTTGCTTGATAGTCGCGAGAGACCGGTAAATTGGAGCTGCAGAACTCGCTAAGCAAACATCAACCAAAGAATAATCATCATCTCTGTGATTAGTGTCTTGGTTGTGAGGTGTTTTAAAACCCAACCACGATGTGTAGTGGCATTGACCGCTGGAACAACAAAGGGAACCTTCCGCTTTTCAAATACCTCGCCGAGCGTCATTTCACCAAAAGCTTCCACAAGTGCATTTCGCAATGCAGCTTCGCCTCGCTTGTTAAGTTTCTTTCGGCGATGCCAAAGAAAACTTAGACACTTCGAAGGCAACTGTTGCGGAAAAATTTGTTTTCCATAAGAAGAGTAAAATGACATGATTCGATTTGCTGGCATACCAGTTAAAAGTCCAGCTCCGACAATCGCGCCTGTGCTTGTTCCCACAATCATCTGAAACTGTTTTCCTAAGTCAATTCCCTTGTGACCAAAGCGTTGAACTGCGAGATTACTTAATCGGTCAAGGTACGCAGCACTGTAGTAACCGCGCATGCCACCATCTATACTTAGTACTCGAAAAATTTCTTTGCTGTTCATCGACACTCCAAGTTATGCTTGCCATTCTTTCTGTGGTAATATAATTTGCACACATGGGATTGTCAACAATTGTCATATGAATATATTCACAATGGTGATTGCATGAAGGGGCATAGTCCACAAAGCGAAAAGTATATTTCTGAAAAAATAAAAACACTTCGTGAGGAATGTGGCTGGAGCCAATCAGAGTTAGCCAAGAAAGCAAGCATCACAGCTTCCGCTATCAGCATGATCGAAAGAGGACTTCGTATTCCTTCGCTAGTTGTGATCAGGAAAATTAGTGATGCTTTAAAGGTGTCAGTTTCAGAGCTAACTGGAGAGGCGACACAGGAAGAAGCAAATCAACATGCTCAAGCTTTCTTTCGGCAATTCGGAGATTTAAATGAACTGGGTGAAGACGATCAAAAAATAATTCTAGACTTGGCTAGAAGCCTAAAGGAACGAAACAATGCCAAAGGAGTCGATAATTGAGGCCGAACAACTTCTGGAAGATTTGGGTTTTGATAAAGTTCCTGTAATTCCAGAAAAAGTTTGCAAGGCAATGTCTTCAAAGCAGTACCAAATTACCATCGAAGACAAGGCGATAGATTCAGATAAATTTCACGGAATATCAATGGGAAACTCCAATGGGGCGATGATTCTTGTAAACTCGAATATTCTCAATTGACATCGAAAACGATTTACCGCTGCCCACGAATTGGGGCATGTTCATCTACATATACAAACTAACCGGAAGTCCAAATTTCAGTGTACTACTGAAGACATTACATTTGGAAATGGCAGCAACGACAGCTTCGAGAAAGAAGCGAATGAGTTTGCTTCAGCACTTCTAATGCCAGCCTCTATTATTTCCCCAATCATTCATAAAAACGGCCTGTCATGGGAACTAGTAGAGAAGATACGGAAATTATGTGATGTTTCTTTGGAAGCGGCGGCGAGAAGAACGATCACCCTATCTAAAGAGTCATGTTGCCTAATTATCCATATGCAAGGAATTATGTGGAACCCTATCAAATCAAATGCGTTTAGAATATACCTGCCAACTCAAGATTTCCCAAGTAATTTATATACCGATCCAGACAACAGTGGGACTACACCTTTGCCCTCCAACATGGATGCATGCGACTTTAGTGATTGGTCGTTTCCTGAAACAGCTAGCATAGGAAAATTGTATTACTCATCGATTCTCAATAGTGATTTCGGCCGCAGAATGACCCTTTTATTGCATGAAGAAGATGCATGCGAAGATGATCAGGACCTAGATGAGTTGAGTTTTTCTTAGCCCCTATGTTTTCGCTTTATTCTCGCACTTAACTATTTTGGGACCAATTCAAGCACCTCAACTCCTCGTGTGTAATTCGCCAATAAAGTAGTTTTAGAGGCTAAGTGCGGCCCGGCTGACCGTGAGTTCGGTTTCTCCCAATAGTTCCGAAGTCGTAAGTTTTCCGCTCATCACGGCCATCAGTTCCTTTTCGAGCAGATCTGTCGCTTCAGCGATGCGCATCGTCCCTTCGATGACGCCGCTGATGTCCACGTCGATATTCTCGGACATCCTCCGCGCGGTTCGGGGATTGCCTGTCACTTTGATGGTGGGAGAGATGGGGTGGCCAATAGGGTTGCCGATTCCAGTCGAGAAAATGATTGCGTGTGCTCCGCTGGCCGCGAGTGAAGAGATATTCTCAACTCCCGCGCAGGGAGCATCGGCAAAAATTGTGCCTGTTTTCGAGGGGCGCTCTCCCACGCCGATGACCTCGACAATGGGATGGCTTCCCGCTTTCTTGATGGCTCCCAGGCTTTTCTCCTCAATAGAGGACAAGCCACCTCGGATATTGTCAGGCGCCGGGTTCGAACCGATGAAATCGACACCGATGCTTTCGGCGTAATCGACGGCGCGCCTTGCGGAATCGATGATTCGCCGGGCTGTTTTTCTGTCCGCGGCCCGGCGTGCGAGAAGGTGCTCCGCTCCGACGATTTCCAGCGTTTCGGAAAAGATGACCGATCCTCCCGCTTCCACGACCCTATCGGCGGCCATTCCTGTCACGGGGTTCGAGATGACACCGCTGGTCGTATCCGAACCTCCGCATTCAGCCCCGATGGTGAGTTCGCCCAACTCACAACGGACGCGCTTGGAGGAAGCGAGATGATCGGAAAGTTTCGTGGCGAGTTCCACGACATACGAGGTGGTGGTGAGCGTACCCCCGATTTCCTGAATGTTCACGGCCTCTATCGGCATCCACGGGGAAGTCTTGGCGGCAATTTCAGCGATGGCGTTGGCACTTTTGGGTTCGAGGCTCACGATTATGGCAGCCCCTACGTTCGGATGAGCGGCAGTATGTCCCATCACCCGCCAATGCTGCGCTTCATCTTCACCCATCAGAGCGCGACCGAACGAGGTGTTGACCGCAGTGGCGTTTCTGACCAGCGAGCAGATTCTGCGAACGATGGGATTGGAATTGTCCATGCCACTGACGATGGCGAGATGATTCCGGCCGCCTGGAGAACCCTCTGGCCTCCTGTATCCCCAGAAAAAAGGAGTCCCTTTTTTCCGAGACATGCCTAGCCCCTTGTGCTCTTGATATTGTGGACGTGAACGTGGCTGCCAGTGGATATCTCCTGTGTGGCAGTGCCGATGATCTCGCCGTATTTGAGTACATTGGCGTTCGGGCGGATCTTGCGCAGCGCGATTTTGTGCCCGAAAGGAATCACTTCCGTCGCGGAAATCGTGAGAGTTTTCTCGCCGCCTTCGATTTCCACGCTTTGCTCGGGGGAGATGTCTTCCAGAACCGTGGCCACGTTATCTTTGGGATGCATCACTAGACCACGGCTCATCGAACAATCTCCATGTTTGTACTATTCGTCGTTTCCGACATTTCCGGGAAGTCTCAGGCGCAGACGCTCGACGGGGCGGCCGTTTTTCAGGTGTTCCTCGATGAGCTCGGGAACATCCTCGACCTTGACTCCCGTGTACCAGACGCCCTCCGGATAGACGACCAGGGTGGGGCCCATCGTGCACGGGCCGAGGCAAGTCGCGCCCGCCATGGCTGTATCGGCTGAGAGTTCATCATCCGAACCGATCGCCTCCGTGACTGCTTGTGCGACCTCGATGCTGCCCTTGCTCTGGCAACAGCCCATCGGGTGCGTCGGTGGGCGTTGATTGATACAGACGAAAACATGTCTTTTGATGTGTTCCACAATTTTCCTCTTTTTTGAATTATGGGTAACCTCTGATGGATTTGCCGAGCGGGATTTCACTGTTTTTCGGCATCATTTCCGCATGACTTTGCCCACAGGGGATGATACGCTCCGTTCACCAGAAGTCAAGGGATTTGCGTTTTGCTGGTTCCAGGCAGGCGGATCGCTCGCCATGTACTGAGGTGAACCCGTTTCGATAATGTTCAGGAAATTTCCAAACGACGTGAGCGAAGCGTTCTCTGAAGATATAAAACCTCTCGTCTACCGGATGAGGGGTGGTCCCACCTGTCTTTTCCTCCCTGATCCCACCGCTCCTGCAGTAAGCGCACAGGCATGGTTCCGAGTAGGCAGTCTTACGGAAACGAACCAGCTTGGAGGCATCTCCCATTTCCTGGAACACATGATTTTCAAGGGTTCGGAAAATCTGGAAGTCGGGGAACTCGCCTCACTGGCCGAATCTTCCGGAGGGGACATCAACGCCTATACGACGAATGAATCCACCTATTACGATTTGATTGCGATGCCGGATAAATTCGAAAGGTGTCTGGATGCGCTTCTTGATGCGCTTTGGTGGCCAGGATTCGAGGAGAACGAGGTTCGTCAGGAAAGACGGGTTATCCTCTCCGAGTTGAATCGCGCATATGAACAACCCGACCAGTTACTCTTGCATGACCTGTATCGTGAGGCATACGGTTCCCGACATCCTTACGGCCGCGCCATTTTGGGTACGCAGAAGACTTTAGAGAACATAGGCGCGTCAGAGTTGAAGAAATATCACAGGCAATACTATGCACCCTCATCCGCCGTCTTGGTGTTTGCCGGTGCCTTTGATATTTCGCGGGTAAAATCTGTTTTAAGAAAAAGACACAAAATACTGCGCGTAAAATGGCCGAAACCCGGTCGCAGGAAGATGCCTGAAGTGCCCAGGCCAGTTCCCCGGAAAGCAGGGCCGCGGGTCATCTTGCAACGCGGTCGCTCGGGAACGGCGCACCTGGAGATTGCATTCCAGATTCCACCATTGACTCATCGGGACACTCCCGCGATCGAAGTGCTGGGCATGGTTCTCGGTGCGGGTGGAAGTTCCCGCCTTTATGAGCATCTTTGCATAAATACGTCGCTGATGTTCGGTGTTTCCACCGAATGCTATCTTTCCAGCGGGCCGGGGCTGTTATTTCTGGGTGGTTATGCGGCACCGAAAAATGTCGAGAAGGCGATTGAGCAAATCCTTTTGGTGGCGAAGCAAATCATCGGGGACAAGCCGATCACCCCGGATGAACTGGATAAGGTGCGTATGAACTATATGGCGGGCCTGGAATTCCGACGTGAGAGAATGACGGGACGCGCCAGTGTAGCGGGCTATTCCGAATTGATAACAGGAGATCCGAATTACCATCTGAAGTACATGAAGATGGTGATGGAAATAGACGCGAATGACATTTCGGATGTAGCGAGACGATACCTGGCGCCGTCGCGAACGACAACGGCCGTATTTTTCCCAAAGGGTGAAGCATCGCAGGTCGGTGTGCGAAGGATTCGAAAAGCGATTTTGAGCGGATTTGAAAACAATCTTGAGCACGACCGAAACGACGCGAACTCAGACCAGCCTGTAACGGAAAAATCAACCGCATCGCGCAACCGCTCCGTTTCACAAAAAAGGAGCCATCGAAAAGAAACAGAACGATCGGGAACAAACAATCAACCCATAGAGAAGGAACTGCCGGGTGGTGGACGGTTGGTCATGCTGCCTGATGGTGGCCCGGGCGTTTTCTGCCTGCGCGCCGTATTCTTGGGAGGGCAAAGGAATGAATCCGCCCGACAGGCAGGACTGCATGCCCTGATGATGTCGGTGGCGCCCATGGCAACCGAAAAATGCGCATCAAACGCCTTCAGCAAGGAAGTGGAGGGTTTGGGTGCCGAAATCGACGGATTTTCCGGTAGGGATACGTTTGGAATGACTGCTTCCGGACTCAGTGTCGTGTTGCCCGAAATATTGGAAAGATTTGTGGAAGTAATATCTGGACCTGCCTTTCATGAGGATGATGTCGAGTTTGTTCGTGCGGAACTTAACGCGGAGCGCGACAGCGAACTGGATGACCTGGGGCAATGGTGCCGTTTGAAAGGGTATCAACTGTTGTACGGGAGGCATCCATTGGGCCGACATCCTCTGGGAACGTCCAGGACGCTGGGTTTGTTTGGTCAGAAGGTTTTGTTACGAGAGTGGCGCAGAAGAGCCTTGCCTTCGAATCTCGTGGTCGCGGCGGCTGGCAACTTTGACATCTCGTTTTTGGAAGAAAACCTCCCCAAAAAACTGAAACCCTGGGCCGCAGTCACACGCAGGCAAGCACCTGTTCTGAAGCCGGCTCCGCCCAGGATTCCCTCAAGAAGGCGGTTTCGTTCATACGTACTCGATGGAGCGACGCAAAGCCATGTTCATATGTCGTTTTTGGGAACGACTTTTTGGGGTCCCGAAAGACATGCGCTTGCAATTATCGCCGCTGCACTGGGGAGTCAGGGTGGGGGATTGTTCCTGGAACTGAGAGAAAAGCGTGGTCTTGCCTACGACGTGAGTGTTTCTTCTCACGAATCATTGGACCCGGGCCTCATTTCGATGTATGCAGCCACGCCTGCGGGCAAGGAGAAACTCGTTATCGACCTGATGCGGCAGGAAATCGCCCGCGTAAGCACGAAAGGACTGGACGATGGGGAATTCCATCGGGCGAAGGCTTATCTCATTGGAGGACTGTCCCGCAGTCATCAACGTGCATTTGCCCGATCGGCCGACTTGGCGGGCAGGTTCGCTCATGGATTGGGTTGGGAGGCGCTTGAAGAAACCAAAGGACAAATTGAACGGGTGAACATGGATTCGGTCAAAGAAGCCGCTCGTCACTTTATGAAGCCGAGCAAAAAATGCCTGGTGGTCGTTTCGGGCCATGCTTTAGGATAACTCGATCCTCTAGCGATTCGCTTGTTGAATTCTGCAAAACACTGATCGGTTTCCATGTTTCAGCCTCTTTCCTGACCAGTTTCCATTTCAGGTTCAATTCTTCCTCGCTGGGCATCTTGTTTTCCCACTTCGATTTACTATTGACTCTTCTTCAGAAAAGAAAAGTGGAATTAGATACCAAAACAATTTAAACTCCCAAGGGAATCGAGAGAAGCCTGTTACTGTTTATTCTTTTCTTCCGGTTTTCTTGGTGGTGGGTTGGGGAGAGTTTATTCAACTGGCTTTGATTTCTGCTTGAGGTTTAAGTGAAAATATTGCATATCAACTTACAATTTGTGGGGGTTGCATCAATCGAAATATGGTTGCCAAAGGGGAGGAGAGACCATGGAGAATTTCAGGGTAAAAGCTATTTGGGACGAAAAGAACCGAATATACGTCTCTGAGAGTAATATCAGAGGCCTTCACATCGAAGCCGAAACCATAGACCAATTTGAGGAAACTCTCAAAGATATCGCTGGTGATTTGCTGGCCTCAAACCATCTTGAATGGCAACGACCGGATGTGGAAGTCGTTACATAATGGCTGGTTTCTATGCTGATATCGTGAAAAAACTCAAGGATGATAATTGGATAAAACACCGAGAGGCAAAGGGATCCCATGAAATATGGAGGAGCCTAGATACCAACGAGAAAGTAATTGTTCCGAAGAATATCAAAAGCAGACACACGGCAAACGGGATTCTGAAATCCGCTAACATTTCCGGTAAAGTGTAACTCTTCGCTTTCGCTGTAGGTGAGAACGTATATAATTTCCTGTTTTCACCCGTTTTCCCACTCCCCAATAAGTAATTAACTGGTTGATTTTATTCACTTTTCCGATCAGTCTCTTGCGGAATTTGATACGTAAATCCCATTTAGAGGGCCTTGAAGCGGAGAAATCATCGGATGCGAGCGATTGGATATGTCCTCATCGTATTCCTGCAGAGCTTGGCGGCTGTTTCCGCTCATGGCGCGGATTTCGAAAAAGGGCTTGAGGCATGCAAGCGGGGTGGCTACCAAGAGGCGCGACAGCACTTGTACCCATTGGCCAAGAGAGGAGATGCGGCCGCCCAGCTCACTTGAGACTCATGTCATCCGCAGGCGATGGCGTGGCCAAGAATGCCTCCAGTGGAGGTTGGCGGTGTAACACTGGATACAGGAAATCGAACAACTCATGCGGATCCATGTCAAAGGTGTTTTATCCTCTCCAATACTTCTACCCGTTGTTTTTAACTTCTTGTAATCCTCATTTGATTCATTTTCACATTCTTCCAATAAAAAATCGTCCAAAAATTGACCGAGGTCTCAAATACTGTATCATAAAGTATTTGCTTTCTTGACAAGTCCCATTCCGTTTGAGCATCATCACTCCCAAGCTACCATTATAGAGAGTCCGACGTTTGCCCAAGTCGGGTTACTCGCTGAATACAACAGCCTTAGTACTCGACTCGGGGTCGCTCCCTGAGCCTAGGTAAATAGGCGGGACTTTCACTTTCTCTCTGTGATGGTAGCTACGGCCCGGCCTTATCGGGAGGACGGGATTTCGTCGTCTTTGTCATGGGGGGGAGTGGATGAGAAAAAGCATCCTTGTGACAGGGGTTCTGTCTGGTGTAATGATGGCTGGCGATTCGCCTACCGCTCGTGTCTTATGCTTCACGCCCCAAAAGTGTTTCACTCCTGTCCGTGGATCAACCCAATATACTGAACCCAAACAGATGCAGGAATGCCAGTTGAAGAAGTAGCGGCCCCTTTTTCTGACACGAAAACACTCGCGATTGAAAATCTGAAATGATTCCATGCAGTTTGCCAGGAATACAGAAAACGTCAAGCGACTGTTCGTCCCCACATGGTATATTCTCCCCTTTATGTGCCGACGAAGCAGCTGGCGTGTGCGTCATGCAGGCGGCACATGAGAATTTCATTTTTTCCCCTGGAGTCTGTGGATGAGCATACTCGAGGATATCGGTCCCGGCACTATGGTGCGAGGTATTGTTCCGGACCAGTCGGTTCAGGTCGTTTCGATAGACTGGATAGGTAACCAGGCGATCAACCTTGTTTATCGCGAACCGAACGGCGGCGTATCGGAGACCACTCTATATCGCGACGATGAATCGCGCCTCGGGGTCGAAGAGCGCGGCCGAGCTTGGTCATTTGACGGGGACGGGCACTTCTGCGTCTGGTCACCGAGGCGAACCGGATTGAACTTGCATACCATTTCGATCCCTATCTCGCCATTCATACAAGCCGCGTGGACCCGTTACCCCACCAGATATCCGCCGTTTACGGTGAGATGCTCCCTCGCCAGCCGCTGCGCTTTCTCCTCGCTGACGATCCGGGCGCAGGCAAGACGATCATGGCCGGGTTGCTAATCAAGGAGCTCATCGCGCGTGCCGATCTGGAGCGATGCCTTATCGTCGCCCCCGGGAGTCTGGTCGAACAGTGGCAGGACGAACTCGGGGAGAAATTCTCGCTCGAGTTCGATATTCTCACACGCGAGATGATAGAGACCTCACGCTCGGGCAATCCCTTCGGGGAACGCAATCACCTGATCGCGCGGCTCGACATGCTGGCGCGCGACGAGACACTTCAGGAGAAGATCGAGCAAGCGACAGAATGGGATCTGATCGTCTGCGACGAAGCACACAGGATGGCGGCCACCTGGTTCGGTGGCGAAGTGAAGTACACGAAACGCTACCGGATTGGCCAGCTTCTGGGACGGATGTGCCGCCACCTGCTGCTCATGACAGTAACTCCCCACAACGGCAAGGAGGAGGACTTTCAGCTATTCATGGCGCTTATCGATGGCGACCGGTTCGAAGGACGCTTTCGGGACGGTGTTCATTACGCCGACACCGAAGACTTGATGCGCAGGCTTACCAAGGAGGAACTGTTACGTTTCGATGCGCGTCCACTCTTTCCCGAACGGCGCGCCTACACCGCGAAATACGAACTCTCGGGCGAGGAAGCCGCACTCTACTCTGCCGTAACGGACTACGTCCGCACGGAGATGAACCGTGTCCAGCGTTTCGCGGAAAACGACGGGCGAAAGCGCAACGCCGTCGGGTTCGCTCTTCAAATCCTGCAGCGTCGCCTCGCTTCTTCTCCGGCAGCGATCTACCGGTCTCTCAAGCGCAGGCGCGAGCGACTTGAGATCGAACTTGGCGAAACGCGCCTTGCGGCGAAAGGTCAGGCTATGCGCCCTGATGATATGGATGTGGACGACGAGAGATGGCATGACTTCGAAGAATTCGACCAGGGTGAGGTCGAAGCTTTGGAGGAACGCATTGCAGCGGAGTCCACGGCCTCTGAGACGCTTGAACAGCTCGGTATCGAGATCAAGAGACTCAAGAAGCTGGAAGATCAGGCTCTCGCCCTGTTTCATTCGGGGCAGGACACGAAGTGGTCGCAACTCGATCAGATTCTCGATCATCCTTTGATGCTCGATGCGCACGGGGCGCGACGCAAACTCATCGTCTTCACTGAACCCAAGGACACGCTCAATTACCTCGTCGATAAAATCCGAGCCCGCCTGGGAAATCCCGATGCAGTCGCAGCCATTCATGGCGGGATACGCCGGGAAGAGAGGCGCAAAACCGTCGAGCGCTTCGTGGCCGATCGTGACCTGCTGGTGCTGGTCGCCAACGATGCCGCGGGCGAGGGCGTGAACCTTCAACGCGGTCATCTGATGGTCAATTACGACCTGCCCTGGAACCCGAACCGAATCGAGCAGCGTTTCGGGCGGATTCACCGCATCGGACAGACAGAGGTTTGCCACTTGTGGAATCTGGTTGCGGCGGATACGCGCGAGGGGGAAGTGTACGCGCGATTGCTGGAAAAACTGGAAACTGCGCGCGAGGCACTCGGGGGACGGGTCTACGACGTGCTCGGCGAACTCTTCGAGGATACAGCATTGAAAGACCTCCTGTTCGAAGCCATTCAGTACGGTGAACAGGAAGAGGTCAAGGCCCGATTGTTCGAAAAGGTCGACGGCGCAGCGGATCAGGAACACCTGCTCCGGCTCCTGGAACGACGGGCGTTGACCAGCAACACCCTCGGGGTGGCTGCGGTCGAAAAGCTTCGTCTTGCCATGGAGCGCGCCCAGACACAGCGGCTACAGCCCTGTCATATCCAGAGCTTCTTCGTCGAAGCCTTCCAGCATCTTGGCGGACGCATGAAGCGGCGCGAGAAAGGCCGCTGGGAGATCACCCACGTTCCAGTTGCCGTTCGCGAGCGCGACCGTCAGATCGGCACAGGGGCCGCTATCCAGAAGCGCTACGAACGGATATGTTTCGAGAAGGAAAATATCGACTTGCAACCCGTCGCCGTATTCGTTACGCCCGGCCACCCGCTTCTCGAATCTGTGATCAGCATTATACGAGAGAAATACGACTACCTGATGCGGCAGGGCGCGGTACTGGTGGATGAAACCGATCCTGGCGAGGAGTTGTCGGCGGTGGTATTGCTGGAGCACAGTGTCCAGGACGCTCGGACAACAGCGACAGGAAAGCCCCACATCGTTTCCCAAAAACTCCAGTTTGCAGCCATCGGTAAGGATGGTGAGGTGAGCAGGGCGGGGGTCGCACCGCATCTGAACCTGCGCCCTGTGCGGCCCGAGGAAGTCTCGCTCATAGAGGACGCATCGACAGAGGCATGGTTGCGCAGTGGTTTTGAACAAAGGGCGACCGATTTCGCGACGACGGAACTGGCGCGTGAGCATGTCGCGGCCGTCCGGGCGCGCCGTCTGCCCGAAATCGAAAAAGTCGAACATGAGGTGAGGTTACGTCTGAGCAAGGAGATCAACCATTGGTATTCCCGCGCCAATGAATTAAAAGAGCAGGAGCGTGCCGGCAGGAAGACACGCCTCAGCTGGCAAAACGCCGAACAGCGCGCCGAATATCTAGCGGATCGCCTCAAGCGACGTATGTCGATTCTGGAACAGGAGAAATTCATCTCCTCGCGACCACCCCGCGTCCGTGGTGGCATGCTGGTCATTCCCCGTGGACTGATTGATACAGCGGCCTCGGAGCGAGATGGCGACTTGAAGGGTTTTTCGGCCGACCTGGACGCACGGCGAAAAATCGAGTTTGCTGCCATGGATGCGGTCATGGCGGCGGAACGGGGACTTGGCAACGAACCTGTAGACGTCTCGGCGCACAAGGTCGGTTACGACATCGAGTCTTACGACCCCGAAACCAGAGGTCATCGCTTCATAGAGGTCAAGGGTCGTGCGGATGGGGCTCAGTCTGTTATGATTACACGCCAGGAAATCATTACTTCACTACACGAGCCGGAAAAATTCATCCTCGCGATAGTCGAGGTAGGTAACGGATCTGCAGGTCCGCCGCGCTACGTTCGGGGTGCTCTCGCTGCACACGAGCCGAACTTCGAGCAGAACGCCGTCCAGTACAATCTGAAGCGCCTGCTGGAACGTGCGGAGATCCCGAAATGAGATTGAATGATCAGGAACTCGGGAAATTTCTCGAAGAAGGGGAGAATTATCGCGTCGAGTTCAAGGAAAGTCTGAGTGGGCAGCAAACGCCACAGAGGATTCGGGAAGCGGTTTGTGCCTTCGCCAACGACTTGGCAGGCACCGGCCAGCCAGGTATCTTGTTTGTGGGTGTGGACGATAGAAGACAACCAGCGGGCCTGCGAATTACGGATGAGATTTTGCGCCAGCTTGCCGACGTGAAGAGTGACGGCCAGATAGTGCCGCCTCCTGTCATGCTGGTCGAGAAGAGAGAGATGATGGGTAGCGAGGTGGCCGTGGTTACCGTCATGCCGTCGGATTCTCCTCCGGTGCGTTACCAAGGGAGCATTCATGTAAGGATTAGCTCGAGACGCGGGGTTGCGACGGCGCAGGATGAACGAATTCTGAACGAGAAAAGACGTGCCCTGGATACACCTTTTGATGTCCGACCCGTGCCGACCGCCGATCTCTCGAACCTGAATCGCTATCAATTTGAAAATGAATACCTGCCGAGGGCATTCAGTGCGGAGACGCTCGAGGAAAATGACAGAAGCCTGAGTGAGCGTCTTGCGGCCACGAAGATGGTCGCTTCCGCCGATGATCCCATACCGACCGTTCTCGGTCTCTTAACCCTCGGTATAAGTCCGCGTGATTATATTCCCAACGCATGGGTCCAGTTTCTCCGTATTGACGGGACGGAATTGTCCGATGTCGTAATCGATGCAGAAGAGATTAGCGGTGACTTGGCCATGGTGATCAGGCGAATGGATGATAAGATGAAGGCGCACATCCAAACACGAGTCGAGCTGACGAGGTCTGGTACAGAACTTCGTTTGCCGTCCTATCCGCTGGTCGCCCTTCAGCAGATTTCGCGGAATGCCATCATGCACCGGACTTACGAACACACGAACGCGCCGGTGCGGATTACATGGTTCAACGATCGCATTGAGTTCCAGAGTCCCGGCGGACCGTTCGGCAGCGTGACGCGGGAGAATTTCGGGCGGCCCGGTATTACCGACTACCGTAACCCCAACCTGGCGGAAGCGATGAAAGTGTCTGGTTTCGTGCAACGTTTCGGGGTAGGCATCGCCAGTGCGCAAAAGGCGCTTGTCGACAATGGAAACCCGGAACTTCGATTTGACGTGGACGACAACTTCATTCTGGCTACTATCGAAGGAAAGAGCGGATGAGTGTTCCGGTTCTCACTTTTTTCAACAACAAGGGCGGCGTGGGCAAGACCTCGCTCGCCTATCATCTGGCCTGGATGCTGTCAGAAATCGGCCATATTGTGCTCGTGTGCGATCTGGATCCGCAGGCCAATCTGACGGCCGCGTTTCTCGATGAAGATACGCTGGAAGAAATCTGGGACGGGGGAAAAACGGAAAATCGCGGTGCCACCATATTCCAGTGCGTCAAGCCGCTCACGGAAGTCGGCGATCTCCTCTCACCGAAAGTTCAGGGCATTTCACCGTCCCTCTCCTTGCTGCCGGGCGACTTGGCACTGTCCGGTTTCGAAAGCACGCTCTCGGAGCAGTGGCCCAACGCTCTCGGCTCCGATAGCCTTTATCGGGCATTTCGTATTCTGTCCAGCTTCTGGATAATCATGCAGGACGGGGCGAAACAATGCGATGCAACAGTGATTATCGCCGATGTCGGCCCCAACCTGGGAGCAATCAACCGCTCCGCTTTGATTGCGACGGACAAGGTCATCGTGCCTCTCGCGGCGGACATCTTCTCACTCCAGGGACTGAGAAACCTCGGGCCGACGTTGCACCAATGGCGTCAGGACTGGAGAAAGCGCCTGGATAACTGGGAACGCCCGGAATTTTTGCTGCCGGAGGGCAGCATGCAGCCCGTAGGGTACATTATTCAGCAGCACGGGATCAGGCTTGATCGTCCGGTCAAGGCCTATGACAAGTGGGTTAACAGAATGCCACGGGAATATGCCAGGATGTTGCTGGGCAAAACCGACGTACCGCCACTTACACCTACGCCTACACCTACGCCAGGGGTAGACGTTCATTGCCTGTCCACGATTCGTCATTACCGTAGTCTCGTGCCAATGGCCCAGGAGACCCGTAAACCGATTTTTCATTTGACTCCTGCCGATGGTGCCATAGGCAGCCATTCGGTGGCCGTAACCAACGCATACCGTGATTACAAAGAACTGGCCAGGAGCATTTCGAAAGCGGCCGGGCTGGTAGCCACCAGATAACGAAAAACTGATCGAGGTCGCGCTTCCGCTTGATGCGATCAACGCCGCTTCATTGCGGGAAAAATCGATCCGCCACTGCCATCCCTCCACGCTGCACCTATGGTGGGCCAGGAGGCCGCTGGCAACCTGCCGTGCGGTACTGTTCGCGCAACTGGTGGACGACCCCTCGGCTCATCCCGATAGATTCCCCACGCAAGAGACCGTGGAGACTGAACGCCGACGGCTCTTCGCCATAATAGAATATCTCGTGAAATGGGAAAACTCGACCAACGAGGAGGTGCTCGCACGCGCCCGTGCCGAGATTGTCAGGAATTGTAATGGTGAACTGCCTCCCGTCTACGACCCCTTCTCGGGTGGCGGCTCCATTCCACTTGAGGCACAGCGTCTGGGACTTCCCGCCTACGGCAGCGATCTGAACCCCGTGGCCGTCGTGATTGGCAAGGCGATGATCGAGATTCCCCCGCTGTTCAAGGACCGCGAACCGGCGCATCCGGGTCCGAAAGAGCGCAATCACTACCGGAACGCCGAGGGCCTGGCCGAGGATGTCAAATACTACGGAGCCTGGATGCGGGAGCGGGCCTTCGAGCGCATCGGCCATCTGTATCCGCAGGTGGATCTGCCTAGGGAGCATGGTGGCGGGGAGACGACAGTGATCGCCTGGATATGGGCGCGCGACGCCCGGGGTCGCCGCGCCCCCGTGCGCAACGGCTGGCTCCCGTCCCGGGAGGTACTGACGGGGATCGGCCCGGTACGGGTCCGTGTGCCGCGGACGCGGGACAGGGTCGCCGCGGGCCGGTGCTTCCGCCCGGAGCTGCTGCCCCCCTGCCTGAAGAAGACGGGGCGTGTGGAGGCGGTGATTCCCTGGTTCCGGTGCAAGGGGGTGTCAACGAACGACTTCGGGTCGGCGCGTGGCCTGTCCCCGGCGACGGTTGCGCGGCTGAAGGAGGGCCGGGAACGCGGGTACGCCCAGTGGCGCGAGCGCGACCGGGGAGGGGACGGGATCTGCGTGAACGTGCGCAGCGGGGAGAGAAGGTGTCTCCTGGTGGCAGTGGGCTGCGACACGCGTGGTCGCAGGCACTTCCTGGCCCTGGAGGCGGGGTTCCGCGAGTCGAGGGAGAGCTGGAAGGCTGTTCTTCTGAGTTCAAGGGACCGGGGTGTGAAGGCGGCAGGGCCGGCGGTGGGCGACGGGGGGGCCGGGGTTCCGGTCGGCCCTGGCCGAGGTGTATCCCGAGACCCGGGGACAGCGCTGCCGGGTGCACAGGACGGCGAACGTGCCCGACAGGATGCCCGGACGCGTGCAGGAGGAGGCGAAGTATCCCAGGGTTGCGGAATGCCTGGCGGGGGACCGCGGGGAACTGCCCGCCTTCCACGACTTCCCCGCAGCCCACCGGAGGCATCTGCGGACGACGAATCCCCGCGAGTCGACCTTCGCCACCATCCGGCTGTGTACGGCGAAGACGGGGAACTGCCTGAGCGGGAGGACGGCGCCCGGTCCCGTGCACCGGCTCGCCATGAGTGCGCAGAAGCGGTGGCGCAGGCTGAACGGCTTCCACTGCCTGGCAGACGTGATCGCCGACGTGAGGTTCACCGATGGGGTGAAGGAAAACGAAACGGGCAGGGAGGCCGCCGGACTCGGGACGGCCGTACACCGGATTTGACAGTAACTCGTTTTATTCAGGAGAGAATTAATTTGCGATTTGTTCGTATTCTTGTTTCTCATCTTGCCGGTCCATACTCGATAAGCGGTCGGCGGCCTCGTTTACTAGCGGAACAAGACTTTCGGGGTCCATGCCGCTCACTGCGATACCATCGAACCGGCGGCACAGGTTGGCCAGACGTATGTCATCGGTCTGGTCCATTTTATTGAAAACCCGAATGACAGGTGTGCCGACAGGTCCGATCCCGTCCAGGATTTTTTCTACCGAATTCAGGTTGTCCTCACAATGGGGGGATGAGGCATCCACAACATGAAGCAGGAGATCCGCTTCGCTCAACTCTTCCAATGTCGCGCGGAACGCCCCTGTCAATTCCCGGGGGAGGTTGTGAATGAAACCGACGGTATCCGTGATGATGACTTCCTGTTCGCGGGGAAGCCTGAGTCTGCGGCTCGATGTGTCCAGGGTGGCGAAAAGCCGGTCCCCGGCCATGACGTCGCTGTCTGTCAGGGCGTTGAGCAGTGTGGATTTTCCGGCGTTGGTATAGCCTACCAGGGAAAGAATCGGTACCTGGCGCCGCTGGCGGAGCCTTCTACCTTGGGAGCGTTTTCTTTGTAAATTCTCGAGTTCTTTCTCCACTCTGCGAATGCGCTCGAATGCGCGCCGGCGGTGAATTTCCAGCTTCGTTTCACCGGGTCCTCTACCGCCGATGCCACCTGTGAGTCTGCTCAATGCCGTATGCTGGGTGGAGATGCGGGGCAGCGTGTATCGCAGCAGCGCCAGTTCCACCTGGAGTTTCCCCACGCGGCTTCTTGCTCTTTGCGCGAAAATGTCGAGAATGATTTGCGTCCGATCAAGGATTTTCAGATCGGTGAATTCAGATAAATTCTTAATTTGTGAGGGCGTCAACTCGTTGGTGAAGAACAGCGCCTCGGCTCCCACCTGCATCGAATTCATCAGGACTTCCGCCAGCCGGCCCTTGCCTATGACGAAACGAGGATCCGGCTTCTTGCGACGCTGGAGAACCCGTCCGCAGGGGATGAAACCTGCCTCCCGGGTCAGTAAGGACAATTCCTCTAACTCGACTTCAGGGGAACGACTCGTATTCAGACCAGTGTCAAGATGCACCAATAAGGCGCGTTCTCCTTCCTCAACATGGATGGATGATTTCTGCAGACGGGTGAACTCACTCTCGAGAGAATTAATGAGTGTATGGATGTCTACCCGATTCGATTCGAGATTGGGAAACGACTGGATTTCCCACGGAACGCGGTTTTCCACAAAAGTAAAGTGGCCGTTGGCTTGTGCACTCTCCTCGGCAGGCCGAGGTGTGATGTGGGCAAAATGAAATTGCCCCGCGCTCCCGTCTCCAAGGACTTCAATCAGCCCCATTGCGTCGAGGCGCAAGAGGGCCATGTCCGTCAGGTCTTCCTGGGAAAGGGGAGAGGCGTTCAAGTGGGTGTGCACGCACCGAAGACCCCTGAGTCTGGCCATTCCGGAGCGCGCACGGCCCAACTCCGGTATTCCGATCCCTCGCGCATCTCCGATGATCACATGGCGCACTACACCGAGCCGGTCGATGAGCAGACCGATCTGACGGGAAATTTCATGCGACAAGAGGGCCAACTCACGGCCAAGTTCCAGGTGAACGAATTGACCAAGGGGTATCTTCCGTCGGTACAACCTTTCTAAAGCTTTGATTTGCTTTGGTTTGAGACCGGTTAGTCGACCATGGAGTCTAGCGATAGTAGAGCACTCCCTAAAGCAGATGGACGTTCTCGAGTAGCCGTGAGGGTAATGGTATCCGGCGGTTCAACCAGCAACTGACAATCAGAATATGCCAAGTTTACACGTAATACAAGATGATTGACACTGCCCATGGCGTCCCATAGACTCACGCCCTAGAGACGCTGGGATTGCTTGATTTTGGGACGTCCGCCATGGTGAACGAGCGTGATCCGAGACTACTCCGCGTAGAAGATATGGTACGTCGGCTGTTAAGGCATAAGGCTGATGCCAATCTTTCCAATGCGCTGGAAAAAATGCACGCAGCCGAAGTGGCTCAGATATTTCAGCATTTTCTACCCGAAGAACGCCAGGAAGCTTTTTCACTTGTCAGAAGCCGGGAACACCGTGCATCCATTCTGACGGAATCGGATTCACACATCGTACGGGAACTCCTGGAACCGGTAACGAACGAGAACGTCGTTCCTCTAATAAAGGAATTGGACAGCGACGACGCGAGATATATTCTGGAAACCCTGCCCGAAGAGCGTTCCCAGGAAATCGTTGCACTCCTCGACGCGCCGGAAACAGAAGCCATACAGGACATGATGGCATATATACCGGAAACCGCAGGTGCCATCATGACGGATTCCTATGTGGCCCTTCCTGAGGAACTCACGGTTAATGAGGCCATCTCCCGGGTGCGGAAAGCCAGCGAGGTGGACTACATTTTCTATGTCTACGTAATTGATTCGAATGGTTGTCTGAGGGGGGTGATTTCCCTTCGACAACTCTTGCTGGCGGATCCGTCCAAGACTTTGTCTGAAATCATGATCACCAATGTCTGGAGCGAAAACGTGCATGCCGACCAGGAACATGTCGCGCGCGTCGTTTCTCGCTATAACATTCTGGCCATACCTGTTGTGGATGACGACAACATCTTGGTCGGCATCATCACAGTGGATGATGTCCTCGACGTCATAAGAGAGGAAGCGACCGAGGATATTCTGAAAATGGCGGGAACACACTCATATAAAGATGAGGTGACCTCGCTCTCTGCAAGGCGTCTAGCCTGGATTCGCTTGCCCTGGCTGTTTTTCAGCTGGCTGGGCGGTATTCTCGCCGCTCAGTTGATTCATCAGTATTCAGATCATCTGAGCAAAATCGTGGCACTCGCCGCGTTCATGCCGGTGATTATCGGCATGGCGGGCAACGTGGGAACCCAAAGCGCGACCATCGTGGTCCGTGGATTGGCGACTGGTCGCATCGATCCCAAATCGTGGCTACGTATTATCACGAAAGAGGTGACCGTCGGAACGCTTTTGGGCATTTGCTATGGCTTTTTGTTGGGGTTATTGGCGACGTACCAGTTCGCCTCCGTCGCGTGGTTGGGTTTCGTCGTGGGTTTGGCGATTTGCGTCGTGATGATGTTCTCTGCTCTTCTCGCATCGGTTTTGCCACTCGTGCTTCATCGGTTTCGTGTTGACCCTGCCGTGGCGACGGGACCTTTCGTGACTACCGGAGTCGATGTGCTGGGACTTTTGATATACTTTAACATTGCCCGCTTGTTTCTGTTCATGTAGCCGCTCATTAGGTTCATCTGATTTGGCTCTTTCCACTGAATGCCGTGTAAGGTATGCAGAATCGACCAGATGGGTGTGGTGCACCACTCGGTCTATTGTGTATGGTTCGGGAAATTGAGGACGGGGTATTTCCGCCAGTTCGGCTTTCCCTGTGGACAACTCGAAGAAAAGGGAGTTTTTCCCCCTTGTGGAGAGCCATTGCCGGTAAAAGAAGGCGCGCGATATGAAGGAGAGATGAAAGGTGCCGACTGGTTCAGGGAACCTGAGGGCGTGCGAATCGATTATCTTGTGAAAAAGGTAGGGCCATATTCCGGTGGAAGACCATGCGTTTCACGCTGGAATTGATGTAGACGGAAAACCGAGGCGAATCTCCCGGCGGTAATTCTCGACAGGGTAATGGGGGAGATGGTCCCCATAACGGAGTGGTCTCGGGTGAAGCAGTGCAAACCATTTGTAACGGGCATAACGTCTGCCTGAAGGTTTGAGGATTTATACCGGAATTTGAGGAAATTCATGCTCGGCGAATATAGTCCATCCAGTTATGAAGCGAAGTGGCAGAATCATTGGGCGGAAGAGAAAACATTTGAAACGTCCGACCACCCGGGCGATAGGCCCACCTATTATTCCCTGATGATGTTTCCCTACCCATCGGGCGATCTGCACATGGGCCATGCGTGTAACTACACGATGGGCGACGCCATCAGCCGCTACCGGAAAATGCGTGGTTTTGAGGTCTTGCATCCAATGGGTTGGGACGCCTTGGGACTGCCCGCGGAGAATGCCGCCATCAATGCGGGAGTACACCCCGCCTCCTGGACGAAAAGAAACATCGACAACATGAGGCGCCAGTTGCGCATGGCGGGTCTAGCCTATGACTGGCCGCGCGAGATTTCCACCGCGCATCCCGGCTATTACAGGTGGACGCAGTGGATTTTCCTCAAGATGCTCGAGAATGGTCTGGCGTATAAGCGTGAAGCCCTCGTGAACTGGGATCCGGTGGACGGCACAGTTCTCGCGAACGAGCAGATTCACGATGGCATAGCCTGGCGCAGCGGCGCCAAGGTGGAAAAACGGTGGCTCAGCCAGTGGTTCCTGAAGATCACCGATTATGCGCAGCGCTTGCTCGACGATTTGGATGGTCTTGTCGGCTGGCCCGAACACGTCAAGCAGCAACAGAGAAACTGGCTGGGGCGCAGTGAGGGGGCCCGAATCGATTTCAGGCTCGAAGCGACTGGCGAGACGCTCTCGGTCTTCACCACCAGGCCAGATACTGTCTATGGCGTTACCTTTATGGTCTGTGCCCCCGAGCATCCCCTGATCGATCAGTTGCTCGAGGGGAATTCCCGGGCGGATTCCATTCGTGAGGCCGTAAACGCCATGCAGGCTCAAAGCGCAGCGGAGCGTATGAGCGAGGAGAAGGAAAAGACGGGCGTCGAGACGGGCCACTGCATCATCAACCCCGTCAATGGAGATCGCGTTCCCTTGCTCGTGGCCGATTACGCGCTGATGGAATATGGCACGGGCATCGTGATGGGCGTGCCAGCACACGATCAACGAGATTTTCTTTTCGCGAGAAAATACGGCATTCCCGTCAAGGTGGTAATCCAGCATCCCGAGGGTGGGCTTGAAGGCGACACGATGGAGGAAGCATACGTCGAGGACGGCGTCATGGAAAATTCAGGCCCATTCGATGGCCAGCCGAATCGCGAAGCGTATCCGAAAATGATCGACTATTTTGCGGAAAAGGGGTTTGGCGACAAGACTGTCAACTGGCGGCTCAGGGACTGGCTCATTTCGCGACAGCGGTATTGGGGAGTACCGATACCCGTCATCTATGAAGGAGATGGCAGCATCACCCCCGTGCCGGACGATCATCTGCCCGTCATGCACCCGCGCGACGTCGAGTTCACGGGCCGGGGCGGGAATCCCCTGGCCCAGAGTGAAGATTTCGTGAACGTCATCAGCCCGAAAACCGGCAGGCCGGCGAGGCGCGAAACCGACACGATGGACACCTTCGTGGATTCATCCTGGTATTACCTGCGATATGTCAGCCCTCGTGATTACGGCACCGTTTTCCAGTCGGAAAACGTGAACCGCTGGCTTCCGGTGACGCAGTACATCGGGGGCGCTGAACACGCCGTGATGCACCTCCTGTATTCGCGGTTTTTTACAAAAGTTCTCTATGACTTGGGTCTGGTCTCCTTCGAGGAGCCGTTCGGGAATCTCTTCACCCAGGGCATGGTATGCAGGATGGCCTACTATGTGGCCGATGCGCGCGGACGCGTTTGGGTACCTTATCAGGACGTGGATGAGGAATCCCTTGTGGTAACAGCGGATGGTCCCAGTGGCAGCGGCTATGAAGCCGGGCAGAAGGTGCTCGCCGAGATGGCTTCGATGAGCAAGTCGAAAATGAACGGTGTGTCGATTGAAGAGTGCACGGGAAAATACGGGGCGGATGCAGGCAGGTTATATACGCTTTTCATCGGTCCGCCCGAGCGTTCGAAAGAATGGCGTGACGACGGCCTGATCGGTGTGCACCGATTCCTGCAAAGACTTTGGGGCACGTTCTCCGAGCGACTCGAGGCATGGCGGGAAACAGAAGTTTATGCCGGTGATGGGAGTGGGTTGTCCGCTTCGGGGAGAAAACTCAGGCGCGACACCCACGCCACCTTGAAGGCTGTAACGGAAGTTTATGAAAACTCCTTTTCTTTCAACACGGCGGTGGCGCGCATCATGGAACTGGCCACCTCGCTTCGCGCAGAAGCCGGGGCAGAGGATGGGGTGCAGCGCGAGGCGGCCGAAATTCTCCTTTGTTGCATGGCGCCCATGGCGCCCCACGTGGCGGAAGAACTTTGGCAGGCTCTCGGAAGGGGCAAGGGAGAGGTGAGTGTGTTCCGGGAGTCATGGCCGGCGGTCGACGAGGCGGCAATAGCCGCCGAGGAAAAGGAGTTCGCGGTACAGGTGAACGGGAAAACGAGGCGCACGTTCATGGCGTTGCCGCATGCGCCCGAGGAGGAATTGAAGAAAAAGGCGGGAGCCGTAACGGCAGCTTACTTGAGTGGCAAAGAGATCGTGAAACATATCGTCGTGCCGGGCCGTCTGGTGAACATCATTGTGAAGTGAAGAAGGAATCCGGCAACTTTTCTGATAAGATAATGCCGAAATGATTCATGACATCATGACTTTTCGAGAGGAGAAGATAAATGGCCGAGCGTCCTACCGAGATGGATGAATTTTTGTTGGAACCCCACATGGCGAGAATCGCCACCACGAATGCGGATGGCTCGCCGCACGTCGTGCCGCTTCTGTATCTGTTCGATCCCGAGGATGGGAGTTTTTTCATCAGCACGGGTGATGATTCCGTTTCGGTGAGGAATTTGAGGCGGAACGCGGCGTTTTCCATCTGCATCGATGATGACGAAGCTCCTTTCCGTGCCGTTGTCGTAGAGGGAGAGGCCCAGGTTTCCGAGGTGCTGGGAACGGATCACGAAGGACTGAAAAGCGTTGTGGATCACTTCTTCGGACCTGAGATGTGGGCGAACTATGTCAACACACCCATCGCGCAAAAAATACGTGTGCGCATCACCATGGTGCCCAGGAAATGGAAATGGTGGGATTATCGCAGAAAGTTGATGGGTTCTGTGACGGTGGACTGAGTATACTGGTGATTGAAAAGTCCCGGAGATCATTCTCCGGGGCTTTTTTGTTTTATTTTTTTGGGAATCAATCCCTTCATTCTAGAAATAGCGACTCCTCAAATTCCCACATCCTCCACCGGCCTCAAAGTATAAAGAATAGCGGGAATTATCTACTTGAATCCGCAAGTACGAATATCTCGATTTTTGCGTTTCCGGGTGTATCGTTTTGCGTCACGGGCGGAATTACTGTCAGAACCAGTGTATGCGCCGCCTTCTTCCATTCAGTCCATACACCGGATCTGACAGCAACTCGAAAGTGGGCCCTTTCGTATATGACTTCTCTTATTGATACCAGCCGTGATCGTCAAGGCATTTGACCGCCAAACGGATCGTATACACCGCCGCTGGCATCTTCCAGCTGTTCCTCGGTGAGTCGGGGCGCAGGCGGGAGTACCAGATAGCCGTTTTCCGCGTCATCCGACACGACATGGAGGTTACAATCATCCGGAAGAGCGATTCCGACCTCCTCGGATACCACGGCCTTCGGGTCAGCGAGCAGGCGGGCGCGGAACTCCTCGCTGGCCTCTGCTTTCTCAGGCGCCGCCGCTGACGCCCGCGAGATCCCCCCGCCAGGGTCAGGGGCCGTAGTCGCGGCTACCCCACCGGTCTATCCCGCCGCTGACGCTCTCGAGGTCGCTGTCGGGGATCAGCGACGAGGGCGGGATCACCAGATGCGCATGATCCGCACTGTCCTCGAGCACCGAAACCGAAAAACCGGCCGGCAGGGCGACATCGAACTCGCTTTCGATCGTGCCGCGCGGGTCGTCGAGCAGTTTCTGCCGGAACGCCTCGTCCGTGCCTGCCTTCTCACTCAGCTGCTGCCGCATCTCTGTAGCAGATTTCATCCTGGTCTCCTTTCCCGAGAGAAATGGGTATGGGTTGACACCCACGCTGCTTTCGTTTTTCTTTTGCATCATGAACAGGATACGGGACATTCCGGTGGAAACGCAAGAAATTTTTGACGTTTTTCTCGTGAGGAACAGGCTTCCTCCCGGAAACCCGTCCATATGTCCCCTCCTCTCCCGGGAAACCGGCGGCCGGAGGATCCGTTTTTCCAGAATTCAGGGATTCAGACTTGTGAAATCAAGTATGTAATTCCCGAAATAGCAGCAATCATATTTATACACATAGGAGAACGAATCAAATGCCTGATATGAAACGAATCACATATGTCCTGCTCAATGACCTGGAAGACCACCGGAAGGAAATCGCCGAGAACAAAGACCCGCAAGAAGCCATCTTTGAGTTTGCAGATAAACACCATGAGATGGTTTTGGATGAACCAAGAATGAATAAAAGCCAAATCAGTTTTGCTTTATGATTCCTTGTCTATTCGATGCCCCGGAGGATAATAGGTCAGGGCATCTCCGGTTTCATTCCCTGGATACTGTCTAAGTCTTTCTATGATTTCATCCCATGTCTTTACATATCGTTCCATAACATGAATAAACATACTGTCATTCGGAAACCTGAGGCTTTCTTTGCTGAAATTGCACTTTTCACTTGCGGCCCACGGGTCATCAATCCATTCCTGATCCTCGGCAGTCCATATCTTGATATCCGTAAAATCATCATCCGAAGAAACAAGAAGTTCTTCCTCGTCGTCGCACTTCCTGTAAGGTTGCAATCCTAGTGAACAAAGGTGACCCAGATCCATATCAAGCTCTTCCATATCGTCTTTTCTTCTGTCAGGTCGCAATCCTGTCGACTCAAGATAGTCTAAAGACCGATGAAGTTCTTCATTCTTATCCAAATCAGCCCATTCATTCTTTGCGAAGGCATCGGATATTTCCTTCATGACGAGTTCTTCAAATAGCTCTTCCCGGGTTTTTCTTCGTTCGGTTTTTATTTCTCCGAATTCCCTATTTCCTTCTCGCTTGTTGAATCATGGCGGCGAGTTGTGCCGAGGTGAGCGCGCCCGGGAAGAGTTGCTCCCCGACAATAAAGGCGGGTGTGCCTCGTATGCTCAGGGAGCGCGCTAGGGCGCGATTCCTGGCGAGTTGGGCCTGGATGCGGGGGGACGCCATGTCTTCTTTCAGGCGGACTGTGTCGATACCCAGGTTGGCGGCGACCCTCATGATGCTTGCTTCGTCATAAGATATCCTGGCCTTGATGAGGGCTTTGTGAAAGGCGATGTATTTTCCCTGCTTGCGCGAGGCGAGTGCCGCTCGGGAAGCCAATACGGAGTTCGGGCCCAGTACGGGCAATTCCTTGTAGACGATACGGATATTCCTGTCTTTCGCGAGCACTTCCTCCACGAGCGGGGCCACTCGTTTGCAGTAACCGCATCTGTAATCGAAAAACTCCACAATCGTGACGTCCCCGTTGGGGTTGCCGCCTACGGGATCTTCGGGGTCTTCATAGATTTGTTTCCTGTTTTTCTGAATCGAGGCGTGGGCCGCGGCCTGTCTCCTTGCTTCTCGCCTGGCCTGCAGGGCTCTTATGGCTTCTTCGAGTACCTCGGGATTGTTGATGAGGTATTCTCTGATGATTTTCTCGATTTGGCTTTTGTCTAGGTTTTGCGCCACGAGTGTGGACTCGGGTTCCCCTTTCTGTCTTGTTTCCTGGGAGGAGAGCATGACTGTCGCGGGAGACTCTTTCTGACTGTAAGAGGATGTCAGCAGGAAAACGCTGGAGAAGATGGTGGCTCCGGTCAGCAAAATGGCGATGAAACCTGTTTTATTTGACATTCGAAACCCCTTTCATCCGGCATGAAACGACTGAAGCACAAACTGGACTCTTGCGCGCCAAACCGCGCCAGCGCATGGTATGATGGCCCACCAAGTAAGGCAAACGAAATTTTTCCGCACTGTATTTGTTTCTGGGGGGATATGGCATGGGTTGCAACATCGCGGGGCTGGGCCACATCGGGATCCATGTGAGTGATGTGGATAGATCCATAAAGTTCTATCGTGATGTGGTAGGCCTCAAACTGACGGGCAAATGGGGGCCGCCAGATTTCTATCGTCCGATTTGTTTCATGCGCTGCGCGGAAAAACACCATACCGTGGTGCTTTTCGAGTTGTCCGAAGACGCCGTCAAAGCGGGACTTGCCACAACCGATTCGGAGCATCGTACGGATGTCGGATTGCACCATCTGGCTTTCGAGGTGACGAATCGCGAAGACTGGCTTCTCGCCCAGGAACATGTGAAATCCTGTGGCGTGGAATTCGTCTCCGGTCCCTATGTCCATGCACATGAAGGGCTGGACGAGAACGGGTTTATCGGCGGAAGTGGAAGCCATGCGTTCTATTTTCTCGATCCCGACGGCAACCGGATAGAAATCTATTGCTGGATGATGAGTGTCACCAAGCCGAGCGTTTCCGCTCCGAACCCCGATCTTTAGAAACGGAAAGGTTTTCGCACAAATGAGTCAAACGGAAGAGCGTATCATCAACGCAGACGCTCTGCGCGATTTGATGGAGCGTATCCTGGTTGCCGTAGGGTGTTCGCACGAGCAATCGATGACGACGGCCGACGTATTGATAGAAGCCGATCTCAGGGGTTATTCCACCCACGGCCTCATCCGTCTGCCGAACCTGGTCAGAAGAATCCAGAGCGGGATGATCCGTGCCCGCGCCAGACCCCACGTTGTTCTCGAGAGGGAAGGGTCCGCGTTGGTGGAGGGCGACCGTTCGATGGGGCCCGTAGGCGCGACCTATGGAGCGAGCCTCGCTGCCCGGAAGGCGGAAAAGGCGGGTTCTTGTACCGTAGGCGTCGTGAACAGCGACCATATCTGCATGACAGGCTATTATGCCGAGCGAATCGCCCGGACAGGCTGCGTGGGAATCGTGGCAGGTGTCACGCAACCGCTTGTGCATCCATTCGGGGGAGTGGAGCGTCTGTTGGGAACAAACCCCTTTTCGATCGCCGTTCCAAGAAGCGGGGATGAACCCGTGCTTCTCGATTTTGCAACGAGCGCAATTCCTTTCGGGATGATCCTGAAGGCAAGCGTTACGGGCGATCCGATTCCTGAAGGCGTGGCGGTGGGACCGGATGGGGAACCGACGACAGACGCCAGGACCGCCGCCGCGGGCGCCGTCGCTCCCTTTGGCGAGCATAAGGGTTATGGGCTCTGCCTGTTGATCGGCCTTTTGGCGGGTCCCTTGCTCGGAGCCAAGGTCGGCAAGCCGCTCGGCGAATCGGTGCAGCAGGGACACTACGACAAGGGAGATTTGTTCATCGCGATCGATCCTGCCGCCTTCGGGGATCCGGGACTGTTCCGGGAGATGGTGGAGGCGCATGCCGTTGAAGTGAAAGGTACGCGCAAGGCTCCTGGTGTAGAGGAAATTCGCTTGCCGGGGGAGCGCAGTTTCAGGGAAAAGGAAAGAAGGCTGCGGGAAGGAATCCCTGTAGGGGAAGGCGTCTGGAAGCAGGTGTCGGAACTCGCGGAAGAACTCAAAGTGGCGACACCCGTCTGATTCCGGCGGAAATTTCGCGATGGCAAACTTTTTCGAGCACGTCGTATCCTGGGTGGAAAAGGAAAACCACAGGTTCATCGAGAAGTTGCGTGGCCTGAGCGAACGGCAGTGGCATACGCCAACCTTTTGTCCGGGCTGGTGCGTGTCCGACGTGGTGGCGCACATGACGCTGGGTGCGCGCTTTTATGAGCATGTCATTCCTGCGGGCGCCGCCGGACGGCTGGAAATGCCTTTCGACGCTTCGGATCTGGACTCGTTCTGGTCCTGCAGAAAAAAAAGTGGGAGACGAACTCGCAGCTCTTTCAAGTGATGAGCGGATAGAAGCCTTCGCCGAAGCCATATGGCGTTTGCAGGAAGTTTTCGGGAAGGTTTGTCACGATGATCTGGACAAGCATACCTGGCATTGGCTCGCGCCATGTCCAATCCGTACTTTTCCGGGGCAAAGGTTGTATGAACTGATTCTCCACGATTGGGATATCCGGAATCAGCCCGATGACGCCTTGCATGTCCCATCGCTTTCCATCGCCGTAGATTGCCTGCCCGAGCGTTTTCTCATCTTCTTTGGTGCCCGTGGGGACAAGGATTTTAGCGGCACCATCTGCTTCGAGACGAAAGAACCGGAACGCAAATGGACGCTGAATATCCAGGTGGGGCATTCTGAAATCGTGTATGCCGCTCATGGGGATTGCGATGCGCGCGTGGTATGTGGCGGAAGCGACCTCGTGTTGCTTGCCACGGGCCGGGCGAGTCTGGATGTTCAGGAAAGAACGGGTCGTCTCCGTATTGAGGGCGACAGGGCGAAGGCCGCCCTGGTTCTGGAAGTCCTGAGCCGGTCCTTTTGACGATTGCCGTAATCATGCAGTCCCTTTCGGTGTTTCATAAACGAACAGGCACATGAAGATACAGCAAACCAGACCGGCCGCTATCCCGACAAAGGGGAGCATATAGCTTCCCGTGTAGTCGAAGATGAAACCCGACAGCGGCGGGCCGATGAACCCCCCAAGCCCGAAGAAAATCTCGAGCAGGCCGATAGTGGCTCCGAAAGAGGGGCCTTTGAACGCATCGGCGGACATGGATGAATGGCATACACTCATTCCGCCGAGGCCCATTCCATACACGAAGACGAAGGCCCATCCCATCAGGATTTTCGACGACATATGGGTCATATAAGGGATGGACAGCAAGATAGCGATTCCGCAAACAGTGATGAAAGAAGAAAACGCTTGGGCGCGCTGCCTGCCGATGAAATCACTCAACCAGCCCATGGAAAACGTGGCGAGCATCCGGATCGCGCCCAGCATCCCGAAGAAAAAAGCTGCCAGAACCGTACTGTATTCGGCATCTACCAGATAGAGTTGGAGTTGGCTCAATATCGAGTTGTTGTTGAGTCCCATGAAGAAGACGACGATGAGTAGTGTCCAGAAGTTCTTTTCCCGGCAGACCTGGCGAAACACCTCCGGCAAGGGAGGACTGGGCGGTTTTTCGCTTGCTTCGTGTGTGGAATGATCGGGAGGCTCGTCTTCTCCGTCTATGTGCTGCCCCGCCTCTTCGGGTCCTCTTCGGAGTAAAAGCGCCGTGAGGGGGACGACGATGAAGAGCACGGCCAGGCCGAAAATCAGGTATGTCAGGCGCCATCCGTTCGTGGCGATCAGCCACTCGATGAGGGGAATGAAAAGCAGAATGCCCGTTCCGCTTCCCGAGAGAGCCAGTCCCGTGGCGAGGCCCCGTTTTTTCTGGAACCACTGGGGCATGAGGGCGCTGTGCATTGCAAAGCCGCTTAGTGCCATTCCGATTCCGACGAACAGGCAGGGAACGAGGTAGACGTGCCAGAGTTCACTGATGAAATAAGCGAGAGTGAAGCCTGTGCCGACGAACACCGAACCCCACGGCAAGACCGCGCGCGCGCCCTTTTTGTCGAGGAGGTTGCCCATGATAGGGCTGAACAGGGCGTAGCAACCCAGCATCAGGGCGTAGGCTCCTCCGAGGGCGCCGCGTCCCCAGCCGAATTCCTGAATCAGGGGAACCTGAAATATGGAAAATGAAAAACGCGCCGTTTGATGAAACGCCATGGCGGTGAAAGACGTACCGACGATGATCCATCCGTAATAAATCCACGGACGGGTGGTTCTCTCCCTATCCATGGGGGGTCTCACCTGTCGGAACTGTAGACGAACTGGCAAACGAGAAGGGCGAGTGCCTGAAAAATAATTATGATGCAGAAGGGCAACACATAGCTTCCCGTATAGTCGAACATGAAGCCCGCCATCGGGGGACCGATGAATCCCCCGAGACCAAAGGCGATTTCCAGTAACCCCATGATGACGGCGAATGATCGTCCGGCATAAGCGTCCGCGCACATGGCCGCGTAGCACGTTGACATGCCACCAACACCGAAGCCGTAAATCGCGGCGAAGGAAAAGGCCAAAGCGGCGCCGTAGCTCATATGGGGCACGGAAAGCAAAACGAGGACGCCGAGTCCTGCCAGGAAAAGGGAAATGGCCTGGGTTCTTTTGCGTGCGATGCGATCGCTTGCCCATCCCAGCACCACGCTGCCCAGAATCCGGATAGCGCCGGTGAGACCGAAAACAAAGGCGCCAAATGCGGTGCTGAACTTCGCGTCGACGAAGAATATCTGCAACTGGCTCCAGATGGAGTTGTTGTTCAGGCCGATGACGAATGCGAGTATCATCAACGCCCAGAAGTTTCTTTCCCCTTTCACCAGCCAGAACACCTCTCCCACTTTCCGGGAATGGGAAACGGTGGGCCTCGAAATTCCGGCGGCTTCTTCGTCCGATACGCCATCGATGTTCTGGCCGACGTCAGAAGGGTTGTTTCTGAGGAGGAGAATCTTGAGTGGCAGGAGCAGGAAAAGTATCGACCCGCCGAAAATCAGGTAGGCGTAGCGCCATCCGAAGATGGCAATGGTTCTCTCGATAATGGGCATCAGGATAAACGAACCGATGCCGATGCCCGAGATGGCGATGCCCGCCGCCAGCCCCCGGTTCCTGAAGAACCATCGAGGAAGGATCGCGTTATGCGTCACGAATCCGCTCAACGCGAGCCCTATGCCGATCAGGACTCCGAGAAACAGATACGAGTGCCAGAGTGAGGAGATGAAAAAGCCGAGCGTCAGTCCTGCCCCGATCAAGGCGGACCCCCACGGGATAAGTGCTCTCGGGCCTTTTCTCTCCAAAATGGCACCTGCCGTGGGGCTGCAGATGGCATAGAGGCCCATGCTCAGCGCGAATGCACCGCCCAGTGCACCCCGGCTCCAGTCGAATTCCTCAATAAGGGGAACCTGAAACAGGGAGAAGGAAAAGGTGGCCGCCATGTGGAAGGCCATGGTGGTGAATGATACGCCGACGATCACCCACCCATAATAAAAACTGCCCGATCGCCCGTGCCCTGCGGAATGGCCCGAAGCCTGGGTGGAGTCGCCGGAATTATCCAAGTATTCGCCTTTCCGTTCGTATTTTTCAAAAGCATGGGTATAATGGCGCTACTCTAATGTGTTTTTGCAAATTCAGAAAGCACCGCGGGGGTTTTGAGGTGGACAGCGCCGGGTTCATTCAAAAATTGACAGGTGTGGTGGGAGAAGAATTCATCCACACCGATCCGGTGGCGCTCAGGACGTATGATTGCGACGGCCTCACGATCTACAAGGGCATCCCCTCGGCTGTCGTTTTGCCCGAGAGCACGGAAGAAGTCCACCAAATCGTGGGAATCTGCCGCGAATACCGCGTGCCCCTGATCGCGAGAGGCGCCGGCACGGGTCTTTCGGGAGGCGCGACGCCCCTGCCGGGCGGAGTGCTCATCGTCTTCACGCGGATGAACAGGATTCTCGAACTGGACTACGAGAATCGCCTTGCGCGCGTGCAGCCCGGGGTGGTGAATCTCCACCTATCACGCGAGACTCTGCCGCATGGCTTTCATTACGCGCCCGATCCTTCCAGTCAGGCGGCCTGTACCATCGGCGGCAACGCGGCGGAGAACTCGGGCGGTGCACATTGCCTGAAATACGGGATGACGACGAACCACATCATGGGGATGACCGTCGTCCTGCCCTCGGGCGAGGTGGTGCATCTGGGCGCGGACGGAGAGGACACGCCGGGTCTGGATCTGCGCGGGTTCTTCATCGGTTCGGAGGGTACGTTCGCAGTAATCACGGAACTCACCTTGCGACTCACGCCCAATCCCGAGAGCGTGCGCACCATGCTCGCGTGTTTCTCTCAGGTAAAGGATGCGTGCCGGACGGTGAGCGATGTTATCGCGGCCGGGGCCGTGCCCGCCGCAATGGAATTGATGGATCGCTACACAGTCGAGGCGGTCGAGACGGTGGTTCAGGCGGGCTATCCCAGGGACGCCGAGGCCGTATTGCTGATTGAACTCGACGGCCTGCCGTCTTCCATGAGACCGCTCGAAACTTTGATTCGGGATATAAGCGAGAAGAATAATTGCTCATCGTTTAGAGTCGCGCAGACCGAGGAGGAACGTGAAGGCCTGTGGATGGGCCGGAAAAAGGCGTTCGGCGCCTTCGGTGTGATCGCCCCGACTTACTATTGTCTTGATGGCACGGTTCCCCGCTCGAAGCTGGCGCAGGTACTTGATGAATTCGATGAAATCGCCTCTCGCTATGACTTGCGCATCACAAACGTCTTCCACGCGGGAGACGGGAGCCTGCACCCCAACGTCCTGTTCGATGATCGGGTGCCCGGCGAAACCGAACGGGCGATAGAATGCGGGGCGGAAGTGCTTCGTGCGTGCATACGCGCAGGGGGTGTGCTGTCAGGCGAGCACGGCATAGGCATCGAGAAGATCAGGGAAATGAAGGATCAGTTTGATGAGCCTACCCTCCAGATTATGGAGCGCGTGCGCGACGCCATCGACGAGGATGGCTTGATGAACCCCGGTAAACTCATACCCGATGAGGAAAACGTGTTCCCGGTTGCTCTAAGCGGCTCTGTCGCCCGAATGGGCGGGGGGATCACGAAGTAGGAAACCCATGGCTCTCAAAATCGATTCGTTCGCTCAATCCATAGAAGCAGATTTCGGTGATTCCGTTCTATTGTCTGGTGAAGATACGGAACCCTTCCGGCTGGGTGACAAAACGCCCTCGGTCGTGGTGAGTCCTGCCGATCACGAAACCCTTTGCCATGTTCTCGCTCGCGCGAACGAAGCGGACCTGGCTGTATTTCCCTATGGAGGAGGAACAGGAAGCAGAACGGGATATACGCCCGAGAGGTACGATGTGGCGCTCTCTCTGAGACGCATGTCAAAGGCGGTTGAATTTCTGAAAGACGACCTCACGGCCGTCGTCGAGGCAGGCATGAGTGTCGAGGATCTCAATAGATTGACGGGGGCAGAGGGCCAGACGGCGGGCCTCGACCCGCCACATCCGGAAACCTCCACCGTGGGGGGAACCATTATCGCTGATCGTTCGGGTCCCATGCGGGTGCGCTGGGGCAAGGCGCGCGACCGGGTGATGCGCATGAAGGTGGCTTTGTCAGACGGCGTGACCCATACCTACGGTGCATTGGTGGTGAAAAATGTCACTGGCTACGACATGAACCGCCTCCTGTCGGGAAGCTGGGGGACGCTGGCCGTCGTTACCGAGTTGGCGATTCGCCTGTACAAGACGTCGGATCGCATTGGAGCGAGGGGAGCCGGTTTTGCGTCTACAGACGCTGCGTTCAAGGCCGCTCGCGCCTTGATGGCTTCGCCCCTCATGCCCGTTTGGGTGGAAGTTCTGGACGAATCGCGCATTGCATTGCTTGCATTGGAAAGTGGCATCGCCTTGCCCGGCCCCGTAGGTCTGGTTGCTGCTTTCGGAGACTTTGAAGAAGGACTGAACGATCAGATGGCGCGTTTCGAGGAAATTCTCGCGAAAGAAGGAGTAGACGACTTTTTGTGTCTTGATGATGGGGAAACCTCGCGTCTGGGCCCCGCTCTGGCCGATCCGCCGGGAGGGGAATTCTCGGGTTCCGAGGCGCTCGCCTTCCGGGCTTCGGGTCGGTTCGATCAACTCCCCCGTTTCGCTGAGGCCACGAGACGGGCTGCCGGGGCCGGAAAATATCGCTGCGCCATCTCGGCCCACGCAGGAAGCGGGGTGCTGCGCAGTTGGTTCGCGCCCGAGGATGAGGCATCCTCTCCGCTCGAGGCGTGGCGCGTATTCTCTTCCCTTTGCCGGGAGGGGAGGAATCAGGGGCAAGCCCGCTCGGTTCACCTTCGCATGGATTCGGGGCCTGACTCGTTCAGGGAACAGATATCCGTATGGGGTGAGGAAGGGCTCGATCCCCCGGCGCTGCAGGTAATGCGCAACATCAAGAAAACCTATGACCCCAAAGGGATTTTGAGTCCCGGCCGCTTCGTGGGCCGAATGTAGGAGGAAAGCGCCAGGTGGCCACGGACCGGAAATCAAGTCACGCGCAGATTTTTCCTGAATACGAGAATCCCTTCGTCGGCCCGGACGCTCCCGACAGGGAGATGATTCAGCGTTGCATCCATTGCGGGTTCTGCGGCACGAGTTGCCCCACGTTCACGTTACTTGGCAACGAGATGGATTCTCCACGCGGCAGAATCTACCTCATGCGCCTGGTGACGGACGGCGAGATGGCCCCCGACGAGACGGTGATGAAACACCTAGATCGCTGCCTGGACTGCCGTGCCTGCGAAACCGCGTGTCCATCCGGCGTGCCCTACGGCTCATTGATAGAAGCGGCACGCGAGGGACTCGAAAAGGTACGAAAACGCTCCCTTTCGGAGCGGATTTTGAGAAGGTTTCTCTTTCGGTGGCTTTTGCCGAACAGGGCATTGCTCAACCTGGCTGGTGCGGCCGCAAGGTTGTATCAGACCACTTTTTTGAAAAACGTGGTGAGGGGTTTGCGCCTGTTGCCCAGGAAACTGGCGGATCTTGAACCCATGATGCCCGAAGCTCCTCCCATATCCTCGATGCGGGCCCTGCCCGCCGAAATTGCTCCCATCGGGGAGGAAAAACACCGCGTTGCCTTTTTCGGGGGGTGCATTCAATCCACCCTGTTCGGTGACGTGAACCGGGCCGCCATACGCGCGTTGGCGGCGAACGGGGTACGGGTGGTGGTTCCCGACGATCAGACATGCTGTGGCGCGCTGCAGGCTCATGCCGGCGACAGGGAGGCTGCAAGAATCCTTGCACGCGAGAACCTGGACGCTATCGACGCAGACGGGTTTGACGCCGTCATCCTGGCTGTTTCCGGCTGCGGGGCCATGCTGTATGAATACAAGGATTTGCTCGCGAATGACCCCGCCTACGCGAGACGGGCGGAAGCGTTCAGCGAGAAGGCGATGGACGTCACCGTGTTTCTCTCCAGAATCGGTGTACGGAATGCGCACCACCCCTCGCCCCAAAAAATCGCGTATCACCATCCGTGTCATCTGTTTCACGCACTCAAGGTCCGCAAGGAACCGCTTGAGGTTCTCTCCGCGATTCGAAACGTCGAGACGACGCCACTCCGGGAAAGCGATTGGTGCTGTGGCTCCGCAGGCAGCTACAATCTCACGCAAACCGAGATTTCGATGCAGCTTCTCGACAGGAAAATGGGGCACGTGAAGAATGCAGGCGCGCCCGTGGTCTGCACGGGCAACCCCGGTTGTCAGATTCAGATTGCATTCGGTGCCCGCGAGCGGAACATGGACCTTCGGGTGGTGCATCCCGTTGTCCTGCTCGACGAGGCGTATGGGGCGGAAGGCGTGTACCAAGGCGCGACGCTTCCATAACCTTGTATCGACGAGGGGGCTTAATGATGACCATACACACTTCCAGGGCCGTGCCCACCACGATTATCCGGTTTGCCGAGATTATGCCCGATTGGGATTCATCGCCCGACGCCCGAGAAGAGGGACATCACCGGGCCGTTTATCGCTATGTCGGAGGGCCTCGCGACAGGGAACCGAAGGCGGCGCTCCCCGGCTGGGAATTCGCCAACGGAATCGTGATGGCGCCTCCGGGAAACGGCGCGCCGCTGCACAGCCATGGGTTCGAAGAGGTTTTCATGGTTTGGGAGGGCGGGTTCGAAGTCTTCTGGATAGATCCGCGCGATGGAGGGAGAAAAAGCGTCGAACTCGGACTCTACGACGCCATCCGGATGCCGGCGGGCGTCATGCGCGGGTACAGAAACTCGGGCGATACGGATGGTTTTCTCTACTATATCCACGGTCGCGGGGCATACGAGCCACCCGTATTCGAGGGAGAAGGGGAGGGATCGGTCATCGACGGTCCCGCTCTCGTCGACCCCTTCACCCAGATGGTTCGTTACGATGAGTGCCCCATGAATTTTCAGGTGTATCATGAGTCCTCCCTGCCTGAGGGCGTTCGCGGGATTCGCCGCTATGTGGGACACGTGGGCGGCGAACTCGAGGGCGCAGGTCCGCCCCCGTCTTTGTCGGAGGGGGAATTCTCCTTTGTCATCAATGAAAACCGTGTGGGTTCCGGCGCTCCGCTTCACGATCATCCCGATCTGGAGGAAGCCTTCATTCCTCTTGAAAGCGACTGGACGGTGTTCTGGGTGGATGAGATAGGGGAATCGCATCAGGCGGTGCTCGAACCATGGGACATGTGCTGGGCGCCGGCGGGCGTGCAGCGGGGATTCCGCAATTCTGGCCGGGGATGGGGCAAGCTCCACGTTATTCAGGGCCAGGGTGGCGCGCTTCCGCCCGCCTATACCCAAGATTATTCCCATCTGAAAAACTAGGGTGATCAGGACTTGAACGCTTCCCCGGGAAAGCACGTGGCTTCGAAGGGAGTGGAGCGGATCGATCACTACATCGATTCAACTGATCCCGGCATCACATTGCACCTGAGGGAAAAACGCCCCAAAGGCAAGAGGAAATTCGATGATGAGGCCACGCTCCTCATGGTGCACGGGCGGATGGCGCCTGGCCCCGTTGCCTATGATCTTCCGGTTCCCGGCTATTCGTGGATGGATTACATCGCCTCGCGCGGGTTCGACGTCTTCTCGCTCTCGATTCGGGGTTTTGGGGAATCGACATGGCCGTCGGAGATGCGCGAGAGCCCCAGGGGGAAACCGCCCGCGATTCCGGGCAAAGTGGCCGTGAAGGATATCGAGGCGGCGGTCAAATTCATCCGCCGACTGCGTGGGGTAAACAAGCTCGGTATTCTGGGTCGTTCCTGGGGTACGACGACGGGGCCTGCCTATGCAGCCGACAATATGAAGCATGTGCACAAACTCGTTCTTTACGCGCCGTACTACGCTTATGACAACCCTGCCCGCGCGAGGCAGATGGAAGACCCCCGAAAACCCGGCGAATTCGACGCGAGGCGAGGCGCGTGGTCCTGGTGCACGGAAAAAGACGTGCACCATCGCTGGTGGGGCCATTTGCCGGGAGACTCCCATCACAGATGGCGCGAACCCAGGGTGGTCAAGACATATTTCCGGGAACTTCTGCGCTATGACCCGGAAGGTGCCGTGCGGAATACGCCCGGATTCCGGCTGGCGAATGGGTCATTCGCTGATCTGTACGACCGGGCGAGAAACATACCTCTCTATGATGCGGGCAGGATAACGTGTCCCGTGCTGCTCATCAGGGGTGATCAGGACGGCGCCTCGGCCGACCCGGAAGCCTGGGGATTGTATCAGGCCCTCCGCAACAGTCGCGGCAAGCGTTACGTCATCATCAATGACGGCACGCATTTCATGGAACTGGAAAAGCGCAGGATGGAACTCTTGAGCGAGGTGCAGTTGTTTCTGGAAGGGTGAGTTCCCGGCCGCTGCGGTCCTGCCCTTGCGCTCAAGGGAACGAAAGACTAGATTGGGCAGCCTTCAAGAGAATGGGTATTTCATATCGTTTCCAAACAAAAGGAGTATTCATGTCAGTCATATCCGCACCCACGAAACAGCGCTGGTGTCTCATCGACTCGACGGCCATCGGTGTTGACAAGAAGTACGAGCCGCCCCTCATCATCGCATGGGGCGTGGACAGTCACTCCACGGGCACGCAGACCATCACGATGGGGCGCACAATCATTCCCCCCAAGGGCCGCAACCAGAGGCACTACCACGTGTGCGACGCTACGTTCTACATCGTCAAGGGCCCGATCATCGTCTGGATGGGAGAGGACAGGGAAGAGCATACAGTGCCCTCGGGTACGTTCGTCTATTGTGCGGCTGGCGAAATTCACGGCCTCTACAACCCGAGCGAGACCGAGGACGCCGAACTCGTCTTTACATATGGCAATTGCCCGAACCGCGATGCTGCCAGAACGATTTATGTGGAAAACGAATGGATGGAAGAAGACAGCAGGGAGAAGATTCCCGGCTAGGTGTCAGGCGCGAAAAAGGAAAAAGCCGGTCCTCAGGGCCGGCTTTTTTCGTGGGTTGATTTCTAGTTGAGTATCGACACCAGATCCAGAAAGTTCTTTTTCAGATCTTCCATTTCGGGGGCACGCCTGATAGCCTGGTAAATCTCGCCCTGTGCCTTGCCGTATTCTTTTTTCCGAAGGTAGATGCGCCCGAGATTTATGTAGGGGTAATGGCGCCGCTTGTATCTCGGCGCTGACTTCGCCTTCTCAAGCCACTCGGCCGCCTCGTCGTATTCACCCAACTGCATGAGATAAGAGCCGATGTCGTTGTAGGGATTCCCTAATTCATCGTCGACCTCGATAGCTATGTGGCACTCCTCGATGGCTTCCTCGAATCTGCCCTGTTTGCTGTACATCCAGCCCAGAAAGGTATGCGCGTCCGCAGTGGGGTAGGAGGCGATGGAATTCCGGTACAACTCGATGGCCTTGTTGAGGTCTCCTTCCTCATGAGCGATTCCGCCTTGGTCAAAGAGTTCCAGAGCTCGCTTGAGGTCGGGGTTTACACGGGCTTCTTCCTTGTATCTTTCGTCGAAACTCAGGTTTTCCGATTTATCCGTCATAGAGAATTCCCCAGAGGCTAACTGGATAAAACGGGAATTATGCCACTTTTACTCGGTTGCCTGTCAAGGAAGATTCGGCCCCGGTCTATGGCGACACCATCGGTTGATGTGACAGAATAAAGGGTGCTTGCCTGGAATCGATGGCCGTGGGTAAGTTCTTGTATATCAACAGCAAGATGACGTTCGGCGAGAAGGCGATTGTCGCCGGAGCGCAGGAATTTTCCCGGAAAGGAAGGGGACATGCCCGGTTCGGAACGAAAAAAATTCAGAAAAATTCTCGAACGGCCGGGGGCGACCATCATCCCCGGCGCGCATGACGCGCTGACTGCCAGGCTCATTGCCTCCAAGGGATTCGAGGCCGTCTACATGTCGGGAGCAGGCGTCGTGAACGCCTTGGCAGGGTTGCCCGACAACGGTCTGGCGTCATTATTCAGCGAAGTTCTCATGAACGCGAGATACATGGCCGACGCCGTGGATATCCCGCTTGTGGTGGATGTGGACACCGGCTACGGCAACGCGGTGAACGTGGTACGCACGGTGCGCGATTTTGAAAGGGCGGGCGTTGCGTGCATTCAAATTGAAGATCAGGTTCTGCCCAAGCGCTGCGGTCATCTGGACGGCAAACAGGTTGTGAGCCGCGAGGAGTTTATCGGGAAAATCCGCGCCGCCGTGGCCCATCGAGAGGATCCGGATTTCGCAGTCATGGCGCGAATCGACGCCAGGTATGTCTACGGGATGGACGAGGCCGTCGAGCGCGGCAACGCCGCTCTTGACGCAGGGGCGGACATCATATTCATCGAAGCGCTTGAGACGCGCGATGAGTTCGCCGAGTACGCCGAGCGCTGCCCGGGTCCGTTGCTGGCCAACATGACGGAGTTCGGCAAGACGCCCCATATCTCCAAGACCGGTTTTGAACGGATGGGGTATAAACTCGTTTTGTTTCCGGTGAGCATCATGCGCGCGATGCTCAAGGCGGGTGAATTGCTGCTCGATGAACTGAAAGAAAAGGGCACGATGGCGGATTACCTGGACAGCATGATGACGCGCAAGGAACTCTACCGTCTTCTCGATTACGATGCGTATCACGCCATGGAAGCGGAATACCTGCCTAGGCAGTGAGGTGATGATGAACGGCCACACACGCGAGCTCGCGCGATTCATCAGCGAAACTTCCCATAGCGACCTATCCGGTAACCTGCGCGCCTGCATGCGGAAATATTTCCTGGACGCGGTCGGATGCGGTCTCTATGGCGTGACCACGGAATCAGGAAGAATACTGGCACGTTTCGTTCGGGAACAGGGCGGAAACGCGGAAGCGGCCCTTTGGAAAACCGGTTGGCGCGGGCCTGTGGGACCCCTGGCGCTTTGTCTCGGCACCTGGATGCACGCGTTCGAACTCGATGACTACCACAGCGGTGCGAAGCTCCATCCGGGCGCGGTGGTGTTTGCCGCCGCATTTCCGCTTGCCGAGAAAACGAGAGCGAGCGGCAGGACGTTCATGACCGCCTGCGCAGTCGGCTATGAGTCCATGATCCGCGCGAGCATCGCCGCAGATTCCCTGGAGGTCCGCAGGCGTGGATTTCATTTGACAGGTCTTTGCGGGCCATTTGGTGCAGGAGCTGCGGCTGCGCATATGATGGGCCTGACGCCCGAACAGACGGCCAACGCACTTGGGCTTGCGGGAACCCAGGGGGCCGGGACGTGGGCATTTCAATGCGACGGCTCGGAGACGAAGCGTTTTCACGCGGGCCGCGCGGCCCAAAGCGGCCTCATGGCCGCTTCCCTGGCGAAGGGCGGCTATACCGGTCCCCAGGAGATTTTCGAATATGAAGACGGTGGTTTCCTGAGGGCGTTCAGCGACTGTGGGGATCCTGAGTCGTTGACGAGGGACTTGGGCGCACATTGGGAGACGGAGGGGGTTTCTTTCAAACCATATTGCTGCTGCGGGAGCACGCATTCGACCATCGACGCCGTTCTCGCGCTCCGCAGGGAGCATGGCGTCACACCCGATGACGTGCAGGAAATGGAAATCATGAACCATAGCCTGGTGAAACAGCAGTGTTCGTGGCGCTACGAGCCGGTGAGTTCCCTGCGTGCACAGATGAATATCGAGTATTGCGCCGCGGTGGCGCTCACCGACGGAGAGGCGGGGCCCGGCCAGTTCACGCCCGAACGCATTGCCGACCCCGGGTTAGTGGCGCTCGCGCGGCGGGCGCGATTCACGGTGGACCCGGAAATCGAAAGACTCTATCCCAGAACCTTTCCCGCCAGGGTGGCGATTCGCACTCGCGATGGACGCGAGTTGCATAGCCGTGTCGAGGGCCCAAAGGGCTCGCCTCAGAATCCGATGGATTTCGATATGGTGGTGCAGAAATTCAAACAGATTACGGGCGGCGTGATTTCGCCCGACGCACAGGACGCGCTGGTGGACGCCGCCCTGGCTCTGGATTATATCGAGACGATGGATAAGCTGGCAGGGCATCTCGCATAAAGGCGGACGGGATTCAAGACCAGGAGATGAACATGGAAACCATGAGCGACAAACTGGCGCGTTTCGCCGCCGGCCTGTCTTACGAGGACATTCCAGGGCAAGTGATTGAAAAGGCGAAACTGCATTTATTGGACGCACTGGGGATAGGCTTGGCCGCAACGCGCGAGCCCTACGCCGATGCTGTTACGAAAACGGCGCGTGATTGGGGCGGTTCGCCCCAGGCAACCGTCTGGCGTTACGGGGACAGACTGCCCGTTGCCCATGCTGCCATGGTGAACGGAAGCTACGTACACGGTCTTGATTTCGACGACACCCATACGGATTCCATCACCCACATGAGTGCCTGCGTGGTACCCACGGCTCTGGCGGCGGGCGAGGCCGCAGGCGCGAGCGGGCGGGAGATACTGGCGGCAATGGTGGCGGGTTATGAGGTCATTGCCAGAATCGGAGGCGCAGTGCCGGGAGCGTTTCACGCAGAGGGCTACCACGCCACGCCGATTTGCGGTGCCTTCGGGGCGGCGGCCATCATGGGGCGTCTGATGAACCACTCGCCGGAGGTCATCGCCAACGCATTCGGCGTTTGCGGGAGCCAGGCAGCGGGGATTCAGGAATTTCTGGACGACGGGAGTTGGGTGAAGCGCTTTCATCCGGGTTGGGCCTCTCATGCAGGCGTCACCGCCGCACAGATGGCGGGGCATGGATTCATGGGTCCCCGAAAGGTATTGGAAGGCAGGTTCGGTCTTTACGCTACGCATTTAGGCGATCCTTCCTGCGATGAGGACATCCTGGCAGGCGGCCTCGGGGAGCGCTGGGAGACACTGCGCATTTCGTTCAAACCCTATCCCTGCTGCCATTTCAATCACGCGACGATGGATGCGGCGAAGAACCTGGTACGCGAGGCGGGAATATCTCTCGATGAGATCGTGGATATCGAGACCATCACGCCCGATCCGATCCTCCACATCGTGTGCGAACCCATCGAGCACAAGCGAAGACCCAACACACAGTATGCGGCGCTTTTCAGCCTGCCCTATTGTCTTGCAGTGAACGTGGTGAAGGGCCGTGCCACGCTTGATGATTTCGAGGAAGAGCATTTGGGCGACGCGCAGGTGCTCGAACTTGCCGGAAAGGTGAGGTGTACGAGCGTGGATTCTGAGAGATTTCCCAAATACCTGCATGGTGGTGTGCGGATGATGCTCAGGGATGGCCGTGTCCTGGAACGCGATGAACCCGTCAACTGGGGCAACCCCGAAAACCCGATGGGATCGGCGGATGTGGAGGCCAAATTCCGGGGAAACGCAAGCCGTGTCCTGCCCGAACACAAGTTCGACGCCGCCGTGGAGGCTGGCCTGACGTTCGAGATGGCGCCCGACGCGAGTGCATTGATAAACGCGTGCAAGGCCGTTTGATGGCGAAAGACGCCTGGGGGGAGAAGGGGTTCGCCAGAAGTTGGGACAAGGTGAACGTCAGGCGGGACAATCCCGATCGGGCGAATCAACAATATGGTATTCGAATTCCTTCGTCCGGGCGGCGCGTTTTATTTCCTCGACAGGTTTGAGATGCGCTTCGACGACTTGCCCGAAGAATATGAGCGCGTCTGGAATCGCCTCAGTCATGATTTGGATGTGTCGATGACGTTTCAGGAATATCGAGAATCGAGAGCGATATGATGGGAAGGGGGATTGTCCCGCAAGTCCGGGTGAGCAACTCGAATGGCTTGAGGCTGCCGGTTTTTCGGCTGCGCCCTTGTATCTGCACTGCAATCGCACGCTCATCGCGGCGCGAAAAATCTAGTCCCCGTTTATGCGGACAAATTCTTCCAGGATGTTTCTGAGCGTATCCCCGGAAATCGCCTCAAGGGCGTCCGCGGCAGAGAGCCAGACGCGCTTTCGCTCGTGGCTCTCGGGCCAATCGTCCTCGACGACTTCGACTTCCAACTCGAAGATGTCGACCCGGCACTTTCCCATGCCGGTAGGATATTCATAGTATGCGAATGGTTCCTGCGACACCACGCCGCGAACACCCGCCTCTTCCCATGTTTCGACGATGGCGGCCTCCCGGGCGGTCTGCCCCGGTTCCACGCCGCCCTGGGGCACTATCCACCAGAGATAGTCTTCGTCCACGGGCCTGTCGCGTGTCGTGATGAGCAGGATTTCCAATCCCTCTTCCGTTTTCCGCCAAGGCACGGCCCCGGCCAGGTGAAATCTGTTTCGCTTCATGGTGGTGTCCCTGTATGAATCAGGCTGCCAGAACCCGCGCCCGGGTTTTTTCAGGCAGACATCCGTGTTCCTCGCCCATGTATTTCGGAAACTCCAACGCCCTGATTATTTCAGGTGGTGGACAGATGGCCGGGTGGTTGCGAGAGGTGCCCGGCATTCTGGTTTTCGCCGCCGAATCGGGGGTTGCGTACCGGATGATGAAAGCAGCGAGCGAGGCATCAAAGCCAGCCCGCAAAAGAAAATCGACGGAAAATTTCCCGTAATTTCCATCATGATTCGTCCAGTGTGCAGAATACTTCCACAAGGTTGTCCGAGGGATCCCTGAAGAACAGTTGTCGCAATCCCAACCCGGCGTTGATACCGTCTTTCACGTCCACGCCCGCCATTTCGAGCCTTTCCTTTACGGGTTCCAGTTCAGACGCAGCGAAGGCGAAGTGTGTTTCACCGGCCCCCGTGCCCGGGATGCCCGTTTCGCTCGCGCGATCCCGGCGTCCCGTGAGATGAAGCTGGCAGGCCCCTGCCTGGAACCAGTAGCCCGGATTCGGCAGGTTCGGACGGTCGATTTCCGCAAGCTCCAGCAGTCCGGCGTAAAAGTCGCGGGCTTCTTCCAGGTCATCGACGCTGATGGATATGTGGTGCATTCCAGCCAGCATGAATCCACCTCCGTTCGTCATTCGTTGGGTGAGGATACGAATTCCGGCTCTATTTTCTCCGGTATGATGCCCGCCCCGGCGGCGCGGTTCAACAGTGTGAAGACGGCCCTCTTCCCGGCATCGCCGTACGAGCGCGTCCATTCGTTCACGTACATGCCGACGAAGATGTCCGCCTTGTCGCGCGGCAAATCCCTGGCATATGCCATGGCGTGGTCGAGTGCCTCGTCTCGGTTCTCAAGCGCGTAGACGATGCTTTGATGCAGCAGGCGGCTGACCTCGCTGACCACGTCGGAACCCAGGTCCTTTCGGATGACGTTGCAGCCCAGGGGCAGGGGACCTCCGGTTTCGCGCATCCACCACTTGCCAAGGTCCTCCACGAGATGAAAACCCTCCTCCTCGTAGGTGAGCTGGCCCTCGTGGATGAGAAGCCCCGCCGGAGAAGCTCCTTTTTTCACCTCGTCCATGATCCGTTCGAAATGCACCACGCGATGTTTGGGCTCTTCTCCCCCGGCATAGAGGCGAAGCGTAAGATACGCCGTTGTCAGGCGACCCGGAATGGCGATTTCCACGTCCCGGAGCGCTTCGGGCGTCATCGGCTCGCGCGAGATGATGACCGGTCCGTAATTCTCTCCGAAACTCGCCCCGTGCGGCAGGATGGCATAACGATTCGCCAGGTAGCAATACGCATGAAAGCTGATGGCGCTCACTTCGTATTTGCCCTCGAAAGCGGCTTGGTTCAGCGTTTCGATGTCGTGGAGTTCGTGGACGAATTCATATTCACTCTGGGCGATCTTCCCGTTCGCCAGGGCGTGGAACATAAAGGCGTCGTCCGAGTCCGGACTATGGGCGACGCGAATGACTTTTGACACAGGTCTCGTCTCTCCAGATTATGGTGTGTTCCGGATTTCACGCATCCGGGGAAGACAGGTAGTCCCGCCCCAGGACGGGCGCTCCCCCCTCGGCGGCGGAGCGCAGAAGCGCGCCGATGAGCGCGGCCGTGGCCTCCAGATCTGATTCCATGAACGTCTCCACGGGGCTGTGGGAATAGCGCCTCGGCAGGTTGATCGGCACGACGGGCAATCCGCCCGGCCGGGATTTGCTCAGGGTGGCGGAATCGAGAAACGTGCCCAGGAACACGTCTTCCTGCAGGGGTACATGGGCTTCGCTCGCCACGTCCTTCACCCACCGGATGAGTTCGGGCGGGGTGATGTGGCCGTAGAGGCTCATGGGCTGGTGGTCGTATCTGCGCAATACCGGCCCCGCCCCGATCTTCGACCCCCGTGCGTCGGACCTGCCCGGGCCGTCTGAGGGGACGTTGTCGAGCACGATGGCGAGGGAGGGTGTGTTGCTGCCTGTTTCATCCACCGAAAGCACCGAAGCACCGCGCCCTCCGATTTCTTCCTGTACGCAGAAGGCGGTGCTCAGGCGGAGTTTGTCCGAAAGCGAGTTGGCCGTGTTGATGAACGCCTCCACGCAGAGGGCGCAGCCCGAACGGTTGTCCACGGCCTTCGATTTCCACGCTCCACCGGGAAGCTGTGTGAAGGGACTGTGGAATACGCCCGGCGTGCCCGCCTCGATACCGATGGCGCGAATCGGCGCATCGTCGGAAACCCCCAGATCAATCCACATCTTGTCGACGCCGGGATGTTCCTGTCCCTGCAGGGACTGGAGATGCCCGCTGCGTACGTTGACGACGCCCCGATGGAGATTGCCATCCAGCGTCAGGAGGGATATCTCACGGCCAGGGAAAACCGAATCCGCCACGAGTCCCACTTTCTCGAAGCGAATCGCGCCACCCCGTTCCACTTCCGTGACGATGAGCCCGACCTCGTCCATGTGGCATTCCAGAAGAATGTGCGGGGCCGACTCGCTCGCTTTGTGGCGGGCGATGAGGTTCCCGATATGGTCGCGCCGCAACTCGCTCGCGCAGCCTTTCAACATCTCCACGATGGCGTCACGCACCGCGCCCTCATGACCCGGTGGGCCGGGCAGGGCGCAAAGCGTCTTCATTTTCTCGAGCAGGGGCGATGGCATTTCATAATCCCGAAGTTGTAGTCAGATGTGATGAAATTCAAAGCGCAGCAATACTCTCACGTGGGGTCGCCGCTTGCCAAGCCGGAGAACCCTGACGCTTGAAATAAATTGACCATGCAGGAGGGAGCATGTAGGCTTTGGCGCGATACCCTCCTGGGCGAATAGCGCGCCCGACCCTCGGATGGAGAGAGTTGTTGTGAACGATGACGGCCAGATGCCGGATCTGTTGAGCGTGGTAATGCCTTGCTACAACGAGCGGGACACGATTCGCGAAATCGTCGCCCGCGTCCAGGCGGTGGAGATGGGCATCGAACTTATCATCGTGGACGACGGCAGCACGGACGGCACCCGGGACATCTTGGCCGAGATCGAACAAAACGACGTGCGCGTTATCTACCGCGAGAAAAACGAGGGCAAGGGAGCCGCCCTGTGCGACGGTTTCGCTGCAGCGAGCGGAGACGTGATCGTCGTACAGGATGCAGACCTGGAATACGACCCCGCCGAATACGCCGAACTCTACGACCCCATCCGCCGGGGGGCTGCCGACGTAGTCTACGGCACGCGCTTCGGCGGAAAACCCCAGCGTGTGCATATGTTCTGGCACAAGGTGGGGAACCACATGCTGACCACGCTGGCGAACCTGCTGTTCAACTGTACGCTCACCGACATGGAAACCTGCTACAAGATGTTCCGCCGCGAGGTGGTGAAGGATATGAAAATCCGTGCCAAGGGGTTCGACTTCGAGCCGGAATTTACCGCGAAAATCCTGAAGCCAGCCAGATGGCGCATCTACGAGGTACCGATATCCTACTACGGGCGCACCTATGCGGAGGGCAAGAAGATAACGTGGCGGGATGGTTTCATCGCCGTATGGACGCTCCTGCGCGAGCGCTTTTCCTGAATCATCCCCTCACGCGGGCGCACACCGCCTCGGTGATGGCCCGGCTGCCGTTCAGAGCGCGTCCCTTGTCGTCCAGGCGAATTTCCCCGGCTTCGAGCGCCCCCCACACGCCGGTTTCTATCTGTTTTGCGGCCTCCTCCTCCCCGATGTGGGCCAGCATGAGAGCGGCGGAGAGGATGAGACTCAGGGGATTCGCTATGCCCTGCCCGGCGATATCGGGGGCCGATCCGTGCACCGCCTCGAAAAAGGCGTATTTCTCCCCGATATTTCCGGACGGACACATTCCCAGGCCGCCTGCCGTGGCGCCGCCCAAATCGCTCAGCAGGTCTCCCAGCATATTCTCCATCACCAGCACGTCATAGTGTTCCGGTCGAATCACCAGATTGTAGGCGCAGGCGTCTGAATACAGTGCCTCCGCCTCGATATCGGGATAATCAGTGGCAACTTCGAAGAATATCTCGCGGAAAAACGCCAGGGATCGCAGGACATTGCCCTTGTCCACGCAGGTGACGCGCCGCACACCGTCTTCGGGCGCACCGTTTCTTTTGCGCGAAAGTTCGAAGGCGAACCTCGCTACGCGCTCTGTCCCTTTTCGGGTGATGAGCAGGGTGTCGGCCACGGCTTCGGGGCCGCCGACTCCCTTGTCACGTGAGGCGTAGAGACCCTCGGTGTTCTCGCGAATCACGACGTAGTCGATACCACCGGGCTCATAGCCCGCCAGCGGACTTCGGATGCCCGGGTAGAGCCTGACGGGCCGCATGTTGGCGAAAACATCGAGGCTGGTTCTGAGCACTCCGCCCAGAAGCCCTCCCTCGGTGCCTTCCGGCGTGCGGATGGCAGGGTCGCCCACAGGCGATTTGAGGACGCCGTCCGCCTCGTGGCAGGCCTGGAGGGTTTCATCGCTGATGCGCTTGCCGTACCTGGCGTAGCGGCCCGCTCCCGCATCGTGTTCCTCAAGGTTGAGTTTCACGGCGCCGTTCACCTCCTGAACGGCTTCGAGCACGGCAAGGGTGCATTCCATGAGTTCGGGGCCAATCCCGTCTCCTGGGATGGTGATGATGCGATATTCCTTCATTTTTTCTCCTGAAGCCTTTAAGGATTTACTGCCTCTGCATTCGAGCAGATGAGCAGGTATAATCAACCCGTTCAGCGGTGGTGTTTGTCATCGACATAGGAGTGTAGCGAAAAATGTTTCGGTTGGAGAACCCCCGGAGCGAATCCATCCAGAATTTCCTGAACGCGCAGGGACCGCTCAGGGTGCGTTTTACGGAAGCCATCGCGGAAGGGGGAGGGGACATCCCCCTCTGGGTCGATAATCTCACCGCGCCCCGGATGGTGGTACATGCCGGGCGAGGCTGGCTCGCGCCGCTGGGGCGCAGCGAGGCGATAATGGCAAAACTGGAAGACATGGAGCGGCTCTCCGCACAGATAGAGGAGAGCGATGGCTATCTCAAGTTCGCCTCCCTGTGTGTCGATGTGCAAAAGGCGATCGAGAAACGAAGGAAACTCGTCCGTTCATCGCCCGTGGGCATGTTTATTCTCGAAAAGAAAGATTTCAGGCCCGTCTTCAGTACGCACCGTGTGGAACGTCTCGAAATTGAGGATGCGAAGACGCTGGCCGAGAATTCTCCCTACGATCAGGGGGAGGATTACGCCCTGGCGAGAATACAGACCGCCCCTACCGCGGCGATTCGCATCGGGGGAGAACTCGCCTCCTATATGGTGATCCATGCGAATGGCTCCATCGGTATGTTGCACACCATGGAACGTTTCCGCGGGCAGGGGCTTGCGCGCGTGGTTGTATCGGCCCTTGTCGAGGCGCAATTCGCGAGAGGGCGCGAGGTGTATTGCTACATCGTAGAGGGAAACGAGGCGTCCGAGCGCGTGTTCGAAGGCGTGGGTTTCAAGCGGGTGTTGGACGTCTGCTGGAGCGCGTTTGAAAGGCGTGAGGCCGAATAGCGACTCTCGCGATATCACCGCACGGGGGGCCGGTTTCATTCAGGGGAATCGACAAAACCCGGAAAATAGACTAGTTTTCCGTATTCGTCATTCATCTTTTCAGGAGGTTGAGAGATGCAGAAAGAAGACTATATCGACAGGCCGCCCGGCCCCCTGGGGGGGTTGTGGAGCCTATGGTATCTGGATCCGTTTCTGATGATCAAGCGCGAACTGAGTGGGTTCAGAAAGGTTCGCCACAAGGCGTTTGAGGATCAACTCAGACCCGGCCAGGCCGCGCCGCCGGTAAAGCTCCAGAGCACATCGGGCGAGACCGTGAATCTGGCCGATTTTCGCGGGAAGAAGAATATCGTTTTGGAATTCGGCGCCATTACGTGACCGCCCTTCCGCCGGCAGGTGCCGGGCATGGACGAACTGTATGAGCGCTACAAGGACAAGGATGTCGAGTTCTTCGTTGTCTATTCGAAGGAACCCCATGCGCAGGAGCGCAAGTACTTCAAAAAATACACCCAGCACACCTCTTTCGAGCACAAGTTAGGCTATGCGAAGGAGTTGGTGGAAGAATTCGGCATGAAAATCCCTGTTCTGGTGGACGACATCGACGAGGCGGTGGTGAACGCCTACGGGCGCATGCCGAACATGGTCTTCGTCATCGACAGGGAAGGGAACATCGCCTACAAGGCGAGTTGGACGGAGCAACCCCGGATCGACCGGGTGCTGGACGAACTCCTCGCCGAGCAGGCCGTTACGGCCTGAGCAGGGCGACAGTAAAAGCGGAAATACAGGACTCGAGATCCATCTTGTCGACAATGATACGACGGATCTTCCTCAATTGATATAAACATCTGTTATTGCTCATGTATTTTTTTGTCCCTGCCTGTTGCTTCTTGCATTTTCGTTATATTTATGCTTCGCTTCGCTCCCGTTGCATGCCGATCGTATACGTTTTGATTACGAATCGACCGGGAGTGACCATGCCTGGTAGAAGCGAACACAGGTTCACCAGGCAAATGAGTGTAAGCGCTTGTAGATTCGGGCGTGATATTCTGTATTTGACAGATCGGTAAGTGCACCAAGTATGATCACGCAAACGACGTGCAGGACAAACTTCCAGATCGATATTTTTTGTGAACGACGACAGGGTTTTGAGATGCGCAGTAGTATACTCTATGACACAGTGGGATCAGTCGGTCACCCGGGTGATTTTGGTCCGGTCAACGTGAGACAGTTCTTCGACCAGCCTGAAATGCTCGGCGCTCACACTGCCGAGCAATGGCAGCATGACGCGATGCTTGGTTGCGAATCAGTATTCGCGCCGAACCGCGCGTGGTCGGCGTCAGCCCGGTAAGGAGGACAACCCTGGAGGTCATTATGGGCAGGAATCCTCGCGCCCGCCACTGATCTTCAGAAGACTGGGTGCCGCATCCGTGCTCGGGCCAGGCTTGACGACATGCGGATACTTGAACCCCTGTCGTTATCGCCGGCAACAGGGACTACGCTCTCATTGACCGCCTCGACCGGGCCCCGTGCCAGGTACAGTGGCCTTGTCCTCGTCCATGGCGCACGATCCCGGGTGTTTCGCTTCCGCCGTGACAGCAAGCCACGTCGCGTCACGCTCGGCAAGCCCGATATGGTGAAGGCCGACCAAGTGTGATCCGCAGCACTTGCATTTCTCGTGCGTGAGTAGGGCGGCCATCACCTGCCCATTGCCGCTCCCGGCCATCTACACGTCAGATCAGTTGTGCGAACCGACATTGCCCGCTTCTTCTGTGAATACGGGCACAGAAAGCTGGGGGAGCGAACCTCAGTTATGACATGCTACGCAACATATTCGACTACGCCATCGCATGGAGCCATGGCCAGAAGTCACTGAGAGCCCGTGCAAGGGCATCGTCCGTTATCGACGATCACCTCGTGGGCGGATCCTCGGGACAGACGACCCGACGGCTCTCGTCGGCACGTTCCAACATGCCGGGTTGTGCACTGGGGCAAATCATGACATATTGTCCTGAAATGACACATGGATGATGACATGAACCTTCGAGGCACCAGCGAATTCCCTGAACTGATGACCCGTGCCGGGCTGGGTATTGGAGAGGCTGCCGAATTGCTGGGCGTCAGTGCCAGAACCGTGCGGCGCTACATCAATGGCGAAAGTAAACGTATTGACCGGCTGAAGATCGAAAAGCTTCGCGAGGTCGCGAATACCCGCTGTCCCGCAGGCCGGCAGGAGGGTTTTCGCTTCATCGATCTCTTTGCCGGGATTGGCGGGTTGCGCCGCCCGTTCGAGGAAATCGGTGGCCGCTGCGTGTTCACGTCTGAGTGGGATCGGTTCTGCAGGGAGACCTACACCGCGAATTTCCCGGAACCGGCAGAAAGTGATCACGAATTTGCGGGCGACATACGTCCGTATGCAGAGAAGCCCGGGACAGTGCCTGCGCATGATGTCCTGCTGGCGGGGTTCCCGTGCCAGCCGTTTTCGATTGCCGGTGTGTCGAAGAAGAATTCGCTCGGCCAGCCGCACGGTTTCCTTTGCGACACGCAGGGGACGCTTTTCTACGACCTGGCGAAGATACTCGACTATCACCGCCCGCCTGCCTTCCTGCTCGAGAATGTGAAGAATCTGGAGCGGCACGACGGCGGCCGGACCTTCGCGACAATCATGCACGTGCTTGAGAGCGAGCTGGGCTACAGCGTCCGCACGCGGGTTGTGGACTCCTCTCCGTGGGTTCCCCAGAAGCGGGAGCGGATATTCATGGTCGGGTTCCGGGAGCCGACGGCTTTCGATTTCGACGGACTGGCAATACCGGCCGGCCGGAGACCTATTCTCCGGGCGGTCCTGGATACGGATGTCGATCCGAAGTACACGCTCAGCAGCCACTTGTGGAACTATCTTCAGGACTACAGGGAAAGGCACCGGCGCGCGGGCAACGGATTCGGCTATTCCCTGTTCGGTCCGGATGATGTGGCCCGTACCCTTTCTGCGCGCTACTACAAGGACGGTTCGGAGATACTGATCCGGCAGGAGGGTCGCCGGCCCCGTCGCCTGACTCCGAGGGAATGCGCGCGCCTGATGGGTTTCGAAAGGCCGGGCGGGGCAGCGTTCAGGATCCCGGTGTCGGATACCCAGGCCTATCGCCAATTCGGCAACGCCGTGGTCGTGCCCGTGGCCCGTGCCGTGGCCCGACTCATGAAGCCGCATATCGCCGAACTGCTTTCACGGGAAGGGCGCCAGCTACCTTCCGCGCTCCAGAACGAGTTCCTGTTTCCAGAGCCGGCCGTGGCCACCTGACCCATGGCTGCCGATACCGTGACGCCGGATGTCCGCAGCCGGATGATGGCGGGGATCAAGGGCAGGGATACGAGGCCGGAGAAGGCAATCCGCTCTGCGCTGCATCGGCTGGGATTCCGGTTCCGCGTGCACCGAAAGGATCTTCCCGGCAAGCCGGATATCGTGTTTCCGAAGCACAGGGCGGTGATTCTTGTCCACGGATGTTTCTGGCACGGCCATGACTGCCATCTGTTCAAATGGCCGAAGACCCGAAGTGAATTCTGGCGACACAAGATCAACTCGAACGTTGCCCGCGATGGCAGGAACCTGGAGGCATTGCTGGACAGCGGCTGGCGGGTGGCCACGATCTGGGAATGCGCCCTTAAGGGGCGGTCACGTCTTCCGGACGACGTGATGGCGGAACGGTGCGCAGCATGGCTGGAGTCCGACGAGCCGGAAATGGATATGGGCGGCGATGAGACGCGGACAGTTACGTGACTGTTTCACCGGAGCGGGTGTCAAGCGGCTGACCGCCGTGGACGCCGAACCCGGCCGGTCCAACCAGCACGAGGTGGGCACCACCCGGGACATGCGCCGCCAGTTCCTCGGCGAAGTCCAGCAACGGTTCCCGGTTGTCTGAGTCTGGCTTGGCGAGGAGCAGGACGGCTTCACTGTCGAGGGCACCGCCACTCACTACGATGCGCGGGAACAGCAGGCACACAGGGCACCGGAATGGTGCCTCTACTATCCATCCAATCCGGTCACGGAGGCCATGCGGGAACACGATTCTCTGTTTCTCGCCATGACCGGCGACCGGACGCTGTATTTCATCGTCGCATCGGAAGGGTCAACCAGCGAACGGCAACTCTCATGGCTTTTCGACCTTCACCCGAGCGGGCGGTCATTCGTGTCACGCGAGGTCGCGGATGACGAGCCGGAACTGGACTTTGCTGCGCGTTTCATCCTCGACGAGATTGGCATCGAGCCTGAAGAGCCGGATGCAGGCAGGCTGGACACCATAATCGATCGGTTCGGTATTACATTTCCGGGGACCGTGGAATTCTCCGGCCTCGCCCGCGACACGCTGCCCGGGGTAAGGGCCGAGGACGACCCCGATACGGCGCTTGTGGCGTGGCTGAGCCACGAGGAAGCGTTGTTCCGGCGTCTTGAACGACGGATTGTTGCCACACGCCTTGAAGGAGGATTCCGGGACGGGAGCGGAGCGGCTGATGTTGACGGCTTCATCCGCTTCTCGCTCAGTGTCCAGAACCGGAGGAAATCGCGCATGGGACAGGCACTGGAACACCATCTGGAAGCAGTGTTCCGTGCCCACGGGATCGCCTGTGTCCGCGGTGCCGTAACCGAGAACAACCAGCGACCGGATTTCCTGTTTCCCGGTATAGAAGCGTATCGGGCCGCTCCTGACGCTGGCCATGCGTGCCTGACCATGCTCGTTGCGAAGTCGAGCTGCAAGGATCGATGGAGACAGGTGCTGGCTGAGGCATCGAAGATTCCGAGAAAGCATCTCCTTACACTTGAACCGGGGATTTCAGAACCGCAAACAAGCCAGATGGCGAGCTCAGACCTGCAACTGGTGGTGCCACAGTCAATTCAGGAAACCTACACGAATGGCCAGCGTGCATGGCTCTGGAATCTCCGCGACTTCATTCGGGACGTGCAGGCGCGTGCCTGCAAATGATTTCTCTGAACACAATATGATGTGTCAATCCCTTGAGCCATGAAATTCCGTAGGAAAAAATCCGATTCGAATGCGTTTCCGGCCAGTTGTCATTTCATCTGCCCTTATATGCGTGACAATCAGGGTGAGACGCTGACGTATTCAGTTTGTTGATCATGGTGTTGTTGGATGATTGGGTGGTCAATGTGAGGCCGAGGCTGCGTTGAGCCGGGGCTTGGCTCCCGTATTCGCCCTGCATAGGGTTTTTAGGCAGCCTTACCGGCCGCGTAGTGCGCGCGATTGGCAGCGCGGCCTGTTTTCACCTTGGAAGCGGGCGCGGCTTGACCAGTCGCGCTTCTCGACACAACCCGCTCGCGGTCGCTCTGCTTTTGAACTTCGGGGTCGTCTTTTTGTCGTGCGTATTACCGTACCTTCGGCAGAAAGCACGCGAACGCGCGCGCGGCGATGAAAAAACCGGGCAGTGCCCAGAAGGCGTTGGCCAGGCCGAACCACTCGCCGAGAACCGACATAGGGTAGACCGTCAGGCTCGCGATGAACCACGAGAGTCCGAGCGTGATCGAACTGGCCAGTCCCCGGTTGTGGGGCATCAGTTGCTGGGCGAATGCCATCGTCACCCCCATCGGGAGGTAGGTGGCGACGCCCAGGAAAGCCAGCAGCGCGAAGCCCCACTGGGGCGGCACCACCAGAAAAGCGCAGACGCACAAGGCGCCGAGTCCGATGCCGCCGACGATAACCTCCTTTTTCCCGAAGCGGTCGCCCAGGGCACCGCCCGCCATGACGCCCAATGCGCCCGATGTGAGCATGATGGCGCTGGCCGCTCCTCCGCTCCAGATGCCCATGCCGTGTTCGGCATATAACGAGGGGATCAGGCTGATGAAGTTGATGTTCACGACGGCGCGGCAAATCGTGACGCCAGAGAGCAGGAGCAGCGGCGTACCCGCTGAGCGCAGTGCTGTGACGAAGTCCCAGATGGAGGCTTGACTGTCTTCGGTTCTGTGGGGCGACTCGGGTTTCGGCAGCCCGTATTGCACCGCCAGTGCGATCCCGACTGCCACCAGGGTGAACGCCCAGAGCCATTTCATGCCCCCGAGCGAGACGATGCCGATGGCGATGACGGGTCCCAGCCCGTGGCCCACGCGCCCGCCGGCGATGAAAACGCTCACCACCAGCCCCTTGCGGTGTTCCGAAAGCGCTCCGGCGCGCGACGCCATGTCCGGATGGCAAAGGCCGACCATCGCGCCGCCGATGGCGACCATGATGGTGAGGGTCGTGAAGTTCGGCGCCCAGCCGATGGAGGTGATGAACAGCGCACTGCCGACCATCCCTGCGACGAGCCAGGGGAGGCCCGGCCAGCGGTCCACCAGAATCGCCGTGATCGGTTGTGAAAGGGCAGCGCTCATCGAGACGAACGTGAGGAGCAGGCCCCCTGTGGAGAGCGAGACCTGGAATTGCTCCCGGATCAGGGGCAGGAGCGGGGCGATGAAATTCACCGTGCCGTCCACCACGAAGTGGGCGGTGAACAAAATGGCGAGTGCGCCCCAGGGGATGTCCTGCACCTGTCTTTCCGCACCCGTCCCCGTTCCGATTCTCTCCGCCCGGCTCATGACTCGCCCTCCTGCGCCCGGGGCTGAAGGGCACTTTCCCTGTGCAGGAAGATAGCGATGCACCCGCCGATCACGAACATCGATGCGTAGAAACTGAACGCCACCTGAAGCCCCATCGCCTCGGCCACAAGACCGCCCACGAGCGGCGAGAGCGCGCTTGCGGCCTCGTTGAAGGCGTAGATCATTCCTACCGAGCTCGAGCGCACCTTCTCGTCCACCAGTTCAGTGCCGACCGCTAGAACCAGGCTGGGCACGGGTGTCAGGATGCAGGCGACCGAGAAAAGAACGAGCAGCATCGTCGTTATACTGGAAACCCAGGTGAGAGCGGCCATGAAGACGGCGCACATGAAGGTGAGCACGACGATGATTCTTGTCTTGCTCGTGTAGTCCGACCACCTGCCGACGATGACGGACGTGGCCGAACCCAGAAGGAAGTAGGTGCTGAGCAGCCAGCCCACCCCTTTTGTGTCGAAGCCGAACTGTTCCGCGAGAAAGAGTGGAATAAAGGCCGTGAAACCGCGAAACCCCATGATCCGGAACGAGGAGAGGGCGATGAGCAGCATGAGTGATTTGTTCCCGAATATGGCGCTGTAGGTGGACCGCGCCGCCTGGCGCAGGGGCACGCGCTCACCGAGTTGATCCTGGAAGCGGAACCAGATGAGTGCCGCCCAGATGACACCCGGTATCACGTACAGCTGCGCCGCCAGCCGCCAGCTCGCCAGATATACGGCGAGCCAGCCCACGATAGCGGGCGAGATGATGTTCCCCATTTCGCCTCCGCCGTTGAAAAGGCTCGTGCAGAAACCACGCCTCTCGGGCAGTTCGCGCGTGATGAGTGCAACGGCGGGGGGATGATAGGCCGCGCTCCCGATGCCGCCGATGAAGACGAAGAGCAGCAGTAGTGAGTAGCTCGCCGCGTAGCCGTAGAGCAGAACGGGCAGCGCCTGTGTGAGCAGCGAGAGGGCGAGGATCGTCCGCCAGCGCCGGGTGTAGTCCGATATGAAGGAAAGGGGAAACTGGAAGACGCTGTTCGCCACCGAATAGGTCGTGACGATGAGACCGGCCTGTACGTAGTTGAGTTCGAATTCTGCGACGATGAGCGGAAGGACGGGGATGAGCAGTTGCGTGTAGAAGGCGTTGACGGCGTGGCTGCCCGTAATCGCGAAAAGGTTGAAAATCTTTGATGGGGTCATGAAGGGTCCATAGATTCCAGGGAACGCGGGAAACGCCTCTCGTTAGGCTTATAGGTTCTGGAGAAAACGCGCGTCAATGCCGCAGTGTGCATCGAGGCAAAAAAGCGAGGGTGCACCGCCTGGTCTCCGTGCCCTGGATCCGAGGGGTTGGTTCCGCAAATTCCCGGATGATGATGCGCGATACCGAAAATGATGACGCCCGAGGCGCTTGACTTGACCCGGCGCGGACGATAACACTTTGGCTGTTCGTTCGGGTCTGCACAACGATGAGAGATGACAACGCATGAGCCAGCCACCTGGTTTCGATGCAAAGGCGGCCCGGCGCGTCGAAGCCGTATACACGACGGCGGATGTGGCCGCCCAGCGAGACGCCCTGCTGGAAATTCTCGCTCCCCGTCTGGGAGAGTGCGTGCTCGATCTGGGTTCCGGCCCGGGTTTCATGACGCTAGAAGCCGGGCGCATGGTGGGGGAGGAGGGAACCGTAATTGGCGTGGACAGGAGTGCGCCGATGCTCGAACTCGCCAGGGTGCGCTGCGAGACGCAGCGCCACGTTTCGTTCCGGGAAGCGGACGCCTTGAACCTGCCTTTTGCGGACGAAGGTTTCGATGCGGTTATCATCTCCCAGGTGTATGAATACGTGACCGACATGGAGGCCGCCCTGGCGGAGCTTTTCCGTGTACTGCGGCCAGGCGGGCGCGCCCTCATCATGGACACCGACTGGGGTTCGCTCGTGTGGAGTGCGCAGGATGCTACGCGGGCGGAGCGGATTTTCCAGGCATGGGACGCGCATCTGGCGGACCCCCATCTGCCGAGAAAATTGTCGCGCCTGCTCAGGGGTGGGGGTTTCGAGATTGTCGATACGGGGGTTTTGCCCCTTCTCAATACGGAGTATCCTGCGGAGAACTACAGCCACGCAATGGTGAGCGTTATCGTTCCGTTCGTCATCCGAAAGGGCGGCGTGGCGAGCGAAGAGGCGAAGGCCTGGGCGGAGGACTTGATGATGCTGGGCGAGCGCGGCGAGTATTTTTTCAGTCTCAACCGCTACGTGTTCCTGGCAAGAAAACCAGAGGCCTGAAAATGGACAGGTTCATCGACAGCCACAATCACCTGCATGGATTCAGCTTCGACGACTGGGAACTCCAGGGCATGTGCGGGATGGTGGGCTCCGTGATCTCCTGCGGGAACCCCCACGTGCACCGGGAGATATGGAAGCGCGCGCCCGGACCCGAAGACGTGAGGCGGCTTTGGGAGAGTCCACTCAGGATGGCCGAAGCCGCCGAGGCCAAACACCACATTCGCGCCCGTTGCGCCGTGGGCGTGAGTTCGATGACGCGGGTAGAGGGCTGGGAGCAACTCATAGACGCGCTGCCAGGCTATCTCGGGGACGGGAGGGTCGTCGCCCTGGGCGAGGTGGGTCTCGACCCGGGGCAGTATTTCGGTTTCTCCTGGGATTTGGAAGATCAGGCCAGATGTCTCGAAGCGCAGGCGCGTCTTGCGGCTGAACTCAGAATGCCATTGATTCTCCACACGCCCACTTGGAAGAACCCCGGGGAGTTCCTGGGCGGCGTGGAAACGCAAGGTGCGGTTTCGCCCGAGGAATTCAGGCTCCATTATCTCAAGATGGACCTGGAAGTCATAGACGCCGCAGGGCTCGACCACTCACTGCTCGTCATCGACCACGTGGATGCGACGATAGTGGATTATGTTCACGAAAAGACGGGGGCCTGGTGCGCGACGAGTCTCGGAAGCCGGCTCCGCCCGATTCCGCCCTCCGCCGTCGTGGAATGGGTGCGGCGTCACGGGGCGGATCGCATGATGCTGAACTCGGATCTAATCCCCTACACGTCGAACGACCTTTACTGCATCCCCCGGGCGATTCGCGCGATGCGCCGGGGCGGCATCGCCGAGGCGGAGATCGAAAAGGCCGCCTTCGCCAACGCGAACGCGCTTTTCGGTTTCGGCCTCTAGCTCAAATCAGTCCAGCACCGCCACGGCGCGCACGGGCGAGCCGGTGGCGTCCTTCAGCTTGATGGGCAGGCAAAGGAAGGTGAAGCGCTTGCCCACCAGCCGTTCGGGGATCACCAGGTTCTCCGTGTTGAGCATTCCCCGTTCCTTGCACACCTGGTGTGAGGGGTAGGGTTCCTCCGATTCGGGAAACATCTGCGTGGGGTTTTCTATCGTAAACGCCTCACAGCCGATGTTCCGCACCCCGTGATCTGCAAGATACTCGGTGGCGGGCCGGCTCAGACCCGCGAATTCCTTCCACCATTTGTCCGGGTCCGGATCGTCAAAGCACTTCTGGTAGTGACCCGTGTAGTACAAGAAGGCGTCGCCTTCCTGAATGGAAAGTCCGTGTTTTTCCAGTTCGCGTTCTATGTGTTCGGTTTCGATGTAGGTCTTCGGCGCGATGTCCGAGAAATCCACGCAGATCGCGCTCGAATAGAAGCGATCGAGCGGTAAGCGGTCAATGGAGGGGGCGTCTTCTCCCGGTACGTAGTGGTTCAGGGCGTCCACGTGGCTTCCGGTGTGGTCCGACAATGTGAGCTTCATGGCCGCGAATGAGAATTTCCCGAGAAATTTCCGGGAGGATTCCTCGTGTGTCATCATCGGCTCGATCGCCACCTTGGGGTGGAAGGGACGCTCGAATCCACCTGCGGCCACTGTCTGTGAGAGGTCGATCAGTTCCATGAAATTGTATCCTTTCTCGCGAAAACGTGAATCAAATCTTCATATTCAGGTCATCATGATCTCGACGGGTGCCCAGAAGCGTTCGATTTCCAGATCCTCCGCAATGGCGTTCGCACAGTTGTAGCCGGGCGCTCCCGTCACCGCGCCGCCCACGTGCGAGCTGGAACCGCAGAGATACAGTTTCCCGATCGGCGTGCGGAAGTCGCTCACGTCCGGATGCGGGCGGTTGTAGCCCAACTGTTCGGGAATGTAGGCACCCACGTGGTGGCTCGCGCGGACGAAGTTCGGGTTCATGCGCACGATGTCGAGCGGCGTGTAGAGATAGCTGCCCATAATGTTGTCGTGGTTGATGTTGGGTGCATAGGGTGTCCAGGAGTCGATGAAGTGCTGGGTATACTCCTCGCGTCGCGCGTCCCATGCTTCGGCTCCGCCGTCCTTAAGTTCAAAGGGCGCGAACGGCCACCAGTAACCCACGTGCGTACCATCGGGCGAATAGGTCGGGTCGAAGTGGCTGTTGCTGCCGCCGTTGCCCATGAGCTTGGGCAGTTCGCCGTCGTGGATCGTCTCGAAGCACTCGTTGATCTCCTCGGTCGAGTCCGCTCCCCAGAAGATGTTGAACGTCTTGTTGATGTCGGGCTCGTATTTCGCGGCCTTGAAGTCGGGTGCTTCCTTGAGTGCCAGGTGGATGGTGCACAGGCCGTGGCTCGCCCACTGGAATTCGAGTGCGGCTCTTGCAAGCTTGCCGCCGAAGTAGTCTTCTCCGGCCAGACGCACGGTAAGCGGCCAGTTCACCCCGCTCGCCACAAACTCGGTGGCTTCGATGCGCGTGCCGTCCTCCAGGATGACGCCGGTGGCGTCACCGCTTTCGACTGTGATCTCGCGGACTTCCGCGTCGGTGAACACTTGGCCGCCGCCTCGCACGACCACGCGCTCGAGCGCGCGCGTGAAGTTCACTGAACCGCCCACGGGCAGGGCGAAGCTCGAAATGCGCGAGAAGATTCTGGGGAAGAAGATGCCTGTCGTCGGCGTGTTTTCCAGGGTGAAGGAGCCGAGGAAAAGCTTGAAGAGTACGCGCAGCTTTTCGTCCTCGAAGTGCTGGTCTACCGCCTCGTACATGCTGAGGTTCGCGTAGCTCAGGAACTCGCGCCCCAGCGGTCCCGCGAAGCGCTCCTTGAGTTCCTCGGACGGCAGGGGGGCGCAGTACATGAAGGAAGTGATGATGTCCAGCATTCCCTCGGTGAACTTGACGTGAAGGTCGCGGTAGGTCTTCGCGTCATTCCTGTTGATGCGCTCGATGGACTTGATGGTCTTCTCCACGTCGCGGTGGATGACGAACGCCGTGCCGTCGCTGAAGATGCAGCCCTGCTGAAACTCCGGGAAAATGAGACTGAAGCCATATTCGTGGAGTTCCAGGTCGCGCAGGATGGGACTTCTGTCCAGACCCACGTAGTAGTTCGAGTGCAGGTTGTGCTTGAAGCCCGGCAGCGTGACTTCGTGCGTGGAGCAGCCTCCGCCGGCGACGCCGGAGCGTTCCAGGACGGCTACCTTTTTGCCGGCTTTCGCCAGATAGGCGGCGCATACCAAGCTGTTGTGTCCGCCACCGACGAACAGACCATCGTAAGATTCGGTCATGACCCTTCTCCTCTGAAAGGACTCAGCCTCGCGGGCTGCCTGGGAACTGGTGTGAATACACTTCTATTGTGCCTCCTTGCACGTGATTTCTCAATTCTCCTTTTCTGATCCGGGCTCGGGAATATAGGCCGTGGCATCGATTTCCACGAGAAAATCTTCCGAAGCCAATCCGTCCACGATGACGCCCGTGCTCGCCGGCGCATGAGGACCGAAGTATTCCGCGATTACCGCATACACGGGTTTTCGGTATGCCCTGTCGGTGATGTAGTTCGTGAGCTTGACGACATGGGAGAGATCGCCCCCGGCCTCTTCGAGAAGCTGGCGGATGTTCTCGCAAGCCTGGCGGGTCTGGGCAGCGGCGTCGCCCCGCGCAGGCGGCGTGCCGTTGAGTCCCTCGCCCGTCTGACCCGAAAGATAGAGCGTCCTGCCTGCTAGCAGGCCCTGGGAATAGCTCCCCGCCCCGGCGGTCACCTGCGTGGTATGGAATTTCTGGAATGGCATGGTCTCCATAAAATATCGGAAAACGCGCGGCCAGGCAGCGAGGACGCTACGATGTCCTTCGGATGAACATTCCTGCCCGGTGCGGATGAGGGGTCACGGCGAGCCAGGCACAAGTCCGCACGCTGTTCATTCCATGTCGAACATCGCTGTGGATGCGACCTCGATCAGGTTGTTCTCCGGGTCCCTGAAGAAGATCTGGGGATACCCGTAGGGTTCGTCATGAAACGGGATGCCGTGCGCCTTGAGCCTCTCCTTCATTCCCTTCAGATCCTCGGTCACCATCCCGAAGTGGTGGTCCATGTAGCTGTCCTCGTTGTCGCTGATGGAGTGCTTGACGTGCGTGTCGCTCACCTTGGCGAGGTGGATCTGGTGATCCTCTCCCGCCTCGTACCAATAGCCGGGGAAGGGAAAGTGGGGCCGGGGCATTTCGGGTAGCCCCAGGATTTCGTTATAGAATTCGTGCATGGCAGGCAAATCCCGGCAATAGATGCTGAAGTGTTGCAGGAACTTGATTTTGGACATCGGCGTCTCTCCTCGGGTTGTCGGATTATCTCCCACACTTTTAATGCTCTTTTCGCTCTCTGGCAAGGCACAGTTTGCGCCGGGGATACTCAAATCCGCCCGATTGTCGTATTCTCGGAAAAAAACCCGAAACGGAGGATTCTCCTTTGGCGGATCGTTTCCTGATCGAAAACGTACGCGTCCTCACCCAGAACGAGGAACGTGAGGTCATCCCCCGTGCGTCGGTGCTGGTCGAGGACGGCCGCATCGCGGAAATTTCTGCTTCCAGGACAAATGCGGGCTCCGCTCGGGTGATCGACGCAGAGGGCATGGCGCTCATGCCGGGACTGGTGAATGCCCACAGTCATATCATGTGCATCCTGCTGAGGGGCGGTCTGGGTGCTGACAGGCGGCTCATGGACTGGCGCCTGAACGTGATGGCCCCCGGCCAGGTGGTCTACACCCCGGAGGATGCGGTGCTCTCGGTGAAACTCTTCGCGTGTGAGGCGATTCGCTCGGGCACGACTGCTGTGGTGACGAACGAGCGCATCCCCATCCCGCTGGCCGAGGCGATGATAGAGGCGATGGACAATACCGGCATGAGGAGCGTCTTTGCCCTGAGCTTCAACGAGATACCGCCACAGGGAAAACTCGCCGATCGGGCGCGATCGCACATCGCCGCCTGGGGGAAGATGTTTCCCCCGAGCCTCAAGACGCGGGATGAGGTTTTCGAAGAGATCGCGTATCTGGTGGAGAGATACCATGGACGCTCGAATGGCCGGGTACTCGTCTGGCCGGGGCCGAACATTCCCGTGTACGTCAGGCCCGAAACGTTCCGTGAGGTGGACGAATGGGCCGGAGCGCGCGGCCTTCGCGTCTCCACACACGTCTCGGAAGACCCCATGGAATCGGAAGTTTGCGGCCTCCCGGTCGTGCAGCATCTCGCAGCCTGGGGTCTGCTCTCCGAGCGCCTCGTGGCGGGACACTGCATCCACCTGAGCGAGGAGGACGTGCGGCTGCTGAAGGAATCAGGGACGCAGGTGGTGCATCTGCCCTCGAGCAACATGTATCTGGGATCTGGCGTCTCGCCGGTGCCGCGTATGCTGGGCTACGGTGTTCCCGTGGCCCTGGGGACGGACAACGCGAATTGCAACGACCTCGCCAACATGTTCTGGGAGGTCAGGCTCGCCTGTCTGCTTCACAAGGGGTTGCAGCAGGACCCCGCCGCCATTACGGCCCAGCAGGTACTCGACATGGCCACGCGAAACGGAGCGCGCGTCCTCGGCATGGAAGCCGAGACAGGCAGCATCGAGGTGGGGAAGCGTGCGGACGTGATTCTGATCGACATGAACGGTCCCCACATGTTCCCGAATCATCATCTGCCCTCCATTCTTGCATATCAAGCCCATGGGACGGAGGTGCGATGGGCCTGGGTGGACGGTGAGCCGCTCATGGAGGCGGGGCGTCTCACTAGGGTGAGCGAGGACGAGGAGCGCATGATTCGAGAGGAGGCGCAGGCGGCGTCCGCAGCCATTGTTGAACGCGCTGGCCTGATGGTACCGGGAGATTAATACGGCGCTCGTGCATCGGGCGTTCCATATGAATTCTGAGGAGGTGCAATGGTGTTCGATACCCAGGTGGTGAAGTTTCAGATGTCGGGACCCGAGGACGTCTCGGGGCTCGCGGAAGCGGTGGAGAGAGGCCTCATCCGGGCGGCAGACATTCAGGCCATTATCGCCAAGACGGAGGGCAACGGGCGAGTGAACGACTATTCGAGGCCCTACGCACTTCACTCCTTCGAGGACTATATGATGGAGAAACTGGGGTTCACACGTTCCGAGGTGCAGGGCATGTGTGCGATGGTGATGTCGGGAGGATGCGAGGGGGTGATGAGTCCCCACGCGGTGGCTTTTTCCAGGACCGATGTGGGCGACGCAGAAAGTCCCGGAGAGAAGCGCCTCTCCATGGGAGTTGCCTTCACCCGTGAACTTTTGCCCGAGGAACTGGGCACGATGGCCCAGGTGGACCTCGTGGCCGAGGCGGCGGCGGAGGCGCTCGACAAGGCGGGCGTAGACTCGCTTGACGATGTAGGCTACGTGCAGGTGAAGTGCCCCCTTTTGACGTCTGATCGCATCAACGACGCGGCCTCGCGCGGCAAGAAAGTGGTCAGCACGGACACCACACGATCGATGAGCCTCTCCAACGGTTGCTCGGCCTTGGGCGCGGCGGTGGGCATCGGGGAAATTGCCCGCGAGTCGTTCGAGATATCCGACGTTTGCAGCCGAGGCGATTTGTACTCGGAGATGATCTCCTGCTCGGCGGGTGTGGAACTCATGCGCTCTGAAGTCGTCGTTCTGGCGAATTCCTCACAATCCGTGAGTCGCTACAGGATTGGCCGTGCGGTGATGCAAAACCTGATCGACGCCGACGCCGTAAGGCAGGCGCTCAGGAACGCGGGTCTCGCCTTCGATGCTCTGCCAGGCCAGGAGGATCTGAGCAGGGTGGTGCACGCCTTCGCAAAGGCGGGCGCGCCCTGGGACGGCAGGCTCCTGGGCAAGCGGGTCACGCTCTTGACGGATTCGGTTCTGGGCACGCGGCCCGTGCGCGCGGTTGCGAACGCCGTCATCGCCTCGGTGCTGCAGGACCCGGCGGTCTACGTCTCTGCGGGCCTCGTGTTCCACCAGGGGCCGGTGGGCGGAGGCGTTGTCGCCGCTGTCATCGAGACCTAGCTGCGCAATGGGACGAGTCGGGAGAGGTGGTGATCTTCCGGCATGATATTTTCAGGTAATGTGTTGAAATGTAAGGACTTGAAATTTAATGACATTGGGGAGGCTAAAATAGTTTCCCACCACACCGCTGCGACGTTTTGCGTGATCTCTTTTCTGTGTTCTGGGGTGAGATTTCTCGTTTATATGTGGCCGATCTTGCAGGCATTTGCTTGGCCTTCCGTTTGAGTTGCCACTACTTCACCTGTTGCTCTCTGGGCAACACGAACGGCACACTCGATAACATCTTTGGGTCTTTCTCTCCCCGTGGACCTCGGTAGACATGTTTTGGGATTTATATACCAACTCCCGCAAAACACTGCTCGGTTATTTTACCAAAAACTACTATCTTTAACTCCTCAGTGGTTGCTTTCGCCCCATCCCTATCACTATATTGCCTACATCAAATGACTAAATAAATCGGGGGAGAGAAATATGAAGTTTAACGAGATACTTTCTCTCATAGGTATTTTCATAACTCTCGGAGGTGCTCTTATAGCCCTTGCAGCTTTTCTTTATATCCAAATAAGAGAATTGAAAACCGATATTCATACTCGGACGGGGGAATTGAAAACCGATATTCGAGAGGTTCAAAACTAGATAAAGCGCACAGGGGAACGAATGGCAGACACAAGCATGAGCCTCGGAAGCCGTATTGCTGCAATTGAAGGTTTATTGGGTGCGTTCACGAGTCAGCCAGATGAGAGTTCCGTTTATCAGTGGAAAAGTCTTGGAAGGGAAGAGGGGCAGGGTTAGAAAATGAATGAGAATCCCTGGTCAACCGTAAAGCAGAATCAGCCTCCCGTTTCATGGAATTCACAGACAAAAACTTTCCACATAAAGTTGACCAAAATAAAAGATATCCCAAAAATATCAAATGGGATAGAAGTGCAGTGGACTCCGCCAATTACGTACATTATTCGTATAAAAGAGGTGGGTGCGGTTGATTGGCTCGTTGGAGTTGAAACACCCATCACTGAATGCAGTTTTGTGAACTTGAAACCGGATACTGAATATGCGGTAGAGGTCACGGCCAAGAATATTCATAGAGAAAGTGAACCGGTGACACTTAAACTTCGTACAAGTTTCAAAGGTGAAACAAATTTTGCTTGATCAAATCCCTGTTTTTTTGTGTTCGCCGGAGAAAATCCCGGGAAATCCACCTGCGGCAAAAAGCCTCGTTGTCTCTGATTTCTCCTGAAAACATAGACAGAAAAAGACACAATGAAGCACCTGTTAGACCAGCATCGCCAGCTGCCCCTCGTCCGTCATCTCCATCTACGAGAAAACCCCCTCCTCTGTGATTTCCTTTATGTTCTAATATGACCATCGTTGAAACCATAGCTGCCAACCATAGCTGCCGCGGGTGCTTTCCAGCCGCTGAGAAGCGAGTGGCATACTACCACCTGCCGGGATCTTCGAAACCATAGCTACCGTGAACGGATTCCAGTTCTTCCTCAGTGAGCCGGGCCGAAGGCGGAAGGACGAGATAGCTGTTCTCGGCGTCGTCTTCCATCACATGCAGGTTGAAAGTCTCCGGCACCGCGATTCCGAACTCCCCGGATACCACGGCCCTCGGTTCGGAGATAAGACGGGCACGGAACTCCTCACTGTCGCCTGCCTTCCCGATCAGGTGCTCGCGCATCCCGGAAAGAGATTTCACTTGGGTCTCCTGTCCTGGAGTAACGAGTATGGTTTGATATCCTGTTTCGTTTTTCTGTTGGGGAACAGGCTCCTCCCGGAAGCCCGTCCGCATGTTCCCCGATTTCCCGGGAAACCGGCGGCCGAAGTAGCCGTTTTGCCAGAATTCAGGGAATAGGACTTGTGGAATTAAGTATGTAGACCCCCCCCAAATACTTGACACGGATACTGCCTTTCGATATATTACGTTGGGTACGGGTTAGAAAGTCGTAAGAGGAGGGCTGTCATGGCAAGAAACTTGATAGTAACCGCCCTTGAAACATCTCTCCTGAGGGTCATGAAGACGCCTCGCTCCCGAAAGAGGGTTCTCAAGAAGCCGTAAGCAAACCCTTGGTGTTACCTGAGACGGAACATCAAGGGGAATCAGAAAACAGACAGGCGGTGTCGGGAGGCACCGCCTGTCTGTTTGTGTTCACCGGGGAAAATTCCGGCAAATTCACCCGCGGCAAAAAACCTTGCCGCCCCTGGTTTCTCTCCATCATTCCGTTCGTCCGGGCGGGCGGCCCCGGTTCATTTCGTCCGGTTCCTCCGCGAACTCCATGCGGCCCTTGATGGCGTCTATCGTGAAATCCTTCATGCTCCCCGCGAGTTCGGGGTTCCACATCGGGTAGAACACCTCGAGCGCCATTCCCGGCTCATCGCTCACGAGTTTCAACGTATGCATCGCGCCCGCCCGGACGTGCACTACGTCCCCGGGTCCCACGCGCCGTACCTCGTCTTCGAGCGTGAACTCCCACTCGCCCGCTTGGATGTAGAAGAACTCCTCGTGATCGGGATGGCTGTGCAGTTTGGAGGGCGTCCCGCCGGGCTCGGTGATCAGGTGCTGCATCTGGATGTTGTCGCCGAAAATCCTTCTGTGCGCGACGCCGGGGCGATCGTGGCTCAGGGGCAGCATGTCCCAGTTGTAGAAACTCATGGCGTCTCCCAGGTGTGAGTGAAAATAACCATTTGAGAGCGGGAAACCTCGACGGGTACGGCCCGCCCGTTTTTTTGCGAACGATGTGGGATCATTCTAGGGGCGGGGGGAGGGATTAGGCAATCGGTGTGCTCATTCGCGCGGGAAAAAAGCCGGGTGAGTCCGGTTCGCATAGCCGAGCCTGCCGCTCTGGGTTAGACTGGAGCCCTTTCACTTTCATGTTTTGCGTTTTTGGATGAGGCGATGGTCATGCGGTTCTCCGTTGCGGGCGGTGCAGGGTTCGACCAGGGGAAGGACGCCCTGGTTCGCCTTATGAGGAAAGACGAGAAAGACGAGCAACTCGAAGATGTTCTGGGCAGCGCGCTGGCTTCCTTGCGTGATCGTAAGGTGTTCGAGGGCAAGGAAGGGCAGGTCTCCGTCTTGCCCATGCCCGAAGGAGACGGGCCCGGGTTCGCGATTCTCGCAGGAATGGGCGATGAGGCGTCGCCTGAGTCTGTTCGCCGCGCGTCCGCGATGGCGGCGAAACGCGCCCGCTCGGAAAGTCTGAAAAGCATCGCCGTCTCGGCCTCTTCTCTCGTGGACAGGGAACTCGACGCGCGCGGGGCGGCACAGGCCGTCGTGGAAGGTGTGGGACTCGGTCTCTACCGGATGGACAGGTACAAGACAGGTGCCGAGGAGGACAGGGGCGAAGTGACGAGCGCCGTTCTCTGCGGGGGGCCGAACAGGAATCTGAGTGCCATGCGAAGCGGCGTGCGCTTCGGGCGGGCTCTTTGCGACGGGACGAATTACGCGCGCGACCTCATCAACACGCCCAGCAACGAGAAGCGTCCGCCTGTGCTGGCCGATATGGCGCGCGCCATGGCACAGCGCGAGGGCCTGCGGTGCCGCGTGTTGGACGAGAAGCGGATGGAGCGACAGAAGATGGGCGCGCTTCTCTCCGTAGGCCGGGGCAGCAGCGCGCCTTCGCGCATGGTGATTCTGGAATACAATCCCCGGAACGTACGTACGAAACCCATTGCCTTGGTCGGTAAAGGGGTGACGTTCGATACCGGCGGCATATCCATCAAGCCGAGCGGCGGCCTTGAGCAAATGACGACCGACATGAGCGGGGCCGCCGCCGTACTGGGTGCGATGCTCGCAATCGCGCGCGCAAAGCCCCGCACGCCAGTCGTTGGTGTCGCAGGTCTTGTCGAGAACATGGTGGACGGCGACGCCACGAGACCTGGCGACATCGTGCGTTCGATGAAGGGAACGACGGTGGAAATCCACAACACCGATGCCGAGGGCAGGCTCGTCCTGGCCGACGCACTCCACTACACGCGCGAGAAATACAAGCCCCAGTGCATGATCGATCTCGCCACCTTGACGGGCGCGTGCATGGTGGCACTCGGCCAGAAGGTGACGGGTATGTACGGGACGCATGATGAGTTGCTGGGACGCGTGCGGGACCTGGGAGAGCGAACGGGCGACCGCGTCTGGCACATGCCGCTGTTTCCGGAATACAGCGAGGCGATGAAGGGCAAGATAGCCGATATGTGCAATATATCGAGTGGCCGTTGGGGCGGAGCGAACACCGCCGCGGCGTTCCTGCAGCATTTCGTCGACGAGACACCCTGGGTGCACCTGGACATCGCGGGGCCCTCCCATACCGCGAAGGCCGAAGCCTACCGCCCCGAGGGCGGCACGGGCGTTGGTGTGCGGATTCTGGTCGAACTTGCGATGGCCTGGAAGCAGCTCGCCCCCCAAGAGGGCAAGGCCTACGGGTGTTAGGGACCGGTGCGGCGCGTGGGTGCGCTTCGCGGCTACTCCACGGCGAACGTCCTGGAGACGGGTCGACTGGTCTCGTTTCAGCCGGGGATGACAAATGAAGAGGGGCCGGGCAGGCCGCCGGCTACCAGGAGGGTGATGTTCTCGGGTTCCCTGATCATGGGGGCCATGCATTCATCGTCGTCGTGATCCACCCACGCGGGCCATTCGCTTTTCTCCTTCCCCCGGTATCGACCGCCGCGCTTGAGTAGTCCCACGGGCAGGCGGGCGCGTTCAGTGATGCCCTTTTTTGTATCAGCCCGGCTGTATCCATGCCCTGCGAGAAGCCGTGCATGTTCGGGCCCCATGATGACAGTGAGGCCCACGCGCGAATAGGCGTGACGCGTGCCCATGGTGGCGATGGTGCTCGCAATCGTGGTGAGCACGCCGTCTGGATGATCGCTCGAATCATCGAGTGCGATGCGAGGACCTTCTCCCGCGCATGCGGTGACGACATTCTCTTCTTTCCCGAAGCCCCGTTCTTCGGCCAGTGAGGGCCAGGGGCTTGTCTCTTCGTTTTCGCGAAGGCAATAGGCGAACTTGCTGGGGCTGCCGAAGGTGCTCATGTCCACCACGCCGGGAATCCCCCCGCCCAGGTTCAGGAGCATGAGCCTCAGTGCGCGTCCGATGGTCGCGTTCGCCCGAAAACCCGGCCCCAGGCAGCCTGTGCCGCCGTGCACGTCAATCTCGCGGGGGTAGGGGCCGTTCATCACGAGAAGGAGGCCAGCCGGATTCATCGTGGCCTGGATGCCGTTCATGTTGAAGCGTTTGTCCAGGATGCATGAGAGCGCGCACAGAAGCGGCGGAAAGTATTCGGGCTTGCAACCTGCCATGACGGCGTGGAGCGCGACGGCCTCCACCGTCGCGGGATGGTTCGCGGGCGGCACATGGCCGATGAGCGCATCGGGCGTATGATTCGCAAGCATTTTGGCCAGGCGTTCTTCGGTTGGAACGACGACGGGCAGGCCGTCGGACCAGGGCTGCGCGAAGAAATGCTCAACCGGGTCGGGAATATTCGCCATCTGCTTCGCCTACGTTCTTTCGGCGATGGCGCGTGCGCGGGCGAGCACGTTTTCCGCATGCTTGATCATGGCGATGTCGATCATCTTCCCCTGGAAGGAGACCGCGCCCAGTCCTTGCGCCTCGCCCTCGCGGTAGGCTTCGGCCATCTCGGTGTAGTAGGTGACTTCTTCCTCACTCGGCGAGTAGACGTCGTTGAAAATCGGCACCTGCCTCGGGTGGATGGCCGCCTTGCCGGTGTAGCCGAGTTTTTTGGCGAATTCCGCGTCCGCCCGGCAGCCTTCGTCGTCCTGCAGGCGCATGTAGACGCCGTCGGTGGGGTGGGGCAGTCGCGCTGCCCGCGCCTCGACGAGCACCTTGCTGCGCGTGTAGAGGAGTGTCGTGCCGTCTTCGGTCCAGGTGGCCCCCAGGCTGCGGCAAAGGTCCGCATCCTCGGCGCTCCCGAGATTGACGCCCACCATCCGGTCCGCTGCCTTGCAGATATCGTAGCAATGTACCACGCCCGAGGCGCTCTCGATCTGGGCGATGATGCCGACCCCGCCTTCTTCGAGGCCGCGCTCGCGCTCGTATTTTGTCAACAGCGCGTCCGCCGTCCGAACGTCCGCAGCGCTTTCGGGCTTGGGGAGAAAGATGCCGTCGAGTCCTTCGGTCATGATGGCGTCGATATCTTCCCCGAGCATGCCCGATTCCACGTCGTTCACGCGCACGAGGATGGTGGAGGGGCCGTCGGGCGCACCGCTGGTCTCCGCGATACCTGCACGGACGAGTTCGCGCGCCTTTTCCTTCATCTGGAGGGCGACGGAGTCTTCCAGGTCAAACAGGGCGGCGTCCGCCTCGATGGTGGGTCCTTTGCCCACCATCTTCTCGCTCGAACCAGGGATAAAGAGCATGGAGCGCAAGGGGGTGTCGATGTCTGGTCTGGCCATGGGATTTCTTGCTCCTTGTTGTCTTGGTTTCATGTCGGAAGCAAAGGAACGAAAATGTCGGAATCTAGTATTCCAAAAGGGAAAAGTCCATGTTCTCGAGCGCGTTGCGGACATCTGAGACGAAACGGCCCGCCGCCATGCCGTCGTTCACGCGATGGTCGAAGGTGATCGCCAGAATCATGGCGGGCCGCACGGAAACCGAACCGCCGGGAAAGGCCACAGGGCGCGGCGCGATAGCCCCCGTGCCGATGATGGCCACCTCGGGCGGGTTGATGATGGGGTTTCCGCCCAGCGCGCCGGAGGCACCGAAATTCGTGAGGGTGAGCGTGCCGTCCTGCACGTCTTCCGGCGTCAGTGCGCCCTGGCGGGCCCTGGCGGCCAGTTCGTCCAGCCGAAGGGAAAGCTCCACCAGGTTCATGGTGTCCGTCGAATGGAGTACCGGCACCACCAGACCGCCTGGGGAGTCAACGGCGACGCCCAGGTTGAGATAGCGTCTGATGGTGACGGCGTCATCCTGGAAAGTGGCGTTGAATCTTTCGTTTTCTTCGCTTCGCAGGGCGTGGACGATGGCCATGATGAAAAAAGGCGTGTAGGTGAGGTGTACGCCGTGTTTCTCGCGGAAGGCATTTTTGTTCGCATCCCGAAAGGCTGAAACCCCGCTCATGTCGACTTCCAGCCAACTGGTAACCTGGGGAATTTCCTGAACCGAACGTGTGAGGTTCTCGGCGATTCGCTTCCTGACCCTGCCGAGTGGCTCGACGCGCTCCTGTTGACCTGCACTGAGCGGTTCCCATGACATCCTGAGCCTGGGTGGCACACCGCCGCCTGCGACAAAAGCCTCCACGTCGCGTGCGCTGATTCTTCCGCCCGTTCCCGTGCCCCTGATTCCCTCGAGCACGTACCGCCCGATTCCGTGCTCGGCGGCGAGTTTCTGGACGCGCGGAGAGAGCCAGGTTTTCATCGCGGTCGAGTGGCGCGGCGTCTTTTCCACCCTTGCTGCCGGGATGACGGGTTTTTCTCTCGGTTGTAGCGGCGCGACGGGAGCCGCCCAGGCGCCCGCGCCCGAATCGGTCTCGGGCGTTTCTTCGGCAACCTCGATTTCGGTCTCCATGGTCGCCAGTACTTCGCCCACGGACACAGTCTCATCCTCTTGCGCGAGGATCTCTGTCAGCAGGCCGTCCGCGGGAGCTTCGACTTCGAATTCCACCTTGTCGCTCTCCGCAGAGAGAAGGGCCTCGCCCTTTGCCACCTTGTCGCCCACCGCTTTCTTCCATTCGATCACCGTGCTCTCGTGTACACTGGTTCCCATGCGGGGCATTCGGATGCGCGCGGTGTACATGCATATTTCCTTACATGTGATGAAGTAGATGGAAAATCCGTTTTACTCGAAAACCTGAAATTGCGCCAGATGAAGCGATGCCTAGAACGCGGCGAGATCACGCAGTTCGCCCACCACCTTCACGGTGCTCGGCAGATAGGCGCGCTCGAGCGGAGGGCTGAGCGGAACGTGGACGTCCGGTGCACCGACCCTTCGGACGGGGGCGTCGAGATACTCGAAGACCTCCTCGCTCACGATGGCGGCCAGTTCGCCGCCCACGCCGCCCCGCTTTCTCGCCTCGTGCAGGAAGAGAATCTTTCCCGTTTTCCTTACGCTTTCGAGGATGGCCTCTTTATCGAGCGGAACCAGGGTTCTGAGGTCGATGACCTCGACCGAGACCCCGTCACCCTCAAGCACCTCCGCCGCCTCGAGGGCTTCAAGCACGGTGGTGCCGAAGGTAATGAGCGATACGTCGTCCCCCTCGCGCAGGGTTCTCGCTTGTCCGAAGGGCACGGTGTAGTCGTCCTCGGGAATTTCGGGTCTCAGCACCTCGGGCAACTCGTCAACCGGGTAGTTGTAGAATTTCTTGTATTCCATGAAGATGACGGGGTTGGGGTCCCTTATCGCTCCCTTGAGCATGCCCTTGGCGTCGTGGGCGGTGGTGGGGGCTACGATCTTGAGGCCCGGCGTTCCGAAGAACCAGATTTCGGGGTTCTGGCTGTGAAACGGGCCCGCGCTCACGAGAGCGGCCGCCGGAAGACGCAGGACGACAGGTACCGGCCCCATTTGTCTGTAGTGGTTCCCGGCGGCGAAATCCACGATCATCTTGTAGGATTCCGTGACGAAATCGGCGAACTGAAACTCCACCACGGGCCGCATTCCGCAAAGTGCGGCACCAATGGCCGCGCCCGTGAAGCCCGCCTCGCTCAGGGGAACGTCCACCACACGGTCGCGCCCGAACCTTTCCATAAACCCTTTTGTGATGTAGAAGGCCCCGCCGCCCAGACCGATGTCTTCTCCCAGGAGAAACACGTCCTCATCCCGTTCCATTTCCTCCCAGAGGGCCTCGCTGAGGGCTTCGCGGTAGGTAATCATTCTGCGAACACTCCCTCGGTCAGGTGCACGGGATCGGGCATCGGGCTTTTCAGTGCTTCATCGCGCGCGTCTTCGGCGTCTTTTCTCGCTCGCGCGTGAGAGGCGGTGACTTCTTCCGCCGTCATGAGGCCGAACTCGACGAGCGTCTCGTCCAGCCGCTTGAGGGGATCACGCTCGTTGGTCCATTTCTCGAAGTGTGCCATGTCCACGTAGTCGGCGAACTTGTCGTAGACCGAATGGCCGGCCGCGCGCAGGGTAATGCTTTCGATGAGCGTGGGTCCGTCGCCCGTCCTCGCGCGCGCAAGCGCCTGGCTGCAGACGTGATGCATCAGGGGCGCGTTTGTGCCGTCGATCAGAAAACCAGGAATCCCGTAGCCGGGTGCCTTGCACACCAGGGTGTCGCAGGCGTATTGATCGCTCAGAAGCGTCTTGTAGGCGTACTGGTTGTTGTCGATGATGACGACGAGAGGGAGCTTCCGCACGGCGGCGAAGTTCACGGCCTCGTGGAAATCGCCCGAACTCGTGCCACCGTCGCCGATATAGTTGATGGTGGCCTCGCCCTTGCCGCGTGCCTTGGCCGCCCAGGCCACCCCTGTGGCGATGGGCACCATGGTGCCGATATGGCTGATGAGCTGTGTGATGCGCTTGGGACGGTAGCCCATGTGAAAGTTCCCGTCACGCCCGCCCGAGGGCCCGTCGGCGCGTCCGAAGAAATGCGACATGATGCTGCGCGGCGGATGGCCCTTGGCGAGGTGCGCGCCGCAGTTTCTGTGCATGGGCACGAGCCATTCATCATCTTCCAGGCACATCGCGCTCGCGACGCTCGCCCCCTCGTTTCCCCGCCCGAAAAAGGCGGTGCCGGGGATGTGGCCCGCCCGAAAGGCGGAATCGAGCGTTTCCTCGACAGCGCGTGCTAGGGAAACCAGGTAGTGCATGCGCCTGGTGGTTTCCGGGTCGGGAAGAATCTCTTTTTTCGAAAAACTCACCCACCGTGCTTCCAGACCGTCCACGGCGAGGTAGCGGTCGGCGAGGTCGGTGAAGAAATCGAGATTTGCCAACTCTTCGCGCGTGGCAAGGGGATGTTTCGCGTCCATACAGCTCTCCTTCACCCATCAAGCAGAAAAATAGGACTGCTTGCTGTCAGGGGTCTTTGAATCTATAGCATATTTTGCTGCGAATCGGATATGCTCTTTGAAACGCGCGCGCTTTGAAGCTAGAGTTGCTCTCCTGCAATGCGGGACAGAAAACGCGCAGGGACGAAGTCAATTGATGAGGCGGGCTCAAGCTGCCCGATATCGTTATAAGGTGGAGAAAAATGAGTCTTCTGGTAGTCGGTTCCATGGCGATTGATTCGGTGAAGACGCCCTTCGGCGAGCGCGAGGAGGCGGTGGGAGGGTCGGCCACTTATTTCTCCGTGGCGGCAAGCTATTTCACGGATGTGCGGCTTGTCGCGGTCGTGGGGTCGGATTTTCCCGCCGATACGATTGAATTCCTGAAGGAGCGCAAAATCGATATCTCGGGCATCGAGCGGAGAGAAGGGGAGACCTTCCGCTGGAAGGGGGAGTACGGGTTTGATCTCAACACAGCCTACACGCTCGACACGCAGTTGAACGTCTTCGAGAGTTTCTCGCCCAGGTTGCCGGATAGTTTCCAGGGCACCGATCTGGTCTTTCTGGCGAATATCGACCCCGAACTTCAGGCCGATGTCCTGGGCCAGACGAAATCGCCCAGGCTCGTGGCGTGCGACACCATGAACTTCTGGATAGAGGGCAAGCGCGGGGAACTTCTCAAAACGCTCTCGATGGTGGATCTGGTGGTCATCAACGACGCAGAGGCCCGCGCCCTGTCGGGAGAGGCGAACATCGCGCGTGCCGCGCGCCGCATCCGCGAAATCGGTCCGAAGACTCTCGTGGTGAAACAGGGTGAGTACGGCGCGCTGCTCTTTCATGAAGGTAGTGTGTTCTCCGCTCCCGGACTTCCGATCGAGGACGTATGCGACCCAACGGGGGCCGGTGACAGCTTCGCCGGCGGCTTCATGGGCCATCTAGCCGCCACGGGCGACCTCAGTGAGTCCGGGATGCGCCGGGCGGTCGTTTTCGGCAGCGTCATGGCGTCGTTCAACGTGGAATCGTTCAGTTACGATCGTATGCGTGCCCTCACGCGCGAGGAAATCGACGCGCGCTACCGGACCTTTGGCGAACTGGCCCGCTTCGAGCGTCTCTGAGGACTTGCCTTGTCGCTCAGAATCATTGGCGGCCGGGCGAGGAGCAGGAGGATTGCCTCGCCGGAAGAGGCGGGCGTAAGGCCTACGGGCGAAAGGGTGCGGGAGGCGCTGTTCAGCATCTGGGGAGACGCTGTCCCCGGCGCGCGCGTTCTGGATTTGTGCGCGGGCTCTGGCGCGATATCCCTGGAAGCGCTCAGCCGGGGGGCTGCAAGCGTCGTGGCGGTGGAGAGAAACCCGCGCCTTTGTGCAGCGATACGGCGAAACGCCAGGGCACTCGGTTTGGCAGAAGGATTGGAGGTGCGCTGCTCGGATATCATCGACGAACTGGGCCGCATGCGCAAGGATTCCGCGCTCAGGTTCGATCTTGCCTTCGGCGATCCACCTTGGCGAGAACAGGACTTGCGCAGGGCGCTTCTCAAGGCGGTCTTCACGCCCGAGCCGATATGTGCGGAGTTGGTGATGGAGGCTCCCCGGGGGGGCGGGCACCGGGACAGCGAAACGTGCGGGGCACGTTTCGTGCGCGAGAAGCGCTACGGTGATACGATTTTGCTTTTCTATGAAGCGGACCCGGCGGGGAAGTCAGGTGACAATGATGTTTCGAAATGAAAAAATTCCAGTCGGTTCGGCGCTGATTCGGGATATTGTCCATGAAACTTGTGCAAAAACAATGTTTAGAACAAAGGCACAAGGCCCCGGAAGGCGAAAATACGGTGTATCTTATTGAATATATTATGGTTGAAAAATTTGCGCAAATTCGTGTCAAACCGTAGTAGCTGTAGGAAAAAAAGGGGTTTAGAGGCTTTCTAGGCAGACTTACCCACAACTTTTCCACGAAATTTGTGGGAAATGTTCCAGTCAGGTGAAATTGAATTGTCACAACTATTTGATTTAAGCGGAAGAAAGGTGTTGATCACGGGTGGCGGCACCGGTCTCGGACGTGCGATGGCCCATGCGCTGGCCGAAGCGGGAGCGGATATCGCCTTGGCGGCGAGGCGAAAGGACAAGCTTGAGGAGGCGGCGGAGGAGATTCGTGCCCTGGGTCGTGCAGCCTGTGTCGTCGCGTGCGACCTGACGCAACCCGATTCGGTCCGCGAGGCGGCGCGCGAGGCGGAAAACGCATTGGGGCGCATCGACGTTCTGGTGAACAACAGCGGGGTCAGCGGCGAGGGCTGGGCCACGGATCTTCCGCTTGAACGATGGAATCAGGTGCTGGAAACGAACCTGCGCGGCGCGTTCCTGATGTGCCAGGCCGTGGCGCCGGGTATGGTCGAGCGCGGAGACGGGGCCATTGTGAACGTCTCCTCGGTCGCAGGGTACATCGGCGTCAAGATGCTCTCGGCCTACACGGCGAGCAAGGGTGGTTTGATTCAGTTAACCAAGACGCTCGCGCTCGAATGGGCGAAAACGGGTGTGCGTGTGAACGCACTGGCGCCCGGGTATTTTCTCACCGACATCAACAGCAGGTTCTTCGACTCGGAAGCCGGCCAGAGGCTCGTCAGGGCCCACATCCCGATGGGGCGCATCGGCCGGCCCGAAGAGCTCAAGGGTGCGATTCTCTTTCTGGCGAGCGACGCTTCGAGCTTTATGACGGGCTCGACCTTGGTTGTCGACGGTGGGCAGTATGCGCAGTAGGGGTGAGGTTTCATGTGTGCGAAAGTCATGGCGTTCCAGGTGCTGATCCTGGAAATCGAAAAAAACGAAAAAGGCGACTTGACCTCGGCACACGCATGACCCATAAGATCGGTATTGCTTTCGCGGGGACTTCCGTGTGACAGTCCGTTTCGTAGCGCGGCCTCGCAACCAATTGATCAAAATGGAGTTTTGATTCGATGAGTCATCAGGATCGCAGGAGGTCCTGGGGCGTTTTCAAGACGCCCCGCCATCCACTGGTTTCTTAGGAAACCAGCGCGCTCACCCGCCTTGCGTGCAGGCGCCGATCCGTTAACTCAATTTCTGGCGTTCCGCTCAAGGCGCACATTCACGAAAAAATGAAATTTCCCGAGGAGTCCTGAACCATGGCGAGAAAAGCCACGGCAGTACGAAAAAAACCATCGAGAAGCGCGGCCTCGAACAGAATCCGTATTTTCGACACCACGCTCAGGGACGGAGAGCAGTCGCCCGGCTGCAGCATGGATCATTTCCAGAAGGTACAGATGGCGCTTCAACTCGAAAAGCTGGGCGTGGACATCATCGAGGCAGGTTTTCCCATCGCGTCGAACGATGAGTTCGAATCGGTGCGCGATGTAGCCAAGGCTGTAACCAGGACGGTCGTCGCCGGACTTTCGCGCTCCGCGCGCGAGGATATCGACCGTTGCTGGGAGGCGGTGCGTCACGCGAAAAAACCCAGAATCCACACCTTCATCGCCACGTCGGACATTCACCTGAAGCACAAGCTCAAGATGACGCGCACGGCACTTCTCAAGGAAATTGCCGCCTCGGTTCGCCACGCACGAAACCTCTGCAAGGACGTGGAATGGAGTGCTGAGGACGCTACCCGCTCGGACTGGGATTTCCTGGTCGAGACGGTGAAAATCGCCATCGAGGAGGGGGCGACCACCATCAACCTGCCCGACACGGTGGGCTACATCATCCCCAGCGAATTCAAGCGCTTCTGGGAGCACATTTTCGAGAAAGTGCCGAATTATGACGATGTGGTTTTCAGCGCGCACTGCCACGACGACCTCGGTCTCGCGGTGGCGAACAGCATTGTGGCTATCGAATCCGGCGTGCGGCAGGTGGAATGTACCATCAACGGTATCGGCGAACGGGCTGGCAACGCCTCACTGGAAGAGTTCGTGATGGCCATCGCCACGCGGCGCGACGAACTCAACTACAAATCGGGGGTCAAGACTCGCGAGATATATCCCACGAGCAGGCTCCTCACCTCCATGACGGGCGTGCCCGTGCAGCCCAACAAGGCGGTGGTCGGCAAGAACGCCTTCGCACACGAGGCGGGTATCCACCAGCACGGCGTGATATCGAAGGCCATCACGTATGAGATCATGACGCCCAAGTCCGTGGGCAGACCCTCGAACACGCTCGTGCTCGGCAAGCACTCGGGCCGCGCGGGTTTGAGGAAGCGCTACTATCAACTCGGCTTCAGGATGTCGCGCGAGGATATTTCGGCCATCTACCCGCGTTTCATCGATCTCGCAGACAAGAAAAAAGAGGTCTACGACGAGGACTTGATAGCGCTGTTGCAGCAAAACCGCTCCGAGGGTGGGGAAAACTACTACAGCCTCGAATTCCTGCAGGTTACCTGCTCCACGGGCACGCAGCCTGCTTCCACGGCCACGGTGCGCATCCGGCAGGGGGAAAACGAATTCTCGGACGTGAGCCAGGGCAACGGCCCTGTGGATGCGGCCATCAACGCCATCTGCCGTGTGGTGGGGATTGAGTGCCGTCTGGCGGATTTCTCGGTGAACGCCGTCACGCATGGGCGTGACGCGCTCGCCGAAGTGAACATGATGGTGGAGTTCGAGGGCAACTTGCAGATAGCGGGCCACGCGACGAGTCCCGATACCGTGGAAGCGGGTGCCAAGGCCTTCCTGAACGCGGTGAACAAGTTCAGGCTTACCGAGAACATGAAAAAACCGGCGGGCAGGGGGCGCAGGGCGAAAGAACCGGCCGAGCGTCCGCGCGGCATTTGACTTGAAAATCGAGGTCGGTCCCCCGGCACTGCGGGAGCCATCCCGCCCATATTCACCCGTATGCGAGGAGAATCCTCCATGACCTATCCGGCCACGAGAGAGCTGGCGAAAAGAATCGTGGCGGCTCGTGCTTCCGACGTCAGCGAGGAGGCCCGCGCGCAGTCAAGAAACGCCGTGCTCGACACGCTGGGCGTGATTCTGGCCGGTCGGGAGGATGAATGCACGAGGCTCGCGCATCGGCTTGCAGTCTCCGAGGGCGGTGCGCCTGTTGCTCGCCTGATTGGTACCGATGAGCGTACGAGTGCCTCCTGGGCCGCCTTCGTGAACGGAACGGCGGGCCACGCGCTTGATTACGACGATGTGGACTTCGTGATGCTGGGGCACCCGAGCGTCACCTTGGTGCCTGCGCTCATCGCACTGGCAGAGGAGAGGGGAATCGGGGGTGCCAGAGTGCTGGAAGCCTACACGATCGGTTTCGAACTGTTGCATGTCTTGGGCCGTGCGGTGAATCCCGGGCATTATCGCCGGGGCTTCCACGCCACGGCCACACTCGGTTCGGTCGGTGTGGCAGGTGCAGGAGCGTATCTGCTCGGGCTGGACGAGACGCAGGCGATGAACGCCCTGAGCCTGGGTGCCAGCGGCTCGGCGGGGCTGGTGTCGAACTTCGGCACGATGACGAAACCCTTTCATGCGGGCCAGTCCGCAAGAGCGGGCCTCGTGGCGGCGAAACTCGCGGAAGGCGGCTTCACGGCGGCAGAAGATACGCTGGAGACGGGTTTCACGGCGGCCATGGCGGCGGAGGGAATCGGACCGAAAGCCCATGAATTCGCGGACTGGGAGAGTGCGGTCATTCCCTGGGGTGCACCCTGGGACATTGAAGAGGGCGTCTGTGTCAAGATTCATCCCTGCTGCGCAATGACGCATCCGGGCATCGACGCCATGCTCGATCTGGTGACGAGCGAGGATGTCAACGTGGAAGACGTGGCGGCCCTGGGCGCGCGGGCATCCACCATGACGCTCAAGGTCCTGCGTTACAGGGAAGCGACCACGGGTCTCGAGGGGAAATTCTCCATGCCGTTCTGCATTGCTTCCGCACTTGTGGACCGGAAGGTCGGTATCCACCAGTTCAGGGAGGAAAGTGTGCAGCGGCCCGAGATAGTCGCGCTCCAGAAGCGTGTGGCGTTTGAGTTGGACGAGAAGATGTCGCGCGAGGACCCTGAAACCGAGGCGGCTGAAGTCTGGGTCGAACTTAAAGACGGGCGCCATCTCACCCGCCATTTCGCCCGCGCGCGAGGCCACGTCGAGAATCCCCTGACGGAACTGGAACTCCGGGAGAAATTCCTGGAATGCGCCTCTGGCCTCCCGGCAGGGAAGGCCAAAGCCGCTTGGGACGCTTGGTATCGTCTCGATACGGCGGAGGATCTGACTCATCTCACCGCCATGCTTTCGTAGGGGCGGGTTCCATACGGGAACAGTTGCCGGAATCGATCAGTTCTTCGTAGCCTTTATATTATCTCGTTCACCTGACCTTCGCCTGTGCCAACGACCACGGTGGTGTCATTCGAGTCACTGACCGGGAACTCAATCAAAAGCAAGGCAATCGCCATCTGTGTGACAACCCGGAAATCTCTGCTTGGAATGAACAGACAGACCTTCACCCGGGCCTGTACCTGATTCTGATCCATCAACTTTCTGGTGTTCTTCTTGTTTCTCTATCGAATGTCGGTTCATGGATTACCCGAAGAGTTTCCGGTAATTCGGGAGGCAGGTACAGTTTTTCGCCCGCTCGCGGCCGAGGAGTTCAATGATGTGCTCGGTGCTTTCAACGGGGACGCGCATTCTTCCATTGAGAAGCGCCAGATACAGAGCTTCAATCGCAATAGTGTTCCCCAAGGCAGGAATTATCGAAGTATGGCGAAACAGGTCGATGGGCCAGCCCGGTTCTCGGCCACGCAGGACATGGATGGCCTGTGCTCGCCCCTTTCGATCATCCAGGAGCGGAAGGAATTGGCATTTGGCCCCAATCGCAATCGTCGCGGCTTCGCCATCGTCGAGGGACGGTGAGCCGGAGATGAAATTGACGAAGAGTTTATTCTCCTCGTCAGACATTTCGCCGAGCGTCACCTTTCCTCCGGCTATTAGGTCGTTCAAAAAACCGTGTTCTCCCTTCTTGCGGCTTGTTTCGTGTTCAAGTTCCGTGGCTACGACCTGCGGAACGATGATGTCGTTGGGAATAGCCGCCAGAATACGCACGCCATAGCTGCAGGCGTAGAGGTTGATAAGACACTCGTATCGAGAACCAACGGACCAAGTTCATCAGTCAGGGAGCTTGAGTAGGTCATCCGTCTCGCTATCCTCAAGCTCGATCTGGTCAATTATATTCCGCAGTTCGACGCGACCAATCTTGAACAGTTCCGTCAGTTGGCCTTCCGACATGAGGTCATTTTTCCAGGCGGCATGGACAATCAGGCTCATCCGGTGGGAAATCGGACGGTCGGCGTCGAGCTTGGCTGGGTCAGGTCGATCGGCCATCTCGCCAAGTACCTCTCGCACGTGAGTCTCCGTAATGCCGCCGTTCTTCTCAAACCAATCCCACGTCCCCTGTCTCGCAATGCCAAGTTCCTCCAGACGAAGTACGCACGTCTGGCGGGAGATATCGTATTGCCGGGAAAGCAGAATGATCAGCCGGCGGGTAATTTTGCCAGTGCTCTCTTTTAATTGCCGGAAGCTTTCTTTGAAGCTCTCGGCGGGCGTCAGCAATGCGCGACCAAAGGCGTTGGCATAACGTTTGTCGCGAGACAAAAACCTCTCGTCCTCATCAAGTATTTCCGGAGTGTTGCGGGTACAGTAGAAGTGGCCGAGTTCGTGCGCGGCCGACTGGATACGCCGAGGCAGTGGATGGTTGGCGTTTAGAAGAATGCAGGCGCCGACGGTATCATCGTAAGTGAACATACCTGCCACCCTGGATTCGGATGACAGGCGGCGCTGATAAAGACGAATCCCGAGGCCGAGTTCCATGATCGAGAATATGTCAGCAACCGGCCCTGGACCGAGGCCCAGCCAGTCGCGCAACTCTTGGGCGTGTTTCTCGGCCAAAGTCAGAACGTTGCCTTCATTGATGCCGCGGTCCGGCGGATAGTTCCGGCGCCGTTCGATGCCGAGTACATTTTCCAACTCGACGTCCGCCTTGATCAGGTCATTGAAAAGCTGAATGGCTTCCGCCTTATGCCTGCCCTCCGTTTCCCGCAGTCTCCGGAAACGGGGCACGAGATCGATATGAACGGCCTCGCGGCGGAGGAGAGCGTTCACCGATACGCCATAGCGGCGGGCCAACACTCGGAGTTCCTGAATACGCACACTGCGCGCCCCTTTTTCGATCGAGACCAGTGTCGGGCGTGACATGCCAATGAACCGGGCTGCATCATCTTGTCGTATGTTCGCGTTCTCGCGCGCCAGCCGAAGGCGTCGGCCGATTTCCTGTGCGCTCAATTCATTCAGTTCGACCATAACGTCCTCCCCCTATCCAACTATTCAGGAAGCTTTGTTTTCCTTGGGCAGATAAAAATGCTCGCCATTCTTCCGCATGCTTCGCCAGTAGGGTTTTCAGGTTCTTCAAGGTTTCTTGGAAGGTCACACAGGTCGCTTCCGCGATCTCACCGCACTAGTCTATGAACTGACAGCGAACACGCTGCCCCAACCGCTGCGGACATGAAGCTCATCTCGCCGCTCGCCAGGGGCGACGCCGTTGCCCTCGACCACTTGAGTGGATGAAAGGGACAAACCCCTCCCGAGGTTCATTTCGCAGACCGAAACCCGTCGCTATGTCCTGTTGGGATCGATACCATATTCAATCACTGGCAGACTTTCCCTCATCGGTCGGGTTTGACGACATTCTTGACATGACGACCGAATGATACCTAGCATGGGGCATACGGAACCTTTCCTCAGACATTCAGGACATCTGCTGTGATCCTCCATTTGAGTGATATGCCATGAAAACATCTGAACTATTCGACGTAAACGGACTCTCCGCGCTTGTCGCCGGCGCGTCGGGCGCACTCGGCGCAGTGGCCGCGCGGACACTGGCCGAGGCGGGATGCCGTCTCACGCTGACCGCAGGCAATGCGGAGGCGCTGGACGCCGTCGAGGGCGAGTGCCGTGAATTTGGGGCTGCAGTCGCCACGGTGAATGCGCGTCCTGAATCGGAGACGGTGGCCAACGCCATGGTGGAAAAAGCCGTCGAGACCCATGGCCGTCTCGACATTCTGGTAGTCGCGTCGGGCATTAACAGGGTAGGTATGATCGATGAGATGGCGCCTGAGACGTTCGCAGAGGTGATGGATGCGAATGTCACACAGTCGTGGCTTTTGGCCCGTGCCGCGACGCGCCAGATGAAGGCGCAGGGTGATGGCGGAAGGATAATCCTCGCCTCCTCCACGCGCGGGCTGCTCGGCCACCCCGCGGGCTATACCGCCTATTGCGCTTCGAAGGCCGCGGTCGACGGCATCACGAAGGCGCTTGCCTGCGAGTTGGGTCCGACGGGCATCACCGTGAACGCAATTGGGCCGACCGTCTTCCGCTCGCTCCTGACCGACTGGATGTTCACCGACGCTCCCGAGGCGGTCCGGGTGCGGGAGGGTATCGTGAGCCGGATACCAAAGGGGCGGCTTGGCGAGCCCGAAGATCTGGCCGGGTCGCTTCTGTTCCTGGCATCGCGCGCGTCTGACTTCTACACCGGCCACATCCTCTACGCCGACGGGGGCTATACGGCAGGATAGGGTTTTTTCGGGACAGGAAAAGATTCTGCAGGAACAGAACGTACCGATCACATCCGACGAGACTCTGAAGATACGGGCCAGCGCTCCATCTTGCCTGCCAGTGTGGGCTGTATGAACCACTGAACACCGTGAGGACCTGGAAGCCACTGTTTCCATGTCGCTGTTTGTCCTGATCCGCGCATTGGCCTTTGCCCCCGGCACGCAATTTCCCGTATTTGACGTCAAGGCCGCGGCATCTGACGCACGGATTTTCTCGCCGATCCTGTGGAAAGGGCGGGAGGCCTGTCGGGACGAAAACAGGTGCTCAGGCGATTCAATATGCCTGGATCGAATCAATGCGCGCTGATTTCACAATTCTGGAAAATACGATGAATCAATAAAATGTTTATGGTAAAATAAAATAAATATTCAAATAATATCAAATGGTTATCATGAATATCTAAAGTAATTTATCGATTATTTGCCGGTATTTTTCGGATCAGAATTCCGGGGAATTATCTACTTAATCCGCAGGTCTGAGTATCCTGATTTTGCGTTTTCCGGGTGTATTGTTTTGCGTCACAGGCGGAATTACTGTCAGAACCAGTATATGCGCCGCCTTCTTCCATTCAGCCCATACACCGGAACTGACAGTAACCCGAAAGTGGGCAGTTTCGCATATAAATTCCCTTATTGATATCAACCGTGATCGTCAGGGGACGCAGCCGCGATACGGCCTGGTTTTCCCTCACCCGGGAGGAATGATCTGCTGTCCGCCAGGCACACGACCACTGGCTCGCGCCGGACAGTTTCGACGCCACGGGCCGCCAGAAACGCCCGCCAGGCACCCTCACCCGCGCGTTTTGGTAAAAGGCCTGTTTCCCCTGGACGATCAGTTGCCGTCCGGGGCAGGAAATCGTGACACCCCAATCTCCCTGATACCTGCGAGCATCGTCCCAATAATCGCCGTCACTGGCGTCTTTCAACTTGTGTCTCCAGGTCATTCTGGCCAACCATCATTGTACCATGGAGCCCCGCCGCTGACGCTCTCGAGGTCGCTGTCGGGGATCAGCGACGAGGGCGGGATCACCAGATGCGCATGATCCGCACTGTCCTCGAGCACCGAAACCGAAAAACCGGCCGGCAGGGCGACATCGAACTCGCTTTCGATCGTGCCGCGCGGGTCGTCGAGCAGTTTCTGCCGGAACGCCTCGTCCGTGCCTGCCTTCTCACTCAGCTGCTGCCGCATCTCGGCCGCTGTCTTCATGTTCCTGTCTCCTTTCCCGAGAAAATGTGGGGAGGATACCCCAATGCTTCCGTTTTTTTTGCATCATGAACAGGATATGGGATATTCCGATGGGAACGCAAGAATTTTTGGGGTTTTTCCGGTGAGGAACAGGCTTCCTCCCGGAACCCCGTCCGTGTGTCCCCGCTCTCCCGGGAAACCGGCGGCCGTAGAGTCCGTCTTTCCAAAATTCAGGTATTCAGACTTGTGGATTCAAGTATGTAGTTCCGGAATTTCGCGACGGCGTATTTGCCCGTATTCGCGGGAGATGGACTCAGCGCTTCTGCAGCCAGACACCGTCCTCGCCGTCCACCTCGCGCATCCTGACGTGGATGTGCTCATTGAGCGAGGTGGGCACGTTCTTGCCGATGAAGTCTGGCCGGAAGGGAAGTTCCCTGTGGCCGCGGTCGATCAGGGCGGCGAGCCATATCTTGCGCGGGCGGCCGAGCTCCATTATGGCGTCGAGCGCCGCGCGTACCGTCCGGCCTGTGAAGAAGACGTCGTCGACAAGGAATACGCCGCGGTTCGTGAGGTCGAAATCGATGAGGGTGGGTTCGAAGCCGCGCCGCTCGGCAGGATGACCGCCGTCATCTCGGTGGACACCGATGTCGAGCGCACCCAGAAGAGGGGAGATTCCCTCTAGTTCTTCGATGTACTGTGCCAGCCGCCTCGCCAGCGGCTCTCCGCGGGTGAGTACGCCGATGAGCGCTATGTTCCCCTCCGCTGCACACGCCTCGACCATCTCCGAGGCGATTCTGTTGAGCGAAAGTGCGAGTTCCTGCTCCGTCATGATGGATATTTGCGTCATAAAGGTGTCCATAGCATAAGGGTATCGATGGGGGGTATCCTGGTGCCGATGGATGCCCGAATCAAAGGTTCAATCATCGCCGGAAAGCGGAAAATTGCGCCGGACGAATTCCCTGGCCGTTTCCTTGGTGGATATACCGCCTTCAAGTTGTTCGTCTTCGAGCGCGAAGATGATTTCGCCCAGCCTGCGCTCTGCCGGATAGCCCATCGCCATGAGTTCGCGTCCATCGAGCAGGCGCGGTGGACGCAGGGCTTCCTCGCGAAATTCCGCGAGTTTTTTTGTGCAGAATCCATGCGTCCTCAGATTCCCGTGGCTCGCAAGGCAGTCGATTCGGTGCAGTTCGAGCAATTCCTCGAAAAACGGTTCGCGCATGAAGCGTTTCAGGCGGCTCTTGCGCATTTTCTCGACGTTAATGAAGCGCATGTGGTGAGCGACCAGGTCGTGAATTCTCACTGCCTCCGATTTCGGCATTCGCAGCCTCTCGCAAATTTCCGTGCTCATCGCCGCGCCGACCTTGTCGTGTCCGTTGAAGCGGATTCTGTCCGTTTCGGTATATGTGACAGGTTTTCCCACGTCGTGGAGTAGCACGCCCCAGGCGAGTGCAGACGAGCCGGAGCCCATGGTGCGCAGCATGGCAAGCACGTGCGTCCACACGTCGCCTTCGGGATGGAATTCAGGTGGCTGCGCCACGCCCTTCATCGCGGTGACTTCGGGCAGTACCCGTTCGAGCAGGCCCAGGTCGTCGAGCATGGCGAAGGCGGCGTCGACGTTTTGCGCAGTGAGTATCTTCGTCAGTTCGTCTCGAATCCGCTCGGCGCTGATTTTCCCGATAAGCCCTGCGTTGGCCTTGATGGCGGCGGCGGTTGCCGAATCGAGGGTGAAGCCAAACCTCGTCGAGAAACGAATCGCCCGCATCATCCGCAAATGGTCTTCCCGGAACCTGAGATTTGCATCTCCGATGGCCCGGATGATCCCGTCTTCAAGGTCGCGCCGCCCGCCCACGTAGTCGAACACCCGATTCGCCGATACGTCGTAGAACATTCCGTTGATCGTGAAATCGCGTCGCCGCGCGTCTCCCTGCTCACCTGAGGGACGGGTCGAGTCGGGATGCCTCCCGTCGCCGTAGGGACCGTCTTTACGAAATTGCGCCACTTCGAAGTCGCAACCGTCCACCTTCACGATGACCACACCGAACTGCGCTCCCACTGCAACCGTTTCCTGGAATCGGTTCTGTACGATTCCTGGTTCAGCATCCGTGGCGATGTCCCAGTCTTTCGGTTCGAGACCCAATAAAGCGTCCCTCACGCATCCGCCTGCCAGGAGTGCCCGGTGGCCCGCCGCTTCCAATGTCTGGATAATCCGAATCGCCGCATCTGGAGGCTTGATGTCCGACATTGTCGATTCTCTCTGGTTGAAATACCCGAATCATCAATACTACGATAGGCTTAATCCAGTAAGCGGGCAAATCGTAGATTGTGGTGTTGTCCGCCCTATTCAGAGCCCAAGTCCAAGCGCGTCAGGCGCCGGAGGGTACATGGTGGCCCATTATCTGAAAATAATCATTGTTTTTATCGTTTTCTCGGTATCGACGAACGTGTCCCATGGCGCATCCCTGGATGAGAAATCAATCGATCTTGGACTCGGGCAGATTGCCGCTGGCGATTATTCGGAGGCGGCGGGTACGTTCGACCGCGTGATCGCATCGGCACCCGGGCGTCCCGAGGGATATTTCTTCAAGGCATCCGTTTTCCATCTGCTCAAAGAACATATCCAGCGCAAGGACTATATCGAGACTTGGCGGAACAACGCGGAGAAAGCGCTCGCCATCTGCAAGGACTTGCTTGACAGTAACCCGAAAGATGCGAGGGCCCTCCTCCTGGCCGGTCTGACGGAAGGCATGCGTATCGTCGATGCACTCGATAACAGCAGCTATCTGATCGCGTTCCTGCGGGCAGGCTCGATGGAGAAATACCTGGAAAAAGCGGTCGAACTCGACTCGAAACTTCACGATGCCTATTACGGGCTCGGTATCTATCACGTCAGGGGGAGTACGGAAAGCTGGGTGAGAATGTTCCGGTTTTTCATCGGTGATACGAGCGGGAAGGGCAGAAAGTATTTACGCCGCGCCGTGGAGGGAGGCAAATGGGTTTCCAACTCGGCGCGAATGGCCCTTTTCTGGGCGCTCTTGCGGGTGGAAAAATTCAAACAGGCGAGAAAAGACATCGGGTTCCTGCGCGAGCGATTTCCGAAAAACGTCTTGTACGATATTGCACTTGCCGAAAGCTACTTCATCGAGAAGGACTACGCTCGCGCACGATCGGAATACGTCAGGCTGCAGTCGCGACTTGCGAAAAAGGAAAGTGAAATCCTGACACTTTATCGACGGTTTGCGCAGTGGAGAGTGGATCGTTGCGATTACGGCTTGGGTAAACGTAAAGAAATGAATGAAGAAACCGAGGAGTTGTTTACGACGGAACACATGTACGCCTCCCTGGTGGAGCAGATTCGCTACGAACTGCAATCGGTATCCGAAACGATAAGGTAGAAACGAAACCCTGCCGTTTGCAAGAGTTCGGGGCAAGGTGAGAGAGATGAGCCGTAAAGCCAGGATACTGATGGTTCTCATTGCGACGTTCGCGTTTTCTGCCCCGGTGCAATTCGCGTGGCCTGCTCCGGTCAGTGTGGATTTGCAACTGGTTCTGGCCGTTGATGTTTCCGGAAGCGTCGATGAGGAAGAAGGCAAACTCCAGCGAATGGGGTATGTGGACGCTTTTCGTTCCCCCTCTGTCTTGCGTGCCATTCGATCGGGAAGGCATAAAAGCATTGCGGTCACCTATATGGAGTGGGCGGGTTTCGATTCCCAGAGTATAGTGGTGAACTGGCAGCGGATTCATGACGAGGCAAGTGCCGAGGAGTTCGCCTCCCGGCTCGCCCGTGAACCGATCGGGGTGGGGCCTTACACGTCGATTAGTGGTGCGATTGATTTTGCGCTGCCGCTGTTTGACAACAACGGATTCACGAGTGAGCGCCGCGTTATCGACATATCAGGAGACGGGCCGAACAACAGCGGGGAATTTGTGGTGCAAGCTCGGGACAGGGCAATTAGAGCCGGAGTCACGATAAACGGGCTTCCCATCGTGAACGACCGTCCGAGCCCCTGGGGAAGAATGCCGATGCCGAATCTGGATTCGTATTACAGAAAGTGCGTTATCGGGGGCAGGCGCGCTTTCCTGGTGGTTGCAAAGGATTTCAGGACTTTCGGGCACGGCATTCGCAGGAAACTGATTCTGGAGATAGTTGGACGGCCGGAGAAGGAAAAGCGACTGGCGAATGATTTGGTGCACCCTCATGAAAGTCCCGTTCTGGTAGCGAGAACGGCTCCTGCGTGTGACGCCGGCGAAAGACGCCGCAGGAGTTGGACGGATGAGTTTTAGCGATTTTTCGCATGTCTTTGATAAGGTATGAGGCGGATTCTTTACATTGTCCGATAATTTTCGGACTGGTTCTCAAAACTGAGGAGTGGAAATTCTGATGAAAGCAGTGCGCGTACATCAATTCAACATGGATGTTCCCATGCGGGTGGACGAGGTGGAAGACGCGAAGCCAGGACCTGGTGAAGTACTGATTCAGGCCGGGGCGGTCGGCATTAACCCGGTGGATCTGGCCATACGGGCCGCAAAACACCCATACGCTAAACTGGTTACTCCGCCGTACATTCCGGGAGCCGAGGCGGCCGGGGAAATCATTGCCCTGGGAGAGGGCGTGGAGGGCTGGCAGATCGGTCAGCGCGTGTATGGTCGCGCTATCGGCGGTAGCTACGCCGAGAACGTGCGGCTTGCGGCCAACGCCACGGCGGAATTGCCCGAGACTTATTCCTATGAAGAGGGCGCGTGCATTACCGTTGCGTTCTATACGGCCTGGAATGCGCTCGTCATCAAGGCGCAGGCGGGTCCCGGTGAGACGGTGCTGGTGCAAGGCGGTGCCGGGGGCGTCGGCATGGCGGCGATTCAGCTCGCCAAACGTCTGGGCTGTCGCGTGTTTGCTACCGTGAGTTCCGATGCGAAGGCGCAATTCTGCAAAGACATGGGTGCGGATGAGACAATCAACTACCGCGAGGAGGATTTCGCTGAACGTTGCATGGAGTTCACTGGCGGGCGCGGCGTCGATGTCATCGTCGAGCTTTGCGCGTGCGACAATTTCGACAAGGACTTGGACGCCATCCGCGTGGATGGAAAAATCATTGTCATCGGTACGGGCACGGGGAAAGGTCCGGGGGCGGAATTCCGGGTACCTGCGGTCATGACGAAAGACGCCGTGGTGCTGGGGCTGGCCGTGGTGAATCTGTTTCCGAAAATGCCGGAGTTGGTGCGCCGCTTCACGCCCTTGCTGCGAGAGGGCGCGTTTCGAGTCAATGTTGACAGGACGTCGGGTTTCGAGGAAGCGAACGAGGCGCATGACTATGTTCTGGAGGGTCAGTTTTTGGGGAAAGTCGTCTTGGTTCCGTAACGGCGGGCCGAGGCGCTGAAGGAGAATGAGATGAAAGCTGTGAGAGTGACGCAGTTCGGGCTTGAACATCCCATGATAGTGGAAGACGTGGAGGAGCCAAGGCCCGGGCCGGGTGAGATGCTGGTGCGAATCGTTGCTGCAGGGGTGAACCCTCTGGAAGTGGCGATTCGTACCGGGAACCATCCGCGGGCCAGGGCGATGACGCTGCCTTATACGTGCGGCACGGACGTCGCGGGCGAGGTCGAGGCGGTGGGCGAAGGCGTCGAGGCGTTTGCTCCGGGTGATAGGGTGTGGGGCCGTGCTTCCACGGGGGCATACGCCGAAAAAGGGCTGCTGCCGGCAGAATCGACAGGAAAGCTGCCGGATTCGATGCCCTTTGGAAAAGGGGCCGCACTGCCCATCCCTCTGCTCACCGCCTGGAACGCCTTGGTCGTGAAGGGAGAGGCGGCTCCGGGTGACTGCGTGCTCGTACAAGGTGGAGCCGGCGGCGTGGGCTATCTGGCGGTTCAGCTTGCCCGCACGATAGGCTGCCGTGTGTTTGCGACCGTGAGTTCAAGCGAAAAAGCGGATTTCTGTCTTGCGGCAGGGGCCGAAGCGGCCATCAACTACAGGGAAGAAGACGTGCCCGAACGCGTGATGGAACTGACTTCCGGTCGTGGCGTCGAGGTGGTCGTCGAAAACGTGGGCTGTGACAATCTGCCTTCGGACATCAGGCTTAACGCCATCAACGGCCGAATCGTCGTCGTCGGAACGGGAACCGGCAAAGGGCCGGAAGTGACGATTGCCTTGCCCGCGGCCATGGGTCGGGACGCCAGGATACTGGCGCTCTCCTCGGGCAATTTGAGCCCTCTTGTTCCGGGTATCCTCAGGCGTCTGGAGCCCTTGCTGGAGAGTGGAACCATCAAGCCCCACATCGGACGGGAATTTCCGGTGGAGCAAGCCAACGAGTCGCACGAAGTTCTGCTGAGCGGAAAATTCCTGGGCAAGATAAACTTGGTCCCTTAGGAGAACGACCGTATTTTGAGGAGGCAGGGCAGATGCTCCTGTTGGGAGATCGCGAAATCGACCTGTGCCTGTTCGACGCCTACGGCACCCTCTTTGACGTATCCGCTGCGGCGGCAGATGCCTGTTCGACGCCTACGGCACCCTCTTTGACGTATCCGCTGCGGCGGCAGAAAAACAATCGGAAATCGGCGAGAAGTGGCAGGCGCTCTCTTCTCTCTGGCGAACCAAGCAGATCGAATATACGTGGCTGAGAAGTCTGATGGGTTGCCACGCGGATTTCTGGCAAGTGACAGGCGATGCGCTCGATTTCGCCCTGGAAACGCTGGGAATGGAAAGACCGGAACTTCGTGAGGAACTGATGGCGCTCTACAGGCGGCTGAATGCATATCCTGAAGTAAAGGGCGTGCTAAAAAAGCTCCGCGCAGACGGGATGAGGGCCGCGATTCTATCGAACGGATCTCCCGAAATGCTTGAAAGCGCGGTGGAAAACGCCGGAATCGAGGAATATGTCGAGGATGTTCTCTCTGTAGAGAGCGTCGGGATATTCAAGGTGCACGCATCGGTCTATCAACTTGCGGTGGATCGCCTCGGAGTTCCCGCCGACAGAATCTGCTTTTTCTCCTCGAACGGCTGGGACATCGCGGGCGCTTCTCATTTCGGGTACCGCGTCGTATGGGTCAATCGATTCGGGCAAAAGAAGGAACGCGTCCCGCATGAAATCGACGCGGAAATCAACTCACTCGATGAATTGGAGAAGATACTGATTCATGGGTAAGCCGTGTCAGGGTTCTGGAGACGTTCAGCGCGTTTCTCAGGGTTTGGATTCTTCCTGCATGATCCGAATGATTCACCGGCGGAAGTTTTTCCCTGTTGGTAACCGGCAATACGATGAAGTGAGGACCCGCCTCGGTGAGTATGCGGGGCAGGGCGTCCTGAAATGCCTTGAGGGAATCAATGCGTTCCACCTTGCCTTTGGACGTCGCACCGCCACCCTCGAAGCCCGAGGCGCACGCCAGTTTGACGAAATTGGCTCGCGGGGAAAGCTCCTGCCCGCCCACCATCTCGTAGCTCCTGTTTTCAAGCAGAAATACCACGAGGTTTTCCGGCGCATACCTGGCCAGCGTGACCAGAGAACCCAGGCTCATGAGTATTCCTCCGTCGCCTTTCCAGACGATGGTTTTTCGCTCGGGCCGGGCGATGGCGAGGCCAAGGCCGAAATCGGCGGCATGTCCCATACCGAAGGCGAGAAAATCGAAATCGAGTTCACTCTGTGAAACCAGCGGCCACTGCAGGGTGGCCGTCATGGTCATCACCACTATCTCATTTGTCCTTCGCTCCGCCACCGTGCGGAACAGTTCCATGCGCTCTATCAAGGGATTCCACCTTTCAGGGTCTGAATGCATAGCCGGTGATGACGGCGGCAGGATATGAAGTTTCCGCCGCCGTTTGGTCCATCAGGGCGAGCGTTCCCAGGTCATCATCCGACATGAGCCGCCAGGTCGGGATTTTCCACGCCTGCAGCAGCGGTTCGGTGAAAGTATAGGCCGAATCGATCGGCAGCTTTCCGGCCATTGCGCCCCCATACCCCCGCCAGCCGACCATCATGCGCAGTGGCACCTTGGGTCCCGTGCCGCAACCCCGCAGCGAGTCTCCCGCCTCCATCAGCCCTGTGTTCTGAATCACGAGCAACGGCTTGAGCCCGCCCGTCCACAGACCGGCCGCGATAGCGACCGACTCCCCCTCGCGGCAGGGGGTGATCAAGTCGATTTCCGGGTCGTTTTCCAGTGCCTCATATAGAAGTCTGCTTTCGCTGTCGGGGATCATGAGAGCATGCGTGAATCCGAGTTCGTGAAGTTTCTGGACGGTTTTACCAGCACTTGCGCCTGTTTCGCTCAAGGATTTTCCTCTCGGTGAGAATTGCATATTCTTTCGTGTCGAGAAGCATCTTCCGCGCCGGGCATCGTCAAAGTCAAGGGTTCCGGGTGGAATATATCTGGAATCGGAGACGATACCTGGAATCGAAGACAGCAGGAATATGGTAACCTTCCGGAACTGGTAAGTTCGGATTTTGGGGATAGATGAATATTCCGCAAATGATGTGCCGGGAAAGAAAGGAAGTTCCGTTGAAACATAGACCTGTCATTGCCATGACCATGGGAGACCCGGCGGGGGTGGGTCCAGAAGTATGTCTCAAAGCCGCCCTGGAACCGAGCGTTCGGAAAAGGTGTGTGCCTCTCATCGTGGGCGATATGGCTGTACTCAGGAAGCATGCCCGGCGGATGGATATCCCGGCGCGGCTGACACGGATGCCGGATGAGAGCAGACTCCCGCAACCTGGGGACCCGACCGTCACCCCCGTTCTCGATCTCGCAAATGTCGCTGGTGAGCACCGGGTATACGGAAAAGTTCTCCCCGAACTGGGCGCGGCTGCTGGCCAATTTATCGAAAAGGCCGTCAAGATGGCGCGTGCAGGCTGGGTGGACGCCATCGCGACCGCGCCGATAAACAAGGAATCCTTGCAAGCTGGGGGGTATGGCTATCCGGGTCATACCGAAATGCTCGCCGATCTGTGTGGCGAGGGACAACCCGTGATGATGCTGGCACACCGCAGGATACGCATCGCGCACGTTTCCACCCATTGCCCCCTGAAAGTTGCGCTCAGGCGCGTCAAGCGAAAGAGAATCGTCTATGTGTCCCGCGTTCTGGACGACGCCCTCCACCGGCTCGAAGGTAAGAAACATAAAATCGGCGTCGCGGGTCTCAACCCCCATGCGGGTGAGTCCGGACTGTTCGGAACAGAAGAAGTGCAGGAAATTGCGCCCGCGGTCGCGGACCTGAGAGAAATGGGTGTCGACGCGCACGGCCCCGAACCGCCGGACACGATTTTTGGCAAGTTGCGCGGTGGCTACTACGGCGGCGTGGTGGCGATGTATCACGATCAGGGCCACATACCGGGTAAGTTGATGTGTTTCCGCTTCGACTCCGATGGACAGGCACGCGTGCGCGGCGTCAACGTCACGTTGGGTCTGCCCATCGTCAGAACCTCGGTCGAGCACGGAACGGGCTACCCCATTGCTGGTCGAGGCATCGCCGACCCCTCCAGCATGGTCGACGCGCTCATTCTCGCGGCAAGGCTGGTCAGGAATAGGTGAGAGGAATATCTACATTCCCTTAACCACGTTGGTTGTAAGCTTGGGAATTGATAAAGGATACCATCACTTGGTTCGAAACTTTATCTTGAAGATGTTGCGCCGTTTAACATGCGAAGACTGGGACTTCGTGTGGTCTCGTGTCGAGGCAGAACGCGCGAGACTCGCCCATCCAGAAAATTCACCACCCTTGGTCGCTCAACAACTTCTCGTTTCGGGAGAAGATCACAGACACTCTCGCCACCCTGGTTTCGATATCATTGCTATTTGCAGAGCTGTCTGGCGGCGAATCGCTTTCCGATCACGTGAAGGTGCCAGTACCATTGAACAGCAGATTGTCCGTACCATTACGTGCAGATATGAGCGTACCATTCACCGCAAACTGAATGAGATTCTCTTGGCAATACTTGTCGATGCCTCTTTCCAGAAAAACATTCTCCCAAGCGTCTATTTGTCTATCGCCTACTATGGCTGGCGTATGAACGGATATTTTCAAGCGTGTCAGCGCCTTGGGTTTCATCCCAATTCCTTGTCACTGGACGAGGCCGCCTCGTTGTTGCTCGATTAAAATATCCAGAAGCGAGAATTGCGCCCGTATCCCTTGTTCGACAGATAAAGCGACGGAGCAAACATCTGCTCGGTCTTTACCAGCGTCATATCCAGGCCGGAACTTACGAGCATCTTGATGACAAAACCATTCAGAATTGACCCGGGGTTTCAGGCACTGCCCTATCCGTTCCCTTGTCCTGTTGAATTACGCAACGCTTTGGAAAACAGCACGGAACGGGAGCGAGAGATTTTCGTACGTCTATGGTTGGCTGAAGGAGTGCCATATGCTTTTCGCGATTGTCCCGCAATCTATGAAGATATACGCGGCTGGCTTGGAGACCGACTTGATGTTCACCCGAAAGAGATCACCCTCATTGGAAGTTCGAGAATAGGTTACTCGTTGGCAGCGTCTTCTAAATTCGGAAGAGAATTTAATGAAAATTCAGACCTGGATTTCAGCATTGTATCGCCTTCTCTTTTCGAGCGTTTGGTGGCAGCGTCCAAATTGTTCCATGAAGATTACAAAAATGGATCCATCCAACCTGGAAACGATCGTGAAAGAAATCTATGGCCAGAAAACTTCAAATTTGCTGAACACAATATCCCCAAGGGCTTCTTGGACAGCAACAAGATACCAAATCGTGAGCGTTATTCCTCTGCACGAGAAATTAATCAGTATATGTAGTCTCTGCGAGAAAGACTTCGAAGGACTACTGAAGCACCGACAGTCAAAAAAGCATCAGTCCGTGTTTATCAAGACTGGAAAAGTTTCGTTGATCAAGTGTCCCTGAATATTAGACGAATATTCGACAAGTGAAGCGTAATTCATGGAAGCCTACAAAATTTTAGCAATTTCCTCTATGATTTTGCTCCTTCATCGAGCATCACACGAATTGTTGCGTTACTGGCGCAGCAAGATTGGTGGTGAAGAAATGCATGAGACTGCAAAATGAGACTATCTGCTGGGTGGTGGATAATGGGATTGGCAACGGAAGGCCGACCGAAGGCACTCTACGATTTCCATGTAATTGTTCAGTTGACAAGGCAATAGCCAATATATAGATGTTGAAATTTATTCTCATGCATTATATTGCAGTGTATTACATTGTTATATGGATATTATCGCAGGAGACGGGAAAGTGTCAGGGGCGCGGTCGTGAGTACAACTGTCACATTCCCTTCCTCTCGGGTTCCGGTTGTCAACGTCGCTCAGGTCCCCCAGCGCAGTCCGCTCCGCTATCCCGGCGGCAAGACTTGGCTGATCCCGCATATCCGTGAATGGCTTCGTCACACGAAGCCCGAAATCCTGATAGAACCGTTCGCAGGGGGTGCCATCGTATCCCTCACGGCGGTCATGGAAGATCTGGTTCCGTCCGCTGTGATGGTCGAACTCGACCGTGATGTGGCTGCCTTCTGGCGGTCTGCGCTGGAAAGCGGCACGATACTGTGCGAATGGATTCGTCAGTTCGCGCCGACCCACGAGAACCTGGAAAGGCTGCAGGGCGAACCACCCGGCACTGTCGCGGAACACGGGTTTCGAACTCTGGTCCTGAACCGGACCCGGAGAGGCGGGATTCTTGCTCCGGGTGCATCGTTCTCGCGATATGGCGAGAACGGCAAGGGGCTTGGATCACGATGGTATCCTGAAACGCCTTGCAGCCATACAGGAATACGCTGACCGGATCGCTTGCCTGGAAGGTGACGGCCTGAAGATTCTTCCGGTCCTGTTGCGTGGCTGGGGCCGGAAAGCCGGGGTATTTCTCGATCCCCCCTATTCGGCACCCGGAGGGAAAAAGGCAGGGACACGACTCTATGCACACTCGACCATCAATCATGCGGCATTGTTTCGCATCCTGGCTGCGAACGATTCGAATTTCCTGATGACCTATGATGCAGCACCGGAGATCATCGAATTGGTACGGGAACACGGCTTTGACGCTGTGGGGGGTTCCATGAAAAACACTCACCACAACAATCTGTCAGAACTGGTCATCACCTCAGAGCCGCTGTTCGCATGAGCGGGCATGGCATTGCCGAATGGTTTGGCGAGCCCTTCCGGACGATGGATGCGCAGCGACGACAGAAACTGGCTCGTTCCGCATTAGGATATGACCCTCCTCCCCCATGTCCTTTTCAGCGTGGGCAACCGTTATGCAGCAAGAAAGGTGGTGTATGTTCAATCTAGGCAACAGATGGCCAGCCTGTCATCACCTGCCCGAGCCAGTTTGACGAGAACAATCTCCTGCCCACATGGCTGGCGCGTATTGTCGGGTTCCCTCCCGTCTATCTTGCCCGGGAAGTACCGTTTATGCGTTCGCCGGCAACGGGACGACCGGCAGGGCGCATTGATTTGGTTGTTGCACAAGACTGCGAGGCTTCTGCATGGTTCGGGCTGGAGATTCAGGCCGTGTACTTTTCCGGCAGAGGGATGCTGTCAGACTTCGAGATGCTGTTGACAGATGAAAGTGACCAGCCCCCGGCACCAACGGAATTCAGAAGGCCGGACTGGCGATCATCAAGCGCAAAACGGTTGATGCCCCAACTCCAGATCAAGGCACCGACTTTGCGGCGTTGGGGCACAAAGCTGGCTGTCGCCGTTGATCTTCCGTTTTTTGAGGCTATAGGCGGAGCGACTGACAATCCATCGCAAGATCTCAACGATGGGGATATCGTCTGGCTTGTCCCCCGCATGAGCGACGATTATCAGTTGGAAGAATATCATTGGGAGGTTTTGTCGCTGGAAGCTTCGAACGACAAACTTTTGTCGGCTGAGACTGTAAGGCGCGGGGAATTCGAGGATTCCTTGCGTACGAAACTGGAGTTCATCAAGATATGATTCTTGTCTTCACAAGAAGATGGGTTTTCCAGAACTTGTGAGTTGTGAAAAAACAGGAAAGTGAAATGACCGGTCGGGCAGCAACTGAAAAACCAACAGTCTACCTCAAGCCATCCAGCTATCAGCCACCAAAGGCCGGGCCAGAGGAATCGGTCCGCATCGACGCGACTGCTGACGAACTGGCACTGGCAGTCCTCCGGTCAGTCTGCCTGGTGAGGAAAAAGAACTGACTGTCCAGATCATTGATGGTCCCGAAAAATGCGTTCTCGGTCATGTGATTTTTGCATTCATCATTTCGGTATGTGCCGGAATGGCGGCGTTTTGGCGAATCATCCCCTTCCAGGCGATTGCCCCGTTTGCGTTGCCTCGGTTTCGGCCCCGTGCTAGATTCTCCCCCTCTGGGGAAGATGACCTTTCTTTTCTAACAAGGCGCAGGAGGAACAACCTATGGCGAAACAACGAATCGACTCCGATAAGGTGAAGCCTGTCGCCGCGTATTCCACAGGCTGGAAGGTATCGAACGGACATCTCATCATGCTGGCAGGCCAGGTAGCGGTCGATGTGGACGGCAACACGGTCGGGGTCAATGACATGAAAGCCCAGACCAGGCAGGTGTACGAGAACATCAAGGCCGCACTCGAAGCGGCGGGTGCCGGGATGGAGGACATCGTCCGTCTGACGGTCTATATTACCGACCCCGCGGATTTTCCGGCCAGCATGGAAGTGCGGCAGACCTACTTCAATGAACCCTACCCGGCGAGTACGCTCCTGATCATAAGCGGGCTGGCGAAACCCGAATGGCTCATCGAGATTGACGTGGTCGCCTTCGTGGAAGACTAGAAGCATGAGCAACCGCAGGGCCATTGCCGATACGCTCGTGCTTGTCAAAGGGGGTGGCGATCTCGCCACCGGTGTGACGCACCGCCTGCACCGCGCGGGTTTTCCGGTAGCGATCACCGAAATCGGGAACCCCACCATGGTGCGGCGCACCGTCTCCTTCGCCGAGTGCCTCTACGCCGGTGAATGGAAAGTAGAGGGTGTGACCTCCGCCCGGGCGGAAGGCGAATCCATAGAGGAAAAAGCGGCGAACGCGCGTGCCATTCTGGAGGCGGATTCTGTTCCGGTGATGGTGGACCCCCGCGCAGAGGCGATAGCTTATCTCCGGCCCGCCGTCGTGATAGATGCGATTCTGGCGAAGCGAAACCTCGGCACGCGCATCGACGATGCGCAGGTCGTGATCGGTCTGGGGCCGGGTTTCACGGCGGGCGTTGATTGCCATGCCGTGGTCGAAACCTCCCGGGGCCATGACCTGGGGAGGGTGATTCTGGAGGGTGCGGCCAGACCCAATACGGGTGTTCCCGGACCCATCGGCGGCTACACCACCGAGAGGCTGCTGCGCGCCCCCCGGGCGGGCGTCTTTACCTCCATTGCCCGAATCGGCGACGCGGTGCGCGCGGGAGAAGCCGTCGCCCGTGTGGACGGATTGGAGGTGTGTTCCGCCATCGACGGCGTTTTGCGCGGACTTTTGAGGGACGGCATCGATGTGAGTGCGGGCTTCAAGGTCGGCGACGTCGACCCGAGGGCCGAACCCTCCCATTGCCACACGATATCCGATAAATCGCGCGCCATCGGCGGCGGCGCGCTTGAGGCCATCATGATGTTCCTGTTTGGCGTTTCAGCGATGGAGTATGCGAATTGAGTACCGAAATACTGACCGAAACGGTGGAAAACGGCGTCTACAGTATCGGGCGCAGCGAAATTCCCCTCAACGAGGCGAACGGAAACTCCTTCGTTCCCCCTGCGCAGTTCTATCTCGCGGCGGGCGACGCGCTTGAGCGCATCGCGTGGGCGGTGAGCCAGAACCTGCCCGTTCTCCTGGTGGGTGAGACGGGTGTTGGAAAGACCCTATCGGTGCGTCATCTGGCCCACATGACGAACAACGGCTTTCGGCGCGTGAACCTGAACGGCATGACCACGGTCGATGAGTTCGTGGGCAAGTTGATGATCAACGAACAGGGCACCTACTGGGTGAACGGCATCCTGGTCGACGCCATGCAATCGGGCGACTGGCTGCTCATCGACGAGATCAACGCATGTCTGCCGGAAATCGCCTTTTGTCTGCACAGCCTTCTCGACGACGACCGGATGATCGTCCTGTCCGAATACGATGGACGCATCGTCAAACCGCACCCGAACTTCCGACTCTTTGCCAGTATGAATCCGCACGAAGACCGCAGGTACGGCGGCACCAAGCCATTGAATGAGGCACTTCTGGACCGCTTTCCTGTCACCGTGAAGATGGACTACCTCCCCTTCGACGCGGAAGTCGAAGTCATTATGCAGCAGAGCGGGAACGGCGACGAGGAACTCGTCAAGCGCATGGTGCGCGTGGGCCACGATGTGCGCGATGCCATGCAGAACGAAAAGGTGTTCTGCACGTTCAGCACCCGGCGTCTCATCGACTGGGCACGCATGGCAGCGCGGTTCGACCCGATGGATGCCGCCGTCTCGACCATTTTCGGCAAGGTGAATTCTTTCGACGCCAAAGTGCTTGAGGACATAGTGGACAACCATTTCTAGCCGGGAGATGAGGCATGGAACGCCGACGCGCCCGTCTTGAGGCACTCGCGCAGGTGACCGCGCATGATTACGAACTCGCCCTGAACTTCGGCCCCAAGGCGAAGGACGGCGAGGACGCCATTCACGTCGAAGATCCCAAACAGACCCTGGCGCGCCTGGGCGGTGACCTGAATGATGAACACGTACTCAGGTACCAGAAGGGTATGACGCTCATCGAGGTGGCTCACAAAATCCACGGAACGTTCCAGTGGGCCGGCCGCGCCGCGCTCGCGAACCGGGAGAGGCCGGGTCTTTTCCATATCTGGCACACCCTTGAGGACGCGCGCTGCGAAAACCGCCTTGCGGAATCGCTGCCCGGCACCAGGAAGAATTTCCGCGCCTTCATCCTGCCGGCCATCGAGGCGGCAGAGCGCAACCATATGGGCGGGCAACTTCCCCTGTTTCTCCAGATCCAGTGGGGACTCTATCTCGCCGGAATAGGGCAGACACCCGGTGTCCCCTCCTCGCGGCCTGGAGATTTGCCCGCGGCCTGGTTCGATTCCCCGGTCGTGCAGATTTTCCACAGGCTCATCCCGCTGATTGACCGCGCATGCGCTGCCGATGATCCCAAGACTGCCTTCGATTGCGCGAATGAAATCTACGACGCCATCCAGCGATACCTCACGGAAGAGCAACTCGCCCAGATGAGCGAGAGTCAGGACCTCTCGGAAATTCCCGAAGAAATCCTCCAGAAAATCGAGAGCCAAAACCTGGAGGGTGAAGATGACGAACCCCTCGAAATGCTCCACCCCGAAGCGGCCGAGGAAATCGACGAGGAAAACGTGGGCGAGCAGGTCGACCTGAGTCCCGAGGAACTCGCGGCACTCGGGCACTGGGCCGCTCCCTGGTTCGAACTTGAGGGCAACAGGAAGGAGGTTCACCCCACCGCCGAACATCCCGATGAGCGGACCATCGTATTGCCGCCCGAGGGGAAGGCCGAGGAATACGCCGCGGTCATCGACAATGCCGGCAGCCACATCAAGGTGCTGGTGTGGAAGCTCATGCAGATCATCCAGGAGAGAACCTACACGCGCTACAGCGGTTCGCACCGATCAGGCAAGCTGGACCTCCCCAAGCTCTGGAAGCAGCGGCTGGGGAAATTCCATCTCTTTCACCGCAAGGAAGAACCCGACAAGCTGGACGTATGCTTCACGCTGCTGGTAGACGAGAGCGGGAGCATGAACCGCGAGTCGAAGTACATGGCAGCGAGGGAGGCGACCATCTTCTTCGCAGAAGCCCTCGACCGTCTCGACGTGCCTTTCGAGATCATCGGCTACTCCACCGAGAGTTCGGAAGCAGCCATGGCGGCGGCACTGGGGCATATTCCGGCATTCAAGTTCCGCCACATCCGGCATTCGCCGCTGCAGCACCGAATCTACAAGGGTTTTGAGGACCAGTTTGCCCAGGTGAAGCACAGGCTCGTCAACATCTACCCGCGCTTCAACAACTGGGACGAGGAGCACCTGCTCTTCGCATACCGCAGGCTTATCCAGCGGCCCGAGGAGGAGAAGGTAATTATTATCACTTCCGACGGCCAACCCAATGGAGACGCGACCCACCTCGTGAACACGGTGAACCGGCTGCAGAAGCTGGGCGTGCGCGTCATAGGCGTCGGTGTCGTGGACCCTTTCGTGGAACAAATCTACCCCAACCACATCGTGGTGCAGGACCTCTCCCAGCTTTCCACCGAACTTGTAAACATTTTGAGGCGCGAACTGCTCGGTGGCGTGGAGAGTCGTGCTTGGTAGCGCAACAAGGTGTCGTTCTCTCCCTCGGTATAAATCCGGGGCAGAGCGTCGCGGCTGTCGGCGCAGGCGGAAAAACGAGCCTGCTGACGGCCATCGCCAGGGAGTTTCACGCTCAAAGCGGAAAACCTGCGATTCTCACGACGACGACGAAGATATTCGCGCCACTTTCCGAAGAAAGAATCCACCTCGCCCTGGGTGATGCCGAAACGCTCGCCAGGAACCTCCGCACCTATATGGATGCTTGCGGCATGTCCTGGATCGCCCGCAGGCGCGAGGGCAACTCCCCGGTTCCGGGTCAGGAGGGCGAGCGGCGCATGAAGCTGAGCGGCTTCGCGCCTCATGAAACCGCTGGTTTGAAGCTCACCGACGCGATCACGCTTATCGAGGCGGACGGGGCGAGAAGATTGCCCATCAAGGCGCCGGGTCCCGATGAACCCGTACTGCCCGAAAGCCTGGACACGGTACTTGGCGTCGTAGGACTGGATGCACTGGGCACGCCCTTGAGCGCAGAGCACGTCTTTCGCCCTGAAGCGCTGGCGCGAATCTGCGGACTGGATGCGGGCGGGGAGATAACTGCGGAGGTAATCGGGAGGCTGTGCGCGCATCCCGATGGTCTTTTCCGAAGGGTCGGGGCCAGTGCGCGCAAGTGGATCGTCATCAACAAGACGGATTTGGAAACTTCACTGGAAAAACTCGAAAAAACGGCCTATACTGTATGGGAATTGGCTGGCAAGCCTCATGGTTTGGCGGACGGCATTCTCTTCACGTCTTGTATGAACAGCGAATGTAAAGTTATCCTGCGGATCACGCCGTAGAGGGCGTTATTTCACGTAGGCGGAGAAAGGAATGGGCAAGGACGTTTTCAGGGAGATGGCAAGGCTCAAGGAAGAAGGCCAGAGCGGCGCGCTCGCCACCGTCGTGGCCCGCAAGGGGTCCGCGCCCATGAGCGGCGACGCGAAGATGCTCGTGCGCGAGGACGGTAGCACGGAGGGTACCGTAGGCGGTGGCTGTCTTGAGGCCGAAGTGTGGGAAACTGCCATGAGCGTCCTTGAGACGGGTGCACCTGAAAAGCTCCGCTTTGACCTCACCCAGCAAGAAGCCGAAGACAGCGGGCACATCTGCGGTGGCGTGGTGGAGATACTTGTGGAGCCGTTTCAGGCGTTTCAGGAAGAGTTGCTCGAAGAGATCAACCGCATCAGAACCGAGGGTGGCAGCGCGGCGCTGGCGACCATCGTTCAGCCGGGCGATATCGACGTGCCGGATACGAAGAACAGAAAGATGCTCTTCCGGCGTGACGGCAGCGCCGTTGGCGAGATTCCCGACTATTCAACGGAAGTCTGGGCGGAGAGCACCCGAATCATCCGGAATGGCAGTCCCACGCTCATGCAGTTCACGAACGCGGGAGAAAAGCGCTCGAAGCTCACGGACACGACTGAAATTTTTGTCGAACCTATCTCCGGCCAGCCCCTCGTGTATATATTCGGCGGCGGACACGTGTCGTTTTGCGTCGCGCAGGCGGCTTATCTCGCGGGATTCCGCGTTTCGGTCGTCGAGGACAGGCCTTCGTTCGCCAACAAGGAGCGCTTCCCGATGGCGGAATCGTTCTACGTGGGGGAATTTCCAGAGATTTTCGAGAAAATCCCCGTTGATGAGTCCGACTATATGGCTATCATTACCAGAGGGCATGCGAACGACGAGGTCGTCCTTGAGTGGGCGATGAAGACCGACGTGCGCTACATCGGAATGATAGGCTCGAAGAGCAAGGTGCTGCTCACGTATCGCCACCTCCAGGACAAGGGTTATGACAGGGGTGAACTCATCGAGCGAGTACATGCGCCTATAGGTCTTGATATCGGTGCCGATACGCCGGGCGAAATCGGAGTCGCCATCGTCGCCGAACTTATCCGACACCGCCGTAAAGGCGAGGCGCACAGCGAAGGCGCAGGCAGCAAGAGAGCGCAACTCAGAAGAAAATCCTGACGTTCATCTCCGCAATCGGCCCGCCTGGAACTGTGGAGAAAAATTCTTCATTGAATTCATCTGAATAATCGGGAGTCAGCCTTTCCTTCGGTGGTATTTCCCTTCTTCTTTCCCTTACACCTAATCATTCAGAATTCTTTCTGAGATGACTTGGATCCAGAATAGAAGAAGTGCTCTCCGTATAATCCGGGAAATCATCCCAGGATTTATGGTTTCCTTACCCTCGCGTTCGCTCAATCAAGGCCCGAAGTGCCACCATGGATTCCTCATGTTTTTTCATGGCTTCTTCATGAACTCTCATGGAGTCTTCAGATCGTTTCTCTGTACCCCTGTTCATGTAATAGATCCCATACCACATGGTGACAACCATTATATATGTCGGAGCAGCTGATATAATCAGGTTCCAGTCCATCCTTATACCCTTTCTTCTTTCTCGTTCATCCTGTCTGCAATATTATGCACTTGGTGATACTCACGCCCTAAAACTCCTCGTGAATCGAAACAACCCGTTGCTCCAATTTATCATGGATTGCCCAGTATTGGTTGCCGGATTTCTCGGGCCTCACCGTGAATCGCATTTGTTTCTCCCGAGAAAGCACCAAGTCGCGGTCGAGATGTATCAACTTATCGCACATTTCATGTGCTCTCTTTTCGGTCGGGAACTCGAACGCCATGTCGGGACCATTGCATATTATCACCTTATCAAAACTATCGGGCAGGTTAGCAATGCCCGAACTGCTGTCAGTTCATCGTTTTCCTCCAAACGCAGCATTGAGGTCATGGCGTTCAACCACACCGCCGATGCCTTCGTGCTGGGGTCCGAAGAACGCGCCGGTGACTCGACCGACATCACCGCCAGTCTGAACGAAAGTGTTGCCGCGTACCTCGACCGAATAATTGAGGCCGCCATGCCCCCACGCTCTGCCGTCATTGAACTGCATATCGGTGAAATCAAGTTGTCCGTCGAGGTCCGCCAGATTGACTAGAAGCCGGGAATCGCCAGCGACAGTTTCCGCCGATGGCGTGATACCCAAAATCCGCCAGTCCAGGTTACGGTCCCCGACAATGCCCGGTTACCCGTCAGGTTCGTCCACGGTGTCGGGCCCGATGCCCAGGGTTGCACCAAGCCGTTCCTGAAGGCGGCGCCGAAAGAAACATCGCCGCCCGGAACACTCAAATCCCCGCGAATGTGAAACGACGTATTGGTCCACTCGCCCGGCTCAAGACTGCTGTAAAGCCCGAGGATTGCCTCTCTATCTATTGCTCCAAGAATGTGACTGGAAAATTCACGGGGCACTTGGGCACGCATTACCGAATCGGGAAAATGTCCTGGATCGATGTGTCCTGAAATGCCAATGGAATGAAGAAGTTCATGCGCCAGGACCCAAATTATTCGTTCATCGGAAAAATCCTTGATCATTTCGCTATCGACCCAAATATGAGAACGATTTATTCTTGAAGATATCCCTCCTTCCCCGATTGTCGGATACGTTTGGTTTTCCGAAAGTCCAATCGTCGTTTCAGGTGGAGAGGTGGATATGTTCTAGTCTCTCTTCGGTGCAAAGTCGATGAAAATCTCTCCTTGTGGAACATTATCAACGGTGACCAAGGGGGGCGCAGGGTTGTCGCTGAACGATATCCGCCTGTCGTGAGGCAGGGAGGCGTTGATAACCTGAACGGTGCGCACCGCGTGACTGATATGTTCGTCGCTGGTTCCTCTTGCTATACGAACGACCGGTGGATTTGGAAACGTTGGCAGGCCCCAAAGTTGCCCCCCATCTATTGCCACCTCTATTCCAAACATCAGGAGAGTGTTCAAACCCACACCGTCTTGCACATGACCGGAGGAGATGGATATTTCTCCGCGTACACCTGCTTTTTCAAGTTGGTTTATCTCTGGTTTAACCCCGCTGCCGACATGCAGTGTGCCACTAAAATCAACGATCGGCGCCTGAGGTGCATGGGAAGTAGTTTGCAGCGGTATTTCGGGAAGAATGGCCGGGCGTCGAGGCGTGCTCGAACCGCCGCCTCCACCGCAACCCAAAGCAAGAATTGTCGCCAGGAAAAACGCTGCTATATTCTTGAACATTTCCACTTCCTCTTCGTGATAGCGCATGAATGGATGATCCCAATTGGGTGGTAGCAAAACAACTTAGCGGAATTCAGAAGAGTCCAAAATTAAAAAAGGAATTTATACAATTTGCCCAAACCTGTTTAGTATGCCTAATTTCTTGGATAAGCATTTTTCTCCCCCGGAGCATTTGCGCACAACTCGCCCTGCGGCTGATGGGCCATCTCCCTGTGCCCTGTAGTCTTGGGTGAAGCACGTAGTATATAACGAGGCTTGGTTTTGGACGGTATCATCCAGAGGTGGCGATGAAGAAGCGAGTAGTGGTGGCGATGAGCGGCGGCGTGGACAGTTCCGTCGCTGCGGCCCTCATGGTAGAGGCGGGTCATGAGACCATCGGCGTGGGACTGCGCCTCACCGACAGGCCCGCACAGGAGTCGTTCCACAGGGGTTGTTGCGCACCGCGCGATCTGGCAGACGCCCGCGCCGTGGCGGCCCAACTCGACATTCACTTCTACGTGATGGACGTGCGCAAGTCCTTCAAGCAGAGCGTGATCGAAGACTTCATCTCCGAATATGAGAGTGGCAGGACACCCGTGCCGTGTGTCAAATGCAACCAGGTGGTGAAGTTCGACTACTTGGCCGAGCGGGCGATGGCGTTCGGTGCGGAACTGCTCGTGACGGGCCATTACGCCAGACGGGTGGAGATAGATGGCCGCCAGGGCGTCGCAAGAAGTCTTGATAGGGAAAAGGATCAAACCTACTTCCTTTTCGGCATGACAGAGGAACAACTCGTGCGCACGTGCTTCCCCCTGGGGGAGTTCACAAAGGAACGAACGAGGGAATACGCGCGCAAACTGGGTCTCGCCACCGCGGATAAACCGGAGAGCCAGGAGATATGCTTCGTTCCGAGAGACGATTACCGCGCTTTCCTCAAGGATGAAAAACCAGGCATCGACAGGCCGGGCGACATCGTGGATTTGGAGGGAAACGTACTCGGCAGGCACGGAGGAGTGACGAACTTCACCGTGGGACAGAGGCGGGGTCTGGACTTGGGAGGCGGCCCGCCGCGCTACGTGGTGGAACTTGAAGCGAACTCGGCGACTGTGGTGGTGGGCAAGCGTGATGCCCTCGCACGCGAGGTGTTCTTCGCCAGGGATGTGCACTGGTCCATTCCCCCCGGATCCGTTCCCCTGGAAGTCCAGGTGAGGCACCGGGGCCGTACGACTCCCTGCGAAGTAATTCTCAGAAGCGGTGGTATGGTCGAAATCAGGCCCCATGACCCCACTGTCCTGGGAGCCGTAGCGCCGGGTCAGGCAGCAGTGTTCTATTCCGGCGACGTTCTATACGGCGGAGGGTGGGTGGCCTAGGATGGTGCGAACCTTTTCGTCTCGGCTGCCTTTGCGCGGGACCACGACAAGTGGTCCCGTGACGTTTTTGATCAATTCGGGGGGGCGAGTTGTGGAGATTCGGCTGCTAGCCCGGTGGCCATTCCATACGGCGTCCGCCTAGCAGGTGAAAATGGATGTGAAAGACCGTTTGGCCTCCGTTTTCTCCGCAGTTCGCGACGATTCGAAAACCCTCCTGTGCTATCCCTTTTTTCCGGGTGATTTCATTCGCCGCAATGAATATCGACCCGATCAGTTTCTTGTCCGCATCCTGTATTTCGTGGAGCGTTTCCATGTGTTTTTTCGGGATGATCAGAATATGTACCGGAGCCGCCGGGTTGACGTCTTCAAATGCAAGCAATGCGTCATCCTCGTAAACTTTCTTGGAGGGAATCTCGCCGGCTACGATTTTGCAAAATACGCAGGATTGCATTGTTTGTCTCCAATGCGACGAGAGTGTATGAAAGATGGATAATTCTATCTGCAAGCGATGCCCCATGACAAACGCATCATAGTCCCGGGGTCCTGGCTCAGTTTTCTATTTCAACTGCAGGGCAAGATGTACGGGAGTTCTGGTAGACTTTTCCCGAATGTGAAAATATTGGTGTAATCGCGGGCGGAAAACCTGAAATCACACATTGGATTCCTGTGAAGGAGAATTCGAATGAATATCAGCCGCATGCTTGTCGAGCACGTTCACGCCATTACCTATGAATCTCTGCCCGATGAGGCCAGGGAACGCGCGAAATACTTTCTGCTCGACCACTTCGGCGTAACATTGAGAGCGGTGGAAGCGGCAAGTTCCCGGATATTTCACAATTTCGCCGAGAAACGCGCCCCTCGCGGCGGACCATGCACCATCATCGGCTCGGCTTTGAAAACCGACGCTCCTCATGCCGCGCTGGTGAACGGCGGCGTGAGCCACGCCACGGAAATGGATGATGTGACCACCCGATCGAGTCTGCATCCCGCAGTCAGTGTCATGCCCAGTACATTGGCAGTCGCCGAGGCGCATCAACCCGATCCAAAGAGAGTAATTGCCGCCATCGTGGCAGGTTATGAAGTCACCAATCGGATTGGAAACGCCGTAAACCCGACAAGCCACTATGAGCGTGGGTTTCATCCCACCGGTACATGCGGGACCTTCGCCTCTGCGATTACCTCATCGAAGCTTTTGGGGTTGTCTGCAGAAGCCACCTCCAATGCAATGGGCATTGCGGGCAGCCAGGCGGCGGGTTCGATGCAATACCTCGATAACGGCGCCTGGACGAAGAGGTTTCACCCGGGATGGGCGGCGCATAGCGGCATTATCGCAGCATATCTGGCCCTGGAGGGATATACGGGGCCGGAAGATATCTTAGGTGGCAAGACGGGATTTTTGCATGGCCACAGTGATGATTATACGCCTGAGTATGTGGTGGAGCACTTTGGCGAGTATTGGGAAATTTGCGAGAGTGCCATAAAGCCCTATGCATGCTGTCGCTATAACCATGCTTCGATTGACGCCACAATCGAAGTTTGCAAAACGCATGATATTCAGCCTGAGGAAATCAGGCGGGTAAAGGTTCGGGTTCCTGAGACGAGTGTGATGGTGGTCATCGAGCCCTGTGATGTGAAAACGAATCCGCAGCCCAGTTCAGCCTTCAATACGCCGTGGCCGTAGCAATCCTCAGGCGCGCTGCGGGGCTTGATGAGTATGCGGACGATTTCCTGCGTTCCCAGGTGTACTCCTCCATCATCAGGAAAATCGAATGCTGTGGTGACGCCGAAATGGAAAAGGAATTTCCGGACAAGTGGCAAGCGCATGTCGAAATCGAGACGGATCGGGGCGTTTTTGACGCGCATCAGGATTATCCCAAAGGAGATTCTCGGAATCCGTTGTCCTGGGATGAGTTAATTGAACGATTTCAGGTAATGACGGCTCCTGTGCTCGAAAGGGAAACGGGTGACTTGCTCATCGAGCGGGTGAGGAATCTGGAAAATCTCGATAGCATCTCCGAGGTGATGGAACTTGTCTGCAAGGCGGAACGTGTTCCAGCCTGAAGACCCGCCACGGACTACGAAGGCTCCTTGCGGGATGATGTTGGTTTCAATGGCCCGCTTTTGCCGGAGTCGCATTTGTTGAGCCGGAGTCGCATTTGTTGAATTGCTGAAAGATGGATATTCCCAGGGCCAGGCGCATAGCAAGGCGCCTGAGTAGGTGGGTTGCCATCCCTTCTTGATATCGCTCAGGGTCTTTCGAACCCAATATGAGAAAACCGATTTTTCTCTCATTGATTTCCAATGGAACGATAGCGGTCGATTGAATACTTTGACTAAAGGCACTTGGGAACAACGGGCCTCCGCCACCCTCCAGGCTGCCTTTCAGCACAACTCCCCCCTCCATGGGGACTAGTTCTTCTTCTATTTTGCCGAGTGGGCGAATGCGGGATGATTCGTCAGGATTTGCCGCGATCACCGGAATGCCGTCGACGGGTTCCAGAAGCAGAAAGCCCGCGTATTCAATTCCAAAGCGTGATTCGATGTTTTTCACGAGTTCCGTGAGGCCGACGAATGAGGGTGCCTGCGCGAAGAGAAGTTGTTCAATGGCGATGAAGTCTTTTTCTATCTGTTCATTCTGGCGAACAGTTGCTATTGTTTCATCGAGAAGTCGTATCAAATCTTCTCTTTCGCCTTTCAGGCGGTCGAAAAGTTTGTTCCTTAGGTTCAGAACCTTTGCTGAAGGGCTGTCCTGTGTCAGCAGGCCACTTTGGCGAAGCGAGTCTGGATGTTCAATGAAGAACCCGGGATTCTCTTCCAGATAGCATACAACATCGTCCGCCGAAATCGGCGCCATTTCGGATCTCCTTGAGGATACGGGAAAACGAAGGGCGGGTTGATACAAGAAGCGAATATCTATCATTGAAGCTTAACACTAAGGCCGGGGATTGACAAAAACTTCAGAGCGAATGAAAACATGCTACGGAGTAGCGGCGTCAAAAATAATTTGCATCCTAGTTAGCGAGGAAATCATGAAAACTCTGGGGCCAGGAAGTGTAACGATTGGTTTTATTGGCATTGGAAAAATGGGAACGCCCATGTCGAAGAATTTGAGACGTGGCGACTATACGGTTGTCGGCTATGACACGCGACCGGAAAATGTCGAGGCATTGCGAGACGATGGTGTTCAAAAAGCTGACAGTTTGGCCGATCTTGCAAGTCGCGTCGATGTCGTCATCACGATGCTGCCAGACAGCAATGTCGTGGACAGGGTGGTCGATGGGCCGGACGGAATATCCACGCACCTTGGTAAGGGAAAATTGATAATCGACATGAGTTCTTCCTATCCCACGAGGACGCGAGCTATTGCCTCACGGGTAGGGGAAAAGGACCTGCACCTTATCGGCGCGCCGGTCTCCGGCGGCGTCGTGGGGGCGGAAGCGGCGACCCTGGCGATCATGCCGGGCGGTCCAAAGGAGATGGTGGATGCGGCGATGCCTGTTTTCGAAACACTGGGCAAGACAATTGTTCATATCGATGAGGCGCCGGAATCTGGACATGCCATGAAATGCGTGAATAATTTTCTCTCTGCCACGAGCTTGCTCTCCTCTATGGAGGCCATGGTCCTGGCGAAGAAATTGGGCCTTGACTCCGAAAAAGTGCTTCAGGTTCTAAATGGCGGTTCGGGCATGAACAGCGCGACAAAAGACAAGTGGCCTCGCTTTCTTCTGCCGCGAGACTTTACCTGTGGATTTTCCACTGGGTTGATGCACAAGGACCTTTCGATGGGGAGCGATTTGGCGCGCGAAAACGGTGTGGCGGCGTTTTATCTGAACCATGCCCGGCAGATCTACGGTCTGGGTGTGCAGAAATTTGGCCCTGATTCGGACCAAACGGAATTGCTGCAGATGTTTGAAGAATGGTCTGGGCAGAAAGTGGGTGACCCGTCTGCCTAGTTGATGGCTGCCAAATTAGCGGAATCATTGTACAATGATTTCTTTTCCAAAGATTTTTGAGGTAAGTGAACATTATTCGTGGTTGTGCGGCGCTTTGTGAGCGAAGGATTTTCTTAGGGTTTCGATATGTGTCGAAAATCAAACGGGCAAATTCGAAATAAACCTGCATTGCGGCTTGTCCTGGGTTTCAGCCTGTTCCTCTTGCTTCTTCCGGGTCTGAGTGGATGTGCCAAAACCAGGAACCAGGTTGGCAAATGGTGGGAGCGGAATGTTGAAAAACCGGTCAAAGGATTCAAGGATCGTCAATTGACTGTGATTTCGAATCCTCCGCAGGCCGATGTTTTCATTAACGATGTTTACCAGGGCAAGACACCTTTGCGGCTGAAATTTAAGGTGGGTATGGGTGACGTCTTCAAGGGCTTTACCGTATTGGTTCAGAGGAAAGGATATTTGCCCGTCAGACGTACCGTGTCTTATCGGACGGAAAGGGTGACGTTCAGCTTGATCAAGAAGAAAAAATGAGGGAGATAGTCGGTTTGTTGGTGCCCGGAATTGACTTTCGAGTGCCGGGTTGATAGATATCCTCCCCGTTATCGTTGTAACTGGGGAGGTGTTTGATTTTCAAGATTAAAGCATGTTCAGGGCAGTAAGGAGATTTTGGCATGTATGCCGTAGTGGAAACCGGTGGCAAGCAGATGCGTATTGAAACTGGAGATCAAATCCTGGTTGAACGTTTGCCCGGTGATGTCGGTGAGAGTGTAGAGTTTGACGATGTCCGGCTCATCGTGGACGGGGAAGAGGTGTTTGCGGACAAGGAGGCGTTGGCCAGGTCCAAGGTGAAGGCGGTGATTCGTGATCACGGGCGCGGGAAAAAAGTCATTGCGTTTCGCTTCAAACGCCGCAAGAAAGTTCGGGTCAAACGAGGACACAGGCAGTCTTATACGCAAATTGAAGTGACAGAAATCCGCGCATCAGAATAAAAGGATTGGAAAATGGCGCATAAAAAGGCTGGTGGAAGTTCATCGAACGGACGGGACAGCGCCGGGCGTCGATTGGGCGTGAAGCGTTTTGCCGGAGAGAGCGTGAACACAGGAACCATCATCGTCAGGCAACGCGGCACGGTTTTTCATCCGGGAGAAAATGTCGGTTTGGGAAACGACCATACCCTGTTCGCCAAGGCAAATGGGAAATTGAAGTTCGAGCGCAAATCCAAGGGCCGCCGAATTATCAGGGTCATTCCGGCAGAGTAGTATCCAATGGGCTGGATCCGCCCCTGCCATGTTTGTTGATACCGCTAGAATACGTGTGCAAGCCGGCCGCGGTGGAGACGGTTGTCTCAGCTTCCGCAGGGAGAAGTTCGTTCCGAGAGGAGGTCCTGACGGGGGAAATGGCGGACGGGGAGGGCATGTCGTTTTTCAGGCGACCTCTGCTCTTAACACGCTGACGCATTTCAGGTTTCAACCGTTGTTGAAAGCGGAGAGAGGCCAGGCGGGGATGGGAAGCAACAAGCATGGAGCAGCCGGTAAGGATCTGTTGCTGGAAGTGCCCCTTGGGACCATTGTGCGAGACTCTGAAACGGGAGAAAGCGTGGCTGACCTCTCGGATGAAAGCCGTGAATTGATCATCGCACAAGGGGGAAGAGGGGGACTCGGGAACGAGCATTTCAAGAGTTCGACGAATCGGGCGCCGAGGAGGACCACAAAGGGAAAACCGGGGGAGGAGCGTTTCCTGGAACTGGAATTGAAATTACTCGCAGACGTCGGGCTGATAGGGATGCCCAATGCCGGAAAGTCCACTCTCATTTCCAGAATCTCGGAAAGCAAACCCAAAATTGCTGATTATCCGTTTACCACGCTCCAGCCCAATCTCGGGGTGGTGGGACTGGGCGATTACAACTCATGTGTGGTGGCGGATATCCCGGGTTTGATACCAGGAGCCAGTGAGGGGAAAGGTCTGGGATTGGAATTTTTGCGGCATGTAGAGCGTTGCGAATTGTTGCTTCATCTAATTGATGCTTCCTTGCCTGCTGAGCGCGGACTCTCTGATTTTGATGCTGTGACCCATGAATTGTTCGCATTTTCGTCTCGGCTTGCGAAGAAACACAGAGTGGCGGTCTTGACGAAAATGGATGTCACTGAATCCCGGGAGCATTCCCTGAAATTAAGGGAAGGACTTGCCGCGCGAGGCATGAAAGTCCATGCCATCTCGGCGGTTTCGGGCCTTGGTCTGGCCGAATTGTTGGGTGAAATGTCACGAATGCTCAGCCAAATCAGAAAACCCGAAAACGATATCATTCCAGCTACACAGACAGGAAACTGATGAGCAAGACCATGACCAGAAGAGATGAACCTGCGCTCAAGAGCAGACGCATCGTTGTCAAAGTGGGTAGTTCGGTTTTGACGGCTTCCGATGAATTGGGCGTAAACCGAAGAGTATTGGGTCGAATCGCCTCCCAGGTCGCAAGTCTCAGGGAAGAGGGCAGGCAAGTCGTTATGGTTTCGTCTGGAGCAATTGCTGCAGGAGTGAAAAGACTGGGCCTGAAGGAAATTCCAAAAGCTGTTCCCGAGCGTCAAGCCGCCGCTGCCGTTGGCCAGCCCATCCTGATGGAAGCATATGGCCGTGCGTTTAGGCAAAAAGGCATTGAGACGGCACAGGTTTTGCTCATCCATTCTGATTTGGATGAGAGAAGCCGGTTCCTGAACGCTTGCAATACTTTTGAGGCATTGCTTGGCAAAGGGGTAGTTCCAATCGTGAACGAGAACGATACGGTTTCCATCGAGGAAATTCGTTTTGGAGATAATGACACATTGGCTGCACAGACGGCCCAGATGATTCAGGCAGGTCTCGTCATCATCCTGTCAGACGTGGCGGGTTTCTATGATGAGGATCCCAGGAAATCAGAGACGGCGCGATTGATTCCCCGAGTCGAGGGTTTGACCAAGGAAATCGCCTCTCTTGCGGGGACCAGTCCGAATCCACTCGCTCACGGAGGCATGCGTACGAAAATTCAGGCCGTCAATACGCTCAATAAAATAGGTATCAGCACCCTGATCGTGAAAGGGAGAAATCCCAACGTCATCGAGCGGGCAGTGATGGGGGAACCACTAGGGACGCTTTTTGTTCCGAATGGTACGCGCCTGAAGGGAAAAAAAGGCTGGATAGGAACCACGGCCAAACCCCGCGGCTGGCTCAGGCTCGATGGCGGTGCCGTAAACGCCATGCTCAAAAGGGGAAAAAGTCTCTTGCCCAGCGGGGTCGTGTCTGTTGGGGGAAATTTTCGCTTTGGTGATGTGGTGGAGATACAGGATACGGATGGAGTGGTTTTTGGTCGTGGACTGGCGAATTATTCGAGTGATGATGTTGCCCGAATCGCGGGGAGGCAAACCGGGGAGATCACTTCTATCCTCGGCAGCAAGGATTACGATGAGATCATTCACCGGAACAACTTTGTTCTGATTGAGGAATGACAGGGAACCAAGGAGAACGATTGCGCATCGGGATTCTGGGCGGGACATTCAACCCGATTCACTATGGGCACCTCCAATCCGCCGAAGAGGTGCGTAATGCCCTCATGCTTGATGAAATCAGGTTTGTACCGTCTGCTTTGCCACCCCATAAGCCACAGGCCGAAGTCGCCCATGCCTCCGACAGGCTGGAAATGGTTCGTATTGCCCTGGCGACTAACCCCGCGTATGTATGTGATTCAATGGAGATAGAGCGGGGAGGGACATCCTATACTCTTGATACATTGGAGGAACTGGCGAGAACGATATCGGATGAAGACGTAATGTTTTTCATCATCGGTGCGGATGCCTTTCTTGAGTTAGGTACATGGCACAGGCCAAAAGAGGTCTTGAACACCGCCAATTTTGCTGTAACCCTGAGAGGAAATCAGAATGAATCGGAGTATCTCGAAGCGCTTCTTCGAGTGATTCGGGAAATCCGGCCGGATTGCAGTTTCGATAAGTCCTTGCAGGAAATCAAATTTGCAGATAGTGAGCGGGTCATCAGATTTGTTCCGATCCCTGAAATTGACATTTCGGCCACCCGGATCAGGAAGTGTATAAATGAATCTTCCTCCATTGAGGATTTATTGCCTCGCGAGGTCGAACTCTTTATAATTCGCCGCCGATTATATGGGTGTTCGGGAGTTGCTTGCTGAAGATCAAGGAGGATGCAGACCCATTAAGAAACTAGAGGATCGGCTCCACGCTCTCCAAGAGTCATTGGAGACGAAGAAAGCGATGGATCTTGTGCTTTTGGATCTTCGGCCTCTGTCGGCAGAGGTGGATGCATTTCTGATTTGTCACGGAACGGGTGTCCGCCATGTGAAAGCACTGTGTGAGGCGGCGAAAGAAGAAATCAAGAGAATTGGTGATACTGTATTGTTGACTGAAGGGTTGGAAGAGGGCAATTGGGTTTTGATTGATTGTGGTGATGTTCTTGTCCATATATTCAACGAAAAGAGCAGGGATTACTATCGATTGGAAAATTTATGGTCACATGCACCCGCTATCAAGCCAATGACGCCTAGTGCCTAGGCATAAGAATGAGCATTGAGGTTCAAAGTGAAACATTTGACAAAAAAACAGTTGAAAGAATTGGAAGAGAGATTGAATCAGGTGCGCCGGGAAATCCTGGGTGATGTAGAGAAAAGCAGGATACACACCAAAGAAATAGGTGACGATGGAATTCAGGATATTGCAGACATGGCCGCTGACACTTGTTCCCGTCAGGTTTTGATGGACTTGGGAGCAAGGGAACGGGAGCGTTTGCGGGAAGTGGAGGCGGCATTTCAGAGGATCGAAGATGGGCTTTATGGTATTTGTGAAGAGTCGGATGAGCCGATCCCCTATTCCCGCCTGGAAGCGATCCCTTATGCGCGATATACAGTGGCTGCTCAAAACGCAATTGAAAGGCGCGGCGGAAGTTAAATTCCCGGCGTTGAGTCACGAATGAGAATTCGGACTCTCCTGATCCTGCTGATTCCGGTTGCGTCCGCCGTTTATTTTCTTCACTACAATCGAGAAGTCATAGACCTGCATCTTTCTGATGCCTGGTCTATACGGGTTCCCTTGGCGCTGGTGGTAATCGGTGCCGCTCTCGCAGGTTCGTTGTTGGCTTCCGTCCTGGGGTGGGGCGAAGCCGCCCTTGGGTGGTTTTCACGCAAGAAGGTGGCCAGGAAACAGAAACGGCTGGATCGCGCACAAGAGCGTTTCGCCAGGGCGCAAAGTCTTGGAGTGCAGGGCAAGAGACGACGCGCCAGAAGAGAACTCAGACGCGCTCTCAAGGATAATCCCTCCTATATTCCTGCCTTGAGACTTGCCGCGGATCTAGCGACAGATTCCGGCAATACGAATGACGCCATTCGATGGAACGAGCGCCTTCGTGCTGTTACGAACAACTCCCCTGATTCCGTCATCCGGTTGTCGGAGACGCTCGGTCATTCCGGACATGCAAAAGAAGCTCTCGAGTTGCTGGCACAAAACAGCAGGGGGAAAGGTGCGAACCCCATGGTATTGCGAAAACTCAGGGATATGTACTTTGAAAATGATCGTTTTGAGGCCGCCGTTGAGGTTTGTGAAAAACTCTCACAATCAAGTGTATCTGATCTTGATCGGCGAGCGGATAACCAGGTCGCCGGCCGCGTTTATCTGGCGGCAGGCGAGGCGAAGTTAAACCATTCCGAGCCAGAAGCGGCCATTCCTTTTCTGGAACAATCTCTACGTCATCTGGCCAATGAAAAGAAATCATACCTCCTGTTGGGCGATGCCCAGTTAGCGGCAGGCCGTGATCGTCGCGCGCAGCGTACATGGGAAAATGGCTATCAGACTTTCGGTGGTTTGGAGTTCCTGCAGAGACTTGCGCTGGCAGTCGGCCCGTTGGAGTCAAAAAGCGTGATAAAAAAAGCTGCTTCCAACATTCAATCTGCGGGCAGGCGCCGAGAGAAAGATATCCATCATCATGTACTGCATGCAGCGTTGATGCTCGAAGCAGGTCAAATCGAGAAAGCAGAAAAAAGTCTGGAGCAAGTGTCCGCCATGGCCGCCTCTGAGGAAAATTACGAGGAGCCCTGGCTGCGGCTGGTTTTGCATTTGATCGAGGCGCGCTGCTTGCAGGAGAAGGGAGAGAGGCTGACCGCCGAAAATGAATTCAAGAAAACGTCGCAGGAAGCATCCAGGATTCTTTTGGGCAAATCAATTGCTGGAACAGAATTGAAGCCATTCTGATAGCTTTTGAACACAAGGGATTTGCGCCGGAAAAAAATCGTTGGCATCGTTTGTAATGGTTGTTTTGCGGGGTATCTTCCAGCCGTAACCCGAAGATACCGGAATAGCAGGGTGGCGAGCGAGCACTTGACTTATGGTTTGCTAAACCCTAGTTTTGATAGTTGTTTCCCGCCAGCAGGTATCAGATATCGCCCGGAGAGTCCCGATGAATCAAATTGCTCTTGCATCTGATCATGGTGGATTTGAACTCAAGGAGACTGTCAAAAAGCTGCTTGAGGACAGGGGTATTTCATATCAGGATTTCGGTACGAATTCAGGTGAGTCTTGTGATTACCCCGACTTTGCCGGACCGGCTGCCCGTTCCGTAAGCGAAGGCAGCAGCGAGAGGGGAATTTTCTGTTGTGGATCGGCTGCGGGCATGGTCATTGTGGCGAATAAATTTCCGGGTGTACGCGCCGTTGCCTGTCACAACGAATGGACAGCTCGGATGAGCCGCCTGCACAATGATGCCAATATTTTGGCTCTGGGTGGCCGGGTGGTGAGCCTGGAGTCAGCGAAGGAAATTGTTTCCATCTGGTTTGAGACAGAATTTGAAGGTGGGCGACACGCCCGTCGTTTGGACAAGATTGTTGATATTGAAGATGCGTTCCAGTTGATGTCCTGATGATTCTACTGCCCGGACTGGATTCTTATGAAATGTCCGATTTGTAGTCACTCAGAGAGCAAGGTGGTCGACAGCCGGACGACCAAGGGAGGGAATTCGATTCGCAGAAGGCGGGAGTGCGAGAGATGCGCTCATCGTTTCACGACCTATGAGAGGGCGGAAGTCTCCTGGCCGCTCGTCGTGAAAAAAGATGGCACACGCGTAAATTATCTCCGCGAGAAGATTAGCATAGGCATCAAGAAGGCGCTGGAAAAAAGGCCTGTCTCTGCCGAGGATCAAGAGGCAATCGTCGACCGGGTCGAGCGATATATTCTTGATAGTGGCGAGAAGGAGGTATTGACGGAAGCGATAGGCGAAAGACTGATGGAAGAGTTGCGGGATGTGGATGAGGTGGCCTATGTGCGATTCGCATCGGTCTATCGTTCATTCAAGACCCTGAAAGACTTCGAAGCCGAGCTGGAAAAACTGGAAGATCGTACCAGTAGCGGATAATTCTCCTGAAAGGAACCCCCGGTTCTTTCGTTGGTGAATTTTACCGGGTAGCTTTACTCGCTGATGGTTTCACCTGCTGGGTCAGCACCCCTGTGGGAAGCGCCTGAAGCCATCAAATTCTCGATTTCCTCATCCTGAAAGCCGTATTCCCTGAGTATTTCAACGGAATGTTCCCCCAATCGAGGTGGAGGGAGGGAGTCCCTTATGGAGAGGTTTGAAAACTTCGGCGCCGGTCGTGTGCCGGGATAAGTTCCATCGACAGGGTGTTGGTATTGCCTCACGAGCCCACTTGATTTCACATGTGTGTGCTCGAAACTTTCCCGCACGTTCAGTGCTGGGCTCACGCATACATCCGCGCCTTCAAAAAACGTGATCCACTCTTCGAGTGTTTTCGTCTGAAAAGTCTTGTTGAGCGCCTGGATTACTTCTGTACGGCGCTCGCCTCTGGCGCCATAATCTTCATGAAAATCGTCATGCCCGATAAGCTTGCATAGATTCACCCAGAATTTCGGTTCCGAGCACGCGACGGAAATCATTCTGCCGTCTTTGGTTGGATAGAGGCGATAACATGGCCTTCGGCCATTGTGCCGCATCTCTTCACGCCCTGGGCTCTGTTTCGTCGATAGATATGTCTGCCCATGAATGGATAGGAAGCCCATCACCGCGTCGAGCATCGACATGTCGATGAATTGGCCAACACCCGTACGCTCTGCAAGGCGGAGGGCTGCGAGTATGGCGAAAGCCGCCCACATGCCTGCGCCCACATCACCGATGAGTACCCCCGGAACATAGGGAGGCCCTCCAGCGGTGCCTGTGAGTTCAACGACGCCACCCAGGGCCTGGAAGTTCAGGTCATGCCCTGGCGTTCGAGCCAGAGGTCCTTCCTGTCCGTATCCGGTGATGGCGCAATGGACAAGGGCGGGGTTCTCTTCTTTGAGTCTTTGGTAACCGATGCCGAGGCGTTCCATCACTCCGGGCCTGAAGCTGTCGACAAGCACGTCCGTATCTTTCACCAACCTGAGTAGTGTGGATACACCACATTCGTTTTTGAGATCCAGAACCAGGGAGCGTTTGTTGCGGTTGTAGCATAGGTGAAGGGGAGAAACGCCATGCTGATCAAAAGGAGATGCGAGGCGAATGTAATCTCCACGCAGTGGTTCTTCGATTTTGACGACGTTCGCACCCATATCGGCAAGCATCAAGGTGCATTGTCCGCCAGGAAGCAGACGGCTCAAGTCCAGTACGCGTATACCTGTCAAAGGCATCATTCGGTGCTCCTCGTGTTTTTCGGAAACAAAGAAAGTGTTTCGACTGCGATATCATTCGATGTTTTGAAAATGCAAATTGAATCGGGAAATAAAAGTTCTTTCCAGCCTTTTCTCCATTCTCGTAGATGGGCTACCCTAGGCGACCTTGTGTGGCCGGTCATGAAGACAGGTTTCAATTGCGGGAGAAGACATGACGAGCATAGTGCAAATCGTGGGGCGTGAAATTCTCGATTCAAGGGGCAATCCGACTGTAGAGGTGGATGTTCACTTGGCCGGAGGTGGTTTCGGGCGGGCGGCGGTTCCCAGCGGTGCGAGCACGGGGAAGAGAGAGGCAGTCGAGTTGCGCGATGGAAAAGAAGCCTACTACCTCGGCAAGGGTGTTACGAAAGCGGTCAACCATGTAAACAAGACGCTGGCGTCTGAGCTGCTTGGAATGGATGCGGCAAATCAGAATGATATCGATGTACGCTTGTGCGAGATTGATGGCACGGAAAACAAGGGTCGAGTGGGAGCAAACGCGATCCTGGGAATTTCCCTGGCAGTGGCGAAAGCGGCTGCCGATGCGCATGGCTTGCCACTTTATCGTTATATCGGAGGTACGGGCGCCCGCACACTTCCGGTTCCGATGATGAATATATTGAATGGCGGAGCGCACTCTGATAACTCCGTGGACTTCCAGGAGTTCATGATCATGCCCGTAGGGGCTGAAAATTTTCCGGACGCCTTGAGAATGGGTGTCGAGATTTTTCACCAATTGAAAGTGGTTATGAAAGCTCGGGGCTACAGCACGGCTGTTGGGGATGAGGGAGGTTTCGCCCCTGATTTGCGGAACAACGAAGAAGCTGTTCAAACTATTCTTGAGGCCATCGTAAAGGCTGGCTATCAGCCGCAGAAAGACGTATTCATCGCTCTCGACCCGGCGTCGAGTGAACTCTTTGAAAATGGCAAATATGTGTTCCGCTGGTCGGACAAGAGCGAGAAATCGCCGGACGAAATGGTCGCGTTATATGAGAACTGGGTGCGCCAGTTTCCGATCATCTCTATCGAAGATGGTTGTGCTGAAGATGACTGGATTGGATGGGCCGCCCTGACCGAGGCGATTGGCGACAGGGCGCAGCTTGTGGGAGACGATGTTTTCGTTACAAATGCAGGAATACTTTCCATGGGCATCGCCAGGGGAGTGGCCAACAGCATCCTGATAAAGGTGAACCAGATTGGCACTTTGACGGAAACTCTCGAAACGATCCAGATGGCGACGAGGGCTGGCTATACATCCGTTGTTTCCCATCGTTCGGGAGAGACAGAGGATACGACGATTGCAGATTTGGCGATTGCTGCAAATGCCGGCCAGATAAAAACAGGGTCGGCCAGTCGTTCGGATCGGCTGGCGAAATACAATCAACTGCTGCGAATCAATGAAGAGTTGGGTGATGCGGCTGTCTACCCGGGGCGCGATGCCTTTTTCAACATTCCGGGAATTCAGTGACGTAACTCCGTCATTCCCGGAAACACCGATTGTTGAGAAATGTTTCATCAGTCAGGATTATCTTGATAAATAGATATGCACCAGTCCCGATTGATCGGCGAAAGCGATGTCGTCTTTCTCGTCTTGATTGAAATCCGCTGTGAGTATATTGGATCTAACGGGTGAGGGAATCGGTTGCGACCACCGGGAATGCCAGCGATTTCCGAAAAGCGCGAATCCGTTCAAATGCCGATGGCCGATTTCCTGGATCACGATTTCCACTAGGCCGCGTCGTCTCAGCAATGCGAATTTCCATGGGTTTCGGGAATCAACCGAATGTGTAGTGACACCTCCCATACGCGCCCGCTCGCGGAGTCTTTTGTCGCTGAGTCTCAGTGCCAGTAGAGAACCAGCCAGATGTGGTGTTTCTACTGCGAGGATTTTCGAATCGCCACCGTCGATGTTGAATGCGCCTAAAATGTGTGACCAGCGATTTCCTGTTCCGATAGTTTTGCTTCGAGCCTTGAGTACCAGTTTTTTGTTTCTCATTCCCAAAACGAGGTGGGTTGATCCATTTTCGGGGTCCCTTTTGGTGACGAGAATTTCCTGTTTCCCATCCCTGTCCAAGTCTGAGGCGAGGGCACCGATAGCTTTGAAAACACTGTTCTTGCTTGCCGTGTAAGTGGCCATCAGTTCGAGAGACTTCTGGTGAAATCGATAGGCGTGAATTTCTGTGGGCTCGGTGTTGCCGCCTGACACGGAGTGCCTGTACCGCTTTGATGATGTAACAGGCACGATGAGTTCCTTGCTCCCGTCTCCGTCAAGATCGGCTGTCGTCAAGACGGCGTCGGGCAATGCTCTCGCGACTTGCGCTTTGATGAGTTGGGTCTGGAGCCATTTGTCCCCTTGTTTTTGAAACAAAAGGATGGAGCCATCGACGCCGACCATTGCCACAACGTCCCGGCCCAGCACGGCGGGTTTTGATAGGATGGAAGGACGAATGCTGGGCCAGACGAACAACCAACGTTTTTCTATGGTGTCGACATTGATAAACATTCCGCTTTTCCCTACGCCGACAAAACTCCCGTCGGGCAACTTCGTGGGAGGGACATCGGCGGCTAGGTCGGAGGGTGTGGGATGGTCCTTTACGCGTACACGAAAGACACCACCCTTTTGGGGGAAGGTAATGGGATGAAAATCGCCATCCGTGGTAAAGGCCAGGAGGGTAGTGTGTGTCCTGGAAGAGCCTTTTTCGGCGGGAGCTGTCAATAACCACTTCGTTTTGCTTGACACCGGTGCCGTGTATGTCTGATGCGTGTCTAGGGTTGTTCCTCCTTCAGTGCTGTTTCCATACGGATACAGGGTGAGGGTGCAGACGAGAGCCAACAGATATGCAATCTTCTTCCTTGCAGGTATTTTCATCACATCGTGCATGGTTGCTATCCTGCCGTGACGCCCCCATCTGAAAGTACAATCGAGCCATTCATGAATTCGTTCTCTGGAGAGACCATAAACAGGGCAGTGGCCGCCATATTCTCGACTGTACCGATTTGGTGAATCGGTATGCCTTCAAGTCTGGACTCAAAATATTCAGGTTTTGCATCAAGCCTCGCCTTTACGCGCGGGCTTGCGACTAGGCCCGGAGCCAGGCAGTTCACGCGCATTCCCAACGGCCCCAATTCCAGGGCCAGACATTTCGTGAGATGATGAAGTACGGATTTGGTCACCGAATAGAGACTCGTGTCGGCTCTGCCTCGGTGGCCGGCGGATGAGCCAATCATCAGGATTGAACCGCTTTTTTGAGGAATCATCACTTTCGCCGCTTCGCGGGATGCAATGTAGGCGGCTTTTGCATTCACTTCGAACAGGAGGTCGATTTCATCATCCGTGATTTCGACAATCGGTTTGAAGGCGCGTGTGCCTGCGCAGAAGACCAGAATATCAAGTCCCCCCAGAAATTCGACACCGTCATGGATCAGTTGAGATGCACAGCGTGCATTCGATAAATCATAACATTTTCCATCGGCGTTTCCGCCAAAGCCTGTACATGCGTTCATGGTTTCTTGCAGGCCTTGCATATCGCTGCCACCGGCGCCCCATATTTGAGCTCCTGCCCTGGCGTATTCGCGAGCGATGGCGGCTCCGATTCCTGTTGATGCTCCTGTGATGATAACGCGCTTGTCTGCCAGTATTCTTGTAGTCACGGGCTTTCCTTTCTCATGCGGATAAAAATCTACAGGTGGTAATTATCGAATAGATTCCGTGCATGGTAAATCCTTTCACAGGATTTGCGTTTTCCGGTCGTGGCGTGGATACGGTTTCTGGGGCATGGAGTTTGTAACGGTTTGCGGGTGTCATCCTGTCAGTTGTTGATGTGATGGTAGTCTCCAGGCGTAGTTTGATTGACGAAAGGATTCGTTTCGCTATTCTCTCACCTGAATCGTTCGAAAGTACGACAGTGCATTTTCGGGCAAAAGTATTGGTATATGACCGGTTTTTTATAGAGGAAGGAGCTTTCAATGAGCAAAAAAGTAGAACACCTCCATTGGCCGGACGCCCCCGATATGTGGATGCCCTATGCTCCGGCTATCAAGGTCACCGGAGGCAGCCTGGTGTTTCTCGCTGGAGTGACGGCGGCTCCCGTATATCATCACCATCCGCATCGGCCGGAAGAGTTTGAGCACATGCCACTGGATATGGAGGGCCAGGCCCGGGCGATGCTGGAGAATCTGAAGAGAAGCCTCGAGACGGTGGGCGGCAATTTTGGCGATGTCGTCTCCGCCAACCGGTTCGTAACTGACTTGTCGGAACAAGATTCCTTGAATCAGGTATGGGGGGAGTATTTCGGAGACCATAAACCGACCACTACCACTGTTCAGGTAGTCCAGCTTGCTACGGATCCACGTTGTCTTATCGAAGTAAATGCCCTGGCCGTCATTGATTCGTAACAATAGAGCAGAATCCACAACCCATTCTGAGAATAGAGTTTGGTGATGCAGCATGTGCGGACTCTTGTCAGAACAGAATGCTCTTTGCTAGCATTTACCCTATGGTGAGTATGCGTCCCTGTTTCCCACCGAGAACTAGGTATCGATGATACTTCGCTTGGATAATCCGGAAGACCGAATTAAAGCTCTGGAGGAGCGGTTGCAACAATATCCTGCTTCGGCTGCTTTTTTCCCTTTGGCCTCCCTTTTGTGGGAGAAAGGCGAAGCAGAATATGCAGAAAATCTCCTGAAAAACGGACTTGCAACCTACCCCAACTACGCGGCCGCAGGTGTTTTGCTTGGAGAGATACTGATCTCGAAAGGTGAATACGAACAGGCGTCGCGTTTTCTTGCAAAATCACTGGAAATTGTTCCCTGGAACATTTCGGGTCAGCTTCTCTTGTCCCAGTGTTACCGGCAAAAAGGTGATGAGGAAGCCACACAAGCCGTTCTGGGAGTGGCAGATATGTTCCAAGCCGATGAAGTAACGCCCCGGAGTGTGGTGACCGATTCTTATGCTGATGATACCTCCGTTGTTGTTCCCGAAGATGAGTCGGATGCCTTGGCCACACCGGCTCTCGCTGAGTTGTATTTCGCTCAGGGCCATCTGGGAATGGCACGGGACATCTATGTGCGTCTTTTGGAATCTGGGCCCGCTCAAGACGAAAAGGTCGAATGGAATGAGAGATTGGCTGCTATCCAGGAGCAAATATCCCAGGGCGGGGAGGTTGATGTGCCCACGGGATACCCTGGGATGGAAGCAAATCTCGATTTAATCGCAGGTGAAGTTAAAGGCGAAGCAGACGTACCCGATAAGGCAGAGTCGGATGTCGTCACGCCTGATGAGATCGACCCGGACATAGTTGATGCCGAAACATCGCCGCCGGGGCTTGAAAAATCAGCGGGTGACTCAAGCCCTGTGGCAGAAATGTTGGAACTCGATGAGGAGGAACGGGAATCCGGCCCCAGTTCAGAAGAGCCGGTTGCTGTAAACGAAGAACTCGTCGATTCTTTTCTCCGGGAATTGGTTGAACTATATGTACAAGAGGAAAACGACGCGCAGGCACTGGACGTGTGTCGAAAAGCACAGGTTCTGGGGCGGGATGACCCCTGGATTTTGGAAAAAATCTCGGTACTTGAGCAAAAAAAGGAAATATTGGCCGTATCACAGTTGCGTCACGAAGCGGAAGAAGCTACAGACCCTTCGGACCGGATTCCTGCTCTGGCCGACCAGAAAGTCGTGGACACTCTGAAAGGTTGGCTGGAAACTCTGCAGCGACGCAAAGCGAACGCATAAACTAATCCGTGTTTGTGTGGGAAAAATTAGAACGAATCGTCGGGATATGTCGGGTTCTGATGTCCTGCTATCCATTTTTTCGGGTTTCACCCAGCAAGCGAGTATATAGAGAATGACGAAGTTATCAGCAGAGAATGAACAGTTTTCCGGTACGAGCATCCCTGAACTGTCGATTCACACCATACGCACACTTTCGATGGACGCGGTGCAGAAGGCGAACAGCGGGCACCCGGGTACACCAATGGCTCTTGCGCCGCTGGCCTATGAAATATGGATGAATCACCTGCGCTATAACCCCAAAAACCCGGAATGGTTCGACCGTGACCGCTTCGTGCTCTCGTGTGGTCATGCCTCTATGCTCTTGTATGCAATTCTCCATCTGACCGGTTATGAGCTTCCACTCGATGAGCTCGTGCGTTTTCGACAGTGGGCGAGCAAAACACCGGGTCATCCGGAGTTCGGGCTTACGCCCGGTGTCGAGACCACAACAGGTCCGCTCGGGCAAGGGCTGATGAACGCGGTGGGCATGGCGATGGCGGAGGCCCATTTGGCGAGCGTTTTCAATCGTCCGGGTCACCAGATTGTGGACCACCATACGTATGTGTGCATGAGTGATGGCGACATCATGGAAGGTGCGTCCCATGAAGCGGCTTCGCTGGCGGGGCATCTGGGCCTTGGCAAGTTGATTTGTATCTATGACGACAACCGCATCACCATCGACGGCGAAACGGCGTTGAGTTATTCGGACGACGTGGTGAAACGATTTGAGGGATACGACTGGCACGTACAGGATATCGGCGATAGTGCGGAGGATTTGTCCCGGATATCGAATGCACTCAGGCTGGCGAAAGGGGAGATCGGGCGCCCGTCTTTGATCGTGATTCGTTCACACATTGGGTATGGCTCGCCTCGGTACCAGGACACCGCGCGGGCGCATGGCGCCCCCCTGGGGGATGAGGAAGTCGGGGCCACGAAAAGAAACTATGGCTGGCCGGTAGATGAACAGTTTCTGGTGCCCGACATGGTCTCCGCCCACATGGAAGAGGCGGTTTCCAGAGGTGCCGCGCTGGAAGAAGACTGGAATCGCCGTCTTGCGGAATATGAATCGGAAAACCCGGAACTGGCCTCGGGGTTTCAGGCGGCGCTTTCAGGTGAGCCACCTGCCGGTTGGGAAAACACGATTCCCCGCTTTGAAGCAAATGGCGGGGTACTCGCAACGAGGGCTGCATCCGGCGCGGTTTTGAATCAAATCGCTTCCGCGGTACCATGGCTTGTTGGCGGCAGCGCGGACCTGGCCGCTTCGAATAATTCGATTATCAAGGAATCGGGGAATTTCGCGAAGGGAAACTATTCCCACCGTAACATCAATTGGGGAATCAGGGAGCACTTAATGGGGGCCGCGAGTTCGGGCATGGCCCTGCATGGGGGTGTGCGTCCGTATGCGGCCACGTTTTTCACGTTTACCGATTACGCCCGTCCGGCGATACGCCTCGCGGCGCTGATGGAATTACCCGTCATTTACGTGATGACGCACGATTCCATCGGCTTGGGCGAAGACGGTCCTACCCACCAGCCGATTGAACATCTTGCCTCTCTTCGCGCGATGCCGGGCCTCACCATCATTCGCCCATGTGATGCGAACGAAACCGCCGAGGCCTGGCGGGTGGCCATCAAGCGCCTTGAGGGCCCGACCATGCTTGTGTTGACTCGGCAGGGTTTGCCCATATTGCAGCGTTCCGAGACGAACGCAGCGGATGCGCTGGCCCGGGGGGCCTACGTCATTTCACAGGAAAAGGGAAGTACTCCCCAAGCTATATTGATCGCCACAGGATCGGAGGTACGTCTCGCAATAGAGGCGCAAGGTGCGTTGGCGAACGATGGAATAGACGTTCGGGTGGTGAGCATGCCGAGTTGGGAATTGTTTCGCGAGCAGTCGTCCGCCTATCGGGATTCCGTTCTGCCGCGGGCTGGCAGGGCAAGAGTGGCTATGGAAGCGGGTGCCACGATGGGCTGGCGCGAGTGGGTGGGCGATGATGGTGTGGTGTTGGGTATCGATCGTTTCGGGGCGAGCGCACCCTATCAGGAAATTTATTCCCGATTCGGTCTCACGGCGGAGAATGCCGCCTCACGCGTGAAGGACCTGCTTTGAACCCCTCCCCGTAACCGGCCCCCGCATTTCTGAGCAGTTGTGCGTATTTGCCATCATGCTCGTACTTGCCCGGTATCCTTACGTAGTTCCCGGCGCGGAGTGGAACAGTGCCTCCGTATCCTTGTATTTTCCCCTTGAATGTGAAATTCGAAGCTCCCGGCGCACGCCTGCGCAGCAATTTCTCTTCCGAACCCGGATCCGTGCTCTTTTGTAGCATTTTCGTTTCGCGTGGAGTAGAATGTGTTTTTTGTGCCGCATCATCTGAGGAGCAGAAGATGTCGAAAGAATATCGTTTATCCGGATGGATGATCTGGGTGCTTGTCGTGGCGTCGCTCGCCGCCGGTCTGGCGGTGAATCCCGTCGCGAATCTGGCGGCGAGCGAGAAGAACGCGTATTCCGAACTGCGGGCGTTCAGCGAGGTCTTGAGCCTCGTCGAGGAGAACTACGTCCAGAAAGTGGAGGCCAGAAAACTGATTCGCGGCGCCATCCGGGGCATGCTCCGCACGCTCGACCCACACACGACCTACCTGAGTCCCGAGTATTTCAAGGAGATGCAGGTCGAAACCATGGGCCGTTTTGGTGGCCTGGGCGTGGAGATTTCCATCCGCGACGGTGTTCTCACCGTGGTGACGCCCATTGAGGACACCCCGGCGTACAAGGCCGGCGTTCAGGCGGGCGATCAGATCATCTTCATCGAGAAGGAACCCACGAAAGACCTCACTTTACAGGATGTCGTCAGTAAGCTTCGCGGCAAGCCCGGTACGAAGGTGAAAATCACCGTCAGGCGCAAGGGCGAGAAAGATACCATCGATTTCACCATCACGCGCCAGATCATCCGCATCAAGAGCGTGCGGAGCCGCATGTTGCCAGAAGATATCGGCTACATCCGGGTTCGCAGCTTCCAGAACGAAACCGCCGAAGAGGTGAAAGACGCCCTCTCGGCGCTCGAGGACAAAGGTGCCAAAGCGCTCGTGCTCGATTTGCGCAACAACCCGGGCGGTCTTCTCTCCCAGGCGGTTTCCGTGTCCGACATCTTTCTCAAGGCCGGCAGCCTGATCGTCTACACGCAGGGCCGTATGAGCGATCAGGAGCATCGCTTCACCTCCACGAGCAAGACGGAGGACGGGAAGATACCCATGGCAGTACTCGTGAACGCGGGCAGCGCGAGCGCGTCCGAAATCGTGGCGGGCGCGCTTCAGGACCTGGGACGTGCCAAGCTCATTGGCGTCAAGACGTTTGGCAAGGGATCGGTGCAGACCGTCGTACCGCTCTCGGACGGCTCGGGTCTGCGCCTTACCACCGCGTTTTATTTCACTCCCAAGGGCAGGCGCATTCAGGGCGAGGGAATCGAGCCCGACATCGTGAGCGAGGCGTTGAGAAAGTCTGGTGTCGTGCACGCGATTCGCGAGAAGGACCTGCCCGGCTATCTGCCGAGTGACACAAAGAAAAACGGACAGCAAAAAGAAGATGCCCCGGGCGACGCGCCATCCGGCCAGGTACAGGGCACGGCCGAGGAGATGAAGACCGACACCCAACTCGACCGCGCCGTGGAGTATCTCAAGGAGTCCTTCCTGAACAGGAAGGGCGCCTAGTTCAGGAGGTCCCGCTGGCGTATTCCATTCCTTTTCTACTCAAACGCGGTCTGGTTTGGCGACGGGGCAGGCTTTGCTCGGAGATCAGCCATGAAACAGATATGCGTGGAGTTGCTCGACCGGGCGATCACGAAAGTTGTCAAAGAGGAGTACCAGCGGCTCACGAAAGGGTTGTCCCAAGAGGTGATTGCTTGCAAGGTTAATGAGGCTCTGAAAGCGCTGGATGGCCTTTCGATAGGGAAGCAACCCGACTACAACGGCGAGTGGGTATCGCTGTTCTACCTTGCCTGGTACCAGCCCGGTCATGTCAGGCTGGCGCATGATATCTGCAGGCGATTTTATATAAAAACGAAAAACGTCAGCGATTTGATCGACCTGGGTTGCGGCGCCTACGCAACGAATCTGGGTTTCGTGATCGCGTTTGCAGAGAAAGAAGCAAGGGAAGAGAAAATGTCTTTGCAAGCCGGTCCCGCCATCCATGGACTGGATCCAAGCGAATCGATGAAGAAGCTCGATGAGGCTTTGTGGTTAGAGTTCTGGCAAATGGTGAAATGTTGTCTCGAAACTCCCAGCGAAACGAAACACTCAGACGATAAGGCTGTTCTCGCGGCCCTATACCGCCGGTGCGATGAGAGCAATATGGTCCCCTCAGCCTGGGAATGCCATAAGCCAGATCCTAAGATGGGGAGCGGTGTTGGTATCTTGGCGATGCACGTGGTCTACGAGGAAAACAAAACCTCACTGGAGGAGACAATCGAATGCATTCACAAACGCTATTCGGTCCGCTGCATGACGGTTACATGTCACTGGCGCAAAGAGCCTCTTGCGCTGGCATTGCTCAAACTTTTACAGCCTGATGGTAAGGGAATATGTCGCCCTGAATCTGGTGGAAATGAGTTCTAGGAGAACGCACCTCCCTTGTGGCGGTGCCTTACCACGTGGCGCAAATCCCTTTCGCAACGACAGCATTTGTCGCGTCAGAGCGTCAATTTCTTAACCCTAAAGCCGGTTCCGAGGAGACCTAGTGGTCTCGTCACCCTGCATTTTGGAAATGCCAGATGACCGCACATCAATTACCTCTCATCCCTGAGCCTGCTCCTCGGGCAGGACCGAATCGCATCGGCGATGTCGAGGTAACTTACGCGGAAGTTCGGGACGCCCTTACGCGGGCGACCGGATTTATGGACGCCTACGACTTTACGCTCAATCCGTACGCCGGCTGCTCATTCGGCTGCACATATTGCTACGCAGCGTTTTTCTCTCACAGCACAGCGAAACGGGACTCCTGGGGGCGTTGGCTCACCGTCAAGCAAAACGCCGTCGAACTGCTCGGACGACGCAAAGAAGGCAGTCTCGATGGAAAGCGGATATACATGAGCAGCGTCACGGATCCCTATCAACCAATAGAGCGCAGGCTTGAGTTGACCCGTCATCTGCTTGAGACAATGGCACGGAAGCATCGTGTGAAGCTGGTGGTGCAGACCCGCAGCCCGGACGTGGTCCGCGACGTCGACCTCTTCCAGTCCATGGTAGACAAAGGTGGCCGGGTTCAGGTCAACATGACCGTCACCACGGACGATGACGATGTGCGCCGGACGTTCGAGCCGGGCTGTCCGGACAATCGCGTGCGGATCCGGGCAGCGAAACAACTGGCCGCCGAAGGCGTGTCCACATGTATCACGATGACACCACTCCTTCTCGTCCGTGACCCGCAGTCATTCGCTGACGCGCTCAAGGCTACCGGCGTCGAGAGGTTCATCGTCCAGCCATTTCATTTCCAGCGCGGAAAATTCATTGCGGGCACGCGCGACCTCGCAGTCTCGCTGATGGCGAAAAAACTGTCTTGCGAGGAGCGCATGTTCCGTCAGGTCTATCTTGATCACTATCGCACGGCACTTGAGGTGCTGCGAGCGCAATTGCCTTGCTTGGGAGAAGGCAAGGAGGGTTTCAGGCCACCGTTCTGACAGTTGCCCGGGTGGTTCCACGTTCACCCATCCGTTGCAGGGGCGGTTTGAAAGCCGCCCTTATCGGAGGTGATGCTCTCAAGAAATCCGGCCTGACCGGGGCTGGAGAATTTCTTCTGCCCTGATTCCTATCTTTTCGTTCCACCGGGCGTTGATTCGTCGCGCAAATTCCCGTATTCCCATAGTTTCGAGTTGTCTGTTGCGGTCATTTTGTATGGCGAAGATGGAGTGAGATATCAGAATGTACATCCTGGGCGTGGAGACGAGTTGTGACGAGACGGCGGCAGCCGTGCTTGAATTCGGGGATAGTTCCGTGCCTCGTATCCTCTCGAATGTCGTCGCCTCACAGCACGAGATTCATGCCCGGTACGGCGGCGTGGTGCCTGAACTCGCGGCGCGCCGCCACGTAGAGATGATAGGGCCCGTACTAGAGGCGGCGGTCGGGGAAGCCGCGATTGCGGTAAAACAACTAGACGCCGTGGCCGTCACGCGCGGCCCGGGCCTCGTGGTGGCCCTGCTCGTGGGTCTGTCCGCCGCAAAGGGCTTGGCGTGGAGCCTGGGTGTTCCCCTCATCGGAGTCCACCACCTGGACGGACACGTTCATTCCCTGTATCTGCCTACCGGAGATGAAAACGCCGCGCCGCCTCCCTTCCCGCATCTTGGGTTCGTGGTCTCGGGTGGGCACACGGATTTCTACCGCGTGGAGGGGCACGCAGACGTTACGCACCTGGGTGGCACGCTGGATGACGCCTTGGGCGAGGCCTACGACAAGGTGGCGGCCATCATGGGACTGGGCTATCCAGGAGGCCCCATCGTCGACAGGCTGCATGCGAAATTTCTGGAGGCGAACGGGAGCGGGACGGAAATGGTCAAGTTTCCCCGGCCACACCTTGCGGACAGGCCCTACTCCTTCAGTTTCAGCGGCCTCAAGACGGCTGTGCTAAACTACCAGAAAGAAAGAGGACTGTACTTGAGCGACAGGAACCTCCCTCCCTGGGCCCGCCCCCAGGATGTGCCTGAAGACGTGGCGTGCATGGTGGCGGCGGGTTTTCAGGAGGCGGCGGTGGAGGTTCTAGTGGAGAATGTGAGCCGGGTGGTGCGACTGGAGAATCTGCCCGCTGTCTCCGTGAGCGGGGGCGTGGCCGCGAATTCCTACCTGCGCCGGAAACTGGCCGAGCGGGCGGCGCAAGAGGGCTGGTCGCTCTGTTTCCCGGCGCGCAAGTACTGCACGGACAATGCCGCGATGATCGCCTGTGCGGGTGGTTTCCAGTTCAGGGAACACAGGCGAGAGGGTTTTATGGATTATACGGACATGGATGCGGACCCCTCCTGGGAGTTGGGAGAGACGTTCGGTGCCGTTTATGGGAGGGGAGGCTGATGCGCCCCGAAGAAGCAGGCCCGAGCGTATGCGAGGCGCCACCTGAGACCGCTCCGTCGCCTCCAGCGGGTTTCGATTTGCCCCTTGATGTCGGTGGGGTCAGGCTTGAGAGCCGCCTCGTCATGGCACCCATGGCGGGCTATACGAATCTACCCTTTCGTTCGCTGGTGAAGGCGCACGGTGCAGGTATGGTGGCCACCGAGATGGTGAGCAGTCAGGCGCTTACAAGGCGGCACAGGAAGACGTATGACCTCATGCGAAACGATGCGGCCGAAAAGCCCGTCTCCATCCAGCTTTTCGGCGCGGACCCCGCCCAGATGGGTGAGGCGGCGGCCATGGTGGAGGAAGCGGGCGCCGACATCGTCGATCTCAATTGCGGATGTCCCGTCAGGAAGATAACGAAAAACCAGGCGGGTTCCTCGCTTCTGCGATATCCCGAACTGGCACATGGAATCGTCTCCGCTATGGTGCGTGCGGTGCGCATCCCTGTGACAGTAAAGATGCGCACCGGCTGGGACACCATCGGAAAGGGTTCGGCGGAGGTCTTCGCAAAGGTGGTGGAGGATGCGGGTGCGAAAGCCATCACCGTGCACGGCAGGACGCGTCAGGCCATGTTCAGCGGCGCGGTCGATCTGGACGCGATCGCGCGGGTCAAGCGCGCGGTCAAGGTACCCGTTTTCGGAAACGGCAGCATTCTCAATCCCCAGGACGCCATCGCCATGATTCGTCGCACCGGCGTGGACGCCCTGATGATCGGGCGCGGGGCCATCGGCAATCCGTGGATTTTCTCCCGCCTGCTGCAATGGCTCAGGACGGGAGTGCTGCCCCCTCCGCCCGGTCTCCTCGAGAAGAAAGAGATGGCGCTTCGCCATCTGAAGCTCTTGCAGGAAGTTCTCGGCGAACGGCTCGCCTCGCTCCACTGCCGGAAACATCTGCCCGCCTTCACGAAGGGCCTGCGCGGCGGTTCCGCCATGCGCGAGCGGGTAAACCGCATGAGCGACATGGACGCCATACTCTGCGAAGTGGAGATTTTCTTCGACAACCTCATCGCGCGCTCGCACTTCGTGAAGGCCGGGAGGCGTGTTCATGCGGCTTGACGGGAAGCGCGCGTTCATTACCGGCGGCGGGCGGGGCATCGGACGAGCCATTGCGCTCAGGTTCGCAGATGCGGGCGCGGACGTGGCCGTCGCTGCGAGAACGCGCGCAGAAATCGAATCGGTTGCGGAAGAAGCAAGAGAACGTGGCGTAAGCGCTCTGGTGACGCCCTGCGACGTAGGCGACTCCCGGGAGGTCGAAAAAGCGCTTGGGCTTGCGCAGGAGGAATGGAACGGTGTGGACGTGCTGGTCGCAAACGCGGGCGCGCTCGCCCATGCACCGCTCGGTGAAACCACCAACGCCCTTTGGGACGAAATGATGCGCGTGAACCTGAATGGCGCATTCTACGCCTTTCGCGCGGCCATCAGTGGAATGAGTGAACGCGGCTGGGGTCGCCTCATCGCGATCAGTTCGGTGTCGGGCAAGATAGGCGGAGCGAACCGCAGCGCCTACCACGCGGCGAAACACGGCGTGCTTGGTCTCGTGCGTTCGGTCGCACTTGAAGTGGCGGCGGCGGGTGTCACCGTGAACGCGATCTGCCCCGGCTTCGTGGACACAGGCATGGTCGACTCCTTCAGAGAGGGTCTCGCCCGCTATACGGAGGGTGGGGAGAGCGGGGAGGCGACGATGAATCGCTACAGGGACGACATCCCGATGGGTCGCTTCCTGGCGCCTGACGAGGTCGCAGCCATGGCACTTTATCTCGCGAGTGAAGAGGCGGCCGGCATTACCGGACAGGCCTACACCATCTCCTGCGGAGCAATACAGATATAAGAGGTTTGATGCCTGGACCTACAGGAGACTTTCAGGGTATTCCCGACTGACCTTATTGTGTCGGCGCAGGCGAAAGCCGCGTGTTCTCGCCAATTGGTGCGCCTCCCGCGAACGTCCTGTGAGGTGTCACCATTTGGAGGTGGCGGATTTTTCTCTCCTGAACCGAAAGCACGAACAACTGGCGGCGCACGTTGTTGTCTCCGCCCATGTCCGTGAGACCCGTGACGCCCTCGAAACCCCGCAGCGAGGCGATATATCGTCTCACATCCTCACGCGACTTGGCGCCGCTTGCCAGGGCCGAGAAGACGATTTGCGCAGCGTCATAGCCAAGTGCGGAGAAGACGTCCGGTTTCTTGCCGAAGATACTTCCGAATTCGCTCGCGAAACGCATGACGACAGGTTCCGCAGAGTCCGCGAAAAACTCGTCCACGAACACCGCACCCTCCACATAATGCTCCCCGTGTTCAAGCAGACGGGGATCGTTCCACCCGCTGCCGCCAAGCAGTTTCACGGAGCGCATGTTATAGAAGGGAAGTTGCGGTGCGATAAGGACTGCCTGCTCGTGGCGGGCGGGAACAAAGAGCGCATCGAAACGCAGTTTAAGCTCGTAGGGATCGGTTTTCTTGAGTCCGAGCGAGAGCTTCAGTTTGTTGAGCCGCCGGTCGTCCATGCCGCCGAGCGCACGCATCTGTGCACCGAAGTCGGTGGCGTTCTCGGGGAAGGAGAGTACCTTGAAGACCTCGCCACCGAGGCTCTCCACCGCCTGCGTGAAGGCGGCGGTGCGTTCCACGCCTCCGCGGTTCGCGGGATGCAGCACGGCGAAGCGGCGAAGTCCCAGATGCCCGACGGCGTAGGCGGCGACGCCTTGCGCTTTCAGGGGGGCCGTCAGCGAATTCCGGAACACCCAGGCGAACTCAGGTTTCATGCGCATTCTGAGCGCAAACGGCGTCAGCATGGGGGTTTCCAGGCGGTTCGCCACTTCGGCGGATGCTTCTGCCGCCTCGGTGAGAAGCGGGCCGATTAAGGCGACGGCCTTTTCCTGGGTAATCAGTTCGGTGGCGACCGCCACCGCGTTGCCTGCGGAACGCGCTGTGCTCTTCGTGTCGCGAACCGCTAGTCGAATATGTAGCCGGGGGTGTTTCGCCAGGCTGTGCCGAAGTGCCAGCCGAATGCCGTCATAGACGCGCCCGCCCACTGCACCGACAGCACCGGAGAGCGGAAGCATGACGCCCACGCGCCTGGAGTTCACCTCGGGCGGCGAGACAGGTTCTTTGGCCTTTCCTTGAGGGGACGCTTGCGTATGCTCAGACTGCTCAGGTTTCTCATTCGGCTCGCGGCGGGCGAGGATTGTCTGCATATGCGGTCCCGCGGGCGTTTCCGCGAACTGCCTGGATGCCTCGCGAAGCCTGTGGAGATCGATTTCTCTCGCCAGCACCCTGACTCGTTCGATGAGCAGGGATTTGCCGAAAATTTCAGGATCATTCCGCAACGCGCGCGCATAGGTGATCAGGGCGGGATAGGATTCGTCGTGTTCCTCGTACAGGATGCCAAGAGAGGCTTCGAGCAGCGCACGTCTTGCGGTACTGGTCTCCCGGCTCAGGCTGCTTCTCAGGTGAATCCAGGCCTCATCGTGTCGACCCGCGGCCTGAAGCGCGAGACCCAGATAGAACACACTCTCGGGATACAGGGCTGATAAGGGAAATTTCTCCTGCAGGCGTTTCAGGGTTTCCGCTGCAGGTCCCAGATTCCCGAGTATGAGTTCATGTTTTGCGATCCCGAACAGCGTCCTGTCCGCGTCGCGGTCAAGGGGATTTGCAGCCCATTTTTCTCGCAATGCGGAGAGCGGTGTTCTGGGAGGCGGCGGAGCGGGGGCCGACCAGCTTCCGGAAGCAGTACCGAGTGGCTTGGGGATGTAGTGTGCATGTGCTTGGGTGCTTTTTTCATCGGGAGCGGGCGCGCTTTGCTGCACGGGTGCGGCCGCTTGTGAAGATTGTTCCGGTGCGGAGGGGGTTTTGCATCCCGAAATGAGCAATGCAGCGAGAGAGGCGACGACGATAAATCGTATGATGTCTTTGGGCATTTTTTTCTCGCAGGCAAACTTTTGTCAGAATCGAGAGTAGGAATTGAGACATGAAGTGTCAAGGGTGCATAAATTGATGGGATTGGGTAGATTTCCGGGATGCGCGATTTCTCCACACGACCTGCCTTGAACGAAGATCGGAAATGGGATGATCTGCCGGACGCTCGGGATTTGTGCCCGGAAGCCTTTTCCCTTTCACTGGACGAACGCCCCGCCGGTCCGTGCGAAGTGAGAACCCCGAGGCGAAACAGCGTTTGGAAAGAGGTTGTCGTCCCCGTGTTGATGTTCGTATTGACCGCGCTTTGCACCTTGCTGGCGGGCGCATTTCAGCGCGGCGTCGCGCCAGACGCTCTCTTCTCGCAACCATTGGCCCTGCTGGTCGGGCTGCCCTATTCGCTCACGCTGTTACTGATTCTCGGTGCGCACGAGATGGGGCATTACGTCGCGAGCCGAAAATAGGGGATGGACGCCTCGCTTCCCTACTTTCTGCCCGCGCCCTCTCTTCTGGGGACATTCGGCGCGGTCATCCGTATACGCGGCGGCATTTTGAACCGAAACGCGCTCATGGACATGGCCGTGGCGGGGCCCTTGGCCGGTCTGGCAGCAGCTATTCCGGCCCTGTTCATCGGCCTGATGATGTCGCGGCTTGCGCCCGGCGGTAGCTCGCCCGGCATTGAGTTGGGCACTCCCCTTTTGTTCGACGGCCTCGCCTGGCTGGCGCATGGTCCGGTTCCGGAGGGTCAGAACATCGTTCTCCATCCGGTGGCCTTTGCGGGCTGGTGCGGATTGCTGGTGACGTCGCTCAACCTCATACCCGCCGGACAACTCGACGGCGGTCACGTCATATACACGCTTGTCGGCAGGTGGCACGCGAAGATATCCGTCGCCATCAGCCTCGTTCTTCTTGTGATGGGATACTGGTGGCCTGGCTGGATTCTCTGGAGCGTGATGGTGCTCGTTCTGGGAAGGCGCCATCCGCATCTCATGGATGAGTGGGAACCACTCACGCGCAATAGGCGGTTTTGGGGATTTGCGTGTATAATTATCCTGATATGTACGTTTACCTTGACGCCCATTCGATTGTTTTGAGATTTTTAGCCCGGTAGAGATTTCGTGTCCGACGACTCCATGCCCCTGGCCATCGATATCGGGAGTTCCGCCGTCAAGGCGGTGAAACTCGAAATGAAGGACGAGCGCCTCGTCCTCACCCACCTGGATGCGGTTCCTCTGGCACCGGGTGCCGTGGGAGGCGGCTTCGTTCACGACCCGGACGAGGTCGAGCGCGCACTTTCGGAATTGCTCCCCGCCGGTGAGGAAGGAAGACGGGTTGTCGTCGCGCTTTCGGGCCGGTCGGCCATGGTGCGTACGGTGCTGCTCCCGGCGGAAGAGGACTTCCCCGTCGTTGACGCCCTAGAAGCCGAAGCGATGCAGGTGCTGCCCTTTCCCCTGGAGGAGGTGCGCCTGTCCCATCTCAAGATTGGCCAAATGGAAAAACGGTCCGAGCGGGTGGATGAGTACCTCATGATCGCCGTCAAGCGCGAGCCGCTCGATGCGCTGCTGACATTTCTGAAGCGGGTCCGCTGTGAACCCGTGATTGTGGACGTGAATTTTCTGGCGCTGGAAAGTGCCTTCGACCTTTCGGGAATGCGCGCAGAAGGAGAGATCACAGCCTTGGTGGATATCGGCGCGTCCGAGACACTGGTGAGCGTGGTGTGCGACGAGCATACGCTGATCACGAGAGCGGTTCCGTTCGGCGGGGAGGAGTTGACAAAATCGCTCTCGAATCGTCTGGCACTTTCCCGCGAGGAAGCGGAGGCCGTGAAACGCGGGGAGACGTCTGCCGACAGGACGGACGAGGTGGAAGAAGTTTTCCGCGTGGAGGCGCGAAAATTGGTTTCTGAGCTTGACAGAACGTTCAAGGTGATGTGGCCCGTTGTGCCCGCGCCCGAGGTGGAGCGTGTGCTCCTGTCAGGCGGGGGCACACTGCTTGAGGGCCTGCCGGAGTGTCTAGAGGAAGTGCTTGATGCGCCAGTGGAAATTCTGGATCCCTTCCGCCACGTCGAGACGCCAGAAGAAGGGTTCGATTCGGGCCTTGTAGCATCTCTCGCTCCCGTCGCCGCCATCGGCGCGGGGCTGGCGTATCGTGCCCTGGAATCCACATGAGGAACGTCCGTGTACATCTGGGGGAACGCTCCTACGCGATTCGTATCGGCGTGGACGCGCTCGAGGGTATCGGGAGGGTATGCCTGCGTCATTTCAGAAGCGCACGGGCGCTCGTAGTGACGGATTCGAACGTGGAACCGCTATACGCCGAGAATGTGCTCGATTCGCTCGCTGCGGCCGACGTTCAGGCTTCCGTGATTCGTATCCCCGCGGGCGAGGCGAGCAAATCGATGCGCCAGCTGTCGAGAATCCTGGACCGAATGGCTTCCATGCGGCTGGACCGAGGCTGTGGCGCCGTGGCCCTGGGCGGTGGTGTCGTGGGTGATATCGCCGGTTTTGCTGCGGCCGTCTTCTTGAGGGGCATCTCCTACGCCCAGGCTCCCACCACACTTCTCGCCCAAGTGGACAGCGCGGTGGGCGGCAAGACGGCTATCGATCACAGATTTGGGAAAAACCTCGTGGGCGCGTTCCACCAGCCCGTTGCGGTGGTGAGCGACACTTCTGCGCTCAAAACGCTGCCCGAGCGGGAATTCAGGGCCGGGATGGCCGAGGTGGTGAAGCACGCGGCCATTGCAGACGCCCGTATGTTCACCTTTCTGGAGAAAAACGAGGCGCTGATCAACGAGCGCGAGGTGGATATAATGGGGCGCATCGTCGCCACGAACTGCCGGATCAAGGCAAGAGTCGTTGAGCAGGACGAGCGCGAATCGGATATGAGGCAGATACTCAACTTCGGCCACACGCTCGGCCACGCGGTGGAGGCGCTGGCGGGCTATTCCGCAGAACTGCTCCATGGAGAAGCTGTCGCCATCGGCATGTCCGCCGCGAGCCGGATTTCCTGCGCCATGGGCTTCTGCAGGCCCGGGGACGTGGACAGGCTCACCGCCTTGCTCGCGCGCTTCGGACTGCCCACACGCATGGAGGATCCGCCCGGGCTCACTGCCCTTGAGAGACTCCTTGCCAGCGACAAGAAGACCTACCAGGGCAGCCCTCGGTTTGTCCTGATGCGCAAAATCGGCGAGGTGGAGCCGGGCGTCGAGGTCCCGTCCCGCTTGTGGCGGGACGCGCTCGGCGGTGTCTGAAGCGTCGCGGCGTTTTTCGTTGACGCCCGCGCCCGCGTTTTCTACTATGGCTCGCCGGATATCATGGGAATGTATAAAGTTTCATCTTCCTGGTGTGAGTCCATGAGAATACTGCTTTTGAACGGTCCGAACCTCAATCTGCTGGGTATGCGTGAACCCGATGTGTACGGCAAGACGACGCTGGCCGAACTGGAGTCGGCCCTTTGCCGAATGGCTGCGGACGAGGGGGCGGAACTTGTGTGCTTTCAATCCAATGTCGAGGGAGAACTTGTAGACGCCTTGCAATGCGCGGCAGGTGTGAAGCGGCCCTTGAAGGTAGCGGCTCCCCTGGGCGAATGCGCGGCTTGTATCTTCAATCCGGGGGGATACACCCACACCAGCGTCGCGCTTAGAGACGCAATAGGCGGCCTGGATTTGCCCGTCTACGAGGTCCACATCTCAAACATCATGAAGCGCGAGGGTTTCCGGCATCGCTCGATGATCGGGCCGGTAGCGGCGGGAAGCATTATCGGATTCGGCTTGGCGGGCTATGCCCTGGCCCTGCGCGCGGCCATCGATTTTTGCGACAAAGGGCTGACGTTTCCGGTAGAACGAGAATGAAACAGCGTCTGAGTGCCTTGCGAAAGGCGATGCGGCGCGAAGGTATCCCTGCTCTCGCCGTGACGAACAGGAAGAACGTCCATTATCTCACCGGGTTTACGGGTTCTGCGGGTGCGTGCCTGATCACCCCGAGAAACGCTGTCTTTATCACGGATTTTCGCTACCGTTCACAGGCGTCGAGGGAGGTCCCATCCGATTTTCGCCGCATCGAGCACGCTTCCCCGCTTTCGGGAATAGCGATGGAACTCAAGAAAACGAGGGCGAAGACGCTCGCCTTTGAAGAAGCACACCTCGTTCACGGGGCGTATCGGCAGTTACGAAAACTCATCAAGGGCGTGCGGCTCAAGCCCGTCTCGGGCCTCGTGGAAGCTTTGCGGCTTTGCAAGGATTCGGGCGAGATTCGAAAACTGAAAAGCGGTGTGCGGGTGAACGCGCAGGCATTGGACGAGATCGCTGCCTCGATTTGCCCTGGGCGCGCCGAATCAGAAATTGCGCTCGATCTCGAGACCGCCATGCGGAGAAGGGGAGCCTCGGGCACCTCTTTCGACACCATCGTCGCCTCGGGGCCGCGCTCGGCGCTGCCGCACGGGGTAGCCTCGTCGAGAAAACTCAGAAAAGGAGATCTCATCACCATTGATTTCGGGGCCAGGGTGTCGGGATACCATGCAGATACGACGCGGGTGTTCTCACTCGGGAAACCCTCGCCCAGAGGCGAGAAGATATATAGCATCGTTCTGGAAGCTCAGGTAACGGCGCTCGAAGCCGTGAAGCCGGGCGTTTCGTGTGGCGAGGTGGACAAGGCGGCGCGCGACGTTATAAAGGCGCACGGCTACGGAGAGTCCTTTGGTCACGGAACGGGCCACGGCGTAGGGCTCGACATCCACGAAGCGCCCAGGCTCGGCCCCGGTGTCAAGGAGGAACTCAGGCCCGGCATGGTGGTCACGGTGGAACCCGGCATATATCTGCCCCGCTGGGGTGGCGTGAGAATCGAGGATATGGTTCTTGTCACCGAGCGGGGCAGAGAGATACTCACCCGCTCGATCACGAAAGAACTCGTCGTATTGTAGTTTTTTTTATCATCAGGAGGTTTTTCGGACAGATGCCCTCGACAAGTGATTTTCGCAACGGACTGAAGATTGAACTCGAGAACGATCCGTTCATCATCGTTGAGTTCCAGCACGTAAAACCTGGCAAGGGCGGGGCCTTCGTGCGCACGAAACTCAAGAACTTGAGGACGGGCCGCGTTCTGGAAAAGACATTCCGTTCGGGTGAATCCGTCGGCGACCCCGGGGTTGAACAGAAACAGATGCAGTACCTCTACCGCGACGGCGATGTCTTCTACTTCATGGACACGCAAACGTATGACCAGATCGGTCTGGGTGAGGAAAAGCTTGGAGACAGCGTGAAACTCCTGCGTGAGGAGACCATCATCGACATCCTCTTCTACAGGGGTGACGCGATATCCGTCGAAATGCCCACATTCGTCGAACTGGCCATCAAGAAGACCGAACCCGGCGTACGGGGCGATACGGCGACGGGCGCAACCAAGCAGGCAGAACTCGAGACGGGTGCGGTAGTCACCGTCCCCCTGTTCCTGAACGAGGGCGACGTGCTCAAGATCGACACGCGAACGGGGGAATACATCGAGCGCGTGCGGACAGCCTGACACGACGAAGAGAAAATCCTGAAAGACAATTGTTCCCGGCCTGTCATTGGCTGGATCGGAATTCGCGATTTCCGGTATAACCACGACTGCAGCGAGAGGCGTCACCGGAGGATGCGGAAAGTTCTCTTGTGGCGCGTATGTTATCTTTGATTCTGTCTCATCCAATGCCTGAAGGAGATTCATCCATGTGCAAGAAGCTGCTTTCCATCCTGACCATTCTCACGACTGCCGTATTCCTGAGTACGGCCGCGCATGCTGCGATGCTCAAGATCGGTGTGGCTGGTCCACTCACCGGTGATCAGGCCGTATTCGGCGAAATGCTGAAAAACGGCGCCACGCTCGCCGTTGAAGAGTGGAATGCCAAGGGCGGCGTGAAAGTCGGCGGCAAGAAGATGAAAGTGGACATCCTTTGGGGCGACGACCGACACGACCCCAGAGAAGGGGTGTCGATTGCGCACAAGTTCGTGAACTCGGGTGCCGCAGGCATCGTCGGCCATTTCAACAGTTCGGTTTCTATTCCGGCGTCCACAGTGTATGCGGAAGCGGGCATCGTCCAGATCACGCCGGCTTCCACGAACCCCAAGCTAACCGAGCAGGGTTTCTCTACGGTCTTCAGAGTCTGCGGACGAGACGATCAGCAAGGAGAAGTGGCGGCAAACTACATTGTGGACAAGCTGAAGCTCAAGCGTATAGCGATCCTCCACGACAAGACCACCTACGGCCAGGGTCTCGCCGATGAGACGAAGCGATTCCTTGAGAAAAGAGGTGCCAAGCCTGTCTTCTACAGCGGTGTCGTGCAGGGCGACAAGGACTACACGCCCGTGCTCACGGCCGCCAAGCAGACGAAGCCCGAACTCGTCTATTTCGGCGGCATTCACCCCGAAGCCATACTTCTGGTGAAACAGATGCGCGAACGCCTGGGCATGAAGGCGCAATTCATGAGCGGCGACGGCATCGTCACGGACGAGTACTACAAGATCGCTGGAAAATCCGCCGAAGGCACTTATATGACGTTCACGCCGGATCAGACGAAGCTCGCAACGGCCCAGAACATCATCAAGAAACACCGCAAGCGCTTCGGCAAGGAAGTGGGTGCCTACACCATCTACAGCTACGTGGCCACCAACCTGATTCTGGGTTCCATCCAGGCCACGGGCAGCACCAAGGGGTCTAGGCTGGCCGCCCATCTGCGCAGCAAGGCCTGGAACACCTCTCTGGGCAAATTCCAGTTCAACAAGAAAGGAGACGTCCTGGAGAGTCCCTACGTGCTCTGGCAGGTGAAGGGGGCGAAATTCGTAGAGATAAAATAGGGCCTGCGTCGCCATCTGTATCACGGGAGGGGAGGCGAAAGCCTCCCCTTCTCATGAGTACAGGGTTGCAATGTTGTCGTTGCGCGCAGAATTCGAAAAAAGCCGGGTATCTCGTGAAATCCAATGGCCTTGAACTCGGTTCGGGGCATTCCCTTGGCTGCAGGTCAACAGGCCAACCTCCACTGGCTGTGTGCAGTAATGAAATGCTCCGGCTTCATCCAAAGGCTGCAATATTTCCCCCAAAGACAGCCGCCCCAATCAAAACGATGCAGTGTCCGGGTGCGCAAGAAATGATTTTCTTTTTGCCTCATAACCATGTAAAGATTTCTCCATGTTTGCGCAACAGTTGGTAAACGGCCTCGTCGTAGGGGCGGTATACGCTCTGATCGCCTTGGGTTACACGCTCGTCTACGGCATCCTGCAGCTCATCAATTTCGCCCACGGCGAGATATACATGATAGGTGCATACGTAGGCATCGCCGTTCTGACGGTCCTGGGGACGATGGGCCTTACGCAGACAAGCCTCGCGCTGAGCATCGTCCTCACCTTCCTGATCCCGATGATTTGCTGCGCCGCATACGGTATCACGCTTGAACGCGTGGCCTACCGCCCGCTGCGCAACGCGCCGAGGCTCTCCCCGCTCATCAGCGCGATTGGCATGAGCCTCTTTCTTCAGAACTATGTGCAGGTCGTCCAGGGTGCGCGTGACAAGGCGTTTCCCAACCTGCTGGAACTCGGGAGTTTCCAGCTTTTTGGCGCCTACGTGAACGGCCTCCAGATTTTCATCCTCATCCTGGCGCTCGCACTCATGACGGCGCTCCAACTCTTTATCAAGAAGACGAAGCTCGGCAAGGCCATGCGCGCCACCGCCCAGGACAGGACGATGGCCTCGCTCGTCGGCGTGAACGTGAACCGGGTGATAGCGGTCACCTTCGCCATCGGTTCCGTCCTGGCCGCTGTGGCCGGCGTGATGGTGGGGATGTACTACGGAATCGTGAACCACTACATCGGCTTCGTGGCGGGCATCAAGGCGTTCACCGCCGCCGTGCTGGGGGGCATTGGCAGCGTGGCGGGGGCGCTTCTTGGCGGTTTTCTGCTTGCGCTGCTTGAGAGTTTCTGGGCAGGCTACGTCTCGGCGGTCTATAAGGACGTCTTTGCGTTCATGGTGCTGGTCGTCGTCCTCATCTTCCGGCCCGAGGGTATCCTGGGCGGTTCCGGCGGGACGGACAGATCATGAGCGCATTCGCGAGAGTCCCGCTCATCGGGCTTTGGTTCGCCTTTTTGGCGTTACCCTTGGCAGGGTGGAAAAACAGCCTTTGGATTGGATTGGGCTGCGCCGCGGTCGTCTCTGTGGTGAGCGCGACACGGGCGAGCGTGCAATCAGGTTCCTTGGCGGGGCCTGCGAGGCGCATCCAGACCGGTTTCGCGTCCGCCTGGAGATTTATCGAGGAGAAATCCTGCGACAAGCGTTACATGAGTCTGTTCCTGATCTTCATCATCGCGCTGCCCTGGATGCTCGATAGATATTCCACTGACGTGCTCGTCATCACGGGTATCTACATCATGCTCGCCCTGGGGCTGAACGTGGTGGTCGGCTTCGCGGGTTTGCTGGATTTGGGCTACGTCGCTTTCTATGCCGTGGGTGCATATTCCTATGCTCTTTTGAACAGTTGGTACGGGCTTTCCTTCTGGCCGGCGCTGGGGGTAGGCGTAGCCTGTTCCGCACTTTTCGGTATCATTCTGGGCATTCCCGTACTGAGGCTCAGGGGTGATTACCTCGCCATCGTGACGCTCGGCTTCGGCGAGATCATCCGCCTGGTTCTCAACAACTGGGACAGCGTAACCCAGGGCCCGAACGGCATCCTGGGCATCGGACGCCCCTACCTTGGCGATATGCGGCTCTATAAACCCATGCACTTCTATTATCTCGTTCTCATCTTGTGCATCATCACTGTCTTCATCGTGAACCGGCTCGACAAGAGCCGCCTGGGCCGCGCCTGGGCGGCCATGCGTGAGGATGAGACAGTGGCCGAGTGTGTGGGCGTCAATATCGTCTACACGAAGCTCTCCGCCTTCGCCTTCGGAGCCGCATGGGCGGGGGTCGGGGGCGTTGTCTTCTCCGCGAAACAGACTTTTATCTCACCGGAGAGTTTCACTTTTTTTGAATCCGTCATCATCTTGTGCATGGTGGTGCTGGGCGGCATGGCAAGCATTCCCGGCGTGATGCTCGGAGCGTTCATTCTCACGGTGCTGCCCGAGGTGCTGCGCGAACTCACGCTTTTTCGGCCCATGCTGCTCGGCGGTGCCATGGTGCTCATGATGGTGCTTCGGCCTCAGGGGCTCTTGCAGGTCAAGGGACAACGCCATCATCTCGAACACGATGAACTGCAAAAAGGGGCGAGTGCGGGGCGATGAACGCAAGAACACGGCTCTTGCTGCTCAAGAGGCTCTCGCGGCGCTTCGGCGGCGTGTTGGCGCTGAATTCTCTGGACCTGAACGTTTACGAGGGCGAGGTGTTGGGTCTGATCGGCCCGAACGGCGCGGGCAAGACGACGGCCTTCAACGTAATGACCGGCCTCTACGCACCCACCGGGGGTGAAGTCGTGTTCAAGGGAAAAAATCTCGTGGGTCTGAAGCCCAGCGCCGTGGCGGACTTGGGTATCGCGCGCACTTTCCAGAACATTCGCCTCTTCCGGGGAATGACGGTGCTCGAAAACGTCTTGGTGGGACGCCATTGCAAGATGCGAACGGGCCCGATTGGCGCAATCTTCAGGCTCCCCGGCATGGTGGCCGAAGAACGCCGGGCAGTGGCCGAGGCCATGGAACTGCTCTCGTTCACGGGCATCGACGCCCATGCCTCGAACATGGCGGAAGCGCTCTCCTACGGCGACAAGAGAAGGCTTGAGATCGCCCGCGCGCTGGCGAGCGAACCCAGCCTCCTGTTACTTGACGAACCTGCCGCAGGCATGAATCCGAGAGAGAAGGGCGTGCTGAACGAGTTGATTCTGGCGATTCGCGATCGCGGCGCCACCATCTTGCTGATCGAACACGACATGAAGGTGGTGATGGGCATCTCGGATCGCGTGGTTGTCCTCGACCACGGAGAGAAGATTGCGGACGGAACCCCCGCCGAGGTCCGGTGCGACCCCAAGGTGCTGGAAGCCTATCTGGGAACTTCCAATGCTTGAACTAAGGAATGTTCACTTCTACTACGGGCACATCCACGCGCTGCAGGGCGTGTCGCTGGAGGTGCGCTCGGGACAGGTGGCCTGCATCATTGGCAGCAACGGGGCAGGCAAATCCTCCACCCTCATGGCGATCTGCGGCGTCAACACCCCCGCCCGCGGTGAGATACTGTTTGAAGGAGAGGCCATCCACGCGCGCGAGCCAGACGAGATCGTCAGGCGCGGCATCTGCCAGGTGCCTGAAGGCAGGCGTATCTTTCCGCACCTGACCGTGCTCGAAAACCTCGAAATGGGTGCTTTCCTGAGAAACGACCCCGCAGGCGTGAAAGAAGACCTCGATTACGTCTGTTCCCTGTTTCCCGTGCTGCACGAGCGCCGCGCCCAGAAGGGCGGTACGCTCTCGGGCGGTGAGCAGCAGATGCTGGCCATCGCTCGTGCCCTGATGTCTAAACCAAGGCTCCTCCTGCTCGATGAACCTTCGCTCGGCCTTGCGCCCCGTATTATCGAGACTATTTTTGAAGTCCTCACGCGAATCCGTGAGGAAGGAACGGGCATATTCCTCGTCGAGCAAAACGCGCACCTGGCGCTTAATTTCTCGGACTGGGCCTACGTAATGGAGACGGGCCGTATCGTCATGGGCGACAGGCCGGATATCCTTCGCGATTCGCCCGCCGTTCGCGAGGCCTACCTGGGCGAATAAATATCTCGCGTCCTTGCCCGCCGGGCGGCAAGGGCTTACACTTCAGGGAACTCCATTTTCCAAAACCAACTTCGAGGAGGTTTTGTATGATCTATGAAATGCGCACTTATAGGCTCACTGTCGGCGGCGTGGCCGAGTTCGAGGAGAATTTCTCGAAAGTCATCGACAAGAGAAACGAGCTTTCTCCGATTATGGGATTTTTCCATACCGAGGTCGGGGACCTGAACCGCATAAGGCACATCTGGCATTACGAGAGCATGAATCACCGCGCCGAGGTGCGTGCGAAGACGACTTCCATGGACTGGTGGCCGCCGCCAAACGGGCACCTCATTGTCGAACAGGAAAGCAAGGTAATGACGGCTCCTTCGTTCCGTCCCGAGCCGCGCCTTGGGAAATATGGCGGCATCTACGAGTTCAGAACCTACACTGTACAGCCTGGCAAGACGGGCGAGGTCTTGAGCCGCTGGACCGAGCACATCGCAGCCAGGGAAGAACTCTCGCCGCTGGCTGCGCTCTTCATGACAGATGTGGGGCCGCTCAACGAATGGATTCACGTCTGGGCATATGAGGACATGAACCATCGCGCCGAGATTCGCAAGAAAGCGCATGAGTTGCCGAACTGGCCTCCGGGCTCGCGTCCGTTCCTGGACTCGCAGAATTCGGAAATTTGGGTACCCGCTTCGTTCTCGCCCATGCACTAGGCGGTACGTGCGCTATCCCGCAGTGAACAGATAGATGAGGACGGTCGCCCCCGTGCCCCAGCAGTAGTAGCGAAAACGCGCCAGGTTACCTCCCTGGACGAGACGGATGAGCCAGCCCAGGGCTACGACTCCCACAATCGCCGCGGCGAGCGCGCCGACGGCGTAGGGGAGCAGCTTGGTGCCGAGGGAGCCTTCCAGGTCTTTCACCTTGAGCGCGAACGCGCCTGCAATGACCGGCACGGAGAGCAGGAAACTGAAGCGCGCGGCCTGCTCCCGTGCCACTCCTTGCATGAGAGCGGCGGCGATAGTCGACCCCGAGCGCGAAATGCCCGGTATAATGGCGAACGCCTGGAAAATACCGATGAACAGGGCATCTTTTGCCGTCATCTCGGTTTCCTCCCGTACTGCGTCTGCCTTGGGTTCGCTGAGACGCAGGATGACACCCGTCACCAGCAGCCCGCAGGCGGCGAGTTTCGGCGAGGCGAACATCTGCTCGACTAGGTCGCCCAGAAAAATCCCCACGATTCCCGCTGGAACCGAGCCGAGAATCAGGAGCCACCCTGTTCTGGCCGCGGCGGCGTTTGCATCTCCTCTCACCAGGGATGAAACCCATCCCTGCACGATGCGCCAGAGGTCTTTTCCGTAGAATACGAGTACAGCGGCGAGCGTACCGACGTGGAGCAGGACGTCAAAGAGCAACCCGGGTTCTTTCAGTCCCAGGATGCTCTGGCCCAGAACGAGATGACCCGAACTGCTCACGGGCAGAAATTCGGTCAAACCTTGCAAGATGCCGAGAATGAGGGCATTTTCCCAGAGCATGTCAGCCTGTCACAGGATGGTTTTCAGGAATCGTCCGCCTTTTCCCCCGAGATGTTTGACCATCTCGCCGATTTTTTCCGCTTCCGCCATCGAACAGATCAAGAGCGCATCGTCTGCCTCGACAACGATGAGGTCCTCGACTCCGAGTGCGGCGACGAACTTCTTGTTGGATCGGACGATGAGGTTCTTTGCGTCGATGGATTCAGTTTCGCCTCCTTTGGGTAGTATCCAGACGTTGCCAGCCTCATCGCGTGGCAAGACATCTCGAAGGGCGGGCCAGGTACCCAGATCACTCCAGCCGATATCGGCCGGCAAAACGATTAGGCGGCGCGTTTTTTCCATCACTCCGTGATCGATGCTGATGGATTCGCACTGCATGAATAGTTTTGCAAAAGCGGAGGTGTCTCGTTTGTCAAATGCGGTCGTCGCCCGGCGTAAAGTAGCGTTCAGGCGGGGCAGGTGGGCTTCGAGTTCATTGAGCAGCCGGGCGGTCTGGGACACGAAAATACCGCTGTTCCAGTAGTGCTTCCCGGATGCCACATACCTTCTGGCCTGTGCGAGCGGGGGTTTTTCGCGGAATCTCTTGGCACGAAAGGCCTCGACTTCGCCCGCTGGCGTGGTGCGCTTACCACGTTCGATGTAGCCGTAGCCGGTCTCGGGCGATCGGGGTATTGCCCCGAGCGAGACGATTGCTCCATGCTCGCGCGCCAGCTGCGCGGCAGACTTGACGAGTTTTCGAAACTCCCTCGTATTTCCGATGTATTGGTCCGCGGGCAGAGCGCACATGAACGCGTCAGGTTCTCTCGATTCGATGAGATGGGCCGCCAGGCCGAGACATGGCGCGGTGTTTCTCGCGGCAGGTTCGTAGACGAAGTTTTGTTTCGGGATGTCGATACCTCTCAAAAGTTTCCTGTGTGACGCCGAGGCGACTATGAGCGTTCGCTCGGGTGTTGCAAGTCCGCGCGCGCGTTTGAGTGTCGTTTCGAGCAGCGATGGTCCCCCGCCTTTCGGGAGAATCCCTCCGCCGGGCGGCAGGAATTGCTTGGGTTTCGTCTTTCTGCTCACGGGCCAGAAGCGCGTCCCCACGCCTCCCGCCATGATGACCGTCCACAATGGGACCGAACTGTGTCTGCTCACCTCAGGAACCCTTTGAACAGGAGAAAACCGCCGACAAGCAATACGATAAAGAGAATGGTTGATAAGTTAAAGTAGCGATCGATGAAACTCCGTATTCCCGGGCCGAAACGGTGAATGAGCGCAGCTTCAAGGAAAAAGCGCGCCGATCGGCTCACGATCGATGCGAGGAGGAACACCAGGAAATCGATCTGGAACGCGCCCGCCGAGATAGTAAACACCTTGTAGGGGATCGGCGTAAAGCCCGCGATCCCCACTGCCCAGGCGTCATAGGCGCGGAAGTACTCTTGAACGATTTGGTATTTATTGGCCACTCCGTAGAAGGTGATGATGGACTCTCCAATGCTTTTGAAGAGATAAAATCCGACAAAATAGCCCAGTGCCCCGCCCACCACGGAAGAAACCGAGCAGACGGCGGCGTAGAGATACGCTCTTTGCGGCCTGGCGAGCGCCAGCGCTATCAGAAGCGGGTCCGGCGGTATGGGAAAAAAGACGGATTCTGTCGTCGATACGACGATCAAGGCAGGCAGGGCGTAGCGCGAATCCGCCCAGTCCAGCACCCAATCATAGAACTCGCGGAGCCTATTCATCTGGCAAGGAGACGACGGGGTATTTTCTTATTTCCTCGTATACTTCCGTGCGGTACGTATGCAGGGAGGGTTCGTCGAGTGCCTCGAAGCGCATCACGAGTGCGGGCTGCGTATTCGAGGCTCTGATGAGACCCCATCCCCTTTTAAAATTAATTCGAACACCATCTATATCAATAGTTTCGTAATAATTTATAAAGTGATTCTTTAAATTGTCCACGATCTGGAACTTTTCCTCGTCCGGGCACGCAACCCGGATCTCGGGCGTGGAGACCGAATCGGGTATTTTCGCTACGTGATCGGAGAACGTTTCGTCAGAACCGGAGAGAAGATGCAGGAGCCTGGCGGCGGTGTAGATGGCGTCGTCATAGCCGAAATAGCCGTCCACGAAGAAGATGTGGCCGGAGAGTTCCCCGCCGAGGAGCGCTTTTTCCTCCAGTATCTTGGCGCGCACGAGCGAGTGGCCGGTCGCGCTCATCACGGGGCGCCCACCCATTTGCTTCACGGCGTCGGCGAGGCGCGATGAGCACTTGACATCGAAGACGATGGCCTCGCCGGGGGTTCTCTCCAGAATCGGTGCGGCAAGCAGCATGAGCAATTCATCTCCCCATACAATCCGCCCAGTGGCGTCCACCGCGCCGATACGGTCCCCATCCCCGTCGAGGCCGATGCCGACCTCCGCACCGGATTCTCGCACCCCGGCGATCAGGGATTCCAGGTTTGCGGGCACCGTGGGGTCCGGATGGTGATTCGGATAAGAGGCGTCGGGCTCGGTAAAGAGTTCCACCACCTCCGCACCGATTCTTCTCAGAACCTGGGGTGCCACCGTGCCGCCGACGCCGTTCCCTGCATCTACCACGACCTTCACGGGCCGCGAAAGCGCCAAATCCCTGGAAGCGCGCTCGATGTATTGGGGCCGGATGTCGACTTCCGTGAACGCGCCGCGTGCCGCGGCACGATGAATACGTCCTTCCTCGATGATTTTCCGTATATCCTGGATTTCTGCACCGTGTATCGCCTCGCGCCCCCGGGTGATCTTGAATCCGTTGAACTCGGGCGGGTTGTGCGAACCCGTTATCTGGACAGCGCCGCTTACGTCGAGGTGATGCGTCGCGAAGGAAACCACCGGTGTGGGAACCATACCGACCCCGATGACGCGGCAGCCCGACGCGGTGAGGCCCTTTTGGAGCGTGTCGTAGAAATCGGAAGAGGAGTAGCGGTTGTCCCGCCCGACGGCGATTGTGGCTCCCCGTGCACCGCCAAGGAACGTTCCGAGGGCGCCGCCGATGGTCTCTGCGACCTCTGCCGTGAGGTCTTTCTCCACGATGCCGCGAATGTCGTATTCCCTGAATATCAGCGGGTTAATACCGGGCACGCGAAACTCCCTTTCCGGGCAAATGGCCGTTTCTCGACAAGGCGCGCAAATTATTGCATCCACTTTCTTGCCGGGCAACCTCATTTTCGCTCCCGTCTTGTGTTATTCTCCATCGCAAGGGGGTATACTGTTGCTCCGGCCATCCTTGCGCGTTTGCGCCCTGCGTCTTCTGGGTGGTTCGGCTGGTGAAAACCTTGAAATCCAATGAATTTTCAGTGCTGCATGAGGGGAGATTTCCGAGTTGATCGCGGACACCGGTCCATTGATCGAGCGGGTGATGATTAGGGCGGGGCGTGTCTTTGTGGGCCTTATTGTCCGCTTGTTTACCAGAATGAAAATCACTGGAATGGAGAATATCCCGCCGGGGGGGAACATTCTCTTTTTGAGCAATCATATCTCCGCTCTCGACGTCCTGGTGATACCCTGGGCCATATATTCGAAATACCCCGAAGAACTCCTTCGCCAGGCCGGAAAGGAAGAGCTTTTCGGCATCCCCGTAGTAGGTTGGATACTGTACAAATGGCGGGCTTTCCCCATCAAGCGTGGCGGGGCGGACAGGAAATCCATCCGTATGATCGAGGAATACACCAAAGAGGGGAAAGTCATCCTCTACCCTGAAGGTACGCGGAGCCGCGACGGACAGCTTCTGAAGGGAAATCGTATGGTGGGCCGCATTGTGAAAAACGTTATGCCCACGGTCGTCCCTGTTTCCGTGAAAGGGACGGACCGGGTGATACCGGTGGGCAAGATCATGCCCCGTCCGGGAACGAGGGTGGAAATACGCTTCGGCGCGCCGATGGATTTGAGCGATGAGTATGAAATCACCAACACGAAAGAGGCGAGTCAGAAGATTATCGACCGCGTGATGAGTGCGATCGGGGAGTTGTCTGGTGGACGGGCCACCGAAACCCTCTTGAAAGGGAGTGTTTCGAGTGAATAGGCATCCCTTCTCGAAACCTAGGAAATTCGAATCCATCCTGAAGGAGTTGCGCCGGAAAGAACCCTGGGGCAGGCGGCTGGCGAGGAATTTCGTTTTTCGCATCTGGCCGAGGGCTGTCGGTGAAGGCATCTCCCGGGCGGCGCGGCCTGTATCCCTGAGGAAGAGTTGCCTGTTCGTGGAAGTGGCGGATTCGAGTTGGTTGTATGAACTCGAACTCAGGAAGCAGGATTTGCTGGCAAGGGTGAACGAGCACCTGGGGGATTTGCGCATCACAGATATTCGTTTCAGACTATCGAACACGGGCCTGATATTCGACCTTGATGAGGAAGGAGGCGAGTCGAGGGCGTTCGCAAGTAAGGCGACGCCGATTTCCTCCGCAGATGACGCTGCCATACAGGATGCCATCTCAGAGATGGGAGACGAGCAGTTGCGCCGCGCAGCGGAAAAACTCATTCGCCACGTTCAGGCGCATGGAGATTCCTGCTCGTTGTAATATCCGGCGTGAGAAACTGCTGGAGAGGTTGTAATTGATGATCAAATTCTACGGCAAGATAATTCTCCCCCTCGCATTGGTTCTGGCCGGGTGTGTGCCTCTCGAAACCGAAACCGAGGTGAAGCCCGCCACTCCTGCAGTCAAGTTGCGTCCTCTTTCCGATACAATCAGAAAAACATCGAAATCCTATTTTCATTTCATCGCCGGCTACCGGGAAGAGTTGGCCGGAAACCTCAATGATGCGGAATCGTCTTATTTCCAGGCGGTCGAGAACAACCCGGACTCCTCTTTTCTGACTACCCGCTTGGCGTCGCTTCTCGTTCGCCAGGGGAAACTCGAGGAAGCGGAAAAATACGCGCTCAAGGCGACGGAGCAGGATGCGAAGAACCTGGAGGCTCACTTCGTGCTCGGGGGCATATACGCTTCCCGGACGAAGATGGAAGAAGCCGTCGATACCTACAGCAAGTTGCTGGAGATGAGTCCCGAGAATCAGGAGACGCGCCTGTTTCTGGGCGTCGCCTACCTGGAACTGGGCAACTATCTCAAGGCTGCCGAAACGCTGGAGATTCTCTCCAGATCGGAAAACAGGCCACTTCTGGGTGGTTTTCACCTGGCGCGAGCCTATGCGGGCTTGAAGAGATACGACGAGGCGGAGCAGGAACTGATCGTGCTCCTCGAGAGACAACCGAAATTCATGAATGGAAGACTTCTTCTCGCAAGAATCTATGAAGCGCAGAAAAAATTCGAGGATGCGGAAACTGCCTACAAGAAGGCGCAGGAACTGGAACCGGGAAACCGGCTCGTTCGCTCTCGCCTGGGCCAGCTCTATATACAAAAGAAGAATATGAAACAGGCTCTCGAGGAGTTCAAGGTGCTTGGTTCGGAGGAGCCTGACAACGTGGGGGTGCACCGGACACTCGGGTTCTTGAACTTCGATCAAAGAGAGTACCAGGATGCGCTTCGGGAGTTTCGGTTCGTCTTGGCGAGAAACCCGAAAGACGAGATGGTCCGAAAATACGTGGCGAGAATTTATGAAGAGTTGAAGCAATACGAACGCGCCGAGGAAGAGCTTCTCGAATTGCTGAAGCTGTCGCCCAGGTCGCTGGACGGGCTCGTCCAACTCGCATGGTTGTTCATTGACCAGAAAAAGTGGAAGAAAGCGGCAGATGTTCTGACCCGGGCCGAAAAACACCACCCCACCGAAGGACGGGTGCGCTACACGCGCGGTTTGGCACTGTCCAGACAAAAGAAGTTCGCCGAAGCGATGCCCCACCTTCAAAAGGCGGTGGTCCTGGAGCCCGACCGGGAGGGATACCTATATTCTCTAGCTTCGGTCTATTACGAGCTCGAGCGCTGGGACGATGTGGAAGCCACGACGAGAAAAATCATAAAAGCCAATCCCAGGCACGCCAATGCCCTGAACTTGTTGGGCTACATGTTTTCGGAACTCGACAGGAATCTCGACGAGGCAGAAAAACTACTCGATCGCGCGTTGGCGATCGAACCCGAGAACGCCGCTTTTCTCGACAGCATCGGATGGGTGTATTACCGTCAGGGCTGCTTCCGGAAAGCACTCGAGAAAGTGCTTCACGCGGCGACGAAGATGCCCAAGGACGCCGTGATCCTCGATCACCTGGGTGACATATATCTCGCCCTGCAAGACCTTGAAAATGCGCTGACCCACTGGAAGCGCGCCGTCGAGGCGGACCCGAAAAACGAAAAACTGAAAGGGAAGATTCGGAAGCATCTGAAGAAAAAGCCCCTCATGTAGGGGTTTTCGATTTTTGGGGATATTTTGACCGTCTCCGCCGGTTCTCGATCAGACTTTCATGACTTCTTTCACCGGGGACGTTTGATTCTTGCGTAGCTTACGTCTTTTGATGGCGGTATCGTTCTGTATGCTGTCCGGTTGCGCGTTCGTTCAAACCGGGCTAACGGAGATACAAACCGGGTTAGCGGGGATACTTGTACCGCTTGATGCTTCGAGGGGGGAAATCGTCGCCAGACTCGAGCAGAGGCGGTATCCCCGCACCTATCGTGGCGTTGCATTCATGCAATTGCGTTTTCACGGTGACCGATCGCAGGCAAGACGCGAGAACCCCCTGATTCCCGATGGTTCGTTCTCCGGCCAGGCTGTGCTCGTCCTGCGCAAGCCCGATGCGCTGCGTATCGAGCCGCTCTCTCCGTTTGGTGCGCCCCTGGTGGTCGTGGTCGCGCTAGACGGCCTGTTTCGCGCCTATTCCCCCGCGCGCAACGCCGTATTCATGGGCCATACGAACAGGGACGGAATCGAGGGAATTCTGGGGATTCCGCTGAGGGGCGAAATTTTCATCAAGTTGCTGTTGGCAGACTGGGCGGCAGTGCTGGGAGGCGTGGAAAATCTCGAACTGAAAAAACGGGCTTCCGTCTACAGGTTCGAGACGAAGAAAGACACCAAAGCCGTGGTTTCCGGTTTCGTCGAGTTGGGACCCCGGGATTTTCATCCCGTGAAAGTGGAAATTCGCACGCAGCGGGGGGTGGTTGTCGTTCGCTACGGGGCGTTTTCAAAGACCGGGGAAGCGTGGCGTCCCTCGCACGTGGAGATTCTCGGGCCCGGGGGAGGGAACCGTCTCCGTATCACCTATCCGGAAGGTGAGGACGAGGTGGATCAAGCGCTTCCCGATGGACTATTCAGCTTGGAGCCACCACGTGGCGCCAGGACGCTTTGGTTGGGAGAATAGACTCCTTTGGCGAGTTGTCGAACTGTACCCGAACCCGTAGTCTTGAAAACGCCCGCGAAACTCAACCTTCGCTTGCGGATTCTGGGTCTGCGCGCCGATGGCTATCACGAGATCGTGACCTGGATGCAGCAGATTTCGCTGTATGACGAGATCCGTATCGAACCGGGCGGGGGGAGGATTCTTGTGTATGCGGACAGGAACGATGTTCCGGACGGCAGGCAGAACGTCGTGCACCGCGCGGCAAGAGCCTTGCGAGAGGCGTCTGGACGCAAGGGACTGGGCGCGCGCATCTATTTGAAAAAGTCCATCCCTGCCGGTGCGGGCTTGGGCGGGGGGAGTGGCAATGCTGCAGGAGTGCTTTGGGCGCTCAATCGGGCCTGGGGACTTGGCATGCGCAGGGTGGCGCTTTGCAAGGTGGCCGCGGAGGTCGGATCGGACGTTCCGTTCTTTCTCCACGGGCCTGCGGCTATCTGCCGGGGGCGGGGCGAGCGTGTCGAGTCGAGAGATGCCTTGAAGAGCGGCTGGTTCGTGCTTGTCAAGCCACCCGTCGCATTGTCCACGCAAGATGTCTATACTTGGTCCCGTGAGCAGCTCGGCCAGGAAGGCCGCACTTTCGAGAAGGAAAAAAGCCCTGCGCATCTCGGGCGGTATGAATACGGCAACGACTTGCAAGAAATCGTTTTCCCGAGATTCCGGCAGCTTGAGAACCTGTGCGAGGATCTCTTACGCTACGGTGCCGTACGGGCGATGATGAGCGGAAGCGGATCCACGGTTTTTGGTTTTTTTCGCCGGAAAGGAGTAGCCGAGCAAGCGGCTGACAGCATCGTGAAGAGCAAAAAGGGAAAAGGTTGCGAATGTTTCGTCGCGGCTCCACTGCAGGAGAGGTGTTTTCGCTAGAAATGATCGAAAAAAGAGATGAAATTTCTGAAATTACGAGAAATGGAGAGAATTTCGCCTCTTACCACTTGCCTCCATCCTGAAAATCAAGTATCAAAAATCGCCCTTTATGGTTGAATTAACAATACTGTGTGAGCAGGAGCAGTGAACGGACATCAGTTGAAGGTATTCGGCGGGCGTTCGAATCCCGCGCTGAACCGGAGCATTTTCGAGTCCCTGTACATTCGGCCCGGCTCGGTAGAAATCATTGATTTCAGCGATGGTGAAACGTTCGTTCGTATTCATGAGAACATCCGGGGAGCGGACGTGTTCGTCGTTCAGAGCCTGTGCAGTCCCGGCAATGCAAACCTGATGGAAATGCTCATCATGCTTGATGCGTTTCGGCGCTCCTCCGCCGAGCGCATTACGGCGGTGATTCCCTATTTTGCATATGCACGCCAAGACAGAAAGGTGCAGCCCAGAGTGCCGATTACCGCAAAGCTGGTAGCGAACCTGTTGGCTGCCTCGGGAGCGGACAGAGTTATCGCCATGGATTTGCATGCAGGCCAGATACAGGGATTTTTCGACATTCCCGTGGACCATCTGTATTCGGCGCCCATCATGATCGAGTATTTCAAGCAGAAGGAATTGAAAGACCTCGTGGTTGTCTCGCCCGACGCCGGGGGTGTGGAGAGGGCCCGCGACTACGCGGGGAGACTCAACGCGAGCCTGGGCATCATCGACAAGCGTCGCGAACGGGCGAACCACTCCGAAGTCATGAACATCATCGGCGACGTGAAAGGGTGCGATGTCCTGGTCATTGATGACCTTTGTGACACGGCGGGCACTATGAGTCAGGGTGCCGACGCGCTCATGGCGGCGGGCGCGCGTCAGGTGTATGCATGCTGCACACACGCGGTCTTGTCGGGTCCGGCGGTCGAGAGAATCGAGAATTCGAGCATAGTCGAGTTGGTGGTGAGCGATTCGATACCGCTTTCGGATAAAGCGAAAACCTGCTCCCGCATCAAGGTTTTGGAGGTGGGGAGGCTTTTGGCCGAGGCGATTCGCCGGATACACGAGAATGCCTCCGTGAGCAGTTTGTTCGAATAACTTTACCTATCAAGGGTATTTCTGGAGTGAAAAATGGAAAATCTGTCTCTTGTTGTGGATAAAAGAGCGCAAACGGGAAAGAGCGGCGCCCGTGCTGTGAGAAGGGCCGGAAAGATACCGGGCGTAGTCTACGGTATAGGGGTCTCCACGCCGTTGAGCATTCCGCCGAAGGAGTTGGAAACCTTGCTCGGCACGGGGGCGGGCATCAACGTCGTCTTTCAGTTGAACTTCGAGGGGGAAGCGGCACCTGATCGTCCGGTGATCGTAAAGGAACTTCAGCGCGACCCGATGAGAGGGGACATCATCCATGCGGATTTTCTGGAAATCCGGATGGACGAAAAAATCCAGATCGCCGCGCCTCTCACTTTGTCGGGCGAGTCACCCGGAGAGAAAATGGGCGGAACGATTTCCCAAATGCTCCGCGAACTGGAAATTGAGTGTCTCCCGAACGCCATGCCACAGTACATTGAGGTCGATATTTCCGAAATGAACATCGGGGATGTTCTCCACGTGCACGATTTGCAGCTTCCCGAAGGCGTCGAACTGGTGGCTGATCCCGACGACCCCGTCCTGACGATCATGGTACCCGTGCAAGAGGAAGGAGAGGTCGAGGATGAACTGGTCGGTGCCGAATCCGGGGAAGGTGACACGCCCGAGGGCGAGGCTCTTGCCAATGAGGGGGAGCAGGCGGCTGAATCTTCTCCTTAGCGGTTCTTGCGGTGAGTGTGAGAATATGAGGCTGGGAGGATCGGATGGCTGCTGCCTTGATAGTCGGTCTGGGTAACCCCGGCACAGAATATGCGTTGACGAGGCACAATCTGGGCTTTTGGGCGGTGGACAGGATGGCCAGCGCCCATCGCGTTTCGATGAATGATTCGAAACACCATTCCATCCTGGGGAGCGGATCGCTCAGGGGCTGGAAGTTCATACTCGCGAAGCCTCAAACGTTCATGAATCTAAGCGGCAAGGCCGTGAAATCCCTCATGCTCGGAGAAGGGCTGGGGCCGGAAGACCTGCTCGTGATGCACGACGACATGGATATCGAGCTCGGTCGTTTGAAGTTCAAAAAATCGGGTGGAGACGCGGGCCATCACGGGGTCGGCAGCGTTATCCACTCACTGGGAACGGACGCGTTTTGCCGATTGCGCATCGGGGTGGGCAGACCGCCGCGCGGAGTGAACGGAGCGGACTGGCTGCTGGATTCTTTTCTCGATCATGAACTCAATGCGGTGGAACCTGTTGTGGAGGAGGCGGTGCAAAGGGCGGTTTATTTTGTCATCGGCGTGAGATCCTGAACCCGTCTCAATCATTTCGAAATTGAAAGTCCATCTGAATACCTCTTGCTAAACAGCCCGTGAGGAGGAGGAAAGGGAGATAATGGTTGCTTTTTCAAACATGGCCGCAATCTTCGGGATTGCGGGGTTGATCCTGGCGGGGGCGATTTTCGCCTGGATTTCAAAACAATCCGACGGCAACGAGTTGATGCGTAAACTCGCCAGCCAGATTCACGAAGGCGCAATGGTGTTCCTGAAGAGGGAATACAAGATTCTCGCCATATTTGTTGTGGTCGTATTCGTACTTCTGAGTGTCGCCATATCCGCGAAAACGGGCGTCGCCTTCATCGTCGGGGCCATTTGCTCGGTTCTTGCCGGATTCTTCGGGATGAACTCTGCCACGAAGGCGAACGTGCGAACGGCGGCAGCGGCGAACTCCGGTGCTGGACAGGAGGGGGCGCTCTCCATGGCGTTCTTCGGCGGAACTGTCATGGGTCTTTCCGTCGCGAGCCTGGGTCTTCTGGGCGTGGGTGCGCTGTTCTGGTATTTCGATGTGCTCAAAAATGCTACGAACGTGACCATCATCAACGGCTTTTCGATGGGTGCGAGTTCCATCGCGTTGTTCGCGCGTGTGGGCGGCGGTATTTTCACGAAAACGGCAGATGTGGGCGCAGACCTCGTCGGCAAGGTGGAGGCGAACATCCCCGAGGACGACCCGAGGAATCCTGCCGTCATCGCCGACAACGTAGGCGACTGCGTGGGCGATGTTGCCGGCATGGGGGCCGACCTGTTCGAATCCTACGTCGGAGCCATTATTTCTACGATATTCATCGGCTCGACTGTCGGTACGATCTTGGGCGCCAACAGTTCGGCGGCGATGGCGCTTCCAGTATTGCTCGCCATGATGGGTCTCATCGCTTCTTCGGTCGGCATCGCCTCGATGAAGGTGCTGGCCTCGAAAAACCCCGCCGTCGCGCTCAGGAGCGCTACCGGAATCGCGACGATTATATTCATCATCCTGGCGTTTTTCGTCACGAACACATTGGGATTGAACATGGGTGTGTTCGGCTCGATTCTCTTCGGTGCGGCAGGTGGTATTCTTATCGGCTGGCTCACCGAGTACTACACCGGAACGGGCGGGAAACCCGTCGGCGAAATCGTCGCCGCGTCCGAAACCGGGGTGGCGACGAACATCATCGGCGGTTTCGCCGTGGGTCTCGAGAGCGTATGTGCTCCCCTGATCGTATTGGCCATTGTTACCCTGGTCTCGAACGGCTGGGCGGGGCTTTATGGCATCTCCATTGCAGCCGTGGGTATGCTCGCGACCATCGGCATCACGATGTCGGTCGATGCGTATGGACCGATTGCAGACAACGCGGGTGGAATCACGGAAATGAGCGAGTTGGGGCCGGAGACACGCAAGATCACAGACGGTCTCGATGCACTGGGCAACACCACGGCAGCCATCGGCAAGGGATTCGCCATCGGCTCCGCCGCGCTGACGGCGCTGGCCTTCTACGCTGCGTACACGAAAGCGGCCGACCTGCAGCAGATCAACCTCACCGAGGCGAAGGTGGTCGCTGGCATGTTCATCGGCGGGGCGATTCCGTTCCTCATCGGTGCACTCACCATGAAATCCGTCGGCAAGGCCGCGTTCATCATGATTCAGGAGATCAGACGTCAGTTCCGCGAGATTCCCGGCATCATGGAAGGGACGGCGGATCCCGACAGCGCGCGCTGCATCGACATCAGCACCCAGGCCGCTCTCAAGGAGATGGTGCTCCCCGGTGTCGTGGCCGTCGTCGCGCCCATCTTGGTGGGATATCTGATGGGCAAGGAGGCTCTGGGCGGCATGTTGGCCGGCGCTTTGCTCTCGGGTGTTCTCGTCGCCTTGCTCATGGCGAATGCGGGTGGCGCATGGGATAATGCAAAAAAAGAGATTGAAGACGGCAAACTCGGCGGCAAGGGCTCGGAGGCCCACAAGGCCGCGGTCGTCGGAGATACAGTGGGAGACCCGATGAAGGACACCTCGGGTCCTTCGATGAACATCCTGATCAAGTTGATGTCCATCGTCTCTCTCGTGTTGGCACCGCTTTTCTAGCGAAAGCGAAGTTTGTGCAAAGGTGAAATGTTTGCGGCTTCTATTGCAAGTCGCTATGGCCCGCCGGGGGGCTTGTGTGATATCCTCTGGCCAGATTACAGGCTCCTCGCTTCGGTCGGCGCGATGACCGGGGCCGCTCAGTCCGGGAGGAGGATTGAATGAGACAATATGAAACAATGGTTTTACTGTCCCCCGATCTCACCGATGAAACCGTGGATGAGAAAATCTCCGGTTTTGAAAAGAAGGTGACCGATAAGGGCGGAGAAATCCTGAATGTGGACAGGTGGGGCAAGAAGCGCCTTGCCTATCCCATCAACCGCCAGCGTCACGGCATCTATTTCATCGTCACGTATCATTCGGAGCCGCCTGTGGTGGCTGAAATCGAACGCGATATGCGGATCGATGAGGAGACGTGGCGCTATATGACCGTGCGAATGGACGAAGCACTGATGAGAAAGATCGAGAAAAACGCAAAAAGCGCGGCCGCCAGGGAAAAAGAGAGTGTTTCAGAGGGCGGCGAAGGCGATTCTTCCAAAGGGCGTTCCGGCTCCGCATCTTCGGGCAACTCATAAGCGCGGGGAAATCGTTATGGCACAGATGAACTCCGTTTATCTGCGGGGCAACATGACGCGCGATCCCGAAAAGCGGTTTCTGCCTTCCGGGAACTCGGTGGTTTCTTTCGGTCTCGCAGTCAATCGGCGGTATCGCAGCGGAGATGAATGGAAAGAGGATACGTGTTTCGTGGATGTGGTGGTCTATGGCAGGCAGGGCGACTGGGTGATGGAGCAGACGAGCAAGGGCAGTCCGCTCGTCGTCGAAGGCCGTCTGAATTTTCGCTCTTGGGAAGCGCAGGACGGCTCCAGGCGCAGCAAGCATGAAGTGGTGGCGAACAACATCCATTTCCTCTCTACCCGAGCCGAAATGTCAGGTGGCGGCGCACCGAGGAACACGGAATCCTACGCACCGCCACAGGATTCGCCCATGATGGATGACGATATCCCGTTTTGATTTTGAGACCCTTTGGTCCGTTTAGGAGGTAAACATGGCGCTTGTTCCCCGTGGGTTCGGCGATAAGAAGAAAAGAAGAAAAAAGCGTTTCCAGCGAAAGAAGGTGTGCCGCTTCATGGCAGATGGCGTGGCATATATCGACTACAAGGACGTGAAAACGCTTCGAAACATGGTGAGCGAGCGGGGGAAAATCATTCCCCGCCGCGTGACGGGTACGTCCGCGCGTTTCCAGCGGCAGTTGACGACGGCAATCAAGCGCGCACGCTACATGGCGTTGATGCCCTACACTGTAGACCATTCATAAGTCGGAGATATTGAACGATGCGCTTGATTTTGCGTAAGGATGTCGAGCATCTCGGCGAGGTGGGAGACATCGTCGAAGTAGCAGACGGTTACGGGCTGAACTATCTCATCCCCAAGGGTATGGCACTCCACGCTACGGCGAGCACGGTGCGCGCGACGCAACACGAACAAAGGTTACGCGAAGCGCAGATCCAGGCGGCAAAAAGGAGTGCGCAGGATTTCGCGGGCGAATTCTCGGGCGTGGAACTCGAATTCTCGATGCGCGTGGGTACTGACGGCAGGCTGTTCGGTTCGGTTACCAACCGGATGCTTGAAGACGCTCTCAAGGAGAAAGGTCTGGAGGTGAACCGCCGGAGAATCCTTCTGGACGAACCAATCAAGAGAGTCGGCACGTATGACGTCGACATTCGACTGCACGAGGAGGTAAGAGCGTCCTTGCAGGTGAGGGTGGTGCCCGATGAGGCGTCCCTGGAGGCTCAAGCCGAGGAGGAAGAAGCTGTAGTCGCTGGGGATGAGGTGCAGGACGAATCAGAACCCGAGTCTGAGGCTGTGGCAGTCGCTTCCGAGAGCGAGTCTGAGGAGAGCCAAGAGGACCAAGGCGAGGAAGAGAAGGCCGAATAGCCTTTCACGCACTGCGTCCATTATCGTCGTTTATCTGCAAATCAAGTAATATCAACTGGATGAAAGAGGCAGCCGAATATGGGTGCCCCTTTTTTCGTCTGGTTCCGAAATTTTCGGTTTTTCGTGGTTTGATATTTATTCCATCTGATGTAATCTGAATTTCTCGCCCGTTCTTTGCATTGAATCGTCGTTGGGTCTTGATGTGAGCACCTCCAATCGTAATGAGCGGTCCGAGCAGCCGGGCCATCTTCCCCCGCAAAACATAGAAGCCGAACAGCGCGTTCTGGGCGCCTTGTTGCTGGACGGCAAAATGGTGGCACCTGTCATGGAGGTATTGCGGCCGGAACATTTCTACCGCATGAGTCACCGCGTGATTTACGAGAGCATGATCGGCCTCTTCGAGAAAGCAGAGTCCATCGATCTGCTCACTCTGGCCGATGCCCTGAAGAAGGCAGGTACGCTCGATACCGCGGGCGGTCCCGAATACGTCGCGCGCCTCGCGGATGACGTCTCCAGTGCCAGGCGCGCTCAAGCCCATGCGATACTCATAAGAAAAACGGCGCTGCTCAGAGAACTCATACACACCTCGAACGCCATCGCGCAGAGGGCGTTCTCGGACGAGGAGGACGTGGACGCCCTCGTGGACGATGCCGAACGCGCGATGCTGGAAGTCTCGTCCGGCCGTTACCAGCAAAGTGTGGAGGGGATGCGGGACATTATCAAGGAAACGTTCCCCTACATTGAAGAACTCTACGACCGCAAGGAACTCGTTACCGGCGTGCCAACAGGATTTACCGACATGGACAAGTTGACGAGTGGCTTGCAGCCCGGGGAACTGATTATCGTCGCAGGCCGTCCCAGCATGGGGAAGACGGCGTTCGCGCTTTGTATCGCCGAGCACGCCGCCCTGGCGGCGAACCCCCCCACCCACACGGCGATATTCAGCCTTGAAATGAGCGCGCGCTCTTTGGCCATTCGCATGATGTGCGGCCGCGCCATGGTGAATTCCAGGCAGCTTCAGAGCGGCTACATGCCCTCCCAGAAGTGGCCGGCCTTGATTCGCAGCGCGGGCGAACTCTCGGAGGCTTCCATCTACGTGGACGACGCCACGGATTTGTCCGTATTCGACATCCGCGCGAAATGCCGCCGCATCCAGGCGGATCAGGGACTCGGCCTTGTGGTGGTCGATTATCTCCAGCTCCTGCACCACAGGGGACGTGACATGGAGCGCCACCGCGAGATTAGCGAGATATCCCGGGGGCTGAAAGGCCTGGCGAAAGAACTCAAGGTGCCCGTCGTGGCCTTGAGCCAGTTGTCGCGAGCGGTGGAGTCGAGGGAGGGCAAGCGTCCCAACTTGGCCGATTTGCGCGAGTCAGGCTCGATAGAACAGGACGCGGATGTCGTGGCCTTATTGTATCGTGAGGAGTATTACGATCCCAATACTGACAACAAGGGGCTTGCCACCGTCATTCTTGCCAAACAGCGTAATGGACCGACAGGCGAGTTTGAACTCAAGTTTTTTCCCGACTACGCCCGCTTCGTCAACGTGGACACGTACCACGAGGGTGCGGCCGTAGGTTTGCAAGATATGGAGCCGGGCCTACCCGAGGGAAATGAAACGTTCTAGCGGCGGAGCGTCGAAGACGTCTCCAATAGTGGGGCCTTCTTTTTGAGCGAACATTTCCTGCCGTCTGGATATCGGAACGCGGTTCTCATCGATCTGGATATCCTGATTCGGAATTATATTAGCCTGACGAATCTGCTTCATTCACAGGAGCCGCTCGCCGTCGTGAAGGCCGAAGGCTACGGGCATGGGGGAGTCGAGGTGGCCCGCTCGGTATATGAGGCGGGTGCCAGGTGGTTCGGTGTGGCGGCGGTCGAGGAGGCGGAGGCGCTCCGCAAAGAGCGTGGTTGTGTGGGAGGCGACGGTTTCGCCGATGCGAGGATATTGGTGCTGAGCGATACCTTGGCGTATAACGCGGAAAGGCTTGTAGAGGCACACTGTGACGCCGCCGTCTGGCACATGGAGCAGGTGGAAGCCTTGGCAAGTGCGGCGAGGAACGCGGGTGTGAAGGCGAGAGTTCACATCAAAGTGGATTCGGGAATGGGGCGTCTGGGATTGCGCCCGGTGGAAGCCTCCGATTTCATCGAGAGGACTTCCAGGCTGGAGGGAGTTGAAGTCGCAGGGCTGATGAGCCATTTCGCCAGCGCGGACGAAGAGGAAGGAAAAATGGCTACCGGGGCGCAGATTCGCGAGATGGAGGCGCTCATCTGTTCACTCAGTGAGAAGAACCTGCTTCCCCCCCGCATCCACATGGCGAACAGCGCGGGTTTATTGAATTATCCCCACGCACCTGGCAATCTGGTGCGTCTGGGCATCGCAATGTACGGCTCCTCGCCGCAGTTTTCAAAGAGTTTGGCCCTGACATGCGCCATGACGTGGGCCGCAAGGGTGTTGCAGGTGAAAGAAATCAACACAGGCCAGACTGTAGGCTACGGCGGAACCTACAAGAGGAGTTCGCCCGGACGAGTTGCGATCGTGGCAGCAGGGTATGGAGACGGCTATCCGCGCATTCTTTCAAATCGCACGGATGCGCTGGTCGGCGGTATGCGTGTTCCGGCGGCAGGACGCGTATCCATGGACATGTTGGCGCTCGACGTGACGAAAATCGAAAACATCGCACCCGGGGATGAGGTCGTCCTCTTGGGCAGGCAGGGAGGCGGCACAGTCAATTGCGAGGAGTTGGCCGTCAGGGCCGAAACGATACCCTATGAAATCATGTGCGGAGTGGGCGTGCGCGTGCCGAGGATATACCGGAGAAAAGGGCGCATCACCCATGTGCGCAAGCTGTAGCGGAAGTTTGTCTGACACGAACGAGAGTGATCGTGACGAAGATTGAGTACAAGGCGGTGGAGAAGAGTTTCGGCGGAAATCACGTGCTTTGCGGTGTTGATTTTCAGGTTCCGAGCGGGCGCATCACCGCCGTCATCGGACGAAGCGGAGAAGGCAAGAGCGTCATGCTCAAGCATGCCCTTGGTCTTCTGCGCCCCGACAGCGGTGAGATTCTCGTGGATGGCGACGATATTGCCAGATTGCGCGGGAAAAAACTCAACGATACGCGATCCAAGTTCGGAATGCTTTTTCAGGGAGCGGCTCTGTTCGATTCGATGACGGTGGAGGAGAACGTGGCGTTTCCCCTGGTCGAGCATTCCACGCTCACTCGCGCGGAGATTGCCGAACGTGTAAGAGAGACATTGCATCTCGTGGGACTCGACGGCGTGGAATCGCGGATGCCCTCCCAGCTATCGGGCGGCATGAAAAAGCGCGTGGGACTGGCGCGAGCGATTATCCGCGAGCCTGAAATCATCTTGTACGACGAGCCGACGACGGGACTCGACCCGATACTCACGGATTCCATCCATCGCCTCATCATCCGGATGCAGGAAGTTCTGCAGGTTACCTCCCTGATGATAAGCCACGATGTAGAAAAAGTGCTCGAATTTGCCCACCACATCGGAATGCTGCATAGGGGAAAGATGGTGTTCGCCGGTAGTGCGGACGAGGTGCGTGTGTCGGAAGACCCACTCGTGCGCCAGTTTATCGCTGGCAGTTCCGAAGGGCCCATCGAGGTCCTGTGAATACGTCCCTGCGTTTTCTCGTCACAGCGCGAGACGCGAAGAGCAAGGCGCGCACGGGTCGCCTCGCGCTCCCGCACGGGGAGGTGGATACGCCGACCTTCATGCCCGTCGGCACCCAGGCGACCGTGAAGACCTTGGCGCCTGAGGATTTGTCTGCAGCGGACTGTCAGATTATTCTCGCCAATGCATATCATCTATCTCTCCGGCCCGGAGACGAGCGAATCGCCGGTCTGGGTGGTCTTCACAGGTTCATGGGCTGGGACGGCCCGATTCTCACCGATAGCGGCGGATACCAGCTTTTCAGCCTGGCGCCCCTTGCCAGGATATCGGATGAAGGAATCGAATTTCAGAGCCACATCGACGGCGAGCGGATGATGCTCACGCCTGAGCGCGCCGTCCGGGTTCAGGAGAACCTGGGACCGGATATCGCCATGGTGCTTGATGAGCCGCTGGGCTTTCCCCATACGCAAGATGAGGCCCGCGAAGCTTTGATGAGAACGACTCTATGGGCGCAAAGGGCGAAGGAAACGCATTCCCGAGCGGATCAGGTGCTTTTCGGCATCGTTCAGGGAGGGGGGTTCCAGGAGTTACGGGCGCAAAGCGCAAGGGAGTTGGTGGAGATGGATTTTTCCGGCTACGCAATCGGCGGCCTTTGCCTGGGTGAGACGAAGGTGGAGACCGAGTCTCTTCTCGACGCCGCAACGGATATCTTGCCACTTGAAAAACCGCGCTACGTGATGGGCATGGGCACGCCTGCGGATTTGATTCGCGGTGTTCGCAAAGGGGCGGACATGTTCGATTGCGTTATGCCAACCCGCCACGCGAGACGAGGAAACCTCTTTTCATGGAACGGAAGGCTGTCCATCAAGAACGCGGCGCACGTCGAGGAACCTGGGCCCATTGACCCCGGTTGCGGGTGTTATACCTGTCGCAAGGGCTACAGCCGGGCGTATCTCCGGCATTTGTTTCTGGCGGGAGAAACGCTGGGTCAGCGCCTCATGACGATTCATAACTTGTATTTTTATCAGAATTTGCTCGCATCAGCGCGAGAGGAAATTGGAAAGGGCCGTTTTTCGTCCTGGGCGGAGGAGCAACTCGCAGGTCCCCTGGGTCGGGATCCGCAAGGCCCTCCGAGAGGCGGTGGAGGGTTGCGGCGGGATCGCTCGGGACGCTTGGTTCCGGGCGCATCCTCACGGGATTAAGCGACTGATTCTTAATACCTTTGTTGACAAGGAGCGGGGGCTTTGTTACGAAGCCTTGGCTATGAAGACAGGTGAAGCATTTTCCATGGAGATGTAGATGATGTTGGATTCTCTAGTGGCATGGTTGACGGATTTTTCCGTTGCGTACGCCATGGCTCCTCCCTCCGGCGAAGGGGGAGGGCAACCCAGTTTCCTGATTCAGTTGGCGCCGTTCCTGATGATTTTCGCCATCATCTATTTCATCATGATCAGACCCCAGCAGAAAAGACAGCAGGAGATACGCAGGATGCAAGAGGCCCTCAAGCCCGGCGATCAGGTAGTCGCGAACGGAATACTGGGCGAAGTGGCGAGAATCAAGGACGACATCGTGACGCTCAAGGTGGATGAAAACGTGCGCATTCGCGTGCAAAAGACTTTCGTTACGGCCAATAACTCAGGCGCGAATGCGGAGCAGAACAACGCTCCCCAGAAAGAAAAATCAAAAAAATAAAAGTGAAGTCATTTCTCCTTCATTCGGTGAAATGATGTTCGATATGGGCGGCATGGCGCCGCTTGGAGTAAGGAGAGTTGCATGAGGGGTATGGGCTGGAAGGCGGGCTTGGTAGCTTTTGTTATCGTCGTGTCCGCTTTCTATCTGATTCCACCGGAAGATCGCATCAACCTGGGGCTGGACCTGCAGGGTGGCATTCATCTGGTCCTTGAGGTGCAAACCGAAAAGGCGGTGGATTCGAAGATGAGCCGCTACTTCACGGAGATTCGAAACCGCCTCTCCATAGACGACATACGTACCCGAACCTTCAAACGCGATGCGCTGAAGCTGACGGTAACGCTTCACCGCCCCGGTGACAGGGGGCGTTTTCTCTCGATGATGCAGAATTACCCCGACCTCACCTTGGAGCGCGAAGAGGGAACACCGCCGACGTTCGTCTATTTCCTCTCATCGCAACAGGTGGAACGCACGAAAGAACAATCAATCGTCCAGGCGCTCGAGACCATTCGTAACCGCATCGATCAGTTCGGAGTGCGTGAGCCTACGTTGCAGCGCCAGGGAGAGCGGCGCATCATCATCCAGCTTCCCGGTGTGGAAGACCCCTCCCGGGCGAAGTCCTTGATCGGCAAAACCGCGCTTCTCGAATTTAAGATGGTGGACAACCAGGCCAACGTGGCGAATGCGTTGGAAAGAGGTCACGCGCCCGAGGGGCTTCAACTTCTCTACCAGGTGACAAGAGACAGTCAGACGGGCGAGGTACTTGAGCGCACCCCCCTGCTGGTCAAAAGAGAAGCTGCCCTGACGGGGGACAACCTCACGGATGCCCGAGTAGAAATCGGTGATCGCTTCAACCAGTCGTATGTGGCCATCGCGTTCGATTCCGTAGGTGCGGATGCGTTCGACCGCCTCACGGCAGCCAACGTGGGCAGGCGACTCGCTATCGTGCTGGATGGCGTCATCTACAGCGCGCCCGTGATTCAGGAACGTATCAGCCAGGGCAGGGCGCAGATCACGGGGAGTTTCACGCTTGAAGAAGCGACAGATCTGGCAATTGCCTTGAGAGCAGGCGCGCTTCCCGCTCCGGTGGAAGTGCTTGAGGAGAGAAACGTCGGGCCTTCGCTGGGAGCCGATTCCGTGCGACAGGGCCTCATCAGCATCATCGTCGGCTTCGTTCTTGTACTTATATTCATGGGGGTCTATTACAAGTTGAGTGGTGCTGTGGCTATCATGGCACTTTTGTTCAACCTCCTGATACTCATGGGGGCACTCGGCTTTTTCGGTGCCACGCTGACTCTGCCGGGAATCGCGGGCATCGTGCTCACGGTTGGTATGGCGGTGGACGCAAACGTCTTGATATTCGAGCGCATCCGAGAAGAGTTGCGTCTGGGGAAAACCATTCGATCCGCCATCGATTCGGGTTACGGCAAAGCCTTCCTTACCATTCTCGACGCGAACGTGACGACGCTCATCGCAGCACTCGTACTACTGCAGTTCGGAACGGGGCCCATCAAAGGATTTGCCGTCACCTTGAGCATTGGTATCGTGGCAAGTATGTTCACGGCGATTTTCGTCACCCGATTCGTATATGACTTCTTCCTGTTCCGCACCGACGTGAGGAGTTTGAGCATCTGATGGAAATCATCCGGCCAGGCATATCGTTCGATATCATCGGCAAAATCAAGCTCTTCGCCGGCATTTCCACCGTAGTCGTGATACTGTCCATCTTCCTTCTTTTGACCAAGGGAATTAACTACGGCATCGATTTCACCGGCGGAACACTGGTTCAGGTACAATTCAAAGAGGCCAAGCCGATAGGGGAGGTGCGTAGTGCCGTTGCGGGGCTTTCTTTGGGTGATACCGTGATCCAGAATTTCGGTTCTGACAGGGAGTTCCTGGTTCGTGTGGAGAAAAGCTCCGGTGATATCAAGGGTGTCGAATCCATCGTGAAAGGCGCACTCGTAAAGAAATTCGGCAAAGATGCGTTCGAGATGCGCAGGACCGAGATGGTAGGGCCGAAAGTCGGTGCTGATTTGCGCCAGAAGGCGCTCAGCAGCATGCTCTTCGCCCTCGTCGGCATCCTGATCTACATCAGTTTCCGTTTCCAGTTTCGCCAGGCGATTGCCTCGGTCGTGGCGCTTTTGCACGACGTCATCATCGCCCTGGGTGTCTTTTCCCTGTCCGGCAAGGAGTTCACGCTCCCCATCGTGGCGGCCGTCCTGACCATCATCGGTTATTCGCTGAACGACACCATCGTCGTGTTCGACCGTATTCGCGAGAATACGCGCGTTTCGAGGCGGGCTGAGTTTTCAGGCTTGGTCAACAAATCCATCAACCAGACGCTGTCACGTACATTGCTCACTTCTGGGACGACCTTGATCGCCGTGCTGGCTTTCCTTTTCCTGGGTGGCGACGTGATTTCGGACGTAGCCTTTGCTTTGGCGATCGGCATTGTGGCCGGCACCTATTCCTCTGTTTACGTGGCCAGCCCCATCCTGCTGGCGTGGCCCGAGGCGGCGCGCAGCAGAACCAGAAGAAAGAGCAGTTCCGCCGCCAAAGCTTGAGACAATACTCCCATCACTTGCCGATGTAACACTGCAATTTCTCAGGGAGTTCGCTGACTCATCATATGCTTATTTCTGCAAGATACAGGCACAGAGAAAAACGAACTATTCTCGTGGCCCGTAATTCATCGATAATCGATTGATATAATTTAGAAATCCCGAAGCACCATCTCTCGTCGGCGTCTCTGTATACTTTGTTCTGTGGCAATTTGATCCGCCGGGTAGTATAGCTTGCGCTTCTGAATATCTCATAACACCCCAGCATCTTTCGCTTCTATGGGATGGCCCCGGCGTCAAGGTGTTGTACCGAGTTCATCAAGAGGATAATCACCTATGGTTTTTATCCTGCCACTCCGATCCAGCCCCGCCACAAATGGAGCAGACGTTTTTGCGTTGAAGGGTGTGATCCGACGTCTCATTTTTGCCAGCAACCCGGCCATATCCGGTCCCGTTGCGTTTTTCATCCGCACCACGATTACGCGCACCCTATGTTTCTTGATGGCATTGGATTAGACAGGCCAATAACGGATGTTCTTGTCCATAGTAACTGCCACCCAATTCATGTTCCAAGCGTGCGCCAGCCACTCTTCATCCGGAGCACCCAACGGAAAATGATCGTCGTGAACTTCGACTTTCATTCCTTCCAATCGGAACTGTTTCGCGATAATGTGCCTTCCGAGATTCCGATCCAGGAAACGGGTTGGATCCTCAAGCTGCGGCTTGGAGTTCACAGCGGATCGCTTCTTCGATTTCCGCATTTTCACGCTCATAGTCTCGAGCCAAATCGCTGACCGATTCCCCTGCCTTGTAGCGCTCGGCAATGAGTTGCGTGGTGAGCCCGGTACCGGAGATTATAGGCCGGCCGGCAGAAATCGTCGGGTCTATGACGACCATAGACGGCGCGTCGATCATAGCCGCTCTTGTAAACGGATAGAGCTTGATCGGGATACCATCGGAGTCACGATTGATGCGACGCAGTGCTGCGCTGATAATCTCCCGCATGGCTGTTTGACCTGCTTGGCTAATATTAATCAGTTGCCCGTATTGTTCGATGAGCAGATCCAGTCCGTCCGTCTCCAACTTGCGGCTGATCAGTGGATGGCGCTTTTCAGACGCTCTCAGAGGATGCTTTGCCAGGTACTGGATCGCCTTTCGGATACTCGGCATTTTTACCTTGTGCTTTCGGCGGATGGCGGCCAGAATGTGAAGTTCCGTAAGATTCAGGAACGAAAGTAGCACCGGTTCGTGCTCGGGTGTTGTAATCAATGGCTGATAATCGTCCCGGCCCACCGACCAGTAGCGGATCGTAGCAGCGGGTACGGTAAGATAGCGCGCAGCCTCGGAAATCGTGTAAATGGGCAGCTCACGGGGGTCATCCATCTGCCTCTCACCCATGGACATGGAGCTTCCTCCCTCATTTGGATGACTTCATTTTAGTCGCAAATCATCATATATACGCATAGCTAGCTTGAGTCCATTCCAGATTGCCAACGACCATTATTGTATATTTTGAAGAGAATGGGCGGAAGTTTGAGGCCATACTGGCTTAATGGAACCATCGGCATAGCCACACATATAGAGGATAATCTAATCCGGGTCGAAATACAAAAAATAAAGAATACAGTGAGCGTAGGTTGGGAAACATAGAGGGTCATTGAATATCAATTGACGATATCTAGAAACAAATCACCCAAGGAGTTGTAGAGTCATTCAAGCAATTTCCGAAAAGGGCGAGGTGTTTCGGCTGGGAGAAGTGACTGTTCACCACCGCTCGTGTCATGCGACCATCGCCGCAAAACCCCGATTTAAGCACAAATTTTACGAGGAATTGCAGGACAACCGGAAAGATTCTACCGGGAACCGCGTTGCGAGCGCACTCTGAGACGCAAGGCGTTCAGGCGGATGAACCCTTCTGCATCTTTCTGAGAATAGACCACATCTTCCTCAAAGGTGGCGAGGTCGGGACGATACAGGGTCATGTTTTCAGGTGCTTTTCTTCCCACCACGCTGCAGGAACCCTTGAAGAGTTTCACCCGGGCCGAGCCGCAAACCGTTTCCGCCGCACGATCAATGGCGGATTGCAGGAATTCCCGCTCGGGCGCGAACCAAAAGCCGTTGTAGACGAGTTGCGCGTATTTTGGGATCAGGGAATCGCGCAGTTGCATGACTTCCCTGTCCATCGTCAGGGATTCCACGGCCCGTCGCGCCGCATGTAACACCGTGCCGGCAGGCGTTTCGTAGACGCCTCTGCTCTTCATGCCAACGAAGCGGTTCTCGACCAGGTCCACCCGGCCCACGCCGTGCGCGCCAGCCAAGGCATTGAGTCTCTCCATCATGGCGACCGCAGAGAGGGGTTCTCCGTTTAATGCCACGGGGTCGCCCCTTTCAAATTCGATTTCGACATATTCGGGCGCGTCCGGCGCTTTTTCGGGGGATACGCTCAGGACGTACATGTCCTCGGGCGGCTCCGCCCAGGGGTCTTCCAGAACACCGCCCTCGAAGCTGATGTGCAGGAGGTTTCTGTCCATCGAATAGGGTTTTTCCGCCGTCACAGGTATGGGGATGCCGTGCCTTTCCGCGTAGGCGATGAGGTGGGACCGCCCCCCGAAGTCCCAGTCACGCCAGGGCGCGATGATGGTGACCTCCGGATCGATGGAGGCATATGTCAACTCGAAGCGCACCTGGTCGTTCCCCTTGCCCGTCGCTCCATGGGCGACGGCGTCGCCCCCCGTTTTTGCAAGCACGTCCATGTGGCCTTTCGCGATGAGCGGCCTTGCGATGGAGGTTCCCAGCAGATATGACCCTTCGTAAATGGCGCCCGCGCGCAACATGGCAAAGATGAAGTCGCACGCGAACTCTTCCCTCAAATCGAGGATGTGGCACGATTCCGCACCTGTGGCCAGCGCCTTTTCCTCCAGGCCGTCGAGTTCTCCTGCACCCTGTCCGACATCCGCCGCATAGGCCACGACGGGGCATTCGTACGTTTCCTTGATCCACTTGAGCATGACGGAGGTGTCCAGCCCTCCTGAGTAGGCGAGGACGACCCTTTTCGGCTTAGGCGCCATTGTTTCCTCCAGCTAGGATTTGAAGGAGTATCTTCTGTGCGTGGAGCCGATTCCCTGCCTGCGTGAACACGACGCTGCGCGGGCCGTCGATGACGTCCGCAGTTACCTCCTCCCCTCTGTGTGCGGGGAGGCAGTGCATGAAGACGGCGTCCTCGTTCGTGACCCGGAATACGTTCTCGTTCACTTGATATGGAGCCAGCACCCTCTGGCGGTGCTCGTTCTCTTCTTCCTGTCCCATAGAGGTCCATACGTCCGTATAAATGGCATCGGCGTCAGTGCAGGCTTCTTCCGCGTCTTCTGTGACGTGGATTTGCGCGCTGGATTCTCGCGCCGAGTTTTGAGCCTGTTCCAGGATTCCGGAGTCCGGCCAATATTCTTTCGGGCACGCGGCGCTCACGTCAACACCAATCAAGGCGCCCACGATGAGCAGTGAATGGAGCACGTTGTTTCCGTCGCCCAAATAGGCGAGTTTCAAGTTCTCGAGCGTTCCGTAGCGTTCTCTCATTGTCAGGAAATCGGCAAGCGCCTGGCAGGGATGGTGCAGGTCCGTCAGGCCGTTGATCACGGGAACGCCCGCGTTCGCGGCGATTTCCTCCACGCGTTCATGTGCATAGGTTCTGACGATGATGCCGTCCACATATTCGCTCAGCACCTTTGCGCTGTCTGCGGGGGTTTCTCCCCGGGCAATCTGTGTGTCGTTGGGAGCTAGGAAAATCGCGTTCGCGCCCAGTTGCGATAGCCCTGCCTCAAAGGAAACCCGGGTTCTCGTGGAGTGCTTTTCAAAGAGGAACGCGAAGTTCTTTCCCGCCAAGGCGGGGCGGAGTTTTCCCTCCTGTACGGTTTCTTGTTTCTGGACAAGCGCTTCTTCGATGAGTTCCAGCGTTTGGGCGGCGCTCAGTTCCTGGCCGGTTAGATAGTCGAGCTTGTTCATTTCGCCAGATCCGCGAGTGCCTTGTCGAGGAAATCCATCAACTTGTCGATCATTTCCTTTTCCACGACGAGGGGCGGGATGAGCCGGATAACCTTCTGGACGGCTACGTTGAGCAAAAACCCCGCCTTGAATCCCTTCGCGACGATGGAAGTCGCGTCCACGTCCACCTCGCAGCCGATGATCAGCCCCTTGCCTCTGATGTCCTTGATGATAGCGTGCCGCTTCGCCAATTCCTCGAGTCCTGCGGTAGTGTAGGCTCCCATCTCCCGGACATGTTCGAGGAATCCGGGTGCGGTGATGGCGTCCACTGCTGCGCATCCTGCGGCGGTGGCCAGTGGATTGCCCCCGAACGTGGCGGCGTGGTCGCCTGGTTCGAACGCCATGGCTTTATCCGATGCGACCAGAGCGCCTATGGCCGTTCCGCCCGCGAGCGCCTTCGCGAGGCTCATGGCGTCGGGCGCTACACCCTCGTTCTCGTACGCCCAGAGTTTTCCCGTCCTGCCGAGGCCGACCTGCACCTCATCAAAAAGCAGGAGAAGATCGTTGGCGTCGCAAACCTCCCTTAGACCCTTGAGATATCCTTCGGGCGGCACGTTCACGCCTCCCTCGCCCTGGATGGGTTCCACCATGATGGCGCAAGTTTGCTCCGAGACCGAGGCGGCAATCGCTTCCACGTCGCCGAAAGGCACGTAGCGGAAACCGGGCAGTAACGGCTTGAACGCCCCGTGAAATTTCGTCTGGCCCGTGGCGGTGAGAGACGCCATGGTGCGGCCGTGGAAACTCATGTCGAAGCTCAATATCTCGTGTCGGCCTTCCCCGTATTTTTGGAACGAATATTTTCTGGCGAGTTTGAGTGCCGCTTCGACGGCTTCCGTGCCGCTGTTGCAGAAAAATACCTTGTCACCGAAAGAAAGCCGGTTGAGCTTCTTGGCCAACTCGATTTGTGGTTCGATGTGATAGAGGTTCGAAACGTGAATCAGCTTTCCGGCCTGTTCTCTGATGGCGGCCACGACACCGGGGTGGCAGTGCCCTAAGTTGCACACCGCCAGACCGGATACAAAATCCAGATATTCCTTCCCGTCCGCATCCCAGACGCGGCATCCCTCGCCGCGGACCAGGGCGATAGGATAGCGCCCGTAGGTGGGGGCGACGTTCAGTTCGGCGTCCGAGATCAGTGTGGCGTTGTCCATGTTTTTCCTCAAAAAGGAGCTATCTGACGATTTGCGTGCCCACGCCTTCATCCGTGAACACTTCGAGCAAAACGGCGTGTGGAACCCTGCCATCGACGATGTGGGTTTTCGTGACGTTCGATGAGAGCGCATGCAGACACGCGTCGACTTTCGGAATCATCCCGCCGGTGATGATTTCCTCTTCTTTGAGCCTATCAATATCATCGTGTCTGATGGTACTGATGAGGCTTTGCCCATCGTCCAGAATACCGGGCACGTCGGTCAGCAGGATAAATTTTTCCGCGTGCAACGCGCCCGCGATGGCACCGGCAGCAGAGTCGGCGTTGATGTTGTAGATGTTGCCGTCTTCCCCCACGCCCAGGGGCGCGATGACGGGAATGAAACCGCCGTTGGTGAGGTGGTGGATGATATCGGGCTGTATCGACAGCACCTCGCCGACGCGTCCCAGGTCATATTCCATGTCCTCTCCGCTTGGCCCTTTTCTGCTCATGATCAGTTTCTTCGCCGTCGTGAGGCCTGCGTCCGAACCGGAAAGACCCACGGCGTTCCCACCGTGCCGGTTGATGAGTCTCACGATGCTCTTGTTCGTGGCACCGGAGAGTACCATCTCCACCACGCCGACGGTTTCTTCGTCCGTCACCCGGAGACCTTCGATGAACTCGCTGGTCTTGCCGATTTTCTTGAGGGTTTCACCGATTTGGGGGCCTCCGCCGTGGACGACGACCACGTTGATGCCCACGTACTTGAGCAACACGATGTCCTGTGCGAAGGGAGCTTGAAGTTCCGACTGCACCTGCGCCGCGCCGCCGTATTTGACGACGATGGTCTTGCCCGCAAACTGTTGGATATAGGGCAGCGCTTCAATCAGCGTCGCCGCCCTGTCTCTAGGTTCCATGTCTGAACCTTCAATAGCGAAGAATGAGATATGGATTTCTCGTCACAAGCCGAAAAATATACACTTCCCGAAGGTGCATGGCCAACGGGGAAGGGGTGAAGGTTTAGAGAATATAACGGCTCAAGTCAAGGTCTTCTACGATGTCGCTCAGGCGTTCACGCACGTAGGCGGCGTCTATTTCCACGTTCTCGCCGGACATGTCGGGCGCCCGGAAGGAAATTTCCTCGAGAAGCCGTTCCATGATGGTGTGCAGTCTTCTGGCGCCGATGTTCTCAGTCTGCTCGTTGATGCGGAAGGCGAAATCGGCCACTTCCTTTACGGCGTCTTCTCCGAACGTGATTCTGACACCCTCGGTTGCCAGAAGAGCCGGGTATTGGCGCACAAGCGCGTTTTCGGGCTCTGTGAGTATGCGGATAAAATCGTCGTGATCCAGAGAATTCAACTCCACCCGGATGGGGAAGCGCCCTTGCAGTTCGGGCAGAAGATCCGAGGGCTTGGCAATGTGGAAAGCGCCCGCTGCGATGAACAGGATATGGTCGGTCTTCACGGGGCCGTACTTGGTCTGCACGGTGGAGCCTTCCACGATGGGAAGCAAGTCCCTTTGCACGCCTTCGCGCGAGACGTCCGGGCCGCCCCTGCCGTTGTTCTGGGATGCGACCTTGTCGACTTCGTCAAGAAATACGATGCCGGATTGCTCGGTGCGCTCGATGGCCTCTGCGTTTAAGCTTTCCGAATCGATGAGCTTGTCGGCTTCTTCCTGTGTGAGATACTCGAACGCCTCCGGTACCTTCATACGCCTGTTCTTTGGGGCCTGGGGCATGAAGTTTCCCATGATTTCTTTCATGTTGATGCCGATCTGTTCCAGATCACTTCCGCCCATGAAGTGAATCTCGGGACCCCTGTCCGCCACCTCTATCTCCACTTCCCGGTCATCGAGCTTGCCCTCGAGGAGCAGGGAGCGGAACTTCTCTCGCGAACGCTGATAGCTTTCCTCGCCGAGCGGGTCGCGGGATTGCCCCCGTTCATCAAGCGCGCCGAACCTTGGGGGACGAGGCAGCAGCAGGTCGAGCAGACGCTCTTCGGCGAGTTCCTGGGCCTTGCTCTTGTTGATGTCGCGCTGTTCTTCCTGAACAATGTTGCGGGCCAGTTCGACGAGGTCCCGGATCATGCTCTCCACGTCGCGACCCACGTAGCCCACCTCGGTGAATTTGCTGGCCTCGAGCTTTATGAACGGGCTTTTTGCCAGCTTGGCCAGACGCCTTGCAATCTCGGTCTTCCCGACGCCGGTGGGGCCGATCATGATGATGTTCTTGGGCGCTACGTCCTCGGCCATCTCGGGTGGCAATTGCTGCCTGCGCCAGCGGTTTCTGAGCGCAATCGCCACGGCTCGCTTGGCGTCTTGCTGGCCAACGACATATCGGTCGAGTTCCTCGACGATTCGTGCGGGGGTAAGGTTTTCCATTAGAGCGTTTCCACTGAAATGTTCTTGTTGGTGTAGACGCAGATGTCCGCTGCGATTTCCAGAGATTTTCTCACGATTTCGTCTGCGCCGAGATCGGGTTCGAGACTCAGCATGCCACGCGCGGCGGCGATGGCCATGGGGCTACCGCTGCCGATCCCGAGCACGCCGTCATCAGGTTCGATAATGTCGCCTGTGCCCGAGAGGATGAGCGATGTGTTTTCGTCCGCCACGGCGAGGAGGGCTTCCAGACGACGCAGGACCCTGTCTGTCCGCCAATCCTTGCCCATCTCCACGGCGGCGCGCGAGAGGTTCCCCCGGTATTCCTCGAGTTTCCCCTCGAAACGCTCGAACAGGGCGATGGCGTCGGAAGCCGAACCGGCAAATCCTGCGAGTACCTTTCCGGTGCCAAGCTTTCGAATTTTCACAGCTCCGTGCTTCACCGCCGCGTTCCCCATGGTGACCTGTCCATCTCCGCCCAGAGCTGTTTGGCCCTTGTAGCGCAGAGCGAGAATCGTGGTCGAGCGGATAATGGCGTCTGGTGTCGTCATCTATCATCCTCGTTTCGATTGCATCTTCGCCCTGGGGTGCGCGTCGTCGTACACGGCGCGCAGGTGGGAGAAGTTCACCTGAGTGTACCTTTGCGTCGTGGAGAGGCTCGCGTGTCCCAACAACTCCTGGATTGAGCGAAGGTCAGCCTCCTGGCTTTCGAGCAGATGCGTCGCCGCCGTGTGGCGAAGGGTGTGCGGGGTGAAATGATAGCTGAAGCCGCCTTTTATTTCATACGTGCGGAAGATCGAACGCACAAAGGCCGGGGAGATTCTCTTGTTCCGCTTGTTCATGAACACGGGAGAATCCTCGGTAGATTCAGTATCCATCTTCTCGAGGTGGTTCGATACGGCGTTGGCCGCCTTTTTCGTGATGGGCACGATTCTCTCTTTTCTGCCTTTGCCGCGCACGTGAATGAGTCTTTCCGCCATGTTCAGATCGGCGCGGTTCAGCCCCGTCAATTCGCTGACCCGAAGGCCGGAGCCGTAGAGAAGTTCGAAGATCGCCCTGTCCCTCGTGCCTTCCGGGGTCGAAGTGTCGGGCATTTCCATGAGGCGGACGGCGTCGTCCACGGGCAAGAAATTGGGCAAGGGCCTTTTTTCTTTTTGGGAGGGTGTCTCTCGCGCCGGATCGTTCAGGGAAAACCCCTCTCGTCTCAAAAAACGAAACAGGCTGCGTATGCTCGACAGGCGCCGGTTTACGGTCCTCGGAGAGACTCCCTTCCTGTACAGAAACCCGAGATAGCCTCGAATTGCCAAGGGGTCGATTTCATCCAGTGGAACTGGCTTTTCCGCCCAGTCGGTAAGAAACGCATCGAAGTCCTTCAGATCGGTCGCATATGCGCGAAGCGTATGTTCCGAACTGTCGCGCTCATCTCGCAGATGCGCTTCGAAAAGTTTCCGGGTTTCGCTCAGGCTGTTGGTGAGGCGAGTCTGCTTTGCCATTGCTCCAGATCCTCGATAGCGCGTTTCGTGACGTGTCTTTTCCTGAATTTCTTTGGGACACGTTTTTCCAGGGGCGAGAACAGGCCGTAGTTAATGTTCATGGGCTGGAAGTTTCTCGGATTCGCCTCGATGATGTAGTGATTCAGGGCGCCGAGCGCTGTCGTCGCGGGCGGGGGAGCGATGGGTTCTCCCTGGATAAGTGCGGCCGCATTCATTCCGGCGATCAAGCCGATGGCTGCCGATTCAAGGTATCCTTCCACACCCGTGAGCTGACCCGCCATGAATATATGCGGGTGGCGCTTGAGTTGCAGGGTTATCCGCATCAGGCGCGGTGCGTTGATGTAGGTGTTTCGGTGCAGGCTTCCGTAGCGCAAAAAGCGAACATTCTCGAGTGCGGGCAGTGTCGAGAAGATACGCTTTTGTTCGGGGTACCGCAATCTGGTCTGAAAGCCCACCATGGAGAAGTAATCTCCCGTTAAATCCTCTCGCCTGAGTTGGGCGACCGCGCAGTACGTCTCTCCCGTTTCAGGATGTTCGAGACCCACGGGCTTCATCGGTCCGAAGGCAAGCGTGTCCTTTCCCCTCGCGGCCATTTCTTCGACAGGGAGGCAGCCTTCGAAATAGATGGCGCGTTCGAATTCGCGTAGAGGTATTTTCTCGCCGGCGAGCAAATCCTCGACGAATTGGTAATACTGCGATTCGTTGAGGCCCAAGTTGAGATAGTCGCCTTCGTTGCCTTTTCCGTAACGCGAGCAGTTGAAAGCCACCGACATGTCGATGCTGTCCGCGTGCAGGATAGGCGAGATGGCATCGTAGAAATAGAGGTATTTGCCCTGTGTGAGGCGGGCGATTTCTGCGGAGAGGGAATCGCTTGTAAGTGGGCCGGTGGCGACGATGGTGAGGATTTTATCCTCCAAATTCCCGACTTCTTCCCTGTAGACTGTGATTCGTGGGTCGTTTTCGATCGCTTCGGTGATCGCTTTGCTGAAAGACGTCCGATCGACGGCCAATGCCAACCCTGCGGGAACCCGACAGGAATCGGCGCCCCGCAAGATGATTGAGTCGAGCTTTCGCATTTCTTCCTTGAGCAAGCCGGAGGCGTTTTCCATGGAGTTCGAACGGAACGAATTCGAGCAGACGAGTTCAGCCAAACCGCTGGTTTCATGCGCGGCTGTTTTCTTGCTGGGTCGCATCTCGTAGAGGTCGACCTCGATGCCTCGTTTGGCCGCTTGCCAAGCGGCTTCACAACCCGCCAGTCCGCCGCCGATGATCCGCAGTCTGTCACTCAAGCCGAGGCCTCCTGGGGGGGAGTGGATTTCGAGACTTCCATCCGCTCAGTGAGTTCAGGAGGACATTCTGCCGTATATCCGCAATTTTTTTGTGAGCAAACAAGCTTGGCCCCATTCTTTTTGGTCGTTTTGATGGTGAGGATGGAGTTACCGCAGGAAGGACAGGGTTGCGCTACGGGCCAATCCCAGACAGCCGTTTTGCATGCCGGAAAGCGGCTGCACCCGAAAAAGGGCTTCCCGGTGCGGCGGGAGCGCCGCTCCACAAGTTCTCCGTCGCAGCCATCTGTAGGACAGGATACGCCTGTAGGCTTGGGGACGGTGGCGGCCTGTCCGTTGCCGAGTGCTTTCCTCTTTCTGTGTGCATCGGGAAACGCCGTGCAGGAGAGGTATATCCCGTACGGTCCTCGTTTCGCCTGCATCGGCGCACCGCACTCTTCACATGGCTGGGCGACTTCCTCGATGCGGGCCATCTCCTGTGTCTCTTCCGGATCGGGCTCGCTTTCGGTGGGAATGTTCTCCGAGTACCGGCAGCCCGGATATCCCGAACAGGAGATGAACCAGCCGTTCTTGCTGAATTTTTTCACCAATTCACGCTCGCATTCGGGGCAATTTCTGCCGATTGGCTCTCCCGAGGTCTTGAGGTTCGGCAGTTCCTTTTTTGCTATCTGAATTTTCCTGTCGAAGTTGTCATAAAAATCTCTCATCACGGGTAGCCACGACGTCGTCCCGTCCTCGATGTCATCGAGATATTTTTCCATCTTCGCTGTGAAGCCCACGTCGATCTGATCGGGAAAGCCCTGGATGAGTAGACGATTGACTTCCCTGCCGAGCGAGGTGGGGGTGAACTGCCTGCGCTTTCTCTCGATGCTGACGTATTTTCGCTTTTCCAGGGTGTCCAGTATGCTGGCGTAGGTGCTCGGGCGGCCCACACCGTCTTCTTCGAGTTCTTTCACCAGCGAGGCTTCTGTGTAGCGAGGCGGGGGTTGGGTGAAGTGCTGCTCTGCGACGACCCCGGTGGGCGCGGCTTCGGAGTTGACGAATAACAGGGGGTCGCCGTCCTCAAGAGGTGGCAGGAGTCTATCCTGCCCGGAGTTGGACGCGCCGGCTTTCTGGGAGTCCGCATCTTTCCCCGCTTCGGGGTCGTCTTGGTATGCCCTCAGGAAACCATTGAACTTCAAAACGGAACCGCTCGCTCGCAAAAGAAATTCCTCATTCTTTGGGTGGTGGTCGGGCGTGATGTCCACGCTCGTCTGGCTGAAGACGGCGGGCGTCATTTGGCTCGCGAGGAAGCGCCGCCAGATGAGACTGTAAAGAGCGTATAGTTCCGGTTTCAGGTAAGCGCGCACCTTCTCGGGCGTGAGTCCAACGTCGGTGGGCCGAATCGCTTCGTGCGCGTCCTGGGCAGTCTCTCTCGTTTTGAAGACGTTGGGTTTTTGGGGGAGGTAGTCATGCCCATATTCTGTTTCGATATAGGCTCGCGCCGTTGCGACAGCTTCGGGTGAGAGGCGCACGGAATCCGTCCTCATATAGGTGATGAGGCCGATATTTCCCATTTTGCGCCCCAAGTTCACCCCTTCGTACAACGACTGGGCGATACTCATGGTCTTCTTTGCGCCATAGCGCAGTTTGCTGGAGCTTTCCTGCTGCAGTGTGCTGGTGATGAAAGGCGCGAGCGGCCTGCGGCGACGTTCTTTTTTCTCGACCCTGGAAACTCTCAAGGTGCTAAACGCTATTTTCTTCGCCAGTGTCATCGCGTTGGATTCGTCCGGTATTTCCGCTTCTTTTCCGTCGATTCGGAACAATTTGGCTTCGAAGGGGGGCTCGGAGCCTCTTTTTTCCAGATGCGCCGTAATACTCCAGTATTCTTTCGGTTCGGAGGCTTCAATCGCGTCTTCGCGCTCGCAAACCAGTTTCAGCGCGACCGACTGCACGCGACCCGCGCTTAGGCCGAATGCGACCTTGTTCCAGAGTATTTCGCCGGAGAGTTTGAAGCCCACGATTCTGTCGAGTTTTCTGCGTGTTTCTTGCGCATCCACTTTCTTCTGGTCGATTCGTCTTGGTTTCGAGAGTGCTTCCTGTACCGCGCGTTTCGTGATTTCGTTGAACGTCACACGGTAGAATTCGTTGTCGGCCCCTGAACCCTCGAGTAGTTCCTGGATATGCCAGGCGATTGCCTCGCCCTCTCTGTCTGGGTCCGGAGCGAGATATATCTCCTTCGCCGCCGTGGCCGCCTTGCGCAACTGGTCGATGGTCTTCGATTTTTTCTGAATAACGCCGTAGTCTGCCTTGAAATCGTTATGAACATCTATTCCCATTTTGCGCTCGCCTGTTTTTCTAAGGTCCCGCACATGGCCCTGTGACGCGAGAATGTCGAAATCGGGCCCAAGGAATTTCTGGATGGTGCGCACCTTTGTCGGCGATTCCACGATGAGGAGTTTCGAGGCGGGGCTCCCGCTTTTTGCACTTCGGGAGGAGCGATTGCGTGATTTGCTCCTTGCAGAGGCTTGTTTCAAACGCGCGTTTTTCGAGATTTTCTGGTCAGTCATGTATTTCTCATTCCTGCGGATTGCTGCACGGAGCGTCGTCTGCAGGTGGAATTTCCAGGGGGGCGGTAGTCGTTTTTCGATTCCCTATCGGCAGCGCCTTGCAGAGGCGGTTGGTCAAGTTGGTAATTCCTCATCTAGTAGCGAGCCAGCCGGTTCATCATGGGACCCATTCATACAATCGTGAGGTTGAGGAGCGCTACCACCTCTGGAGCCTCTTTGCCTTCAGTTTTTCAGGCCCCAATCCCCTCACTCGAATCTGCGCTGGATTATCTAGCATATTTCGGGCGTACTCTGGAAGAGCGTTAACGATATCGTCCACGTTTTCCATTCTATCAGATGTGCACCCTCTTTGAGGAGGTGTCGATCTTGCATCTGAGTTTCTTATGCTCCACCGGGTAGTTCTGTGTAAATCCGGAGTCGAGCGCGGTGATGATTCTCCCCCCTTTTTGAGCGTGAGCATAATGGGCTTACGCGTCGACTCTCTGGGCCATTCCGCTCATGACAGTGACGTCCTTTCTGGCGAATTGGGCTACAAGCTGCCTCGCCACCCGCCTTCCGTAGTCCTTCAGGCGTCGCATGCCGAAAATCGTGACGGCGAACTGCCCGACGTCGATATTTCTCCTTTGGTGAAGAGTGTGCCGGGCGGGGTGCAAATGTCAGGCGGGGGATCTGGATGCTGGGTGGAATCGTGCGTAATGATTCCTGTATCTGTTTTTGATGCCTCTCGATGGATTTTGGCAGACAAATCGAGGGAAACTTCTTCTCCAGAACTTCAAGGGCTTTAACGGCCGCGAATCGCTCGATACGTCGGATGGAGACTCAAAAGCTTCCGTAGGATTTTCAAACAATTCCGGCAGCCGATTTGAGTGCTCAGCCTGCGACAGAATTCGTAAGACGAGCCAGCCATTCGGCTTCGTTCCAGGAATATCCGATGAATTGAGCGCGGCAAAGGATTTCAGGTTCTCATTCACGATCCGGGGGGGTGCATCATAGGCCAATAACATGGGGGTCCGTGTCTCGAATTTAACCATGAAATATGACCGGGCGATGTGTTTTCACCGGAGCTTTTTTCCAGTGTAATGTTCAAGGTTTTGAAGTTGGACTTTTGCCTTTTTCGAAAGAGGATGCGAGGGATATTTTTCGAGCAGTTTTTCGAATTCAAGCGTGGCGATGAGGGGAAATCCGCGCCGGACATATGTAAGTCCCCGCTTGTAATAAGCGTCGGGAACTTTACGGCTTCCGGGGTAGTTCGTGATGAGATTCTGAAACTCAACCAGCGCCTCAGGGTATTGCTTGAGAGCGTAGTAAGCTTCTCCGAGCCAGTACTGCGAATGGCCCGCCAACTGACTGTTGGGAAACAGGCGCAAGAAAAGACGAAATCCGCGAATGGCTTCGCCACTCTTTCCATCCCGGACTGCGCGGTATGATTTGTTGTAAAGATCCTGTGGGGTAGTGGAAGCAACCCTTTGCTTGTTCGCTGTTGCGTCGCCCTTCCGGGGAGAGGGTATGTGAGACGATGGCCGCCTGGGCGACCACATCCTTTTTTGTCGGGAAGGGGTGGTCGGGAATATCTTTTTCATGACGTTTTCTCGGCTCAAGCGTTCCATGGCGCCTTCCATGGCGGTTTCTTTCTTCTGCAGGTCACGAATTTCCCGGGTGAGTGTTTCGACTTTCCTGAGGGATTCAGCAATCTGGCCCTCAAGGCGCGCGTTGCGCTCCTTCGCGGACAGGAATTCCTTCTCCAGTTCTTTGCTCTCGGAAACGTTCTTGTGTGCTTCTTCCGGATCGGATCCTGAATCAAGTAGGGAGAAATTGGTGCATCCCGCCGCGAAAATAGCGAATGTTAATGCGCAAGCACTTCGCCACATATCGTCTATCCTCGGTACGGCAGAATTATCAAAAAAAGCAGGACACCTCGTTACAGCCGGACGACTTCGAAGCCTTCGCGATGCAGTTCGGCGTCGCCTTTGATGACGAGCTGTATGTTGAGCAGGCTTTCAAGCTCTTCTACGTTCCTTCTTTCCTCATCAAGGAGGATGTCCACGACCTCGGGGTGGACGTTGATGAGGAATTTTGAGGCATCTTTATGTGCTCTCCTCATCCGTCGCACTTCCCGCATAGCTTCATAGCTCACCGAGATTGCGGATTTCACCTGTCCGCGTCCCTCGCAATATGGGCATGCGGTGCAGAGCGTTCTCTGGATGCTGTCGCGGACGCGTTTCCGGGTCATTTCGACGAGCCCGAGTTCGCTTATTTTCAGGATGTTGGTACGCGAGCGGTCCTTTCGGAGTTCCTCCTTAAAAGAGTTGAACACCTTCTCCTTGTTCTCTTCCTTCTCCATATCGATGAAATCGACGATAATGATTCCGCCCAGGTTACGAAGGCGCAATTGGGCTACGATTTCGCGCACCGCTTCGAGATTGGTTTCGAGAATCGTTTCCTCGGGGCTCTTCTTTCCTACGAACCGCCCGGTGTTGACGTCTATGGTCGTAAGCGCCTCTGTCTGGTCGATCACGATGTAACCACCGTTTCTCAGCCAAACGCGTTGCCCGAGCGCGCGTTCGAGTTCGAGTTCGACACCGAAATAATCGAATATCGGTTCATCGCCGTCGTAGTGCTGTAGTTTGGGGACGAGATGCAGGTAATAGTTTTTGAGGAATTCCCTGGTCTTGAGGTATTGTCCCTTGTCGTCGATGATCATTCTTTCGACGCTGGAATTGAACAAATCCCTCACGGTCCGCTCAATGATATTCAAATTCATGTGAATTCGGGATGGGGCAGAAGCCGATTCGTTCTTGAGCAGAATGTCTTCCCATAGTGCGTGCAGGAAGTTCACGTTGGCCTCGATATCCTGGGCCGGCATAGCTTCACTGGCAGTGCGGACGATGTATCCGGCTCCCGGCTGACGATGCTTGCGGACCAGTTTCTTTAGTCGTTTCCGTTCCTCTTCGTTGTCGATTCGCCTGCTGATACCGATCTGCTTGATAGTGGGCATGTAAACCACGTACCGGCCCGGCAGGGTGACGTAGCTGGTCAGGCGAGAGCCTTTGGTGCCAAGGGGTTCCTTGCTGACCTGGACGATGACATCCTGGCCGTCCCTGAGCAGGTTCTCGATGTGGCGTTCTCCCTCCCAGCGGCGCGGGCGTCTTCCAATAAGGTTTCGATGCGAGCCGTTTTGCTGCTCGTCCTTGTTGTCTTCGTGTTCGTCCCCGTTACTGAAGTCGTTGCCCTCGAATTCGAGGTCATCGTCGTCATCTGCCTGCTCGGCTGCAAGTTTGCGGTAATTTTCGATGGACTCGATGGTGTCCACATCACTTACGTATAGAAATCCCGCTTTTTCCAGACCGATGTCCACGAAAGCCGCTTGCATACCAGGCAACACTTTCGTCACTTTTCCCTTGTAAATATTACCGACGATGCTCTTGCCGCTCTCGCGCTCGATATAGAGTTCGGCCGCTACTCCGTTTTCGAGCAGCGCGATACGCGTCTCGAACGGCTCGGCATTGATGACGAGTTCAGACGGCATGTGCTATCGCGCGGGAGGTTCCCGCTCTCCAATAGACGGAAATTTTCCGGATTCGGGTTCTGAGGCACGCTTCGGGAGTCAGCCCCAAGCACTTGGCGAGTATTTCCGTGACCTTGGGTTTCACGCCATCCCTATAGCGTAGCGTGAGGTGCAGGCGAATGGTAGTGATTGTCGATGATTCGAACGTAAAACGATCGATGGAGGGCCTTGCGTCGAAATGTTTGATTCTACCCTTGTGCTTGCGGGTGATTTCGATGTGTTCCTCATTCATGAACTTTTCGATAGTGGATTTGACCCAGGCATCCGGTGTTTCATGGGTTTTCATATCTTCTCGGGACAAAATGATTTCATAGGTTGCGGCGCTTAGCGCATTGGCGGATGAAGGTGTTTTCCCCTCGATGCGCCATCCCGATCGAGGCCTCAAGCCTCGTGGAAGCTCCCGTTTCAGGTTTTTGAATAAATCCCGCAACCGGATATGCCCGTCGACCTCGAATAGCGAGAAATCCACCACTTCAGCGCGGCTTTCTACGCCCACGGGCAGCGCATGGGAGAAGACAATCTTCGGGTGCGGATTGAAGCCCCTGGAATGTTCCAGACGGTAGCCCGCGCGCTGAATGGCGCGGATGAAGGTTCTCAATATTTCCAGATGACTCAGAAAGCGCAGATCGCCCGATTTTTCGTAGATGAACCTGAATTTGCGGATGGGTGCATCGGGTTGTTCCTCGGCGAGGCCGGGGTTGTCGTCGTGCGCACCCTCGAAGCCCACCGGAACAGGGCCGTGTTCACGAGCGGTGCTCTTGCGACGTTTTTGTCTTTGGTGTTTTGCCTCGGGTCGCGCCTTGGCGATGGCGAGTTCTACCGGCTCGGAGGGAGCGATGTCTTGACCGGGAGCTAGGTCCATCGCCCGGATGGCGTCGTCCGTTCGTGACGGTCCGTTGATGATCGGTAGTGAAGAAGCCGGTAGCGGCATGGGCTTTTCGTAGTGGTATTTGATGCCCTTGTATTTGTCCAGAATGCCGCATTGACCGCACGCTTCGTAGCGACAGTCGCCGATGGTGACCTCACGCAGGGAACGTTTCCAGTCAGCGAGTTGGTACTCCTTCGTTACGCCGCAGTCGAGATGGTCCCACGGAAGTGGGGCGTCTTCGGGGATTTCTCGGTAAGCGTACCATTCCGGGTCGAGGCCATGTTCCCGGAAAGCGGCCATCCATTTGTCGTAGTCGAAAAACTCCATCCAACCGTCGAACTTGCATCCCAGGTCGACCGCCGTCTCGATGACATCCGCCTGTCGGCGGTCGCCTTTCGAGATGACCGCCTCCAGAAAACTATGTTTGGGATTTGACCAGTGCAATTTGATCCGCCTGTCTGGAACTGATCTCTTGATGAAATCAAGTTTCGCCTTGATTTCATCCTTGGTGTTCTGGGGGAACCACTGAAAAGGCGTATGGGGTTTCGGCACGAAGGTCGAAAGACTTACGTTGATGAAGCGAAAAGGCTCGCCCGTTTCGCGCGAGCGCATTCTCATGCAGGACATGAGCATGTCGGCCATTTCTTGTAAGTCGTCGAAGTTCTCGGTAGGGAGTCCGAGCATGAAATAGAACTTCACGCCGGGCCAGCCCGTGTCAAGGATGTCCTGAAGGTTTCGCTTCAGGTCCGCTTCGGTCAATACCTTGTTGATGACGTTGCGCAGCCGTTCGCTGCCCGCCTCGGGCACCAGTGTGAAGCCCGTGCGGCGTACGCGCGCAATTTGGGCCAGCAAATCCGGGCTCATCGCCCCCACACGCAGTGAGGGCAGAGAGATGGAAGTCTGCATGGGGGCGAGACGTTCCATCATCAGGGGAACGAGTCCCTTCAAGGGCTGATAATCAGCAATGCAAAGCGATGAGAGGCTGATTTCCTCATAGCCCGTGTTCTTGAGGGATTCCTCGGCGAGCTCGAGTACCTTGTGGGGGTCCCGATCCCGAACCGGGCGATAGACCATGCCCGCGTGGCAGAAGCGGCATCCCCTCGTGCATCCACGCTGCACCTCAAGTGTCACCCGGTCGTGCACCACCTGGGTATAGGGAACGATGGGTCGCGTAGGGTGGAGCGAATTGTTCAAATCCTCTAGCACCCGCGCCAATACGGGTCTTCGATGTCCGCTCATGTGGCGGAAGTTCTTGACCTCTCCGTCGGGGTCGTGTTCGACCACATAGCGATTCGGGACGTATATCCCGTTAATCTCCTCCAGCATTTCGAGTAGTGCTTCTCTCGGCGCGCTCGTCTCTCTCCACCTCTGGTGGGCCTTGATTACCTCTGGGAAGAGTTCTTCTCCATCACCGAGGGCGACGGCATCGAAAAAAGGCGCCATTGGCTCCACGTTGAACGTCACGGGCCCACCTGCGATGACGAGCGGGTCTTCTCGTCGCCTTTGGGCGGGGCGTCTGGGGATGCCGGCCAGATCGAGCAGCAAGACTACGTTGCTGGCGGCCAGTTCATAGAGAAGCGATATTCCCAGAACGTGGAACTCCCGGACCGGGGTCCGGCTTTCCAGCGTGGTTAGGGGCGCATTTTTACTCCTCAAAATGGTCTCGAAATCGTCCCAGGGGAGAAAAACCCGCTCAGCGGCGATGTCTTCATATTCGTTCAGGAGGTGGTAAAGTATGCGGATGCCGTTGTGTGACATACCGACTTCATAGGTATCCGGGAAGGCGAGGGCGACACGGTTCTTCACCCCCGAGAGGTCCTTACGGACCGAATTCACTTCGTTACCCAGATAACGTGAAGGTTTCTGGACGAAGGGAAATACATCCCGTGCATAGTCTAAATTCATTGTAATCAACCTGTTAAAGTCTCTCGCCATATGCGAGGCGACGTATTTTCTTCTTTCGTTCCCCGACCAGTACTTTTCGTGGGTTTCCGTGGGTGCGGGTGAACTGATCGCTTATTTTGGTCGAAAAGGGAAAAATTGGCAACCAGATCAAATGGGGAACGCGCGCGTGCATGATATTTGTCGAAAGAAGGGCAAAACGCTTCGCCATGATTCGGGTAAGGGGGCGTTTCCCAATCCAGTGTTGTTGGAGATATGATATTCGACGCTATGTCCGTTTCAACTCCAATCGATTCAGGGAGCTGCGCAGATGGAAGCGATGAATTTTCTACTCTTGATGGACGATGAACACACACAAAAAATGATGGGCTGCTATGGGCACCCACTCGTCAAAACGCCGAATTTGGACGCGCTTGCCGCATCAGGGGTGCGTTTCGAGAACGCCTATACGAACTGCCCGATCTGTGCGCCGGCTCGTGCGAGCTTTGCCACGGGAAAATATGTGCATGAAATCGGTACTTGGGACAATGCGCATCCCTACGAAGGATATCCGCCGAGTTGGGCTCATAGATTGCAAGAGTCTGGCGTGAGAACAGTTTCGGTCGGCAAACTCCATTACCGAAACGCCGAAGTTCCCGTCGGCTTCGATGAGCAGATCATCCCTCTGCATCTGCCCAAAGGGGGGATTGGCGATGTTTCCAGCGCGGTTCGCGACGATAAGGGCCTTCCGCCCAGAAAAAATCCGCAGTGGATGGCTGAGCTAATCGGGCCGGGAGACTCAAAATACATCACCTACGACACCAATGTCACAGATTTGGCCTGTGAGTGGATAGCCAGACAAGCGAAAGAAGATGACGGGTGCCCCTGGGCGTTGTTCGTCTCCCTGACATGCCCGCATTTTCCCTTCATAGGCCCCCCCGAGTTTTACGAATTGTATCCGCTCGAAGACATACCGCTGCCCAAACCGCACCCTTCGGGTAGTTATGATTGGCACCCCTGGATTGCAGCGCTTCACGAGTGTGCACCGTATGACGTCTATTTTGATGACCACAAACGTCGCGTCGCGCTGGCATGCTATTTTGCCATGGTCAGCTTCGTAGATTCGAACGTAGGTAAAATTATGAAAACCCTGGAGGATTCGGGTCTCAAGGATAATACCCGGGTACTCTTTACCAGCGATCACGGGGACAATCTGGGTGAGCGTGGCCTATGGGGAAAATCCACAATGTATGAAGAATCCGTCGCCGTTCCTCTCATCGTATCCGCCCCGGACATTCCCGAGGGCATGGTATCACGAACACCGGTCTCCCTAATCGATTTGTTTCCCGCTGCGCTTGATTGCGCAGGCGAGCTCGGTAATGATGAAGAAAAACGGTTGCACGGCGATTCCCTGTTCCGACTAGCGAACGAACCCGACGATATCGAGCGCGAAATTTTCAGCGAGTTCCATGCTCTCGGTGCAAGGACGGGAATGTTTATGATACGGCACGGACGCTATAAGTATATTCATTACGTTGGGTATGCGCCCGAACTCTTCGATCTTGAAAACGATCCCGAGGAACGCCGCGACCTCTCCGGAAGCCCTGCGCACCAATCCATTCTTGGGGAACTGGAAGCGCGGCTGATGCGTATTCTCGATCCCGATGAGGTGGACAGCCGCGCCAAGGCGGAACAGGCAGCACTTGTCGAGCGGCACGGCGGGCGAGAGGCCGTAATCGCTATCGGAAACAGTTTTGCATCACCGCCACCGGGCGAGAGTGAATACGGAGAGAAGGGGAATTAGCCGAAAACGGGTGTGAGGCTTTTTTTCCTCATGCCTACGTTCAGGACTAGAGCGATGGCGATGAATGACGAAATGGAGGCGCTCCCACCGTAGCTGACCAGAGGGAGCGGGATGCCGACGATGGGCATCAAGCCGAGTGTCATCCCGATGTTGAAAATGATGTAGAGAAAAAACGCCGCGGTTATGCCTACGACGAGTAATGTGCCTTCCTTGTCGGCGGCGTTGAGTGCCGCGCTCAGACACCGCAGAAGAAAGATGAAGAACAAAGCCAGTACGGTAATACTGCCGGCAAACCCTAACTCTTCGCTAAGTACGGAAAAGATGAAATCAGTGTGCTTCTCCGGCAGGAAGTGAAGTCTGCTCTGCGTTCCCTGCAACAGTCCCTTTCCCCAGAATTCTCCGCTGCCGACGGCGATGATGCTCTGCATGCTCTGGTAGCCCGCTCCCAGTGGGTCGGCATCCGGGTTGAAGAGCGTCAAGATACGCCGGCGCTGATAATCCTGAAGGAAAAACCAACCCAAAGGCGTGCATGCAACTGCCAGACTTGCGATGGTGATGAGCACTCTCCTCCTGACACCTACGACGAGCGTCATCGCGCCCGCTATCAGGAAGACCGTGAGGCCGGTGCCCAGATCCGGTTGCCGGACTATGAGCAAAACGGGTGCAATTGCCAGAGCGAACGGTGGAATGAGTTCTTTGAATCCGATAGGTTTTTCTCCTCCCCGGGAGCCGAAATATTTAGCCAATACGAGAATGACTGCCAAACGCGCCAGTTCTGAGGGTTGCAGGCGCAATGGGCCGAATACGAGCCAACGTTTCGCGCCGTAGACTACCTGCCCGGCGAGGAGAACGGCGATGAGCAAGATGATAATGAGAGCGTAAAAAAGATAGGCCCATTTTGTAAATATGTGATAGTCGAAAAAGAGCATGAAAACCAGTATGGAAAATCCGATGGATGACCACAGTACCTGTTTGAGGTGCAGGGAGTTTTTCAGGAAAGCGGGGTTGGAATGGATAGCGCTGTATATCATGAAAATGCCCGTCAAACTGAGCAAAAAAGTTGCGAGGACGAGCAGCCAGTCCGTCTGCGCGAGGGCTCTCCGAAAAGGAGATGACTGCGAGGACGCGACGCCTTTCATCGGTGTGCTCCGCTTTCCCGGTTGTTCGAGGGGAGCGGATTTTCCCCGGTATGTTCGTTGGACGCCAAAATCGAGTCCTCGTTGTTTTTCTCGAGATAAAAGGAAATCAGTTCTTTCGCGTAGGGGGCGAAATAAGAACCCGGCCTGCCGGCATTTTCTCCTAATATGGCTATCGCGATGACGGGGTTATCAGAGGGGGCGAACGCGACGAACCAGCCATGGTCCCGGAATTTGCGTGGCAATTCTTCGGGCTTTCTTTTGCGACCCGTATATTTGAGGCCTACCGTTTGTGCGGTACCCGTCTTGCCGGCAACGATTATGTTCTCGACCCGTGCCTTTTTCGCCGTCCCGCGCTTGCCGTGAACGACTTCTTTCAGGCCTTCCCGGACTTTCTGGAATATTCCCTGGGAGATGGGAATTCTGCGAATGAGGGAGGGCTTGGATTCGAAGAGCGTCTTGCCGCCCGGGCTCAGTACTTTTCTCACGATGTAGGGCTTCCAGAGAGAACCGCCGTTCGCCACGGTGGCGATGAGGTTGGCAGCCTGCATGGGTGTGATGAGATTGAAGCCCTGGCCGATGGATACACTGATCGTTTCGCCATCATACCATTTTTCATTGAACCTGCGACGCTTCCAGGCGTCCGATGGGACGAGCCCTCCCTTTTCAGCGGCTCCGAATCCGGTGGGCGAACCCATGCCGAACATGCGCGAATACTTTGCGATTTTCCCGATGCCCAGCTTATGGCCGTTGATGTAGTAGTAGACATCGCAACTCTGGGCCATAGACTGGATGAAGTCTATGGGTCCGTGTCCGCCTTTCTTCCAGTCACGAAATATTTTCTTGCCAAATGGAAACGATCCGTGGCAGCGTATTTTTTCATTGGCGCGCGCGATTTTCTCGTTCAGGATAGCGAAACCCATCACAATTTTGAAAATTGAGCCGGGGGGATACTGCCCTCGAATGGCCCGGTTCTCGAGCGGTTTCAAGGGATTTTTCATCAGGCTCTTCCAGTCTTTGGCGTCAATGCCACCGGCGAAGATGTTCGGATTGAAGGACGGCTTGCTCACCATGGTCAGTATGGCACCGTCAGAGGGGTCGAGTACAACGATACTCCCTTCGTGCGCTTGGAACAATTCTTCCGCTTTTTTCTGAAGGTCCATGTCAATTGTCAGATAGACGTTGTTCCCGGGTTTTTCCACAAACGGACGTACGACGCGCAGTTCTCTGCCGTAAGCGTCCACCTCGACTTGCTTGATCCCGCTCTGGCCGCGCAGGTAATTTTCCTGGGTTCGCTCGACCCCGTACTGACCGAGCAATTCTCCCTGCCGGTAGTTTTGTTTTTTCAGGCGTTGCAACTGACGATTTGTGACCTCACCCATATAACCTAGGAGATGACTGGCCTGTTCCCTGGAGGGATATTGCCGGAGTGGTGACACCTGGATGAATACGCCGGGAAAATCGGGTTTGTTCTCTTCCAGGAAGGCCATGGTTTTGCGGTTGATATCAGCCTTGATCAGGAATGGGCGAAAGGGATTCGCTCTCCTTGTGCTTTTGTAGAGTTCCTCGAAGGGTTGTTCCGTGATTTCGGCCAACTGGCGAACGGTTTGTTTCAGTTCCTTTACGTTTTCACGGATCAGGAAAATATTGAACGACGCGCGGTTGTCCGCGAGCAGCTCTCCATTCGAGTCGAACACCATGCCCCTGGGACTTTGGACGATTCGATAGGCGATGCGGTTGTCTTCTGAGAGCGCACGGAATCTCGCGCCCTGAATCACCTGAAGGTTCCAGAGCCTGACGAACAGGCCGAATAGGATGAGTCCGAAACAAACACCGAATATCATGATACGGTGCTTGATAGCGTCGCTCGTCGCCGGATTCGAGTTGAATGGCCAGTCCGTCATTTCAGGATCGCTCCGAATAGGGCGTGTCCACTTCGGATGGTAGCACTTTTTCTTCCACTTTTCTCAGAAGGCTGATGACGAACGGCGCAAAAATGACGTTCAGTCCCGCTGTCTTCAAGGCGTCAGCCCAATAGGCGAAGGGTAAAAATTGAGCGGGGGCGAATATCTGAACCAGAAAGATGGAAAACAAAATGTTGAATATCGAGGCGAAAAACACTACCGAGCAATTGAGCATCAAGAAGCGCGCCGACATATTGGGATTTAACCCGCCTGTGTTTAATCTGCCTGTGTAATAACCAGTCAGACCTTTGAGGAGCGCATTGAAACCCAGCAGGCCTCCAGAGAGTATGTCCTCGAAAATTCCGAGGAAAAAACCTGCGATAAGCCCTGTTTCTCTGTCGCGGTACAGGCCGAGGAAGACCGTTGTCAGGAGAATGGCGTCCGGTCTCGCTCCGAACCAGATGGAGAAATAGTCCCCCATGGAAGTTTGCAGAACAATTGTAATGGCTGCGATTATAATGTACGATAAAACAATCATTTCCAGGGCTTATCCTTGGGTTTCGTCATGAGTACTAGGACCTCTTCAAGGTTTGAGAAATCCACTATCGCCTTGGACTTTATTTTCGGGAACAACCCCCTTGTGTCCGAGATTTCCGTAATGTGGGCCACGGGAAGACCTTTCGGGAAAATACCGCCCAATCCGGCGGAAATAAGCAGGTCCCCACGCTTCATTTCGGGATGGAACTGCATGTAGCGCACTTCGCTCTTGCCTATGGAGGATATGGCGAAGACTCCCTGCGCGCGGGAGCGTTGGGCAATGACGTTCACGGCGCTTCTTGAGTCGAGCAGGGTCAGGACCTGGCTCACGTTGTTTCCCACGCGGGAGATTCTGCCCACGAGACCTGCCTGGTGCATGACCGGCATATTTTTGCGAACGCCGTCTTGCGAACCCAGGTCCACCAGCAACGATTCTCCATAGATGCTCCTGTTGCGAGCCACGACCCGCGCGAGGCGAGCGGGTGCCTCCAGATTCTTCGATGCGCCGAGGAGTTGCTCCAAGCGCGCGATTTGCGATTTCAATTCCTGGACCTGCGCATGATGCGTAGTGAGTGATCCCAGTTTTTTCTTCAGCAATGTGTTTTCTTCGTCCGCGTTCTTGAGTAGTTGGTATTTCTGCCAGAGTTCGACCGACCATTTTCTGGGGCCGTCGGCGATCTGGATAGCCGAACCGACCAGGGAGAGAAGTTCTCTTTCCAGCCAGGTGGATTGTCCTCGAAGGCGCGCGCTCAGCGTCATGAGCGTGAAGCATATGACAAGCAACCCCAAGAGGAGGGCCAGGCTTCTGCGTTCGGCGAAAAACTGGAACATGGTAGCTTGGGTATATTTTCGGAAAAGCGCGAAAGCGCGATTATTGGGGGCGGTGGGCGGTGCTCTGTTACAGCAAGTTGACTATACGGCCAGTTTTCCGAGTAAATCGAGTTCATCAAGTACTTTGCCAGTGCCCATCACGACGGCGGAGAGCGGATCTTCCGCCACTGTGATGGGAAGACCTGTTTCTTCTTTGAGCAGTACGTCGATTCCCCGCAGGAGGCCGCCGCCGCCGGCGAGAACGATTCCTCTGTCCACGATGTCGGCTGCCAACTCCGGCGGCGTTCTCTCAAGCGCACTACGGACCGTTTCGACGATAGTGCTCACGGGTTCGGCCAGGGATTCGCGAACCTCCTCATCCGAGATGACGACGGTCTTGGGAATGGCGGCGATCAGATCGCGGCCTTTGATCTCGATGCTTTTCCTTTCGCCCACCTCATAGGCGGAACCCACTTGGATCTTGATCTGTTCGGCCGTCCGCTCCCCTATCAGCAGATTGTAGTTGCGCTTGATATAGCCGATGATGGCCTCGTCCATCTCGTCACCACCGACGCGCACCGATTGGGCATAAACAATGCCTGCAAGCGAGATGACAGCCACTTCGGTGGTGCCGCCCCCGATGTCCACTACCATGCTCCCGCCGGGTTCTTCGACGGGTAGGCCGACGCCGATGGCTGCCGCCATCGGTTCCTCGATCAAATACACCTCGCGGGCGCCTGCGTTCTCAGCGCTGTCGCGCACTGCTCGTCTCTCGACCTGCGTGATACCCGAAGGCACGCATATCACCATACGGGGGCGGACAAAGTTCTTCCTGTTGTGGACCTTTTGAATGAAGTAACGGAGCATGGCCTCGGTGATTTCGAAGTTCGCGATAACGCCGTCCTTCATGGGCCGGATGGCCATGATGTTCTCCGGCGTCCTCCCCACCATGGCCTTGGCTTCCGCGCCGACGGCGAGCACATGTTTGGAGTCTTTGTGCACCGTCACAACGGAGGGTTCACGCAAGACGATACCCTTGCCCTTCACGTATACGAGCGTGTTAGCGGTTCCAAGGTCAATGGCCAGATCGTTGGAGAGCAGGCCAAGAACTGATGTCAACACCATATTGGCGGGAAGTCCCTTTGGCGAAGGATGTCGTATTCATCCATTGGCATTATCACACCTATAATTACACTCCGAACGAGAATAATCAAGGGATACACCAATTTCAACGCTAAACGCGTGTGGATACGAAAAAGATTTCATACAGCGATAGCTGGCCAATGAAATTCGCCCTCACCGGTTTGCGATGATACGAGGACTGAGCTATTTTCTATTGTGTTTATTGCTGAAATTGCGCGCGTCCACAAGGGTGTCGATTCGGAAGGAGTGCAACATTGATGCTTCGCTTTTTGCGGGCGAAAGGGAAAAGCTGGGTCCTGAAAGCACTGCTTGGCTTCGTGGCGCTCACTTTTGTGTCTTTCGGCGGCTTTGCGTTCACGGACAAGCAGGCAGACCCCAGGGGCGGCCGCGTCGCGGCGTGGGTGGGCGATGCTCCCATTTCAGTGCTTGAATTCGAACAACGCTATTATCAACAGGCCGAAAGTCTCAGGCGACAGTTAGGCGCTGCCTATAACGAGGAACTCGCACGCAGGCTTGGCCTGAGGCGCCAGATACTCGACGCACTCATATTGGAGAAACTCCAAATGCGCGAGGCCCGTCAACTCGGGCTCGAAGTAACTGACGCTCAAGTTGCTCTCCAGATACAGTCGCTCGAACCCTTTCAGAGGAACGGGAAATTCGACGCCCAGCGCTATCGCAGTATGCTGGAGGCGAGCGGTATTACCCCCCGACAGTTCGAGGAGGACCAAAGGAGGGTTCTTTTGCTGGGCCAGCTTCGTGACTACGTGGATATGGGCGTACTGGTGAGTGAGCAGGAAGCGCGCGCCGCCTATGAGTGGCAAAACGCGGAGATCAAGTTGGCCGCCGTTCGACTGAAACCAGAGATTTTCGCCGGTGAGGTGGAAAAATCCCAAGCTGACCTCAAGTCTTATTACGAAAAGAACAAGGAGCAGTTCAAGACGGGTCCCCAAAGGAAGGTATCTTGGTGGCATCTCCCGTTTTCCGCCGTAGCGAATGAGATCGAGCTCGGCGATGCGGACTTGAGATCGCACTACATGCAAACTCGTGAAAAGTATGCGCGTCAGGAGAGTGTGCACGTGAATCAGATTCTCCTGAAAATGCCCGCCAACCCGAAACAGGAACTCGTTGAAGCGAGCAGGAAACAACTCGAAGAACTGCGCGACCGCTTCGTCAAAGGCGAGAAATTCACTGAACTGGCCGAAGCGTATTCCCAGGGGCCGGCGGCGAAGCGAGGCGGTGACCTCGGGGTTTTCGGCAGGGGACAGCTACTGCCCGAACTCGAGAAGGCGACTTTCGCCCTGAAAAAGGGAGAAGTGAGCAAGCCCATCAAGACCTCTTTCGGTATGCATCTGCTTTGGGTGCGCGACAAGGTGTTGCCCGGCGAGAAGTCCTTTGAGGAGGTCCGAAAGCAGGTGAAAGCGGATTTGCGAGACTTGCGCGCCAAGGATCGGGCGAAAAGCGTGTTAAGAAAAGTCCGCTACGCGGTAGAGGACAAGAAAGCGGAGCCTGCGCTCAAAGGGCTGCAAAAAGGAGAAACGGGCTTCTTCGAAAGTGGAGGGCTCCCGAAGACTGTTCCTGCATCCGACGTAGTGAGCCAGCTCGCCTTCTCATTGAGCGGCAAGGAGAAGATATCCCAAGAAGGAGAAGGAGGCGGGGGCGTTAGCTTCGTGCGCCTCGAATCAAAGCGGGAACCATATGTCCCGAAATTCGAGGATGTACGTGAAGAGGTGGAGAATTCGTTCCTTCGTCTCAAGGGGAGTGAGGTTGCAAAGCGGAAAGCCGGACTTTTGCTTAGGGAACTGAAGGACAGGAAACGCAACCTCGCAGCCATCGCCGATGAGTTCAAGCTCGAGGTGCTCAGGCCCGAAGCCTTCAAGCGGGCAGACGTGCCCGATGAACTGGGGCCATCTCCGGATTTGGCGAGCCTCGCTTTCTCCCTTGAGAAGGGTGGTTTCGGAACCGCCCGATCAGGAGGTGACGTTATTCTCTTCGAGGTGCTGGAGGTGCCTCGCACGGACATGAAGAAGTTTGATGCCGAAAAAGCGGATTTTCACCGGACCCTGCTTCTTGTGAAAAAAGGGATGATGTTCAACCGGTATATGGAGAAACTCAGGGCAGCAGCCAATATCCGCTTCGAAGAGGGATTCAGCCTCTAGGGAATTTCGTAGCGCGTCACTTCCATGCTTTTCTTTGTTAGCGCCAGAAATCTTCCCGATCTTCGGGCCTGATTTCGTGTTTTTCCTGCATCCTTTTATTGAACAGGTCGGCGGCCTCCTTTTTTCTGGTTGCTTGCTGACTCATCAAATCCTGAATATCGGGAATCTTTTTTTTCGCGGCTTCGGCGAACGGATCTTTCACCTGATGCCGCTTGATTTGCACGGAATCTCCCTTGATCTCGAAGCAAATTTGATTGCCCGGTACCGCATCCAGGGATTTCATTATGTCTTTGGGCAGATGGATTCTCCCCCCTTGGCCGATTTCAACAATGTATGGCTTGTTCTCGTTCATGAATGACTCTCCCTAGTGCCTGCTTCCCTGTCGTTTGTCCGGGACAGCTTATCAGGAGTGGGGAGAAACGCGAAACGCGCCCTGGCGCGTGCAGACCTTAGCCCCAGGTCAAAAGATGCAGGCTCAGGGGATGAACGAGGTGTGGGTGTTGGGGCACGGCGCGCACCGACACGCCGTGCACGCCTGGTCTTCGGCATTCGATCTCACCGTGGAAGCGATACGTGCCGCCACCGCGGTCCTCGAGGAAGAACATGGGGGAGACGACTACACCTGACAGCAGATTCTCGTCTTTCAGGGCGCCCTCGTATATCTCGAGACGAACCTCTTCGGGAGAGAGTTCTCCGAGTGACACCTCCGCCTCGACCCTCATCCTGGCTCCCAAATGGACGACACCGTTTTGCGGCATCGATATCTGTGTGATCTCCACCCCGGGCCATGCGTTGCGTACACGCTCTTTCCATTCGGAGAGCGATCTTGCGGGTGCCCTTTCGTCCGCCATGAGGCGCGCATGGTGCGCTCCGAGGGGCAGATAGAATTTTTCGGCGTATTCGCGCACCATCCGGTTCGTATTGAAGTAGGGGCAAAGTGTTTGCAGCGAGTTCTTGATCATCTCTACCCAACGGTATGGAACGCCGTCCTCGCCTCTTTCGTAGAAAAGGGGAACCACGACCTGTTCCAGGGTGTTGAAGAGGCTTTCGCATTCCATCTCGTCCTGGTAGCCGGGGTCGTTGTACGTCTCAAGGCCGCCGATTGCCCATCCCAGATGACTCGCGTAGCCCTCAGCCCACCAGCCGTCCATGATACTCAGGTTCAAGGCGCCATTGGCGGCGGCCTTCATGCCGCTCGTGCCGCTTGCCTCCTGTGGACGGCGTGGGTTGTTGAGCCATAAATCCACTCCCTGCACGAGTTGGCGTGCGACGTTGATGTCGTAATCCTCCACGAACACGAGCTTGTCGCGAACGTTTTCCCTCCTGGCGAAATGAAGTAGTTCTCGGATGAAGCTCTTGCCCTCCATATCCTTAGGGTGGGCTTTTCCTGAAAATATGATCTGAACAGGCTTGTCCCGGTTCGTGAGGAGAGAGACTAGGCGCTCCGGTCTTTTGAGCAAAAGGGTTGCGCGCTTGTAGGTGGCGAAGCGTCTTGCGAATCCGATCGTCAGTGCCCTGGGGTTGGGAAGAATCGTGACGTTAGGGCGCGTAACGCTTCCCAATGGCCGCTTGAGGGCATGCGCGCGGCAATAGGTGATGAGCTGCTCTCGGCTTTTCTCCCGAACGCTCCAGAGTTCGCTCTCGGGAATGGAGGCGACCCTCTTCCATATCTCCGGCTTGTCGGTCTCCTCCATCCAGACGCCACCTAGATGCCTGTCGAACAACCATTTCATATCGGGCGATACCCAAGAGGGGAAATGGACGCCGTTCGTGATGGAATCGATGGGAACGTCGTGCTCGGGGGCTTCGGGCCACATGGAACGCCACATTTTTCGCGACACATCGCCATGGAGTTTGCTGACGCCGTTCGCCGCCGAGGACAGGCGCAGCGCGAGGACAGCCATGTTGAAAGGCTCATCCCCCTGTTCGGGGTTCATCCGGCCCAGACCCAGGAAGTCGTCCCACTCCATTGAGAGGGATGTTGCGTATGAGCGGAAGTATTTCTCCATCATATCGGGCGGGAAGATGTCGATACCCGCAGGGACTGGCGTGTGCGTTGTGAAAACGTTGCCGGCGGAGGTCAATTCACGGGCAGTGCCTGCGTCAATGCCGAATTTGCCCATCGAAAAACGGATTCTCTCGAGCGCCAGGAAGGCTGAATGCCCCTCGTTCATGTGACAGACGACGGGAGGGAGATTCAGCTTGTGGAGCAGCCTCACGCCGCCGATGCCAAGCAATATTTCCTGACGGATGCGCGTCTCCATGTCACCGCCGTAGAGAGCCAGAGTAATTTCGCGAAGTGATGGCGCGTTGCCCGGCACGTTGGAGTCCAGGAGGTATATGGGGCTGCGCCCCACCTGCACGTGCCAGACTTGCGCCGTAAGGTGACCGTCGGGATAGTCGACTCCCACCGTGATGGGCTCTCCATTGTCGTCGCGTTCGAGACTAAACGGCGTGTGATGGAAATCGTTGTCCGGGTAGCGTTCTTGTTGCCAGCCGTCGGGCCCCAGGTGCTGGCGAAAATACCCCTGGCCGTAGGCGAGACCCACGCCGATGAGGGGCAAGCCCAAATCGCTCGCGGATTTCATGTGATCGCCCGCCAGGACACCCAGCCCGCCCGAATAGTTGGGCACGGATTCGGTCAACCCGAACTCCATGCTGAAGTAGGCGATGCGAAGTTCCTCTACTTTTTCGTTCTCGGGCAGGTTCTGGTACCAGGATGGCTTGTGAAGGTATGCGTGAAGTTCCTTGAGTACGCTTTCCATATCGCGGAGGTAATGCGCATCGCGCGCCGCTGCGTCGAGCCTCTCCTGCGAGACGGACTTGAGCATCGCTACGGGGTTGTAGTGACAGTCCTTCCACAGGGTCTCGTCCAGCTTGGCGAACAACGCGCGCGCGCGATGGTTCCAGTCGAAGGCGATGTTGTTGGCGATTTCTTCGAGACCTCCGAGTTCGGGAGGAATGCTGGGCACTACCTGAAACGAAAGAACGGTCGTCATTTTTGTTCCCGTAAAGGATTTTGGTTTATTCTGGTCATACCGGTTTTATGAGGAAGATTTCCCGTATCGGTCCGAATCACTCGGCGAGTCCATAGGCCCCTTTTTCCCGGAGTGCCACATTGGGACCCGGAGGCGAATATAAAACCATATATTTGAACAGCGTGTCACCTGTGCTCGTGATTTGGTGCATCTTTCCAGGAGGCACGAAGACGGCGTCGCCCGGCTCGACCGGAATCCTCTCGCCCTCGATGTCGATCACACCCGTCCCGCTGATTACATAGAAGGCGTGCTCTTCATTGTCGTGTTTGTGGGCGGTGGAAGTGAGGCCGGGGTCAAATTCGTTGATGAGCAGGGCGAAATGCCTGGCGCCCACCGTTTCCTCATCCAGCAGAATGCGGAACTTGCTCCTCCCGCCGGGCACTGGCAATTCCCCGCTCAGGGCTTCGTTCTCCCGCACTCGCAATGTTTTGTCATTACTCATTGCAATTCCTCCTGATTGTTGATCGTCCCTGAAATCTCAAACTTCCGGATGGGCCAGAGTCCGAGGCTTATCGGAATTTCCTTTCGTTTTGGCGGTACATGTGATTGAGTGGGCCCCTGCCGTTCCCGATAGCGAGCGCGTTCTCGATGGCGCCCTGAATAAAATCTTTCGCTCGTCTCACGGCCTCGATGGTGGAATCTCCCATCGCCAGCCCCGCCGCAATGGCGGAGGATAGTGTGCATCCGGTTCCGTGGGTGTGCGGAGTGTCGATGCGCCTGCCTGCGAGCGCGATCTCGTTTTCTCCGTCGAACAGGATGTCCACCGCCCCGTCGGTGATGTGGCCTCCCTTTAGCAACACGCATTTCGCCCCTTGCTCGTGGAGGGCACGGGCAGCCTTCTTCATCTGTTCGAGGTTTTCTATTTTCCCGATCTCCAGAATGTCGCACGCTTCTTCTGTGTTGGGGGTGATGACCTCAGCCAGCGGAAAGAGGCGAGCAACGAGCGCGCCTCTCGCATCGGGTGCCAGGAGGCGGTCGCCGCTTTTGGCGACCATTACCGGGTCGAGTACGACGCGCGCCAAAGCGTGTTCCTCGAGTTTTCCGGCCACTACCTCGATAACCTCGACCGTGGCGAGCATGCCGATTTTCGCGCTCGCGACTTCGAAATCCGTACATACCGAATCGAATTGCATCCCGATGAAATCGGGAGGAACGGCGTGTACCCCCTGAACGCCGACGCTGTTTTGCGCAGTAAGTGCAGTGATGATCGAGGCACCGTATACGCCGAACGCGCTGAAGGTCTTGAGATCGGCCTGAATCCCGGCTCCGCCGCCGGAGTCCGAGCCCGCTATCGTGAGTGCGATGGGTGGAGCGCTCCCGGGTTTCTCCATGTCTTTCTCCTCTCGCCTCGTATCATTAGACGGTGCGATATGAGAATGTAACACACCAAGGATATATTGGGAGTATGTCGGAAATATGACGAGGGCAAGAAAAAACGAAAAAACCCTTTAAGTGGTAATTCTTGACAGTTTTGTTTGGGAATTATAGTCTCGGGCTCGTCTGGGTCTATGTGAAAATATTCAGAAGGACATACTTATGGCATTGGGTACGCGGGGCCGTCCGCCCCAGATTCTGAGGGCACTTCCCTCGCTCATCGATCGCATCGGGAGCACGAGCCTCGTCCAGTTGCAGCGTTTGCCCGACACATCTGGTGCGCGCGTGTTCGCGAAACTTGAGCAATACAACCCCGGCGGCAGTGTGAAGGATCGCATTGCGCTCAGCATGGTGCTCGACGGAGAGCGGCGCGGCCTCCTGAAACCCGGCGGGACGATCATCGAACCCACGAGCGGCAATACGGGGATAGGCCTGGCACTCATCGGTGCGATTCGCGGCTACAGGACGATCATTGTGCTTAGCAATAGCATGAGTCATGAGCGGAATTCCCTGCTCACGGGCTATGGGGCTGAGGTGGTATTCAGTTCAAGCGAGGGCGGAATGTACGGCTCCCTCGTGATGGCCGAAACCATTCTGGAGGAGAACCCGGACTATTTCATGCCGCAGCAGTTCAACAATCTGGCCAACCCGGAGATTCACCGCAGAACCACGGCGCGCGAGATATTGCGCGACATGGGCGCGGAGCCGGTGGACGCCTTCGTGGCGGGTGTGGGGACGGGAGGCACTATTACGGGCGTGGGAGAGGTCCTGAAAGAAAAGAAACCGGAAACCCTGATCGTCGGCGTCGAGCCCGCCGCGTCCGCAGTTCTCTCGGGCGGCGAGCCGGGACCGCACCAGATTCAGGGTATCGGTGCGGGTTTCGTCCCTGCGGTACTGAACCGCGCGATCATCGATGAGGTCGTGCCGGTAAACGATTCAGACGCATACGACATGTGCAAGGCCCTGGGCCGCGAGGAGGGCATGGCTGTCGGCATTTCGGCGGGCGCAGCGGTTTCCACTGCCCTGCAGATTGCGCGTCGGATGAGTCCTGAGGAAAATGTGGTGGTCGTCATTCCCGACGGCTGGGAGAGGTATTATAGTCTGGAACAGCATTTTCGTTAGAAATTCTATTTTCGGCATCCCCGAAAGGCGGGGTTTTCAGATCAGGAGAGAGATATGGCGGTAACAGTCCTTATTCCCACACCCTTGCAAGAATTCACCCAGCAGCAGGACGCTGTAGAGATCGAGGGCGCAGACGTGAAGGAAGTGCTCGCGAACCTCGAAAGCCAGTTCACGGGCATTGGCCAGCGCCTCTATGACGAAGAAGGCAAGCTGCGCCGTTTCGTGAACATTTACGTGAACCAGGAGGACATCCGGTTCCTGCAGGGCGAGGGAACTGCGGTAAGCGACCAGGACGAGGTCTCCATTGTACCGGCCATTGCGGGTGGTCGCTAAACGTCCGCAAAACCACAGGAAGGAGAATCGCCCATTGGGCTTGAGCGAAGAGCAGATTCAGCGCTACAGCCGACACGTTCTGCTCCCGGGTGTCGGAGGAGCCGGGCAGGAACGATTACTGACTTCTTCTGTACTGGTCGCCTATTCGGAAGATGAGGATAACGCTGCGTCTGTGGCCCTGATCTATCTGGCCGCTGCAGGAGTGGGCCGCATCGGTCGGCTTGCGATGAACGAGAAAGGCGAACCTGGAAGAAACCTTCCACTCACCGCCTTTCTGGGTTGTTCTCTGGAAGATGGCATATGGAGTCTCAATCCGGATGCCGGACTGGTTTCCTTTCGAACAGTCGAGGAAGCGGGAGATGCTTTCGAAGCTCTCCTCTGGTTGGGCAAAGGGATGTCCGCGGATTTCGAGAGGCTCGCGGCTTCGGCGAACATTACGCTTGTGGGCGTCTCCCGGGGCGAGACGGGTGAGGTCGCAGAGGATACCGGATCTATGGGGGAATTGTGCGGAGCCCCTCGCGACGGGGGAGCGCACAACGTGGCGACACAAGGGGCGATGGGTGCATGGATGGCTGCGAAGGTCCTGCGTCGCCTGCTGGATGCTGAGGATACGGTGGGGTCGACCGCTCAGGCCCGTTTCGATTTTTCGCACGGCTTGCTGGAAGCGCGTGCGAACCTTTCCTGAAGTTTTCAGGAGCAAAGTGCGAGGGCCATATCGATGGTCGAATCGACGGTGGAAAATCCCGCGAGCGCGTTCCGGAATCTGGAGGATTCCCCAATCATCAAATGCATCGGCAACACTCCGCTGCTCAAGATCAAGTTGTTCGAGAGTGAATATCCCGATGTGAAAGTCTACGCCAAGGCGGAATGGTTCAACCCGGGCGGCTCGGTGAAGGACAGGCCGGCGCTCTTCATGGTGAAAGACGGTCTGGAAACGGGACAGTTGCGCCCCGGCAAGGTTCTGCTCGATTCCACGAGCGGGAACACGGGCATCGCCTACGCCATGATTGGAGCAGCGCTCGGGATTCCCGTGCGCCTTGTCCTGCCTGCGAATGCGAGTGACGAGCGCAAGGCGACGCTCAAGGGCTACGGGGCCGACATCGTTTTTTCCGATCCCCTGGAAGGATCGGACGGCGCGCAGCGTCTCGCTGCAAAGATGCATGGCGAGGAGCCGGAGAAATATTTTCTGCCTTGTCAATACGACAATCCCGCCAACCCTCTCGCCCACGTCGAGACGACGGCGATCGAGATTCTGGATCAGACCGGTGGGCGCGTCGATCATTTCGTCGCTGGTCTTGGCACTACGGGAACGCTTGTAGGCACGGGACGTGGCCTCAAGGCGAGGAAGCCGGATGTCGTGGTGCATGCGGTCATGCCGGCAGAGTCGTTTCACGGCCTGGAAGGCATGAAGCATATTCCCACGGCCATTCGACCGGGAATTTATGATGAGAGTGTCCACGAACACCTGATACTGGCGGGTACCGAGGAGAGCTACGATCTCGCCGAGCGTATCGTCAGGGAAGAGGGACTCTTCATCGGCCACTCGGCGGGTGCCGCACTCGTGGGCGTGCGCGAAGTGGCGAAGCGAATTGGCAAGGGTGTGATCGTCACCTTGTTCCCCGACGGTGGGGACAGGTACCTGAGCGAAGCACGTTAAGGGAGTATCGAGTTGCGTCTGAACCGTGAACAGGTGGAACTGATGCACCGCCACGCACGCGAGACATATCCCGATGAGTGTTGCGGGCTGATTATCGGGCCGCCGTCTGCGAAAGGGCACAAAACAGAGGCGCTCCAGCTTTTGCCGTGCAGGAACGTCCAGAACGAGATGCACGCGAAGGACCCGGAATTCTACCCCCGTACGGCGCGGCGCGCTTTTCTCATCGACCCCTTTGAGTTCGAGCGCATCGTGAGGCGTGCCGAGGAGGCGGGCGAGGTGGTTCGCGGCATTTTTCACAGCCACCCGGACGAGGACGCCTATTTTTCACAAGAAGACGAGGACGCGGCGGTTCCTTTCGGGGACATTCCCGCGTTCCCGGATGCAGAGCACATCGTCATGAGTGTGCGTGAGGGCGTGGTGCTTGGTCAGAAGGTTTACTCCTGGAACGCGGGGCAAAAGACGTTCATCGAAAGCGAACTTGAGATATATGAGGAGGCGGGTGCGTGAGAGATGAAAAAACTCTCGATAGTTCATCTGCCCTCATCGTCGGAGTCGGGGGTTTGGGCTGTCCTGCCGCGCTTACCCTGGCGGCATCAGGAGTGGGGCGCATTGGGCTTGCGGACCACGACGTCGTGACTCTCGATAACCTCGCGCGCCAGATTCTCCACCGAACAGAAGATGTCGGCCGATTGAAAGTGGACTCCGGCGCCGATTCCATATTCAGGCTATCCGCCGAGGTTGGGGTGGACAAGATTCCCCAAAGGATCACGCGCGAGAACGCCGCCCGCATCATCGCACCATATGATGTTGTGATCGATGGAAGCGATAACCTGGCTGCCAAGTTCGCCCTGAACCATGCCTGCGCCGCAACGGGCAAGCCATGGGTTATGGGAGGCGTCTTGCGTTTTTTCGGCCAGGTGATGACGATTCTGCCCGGCGAGAGTGCTTGCCTGCGCTGTCTGGTGGGCGAGGAGGGTGCGGACGCACGTGGTCTCGATTGCGGGGATGCGGGTGTTTTCGGAGCGGTAGCCGGTTTCGTGGGGATGGCGCAGGCCGCTGACGCTCTCCGGGTTCTCAGGGGTCTCACACCCGCCTGGTTGAACAAGCTGATGACAGCCGAATTCTGGAACAACTCCTTGGGTGGTGTGCATGTCGTCCAGGATCCGGATTGTCCGGTCTGCGCACTCGCAAGGAAGCGCGCAACCGGAATTCCCGTAAAGCGTGCAGCGTTCGTTCAGTAATGAGACCCGGACGCCCAATGAGAGGATGCCAACGATGAAGATATCCACCAAGGGCCGCTACGCCGTGCTTGCCATGATTGAACTGGCTCGGCATTCGCAAACGCACCCCGTTCCCCTGCCGCAGATAGCCGGCAAACTTGCAATCAGCCAGCACTATCTGGAGCAATTGTTCGTAAAGATGCGCAGGGCTTCTCTGGTAAGCAGCACACGGGGGCCGGGAGGCGGCTACATCCTCGCCCTGCCGCCCCCAGAGATCAATATGCATGACGTTCTCTCCGCCGTGGGAGAGACGATTCAGCCCGTCAATTGTGGCGATGAACCTCCCTCGGTGCCGTGCCCGAACATCCCCTTGTGCGGGAGCCGCATTTTGTGGAAGAAACTTGAGAACGCCATCGACAAGACACTGCGCGAAACCACACTCGAGGAATTAAGCGCGTCTCCGACCGGTCCGGGTGTACGCCTGCCGAAATTCCAGGTGAGCATCTAGCACCGGTCGAGACGAAGTGGATTTTTAGGGTTTTCGTAGCCCGGTGTATACCGGATTCAGTAAATCCTCGGACATTCAATCACAGGAGAAGACGACATGTCGTTCGAACCGGTACGGGTCGCCTCGATGGGTCTGGGCCGCTGGGCCGACGTTCTCGCCGAGGCAGCGCTGCGCGGCGGCAGGATCAGGCTTGTTTCGTGCTTCAGCCGCACGGCGGAGAAACGCCGGGCCTTCATGGAGCGCTACGGCACGCGGGAGGCGGAGAGCCTCGGGGCGCTGCTGCGTGACGATGAGGTGGAAGCCGTGATCCTGACGACGCCGAACCACAACCACAGGGAACACATCGAGGCCCTGGCCGCCGCGGGCAAGCATGTCTATTGCGAGAAGCCCATCGCCCACAGCCTGGAGGATTCCCGTGCGATCGTGGATGCGGTGGAGGGGGCGGGCGTGAAACTGGCGGTGGGCCACAGTGCCCGTCGCCTGGCCGTGTCGAGACGCCTGAAGGAACTCGTGGATGCGGGCGAGATCGGCAGGGTCTCGATGAGCGAGAGCAACTTCTGCACAGAGCGCGGGCTGGAACTCACGCCGGAGAAGTGGCGCTCGAGCCGGGAGTTCAACCCTACGGGTGTGGTGATCCAGCTGTCGATTCACCACATCGACACGTTCCGCTACCTGTACGGGCCCGTGAGGAGCGTGACGGCGAAACTGAAGCGTGCCTTTGCGACCGCGGACGTGGACGACACCTCGATGATGATTCTGGAACACGAGAGCGGCGTGCTCTCCTACGTGGGTGGTGGCTGGGCGTGTCCTTGGGCGTTTCACATGAACGTGCACGGCACGGGGGGCGTGGCGCACTTCCGGATCACGGGCCAGCAGTGGCGCGACCCGTCGAAGGCGCCGGAACCGATTCGCCTGCACGTGGACAGGGACCCGCTGGGGGAGGACGCGGTATACCACATGCCGGAGGGGGACATGTTCCGAGACGCGCTCGGGGACTTCGCCGATTGCGTGCGCGAGGACCGCAGGCCGGAGGTGGACGGCCGCGTGGCGCACGAGAACCTCGCCGTGGTCTTCGCGGCGGACGCGAGTTCGCGTCTGGGCAGAACGGTGGAGGTGCGGGGGTATCTATGAACAAGTGGGATGCCGAGGGTCTGATGTGGTTTCAGCCGTGTGTACATCAGTTCATCACCAGTTGCGCAGAAAGTTATTATCCCCGAATCAGGTCGAAAATCGCACTTATTTTCGACTTCAATCCCGATTTCACCCTGCAAGTGAAATGTGATAGAAGCGGATTGCCATGCAGGCGCGCGCTGAGTTTCTAACCAAAGGGAATAAAAATTCCTATCGAATCGCTGCCCAAAATATGAAAGCAGTCATCCGAAAATGAGCGAAACAGGAAAAAAACTATCGTATAAAAATTTCATCATTCCGTTGCTCCTCGTCATTGTGCTCGTCGCCTTCTTCTACTCGGGGCTGGGTCGCTACCTCACTTTCGATACCTTGCGGGAGAACCAGGACGCCCTGAAGACTTGGGTGCAAACGAACGGTACTCTCGCCGTCATCGCCTACATGCTCGCCTACGCGGCGGTGACAATATTCTCGCTTCCCGGGGGGCTGGTGATGAGCATCACCGGCGGTTTTCTCTTTGGGGCTATCTGGGGTGCGCTCTACATCGTCGTGGGTGCGACGGTGGGTGCGACAGTTCTCTTCATTGCAGCAAAGACCTCACTCGGAGACCCCCTGCGGGCGAAGGCCGGCCCCTGGCTTCAGAAGATGGAGGAGGGTTTTCAGGAAAACGCGTTGAGCTATCTTCTCGTCTTGAGACTGGTGCCAATCTTTCCTTTTTTCGTGGTGAACCTCGTACCTGCGTTTCTCGGGGTGTCCTTGAGCGTCTACGTTGTCGGCACGTTCCTTGGGATCATTCCCGGATCGTTCGTCTTCGCTTCGGTGGGTGCGGGACTCGGCAGCATATTCGAGTCTGGGGGTGAGTTCTCCGCCAAGGGGATACTGACGCCGCAGGTCATCATCGCGCTCGTGGGACTCGCCGTGCTCTCGCTCATCCCCGTAGTGTACAAGAAGATTAAATCGAAAGAGGGATAACCCTTACAGGCCCGACTTGTCTGCCGTGAACATGTACCTGTAGTGCGCAAAGAAATAAACGCCCATCTCGCCTTGTTCCCGCATGTCTTCCGCCCAGGTATCGACCTCTTCCTGCGTGAGGCCGGTACGTCCCGGGACGACGCCCTGGATCATTCGTATGAGGTGAAAGCTGAAGCCCTCGGGTCCGTAGGCGGTGTTGAGAATGGGAGTCGCCTGTACGGAAGCACCGACGAAGCCTGCCGCCTCGATGCTGGACCTGAGCGTAAGCGGCAGCCTCAGGTGGGCGAAGCCTTCCAGCCAACCAGCCATCACCCGCTCGCAGAGCGCCGCATTCTTGCAGTGCCACGTCGTGGTGCCCCAGTCGGTGTCGCTGGCCACGAGTCGTCCGCCGGGTTTCAACACGCGGTGAATCTCGCGCAAGGCCGCGCCCACGTCAGCCACAAACTCGAGCGTCTGCACGCACACGCAGGCGTCGAAATCCCCGTCTTCGAACGGGAGTGATACGGCGTCGGCGACTTGAAAGTCGACCCAGGGTTTATCGGCACAGCGCGCCCGGGCGATCTCGTTCATCGATTCGCTCAGGTCGACGCCGTGCACAAAACCCGTCGGGCCGCAAATGTGCGCTATCTCATCGACAAATAGTCCGGGGCCCGAACCCACGTCCAGAACGCGTACGCCGGGTGCGAGACGCAAAGCTTCTATCGTTTGCCGTCTAGCCTCCACCATGTCCGGAGTCTGGTAAATGGCTTCGGCACCGCGCGAGGCGCCGGCGTCGAAATTCATCGTGTCGCTCACGGGCACGCTCCGGCCAGGGGCTCATCGCCTCTCGTTTCAGGGTTCGGTATCGGTTCAGGCGTAATTTCGTAGAGACGGCTACACAGGTCCGCCCCTGTAACTCACCGACGCTTACTCGCCCTTGAAATACTCTTCGTCCTCGGGCCTGGCTTTCCAGTTCGGGTTGGTGGGCCATTCCTTGTGGCGCGAAACCTTGTCACCTCCGTAGCGCACCCGGTAGAGGAGCGTGCGTTCCGAGCCGTTCGTGTACTCGTGAAGTTCGCCCGGGGGATGGACGATGAAAGAGCCGGGTATGACGTCGACCTCGCCGGTGGGGGTCTTCATTCTGCCGCCGCCCTTGTAGCAGAAGTAAATCTCCGTCGCGTAGGGGTGGCAGTGGTAGGGACTTACCTGACCGGGTTCCCAACAGGCCACCGTCACGTCACCTTCCTCGAAACGGCCCAGGATTTTCTCCACGTGCTTTACGCTGCTGAACTCCTTTTCCTTTTCCAGATCGAAAACATGCATCTTCTTCTCCTGTGGGCGTGATGCCATCGCAATGAAAACGGACGCGCGAACGCGGCCCGCATGAACTCTTTACTGTCAGCTGAACTCCTCGCAGATAGCGGCCATCCACTTGGCCCCGTCGATCAGGTCCTCGATCTTGAGGTTCTCGTTCGCGCTGTGCGTTCGCGAGGTGATGCGGCCCACCCCTGTGGAGGAGAGCGGGATGCCCAAATGTTTCAAGACGATCCAGGTCGGCGTGCTGCCGTTACCGAAGGGATTGATGATGGCGTCCTGCCTGTAGAGCCTCTGTGCCGCTGCGTTGCAGGCCTTGACGATATCGGCCTCGGGGTCGCTCTTCGCCGGGCAGGAGGTGAAGAGAAGCTCTACGCCGATATCCCCGAAGCCGTGCTTGTCAAGGTGTGCGCGCACGCAATCGCGAATCCTGAAAGGATCCTGGTTCGGTACGAGGCGGCAGTCCACCTTGGCGCGCGCGCGGGCCGAAACGATGGTTTTCACCCCATCACCGGTGTAGCCACCGTCAAAGCCTGCGATGTTGAAGGTGGGGTTCGCGAGGTGACGGCGGGGGAGGTCCTCATCTTTCATGTCGAGGAGGAACCTGCGAAGTTCGAACTTCTCGATGCGCTCGGCCCCGTTGTAGGGCCTGATACGCCGTATGAGACTGTCCTCGATTTCATTGACGGGCAGCACATCGTCATAGAATCCATCCACGAGCACGTTTTCGTCTCGATCCTTCATGGTCGAGAGTGCCCAGGTCATCCGCCAGGCGGCGTTTTCGTATATCTGTGCGTTCGAACTGTGGAAGTCCACGTTCGCCGTCCGGCAGGTGAGTTCCATGTAGCAAAGCCCCTTGTTGCCGAGCGACAGGACGGGGATGTCCACCCGCGTGGTGTTGTCCTCCCATACGCAGCCGTCTGCAGAGAGTAAATCCGCATTTTCGATGACGAAGGGTTCGAGTGATGGGCTTCCCACCTCCTCTTCGCCCTCGATGATGTACTTGACCGTGCAGGGGAGTTCTCCCCGCACCGCGAGAAACGCCTCGAACGCCGCGAGGCGACTCATGATGTTGCCCTTGTTGTCCGTCGCACCCCGCGCGATGATGGCGCCATCCACCACTTGGGCGTCGAAGGGCGGGGTGTTCCATTCAGAAAGCGGCTCGGCAGGCTGCACGTCGTAATGGTTGTAGAAGAGAAGCGTCTTGTCGCCCTTGCCCGCGAGATGGGCGGTGAGAATCGGGTTGCCTCCGGTCTCGTGAAGCGTCGTCTCAAGGCCTGAGCGCGCCACGCGGGATTCGAGCAGGGCCGCCATCTCCCTTATTCCGACGTTGGTTGTGGAGATGCTCGGCTGGCGACATAGCTCCTGTAAATCGGCCACGAAACGCTCCGCGTTCGCGTCGATATAGTCCAGTATGGCTCCGAAGTCTTTCCTTTCGCTCATCGCACATTCCTCATTCTCGGGACGCCCGCAATCCGCTCATCAGTTTGATTATCGGCTCGGAACAAAGATATGATCCCCACCGTTTACATTCAACCCGATAACCCGCATTCGCGCGACTCGCAGGGCTGGGCGTTCATGTGATCTGGTGCGATATGGATGCGGTCCAAAGGAGGCTCTTCATGGCGGAAGCACCCGCGAACACGAACTGGTTCACGTATTTTCCCGAAGACTACCGCTGGTCGGCCGCCATCTGCGGCATGGTGTCCAGTGCGCAATGGGGCGGGACGGAGATCGGCGAAGTCGACAAGGTTTGCCGCCGCCTCTACAGGAAGCTCGGTGACGACGACCTTTGGTTCGACGAGTGGGATCGCATGGGCGACATCGTGCGCGATCTGGGGCGTGCTGCCGAGGAGACGAACAGATATCTCTCCGCCGCCTCCCACTACAAGCGTGCCACCTGCTACTACCAGATGGGCGAGCGTTTCCGGACACCCAAGGACGAACGAGCCATCGCCACATTCGAGAAATCGCTCGACGTGTTCCGCCGTTTCGTGCGCCTGACGGACAGGCCCCGAATCGAGGCCGTGGAGGTTCCCTTCGAGGGTGGAAAGCACCTGCCGGGCTATTTCGTGCACGCAGAGAACACCGAGGAGAGCAGACCACCTGTGGTGATCTTCTTCGACGGACTCGACGTCACCAAGGAGCTTCAGTTCACGCGCGGCGTGGAAGACCTCGTTCGCCGGGGCATGAGCTGCCTGATCATGGACGGCCCCGGCACGGGCGAGGCCATCCGGCTGCGCGAAATCTACCTGCGACCCGACTACGAGGTCGCGGGCTCGGCCGCACTCGATTACCTCGAAACCAGAGACGATGTGGATGTGAACCGCGCGGGTGTCATGGCCATCAGCCTGGGCGGTTACTATGCGCCGCGCATCGCCAGCATGGAAGACCGCTGCAAGGCGTGTCTGGCATGGGGGGCGATATGGGACTACCATGCCACCTGGAAAAAGCGCATCGAAGCTTCCTTCAAGGCAGAACTTTCCGTTCCGGGCCATCACATCCAGTGGATACTGAACGCGGATTCGCTCGACGACGCCCTGGTCAAGCTCGAGGGCTTCCGGCTCGACGGAGTGGTGCAGAAGATGCGGTGTCCCTTCCTCGTCACGCACGGGGAGGACGACAAGCAGATTCCACTCGAAGACGCGCAGGCCCTCTACGACGCCGTGGGTTCCGAAGACAAGACGCTCAAGGTCTTCACCGTGGAGGAGGGCGGCTCCCAGCACTGCCAGCGCGACAACTACGCCATCGGCGCGACCTACATGTTTGACTGGCTCCAGGAGAAACTCTGCGGCTAGTGTGAGGTCGTCTGACACAGGGTTCCTCTCGTGAGGACAATCCGTTTTTAGGAGGAGTACCGCTTGCCCGAGAACATCTTCGACACATACGTCATGGTCGACTGGTCGGCACGTTCGTCGCCGAGCTCCGAGGGTTATACGGAAGACGCCATCTGCTGGGCCGCCGCCAGGGACGGCGTGGTAGAACTCGCTTACGCCCGCACCCGACATGATGCTGTGGAGCGGCTCGCCTGCCTTATCTCAAAGGAACTCGACGCTGACCGGCGGGTATTGATAGGCTTCGATTTTCCCTTCGGATATCCCGCCGGAGTTGCGAAGCACCTGACGGGCGAGGATTCGGCCTTTGCACTTTGGGATTGGTTGAAGCTCCATATCTGTGACAACTCTAAAAATAAGAACAACCGCTTCGAGGTCGCAGCGAAGATCAACGAAACTTATCCGGGGACTGGTCCCTTTTGGGGGCGCCCGAAAGAACAGAATTACCCCAACGTGCCGACAAACGCCTCAGACCGTACGAACGAGAAGGGGCATCCCTGCGAATGGCGAATCGCCGATCATAAAGCCAAAGGCGCCAAGAGCGTGTGGCAACTGTTCTACGCAGGTTCCGTCGGTTCGCAGACACTCCTGGGCATTCCCGCTCTCAAGCGCCTCGTCGAGCATTCGCTCCTCAAAGAACGCCGCCTCGCCGTCTGGCCCTTCGATACCGGTCTCTGCGTGCCCGAAGTGCCAGAAGGGGAAGGGTCCGCCGTGATTTGTGAAATCTATCCCTCCCTCCTCAGGATAGAGATCGAAAAGCGACAGAATGTGGGTGAGATACTCGACGCCGCTCAGGTTCGCGTGAATGCGGAGGCTTTCGCGTGGCTCGACGCATTGGGCCGTCTAGGCCCCTTGTTCGAGGGTGCTCCTTATCTCAATCTCGACGAGCGGCGAATCGTCAGGACGGAAGAAGGATGGATACTCGGCCTCGGCCATGAGGCCATGAATAGATGTTGAAAAAGCGCTGTGCAATCCCTCGTAGGTTGGCATTTTCGGATCCGTCCTGCCGCCGTGTCCGTATTTGAAGGGATGTCCCCCATGGTTGTCCCATTTCAGGACGAATAACTGCCAGGACAGGCATGCCGTAACTGCCATTCCAGGTGCAAGCGCAGGTTAGTGTTCCGTCCGTGGGACTCGCCGGCGTCGTGACCTTCTGCGCGCAACTCAAGAGATGGTTCGATCCGTGAGGAGAGGGCACCTGTAGCAAGAGGCGCGTAAGCTTGAATGTCACTTCTGTGCGTGCGGCGGCCTCCGCCCGCCACAGGCGCTTCTAATCATCCGGGCTGGGTTCTGGAAAGTCCTCGGGCCAGTTGTCGATGAGCGCCTGTAGGTAGGCTTTCATCTTGTCAGGATTTCCGCGCACGGATTTTTTAATCTTGTTCACCTCGCCCTCGTCCTCGATAGGGATGCCGAACGAGTCCATGAAGCGGTTCATCATGCCCTGTTTGCCGCTCATGAGCGACATTTCGACGATCTCCCCGTCGGTGAAGTGTTTTTTTACCTCTTCGAGCACGCCCGGGTTCTCGCGTGCGGTATTTTTCGTAAAGTGCTCCGCCCACAGGCAGGCGGCACGCTCGCGCGGGCTTAAAACCGGGGAGGTCATGTAATCGTCCGAGGCGATGGCCTCGATTTGCTCATCAGTGATTCCCGTTGCTTGACCAAGCGCCGTGTTGTGAGCGATTCAGTAGGCGCACGAATTCACGAAGCTCGTCTTCAGGACCACGATCTCCTTGATCTTGCACGTGAGTAACCCGCCCATGCCCTCGCGCTGGAGCGTGGCGTTGAAGGGGAGGTAGAAGCGCGCGATGTAGGGCGTGTTCGCCATCGCAAGCGCGGAATTGGGGATGCGGCCGAGAAACTCGCGCGTCGCCTCGAAAAAACGCGCCGTATCGCCCGCCGCCTCATCGGGGTCGAGCAACCGGATTCTGCTTGCTTGTTGCGCTTGACTATTCATGGTTTCCTCGCTTTGGTGATGGAATCTTTGGATGATTATAGGCAAGCCCTGAAATCTTGGGAACCGGCGCGCATGTGTGTTACGCGGAGTTTTCAGTTCTGGTACCATGCCGTATCCCGCTTGTAACAAACGAGACCTGCATCTGAAAGGAGGGCCGCATGGCCGATTTTGACCTCGAAATGACCGACAAGCTTCTCTCCACCACGCGTTCGGTACGCAAGCGCCTCGATTTCACCCGTGAAGTGCCGACGCAGGTTGTGTTGGATTGTCTTGAACTCGGCCTGCAGGCTCCTACGGGTTCGAACCGGCAGGGCTGGCGCTGGCTCGTGGTGACGGATGAGGAAAAACGCCGAGAACTCGGACGGCTCTACCGAAAGGGGGGAGACGAATATCTTGCGCAGGGTCTGGCGCAGGCGCGCGAGAGCGGGGCCACGCAGGACGAGCGGGTGTTCGATTCCGCCATCTATCTGGCCGAGAACATCGAGCACGCCCCCGTGCAAGTGATTCCCTGTATCCAGAATTTCCTGCCCGAAAGCCCGCCGAGATTCATGTGGGCGGGTCTGCTGGGTTCCATCATGCCGGCCGTGTGGAGTTTCCAGCTGGCACTGCGCTCACGAGGTCTTGGTTCCGTGTTCACCACGTTGCACCTGCGCTGCGAGGCCGAGGCCGCGGAGATTCTCGGCGTGCCGGATGATTTCATGCAGGTGGCGCTGATTCCGGTGGCCTACAAGCTGGGAACGAACTTCAAGCCCGCTGTGCGTCGTCCGCTCGACGAGATTGTGCATGTGAACACTTGGGGGTGAGGCGGAGTTCGAGCCGGTTGCCGGAAAGTTTCGTAGCCTGGTGACCCCTAGGGGACTCGAACCCCTGTTGCCGGCGTGAGAGGCCGGTGTCCTGACCGCTAGACGAAGGGGCCATGAAGCGGTTCTTGTAATCATCGCGTTTACGGGTGCGATGACGAGAGACGGGAAGAGTAGTCCCATCATTTTTTCGCGTCAAGCAGGCGGCACGATTCATCTCCCTGTTTTGGATACCTCATCAACGAAAGGAACACGGTGGCAGCATTCGCATCGAAGGATGAACCCACCTTTTGCCCCTGTGCTGCAGTCCGAGGCTCATCTGCGTGGCCAGTACGGGTTCGGGGCCGAGACGCTTGCCGTGTAGCATGAGCCAGCCAGCCGCCGATTTGCGGATGCGGCCCAGGCGCATCAAATCCCTGAGATCGCGTATGTGCGCTTTTTTCCTGACCTCTACCAGGCGTTTCGCCCAAGTGGGTCCGATGCCCGGTACGCGCATGAGCATTCTGGGGTCCGCAGTCATGATCTCCACCGGGAACTGTGAGAGGTTCTGCCTCGCCCACATCGCTTTGGGGTCTTCATCAAGCGCCAGATTGCCATTTGAAGCGGGAATCTCATCCAGCCCGAATTCATATTCGCGAAGGAGGTGCTCCGCCTGATACAGTCTGTGCTCGCGCGTCTTGGAGACTGAGGGCACGCCGTCCATCGGGGTGTCCTCCACGGGCTTGAAGGCACTGAAATGAGTATGGCGCAAGAGACCCTGCTTCTGGAGGGAATGGGAGGCAGTCAGGACGTCCATATCGCTCTCCCCGCTTGCGCCCACGATGAACTGTGTCGTCACGCCGCCTTTGATGAGGCCTGTTCTCTCGAAAAATGACTCGCGCGCCATCCTCCCCACATAGCGAAGGGCGCGTTTCAGGTCGGTTTCCAGCCTTTTCTCGGGTGCTAAGGCGTGAAGTCCTCGCTGGGTGGCGGCTTCGAGGTTTACGGAGAGCCTCGTGGCTATCTGTGCGGCACGGCTGAGCTGGGAATCCTCTGCACCGGGCAGCATTTTCAGGTGAATGTAGCCGCTGAAACGATACTTGAAGCGCAGAATTTCCGCCGTCGCTATCATCCTGTCCGCGCCCCTGACGCCGCTGCCCGGAATACCGCTGGTGAGGAACAGCCCCTCTGCACGGTTTCTCTTCTTGAGGGCCATGAAGGTATCGGCCAACTCATCGGGGCTGAAGGAGTGGCGCGGCATGTTGCGCGAGGCCCGCATTGGACAGTAGTGGCAGTCGTAGCTACAGGCGTTGGTCATCATGGTGGAGAGAAGTGGCATGATGCGTCCACCCTTGAAAGGGACGGGAAATATCGCAGGGGTATCCGAGGCCAGGAATTTTCGGCGAAATACGGGATGTTTCCGCACCCCGGGCGGGCCCTCCCTGTCGTCGAAGGATTGTCCGCCGAGAATGGTCAGCTTGTGGAGGATTTTTTCCGTTACCATGGTTATTCTCCCTGTGTGAATTGACGTGAGAGAAAAAGGTATACAAAAATAATACGAAAGTAAAGGATATTTTTTGACATCCATGTAATGCACTTATTAACATATATTTATGCTTTATATGATGAAGTGGAACATTATCATAATACGGGAGGAGGAAAGATTTTCGCCTGTATAAAAATCGCGTGGAGTCGAACCTGTACTATTAAGAACCGGAGTGTTCTCCGGCATCAGCAGGTGTTGTGTCGTTTGTCAGGATTGCATTCGCACAGACGTACAGCCTCAGGAACCGTTGCCCCGCCAGGCGGTGCGCGCTTGCTTGAAGGCCTTGATGTCGGGTGGAATGCGCCCCGGCCTGCCGAGCGACTCGCTCGCCACTTCCGTTGCGTTCTTGCCCGTACCCGTGCCGATGCAGACGATTACCTCGTCGGCTTCGGGTTTTCCGGGACGCTCGGCGCCTTCCATCAGGCTCGCGACGGACGCCGCAGAGGCGGGCTGCAGGAAAAGTCCCTCGCGTCCGGCAATCTGGAATTCGGCTTCTAGGTTCATCGCGTCGCTCACGATGATGCCGTGACCCTCTGATTTCCGAACAACTTCGGACACGCGTTCGCCCGCACCCGGCGAAGGACTCGTGAGGCCGGCGGATTTCGTGCGCACTTCGCCCCATGGCTCCACCTTTCCGCCCGTGCGCAGTGCCCGGACGATGGGCGCACATCCTTCTGGCTGCACGATGTCGATGGCCGGCATGCTGTCTATCCATCCCAAGGCCAGAAGTTCTCGGAAACCCTGATCCATCGCGAGCGCCATGGTGCCACCCGCCGTGGGGCAGACGACGCGATCCGGAGCGCGCCAGCCGAGTTTTTCCGCAATCTCGAAAGCTGCCGTCTTTTTGCCCTCGATTCTGTAGAGATTCCGGGGCAGGGTGGCGTGCAGGCAGCCGAGTTCTTTCGAGACTTCTTCGGCGAAGCACCCGCCCACGCCCTGATCGCCCTCGACGATGAGCGTGAATGCTCCGTATGCCCCGACTTGCAGGCAATGGACCGCCGAACTGTCATCGCGCACGAAGCCGATGAACTCGATACCTCCCCGCGCACAATAGGCACTGAAACAGGCGGCGGCGTTGCCCGATGAAGGCAGCACGATGCGGTCTATCCCTACTTCCCTGCATTTGCTGATAGTGACCGATCCGCCCCTGTCCTTGAACGATCCCGTAGGGTTTCTCGATTCATCCAGAATGTAGAGGTTCCTGTACCCGATCGCCTTCCCGAGCCTCTCCGCGTGGATGAGAGGGGTGTCGCCCTCCACAAGCGATACCACGTTCTTCTCGTCCCGCACGGGCAGAAGTTCGCGCCAGCGCCAGATTCCCTGTGGTCTGCGAGCGATTTCGTCCCTGTCCACGTTCGCCCTTATCCACTCGAAGTCGTAGCTGCCCTGCAGGTTCCCGCCCGTTTCAGGGCAGGTGAAAGGATGTTCCATGTCGTCCACGATGCGTCCGGATTCGAAGCTCAATAGGCCTTTCAGCGCGCTGTACAAGTGTAACTCTCCTACATGGGGTTTGATGCGTCTGTTGGAAAAATCTCTAGGCGATGCCTTCTTCCTTCATGGTCCGGACGCCCGCCCGGAAGGCGGCAAGAGTTTCCTCGATTACGTCGTCCGTGTGACATGTTCCCACCAAAGCGCGCGCGCCGTTGAAATCTACACCGTGGAGGATCAGCGATTGTCTGAGTGCCCGGCTTTTCTGCGCGTTTTTGGAATCGAGGCGCCGCCAGTCGATTCCGCCTACATCCTGATCCTCTCCGTCTTTCGGCGGGACATCGGCGTCGAAGAATATTTTCCAGTCGCTGTATTCGCCATACACCCGCCAGGCCACGGCTTCTCGCGCGAGAATCTCGTTCATCCCGCATCTGAGTTTATGCGCCTGCGTGTTCACCTCTTCGGTTATCCGGCCATCCCTCAGGGTCGAGAGCATGGCGACGCCTGCGGCCGCAGATATGGGGTTCGCGTTGAAGGTACCGTGATGGGGGATTTTCGTGTGGCGGTTCACCTCGGGATCCGGCTTGGTGGCGAGATACTCGAGCACGTCAGCCCGTCCCACGACGGCTCCCCCCGGCAGGCCGCCTGCGAGTATCTTGGCGAGGCTCGCCAGATCGGGCGTTACACAGAAATGCGCCTGCGCGCCGCCCGGCGCGACGCGAAAGCCGGTTACCACCTCATCGAAAACGAGGAGTGTGCCCGACTTTTCCGTCTCTTCCCTGAGCGCGGCAACGAAATCCTGTCTCATCGGGATAGTGCCGAAATGTCCGCCGGTCGGCTCCAGGATGAGCGCAGCGACCTCGCCCGGTGCGAGTGCCTCCCGGACGGCTTCGGTGTCGTCCGGCGGGCAGACGGTGACCAGGTCCGTCACCACTTCCAGTTGTCCCGCTTCGGGCGCATTCGTGTAGGGGCGCGTACGCCGATTTCGAGTCCCTCGTGCCAGCCGTGGAAATGGCCTGCGAACTTGACAACGCGTTTCCGGCCTGTGAAGGCGCGCGCGAGCCGGAGTGCCATGTGGGTGGCCTCGGTTCCCGAAGCGGTAAAGCGCACCCGCTCGGCGCAGGGCACGAGGCGTTGCACCCATTCACCCCATTCCACCTCCGGCCCGTGGCTCGCCCCGTAATGTGAACCCTTGAGAACGGCCTCGCTCACGGCATCCCGGATGTGAGGCGGGTTGTGTCCATGGAGAAGCGCGCCGTGGCCCATCCAGTAGTCGATGTAGCGGTTACCGTCCACATCCCACTTGTGTGCGCCCTCGGCACGCTCGACGTAGATGGGAAACGGCTGCATCCTGCGGTTGTCGTGTGTCACCCCGTCGGGGAAGACCTCTTGTGCCCGCTCGTAGAGGGCACGCGAGGCGGGCAGGGATTCGGCGTAGGCGTCGGCTAGCTTGGGGGTGTCAGTTGGCTGCGGCATAAAATCTCCATAAGGATGGTGTCCTGAAATTTTTCCGCTACAACGCTACGCCCAAGCGCATCCGAGCGTCAAGGCTGGGAAGCGCCTTGTCAACCGGCTTCCAAATGTTCATTATGCCGTGTTTTTCTTTTCGGGAAACCGTTTTCATTTCCAAATTGGAGATTTATGTGCCCAGTTACAATCATGCCAAGGTATGGCTCAACGGAGAGGTGGTTCCGCCCGAGGAAGCCAGGATCAGCGTATTCAGCCAGGCGGTCCTCAGGGGTTCGAGCGTATACGAGGGGATTCGCGCCTATTGGAGCGAGGAGAGAAACAATCTCTTTCTTTGGAAGATAGACCCGCACATCCGGCGACTGTTCGATTCGATGCGGGTGATGCGGATGACGTCGCCCTATACGGCGGAGGAATTCAGGGACGCTGTCATCGAGTGGATACGGGCGAACGAGTTCAAGGAAGATATCCATTTCAGGCTCAACGTGTATTTCGACGATTCGGGGCCCCTGGACATGAAGGGCTACGCGGCGGACGAAGTGGACACCTGCGTGTTCATCAGCGGAGGACCGAACAGCAACCGCAAACGACAGGAGCAGGGCGTGAACCTGTGCGTGAGCAGTTGGCGGCGCATCTCGGATGATTCCGTGCCGCCGCGTGTCAAGGCTTCGGCGAATTACCAAAACGGCAGACTTGCCGGCGTCGAAGCGCGAATCAACGGATACGACGACGCCATTCTTCTCAACCAGAACGGTACGGTGGCCGAGGGAACGGGCACGTGCATCATGATCGTCCGTGAGGGCAGGCTTATCACCCCACCTGTGACGGCCTCGATTCTCGAGAGCATTACGCGCGACAGCGTAATCGAGATGTTCGGCAGACACATCGGTTCTGAACCCCTGGAGAGGCCGATGGATCGTACGGAGATCTACGTGGCCGATGAGGCGATGATATGTGGCTCCGCCGCTGAGGTTGCACCCGTGCTCTCGCTGGATCGCATCGAGGTAGGAGACGGAAAGCCAGGGAAATTCACGCGCAGGCTGCAGGAAATTTTCTATGCCGCCGCCCGGGGGGTGGACGAAACCTACGAGAAGGATATTCTGCCCGTCTATTGATGAGGCCGACACGAAGGCCGTCATCAGGGGGAAGGCGGTCTTTTTGCTTGAAACGGACAAGCCTCAGCCCAGGTGGCGGAACACCTCGCCCACGATCTTCATACCCTTTTCGATGACTTCTTCATCTACCGAATAGGTGAAGCGCAAGTGGTTCTCGCCCGAAGCGCCGAATTCGGAACCGCTGCGAATCGCCGCCCCGGCCTCCCAGACGCGCTTTCGGACCTCGCTTGAGGGAATCGGGTATTCATACCGGCAGCATTGGTAGAAACCGCCCTGGGGCTCGATGGGAATGAGACCTGGAATGGCCTGGGTCATCTCGTGCATGAGGCGGCCCCGCTTGTGGTATTCACGCCCGAAGTCCTCCACGCACTCCTGGGAACCCCTGAGTGCAGTCGCACCCGCACGCTGGACGAAGGTGTTGATCGGCCCGTTGATGGAACGGTGAACGCTGAACATGGGCTGGGCCAGGTCCTCGGGCAGGACCATGTAGCCGAGACGCCAGCCGGTCATCGAATAGGTCTTGGAGAAGGTGTCGAGCAGGATGAGCCGTTCCTTGTGTTCGGTGAACGAGAGCAGGGGCACGTGTTCGAAGCCTGGTTGCAGGATTTTCGCATAGGCCTCATCCGATACGAGCATGAGGTCGTGTTCGGCGGCGAGTTCGGCGAGAGCCGCCAGATATTCACCCCGGTAGACCACGCCGGTGGGGTTGTTCGGGTTGTTGACGAGAATGAGGCGCGTGCGCGGGGTGATGGCGCGGCGCACTGCCTCTGCGTCAATCTGATAATCCGCGTCGTGTGGCACGGAGACGGGAACGGCTCCCAATTGCAGGGCGACATGGGCGTAGAGTGAAAACGTGGGGTCCATGAGGATGGTCTCATCGCCCGGGTCGAGCAAAGTCGTCATGACGGCATAGATGCCCGAACTTGCCCCGTTCGTTGCGATGACGGACCGGGGCGTATAGTTCGCTTTTGCCTCGCGCTCGACGTGCTCGCACACGGCTTCGAGGAATTCGGGGTCTCCCTGACCGGGGGCATAGCCGGTGAGGCCCTGGTCGAGTGCTTCCTTGCCGGCTTCTCTGATGTGTTCGGGAGTGGGGAAATTGGGCGTTCCCGAATCGAGCGGCACCAGACCCGGTGGTTTCCTGGCTGTCATGTGGTTGGCGCGTTCTCCGCCTGCGGTAGCGGCGACGGTCTTTGCGAGGTGCCTTTTCATGTTTTTGTGTTTTCTCCAAAGATGAATTGTCTGCCTGGTGATGGGAGGCACAGGTGCATCGTTGCTACTCTCTCGTTATCACAACCTTTCCGAATTGAAGGCCTTTCGCCACGCGTTCTATGGCTTCGCGGAAACGCGAAAGTGGATAGGTGGAGTCGATGTGGGCCTTCACTTTGCCCTCGGCGGCGAGGCTCATCGCCGCGCTGAATTCTTCGGGAGTCGCCATAGTGGAAGTGTGAATGTCGACCTGTTTGAAGTAGAGATCGCGCAGGTTCACTTCCGGAATCACGTGATGCGCCGCTCCGCCCACGATGGAGATGCGTCCGTTGAGTGCGACGCACCTGGCACTAAGCGCGAAAGTGGGCGCGCCCACGTTGTCCACCACCACGTCGGCCCCCCGGCCATCGGTGGCGTCCATCACGGCCTGGGTGACGTCCTGCGTCTTGTAGTCGATGCACACATCCGCGCCGAAGGATTTGGCGGTTTCGAGTTTCTCACCGCTCGATGAAGTAACAATTGTGAATGCGCCCGCCTGTACGGCGAGTTGCAGGCAGTAGAGCATGACGCCACCGCCCACACCATGGATGAGCACGCTCTCGCCCGCTGCAAGACGTGCGCGGCTGATGAGCTGTCGATAGGCCGTGCAAAGTGCGAGGGGGAGTGCCGCCGCTTCCTCGAACGTCAGGTGTCCTGGCATGGGAAAGAAATTTTTTTCCGGCAAGACGATGAACTCCGCGTGTGTACCCTGGCAGTGCGCGCCCACGATGCCGTAGCCCGGCTCGGTGGGGTCACTCAGATTGGGATCGACGACCACCTTGGCACCTTGTTCCAGGCGCACGCCCGATCCTGCCTTGTATACTACGCCAGCGCCGTCCGCCCCCATGGTGTGGGGGTTTTCGTGGCGGACCATGTCGGGGGTGCACTGGTAGACGTCGATGTGGTTGATGCCCGAAGCTAGGAGCCGGACCAGAACCTCGCCCTCACCCGGCTCGGGTGTCGGGACTTCGCCGTAGACCAATCCCTCGATTCCGGCGTCTCCCTGGATTGTAATCGCTTTCATCCCTCATCCTTTTAGAATAAATGAATTCCAATGTGGTACGTGCGGAACGCTCACCTGGAAGGGAGCGAGCCCGCGAACCTGTTGCCCGTCGCACCCGGGATTTCAGGGCGTCTTCAGTCTCGATGCCCGCCGGTTCAATCAGTGCCAGCGTTTCATCCCGCGACCCGTAATATCGGCAGGCTTCGTGTGGGATTCAAACAGCGTTGCCTCGTGGTTCTTACTGCCGAGTCGAACGATGAACGCGTATTTCCATGTGACGACGTACATGCTGCCGTTGATCAGGAAGCACACGCCGCCGAACATCTTTTTCGGAAAATCACTTGAGCCGCCTGAGAATCAGATTGGCACATCGTTTTCCGGCATCTTGGTTCTCCCGTTTCGTTCTGGCGAGATGAGTGAAGATGCCACATGAAACCAGCGAAAGCCACCGCGAGGGAGAGCATTCTACTTGCCCCTCTTGCCGGGCGCCCAGGCGGGGGGACGTTTCCCGTGTGCCGCGGCCATGCCCTCCTGCGGTTCACCGGTTCGGAAAGATGCCTCGAAGGCGTCGATGGAAGGCGCAACGGCGGCTTCAATATAGGCCTGCATCCATTTTCTCATCAGTGCCTTCTGGGCACTGAGCGCGCCGGGTGCGGCCTGAAGAAGTTCCGCTATGGTTCCCCGTATCGTCTCTTCCAGATCGGATGGCGCGCATATTCGCTGGACGATTCCCAGGCGATGCGCCTCGTGTGCGCCGAATGTCCTGCCCGTAAGCAGAATATGCTGTGCGGCCCCCAAACCGCAGAAGGGCACGAACAACGCCGCCTCGATGACGGAGGGAACGCCCACCCGCACCTCGGGCATGCCGAACTTCGTATCGTCAGCTGCGACACGGAGATCGCAGCCGAGCATCAGTTCCAGTGCACCGCCCAGAACGTATCCTTGGCATTTGCAGACCACGGGATGCGGGAATTCCCGCACGTTGCGGATGAGAGAGTGGAGATTCGAGATGAAACCGCGCGCGGTATCCTCCGTAAGCGAACCCATCTCGACCACGTCTGCCCCGGCGGAAAAGAATTTCCCCGCGCCCTCGATTACGAGAACCCGCAAATCATCCGCAGTCTCGAGTTCGGCCAGAGCCGATTTCGCCTCCCGGATCATCTGCGAGTTCATGGCGTTCCTTTTTTCGGGGCGATTTAACGTGAGCGTGGCAAGCGGGCCGTCGCGCTCGATGTGAATCAACGGTTTTTTCGACATGGAACGTCCTCCCTGAAAGCGAAGCGACAAGCCTATGCGAGCTTGCTCCGCAGCGCAAAGGCGAACCCCCGATCCCGCGTGTTATGATGGCGTTTTCGCTCGGGGAAATTGCTCGCCCCTGTTTCCGGGAGAGGACACGGATGCCGATTGAACTGAAAGACGTCTGGGATTTTCACACCGATCTGCGCTGGATGGTCGATTTGCCCGAGGAGCGCGTTCATCTGGCAGATCAGATAGACATCCCCACGGCGGCAAAGCTGGGCGGGGTTTTCTCGGCGCTTGAGCGGCTGGAAGGCGCGCCACAGAACGCGCAATTCGATCTGGTGAGACGCGATCTGGATCGGATTCGTTCCGCGGAGGGCCTGGGCATCGTGCTCAAAAGGGGAGACCTGGAAGGCGTGGGACGGCAGTTGATACATGCAGAGGGCATCTATTTCATCGAAACGGAAGACGATCTGAGATATCTCGAATGGTTGTGGGAGGAGGGCGTTCGGAGCATTGGTCCCATGTATAACGACGACAATGCCTTGGGTGGCGGAGCGATGGGAGGATCCGTGCGTGGTCTCACTCCCTTGGGCCGCGCTTTCCTGATGCAGGCCTGGCGGATGGGACTTATGGTTGATTGCGCGCACGCGAACCACCGAACGAAATCGGACATGATCGATCTCGCCCTCGTCACGGGTCAGGAGGTGCATTACTCCCACGGGCATCTGGACGAACCACTGTTGCCCGTCTTCGGCGAACGGGGGCTTCCGCGCGATATGGCGAGGAGACTCCTCGAAACGGGCGCGCTCATCGGATTGGCACCGCACCCGGGGTTCTACGAGACATTCGATCGCCACCTCGAGGAAATCGAGTTTCTGGCCGAAATCGCCGCCCAACAGGTTGTGCTCGGCAGCGATTTTGCGGGCATCAACCGCCCGGCGCCCGACGGCAGGCGCCTTTTCGATGAATTCCGGGGCGTCTGGGGGACAGTGGACTTCGCAGAACGCCTCGCTGCCGCGCACGGTGAGGATTTCGCCCGCTCTTATTGCGGCGGGGCGCTAAGGGCGTGTCTTGCGCGTTCCTTGCCGGAGTGAAACAGCCGGAACGAAGCCCCGGCTCTCCTTAGAGCTTCAAGATGGTTCCGGTTACGAAGAGGCTGCGGGACTTGCGGAGGCTCCGCCCCCGTCTTGCGCGCTCATGAACTGGATGGCGACCATGATGGCCATGATGACGGCGCCTGTTATCTTCATCCACGGGATGTAGAAGAACAGCAGGCCGCCCGCCACGGCAAAGACGACACGTTCCCAGATTTCGAGCTTTCTGCGCATGTAACCTTCGAGCGACGCCGAGGTGCAGAAAAAGCCCATGAATCCGGTTACCCAGACGACGAGGATGTTGAACCACTCCGATCCGGGGGGCATGTTGATCGGGGTGTATGCCATCAGGAAGGGGACGATGTAGAGCGCCTTGCCGAGTTTGAGAGAGGCGAAACCTGTGCGCATCGGGTCTGCCCCCGCCACGCCCGCAGCGATGAACGCGCCAAGCGCGAAGGGCGGCGTGAGCGAGGCGTCCTGACTCAGCCAGAGGATCATCAGGTGCGCGCTCAGGAGCGGAACGCCGAGTTCCACCAGCGCGGGCACGGCGAGGATCGAGAGCAGCACGTAGCTCGCTGTGATCGTCATGCCCATGCCCATAATATAGCTGGCGACAGTGCAGAGCAGAATCGCCACCGGGAGCGCTGTTCCAGTGATACCGAAGGCGTTGTCGATGATGGAGGCGTAGCCCAGGATGATGGAGGAGAACTTGATGCCGAGACCTGGCATGGAGACGCCTGCGAGCACGATGCCCATCACGCCCGCCGTCACGCCGATGATGAGCGAGTTGACGGCGCCTCGTTCCAGTCCGTCCAGAACGCGGGGCGAAGACAGGATAATTGCCGCGAGCACCGACCAGAAGATCGACTCGGCGAACGAATGCCCCGCCGCCGGGAGCACGATGAACAGCCCCAGCCCGGCGAGCAGTGGCCAGTTCTCCATGATCGGATTACCGGACGGTTCGGCCTTCGCCGCTTCGAGATAGGCTTCCGCCTCTGCATCGGCATCTTCCAGGCTTTTGCCCGATTCCATGAGTTTCTTGTGGTGTTTTGCGGCCTCAAATTCGAGTCTGTCGTTTCTGGTGCTCCACGCGGGCTTGCCCACCAGACGCGCGAGAACCGGCGGCAGGGCCAGCAGGCGGGTGTCCTCGCGCAGGAATCCCAGAACCATTGCCAGGACGATGGACCAGAGTGCCGCATCGAAGGGCGAACGGCCGATGATGAGCCGGAAGATGAGCAGCACCACCGGCAGCAGCAGGTAACCCTCTTTTTTCAGAAGTGGCAAAAGTTCGGGTAATTCCTCTTTCGAGAGGCCGTGGATGCCATCCAGCCCCGATCGAAAGTGTACCGACATGTAGACCGAGAAGTAGTACAGCAATGCGGGCACGAGTGATATGAGCGCAATCCAGCCGTAATCCGTCTCGGTGAACGCCGCCACGAGGAACGCCGCCGAGCCCATGATCGGCGGCAGCAGGTGTCCCCCGATGGAGGAGACTGCCTCGACAGCTCCTGCGTAATGGGCCTTGTAGCCCGCGCGCTTCATGAGCGGGATCGTGAAGGTGCCTGTGATGACGATGTTCGCCGCCCCGCTTCCCACCACCGATCCCACCATGCCACTCGATACGACAGACGCCTTGGCGGCGCCTCCGCGCAGACGGCCCACCAGGGCGTAGGAGAGGTCGATGAACACGTCACCGACCTTCGTTTTTTCCAGGAAGACGCCGAACAGGATGAACAGGAACACATAGCTCGCATAGACGTTCGCGATGACGCCGAAAATGCCGGACGTCCCGTATATGAAGTTCACGACCTCGTTGTAGGAAAACCCCTTGTGCAGGAGTCGCCCCGGAAAATGGTTGCCGTACATGGCGTAGTAGAAGAAAAAGAGGCCCAAAAGCGGGAGTACCCAGCCCAGCACCCGGCGACACATTTCTATCGATACGATGACGGCGATTGTGCCCATGGCAACGTCCGTCCAGAGGACGAGACCCGCCCGGTCTCCCCGGTCGGCGAAGTTCATGATGTATTCCACCGTGAAGATGACCACGCCTGCACACAGGATGAGGTCCACGACAGAGGGTCGACGCATTGGAGCGCCCGCCCGCGCCGGACAGAAGATGAACGTCAGGATGGCAGTGAAGATAACGTACAGGGGGAGATAGAAATGAAACGCATAAATGGCCAGACCCGGAAAGTGAAACGTCTCCCATATCGCCGAGAGGGATTTTTCCATTCCTTCCGTGAGAAAGGGGGAAAGGGCGTAGACGATGACCTCGCCGAAGCCCAGCCCGAGATCCACAGGTGCCTTGTTCGCGGCGCCATATAGAAAATAGGAAGCGAACACGAACGAGGAGAGCAGGGTCGTCGCTTTCGGCAGAACGCACAAACCTGAGACGTAGAGCCAGATGAGAGCGTATAGCCAAGCATCGAGAGCCGGAAACTCGACTTCCTGCCAGTCCCAGGATATCTCGTAGGGAAGGTAGAGATTGTATGTCCTGCCAGCCAGAAAAAGGATATAAACGAGAAGAAGACCGGAGAAAAAAACGCAAACGGGCAGGTTTTCCTTCTGAAAGCCCGGTTCGATGTCCCTGCGGGTGGCCGATTCCGGAGCGAAGATGAACCGGAGCCATTCCCAGAGAAAATCAAAAACCTTCCGCATCGCCACCCTTTCTCACCAGAGACCGATAACAAGCGCTTCACCGGCTCCCGGAGGGTTTCGTGCCCTCCGGGGATGCCGGGAAACCTCTAGTTTACGTTATAGCCCTTGGTCTTCCAGTAGCGCGCAGCGCCGGGATGGAGCTTCATGTTGAAGTTGCCCATCTGCTTGATGAACTCATCGGACTTGGCGGCGAAGTCCAGCCCGATCTTCCAGCCCTTGAAGACGTTGATCAGGAAGTCGCGGTTCGCCTTGTCGTATACCCGCCGCGTCACCTCGTATATGACGTCGTTGGGCACCTTCTCGTTCGCTACGGCGAAAATGGTGTAGGCGACCGTCTTGAACTTCTGGCCCTTCATGCCCTGATAGGGGCTGGCATCCTTGTTGTCCTTGTAATAGCCCGCGCTCAGGGCGACGAACTTGTCACGCACCTTGTCGGGAATGCTCAGAATGCGGAGCGGGGCGCTGCGTGAGGCACGCAGAATCGAGGGCGAGGGCACCGGGTTCGGAATGCCGAAGGCGTCGAGCTTGCCGTCGATCATGTTGGTGGCAGCTTGGGCCCAGCCCATGTAGTCCTTGCGGATCTTGTCGGTGATTCCGAGGTTGTCGGTGATGAACTTCATCATGAACAGCGTGGAACTGCCTCGGGGCCCCATGTTCACCCGCTTGCCGGCGAGATCGTAATAGGTCTTGATGCCGGACTTGTGGAATGTTGTCACCTGGAACCAGGAAGTCGATACAGGGCCGATTCCCCGGATGGTTTTCATCGCCTTGCCCTTGTCGAAGGGTTTTTGCTTTCGCTGGATGAAGTCGACGAATATCCCGTTCGTCATTCCGATTTCGGAACGACCGCTGGCAACGAGGCGGGTGTTGGCGACGAAGCCCTTCGATTCACGGTTGGTGACGTTGACGGTCTTGCTCGTCTTGTTCACTGCCTCGGCCAAGCCCGCCGCCATGCGGAACGCACCCGCGCCCTTGCCCGCGCCGACGATGGTGATGTTGGTGGTGGCTGCGCTCGCCAGTGAGGCGGCGAAGCCGACCATGGCGAAAACGGCCGTTGCTGCGATCAATCTTTTGTAAATGCGCATAGACTCTCCTCCGTTGAAAATCGCAGAAAATTGGTTGTGCTCGTTAAGATAATTCTATCTCATGAACATACTTTGGCAAGGGGCGTTCGGGTGAATTCGCGCGTTTTTTCCGCAAATCTTGACGCTGGGAAGTTCAGGTGCTAGCTAGTGCAAATCTTGCAGGTTTTCTCGCGATAACGCGCCGAACGCATTTCGTGTGGAGAATGTCGTGTCTCGCCTTCTGGAAAACGACTCGTTGACGCTGCTGGGTGAAGGCGGCCTCCCCGTTCCACGCTTCGAGGTTTGTACGGACGCCGAAGAAACCGCTCATGCTCTCGAGCGTCTGGGGGGACGCGTCGTCATCAAGGCGCTCGTGCCCGTCGGCAAGCGCGGAAAAGCCGGCGCGGTCAAATTCGCCGCGTCCGCGGATGAGGCCCGCGCGCACGCAGATGCCATTCTCGGCATGGAGGTGCGGCGCTTTCCCGTCAAGAAACTCATCGTCATGGAAGCGCTCGACATCGCGCGTGAGATATTCTGCTCGATTTCCTTCGATGCGCCGAGAAAATGCCCACTCATCCTCTTCAGTGCAGAAGGCGGCGTGGACGTGGAGGAACTGGCGGAGAACCATCCCGACAAGCTGCTCGAATGGCCCGTAAATATCCTGGAGGGACTGGAGGCCGAAGACGCCATGGAGTTGACCAGGCGCGCGGGACTTTCGGGCGACCTCGCAGGGCAGGTTTGCCGCGCCGTGCGCGCGATGTACGGGGTTTTCTGCGCCCATGACTGCGAGATGATAGAGGTGAACCCCCTGGCGGAACTTACCGACGGCCGCGTTCTGGCGGCGGCGGGCGTGGTGCAGCTGGACGCACAGGCGCTCTTCCGTCACCCCGAACTTGAAGCCAAGCTGGGCGTCGAAGGCGGAAACGGTTGGCGGCCCTTCACCGGGCTTGAGATGCGCATGCGCGAAATCGACGCCATTGACCCCCACGTGGGCGCGATTCGCTTCAGCGAACTCGACGGCGACATCGGCTTCATGGTCACGGGCGGGGGGTATGGCCTGTCGAGCCTGGAAGCGCTGCTGGACGAAGGCGGAAGACCCGCCACCACTTTCGACATCACACCCGGACGTTACGAGGAGAAAATGCGCCAGGCGGTGAAGGCGGTGCTCTCGAAGCCCGGTATCCGGGGGCTGCTCCTGGCGGGAAACGTGAGCAATTTCACGCGGGTGGACATCAAGGTGGCGGGTGTGGTCCGCGCGCTCAAGGAAGCGGCACTGGATTTCGAGAAATTCCCCGTCATCGTCCGCTACGCAGGCCCCGGGGTGGAGGAGGCCAGGCGGCTCATCGCCGAGGTTCCGGGGGTGGAATGGCACGAGGATGAAGCGTCCATTGAAGACCTTGCCAAACGGATCGTAGCGCGTGCTTACGGGAGCGATGAAAGTTGAGCATACTTCTGGACTCGGATACCCGCGTACTTGTACAGGGGGCCACGGGAGGCGAGGCGAGGCGCCTTTTGCCCACCATGACGGACTACGGCACCCGCGTGGTGGCAGGCGTATCTCCCGGCAAGGAAGGGGAGTCGGTGGGCGACGTACCCGTCTACGGAACCGTGGCCAACGCCTTGAAGGAACACGAGGCCGATCTTTCCGTACTATTCGTGCCCGCGCGCTTCGTGCGCGAGGCGGCTCTCGAGGCCATCGAGGCGGGCGTTCCCACCGTGCACATTCTCGCAGAAGGCGTGCCGCACCACGATGCCTGTGCACTCCTGACACGCGCAACGGAGATGGGAACCTTCGTCATCGGCCCCAATAGCCAGGGCATGGTGAGTCCCGGCAAGGCGAAACTCGGCGGTACGGGGGGCGAGGTGCCCGACCTGATGTTTCGCCCCGGACCCGTGGGAGTGGTGAGCCGAAGCGGGGGCATGGGGGCCGAGATATGTCTTTTCCTGACACGGGCGGGAATCGGCCAGAGCACCTACGTGGCCCTGGGCGGTGACTTGCTGATCGGTTCCGCTTTCGTCGAGATGCTGGCGCTGTTCGAGCAGGATCCGGAGACGCGCGTCGTCGTCATGTTCGGGGAACCCGGAACGGACAGAGAAGAAGAGGCTGCGCGCTTCATTGCCTCCGGCGGATTCACGAAACCCGTGGTGGCCATGATTCCCGGCGAGTTCTGGGAAACCTCGCCCACGCCGGCGAGCGTGAGCCACACGGGCGCACTTATCGAGCGGGGCCGCGGCGCGCCATCGGGCAAGAAAAGGCTCCTGAAAGAGGCGGGCGTCCTCGTGGCCGAGAGTTTCTCCAAGGTCGTGCCCCTCGTGAAACAAGCCCTCCGGAACGCGTAATGATACGACCATAATTCCCGGCGATTCCGCTGTAGTACAAGACCAGCCGTAGGGGTCGCCTGTATGCGACCCGCTATTGGAGGGGAAAGGCCGCATGCATGTGGTCCCTGCAGGTGAAATAGTCGCCAGGTTCTCTTGTGGCGCAGGTGGTTTCTGACTCGGGGATATTGAAATTCACGTTACAGCCATATATCCCTTGCCTATACTAGGAGAAGGGAAGCATTGGCGCGAAACGACGATTCTGACTGGACAGTGCTGAACCTGGTTCAGGGAAAAAGCAGCGGCGAAAACGAAAACGCTTCATTCGTGGTTGCATTGGATTGGAACTCCGTCGTCGATATGGGCCATACAGGGAAGCGGGTCACATTGTATCGCCCGGGCCGAAGTCAATCCGGTGATCGTGAAACATCTCTTTTGATTGGTTTCCTTTCCTCGTCATTGATCATATCGTTTTTTCCATAGCGGCATTTTCTTTCCGCTTCTGTTCGCGTTCCTTGCCTTTTCGCCAGTTGACCTCGCCGGTTTCGACAAAATGACGGATGGTTTCGGCCGCATGTTTCGGCGTAATGAAGAAGTTTGACGGACGAGGTGAATGATAGTTGTAGCCATCGGTGCTGAATTTAAGCCAAAATAGCCTTTCCGCGTCATGTTCATTTATTTCCAGAATGCCTGCTGCTTTCTCGTCCCACATATCTTCGTAAGCCAAATCGTCCTCGAAATCACAGCCTTCCAAATGGAGTGTCCAGCCTAGTATGGAACTGGGTGCATCGCCCCAATCCAAATAATAGACACGATCCATTCCGAAACCTTCCTTGCCGTTACTGACAGGCTGTTTCTCAATGACGTTCGCTAGACGTAACAGCTTGGATTTGTTCATTTTCAGATTTCTCTTTCCCGGCAGAACTTTCAAAACCTGTTTAATTCAACATGAGATTATAATCGGATTTATCGGGATTTTCTGCAACAAGTCACTCAGTTTCGGCCACCATGTCACTATTTTTGTGGAAGCGGGGATGTTCGCCAGTTCGAAGCAAAACCCGTATGGGTGATGGGACAGCCTTTGTGATTAAACCATCAAACCATCGTCGCGCCGCCGTTCACGTCGAGCGTGACGCCTGTGATGTAGCCCGCCTCCCTGCTGCAAAGGAAAACCACGGCCTCGGCTATCTCGTGGGGTTCCGAGAGTCTGCCCGCGGGGGATGACTTCTCGATGTGTGTGATGCGTTCGGGTGTTCTGATGGCAAGCGTCCTGGGCGTGCGCACGTTCGCGGGGGCGACTGCATTCACGGTTATTCCGTGAGGCCCGAGTTCTCGCGCGGCCTGGCGGGTCAGTCCGAGTACGCCCGCCTTTGCAGCAGTATAGTGCGGCGGGTTGGGGTTCACGCCGCTGCGCGCGGCCATGCTGGAGAGGGTGACGAAACGCCCGTATTTCGCTTCGACCATCAAAGGTGCCGTGGCCTTCAAGAGATAGAACATCGACTTCAGGTTCGAGTCCACTACGCCGTCCCACGCTTCCACGGGGCAGTCGAGCAGGCTCACGTATTGCGGAAAGCCGCCGGCGCTGTGCACGAGAACGTCGATACTGCCCGCCCGGCGATGCACCTCGTTCACTGTGGCGAGGGTCGCCTCCCAGCCTGTGAGATCGACGACGGCGGCGTGGGCCGCACCTCCGCTTTCGTTGATGGATTCCGCCACTGCCTCGGCACCTTCCGCATTGAAATCCATCACGGTTACTTTCGCTCCCCTGTGGGCCAGGATTCTCGCCGTCGACTCGCCGATTCCCGTTGCCGCACCCGTAACGACGGCGTTTTGACCCTCAAAACTGCTCATTGCGCTTTCCTTCTCCAGAAAAAACAGGCGCGCGACGACCCGGGTCGCCGCGCGCCTTGTGGTTGACTAACCTTCCTGCATCTTCAGAATGCGGTTGATGAGGTCGATGCCGCCCACCTTGTCGGCGAACATCTTGTGCACGGGCTTCACCGCTTCACGGAAAGGCTTGAGATCGGGTGTGGCGATCGTGAGCCCCTTCTGTGCGAAACCCTTCATGATGTCCTGTTCGTTCTCCTCCGCGTAGGTGTTCGCCCATGCGATGGTGTCGCGCGCGGCCATCTGCACGGCTTTTTGCAAATGTTTGGGGAGCTTGGCGTAATATTTGTCGTTCATGATGAGCGCGCCCGCCACGAGTTGGTGCCGGGTGATGGAGAGGTATTTCTGCACCTCGTAGAGTTTCTGCGCCCACGCCCAGCTCGATCCGCCGTCGTGGCCGTCCACCGTCTTGGTGCTGAGCGCGCTGAACAGTTCTGTCGGTGCCATGCCGATGGTGCTGCCGCCGAGCGCCTTATAGGTCTGCACCATGATGGGATTTTTCGCGATCCGCATCCGCAGGTCGCCGAGATCCGCAGGCTTCATGATGGGGTGTTTGCTGTTCATCATGTTCCGGAACCCCGTGGCGACGAAGCCCAGCACCCGGATGCCTGATTTCTTGCGGAAATTCTCGCCGATGTTCTTGCCGATGTCGCTGTTGAAGACCTTCACGGCGCCTTTGAAGCTACCGAACATGAAGGGCAGGGTGAAGATATCAAGCCGCCTGTCGAAGGCCGTGATGTTGTTCGACGCCACGACCTGCATTTGCACCGAGCCGAGTTGGAGTTTCTTGGCGGCAACGCGATCCTTGCCGAGTTGTGAGGAGGGGAATATCTGGATGTCGATGTCCCCCTTGGAGTAGACCTGCAGGTTCTTCTGCATTGTCAGTGCGATGGCCTGATAGAGAAGCTGCGGTTTTGGCGGATTGTTGTGGGCGAACTTCATCACGTACTTGGCGGCCTCGGCTTGCGGAACAGCGCAGACGAGGAGCCCGGTGGCGAGGATAATGCCCACCATCACCGTGAAGCATTGTTTCAGATGTCGCATGTCTTGCCTCCTTTTTTTTGTTCGCTCCCTCATCTGCCGATGATCAGGTTCGGCAGAACGAGGGAGATGCTGGGGAAATACGAGAGGATGATCACGCACAGGAACATGGTCGCGATGAAAGGCAGGACAGCCTTGGCGATCGCGCCCAGCGTCGTGTCCGCGATGCCCATTGCCACGAACAGGCTCGTGCCCAGAGGCGGCGTGAGGTAGCCGATTTCGCAGTTCACCACGAAAACGATGCCGAAGTGGATGGGGTCGATGCCCACCGCCTGGATGACGGGCAGGAACATCGGTGTGAGGATGATGACCTGTGCCATGGTGTTCAGCCACATTCCGACGAAGGTGAGAAACAGGCTGATGAGCATGAGGATCAGAAACGGCGATCGCGTCACACTCTCGATGAAAGCCGTCACCAACTGGGGAATCCGGTGGATGGTGATGAGTTCGCCGAACGCGAGCGACGCTCCCCAGATGATGGCGATGGTTCCGGTGACGAGGGCCGCGATTTCCAGGCACTCGCGTGTCCTTTTCCAGTCGAGCTCCCTGTAGACGAACGTGCCGATCACCCAGCCATAGAGCACGGCGATGACGGCACTCTCCGTCGGTGTCACGAAGCCCCCGTAGATGCCGCCGATGATGACGACCGGTGCCAGGAGCGCCCAGCGGGACCCCCAGATGGTGGTGAGCGTGCGCGCGGCGGAGAAGGGTTCGGAATCCGATTCCACCGTCATGAAGCGTGCCAGGATTGTGGCGCAGCACATCAGCATGCAGCCCAGCAGGATGCCGGGCAGAAAACCCGCGATGAACAGCCGCGTGACGGACTGATCGGCGCTGACGCCATAGACGATCAAGGTGATGCTCGGCGGGATGAGGATACCGAGCGTCCCCCCGCAGGCGGAGACTGCGCCCGAATAGTTCCTGTCATACTGACGCCTGAGCATGGTGGGGATCATGAGTCCGCCCACGGCGGCCGTCGTGGCGGGTCCCGACCCTGAGATGGCGGAGAAAAGCATGCAAGCGAGTATGGTGACGTGGGCGAGGCCGCCCTGCACGTTGCCCACGAAGCAGTCCGCCACCGATATCAGGCGCTTGCTGATACCGCCTTTTTCCATGAGCGCGCCCGCAAGCAGGAACATGGGCACGGCGATAAAGGGGAACTTGTCCAGCCCGTCGTAATAGGAAAGTGCCAGACTCTCGAAGCGCTCTCCGGTGGCGTAGTAGACGAGGATGGAGGCCAGGCCAAGAGAGACGCCCACAGGCACGCGGATGAAGAGGAAGACGGCTAGGGAGCCGAGCAGAAGCAGAGGCATGTTCATCGCTCTTCCTCCTGCTTTTCGACCTCATACACCACCTCGGGGCCGCCCTGCACGTAGACGCGGTACATATATTGAGCGAGCCGTATGGTCATCAACCCGAAGCCGATGGGAATAATCGCGTGTACGGCAGCTTCCGGTATCTGGAGAATGTCGGTCTCCGACCAGACGTCGATCTCGCTTTTCACGAAGAGGAAACCGTAATACGTCATCAAGACGTTGAAGGTCATCCACAGGCAGTCGGAGAAAAAAACTATCGGGCGTGCCCAGGAGGCGGGCGTGATCATCTCGATGGCGTTTACGCGTATGTGACGGCCCTGGAGGATGATCCAGCTGATCGTCAGGTAGATAAACCAGATGAAGACGATGCGCGAAAACTCCTCGATCCAGCTGATCGAGGTGAAGAAGATGTAGCGCGCGATGACCTGCACGGTGAGCATCAGCGTGAGCGAGAGAAGGAGTATCCAGGAGAGATTTCGTTCGATGTTTCGCACGTTGCGCATCCCTTCTTGCGCGGGGAATGGAGCCGCATCCCTCTTTTGCTGATGGTATGGGAGCAGTCTAGTTTGTTTCGACTCAAACGGTCAATGCGATCAGGGGATCAGGATGGCGTGGGACTGGCTGACGGGGCGTGGTGGATACGCATCCTTGATTATGGGAAATCTCTGAGATGAACTGACGGCAAGCAAATGGCGCAGGAGGGACAGGATGGTCTCGCCCATGAATTCATGTTAGACGGGTAGCGGCTGGCTTCCATTTTACGAGGCTTCCATTTTACGAATGGATAGAGTTCCGGAATCGAATCGACCTGCGAATTTTTCTCTCAGAACACGCCCTCTTTGGTTTCGGCGAGCACAAGGTCCACTACGTGTCGAAGCGCCTCTTCTTCCGTGTCGCCTTCCAGGCGGCGCAGGCGGTAGAGGTCGGCCTGGCGGTCCGCGCCGCTGCCCTCGCGCATGATAGTGAGTGTGTGGTGAAGTTCCGCCTCACACCCTAGCGCGCGGGCCTGAGGCGTGAGTTTCTCGACGAGCGCGTGCACGAAATCGTTGATATCCATCCGGCCGCTTTCGCTGGTCGCGTCGCCGAAGAAAGAAAGCGTGCCGTAGCGATGGGCCACCCAGCGGTTCTCCGCAATGATCTCGGTGAGCGGCTCGGGTGGCAGCGTGCCCGCTTCGTCCTGTTGTATGAGCCACTGCAGCAGGCAGACGTAGAGTGCTGTGATGGCGATGGCGTCCTCTATCCTGGGACAGATGTCGCAGATGCGAAGTTCGAGTGTCGGGAAGGCGTGGGCGGGGCGGACGTCCCACCAGAGTTCGCTGCCGGTTTCGATGAATTTCATTCGCTGGTATTCGGAAATGATGTTTTCGAATTCCGCCCGGGTACGCAGGGGAGGGGGCAGGTTGGTGCGCGGCAGGATGCCGAAGAGGTTCAGGCGATATGACTTGTAGCCCGTATCATTGCCACTGTTGAAGGGCGATGAGGTGGAGAGCGCATGGATGGCCGGCAGGTAACGGCGGATGGCCGTCATGATCCGGATGCGGGATTCCGGGTCGCCGAAGCCCGCGTGAATGTGCATTCCCCCGATGACCATGCGGCGGATGGTCTCCTGGAAAGTCATCAGAAAGCGCTCGTAACGTTCCTTGGCCGTGACCTTCAACTCTCGCCACTGCGCGAAGGGATGGGTGGAGGAACCAAGCACCGCTGCGCCGTGCGCCTCGGCAGCCTTGATGATGATCCGCCTTGTCTCGCGTAACGCCTCGCGAGCCTCATGCACCGAAGCACACACCCGGGTGTTGGTCTCGACCTGGGAACGAATCAACTCGGTCGTAACCTTGTGCGGTCCGATACCGGCCTCGCAGGCTTCGAAGATCGCCGGGTTCGGGTCCGCAATCAGGTCGCGTGAGTCGGGGTCGACGAGAAAGAACTCTTCCTCCAGCCCAATGGTTATCCCGAGATTTCCTTGATTTTCGGCATTATTCAAGTTGCACTCCCCACGGGCAGCGCGCGCCGCCCCTTGTTCGTTCGCCTCCTGTACACGAACAAAATTATTTTGAACCCTCTTGACGCAGGTGAGGTGACTCTACCATTTCATTATGGGGGAATCCAAGCGTTCTTGGGGGGATCCGTTGTCCGGTGGAAACGCGTTCTAGGGCTGGTGAACCGCCCTCTCTCGCGTGCCGCCCAGGCGCGTCAGCGCGAAGGGCAGCGTGACCAGCGCGGCCACAACGCCCACGCCCACCATGCCGAACATGTCCACGAAAAGACCGATGAGGGGAGCTAGCACCATGGCGAGAATTGATTTGGCCTGTGTCTCGACGGAGAGTATCGTTGCACCTGCCTCGGGTGTGCTGTGTGCGTCGATTCGGCTGATGAGTACCGGACGCCAGAAGTTCTGCAGCACCGCCAGGGCGACGAAGCCCGCGATGACCACCGAATCCCAGCCCGTCCAGAGCCCCCAGGCGAGAGCCGCGTAGATGAGGGCGGTAGCACCCCAGAGCGATTTCGCTGCCGCTTCCTCGGAACCCGTGGCTTCGACGAGGCGGTGCCCCCCGCGCGAGGCGAAGCTCGATAGCATGTGGAGCACGAAGTAGACCGCCCCCATCAGGATGGCTACGCGCTGTTGCTGCTGCCAGGTGGCGAGCAGGGCCAGCCCCAGGGCGGCTTGTTGGATTACGGGCTGGATATAGTCCTTCGCGACCTTGTAGGTACCCTCGTAACTCATGGACTCCACAAGAATGCCTCGCAGCGGCCTGTCGGTGAACGCCATGCGCATGGAGTCTTTTAGATGCCTCCAGACGCCGGGAATTTTGGTATCCGGCGCGCGCAAGCCTTCGAGTTCCCTGGGGTAACCGAGAAAGTTCACGATGTTCATCGCGTAGGGGATGATGGCGAGCAGGAATATGTCGCTGTAGCGCGCGCCGGTGAAGATGAACGCGCTGGCGATCACAACCGAGACGGCCGAACCCACCTTCGACCATGAGCGCGTGAAGCCGTAGACACGGGTGCGTTCTTTCTCGCGGCCCTGGATTCTCAGCCACTCGAAAATCATCGCCTTGTGCGTGCCTGTGCGGAACGAATCGCCGAGTGCGAAGGCGAACATGGCGAGGAAAAGCGCGGTGAAAGAGGCCGATAAGCCGAAAACGAGGAACGAAGTGATGTAGGCGAGGAAGGAGAAAATCATCGAGCGCCTTCTGCCGTAGAGGTCGGCCACCGCGCCGCTCGGAATCTCGAAAATGTTGATACACACTTCTCGAAAGCCGATGAGAATCCCTATCTGGAAGAAAGAGAGGTCTTTCTCCAGAAAGGCGAGGATGAGGAAGGGTTCGAAATAGGTCTGGTTCTTGAGGAAACCGTATAGCGAGAATCGGAACATCATCATCGAACGAACCCTCCTTCCCTACAATTTCGCTCCCCCGCCTGTTTCGCGCAAGATCAGCGGAACGGGAAGCGAATGGTACGCGCCTGCACCGATCAGGCGTAGTGCACATGTTTCATTGTAGCGTGAATTTCTTCGTTTGCGGGATGTTGATTCACGGGCTGGATTTTCATTGTAGAGGGAGCATACATGCGACCCTGACATGTCAGATTATTCCCTCATTACTGGTGGTCAAACCAAAGAAAAGACAGTTCTATGTCAGGAGACGATCAGTTTGGTCTCAACCGTTTCATGCTGACCATCGGTGAACTTTTCACTAGCTTGCGGGGGAGATTGACCGAAGTTTGATGGCGGCATAACGTGAAGCCGAACCACCGCCCTTCGGGTCGGGTGGGCACGAACAGGCTAATGGATAGGGTCGTGAGCGACCCGGGCATGGGGAGTTCATCAAGGAACTGCGATCCGCTGGCTTCGGCGTCGACGAAAACCTGGTGCTTTAGTCATGAACCCGCTTCTGTCATTCCCGAAGGCTGGGGTAGCAGTGTTCTGCCAAGCGCACGGAATCCGGCGGCTCGCGGTCTTCGGCTCGGTGCTGCGGGCTGATTTCGGGCCCGGGAACGATATCGACGTGCTGGTAGGGTTCGATCCGGACCGTATTCCCGGCTTGCTTGGCATTGCCGGAATGTAGATCAAGTTGTCGGCCCTGTTCGGCGGCCACAAGGTGGGCCTGAGGACTCCGAAAGACTTGAGCCCCAATTTTCTCCAGGAAATTCTCGATACGGCGGAAGTCGGATATACGCAAGCATGACGAAATCCGTTTACGGTACATGCTGGACGCCGTATGCGAGGTGGTATCTTTCGCGCGGAAGCAAACTCGCGACGACCCGGGATCACCGACTACCGCAGCCCGAACCTGGCGAAAGCCATGAAAGTACCTGGTTTCGTGAACGCCTCGGGGTAGGCATCGCCAGTGCGAAAAAGACGCTCGTCGACAATGGAAACCCGGGACTTCGATTTGAAGTGGATGACGATTTCATGCTGGCTACCATCAAGGGAAAGAGCAAATGAGTGTTCCTGTTCTCACGTTTTTTGACAACAAAGGCGGTGTGGGGAAGACCTTGCTTACCTGCCATCTGGCCTGGATGTTGTCTGAAATCGGCCATACCGTTCTCGTGTGCGATCTGGATCCGCAGGCCAATCTGACGGCCGCGTTCCTTGATGAAGATACGCTGGAAGAAATCTGGGACGGGGGAAAAACGGAAAATCGCGGTGCCACGATATTCCAGTGTGTCAAGCCTCTCACGGAAGTCGGCGATCTCCTCTCGCCGGAAGTTCAGGGCATTTCACCGTCCCTCTCCTTGCTGCCGGGCGACTTGGCGCTGTCCGGTTTCGAAAGCATCCTATCGGAGCAGTGGCCCAACGCCCTTGGCTCCGGTAGCCTTGCAGAAATCTACGGTTCATATTCTGTAAGGGGTTTACCCAGCCAGCTTGACGAATGCATGATTTGACACTTTCGGAGGGAACCAACAGTCCGACAGCGCCCGGCGCGGGCCGGAGCGCTTGCCTCGCCCCCGGGTCATGGTTGGCGTTCGGCCTTGTTCCACAGCCGGGCGCGTCTCATGAACACCGTGGGGTCGTCCAGCCATTCCGGGAAACCGATACGACGGTTGTCGGTCAGCCATGCGATCTTCCGGTCGATGCACGACGCCAGTGCCCAGTCTTCTGTGGCGAGTGCAAAGCCGCCGCCGCGCCGCCAATCTTGGCGAGGCGCTGCCGTCGGCGACCACTTGGCCGCTCGGCGTCTCAATGCGCACGCCGGCAGCGAGGATGCCGTTGGCGTCGGAGAGCCCCGTTAGTTGCAACAGGCGGCTCCCCCCCCCCCCCCCCCCCCCGTCGTGCCGGCGAGGACACCGACGCGCACACCGCTGGTCAGCGCATCATAGCTGGCCAGGCTCGCGGCCTCTGCAGCACGCACGAGAAGCGATTGGTGGAACGCAATGTGGCCGGCGGTGAACATGACGACGCGCTTACCCGTCGAGTCGCGGGTCCGGGAATCGAGGATCGTGATGCCGCCGCCGGTGATGTCGTCGCGCGTGCGCGCCGGCCTCGACCAGATGCCTTCCCACAAACCAATTGGACGGCGGGAAAATGACAGCCCCGCGTCTTTCATGGCCTCGAGAGCGGTCAGCAGATCCGCCTCGTAGCCTTGATGCGAATGGAAGCCAACGGCGGCCGGATCCGGATCGGCGCTGTAGCTGACCGGCGCGCAAAAGGCGTAGAAACCGACATTGAGGACGCGCTGGCCGTCGGTGCAGCCTTGCCCCGCCGATACCGGAGGCGACAGGCCGAAAACGAGACGCGACACCAGCGCCGCGAGAACCCCGAACTTGGCGGTGGCTGCAAGCAAGGAAGGCAAGATGGACGACGGCATGAACTTATAGCGCGACAATCTGGATGAGACGCAGCGACAATCAGGGTGAGACTCTGATGTGTCTGGTTTGGTGATCATAGTCCTGAAGGATTGCGTTGTGCAATCCCGTTGAAGGCCATAGAAATAGGACAGCGGAAGCGTGGCACCTCAGTCGTGGATGTCAAGATGGCAGGCTTCGAAGAGGCATTGAAGTGGAACGAGGATGCCGTAAAGAATCTCAAGTATAATATTATACCATAGGGTCGAAGCGTACCCACGGGGATTATTTGGAGTTCCGAACGCATATTTGTTGTACCCGAAACCTTTCCGAACTTCGCCATAGAACTGACGCGTTGGGCGGAACGTCGTGTCCTTACGAATCCTTCACCTTAATCTCCGTCCTCCGATCCCACCCATTCACCCACCAAGCCAGACAACACTTATTACTTATTATACACTATATCGAAAAGGATATCAAATGATGGGGGAGTTTAGGAGGTGATACGTGCAGGAGATTCAAACTCGACTCGATAGTCTGAAAGACATCGCTGCTAATGAAGGACTTGAAATATCGAACGACTCCGAGAAAGATTTATGGTCATTTCTCTATTCTTTGGCGATAACGCGGCGGCCGCACCTCACTCTTCTGGACAATGGCAACTTTCGCGCAATATGGAAGAACGCGGATCGAGAGCAAGTTGGCATACAATTCCGAGGGCAAGGCTTGGTTCAATATGTCTTGTTCTCTTTGAGGTTGCCAGATATGTTTATGGCACATGCCTCAGGAAGGGACACGCTAGAGAACGTCCAACCTCTAATCGAAGCCCATGATCTTTGGCGACTGATCACTTCATGAAGGGCGATCCTGTCCCCGAGGAGCACCATATCCTTCAATGATTTGATTATCGTCTTTATCACCATGGTTCTCCTAACCTGAAGTTCCCCGATGATTTTGTGTTGATTTTGGGTTCAGGCGATTGATTTCATGGGGAATATTGTGGGTGGAAACAGAAATACTGTTCCCATGTACATCGAAACCGTCCTCAACCGGAATTCACCGCCTGCCATCCTGCTGCGCGAAGGATGGCGTGAGGGCGGGAAAGTCAGGGAACGCACGCTGGCCAACCTCTCGAAATGGCCCAAAAGCAAAATCGACACCCTGCGCCGTCTGCTGCGGAACGAACCCCTTGGCCGGTCGCGACGATGCCTTCGAAATCGTGTGTTCCCGACCCCACGGCCATATCGCCGCAGTGCCCGGCACACTGCGGAAGCCGGGTCTGAAAGCGGATCGAACGGAGCCTGGCCCGGCGGCATCCCGAAGAAGGCGCCCTGGTGCCCTGCGACCTGACCCCGATCTGCGTGGAAGGACACCACTGCCCGCTGGCGAAGCGCAGGTATTCGCGCGATGGCAGGAAGGGCAGGCTGCCGAATCCGGGTTGCCGTGCGACCGGGACGGCTGCCCCGTGGCGCTGTCCCTGTTCGACGGGAAGGACCTCGTGGAGGTCCACAGCGACGCGTACCCCGGCGAACGGCTGATGGTCTGCCGCAATCCGCTGCTGGCCGGGGAGCGTGCGCGCAGGCGGGAGACCCTGCCGGAAGCTACGGAGAAACTGCCGGAACCCATCGCTGCGGCGACGCGGCGGGAGAAGCGGCGCCTGAGGGGAAAGACAGGATCGGCGCGCGGGTGGGCAGGGTCATCGGCAGGTACAGGGTGGCCAGACACTTCGCGTGGCGGGTCGACGCCGGGGGCCGGTTCCACTACCGGCGCAGACGCACCGACGGGGGCTGGCCTGTGCACAGCTTCCGCACCCTGCTCGCCGACCCTGCCACCATCACCCGCAACCGGGTCATGTCTCGCATGGCCGGAACCGAACCGTTCGAGGTCCTCACCCGGCCTGCCGGCCTGCAGGACGAAGCCTTCCGTCTGCCCGGCGTGTCGTTGTAATCCTGTCCCCGGTAACGAACTCCTGATTCACCGAAACAATCAGTATAATCAATGGGATAATCCGTGATAGCCGGGGAACTTCAGACTAACTGTTTCTCAAGACTGACTAGCGTAGCCCATTTGCAGGCTCAGCCTCGTTGACTCCGTTGACTCCGTTGACTCCGGGAACATTTTCCCCGGAAATACTCGGTTCTTGTCCGTACGCAACTGCCTTCAGATGGTGGCTGCCATGGGGATATATCTGGTCGAGATCATGAGAAAGTCGAAAGCATTATCGCGAGCAAGATGTCCGGTAACAGCTACGGTTTGGTACAACTGGCCATCAGGCCAGCTATCAATGCAGCCACTTTCTACCCAAGTGACTCTTGCGACAACATTCACAGCCTACCGTGCCGTTTCTGTCATTCGATGGATGAATTCGCTAAAATCCCCTGCAGTCTGTCGTATTGAGCCTTGATCCATCTCGCAGTTTCCGGCCATTCATCTTCATCATCGGTGGGCCAGTGCCGCTTGACGCACACAGTTCTCCCGGACTCGCTTTCTTTCTCCAGGTCGCCGGAAATCTCCTGACCCGACATTGAGTCGCAAATAAGTCGCGAGAGTTTCCGACTTCGTACCGTCTTGTTTGCCGATTGCTGATCACCCGCCAAGACGTAGAGCCAGGCTACCTCATACTCAATGCCGACGTAAATGCCGATACAGTCACCTGACGAATTGCAGGGTTTCGTCCACAGATTTCGGTGACGCCAGGTTTCCTTCTGTCCCGGAACACCACCCGTGATTTCCTTGAAAATTCTCCAGAATCGCTCCGTCACGGATGCGCCATCTGACCAATTTGCGTCTGCCTGAGTTCCATGGTCGGACCACGGCCAGCGGTCGAGAGCCCGTCGAGCGATGTCTTCGGCGCGTCGTTCGAGAGTTGCCTCATTCCATGCATTCTCTTCAGCGAGTCTTCTCGTCATTCCAATCGAACTGTTGCGGTATATCTCCTGTTTAGAAGCGAAGGTATTTGCACCCATGCTGGCGTTGGAAATGTCTCCGCTCAGGGTTAGTTCGCGAACCGATGGCAATACCGCTCATGTATTTCCTCAGCGTTTTCTCCGAGATAGAGTTTCCATTCGTTCGTGAGCTTCTGCGGCATCACATGCTCGACTGTCAGACGACAGCGTGCCGGCGCCTCGTCAGGATGTTCCGCTTCCATCAGTTCGCAAAGAACGGCAAATGTGGATTGAGTAACTCCACCCCCATAGGCTGGACGCATACGCATGCCTTCGCGAACTTCTTCGTCTCTTGGAACACCGATGCGTTGGTTTCGAAGGCTGCGTATCTGATCGAGCCAATACTCCGTATAATCCTCTCTCTCGCCGGGTCCAGCAGCACTATAGGCAAGTTCCGCCATGGCCTTGTTCAGTCCGGCCGTTGGCCTATCGGCCAGCCATAGGCGCGTGATCCAAGCTCCAATTCCTGCGAGGGTTTTCGCCAGATCGGAGTTCGCCACAGATGTCGAATCGGTATCGGAAGTCTCATGGAGCAGCCGCAACGTCAGCGGACGGTGGACATCCAGTCCCAACGCCCGCAGATGCCTGATCTCCTTGTCAACTTTCTTGTCGGAGAATTTCGCCGCTGTGCCGGTCAGAATTCCATACAGTTTCGCGAGACATGCCAGATCGCGGCAAATTTCGGCACGATTCTTCCCGTCCCCTTGCCTCAGCGCCCAGCGTCGAAGCTGTTCATAGGTCTTGTTGCCGCCATGGACCTCGCCTGTGCGCCAGCGCATGACATCCCTAAGGAATGTGTCGATGGGTTCGGTCGTGTGTTCAGCGCCGAGCGCTTTTTCAATGCTACGCCAATATTCGTCGTGAAGTTCCCGCTGCTGTTTTTCCGGCAGTCCGAGCAAGAGCCAGTTCTTGACTTTCTCGCTTTCCGTGAGCGGACGACCCGTGGCGTTCAAACTCTCAAATATCTGTTGCGGGTCGTCCGTGGTGTCAAGGCCGATGCTGACCACCTGGAGCCGTTCAAGGCCCAGTAGTAGCGAATCCGTATCGTGCAGATCGACCAAGCGCCGCGCAATCCGCCAAGCCTGAGCAACCGCACCGGTTCCTTCGGGACTACCATCGAGACCACGGCGATATTCATCCTCGTCTCTGGTTTGCAGCTGCAATTTGAGGCGTTTCTCTGACTCCATATGGGGATTGGTCAATCGCCGCTCGCGAATGATTTCTGCTGTCCAATCACGACATGAGCCATCTCGTTCGAGATTTGTTGCAATGCATGCGAGCAGGATGCTCACCGTTGTGAGCCTCTGCTGGCCGTCGACGACACGAATGGTCCTCAGAACACCCGCCGCCCGCGGTTCCGGGAAAGTGAGGAGGGTGCCCCCATAGTGAGTGGCGTCGTCTCCCGCGGCAGCGACCGCAATCAGGTCATCGACAAGCCGCTCAATGTCGGCTTGTCCCCAACAGTAGCGACGTTGCCAGCGAGGTACGACATACTGGACATCACCGTTGAGCAATTGCAGGAAATCAATGTTCTCGAGATGCATGCTAACCTTTCAATTGCAACAATTCGCGGAAGTTAATGTATCAGTGGGTTTCCATCCCTGTAAAGAGCGTCAAGAGCGGACTGCCGGAGGTGGTGTTCGGGCCTGAATGGCAGATCTCAACATGGCTACCGTCGCGCAGCGCGCTCGCGCTTACGCAAAATCGTAACTTGCCTGCATCCGCATCAAGCGCTCGGCAGTCCCCCAACCGAGTTTCTCCAACACCATCGCCCTGCTCATCGCGCAGGCCATTACCCGCAACATGAAACGAGACGGTCGCAAGACGAAATCCTCGAAATCAGCAGGAAGATTTCCAGGGTCGCGCCGGAATTGCATCAGCAAATCGGCGGAACCCGACACTCTCGTGTTTGATTCCCGGAATGACCGCCCGCGAGCCGATCTTCCCGATCCAGTCGGTTCAGCAGGGCAGGGGCCAGCGATACGGGAACATGCCATGTCAATGGGCGGAGTCCGGGTTCTTCCTGTCAGACATTCTGGTGGTTGCCATCAGGATTGATGCCCACTCCCGGATCGAAGTTTCCGGAAGAATCGAGACATCTCCATGAGCTAGGCACAGACTTTTCGGAAAATCCCGGGGATCCAAGGACAAGCGTGTGAGGCGCGTTTTCGTGGGAAGCCTGTTCGCATTGACAACCGCTTCAACAAAAAGAGCATCGCGGCACAGAAATTTGTCGGCTTCGGGTTATGATTACCCAAAATTTCTTGCTTCCCCGTCGGGGTATTCTATAATCTGTTCATGACAACAATGCAAAAAAGCATCGGGGGTATCCACTCAAACACATTTATCGAGGAGAGGAGACCAGGATGAAATCCGTTACCGAGATGCACGAGCACCTGATCGGGAAGGCAGGCGACAGTGAGGAGTTCCGTGCCCGTCTGATGTCTGAACCGAAGGCCGTGGTATCCGAGGAGTTCGGGATAACGATGCCGGAGAATTTCAACCTGCATGTGATGGAAGACGACGCCGAGAACGGCTATCTCGTCCTTCCGCCTGCGTCCCGGCTCACTGAGGAACAGTTGGGAGACGCTCGCGGTAGCTATGGTGATGGTTATTGGGGGGCATAGCGAAACCTCGGGCTCCTTCCGGTTTTTCCGCGCCGGATTGTGGGGTCGGGAAATCCAGATGAAACGTACGGGATATGACGGTTTTGCCTCTGTTCTCGACACGTTCATCCGTTCGCAGATACCGCCCCGGCTGATTGATGAACCGGAGTGGAATCGTCTTCTTGAGGGGATGTCGGAGTTGCCCGCCTCAGATGATTTCGCATGCCGATGATCTCGAACTTGCGCTCGACCGCCGCCTGCATCATCGTGTCTTCGAGATAGCCGCCGAATGTCGCGCCTTCCGTAAAGCGCTTGATGTCGGCACCAGCCTGTTCGATATCCATCAACAGGACGCGAAGGTCACGATGCATAGACAAGCTCACGCGGCTTGTCGATGGCAGCGCGCAGGTATGGATTGCGGATCACGCCCGCTTCAACCAGATCGACTGGGCGGCCAAGCGCATGGCGCAAGGCATCCCTGAAGTCGAAATACTGGCCGAGCGTCCGGGGACCGTCCGTGGGGCCAAATTCCACGAGAAAATCGGCGTCGCTGGTCTCCGGGTCGAAATCCGAACCACGGGCGGCGGAACCAAAAACCTCCAGCCGGATCACGCCGTGACGCCGGCAGAGTTCGACCAGCTCTTCCCGCTTGTCAGCGATTGCGGCGTGCATATCCGAGTCTCCCGCTGAACGGCCAGTGCCGCGCCTTCTGGATGTTATCGTAACAACGTCTCCGCCAGCGTCTTCTTCAGCCGCTCGCGCAGTGTGGCTACCTCCGCCCCGGCAGGAGACAATTCGCCCAGCAGCGTCTCGGGGTCGCCGGGTTCTGCCTCCGTTGTACGGGGGTTCCTGATATCGGGATTGTAGCCACGCGCCTTGGTTTTGTCGATTTTTGTCTTGCATGGCTTGCCCATACTGCGGTATATTCGCTTTTTATTCACCTAGGTGAGCTATGCGCCGACCGACCGAACCCAGGCACCTCTATATCGATTTCGACGGCTTTTTTGCATCCTGCGAGGAGCAGGCGAACACCGGTCTGCACGGCCGTCCCGTTGGGGTCATCCCATTTGTGGGGGCGCGCAACAGCTGCGTGCTCGCTGCCAACGCCGTGGCCAAGCGGTTCGATGTCAGGACCGGGACCTCGATCGCCGAGGCGCGGCGGTTATGTCCCCGGATAGTTCTCACGCCGCAGCGTCCGGACCTCTATGTGTGGGTACACCACCGGATCATGGCGGCGGTGCTCTCCGTCTTGCCGGTTGACCTTGTCTGCTCGATTGACGAGTTCGCCGCCACTCTGGGGAAGCGGGACTGCCCCGGGGAGGTCGCGGGACGAATCAAGAGCCGCGTGCGTGCAGCCGTGGGGGAGCGCATCACCTGCTCGGTCGGCTGTGCGCCCAACAGGTGGCTCGCCAGGATAGCGGCAGGCATGGACAAACCGGACGGCCTCACGGTGCTGTATCCCGGCGACCTGCCGGGCCCCCTGCTCGGTCTTGAACTGAAAGCGCTTCCCGGAGTGGGGAAGGGCATGCACGCGCGTTTGAAACGGGGTGGAATGGCGACGGTCGCGGACGTGTGGAACGCTGACCCCGCCCGGCTGCGTTCGCTCTGGGGCAACGTGGCCGGCGCGCGCTTCTGGTACGCACTCCACGGCTATGCCGTCGAACCGCCGGTGACGAAACGCGCCTCGATCGGCCACGGCCGGGTCCTGCCACCTGGAGAGCGCAGCGTGCCGGCTGCCCGGCCGATGGCCAGGAAACTGGTGGTGAAGGCGGCCCGGCGCCTGCGCCGGGAGGGGTTCCTCGCCCGGAGGCTCACTCTTTCGGTTGATTGTCTCGGTGGTCCCTCCTGGACGGACTCGGGATTCGTTGCCAGGGCGAACGATGATCTGACCTGTCTCGAGGCTCTCTCGGTGCTGTGGGCCGGTCTCGCCACCGCGCGGAGACGGGCCACCCTGTTCCGGGTTGCCGTGTCGTTCGACCGGCTCTTCCCCTCGGAGGAAGCGCAACTCGAAATGTCATCTGGAATGCCGGACGAGGGATGCCGGCGGGCGAGGCTGAGCGCTGCCGTCGATTCGATCAACCGTCGCTATGCACGCACCCTCGTCGGCTACGGCGGGTGTGCGCCTCCAGGCGGTTACGCGGGGGCGAAGATTGCGTATGGCCGCATTCCACAACTGGAGGGTTTCCAGTAGTGGCGCTTTCCCTGGGCGATTATGCGGAAGGAGAGTGGTATTTCATTGTGGTGTGCGAGACCTGCGGCCGGGAGACGACCCTGGAGCCCGCCGACCTCCTGGCCCGGTCGGGGATGGGAAGGGTCCATCGCGGGATGCGCGTGGAGGATCTTGCGCCCCTTCTGCGTTGCCGGGAATGCCGTTCAAAGAAGGCGCGTCTCGAACCGATCGCCAGAATTCGAAGACAGGGTTTCGTGGGCGGGATGATCTGAGAGGCGCTGTTCGGGAATGTCGATCGAGCGGATGCACAGCGCTCGAATCGCTTGGCCCGAAAACTGTCCCGGTTTCCTGCGGAGTCATCGGCGATCAGCAACTTCATCTTCTCGTTTTCCATTTATCCATCGGGAGTCTCGGTTATTTCCCTCGTGACTTAGGTCGTTTTTTTCGGAGCCTTTTCCCTTTATTATAGAGTCCATTCGAAGTTCTTTGACAAAATCTATTTTTGATTGTGATGGTATCCGAAATGTGAGGTCGCAATCATCGACTATGCGCCTTGCAATTACAGTTGCAGTAGCCCCGTATCCCAAATCCCGTTGCAAGTTTTGAATTCAGGCGCAGGAGAACCATCGGAAGGCTGATCAGCGGTCGTTACTTCAACCTCATTGACAAGGACTTTTTTGAGACCGTTTGAAGATGCCGTAAAAGCTGAAGCTTGTGATTCCTGCATCTAGGAAAAGTATGCTCGTGAATGAAATGTCTGTAGGGTGCTTTCTGGATCGGGATCGCATTTTTGCACAAGGAACGTGCCTAATTCGTGTTCCTCGGTAGTGGTTTCAATTGCTTCCATTTGTTCATCATACTCACCAATCACTTTTCTGTCCTTGATAACGATATACTTTCCTTCATATTGTTCTGCCAATTCGGATTGGTGATCAATGTAGAATTTAAATTCGTCTTTTAAAGGAAATGTTTGATCTGTCGTCGCCTTTCCTCCCCAAAGGCTTGTCTCCATTTATCATTCCCGATATGGTGTTGTTGCATGTTCGCAATATCGCACGATGTGAGATGTGTGAACAACTCTCCACTCCCTCGTCAGACACTCGGCGCTTTCGGCGTTTTGGTGCATTGGATACTCTCGGACCTTTCAACCTTCATCAGGTACCCCGATCCGTTCAATTACTGCACCCTGACCGCGGGCGACCGGAACATGTTCTACGGCGCGACGGGTAGCCGACTTTCGATGCCGAAACGCGAGCGCACGATCCAGGCGCGGATAGAGGCGTCAGGATTGGAATTTCTCGGGTCGCAGCCGAGGGCGGCTGCCAATCGGCGACGCCACAGCCCGACGTGTCTGCCGACACGAAAAATGTCCCGACATACTACTACCCGTCAAGCTCTCCGGCGTATGCCAACTTCCAAGAAAGTCGAGGAAGTTGTGGTCGAAGCGGACGGAGAAGTTGTCGATTATGCCGTTATCAAGGAAATACGTAACTCGCGGCATCGCTCAATATCTCGTCTTCAGAGTGTACTCGGTTGGCCTTGGGGTATCGGTCGGACCGTTCTTTGGTTGCGGACGAATACGGCTATTCCCGGGTGGGGTCGCTCCGGCCGCTCCAGGTGGTCCACCACGCGAAATGCTGTGTCACAGCGATACGTACATCAACATGATCGAGAACATGATCGCGGGCTTATGGACATTCCTGAAGCCGCGGGATGTTCGGATCGTTCCACAACTTGAGCCGGAAATATCTCCGGTACTACGTGGATGGGTGTTGTTATCGCTACAAACTGCGCGGTGCGGACCCGGTTTTGCCTTCGGGTTCACGCTTCTGAAGTGTGTGGGTCTGTGAGAGGGTGGTAGCTATGGTCCTTAAAAAATAGCGGCGTGATTCATCTATCAGTGATGACGAAATTATTGGTATCCAGTGCTTCGTCCATTTCCTCGATGATGGCTTTGGCCGCGGAAAAAGGATCGCTTTTCGTGATGGGTCTGCCCACGACGAGATAGTCCGAGCCCATTCGGATTGCATCGGCCGGTGTCGTATATCGTTTGTGATCGTCCGAAGCGGTCCATACAGGCCTGATACCCGGACTCACGATGTCGGCGTTCGGGAATCTCTCGCGGCAGGCCTTGATAGCGTTGCCTGAAACAATCAACCCGTCACATTCGCCAGCCAGTAGTTTTTTACCATGCTTCAGGATGTATTGCGTCGAATCCATTCCCTCTGTGAGATCATCATCATTCAGACTCGAAAGCAATGGAACCATCAAGAGTTTGGGGTGTTTTTCTTCCCCGCGAGTTTTCAGCGCGGTTTCAATTGTCTTGAGCGTTATTGCATGAGGAACAGACTCGGTCAGCGTAATGAACTTGACGTTCAGGGCCTTGCAGCCCTTGATGAACATGGAAATCGTATTGTCGATGTCACCGGAAAGTTTCAAGTCCACGAACACCCCGCCTTTACCGGATCGGCGAGCCTGAAGCTCCTTAATGAGTCCGAGCACATTCCCTGCCCAAAAGAGTTCGAGACCAACTTTGAAAAAAGACACGTTGGTCAGTTTTTCAACCAGGTCGAACCCTTCCTCGTGTGTTGGCACGTCCAGCGCAACTATTAGACGGTCCTTGCCGCTAAGGTTCGCACTCTTTGTCGTCGAAGTCCCTCATGTTTCTGTTTTGTCGGGCAGAAATTTGTGTAAATTGTTTGAAAAAATGTATCTGACTAAAATAGGCATCATCCCACTCGGATAACCAACCGCCTAGGATTGAGACTTGCAAACAATCCAGCAGTAATTGGTCGTTTTGCATCTCCAGGCACGGAAGACCTGAAAAATCCACGTGTGGCACCGAAGTTGAGAAGTGTAGCGATTGTCGTGGTCATGACTTTTTCCTCTCATTTTGGCAAGGGAAAAACGGGCAACAATACTGGAGGATGGAGCCATGATGGCGTTCGTGCTGGCACCGTAGCTTGCGGTCAGCGACGATCCATGGTCTGAAAATCCGGCCACCGACCCCCGGTGCAGTCCCGACGCACCTCATCCCAAGGGTCGTGCGGATCGTCATTTGATTGTGGATGTACCATGTCTGAAGAGACAGCGGTTCGTCCCGGGTTTTCTTGCGTGGCAGGCCTCATCCGTCCGGAAGTCTGTCGAAATCTTCACTAAGGCACCCGTCTCTCTCGATACAAGCCCTGTCTCCCCTGCGAACTCCGCATCTCATTTTCCACAACAATGAGATTCCTATCGAGAAAAACATGAAGCCGAAAATATTCTCTGCACCTATGTCTCCGTTTCCCTTGATTGACGGCATAAACCCCATGAATATGATGAAGAATATGCCAGTTGTGAGACTCATCCCATATAAACTGCTTCTGCTAAAGAAGCCATTGTAATCTTCTGTAGCGACATATATTTTTGGATTTTTCGAGGAGCAATGCTGGCAGGAATATCCTGTCAGTCTGGTTTCCTTTACAAGGCCTTTCCGTTGCATTTCCTGTAACTGCATACCCAGATTACCGCAGTGTGCATGATTATTGCCTCCCAGCATATTTACTCCTCTGTCTGTCTGGAAGCTGTCTCATAAAACATACCACAGACAACGAGTTTTGGTAGGGGATCTCCTGTGGCTTGGTTCCATACGTGTTTCCGTCTACTGCCTGCTGCGCGGGGATTTGATAAAATTGAAAGGAAACCACACGGATGAAAACAAAAAAGAGACGCTCAGTTGTAAGCCGCGCAAGTCGAGGTTCAAGGATTCCCCTGGCGACATGAGCTTGCCCTCGTGGCCATATACATTGCCATCAGCCGCAACAGAACCTGCCTACAGTAGTACGTGGAGCGTGGCGTGCCCGCCATGTCCATCCCTGGGGTCGAGGTCAGAGCCGCCGGCGAGGAGCGTTTGAGCCGGAGTTCGCCCTTGGGATCGCCCGCTGGGGATGGCCGGAGGATATGATTCGCCGCGGGGGAAGTACGGATATCCCTGTGTTCTCGTGGGCGGCGACCCCGAATCGCCGCCTTTCATCATATGATCAACCCGTATTCAGAATGCCCCGTTTTTTTGAGCGGGAAAACGTCGAACTTAGGTGTTGGAAATTGAGCAGAAACCCGATATGAAATTGGCTATTTTCGGCCGCTGTTTTCGCATATTTTTTGGCCGTCAATCCATATTTGACACGCATCTGCCCGCCTGAGACGATGGATCATCGGTGCTTGCATCCCGCCGAGAGTTGTGGAAGTGAGCCTGCGTTTTCCGGTTTGCGCCGCGCGGGGGTGGCGAACACGCAACAGCGACAGGTCCCCGGAGCGGGCGTTTTATGGCATCACCAATGAGATGACAAAGTATATGCATTCGTGCGGGCAGGTTATCTTGGGACGTTCCACGTTGGTTCACCAAAGCGCGGTTCGGTGGACCAGCAAACTGGCCGCTTGGTCATTCACCTTGACGGACATGTGTTCCGAACACTACCATTAAACTGTATAGCCCTGCCGGAGTCGCTCGGCTAGATGGTGGGGTTGACGGAGAAATGCAATGGTTCAATTGAATAGTTTCAACGCCGTTCGCTTCCGCGGTATCGACGGCCTCTCTTTGCGTCATCTGTCTAAGGCCAATCTGATTACCGGTGCAAATGGGGTCGGCAAGACAGCTTTGATCGAGGCAATATGGCTGTTTACGGGCCGATTCAATCCCAGCATACTGTGGAATTTGAAAGTCCAACGTCCTCCCATGCCCACTCTCGATCCCATTTCCAGACTGACTGACCGCGAATTGGAACTTCACGGTCAGGAGGACGGAACTCATCACAAATTGAAATGGGTCTTCCAGAAGTTTGAGAGCGTCTCGCCAAGCCCGGGGGCCGGCGGTGCTATGCAAACGGTAGAGCCACCACCCCCCACCACCTCCACCACCAAACCTAGGGACTAGTGGAGCTTCACAAGAGAGTCTGGCAAACCTGTCGCCCGTGCGGGGACGTATCCATACCTACATTGACGACGAAATCGTGAAGGGCACCGACACTTTCCAGATAACACCCCAAGGCACGGTGCTTCTGTCGGAGAAAAAGCCCGTTGGACGGCCTGCTTGTATTATCCAAAGCACCAAGTTTCAACTTGAGACCCCTGCCGAATACCTACATCAATACTCCAATCTGGTTAGAGAGGGCCGCAAGAAAGAATTGCAGGTCGCCGTCAACCTGCTTGCGCAGAAAATCGCGGATGCGGAGATTCTGACCAACGACACCAGAGAGCCTTATCTGTCGGTGGTGATGGAGAACGGGAGGCGGCTACCGGTTCACGATCTTGGGGATGGTGCCGTCAGGCTGGTTCGGTTGCTACTCAGCTTTTCCGCCTCCCGGGACGGTATTTTGCTGGTTGATGAGATGGAAAACGGAATCCATCATTCCGCACAACGAGAAATATGGGACCGGGCTCGAGAGTGGATGGACCAATGGAACACGCAGTTTATGGCAACGACGCATAGCGGAGAGTTTATCGACGCGGCGATAGACGCCTTTAAGGATGCGCCTGAGGATCTCTCTATTCACCACCTCTTTTGTAACGGGAATACAGGACACAAGGAAGCCGCAACGTTTACCGGAGAAACGCTCATAGGGGCCCGTGACCTGAACCTGGAAGTCCGGTAGTGCCACAGAGACAACCCGCTGATCCTCGGGGGAAGAGGCTGAGCATCCATTGCGACCGGCTCCTGTTGGTCGAGGGTCGGGACGAGGTGAACTTGTTCTGTGAGTTGATCCGGCATTGTCTTGGCAAAAATGCAGGTATCCAGGTGATTGAGGCGGGGGGAAAGTATCAATTCCCCAAGCGTCTGAAAGCTATACAGGAACTGCTCCGAATTCGTCCGAGCTTCCGATCCTTCGGAGTCGTTCGGGACGGGGGTCACCACCCAGAAAACGCCTTTCGAAGCGTCTGCACTCAGCTTCATAATACCGGGTACGTAGCGCCAGAGTCCCACGGAACTTTCTCGAATGGAACACCGCCGGTTGGAGTGTTCATCATGCCGGACGGATCCGCACATGGTGCATTGGAGACACTGTGCCGGCGATCCGTGGCGGATACAGACGCGGCTCAGTGCGTCGAGCAGTATCTGGAATGTCTCAAAGATCACAAAGCCATGGAGTCGGACAATATCGATAAAAGCTTCGCGCACGCCTATTTGGCTTCTACGCAAGATCCGCTGGCTAGGGTGGGAGAAGGTGCGCTTAGGGGCGTATGGGATTTCGACGCGCCAGCTTTCCGGGAACTCCGGTGCTTCATTAGTGGCCTTTAGTGAGGCGAGATATTCCATGTTTCGGGCGCCGAATTGACAAAGGCAGATACAGTGCCTTAAAAACGGTCGCAAGCTCCCTTTGATCCGACCGAAAACATACAAACGTGCTCACTCTGTCAACCGCTCCGCGGTTCTTCACTCCGCTACACTCCGTTGCGACCCCTTCGGGGTGACTGCCGTTGCGCGCGTTTTGTCATTCTAAAAATGTCGGCTCCGAGGGAATGTCACTGACGCAGAAGCCCACGCCTCCGGCGGGTATTCTAGGGGCATGGACAAGAAGGGCAATATGATGTAAAATTACATCATATTCACGCCTATCGGAGGAGGGAGGAGGACAAAAGCAATGGCAGGGATACGTGCAAGTTTGTCGATTTCGACACCCAATGAGAAATGGATTCAGGGCCAGATCGAGAGCGGCGAATTTGCCAGCCGTAGCGAGGTGGTCAACGACCTGATTCGCCACGCTCGTGAAATCGAGGTTATTCGCGAACGATTGATTGCTGCCGAGCAGTCGGTTGTAGAGCATGGATGGATCACAAAAACGCCTGAGCAGATACTTGACGGCTTCAAAGAGAAGGCCCGTCAAGATGGCAAATTATAGGCTTTCCCCGAGCGTCGCAGCTGACCTATAGCGTATTTGGTTTTAGGGCCTTGAGTAGTGGGGTGTTGTCCAATCTGACAGATCTTGGCAGTAATCGGCCGGCAGGACTCAGACGAATGGCTTGAATACCCTATTGTCTATGGGGAGAAGTTAATTTCCATATGATCGCCGTGCTGTGAACGCTGTGTTTTTGGTGTTTAGGAGCGGTTCATTAAGGGCTTATAGATGTTGTTTAGCGATATTTCGTCGCCATTAAGTTGGAACTTGGGTTTTGAGATTACGTCAGAGCCAAAATTAGCGGCTTCTTCCTTCGATACGAGGCCGTCATCCATGTGGGTGTGCTTGAATTTTACTGACAAAGCAAAGTACACAGGCAAGGGTTAGAAGACCATTTTTCATTTGTTTTGCCCTATCCATGCAGAGCCATAGTCGTTTTCCGGGTTGCGGTACATGCTGTGTGCGTGATCCGTAACGCTGTCGCCAGCGTCATTTTGCGGCGCGTATTCGATCACTAGAGATGGGCCAGTGATGCGAAAATAGGCAAATCCTAATTTTCCTTGTGGCCCCCACCAACCGAAATAGGTGTCGTCAAGCTCATCAATGACAGTGGCCATTGCTGCTGCATGGTCATTGTCATTGATAAAGTCTAACCGCGTTTTGATTAGTGCTATGAGCGATTGTTTTTGACTCTCGGTGAGGTCGCTGCCCTTGATGCCTTCCGGTGCCACGACAGTGCCGTACTGACCCGGCCCGAGTAAAAGGTCGATAGCTTGCTCACTCCGGATAGCAATCTTTTTTTGTTCGTCGTTGAGACTGTCGAGAAGGGCTTGGGCTGCTGCTGTTTCTTCTTCGGTTATGAAAATCTGCTTTCCGTTGTATTGAATATGGAGGGGATGGCCACCAGTGAGCATCGGTGAAAATGTTACGCCTGCGCCGTAGATCGTTACATTGATGGCTAGATGGTGGCCACCAAATTGGAACATCTAGGGTTTTGTCGTTGAGGGTTCGCCCAAAAATGCAACGTAGAAGTACTCGACCCCGTACTTGTTGAATGAGCCCTTTGGGAATGTTTCTTCGGCGGCAAGTTGAAATTTTAAGTTTTGAATGCCTTTGGCACTCATGATTTCAGCAAGAAGACTGTCAAGCTTCGTTTGTTGGGTTTCGGAAAGGGCGGCCATTTTTAAGCCGCCACGGGGGATCATGCCTTCGGGGAAGTTAGACCAATTCGAGCGTTGCCTATTGTCGGAAAATGCATAGGTCGCGGCCTGTTTTTGTTCTGTACTCAAGGAGGACAGGAAAGAATCGGCAGCGGTTACTATCGCGATTGTCTTCTCGTCAGTCTCACGGGGGCTGTGTGTGTCGCTGACAGAAAGCTTTACGGGGGCAGTATTTACGCCGAAAAGCAGGCCAGTCATAAAGCGCGGGAATAGCGCTGAAACACCGATCCCAGCAGCAATGGAAAAGATTACCCCCGCTGCGACAATAAAAGCTCGTTTTCGCATTTTCCTGCTTTGCATTGTTTCGCCCCTTTCGTTACGTCGGACATTTGCAATGTTGATTTTCCTTAAGCGATTTCAGCGACCGAATGTCTTTGCGCGTCTTGTTTGGAATATTCTGTATCTGTCTTATCTGCTCCGATGTAGGGGTGTGGGTTACTGATTTGACCGCTGCGCGCATCATTCGAAATGCGGGGCTGATGACTTCTTCGGTTTGTGCTGCCGCGTTGCTCTAATCGAGCCATTCATCGTCTTTTGATCGTTGCCAAAAGGCGGCGACAGCTTCGGCATGGTCTTCTAGGCGTTGTTGGCCTTACAATCCGTCGCACCAGATGCAGCGGGCCTGGTGCTTGCCTCTCGTCTTTTGACCGGTAAATTGCACCCCGCCCTCTCTCGACGTAGTCCCCGACGCGATTCCCTGTCAAGAGCCTCTCGCGACGCGAATCCAGCAGTTCCCGTCCCAACGGTGCGGCATGGTCAAACGATGGGGCGACAAGCCTTTTTCAGTGACCATCGACATGCTCGAGCAGTATCCCCCAGTTCTCGTGGTGACGGTCCGTGCTTTTGATCAGTGCATCTGGAATCAGGTATTCGGCAATGCGAAACTTCGCCAACCGACTGGTTTCCGGCTCCTGAAAAATCGTGTCCATCGCCTGCCAGACATTCGCCGGGGTATGATGCGATTGATGGAACCGTCTCTCGGAGTCATAACCACGAATCACTCTTTCCAATACCTGATTGCCGTGATGCAGAGCCTTTCCTTCCATAGCGAAAGACTCTGTGACCGAGCCGCGCTCTCCCTGAAACAGCGCAAGTGCAACCCGCGCATGCTCTATCTCCAGAGTGGCGGTAACCTTCTCCGCCAGTCTTGCCCTGTACCCGGAGCAGGATGCAAAATATTCAATAGAGCCATATTGCCGTTGATTATCTATGACGGTCTATAACGAGCATCGGACTGTTCTCCGTTCCTGTCCTTACGGTTTACCGACATCCAGTGCTCTCAACGAAGACGCCAGCCGATGAGCGCGGCGCCGATAACCATGCACGCCGTGCCGAAGATGATGGCGGGCGTGATGCGTTCCACGCTCCTGAGCAGGAAATAGCTCATGATCAGGCTGAAGACAGGAGCCGTCGAGGTGAGCGGTGAGACGATGGAGAGATCGCCGATGTTCAAGGCGGTGAAGTGCAGAAAAAAGCCGACCGCGTTCAACAGTCCGCACAGCCCGAAGATGAGCCACGCCTTCGGGCGGTCGAACTGGTTCGGTTTCTGGTCTTTCGGGAAGAGCGGGATGAAGGTGATGAGGAAGATGAATCCCGCTAGAGTCGTGAGGGTGGCGCCCATGATGGGGGCATCGACGTGGGCGAAGGCGAATTTTCGGAAAAGGAACGAAAACGCGGCGGTGACGGCGCTACAGAAAGCCAGCAGGAGGTGTTTTCTCTTCCACGAGGTGTCTTCCGGTTTCTTGTAGCTGAGCGCGGCGCTGCCCAGCACAATGAAGAGTGTACCCGAGAGGATAAGCGCACCTGGCCGCTCGCCCAGAAAGGCGATGGCGAGCGAGGTGGAGAACAGGGGTGTCAGCGAGACGAACGGCATCGCGCGCGCGACGCCCAGGTAGGAGATGCTCAAGTAGAGAAACACACGCGACATCGCTGGCCCGGTGAGGCCTGCCAGCGAGAAGAAGAAAAACGCTTGCGGGTTCCACCATTCGGGCTGCCAGTAATACCAGGTTACGGCGAGCATGACCGGCAGTGAGGTGACCAGGCCGATGAATACGCCCGTGAGCGCGTTTGCGTGGTCGCTACCCTTGCGGATGAACACGCTGAAAGTGGCGAAGACCACGGCGGTGGACATGGCGTAGGATGCGGCGATGAGTTGGGGATTCATCCGGTTCTCGGGGCAGTCGGGTTCCCAGGGACATCTCGCGCCGTAATCCGGCGAGCTTCAATCTACAGCCTGTGCACACTCTTGAGAAGCGGGGGAGGTATTTGACGGCGGTTAAATATGGTCTTGGTTCGTCAACTTGCATCGAATCCCTCTGAAAAGAGAAAACGCCGGAATCCGGAAATGCCCTGCACAAGTTGTTTTGCCTGTATCTTTTATCTTCCATCTTTTTTCTGGGTTGTTCCGCGAATCTTTATCTCATCAGTTTTAGGAGACTCCCCGGATTCTAAAGCCAGAATGCGGATGTAGCCCGGCGTCATTTCTTCGGGTGGAGGGCCGACGGCAGGACACTCTTCGTGGGTATCCAGCACACCGGCTGGAGGGAAGGCGACAGCCACTTCCCAGGCGGCGAGAAAACCACGCCGCGCTCTTCGGTCATCGCCATCACGAGCAACGATGGGGGGAGTCATCGGCCTAAGCACCCGTCAGGATCGTTGCGTCACGCCGGACACGCCAATAAAAATGCCCTGCCCCTTGCGGGCGGGACGGTTTTTTTCGCAAACTTGTGCGCGAAAATTAACGCTTGATTTGGAGTTCATGAGACACGGAACAAAGGATGCGTGAGAGATGAAAAACGGCAAGCAGCCCATCGAATACGCTTGGTATCTGCCCTCGAACCAGCGGGGAGACGCCACCCGCCTCGGTACGGGAGAGGTGGAGATACCGCCCGAGATCGACTACCTCGTCCATGTCGCGCAGACGGCCGAGGCAAGCGGCCTCACGAACATGCTCATCCCCTGCAATACCTCGTGTTCGGACGGCTGGCTCCTGGCCTCCGTGATTGCGCGAGAAACCGAGCGCATCAAGTTCTGTGTTGCAATCCGCCCCGGCCTCACCACGCCGACCTTTGCCGTGCAGCAGGCGAACACACTTGATTTTATCTCGGGCGGGAGGCTGACGGTAAACGTTGTGCCCGGCGGATCCTCGGTGGACGCGCGCCGCTACGGGGACTGGGCGGATCACGACGAGCGTTACGAGCGGGCCGATGAGTTCCTGGAAATCGTTCGCGCTTTCTGGGCGTATGATGGCCGGGTGAACTACGAGGGGGAGCACTATCAGGTGGAAGATGGCTTCGTCTTTCCTGGTGCCGCGCGACCGGGAGGGCCACCCCTTTATTTCGGCGGAAGCTCGCCTGCGGCGAAAAAGGTCATTGCCAAGCACGCCGACGTTTTCCTCAAATGGGGTGAACCCCCCTGGCAGATCGCCGAAGAATTTGCGGAAGTACAACAGATGGCGCGCGAGGAGCATGGCCGCGATCTCAAGCTCGGCGTGCGTTTTCATATCCTCGTGCGTGAGGACGACGCGCAGGCCAAGGAAGAAGCCGAGGACATCATCGCGGGCACGGCGTCCTACGGGGAGAGTTCTTCGGTCACTGGCCAAGTGGCCGGAAAGGTGGAGTCCGTCTCCCAGCAGCGCATGAACGCAATGACGGCGGAGGGGAAACTCTGGCACGGTCCCGCACTTTTTTCAGGCATCAATCTCGTGCGTCAGGGGGCGGGTACCATGCTTGTCGGCAGCCCCGAGGTGGTGGCTGACGCCATACGCGAATACATCGACGTGGGCGCGACCACGTTCATCCTTTCCGGCTGGCCGCATGACGCCGAGGCCAGGAATTTCGGGAAATACCTGTTGCCGCTTTTGCCGGAGGCGGTGTGAACGTTTTCAGGGTCGAATTCTGTGGTTGTCCTCTGCAATGGCCCCTCTTCAGGGTAGATTCGGTCAGGACAGGCACAGGGCCTGTTCCTGCAACCCATAAGCCGAAGAATGTCGTCATTCCGGCAAATGTCGGAATCCAGGCGGGCGATGAATCCATCTGTCCCATACCCCGTGACCCCTCCCGGGTTGGCTGGAATCGATACCGGGATGACGGGCGATGAGAGAAACTGCCCCCCGAGGGGGAGTGGCAGGCCAAACTCCGGCCTTTCGGTTTAGGGTTCCCTTGTAGCTACCTCGGAATCAGGATATCCCCCGTAATCGAGTCCAGATCCCTGCAACCCGCAAGGACCATGGACTTTTTGAGTTCAGACTGCATCAGTTCCAGCATCTCCGCGACGCCCGCCGGTCCTCCTGCGAACAGACCAAGCACGAGCGCCCTTCCCGAGGTTACGCCTTTCGCGCCACGGGCCAGGAGTTTCAATACGTCGTCCCCGCGCCTCACGCCGCTTTCGGCAAGAACCAGCAAGTCGTCTCCCACGGCCTCCACGACTTCTGGCAGGATTTCCATGGGATGCGCCCAAGAGGGCCCGTGCGCTCCTCCGTGAGTTGTGACGATGACGGCAGCGGCGCCAGCGTCGCGTGCGATACGTGCACTCTGCGCAGAGCCTATCGCCTTGAAGATGAAGGGAAGCCCTGTGGCCTTCACGTAGCCCTCGAGCGAGTCCGCTCTTTGGGGTTTGCATTCGGGGTTATAGAAGCAGGATTCGAAATCCATGCCGACGGCGAAGGCGCCTGTGTCCTCCGCTAGTTTGAGAGAAGTCAAGGTGCGCTGCCTGTCCCGCCAGGGCTTAACGATACGAATCGCGGAGGGAAAGGCGGCGGCCGCCTCGCGCCAGGTTTCATCCGTGCAGTCGCCTATCCAGTACTGGGTTCCAAAGCGCGCGGCACCTTCGGCCACTTGCAGGAATCCGTCCGCCCAGTGGGCCGCCAGCGTGTTGGCACTCATCGAACCCGTCATGATGGGGGTTTTGAGCTTTTTGCCGAGAAAGTCGAACCCGGTGTCGGCGGAATCGGTGAGCATCAGGCGCATTTTGAGGCCGAAGCGCGTGAAGCCTGCGAGTGCCGTCTGTGTGCCGGGCAGGTCAGGACCCAGAATGTCGTAGGGGTTGTGTTCTCCCGATTTTTCCAGGTTCTCTCTCGCCCGTTCATATATTTCTCGATACGCCGCCTCTGTCATCTTCGCTTCTCCTTTCTCGCCAAAAACAGGAAATTCTCTCGAATGTTCAGATTTCAGGCTCCCGCCCGCTCTGTCAGCGTTTGGCAGATTCGCGTCCCGTAGGCTATCATTCCACTCGAAAGACGCGCAGGTTTACCCACATCGCTGTTCGGACATCCTGAGGAGGACACCGCCATGATGATGGTCATTTTACACTATCCCGCCGTCGCGCCCACGCTCGCCGAGGTTCGTGCGGACAGGGAGCAGGCCGCCGCCTTTTTCGAGAACGAGGTGCCCGGCCTCATCGACAAGACCTGGGGCATGAACGAGGAGACAGGCCGGATGGCTTCCGTCTACCACTTTGAGGACAAGGCCAGCGCCGACGCCTGGTTCAACTCCGAGAAACAGCGCAGTTTCCGCAGGGCGAACAACGCGAGCCTCGAATACTTCGACGTGGCGGCGATCGCGTTCACGAAGCCGCTGCGCGAGGAAGCGACTGCGTAGGATTCATGCTGGCGGGGATGGTGGAGCAAGTAAATATCGTGTAGTCAAAAACAGCAGGAACGGACCTGAGTGTCCGCCCCGTTTGTTTCTTCCCCAATTCGTGACGTCAGAAATCAGGGGAATAGTATGGGTAACTCGACAACCTCGCGTTTTCCTTTGGAGGGGACAGAAGGAAGTTAACGTAGTGAAATCGGCACCCCAACAAACGCCTTCAATTCCGATTGACTATTTCGATTACGCGTAGGTATCCATAGAATTCCTGAAATTCAGTTTCTTGAAAGATTCAGGATGGATATTGAATCAATATTGTGATTTAAATCATATACTTGCCAGAGTATGTTCAAGTAACGCATCGACGTATATCAGAAATTTTCAAAATGAATTTTTTATGCGGCCACGCATTTGCTACGCGAAGCGCATCGGGTCATAGGGTGCAGGGTCGAGCGGGGGTGCGTCTCCCAGGTAGAGAGTCGTCGCCAGCCGCACGCTCGCTGGCGCGGGCCCGATGCCCGAAGGCCCGTGCCCGGTACAGAAATGGAGTCCCTCGAGTGCACCTTGGCCGATGAGGGGCAGGTAGTCCGACGAAGTAGGCCGGAAGCCGCACCAGGTTTCCTCGATGGCGCAGGCGGAGATTCCGGGCGCGATGCGCACACCCTCGCTCAGCAGCCAGGAGAGGCCGCCCACCGTGAGCCTCGGGTCCTCGCCCGCGAACTCTCTCGTTGCACCCAGCAGGATGCGGCCCTCTGTGCGGGGTACGAGATAGGGATCGTTCACGGTCAGCACCACGCGCTTCAGACTGATAGCTCGGGCGTCCATGGCGATCATCTGTCCGCGCTGCGGGGTGATGGGAGCTCTCGGCGCAGCGCCGGGCACGTTCCTGCTGCCCAGCCCGGCGCAAAGAAAGACGGCGGGTGCCTCGTGGACACCGGCGTCGGTGCGGACGCCCGTGACTCTCTCGCCGTCATGGAGAATCTCCTCCACCGCACAGCCTGTGAGTATCTCTACCCCCATCCGCCTGCAGGCGATTTCGAGAGCGGGTCCCAACTTTCTGACTTCCAGGTTTCCTCCCGCGACGAGCAGAGCCCCCGTCAACTCCTCCGAAAGGCAGGGCTCTTCGTTCCTGAGTACTTCGGGTGGCATCCATTCCGTATCGCCCCATTCGCGTGATTGGGCTTTCTTCTGAATGGCCGCGGCTTCATCCTCGTTCATGGCGATCAGCAAAACCCCGGTGAGGCGAAACTCGACATCCGTTCCGCTTTCTTCCGCAATGGCTTGCGTGAGAGAGGGCCATTCCTCATAGGAGGCTGTCCGGAGTTTCAGGCCCGGTGGCCCCTGGATATCGGCGGATCCGCTCGTGCCGTGAACCGAGATGATACCGGCGGAAGCCCAGGTCGCGCCCGCGCCCGGCCGACCTTTCTCGATCAGGGTGACGCTCCTGCCCGTTTTTTGGAGTTCTCTGGCCGCAAGCAGTCCGATGATGCCGCCACCGATGATAATGACGTCGCGCATGTAATGCCTTTCCGTGAATTTGAACCGTTGGATGGTTCGGATTACTCGGCTGATAAAATCATATCACGAAGGTTCAACCCCTCGGCAGACAAAAAACGACGGCTCGGGGGGAGCCGCCGTTTTGGATTTTCTCTGTGTGAGAGGCTATTCTCCGGAGTCACCCCCTTTTGTGACGTTGGCCGCCTGCAGCCCTTTCGGGCCTTGGACAATTTCGAAATTCACGCTTTGTCCTTCCTCAAGGGTTTTAAAGCCGTCTCCCCGGATGGCGGAGAAATGAACGAAAACATCGTCACCATCCGTTTGAGAAATGAAACCATAGCCCTTCGCGTCATTGAACCACTTCACTGTTCCTTCTGGCACTTGCTGATCTCCTGCAAATTTTGGAAATGCGTAGAGGCCATCTTCACCCCACGTACATCCCCTGAAAACTCAACTTGGTCGCGCCGCCCGCAACCTTGAACATTGTGTATCAAATTAAGCATCGCCTTGCAACCTGCGATATTCTTTTGTAGCAGGTAATTTCACCGCTCAAGTTGGAGATAAACCAAGGAGATTAGATGCCAATGACTCGTTTGATTGAAACGCCGTTCGAGCAGATGACGGATTCGCAAAGAGAACTCTACGAAAAAATCGCCTCTGGCCCCAGAGGAGGTGTCCGCGGCCCATTTCTGGCATGGCTCAAAAGCCCCGCTTTCCTCGAAAAGCTGGAAGAAACAGGGCGATATTTGCGCTATGGCACACTCTTTGAACCCAGACTGAGCGAGTTTGCGATACTTGTCACCGCCCGGTTCTGGAGTTCCCAGTACGAGTGGTACGCCCACGAACCCCTGGCCAGAAAGGGAGGATTGTCTCCTGACATCATCAAGGCGGTTCAGGAGAACAAGCGACCCGAACGGATGGCTGGCGATGAGGAGGCGATCTACGATTTTTGTATCGAACTGCATGAAAATCACTTCGTAAGCGATCAGGTTTATCATAATGCGTTCGATCATTTCGGGGAACGCGGGTTGGTGGAGTTGATTGGCCTCATCGGGCATTACACAACAGTCTCGATGACGCTCAACGCATTTGAACTTCCGCTTCCTGAGGGAGTGGAGCCTCCGCTAGGATAAAAGGGGCCATCCGGCATGCGACTAAAGGGAAAGACAGCGTTTATCACCGGTGCTTCTGTGGGGATCGGTTCCGCCATAGCAAGGCGTTTCGCCGGGGAGGGTTGTTCGCTGTATCTTGCGGGCGGCGGGAACAGGGATGCCTTGCAGGAGACGATCTAACATTGCAAGGCTCAAGGAATTTCGGCTGCCGGAGAGTGCGTTGACTTAATGAACCTGGCGAATGTTGCTCCACTCATGAATCGCGCACTCATGCATCTAGGGTATCTCGATATACTGGTGAACTGCGCCGGCATTCGCTGCAACAAACCCGTAGAAGAAGTATCGCATGAAGACGTGGTCGCACTGTTTCAAGTCAACGCGATGTCTTCGTTTATGCTGAGCGGATTGGCCGCCAGGCACATGATTCCCAGGTCCGGGGGTCAAATTATCAACATTGGCTCGACGTCCGGTGAGGCGGGAGTACCCGATAATTCCCTGTATTGCGCGACGAAAGGGGCCATGCATCTGATGACGAAGGCGCATGCCGCCGAACTCGGGCCTAAGGGGATTCGTGTCAACGCCATAGCTCCGGGAACGACGTTGAGCGAAGGCACGAAGCATCGTGTAGAGGTCGAAGCAGGTAGACGAGAGAGGCTGATGAGTAATATACCGTTGGGACGATTTGCGACTCCCGAGGAAATCGCGGACTGCGCCGTTTTCATGGCGTCGGACGAAGCGTCATACATGAACGGGGCGGTTGTGCTGGTAGATGGGGGCAGGTTGTGTCAATAGTCATTATCGGGAATTCGGGATTGGAGAAAGGTTTTTCATGACGCATCGCCTCGGATTTTGGCTTCTGACTTTTGCGGACATTTCCTTCAAGGGGCTGGGAGAGGTTTCAAGGCTTGGCGAAGAATTGGGATACGATCGTGTATATACGACAGAATCCCTTACGGACACACTGGCGATTAATCAATTGATGGCGACATACACTTCCAGGATTGAGATTGGAAGTTCGGTAGCCATCATATATTTGCGCCATGCCTCCATGGCGGCCCAAGGTGCGGTAACGATCAACGAAATCTCAGGTGGCCGCTATATCCTGGGTCTTGGGCTCGGACACCCGCCTCGAATCCGGGCGATGGGGATTGAACCGGGAAATCCTGTAGAAGATACGCGCAAATATGTCTGTGAGGTAAGGGGCGTCCTAGAGGGTGAGTCCGTCTATCCTTTGCCTGTCCAGACTTACCAGGGAGAAGAATTGAAATTCAGGCGCTCAAATTATCCAGTCCGGATATACATCGCGGCGGTCGGCCCGAAGATGACGGCCCTGGGTGGAGAAATCGCCGATGGATTATTGCCGTATATGGTTCCGTTATCGAGAATGAAAGCCTATCTGGAAGCGAGAGACGCAGGCGCGAAACGTGCGGGTCGGAATCCCCGGGACGTGAAAATCGACCTTGGAATGCATACTTTTCTCTGTGATGACCTTGCCCTTGCCAGAGAAGCCGCCCGTAAAACCCTGACGTATTGGCTTGGACTTCCCGTCTATAACAACTCGATTCAGGAAAGTGGCTATGAACAAGAGGCGGAAAACATCAGAAAAGCCTTCGAACAAGGCGATCAGACAGCCTTGAGAGACGGAATCACAGACGCCATCATTGACGAGTTCTGTCTTGTCGGTCCACCGGAAAGATGTCGTGAACGGCTGGCCGTTTTTTGTGAGGCCGGAGTGGATATGCCCGCCTTGATGATTGACCCCGTGCTTGCGGGCGAGGGTTATCAGGGAGCAGTCGAGCGTACGCTCAAGGCCATGGCCCCGAGGTGAGCATGCAAGAGAACACCCAAGCCGCGGAAAAGCCGTCTTTCCGCACTTCGCCTTGGACTGGAACGGGCCTCATATTCTTTGCGCATTTCGTGGTGGATAGCCAGGCGAATTTCTTTGCGCCCCTTGTTCCATTACTGAAGGAAAAACTGGGACTAAGCCTCACGACGGTCGGATTGCTGATTTCATGTCAGGCGGTGAGCGGTTCCATCACGCAACCCATCACGGGCATCGTCATCGACAGGTGGCCCTGGCTGCCTTGGCTTGCCGTAGGTTTGATTGGCAGTTCCATCGCCTTTACGGCAATCGGGTGGGTCACAAGCATATATGGCTTGGCTGCGGCACTGATTTCAGGGGGAATTCTTTTTGGGCTTTGTCATCCGGATATGGCCGCGAGAGCAGGCAGGCTGAGTTCCGCGCATTCCGGTATTATCGTCAGCCTGTTCGTTACGGGAGGCAGGCTCGGTTTTGCGTTCGGGCCGTTGATCGCCATATTCATCGCGGAAAAGATGGGTATGGAGTATCTGTGGGTGTTCATACTTGTGGCGGTGCTTGCCATGGGGGGTGTGAAGTTGGGTATGCCGGCTCCACCACAGAGAGAGAAGAAAGTGGAAGGTACGAGTGAGCGTGTTGGGTTGCTGGCTTCCCTGAAGGGTGTTCGCGGACCCATACTTCTTCTCTTTGGCATCGCCGTTGTCAGAGGGACGACATTAGCGAATCTGGGAGGATTCTTGCCCACGATATTCGTCGAAAAGGGTTTGGGGCTTTGGCGCGGCGGCATTGCCAACACGGTCATTTTCTGCTCGGGAGCCATCGGCGTAATGCTCGGCGGTATCCTGGGTGACAAGTATGGAAAACCCAAGGTGATTACGATTGGTGTCGGATGCGCTTTTGTCGGCATGTTGTTGTTCCAGGTTTCTTCCCTGGAGTGGGCTTATATTTCACTCGCAGTCATTGGCGCCGGAGCGTTCGTGCCCATGGGTGTATCGGTAGCGCTGGCACAGGAATATCTCCCCGAGCATCGGGGGTTCGCGAGTTCCTTGATTTTGGGGGGCGGCTGGATATTGGCTGGCCTGACGGCGATTCCTCTTTCATTACTTGGTGAAAGAATAGGGATGTTGAACGCTTTCTGGACACTTTCAATCGTTTTGTTTGTGGGTTTTCTTCTGGCCTTGTCCCTGCAGAGACGAAGTCCCGGTCCGGAATTTATCACCTGAGCAGGGCAAGTCAGAACAGGGCGGAGATTCATCGATGAAAAATGGAAGATGGATACCTTCAGCCTGACGGGATGTAATTTCGGTTCAAGGTATGCTAACGTTTCTCATACCCATAGAGATGAGTAAAATTTCAGCATTGAAATTCGCTTCACGGCAACGGGTTGCTTATTTGGAGTTTCTTTTGTGAATGCCTTCGGGCGATGAATCTTGAGGAGGATATTGTAATGAGTCGAAGAGGTATGTTTCTTGCCGTCGCCATGACCGTGGCGGGAATTCTGTTCACGGTATATTCCGCTCATGCGGCGCCGTTCCGCATAGGCCATCATCGCTCTGTCATGGGAGCGGTTACAATCGTTGCTCACAAGATGGGCTACTATGATCAAACCATCGGCAAGGGAAAATACACCATTAAACAGTTTCCGCAGGGCAAATTGATGCGCCAGGCGATTCTGGCGAACTCTCTTGATATCGGTGGTGCTGCCGACCGTGCTTTTTATTCCGCGATATCGAAAAGAGCGAATGCGCCCGGCATCGCAAACGCCAACTATTGGTGCAAGGCAAACAAAATTCTCACATCTCCCAAGTCACCTGTGAAAACCCTGCATGATTTGAAAGGCAAAAGACTGGGAGTAGGTAAGGCAACGGGTACATATTTCACACTGACAACCTTCATCCTGCCGAAATACGGATTGACAGTGAATGACTTCACAACTGTAAACATGAACAATGATACCCGCATGGCGGCGCTTAAATCCCGGACAGTGGATATGATAGCCTTGAACAACCCGCAGGCTGCCATTGCAATCGACAGAGGGTATGCCCGCACAGTGGAAACTTTCTGCAAATATGCAAATAACCTGTGGATCCTCATGGCCAACGGAAAAACCCTCAAGAAAAACAAGGATGTCTACACGAAATTCCTGAGAGGATTCATTCGTGGCATGAAATTGCACAGGGATGATCGCGACAAATTTGCCCGTATTTACTTGAATCACCTGCAATCGAAAGGTTCGAAAATCAAGCTGAAAATAGTGAAAGCCTCTGTAAACGATCTGACATTTGGTCTTCTCCCTTCGGAGGCGGATTACAAATGGTTTGATCACATGGGCAAGGTGCTTCTGGAAAAACGCAAAGCGAAACGAACAGTGGATCTCCGTAAGGAGGGCATGGACTTGAGCATGGTGAAGAAGGCCATGGCAGCTGAAGGTTGGAAGAACTAGCCCTTTCAAGCTCATCAAAATCAAGAGCCGCGGTCAGGAACAATGACCGCGGCTCTTTTTGACTTGTCTAACCGGACCGGCGATTCCGTATAACTTTCCTGTTTGCGTGCATCTACAGATACAAAAAAGTTATGGTTGTTTGACGACCCGAATATACGGAAGCGGCGACTCCCATCCTTCCGGATATTTCTTCCTCGCATCTTCATCAGAAACGGCCGGCAAAATGATCACGTCTTCACCTTGTTGCCAGTTTGCCGGAGTCGCCACCTGTTCACTGGCTGTCAACTGGCAGGAATCGAGCAGCCTCAGAATTTCAACGAAATTCCGTCCCGTACTCATCGGATAGGTGAGCGTTGCCTTGATTCTTTTGTCCGGTCCGATAACAAATACCGAACGGGCCGTTGCATTATCGGCGGCCGTCCGGCCCTCGGAAGTGTCACCGGCATCGGCGGGCAGCATGTCGTAGGCCTTGACGATTGCCAGTTCGGGATCGCCAATCAGCGGATAGTTCACGGCATGGCCCTGAGAAGTTTCAATGTCCTTGGACCATTTTTCATGATCGGAAACTCCGTCGACGCTGATACCGATCACTTTGCAGTTTCTTTTGTCGAATTCCGACTTGAGGCCGGCCATCGTACCGAGTTCTGTGGTGCAGACTGGCGTAAAGTCCTTCGGATGTGAAAAGATGACGGCCCAGCCGTCGCCAATCCATTCATGGAAATTGATGGGACCCTGGGTCGTGTTGGCGGAGAAATCCGGTGCTTCGTAATTGATTCTCAAGGTCATTATCGACTCCTTTCATTGACGAGGAAAGAAAACCACGAATTCCCGCGTTCCAGAACCCAGCGGGCAAGCATTTGGTGGCTGGGGGAGGAGGATTCGAACCTCCGTACCCAGATCCAGAGTCTGGTGTCCTGCCGCTAGACGATCCCCCAAAAGACCTAGATGTTTATATGTATGAGTTCTGTTTTCGTCAAGGACGATGGAAAAAACAATTATTGACTGATTCTGGACAGAGCCGCGTCGAGGCGATGGAGGCTTTTGTCTTTTCCGAGAAGGCTGAGGGTTTCAAAAATACCGGGGCTGATGGTACCGCCCGTAATGGCGACGCGTACGGGTTGTGCCAGCTTGCCGAGCTTGATGACCTCTTCTTCCATGACGTGCTGAAAAGCCGATTTGACGTTTTCGGATGAAAACGTATCGATTTTATTCAGTTCGTTCCGTAGTTTCAGAATCAGCCCCGCGTTTTCCAGTGTCAGGAATTTGGAAGCCGCTTTCTCGTCCAGTTCGACTTCCGTGCCAAAGAAAAAACGAGCGCCTTCTATCATATCCGCCAAGGTGCTGGAGCGTGTTCGGAGTTCATCGACAATGCCTTCACGTGTTTTGTATTTCAGGGAATCCGGCGATAGACCCTGTTTCCTGAGACCTGCATCGAGCGATTCGACGAGAAAATCGCCATCGGCCGATTTGATGTATTCCTGATTCAGCCACAACAGTTTCTCCGGGTTGAAGATAGCGGCGGATCGGTTCAGATTCTCCAATGAAAAATTTTCGACGATCTCTTCCCTGGAGAAAATTTCCTGGTCTCCGTGGCTCCAGCCGAGCCGAACGAGATAGTTGATCAGCGCTTCAGGCAGGTAGCCGCGCTCTTTATATTCCAATACCGAATCCGCTCCGTGCCGTTTTGACAGTCTTTTTTTATCGGGCCCCAATATCATCGATATGTGCGCGAATTTTGGCGTCGTTTCCTTCAGTGCTTGGTAGACGAGAAGTTGTTTGGGAGTATTGGACAGATGGTCATTGCCGCGTATCACGTGGGAAATCTTCATGTCGATATCGTCGACGGCCACGCAAAAATTATATGTAGGTGTTCCATCGGTGCGAACGATAATCATGTCGTCGAGTTGTGAGTTCTCGAATACCACCTCCCCGGCGAGGATGTCCTCAACTATCGTCTCTCCGGCATCAGGAGCCCGGAGGCGGAGGCAAAACGGGACATTCGGGTCCTTGTCGTACCGATCCCGGCAGGTTCCATCGTATTTTGGCGTCTTCCCCTCGGCACGGGCCCTCTCGCGCATGACGTTCACTTCATCCGGCGAGCATGTGCACCGATAGGCGGCACCGGATGAGAGCAGTTTGTCGGCAGCTTCCTTGTAGAGAGTCATGCGGCGGGATTGACGATACGGGCCTTCGTCCCATTCGAGATCCAGCCAGTCGAAAGCGTCCAGAATGGCGTCGTAGTATTCTTCCGTAGAACGCTGCCGGTCGGTATCCTCAATTCGCAGGATAGCTGTGCCTGCGTGATGTTTCGCATAAAACCAGTTAAACAAGGCTGTTCGCGCGCCGCCTATATGGAGGTGGCCCGTGTTGGATGGAGCAAAGCGAACCCGGATGTCTGAATTCATCGAGAATTTGTCCTTTATCAAACCCTGCAGAGGCCGAAACAACAGGGCAGGATTCTAGGGATTGTAGGTATGCGATTGCAAGGTGGATTGCGATGACCTTGCGATCGAGGCTGGATAAGTGAACAATCGGAAAATCAATTCAAAACGAAAGCCTGGAGGAGTAAACGGATGCAATATTTCTACGATCTGACAGAAATTGAACCACAAAGGATGCCGGGCAGAGAACGCAGGCTCGTTGTCGGTGAGCAGGTGATGATGTTGTACATCGAAAGGGAAGGGGGAACCGAACAGAACCATAGCCATGATGTGGAACAGCTGATTTATCTCATGAAAGGCGAAGCTACTTTTACGGTTGCAGGTCAAACCCGTAAGGTGAAAGCGGGCCAGGTGGTTCATATTCCCAGGGGAGTACCGCATCAGCTCGATGCTCCCACGCCCATCACGTATCTCGGCATATATTCCCCTTTACGCGAGGAGGCGATTCGAGCGGAAGCGTAGGCGCCACCAGCGCAAGGGTGTGGCGAGTCTTTATTCATTCAGGACAGGTCCAGCCCTCGGATTTGAGTTCCTCCATTGCCTCCAGCATGCACGTGACGCCGTAGGTGAGCACTTTGGAACCCGCCGGATTGACGCAGACCATGAGTGCCTCCGCGATTTCCTCAGGGTGCAGACCCAACTTGAGCCCTTTTTTCAGATGCTGCTTGAGGTGTGGCTGGTTGTGCGGATTGGAACCCTCGACGGCAAGAGCCAGGATATGAAACAATTCGTGCATTGCTTCATCGAACCTTCTCTCTTTCGCACGGATGATTTCATCAAGTTGCAAAAGTGCTTCCATGTAGTCGGGAAACTTTTCGGCGATGAATTCATGGGCCGGGTATCTGCGTCCCCTTCGTTCTGCAATTTGTTCCGCTAAAGATTTTTCTGGCATCGTGATCCTCTTTTGTTCAGTCATTCTGTTTCGTCAAAAAAATCGAGATCATCCAATGGTTTTTTCTGGCCTTGCAGCGTGTCGAGCAAGACTTTTCTTATTGCGCGAATGGCGCGATTCCTGGCTTGGCGATCGATCATTTCGTAGACGATTTCCGTGGCTTCGTCACTTTGGGCGTCCAGGATTCTCCGGGATGACTGTTCCGCCCACTCATCGGCGTAACGCTGGAGAATCTGGCGCACACCCGCCTCGTAAATTCTGTCCTGCGTAATTCGGTCGAGTATGTGAACGATGTCAGACGAGAAGGCATCTACCGTACCTCTAGAAACATCGACTTCACCAAGATGAAACATCAGTCTCTGGAAAATCTGTTCACGAAAATCCAAGTCAACTCCGGGAGATGGCCCAGGGAGACCAAAAGATCTGGCATATCGCGCGGCTGGCAGGAGCGTACGAGCGCATCATTCTCCCTTGCCTGGCAATTCCGGTTTCCTGGCTTCCGGCGTTAGCCACAGCAACACGCCTCCTGCTACAAAAAAAACGAGTACGGATAATATTGCCGACCTCTGTTCTCCGGTGAGTGCGGAAACGCCCCCGAAAACCAGAGGGCCTAGAACGGAACTCATTTTGCCGCAAATGCCATAAAACGAAAATAATTGTGCGGATTTTTCTTCAGGGATATAGTTGGCCATCAGCACACGGCTTGCCGACTGACTGGACCCGAGGGATAGTCCCGCCAATAACGAGACACCCAGAAAGACATGTTTCGTTTCAGTAAAATAGGCCACGATGACGACCAGGCACCAATTCACAAGGGTTAGCAATATCGTCTTCCGCGGTCCCCAGGCGTCCACCAGATACCCGAGTGCAAACGCACCGACTCCAGCCGAGACCTGCACCATGATGAACAGGCCCAATACTTCGCCCATAGTGAAATTCAGCGTAGAAACCGCATAGATTGAACTGAAAGAGATGACTGTGACAATACCGTCATTGTATAGAAAGAAGGCGATCAGGAACTTGAATGCGCCCGGTGTTTTTCCTGTGTCCTTGAGGGTTTGCCATAGTTCGGCGAAAGCGCCATTTTTATTCGGTTTTCTGGATTCTGGCCTGGTTTCTCGCAACCAAAAAACAACTGGAAGCGTGAAGATGCCATAAAACGCGGCGACCACAACGAAACTCATTCGGAACAAGGGAAGATTTTCCGGTGAGAAGCCACCCGCCAAAAAAGGTTTGACCATAAAAAGGCAAAGCAGTCCGCCCAGGTACCCAAGTCCCCAGCCCCACCCGCTAACTTTCCCGATAGTTTTCGGTGTAGAGATGTCGGGTAAAAAAGAGTTGTAGAAAATGAGAGAGCCTTCGAATGCGGCGGTAGCAATGATGAAAAGTGCCATGCCGGCGAAGATCATGCCAGCGGTAACATTCGACAAAAAAGCGGTAGCCAGTACGGAAATATAAGCAAATAGAATCAAAAAGCGTTTTCGAGCGTTTTGCCTGTCGGCGACCGCGCTCAAGGGCGGGGTAATGGTTACGCTTAAAATCATGGCCAGAGAGAGTGAGACTCCCCATAGAAAGTCTCCACTTCCACCACCTCCCGCTACGATAGTCTTGAAATAGACGCTGTATGCAACCGTGACGATGAGTGTCGGAAAGGCGGAGTTCGCAAAGTCATACATACACCAGGAAAAAACTTCGCGGCCTCGGTTTGATTTTGGACGTTGAGTATCTGTATTCGTGTCAATGGTGTTCATATTCATTCCGACGCTTCATGACAGGGAGAGAAATTCAGTTTCAGGCATAAGCAGGCCCCAAAAAAATTGCAATTTGCTAATATATAACAGAGGCAGTGGTATAAAATATACATTCTTTGGGAATTCTTGGGCCACCTTCTCGTTCTCCTCGATGGGTCCTCTATGTATCGGTTCCTGAAATGGTTGACTTGGATTGCCGGCGTTTGTTTCGTTCTGGTCGTCGTGACAATCGTTGCCGTACAAATTTTTCTTTCCTCCGATGAGGCAATCAGAATCGCGGAGCGAGGAGGGCGAAAAATCCTGGGCCGAAAAATTTCCATCAAGCAACTGGAACTGGGATTATTCAAGATCAAGGCGGCTGGAATCGTCATCGAAGGACAAACGGAAAAAGAAGAGGCGAGGGGCAATAAACCCTTCATGCAACTCGATGAAGTTGAACTACTGCTAAACCCGTCGACCCTGCTTTACAAGCGAATCAGTATTCTTCAACTCACTATCAGAAATGCTTCCGTCCTCGTGCGCCGCAATTCAGAAGGCAGGTTCAATTTTCAGGACATCATCGACAACCTGAATCTTGAAACAGGAAGAACGGCTTCGGTGGGTGCCGAGAATACTTTTTCGTTCATCAAATCAGCCGAGGCGTCTGAGAGCGTCCCGCAAGGCGACGAATCAGGGTTCAGCTTTATCGTTCACGAACTCGACCTTTATGACGTGAAAACCGAATTCCGGCTTGATGCCGGAGACGGCGCACAGATTTTTGATGGTTCATGTTCTTTTGCTCACGTCGAGGTCGACAAAATAATGCCAGGCGAGCCTTTGGATGTTTTTCTCGATGGAAAATGCCGGAGGCCGGACGGGCAGCGACTCATTGCATTGAAAGGCGATGCGCGGATCAACCTGGAGGGGCCAGGTTATCGTGCGTCGTTCGAAGTGCCCCTGTTGGATTCGTCCTTCCTGCCTGCGGTGGTGCCTGTGATACCGGGCTATCGTTTCAAAAAGGGAATTTTTGCGGGGACCTTGAAGTTCGTCTATGTCACCCCAGAACGGGTTGCCTGGGATGTCGACATGAGCGGCCGGAACATTCACGCGGATTTCCAGACGAATCCAATATCCAAGTGGCGAAGCCTGACATTGCCAGAATTGAAACTCAAGACGAAGGGCCGCTTCAATCCACTGGATGATTCCGTCCGCGTGGAGACTCTGTTCGTGGATACTCCTTTCCTGGATGCAAAGCTGGCGAAGCCCCTGTCCTGGAACGTATCGGCAAAGGATCAGATTCATGTCGAAGCGAATGTTCGTGATATGCGTGAGGCGGGCAAGTGGCTTTCCCGGACAGCGGGAATCAAACTCCGTGGCTTCCAGGAAAGAGCGACGGCCCGGATTCTCGTATCGGCGAAGCGGGATCGCAGGATATCAAACGACTTCTTCTGGGTTGAGGTGGATTCCCGATTCGATCCGGTGGAAATTGCCGGGTTCAGTAAATTTATCCTTCCGGGTCGAATCTCGAAAATCAGGGGAACTGTGGGCGGTAAAGCTCGTATGGTTTTCGTCTCCGGCGAGCGGGTGCGGTGGGATGCCGCTTTGGAAACCCGGAACTTCAGTGCAAACGTGAAGATGAACAAGAAGAGTTCCTGGAAAGCCGTTGAGTTGGGAAAGGTAATTCTTCACTCGAGAGGAAATTTCGAAACGAAGAATGGATCCGCATATGTCGAGACCTTGCGAATCCAATCGTCGTTCGCTTCGGCGAAACTCCTGAAGCCCGCGAAATGGAATATCGATGGCAATGATGAAGCAGAGTTTTCCATCGATATGCTTGATTTCTCATCTGCGAATGATTTGTTGGAGCGTCTTGGGTTGGCATCTTTCGGAGACGTTCCCCGAGATGCGAAGTTGCGTATGGACGCTGTCGTGTCACGGAACAGGAAAAATCCCTCGGTGTTCGAGATTGATGCAAAAACGCGTTTTGCCTTTTTGCCGATAGCGTCGTTTCTGGACTGGGTTCCCTTGCAGGAGCAGGTACAAAATGCCACTGGACTTGTCAGCGGTGAATTGCAGGTCAACTTGAGCCCGAAAGGTCCCCTGCGCTGGAAGCTGGGTATTCTTGGCAGGAAACTCGTTGCGAATACCAGTATCTTTTCAGTGGATAATCCACTTCAGGTTTCCCTGGAATCCGTGAGACTCCGGTCGAACGGATCCTATCTCGCCTCGAAAGATTCTGCGGAAATCCAGACTTTGGATTTGAAGCTTCCCTTTGCGAGAGTTTTTTTGGACCATAAGGCCTTTTGGAACCAAAGGGGAAGGGATGAATTTTCGTTGACGATCGACGTCACCGATTTGAACGACGCTGAGGTCTGGTTGGGCAAATTGGTGGCTGGCGTTGTAACTCCAGGGACCCGGAAGAGAAAACTGAAAATTCGGCTTTCCGGAACCAGGGACAGAAGAGACGGGTCGGGATTTTACTATAAGGGTTCCGCATCATTCGATCCGATCCGTATATCCCCTTGGGTGAAATTTGCGAGCATCCCTCCTGTATTCCGTAATCCTTCCGGAGAGATCAGCGGAAAAATTGAGTTTTCTTACGCTTCCCAGAAAAGGGTGAACTGGAACCTTGGCGTCACGAGCGGAGGTCTGAGCGGAAAATTCCATTCTCTGATGAGTCGCGACTGGAGACCACTGCGTACGGGCAAGTTCCGTATCGAGACAGTGGGTTTCTACGACTTCCGAAATCGATCCGTGAGGCTACAGAGACTGAATCTGAATTTGCCGTTTGGAAATATACGGACATCCAGGCCCTCCGACTGGAACATAAACGGCATGAATTCAGGTCGGTTTCTATGGTCGCTTTCGAACCTCAAGGATGCTGCCCGGTTCGCGGAGAGCACCTTGGGAGCGCCGGTGTCCGGGATTTCTGTGGCTGGCACCGCCAATGGGTCGATGGAATTTTCGAGAACCGCCAGGAAAGCGAGGTCGCTTTCCACGAAATGGTCGGTCGCCGCGAATCTTTCATCACTCGCCCACGCCGCCTACCCGAATTTGCAGTTGACGGGAAGCTTTTCAGGACGAGGGGATGACGATGCGATAAAAATATCGATTGCGAAGCTCAAGACAATCGATTTCCGCAAGCCGGACACGGAACCCGACATATTTCTCCAGAACTTGAAAGCATCGTTGGATTACCCGTCAATATGGAGAGGAGAAATTCGCTCGCCAAGCGTACGGATTGATACATTGAGGGTTCGATATGTGCGAAAGGAACAGGGACAGACCAATTTTGGCTCATTGTTCGAAACGGCGACAGCAAATGCAGAAACCGTATCCGGGAAACGCCAGGAGACCAGAAAAGAAGAAAGAGGGTTACTTTTCCAGGTGATGAAAATCGGGAAATTCGAAGTTGCCAGAATGGGATTTTATTTTCAGGATTTCATTGCAGCGGACAAACCGCCGGTAGTTTTGAGAGTCCCGGATGCCAGGCTTACGATCACGAATCTGGATACGCTGATGGCTCAAGACGTGCGTGAAACGCGCCTGGAACTCAGGACGCTCGGGGAGTTGCCCTCCTTCCAGGTCAAGGCGGATTTGAACCCTGGCTCTTTGCCTCCAGATGTAGACGGAATATTCAATCTCTCGGGTTTCGACTTACGCAAGATTTCCCCCTATGTTCGTGACAACAAGGAAAAGGAAGAGAGTGTTAGTGCCATATTGATGCGAGGGACCGAGATCACAAGTGGCGAGCTGGATTTCAAATCCACTTATTCGTTGAGAAAAAGCCAATTGAATTTAGAGGGAACTGCAGAAATTAGTGGATTACGTCTGAAACCTGACGAGACATTCCCCTTGATTGATCTCGTAGTGAAATTACTCCGTAAGTCAGTATTCCGTCTATTCGAGAGGCCGGGTGACACCACCAAACTGAATGTTCGGGTAACAGGCAGTCTGGATGATCCTGAGTTTCATGTTCCGGACGCGATTGTGGAGTCATTGTTTGTGAACCTGCTCAAGAAAGCGCTGAACTTGGGAGGGAATGTAAAGGATATCGTAACGGGTATTCTCGGAGCAGCCATCAAGGGTGTTCAAAAGCTGGTTCCCAAACCGGAGGGAGGGGAAACGCTGCCGAAGAAAGGTTCAGAGAAAGAAGCCGGTCCCGAGGGAAACCGGCTCAAAAAACTCGGAAAAGGGATCGAAGAAACCTTGCAAAAGGGGCTCCGTGACTTGTTCGGCGTAAAATAGTGTAGTGAGGGTGTCCCCATTGGGAGGCATATGACTGCAATTTGGCGATGCAGCGTTGGGTGACTTTCCGTAGAACCCATTGCAAGTTGACAGTGATTCGTCGCAGGGAAAAAACAAATCTTCTGTCACTACATTTCAAGCTTTGATTCGAAACATATCCCGAAGGTGTGACGCATTTCCTTCAAAATCATTGAAAATCGAGTGAACAGGCTCCGCCTGAAAAATGTGAAAGACGGAGAATACGGCTACTGACTTATTGGCGAAAAATCATTAACCTCAATCTTTTCTTGCCTTTCCCAATTATATTTGATAAAGTTTCTAGGTTTTCCTCCGCCCGAGGACTTATATCCCATTTCATGACCGGATGGGTGTACAGGAATATGTTTATGCCTACTCGTCGCTTGGGCACGCAGGTCGAACCTTTCCCATTTTCCGAGAGAGCCAACGAGATCGTAGGTTTGTGTCTGGTTGGTTTCGCAATTTTTCTGGCGATATCGTTGTGGACATTCGATTCCGGCGATCCTTCCTGGGGGTCGTACGTCAACTCAAAATGGCGGATTCGAAATTATGGAGGAGCAGTAGGCGCACATGTCGCTGGCGCGATCGTTCAATCAGTGGGCGCATTTTCGATATTGTTGCCCATTGGATTCCTTGTTTGGGGCGTAACTGCCTTTGCAGGTTTGCGTTCCTGGCGACCAAGTTGGCGCGAACTGGTCGGTTTGTTCTTTCTTCTCAGTGTCTCGGGTTTATTCTTCAAGATATTTGAAACCGATCCTCTTTTTGGGGCCACGACGCTGGCCGGTGGAATTGTAGGCTATAGCGTAGTGATGCTGCTGAGTTCCTACCTGGGGGACGCGGGTAGTTGGGTTTTGCTTAGCTCCGTACTGCTGACCTCGTTCGTCGGTATAACCGGTTTTTCATTCAAAAAGATGGTTACGAGGCTGGCAATTGCACATTGGTGGTTTTTTTCTCGTCTCTTTATGGTTTTCAAAAGGGTGGTGCTCGGGGTAGCGGGAGGATTCGCATTCGTGACCCGAAAAATATCATCTTCAGGCGCAGGTTTTCCATCGGGTTTGAGTGAGAAAGAGTCATATCATGAATATGACGAGATGAATGCCAATAATAAGGGCGCAGAGACGGGTTTTTCGGATCAAGATGAATTGGAGAACGAAAAGCCGGGGGTGACATTCTTGAGAAGAGATATTGGAGGGTTGATCTCAGAGTCGAGAAAAGCGCACTCGTCAAACCCCAAAAATGAAACCCAGGTTTCTCGAACATCTATCCCACACGATGGTCCTTCCCTGTTTGGAGGGAAAAAATATCCGACGCCGGAGATACCGGTATTGCGCGGCCCGGCGGCTGACGAGCGGGAACATGAACTCACCAGACTTCCGATGACGCTTTTGGATGAAACAATGCCGGAGCCGTTGCCAGAGACGGTTTTTCAGGACGAAGATGACACGGGCTGTGCCGGAAATGGAGCGCGCAACGACTTGTCGGGTGACGTGTCAGACGAGTTGGATCCAATGGCACTCGAAGGGATGGATGGGGAAGCGAACCAGGTGAAGGCCGAGAGAAAATCGGTGCCCGGTGGTCTGCGGATCAAGCGAAAGAAGAGTCTGGATGTGCATGGTGAAATACCTTCCGTGCCGATGGAAGAGGAACTTTCTTTTGAAGAACTGCTCGATAAGCTTCCGGATTCGGCTTCGACACGCGTTGAAGATGCAACCGAGACCGAAGAAATGGAATCGGTTGCCAAGTTGAAAGTTCGACATATAGGAACTGCCAGCGAATCGGACGTCGTTGAACTTCAGGACGATTCTCTCGTTCGTTCCGATGCGGAGGCGGAAAATCGGCCAAAGGAGCAAAAAATCGTCAAACCAAGGAGAGAGTACGTTCTCCCTTCGCTGGATATTTTTGCAGAACCTCCTTCCGGTGGGCTCATCGTCGACGAAGCGGGGATACGTGAAAAGTCATTGCTTCTGGAACGGACACTGAAAGAATTTGGTGTTGTCGGAAAAGTTCAGGAAGTGAAGACGGGTCCGGTCATTACGAGTTTTGAGTATGATCCTGCGCCGGGAATCAAGGTTTCAAAAATTGCCGGTCTCGCGGATGATCTCGCCAGAGCCTTGTCCGCGCTGAGTGTTCGTATCGTCGCCCCGATTCCCGGAAAGTCGGTTGTAGGCATCGAAATTCCCAACAACAAGCGTGATGCTGTATTTGCGAAGGAAGTACTCTCCTCGAAAGAGTTCGATCAAGCTGAAGACAAACTTACAATGGGCCTGGGCAAGGATATTCTGGGGAGAACGGCGTTTACCGATCTGGCGAAAATTCCTCATCTCCTGATTGCGGGTACGACGGGTTCCGGTAAAAGCGTGGCCTTGAACATGATGATTTGCAGTCTTTTGGCCAAATGCACTCCGAGAGAGGTTCGTTTTTTGATGATCGATCCCAAAATGCTTGAACTGTCAATCTATGAAGGCATTCCGCATCAACTCGTGCCCGTCGTGACGGATCCCAAAAAAGCCTCTGCGGGCTTGAAGGGTGTCCTGGCGGAGATGGAACGACGTTACAGGTTGATGAGTGAGGCAGGGGTAAGGAACATCCAGGGTTATAATGCTTTTGTGGAGAAGCAATTGGGTGAACGGGAGGCCGGAAAGAGATGGAACGAACCTCTGTCCAGTGAGGAATACCCTCTTGATTTCCTTCCATACATTGTTGTGGTGATTGACGAGTTGGCGGATCTCATGATGGTTGCGCCACGTGAAGTAGAGGAGTCGATGACGCGACTGGCTCAAATGGCTCGCGCTTCCGGAATCCATTTGCTGGTGGCTACCCAACGCCCGTCCGTGGATGTTCTTACGGGTCTGATTAAGGCGAACTTTCCTTCAAGAATGGCGCTTCGCGTCGCTACCCGGACGGACTCGAGAACCATCCTGGATGCGAACGGCGCAGAACGCCTCCTGGGGAAGGGGGATATGCTTTTCGTGCCCCCTGGCTCCAGCGTTCCCGTACGCATTCATGGGGCATATGTTTCGGATGCCGAGATTTCCGAACTGGTTGGGCATTGGAAATCCCAGGGGGAAGCGGTATTCCGGGAGGATTGGTTTGCCGAGGAGGAGAGCTCGTCACCGGACGGATCGAATGATGATGAAGATTATGATGAAAGATATGATGATGCGATTGCGCTTGTTTCCAGGACGCGCGAGGCTTCTATTTCTCTGATCCAAAGGCATTTGAGAATCGGCTATAACAGGGCGGCGCGTATGATTGAGCGCATGGAACAGGATGGAATTATCGGTCCGGCGGATGGCGTAAAGAGAAGGCAGGTCCTGATTAGCGAGATTCCGGGTGAAGAACCGGTAGAGGCGTCCTGAGTTCTCTTGTTCATCTCCTCTCTGGTTGCGCCACACTTCTTGTGCGGCTATCCGACATCGGCAGCAGGTTCAAGATAGCTTGATATCTGATCAGGCAGGCGGAGTTGACGCCGATTGACCAATAGGAAATGATGCTCCGGGTTTGATGTGCCGAAAAGTCGCATGCCCGCCTGAGCCAAGACTTTATGAAACGATTTTTCGGTACCTGTTGAATGTTGTCCAATTTTTCTAGCGTGATTAGTTTCGGAGCCCGGAGGAAAAAGAATGGCGGTAGGTGTTTTCGAGTTTACGGATCAGAATTTCGAAGCGGATGTGATTGGTTCCGATGTACCCACTTTGGTTGATTTTTGGGCGGAGTGGTGTGCTCCTTGCAAAATGCTCGCACCCACGGTTGAAGCGCTTGCCCAGGAATATGAGGGAAAAGTGCGCATCGGAAAGTTGAATATCGATGACAATCCATCCATGCCCGCAAGATTCGGCATCCGCGGAATACCGACGTTGCTGTTGTTCAAGGGTGGCGAGGTCGTAGAGCAGGTAGTGGGAGTGAAGTCCAAAGCCGATTTGAAGGCCGCCATAGATCGCGCCATTTGAATTGAATCTCTCATCTATCGACGATAGTCTAGTTAGGATGCTCTCTTATTGCCCTGGTTGTGTAAAGGTTCTCTAAATCTATCTGAATACAGGATCGCCTATTGCGAGGCTGGCCCCCCGGTTTCAAGCAATGTAGTCGTGTGTATTCATGGGGCCGGAGGGAGTCGGGATAGCTGGATACCCTTGATGCGGGATATGGCGGGACGAGGCATAAGCAGCCTGGCCCTGGAGTTGCCTGGTCATGGCGAATCTGAAGCAGCCCAAATCTCCGATATCGAAGAATACAGCCGAGTCGTCCTGGAATTCATAAATGACAGAAAACTGAAAGGGGTGTTCCTGGCCGGTCATTCAATGGGTGGTGCCGTTACTCTTGCGAGTGTTCTGGCGGATGCCACGCTACTGAAAGGGGGGATTTTCATTGGCTCCGGCGCGAAACTGAGAGTGAAAGACTCAATTTTGGAGGGTGTCAAGAGCGATTTTGTGGATACCGTGGATGAAATCATCGGATATGCTTTTGCGCCCATGGCGGATCCATCCCTGATCCGTGAGAGTTCCCGAAGTCTGTTGCGATGCGATGCGGATACCCTGCACCATGATTTCCTGGCGTGTGATCGATTCGATGTTCTTTCCAAACTGGAATGCATCTCTGTTCCCGCACTGATCGTGTGTGGGGAAGAAGATCTTTTAACGCCTCCAAAATATTCTCAATTTTTGGCCGAGAGGATTCCGAACGCGACATTGTTCATTGTTCCCCAAGCCGGCCATATGGTTATGCTCGAGCAACCGGGGATTGTCGGCGATGTCATCGCCAGATTCATGAATGATGTATAGCTGTTCTACAAAACCCCGATGAAGACCTGTTCGGGCCTGATTGCAATGCCATGAAAATTCGCGTGTATCTCTTTCTGTTCATAGGGGTCATCACCCTGGGCTGTTCCGCCATATTCATACGATTGGCGGATGCCGAACCTCTGGCGATAGCAGCATACCGTATGGGGGGAGGTGCCCTGTTGTTATTACCCTTCACAGGCAAGAGTGTCTTGAACGTGTGGAGTGCCCTGTCGCTGAAAGAGAAAATCATCTGGATGGGTTCGGGGGCCTTTCTGGCATTTCATTTTGCACTTTGGATAGAGTCACTGTCTCATACGTCGGTCGCAAGTTCCGTTGTTCTTGCGACAACCAACCCCATATTCGCTGGCATCGGCGGGATTGTTTTTTTGGGTGAAAGGGAGGGACGGAATTTCTGGCTAGGCGTCGCGATGGCAATTGGAGGTAGCGCAGCCTTGGCGTATTCAGACTTTGTGGGGTGGGAAGGCAGTTTTTGGGGAAATTCGCTGGCCTTGTCCGCAGCCGTGATGGCCTCCGCCTACATGCTTTGCGGCCGTAAGCTGAGGGTGAAAATACCGGTAGCGGCATATGTAACGGGGTGTTATGGATTCAGCGGAATACTGCTTTTCTGCGCTGCTTTCATTTTGACCCAACCACTCGGCGGATTCTCCAATGATACCTGGCTTCTCCTGGCCGCAATGGTACTTATCCCCACATTGATTGGCCATACTTCCATCAACTATGCCCTGGGACATTTGTACCCGGGAAAAGTGGCGCTTGCCGTTGTGGGAGAACCCTTGGTGGCTACCGGGTTGGCATGGTGGCTGCTTCAGGAGGTTCCCACGTCCAGCCGGCTTTTCGCTTGCTCAATCATATTGGCAGGAATCGTATTGGGCGGGAGGTCAAAAAGTTAGCGTTTGTATGTATTTTGGCATTTATATGTTTTTCTTCCCGAATGGCGGTTGAATTGGATATGCCGGACATGGAATGAAGGGTAGAATGCAAGGTGTGATTGTCTGGCTTGAGTGGGTATCGTTCATGCTCCCTTGGAGGAATCGAGAGCGCTGCCCTGTGATTTGCATCTTCTACACGTGAGGCCAAGAAAAAATGACTTCCAGCGTCAGATTATGTGTCTTGTCCGACACGCATGGGCGTCTTGCGCAAGATGTGGTCGAATTTTGCCAGGGATCGGAACATATCTTCCACGCAGGCGATATCGGGTCTGATTCTGTTTTACCGGAACTTGAGAGCATCGCCCCAGTCACCAGTGTTTCGGGAAACGTGGATGCGCTCACTTTGGCCCCGGTCCGGTTGTCAACCGTCATGGCAGGCTGGCGCATCATGATTCAGCATATCGTCTGGCACCGGGCAGGTCCCGCCCGGGATGTAAGAATATTTCTTGAACGTGAAACAATGGATTTGGTGATTTTCGGCCATAGCCACCAACCGTTTTGCCGAATGATTGACAAGACCGTATTTTTCAATCCCGGGAGTTGTGGGCCGAAGAGGTTCGATCTGCCCAGAACGGCTGGCGAGGTGGTTCTGAATGCTTCCGGGGGGTGGTTCCGAATCTTCGATCTTTCTCTACCAGGCGAGTCGCCGCCTATAATTGAGTACCGTTTTGAGCACCCTCGCTATTCGAATGAAAATTGATGGATGTTTTTTTATTGCATATGAATCGGGAGTAAAGCTATAGTGGGAACGTAATGATTTTGCACGCAGGGATGTACCTTGCGTTTCGATCCGCTAAGTCTCAGGAGGGATAAGATTGAGGGTCAAGCTGGCTAAGACGGCTGGTTTTTGCTGGGGGGTGGAAAGGGCGCTCGATATTGCACTTGACACGGCGGACAAGACATCCAGCGAGGTTCTTACGCATGGACCGTTGATTCACAATCCGCAGACGGTGGAATTGCTGGAACAGAAAAGCGTTATCGCTTCTGATCCGGAGGAGACACCGAGCAATACGAGTCTGGTCGTCATCCGGGCGCATGGCATATCACCGCAGGTTCGTGCTCGTTTGAAAGGCTCTGGTGCCGGCATCAAGGATGCGACATGTCCTCTGGTCGCCAAAGTGCACGGGGTTATCAGAAAACATTCCCGCATGGGCGCATTCACGGTGATCATCGGTGAGGAAGGCCACCCGGAGGTGGATGGTCACAGGGGTTACGCGGAGGCCGGCAGCCATCTGATAACAAGTATAGAAGACGTGGCCGGACTCCCGGACATCGGTGACCGACCTGTTGTGGTAGTCGCTCAAACGACCATCAACATGCGTGAGTGGAAAGATGTGGAAGAAGCAATTTTGCGGAAATATCCCCAAGCCCAAATGTTCAATACGATTTGCGATGCGACAGAAGTTCGTCAGGAAGAAGTGAAGAAGCTTGCGCCCGATGTCGACTTGATGGTCGTTGTCGGGGGTCGCAACAGCGGTAATACGAACCGCCTCGTGGAAGTAGCGAAAGAGGCTGGCGCCGATTCGATTCTTATCGAAACCGAAAATGAGATTGACGAGAAATTCCTGCAACAATACAATAACATCGCCGTAACGGCAGGAGCCTCTACGCCGGATTGGATGATCAGGCGCGTCGTCAATCGAATTGAGGCGGTTCCAGATCCAAGCCCGAATTTCTTCGATAAGGTTTTCAACTTTTTCAAGGTCTTGTCTCGGGCGAATGCTCTTCTTTTCGTCTCTGCGCTGTTGGGCAGCATCGCCATAGCGAAATTAGGAGGTTTTTCCCTCTCGATAAAGATCGCTGCAACGGCGGGTCTGTATCTATTCACAGCTCATACTATCAATCGGTGTGTCAGCTATGAAGCGGATAGATACAATGAACCCAATCGGGCTTTATTTTATGAGAAGCACAAGCCCGTGCTGATGACTCTGGCCGGGACCGCCGCCCTGGTATCCATCGCATACGGGGTAAGTATCTCCTACTTGGCAGGGGGTATTATGGTGGCCGGTCTGGTTTGGGCCACCTTTTGTAGCCTGAAACTCGAGTCTCGTGCACTCGTAGGGCAGGTGATGAATTTTCCTGTATTGAAGATTCTCGTTCTCATTGTGGGCTGGACCTTCAGTTTGGCGGTTTTGCCCGCGCTGGCTGATTTCCAGGCGATTTCCATGGCTTGGTTTGTGTCGATTTTTGTTGCATTCGGCTTGATTTTTTTCCGAACCGGCCTGATGGAGCTGAGAGACATTCAAGGCGACAGAATCGTGGGCAAGAGGACCTTGCCGATCGTATTCGGCAAAGCGAAGACGGAAATGCTTATGGCGGCGACCTGCGTCGCATTGGCCGTCGTTCTCGTCATTGCCTGCTTGATCGGATGGGTAGCTCCGGCATTCGGTTACGCGATGCTCATTCCGGTCATATATGCGGGCGCATGTCTATACTGGCATATTCGAAAGATACTGGGGCATAGCGGTCTCATGGAAGTGGCCGTCGATCATATATTCATTATCGCTGGCGTATTGGCCCTTCTGGTAGGCTAGGAAGAAACACTTTTCCGGGAGTCGCGCATCTCCGAACGCGGCTGTACGTTTCTGTAGAGCGTCCCTTGAAAAATATGATTGCTCCCTAGTTTCCTCTCGCGGCTCGTTTTGAGGCTTTCAGAGGGTTGAGTTTCTTCTCGAGAGGGGCCTCGAAGTCGACTTTGATATGCGTCGCGAGAGGACATCTGCCACGCTCCCAACGATTTTCCGGATTTGGAAATCTAGAGCAGTACGTTCCCTTGGGAAATTCCAGAATGTGTTCACATGCTTTCTCTTCATCACCCGAGAGACATTCCTCGACTACAGGAAAGCAGGAACTTCCGTTGTATGAACACTGATTTTGTCCATTGGAACCTTTCGATGCAAAATGACATTCTACAGGTGCTTCCAACAGCGTACATTCCATTGCTTCAATTCTCCTACTGAAATGAAAAAACGCCTTGAAATCAACGAAAATACGAAAGAACCAGTTGCGGAGTGTATGGAAAAGCACTGTCCCGCGCAACCTTCAGGGTCGTGCGATTCCAGGAAATTTCCGGGGTTTCGTGAAATGTGAAATCGTTCGTCATCCGCATGTAACACCTTGGAAACATATTTCGTGTAAAAATTCAAATCAGAGGACGGAAAGTGTCACTGTTCGTTGAGTTTATTGATTGACGACCAACCACTGCGTGTTATAGTCGATGAAAACCATCCCGTTGGAATTTTACTTGAACTTGGGGGATACAAGACATGCGATTGGTTGTTGCGATAATCAAGCCTTTCAAGATGGATGAAGTAAAAGAAGCCCTTGGAGCTGTCGGTGTAGCCGGCATGACAGTGACCGAGGTGAAGGGATTCGGGAGGCAGAAAGGACATACGGAATTATATCGTGGAAGTGAATATGTCGTCGACTTTCTGCCGAAAATCAGACTGGAAATCATCTGTGAAGATTCCAGCGTGGAGACGATTATCGACGCCATCATGAACTCTGCGAGAACGGAAAAAATCGGTGATGGCAAGATATATGTCCAGCCAGTCGAGGAAACCGTTCGAATTCGTACTGGAGAACGAGGTGTGGAGGCGATTTAGCGATACTGTCCGATGACACCATCTCTCGACCATTTATTACAACTTCAAAGCGATGTACGGGAAACGACTCTTGCTGCCAGTGGATGGGAGAGGAGCGTTTTTCTCCGATATATCAAGGAGGCGTACGCGCAGGCGGGGGAACATATATGCAATGCGCAGCATGAGGGTGCCGGCGGGTACGAGTTGTGTGAAGCCCACGCGAAATTCATGGATGCGTATATTGCCCAAGTCTATGCATATGCCTTGGAGGGAGAAAAGAAAAAATCCACTGACGATGATCGGGTGTATTCATGCGCCTTGGTGGCAATTGGCGGATATGGACGGGGGGAGTTGTCTCCTGGCTCGGATATCGATCTTTTGTTCCTGTTTTCGGGGCATGAGGGACAAATCAGCGAATTGATTCGCTCCGTCCTGTATCTGATGTGGGATGCAGGCCTTACGATAGGGCACAGTGCCAGAACCATTTCCAATTGTCTGAAAATCGCCAAGGAAGACTACCAAAGCGAAACCGCCATGCTGGAAAATCGCCTGTTGGCGGGCAGCGAAGAAGTTTTCCGGGAATTCAACAAGAAGTTCGATGCCTACCTGCACCGTGTCGCTAAAAGCTCGCATCTTCGTAATCGTCTCGAAGAGAGAATGAGGCGATACCGATCATGGGACCCTTCGGTGTATGTCCTCGAACCGAACGTGAAGGAAAGTGCGGGGGGCTTGAGGGATTTCCATGCCGTTTGCTGGTTGGCCAAGGCTTTCGGACTGAATGAAACGTGCGAGATATGGCGCAAGGGCTGGGTCCCGCAGGCGGAGTTCGAGAAAGCGATGAAGGCTTATGATTTTCTTCTTCGCATTCGGGCACAACTGCACATACACGCAAAAGCCAAAAATGATATGCTGAACTTTCAGGCGCAGGCCGAGATTGCGCCCGCGCTGGGTTATGAGGACAAAGAGAGCGCTTTGGCCAGCGAGTGTCTGATGCGCGATTATTTCCTGCATGCGAGGGACCTGCACATTTTCTGCCGGGATTTTTTCGAAACGCTTGAGGATCATCTGAAGCGCAGAAGATGGGTTAACAGGAAACCCAGGTTCCAGCCCCTTGGGGACGGGCTGGCCTTGCAGGACTATCACACACTCGTTCTGGATGATTCGAATCCAGAAGCAGTGCTTGGGAATCCTACGGGCCTGATGAAGATATTCGAGAGCCAGTTTCGCTTCGGGTGCCGTTTATCCCCGAACGCGAGAAATTTCGTTCGGGCCCATCTGGACACCGTCGATGATGATTTCCGCTCTTCGCCGGATGTAAGGGACAGTTTCCTGCGGATATTAAGCGGCAAGGCAGGCGTAACGACTACAATGCACGAGATGCACGGTCTCGGTCTGTTGGGACGGTATATCCCCGAGTTCGAACCCTTGACGTGCTTCGTACAGTACGACCATTACCACCGATATACTGCAGATGAGCATACTTTGTTGACATTGGCGGCATTGGACGAACTCACATATACAAGGGACGTGTCCTTGCAGCATGTGGCCTATATCCATAGAGAAATGGAACGCACCAACATCCTGAGACTTGCGCTTCTGTTTCATGATATCGGAAAGGCGAGGGGGCCGAGACACGTGCACAAGAGTTCATCCGCGCTTCCCGACATCATCATGCGGATGGGGCTGCCGGCAGACCAGGGAAGCATTATCGAGTTTTTGGTGGCTTGCCATATCGAGTTGAGCCTCACGGCTGAAAGGCGTGATATCGACGATCCTGTCCTGATCAGCAATTTCGCCGATAAAATGGAGACGGTGGAAAGACTCCAGATGCTTTATCTCTTGACCTATGCGGATATATCCGCTGTCGCTCCTGGAATATGGAACGAATGGAGAAGCGCTTTAATCCACGAACTGTACAAGCGAGTGCTCAGGGTGATGGAAACCGGAGAGGATTTGTACAGGAAAAAGCGTGCGGAAGACATCGTAGAACAGGTCAAGATGGAAGCGAGGACCGGTGGAAGTCGGGTAGGGCATGAAGAAATCGCCGTCCACATGGCATCTATGCCTGAAAGATATCGCATCGGAACACCACCGCAGGACATTTTGCGACACATCGAGCTCGGGACCCGTATTTCAAGTGAGGCGATATGCGAGATCGACATCACGCATCGCAGAAGGCGTGGACATACGCTCTTGACGCTGTTGTGCAAGGACCAACTCGGTTTGTTCGCTCTGGTCGCCGGTGCGTTTACGGTGTATGAACTCAACATTCTGGATGCGAAAGTATACACACGCGAAGACGGTCTGGTTATCGATACTTTCGAGGTAGTGGATTCCGAGGGGAAAGCCGTCGTCAATGAAGACCTCTGGAAAAAATTTCGGGTATCGCTGGAGGAATTGTTGTCCGGCGAATTGGGGTTGGCGGAATTCCTGGGACGGAGCAAAAAGTATTTGCGCCTGAAGAAACGGATGTCGTTCGATTTGCCTGTCCTGGTTGAATTCGACCAGATGGCGAGCGAGGACGCGACAGTGCTGGAAGTCGTGGCACCGGACAGGCACGGCCTCCTGGCACAGATTTCCCAATTCTTTGCGCAAGAGGGCATATCTATCTCGCGGGCCAAAATCACCACGGAAGGGCAATGCGCGGTAGATGCCTTCTACATAACGGATGACAGTGGACGCAAAATAGAAGATACAGCCAGACTGAAGGAGTTGTGCGGAAATCTTAGCGAAATTCTGGAGGAAGGGCGCCCGGTTGGCGCCATCATGTCATAACGAAGCCTGAAGGCCTGAACAAATCCTGGTTTTGTGTAGATACCTTTCGCAAAACCACAATTCCTTATGGAGGTACGACAGATGATAGAAGATGTCTTGAAGTTGGCTAAGGAAAGTGGCGCCAAAATGGTTGACTATCGTTTCATCGACATGCCTGGCATATGGCAACATTTCTCGGCGCACATCGACACGTTGGAGGAGGACACCTTCGATGAAGGCGTCGGTTTCGACGGTTCGAGCATCCGGGGATTTCAAAGCATCGATCAGAGCGACATGCTTCTTATTCCGGATCCGACGACCGCTTTCATGGATCCTTTCCTGAAAATTCCGACCCTGGTTCTCATTTGTGACATCAAAGATCCGGTTACACTCGAACTCTACGACCGCGACCCACGCCATATCGCTATCAAGGCGGAACGATACATGCAGTCCACGGGTATCGGGGACGTTGCCTATTTCGGCCCTGAAGCCGAATTTTTCGTGTTCGACGATGTGCGTTATTCGGGTTCTGAAAATCATGCCTACTACGAAGTGGACTCGGGTGAAGCTGCCTGGAACACGGGTGCCAGCGAAGATCCGAACCTCGGCCACAAGAACCGCTACAAGGAAGGCTATTTTCCCGTGCCCCCCAACGACACACTCCAAGACATTCGTTCGGAGATGATGCTGACAATGCTCGATTGTGGCGTCGCGTGTGAAGTACACCACCATGAAGTGGCTTCCGCCGGGCAATGTGAAATCGACATTCGATTCGATACCTTGGTGACCACGGCTGACAAGCTGATGAAGTATAAATACATCGTAAAGAACGTGGCGAAACAACACGGAAAGACGGCGACCTTCATGCCGAAACCCGTGTTCCTCGACAATGGCACCGGAATGCACGTCCACCAGAGTATCTGGAAGGATGAGAAGAACATCATGTATCGTGCAGGGACTTATGGCGATTTAAGTCCTGACGCGCTTTACTATATTGGTGGCTTGCTGAAACATGCGCCCGCATTGCTGGCTTTCACCAACCCGACGACGAACAGCTACCGCCGCTTGGTGCCGGGATATGAAGCGCCGATCAACTTGATTTATAGCTGCCGAAACAGAAGTGCCTGCGTGCGCATTCCCATGTATTCTTCAAGTGAGAAAGCCAAGAGGGTCGAATTCCGCTGCCCTGACCCCTCATGCAACCCTTATATGGCTTTCGCCGCCATGCTCATGGCCGGTCTGGACGGTATACAGAATAAAATCATGCCGCCCGAGCCCATTGACAAGAACCTCTACGACCTTGCTCCCGAGGAGCGCAGCGACGTGCAGCAGACGCCCGGAAGCTTGCCCGAGGCACTGGACGCGCTCGAGGCAGACTTTGAGTTCCTGCTGAAAGGTGACGTGTTCACGAAGGATTCCATTGACAACTGGATCGAATACAAGCGCACGGAGGAAGTCGATCCGGTACGCCTGCGTCCACATCCCCACGAATTCCACCTCTACTATGACATCTAGAATACGGCCTGGCCTGTTCCGAGAAGCTGCAAACGACAACCCCCTCGAGCAAATTGTTCGCTCGAGGGGGTTGTCGTTTGCAGCGTAAGCGATGCTACATTCCGGCCTTGCGAGGATTGCTGCCTTTTCGGGAGGAGGGGTGTGTACTAGGAGCCTTCTGTGGTGAGCGAATCGGGAATGATGACGGCGAAAACATCACGCGGGCCATGTACGCCCTTGATGAGCGTCAACGCGATGTCGGCTGATCGGCTCGGTCCCGTGATGATGTTGACGCAGCTTGGCGTGGTATCATCTTCTTGCAGGAGGACTCTTTCCAGTTCCGGTCCTAACGAGGAGATATGGGGCAAGATGTTTTTTTCGGGAATGAGAGCGAGGTGAATTTCCGGTAACAGTGAGTGAAGGCGTGGGTGGCCGGGCCCACTCCGCAACACGATGCTGCCCGTTTCCGCAATCGCCCAGTCGCATCCCGTAATACCGATGCCACAGCGAGCGATGGCGTCTCGGTTATCCCCTCCGTTCGATGGAAAAATGACTTCAAAACCTTCATCCCTGAACCAACTGGCTACCTTGATCGGCAGACCGTCGCTGATGGCTACGGGATACTCTTTCCATTTGGCCGCCAGCTCGAGAATATATTCCCGGACGTCACCCATGGAATGAGGATGGTGAACGGGATTCGCCACTGTTGCGAATTCTGACGAGAAACGGGCTGCGACATCCGGGATGCTGATTTCCGGCAGAGGGCCTTCGGTGCTTTCATAGTGACCGTGTGACAAGCCGTGCGCCAACTCGAGGGCATGATGGGTCTTTGCAATTACCGCGTCCGGGCCGCCAGCGCGTGGCTCGTCATGAGCTGCTGAAGATAATTCACCCCCCCTTCGTATCTTCTCCCGCCAGCGCCCGCGGAAACTTTTTTTCGCGATAACGGGAAGTTCACGACCCTTTGCCCATGCCCCGATATATCCCGGCAGCCATGCGGTCGTTCTGGCGTTCAGGAATCTGGAGAAAACAGACGCCACCTTGAAACCCGTCTCCCAAACAAAGGGTTTGCGCATTGCCATTCCGAGTAGACGGAACAGGAATCTATCCATCATTGCGTTGTTTTTCCTGGCCGTTCTCGCCTCCCGCATCTCCAGCAACATGCGGGGAATGTCGACGAAGACGGGGCAGGCGTCCATGCAGGCACCACACAGGCTGGATGCAGCGGGCAGTTCTCCTGAAACGTCAAGTCCACGAAACATGGGGCTCAGGATCGAACCGATCGGGCCGCCGTATACGGAGTCATATGTATGGCCGCCGACTGTCTGAAATACCGGGCAGGCGTTTTGACATGCTCCACAACGGATGCAATGAAAAGCTTCCTGAAACGGTGTCCCGAGGTGCCGGGAACGTCCCCCGTCGAGGAGTACGAGATGAACCTCATCGGGGCCGTCAGTCTCGTTTTCCCTCCTTGGTCCGGAGAGCATGGTGAAATAGCTGGTGAGTTTCTGACCCGTTGCGCTGCGGGGGAGAACGGAGAGGAGCGTGAGCGCGTCTCGCAGTGTGGGCACCACTTTTTCGAATCCCATAATCGCGACGTGGACTCTGGGCAAGGTGGTGACGAGCCGCCCGTTCCCCTCGTTCGTGACGAGGCAAAGCGTTCCCGTTTCCGCCACGGCGAAATTCACGCCACTGATTCCCATGCCCGCCCGCATAAATTCCGTTCTCAGTTTCTGGCGGGCAATTGACGTGAGTTCCCGTGGATCTGATCCGGCGCTTGGGTCTACTTTTTCACGGAAAAGGTCTTGCACCTGTTTCAATGTCTTGTGGATGGCCGGCGCCACGAGATGGCTCGGCGTCTCGTTGGCCAGTTGAAGTATCCATTCTCCCAGGTCGGTTTCGTACGGGGTGATGCCCGACGCCTCCAATGCTTGGTTGAGGTGAATCTCCTCAGACGCCATGGATTTGCTCTTGACGACTGTCTCAACCCCGTGCTTGCGGGCGATTTCGAGGACGATTCGCTTCGCGGAATCTGCGTCGGGCGCAGAATGTACATGTACACCCAGATTCTGGAGGTTCTCGAACAAGGTTGCGAGATGCCTGTCAATTTCATCGAATGTTTTTCTGCGGATTTCCCTTGCTTTCGCCCGCAAGGCGAGTGGCGCAGCGGTCGAATCGAAGGCCTGCGCGCGTAGGTTGGCGAATTTGTCCGTAGCCGCGTGCAGGGCTTCCTGCAGGGGGAGGTTGAGCAATGCGGAATTCGCGCGTTCATTGAAAGGCGTATTCAAGTTTATTCCTCGGGCCAGCCTGGATTGTGCGGTCCGGATAGGGCCTGCGCAAGATGGAGGAGTTTGATTTTCGTGTTTCTTCTCGATAATCCACCCGCGATGTGCAGCATGCATCCGGCGTCCGCAGCTACGAGCCAGGTCGCGTCGACTTCCTCGGCGGATTTGATCTTCTCTTCCAGCATGGCGCATGAAACATCCGGAAATTTTACTGCGAACGAACCTCCGAACCCGCAGCAACGGTCACAGTCGGGTAATTCTTCGCGGTTGTCCGCAACAAGGTCCAGACACTGTCGGGGTGTCTGGTTTTCTCCCATTCCGCGAAGGAGGTGGCACGAATCGTGATACACAGTCTTGCCGGGAAGCGTTGTACCGAAATCCCTCACGTTTATCTTGCAGAGGAATTGGGACAACTCAATCACGCGCCCTGCAATTTGCGCGGCTTTTTCCCGTTCCCAGGGATCGTTCGGGAACAAGGTGGGCAAGACGCTTTTGAGCATCCAGCCGCAAGAACCCGAGGGGACTATGATGGGAATGTCACCCTCGAGCAGGTGTAATTGGGTTTCGAGAATTTTTCTCGCCTCCTCCCTGAAACCGTTGTTGAAATGGGGGAGTCCACAGCAAGTGAGCCCTTCCGGATAGATCACCTCGATATCCGCGTTTTCAAGCAAATGGACGGTGGCCTCCCCGACTTCAGGAAAGAATTTGTCCACCAGGCATGTTGCAAAGAGAAGAACGCGTTTGGGTCTGTATTCAAGGGTTTCATTAGACGTCATGTGTTTTCCCGTTCAATGAATATTGATCAGAGACGACATATTATGCCATTTTGCAGCTTCAAGACAAACAATGAAAGAAGGAGATTCCCGTTGAGCACGACCCTCATAAATGTTAGCTTCCCTACGGCGTCCGAAAGAGGGCCTTGGCCCTTTTCGACTCCTTGGCGGGGAATGCTGGATATCCGTTTTTCTTCAAAACTCCGGAGCAGGCGAGATGTTCAAACAGAAGCGCTACGTTTTGGTGTGCACGAACGAGCGGGCAGCGGACCATCCCAAGGGAAGTTGCGCGAATTGCGGATCCGTGGAAATCCGCGAGCGGATGAAAACCCTTCTGGAGGAAAAAAACCTGAAGGGCAGGGCGCGCATCCTCGCAACGAGTTGTATGGATGTCTGCGAGAATGGAGCTGTTGTTTGCGTGATGCCGGACAACGTCTGGTATGGCGGCGTGAGATCGGAGGATGTAGAGGAAATCGTGGAAAGGCATCTGGAAAACGGCGAACCGGTGGAGCGTCTCCTGATACCCGAAGGGATGAGCGGACTTTCGTTGTTCGGTTGAGGCAATAACGTAGTTGTCGACTGTAATCCCGGGAGCGAACCTATGGATGTTCAGTTGAACGAGTTTCAGACGGCGCTGCAGAGCAGCGTTCGGCAGTTCGTGGATCAAGAAGTGATTCCGGTTGCCAGCGAGTATGAACACAATGATGAATACCCCCATCCGCTTGTCGAGCGAATGAAGGAACTGGGCTATTTCGGTGCGCTTGTACCGGAATGCTTTGGCGGTGGTGAGATGGATGCGGTGAGCTTCACGGTTTTGACCGAGGAGTTGGCGAGGGGCTGGATGAGCCTGACGGGCGTACTCGGCGCCCATTCGATGGTGGGGTGGATGATCAACAAATTCGGAAACGAGGAGCAGCGTTGCGAGTGGCTCCCGGAGGTGGCGCAGGGGGAAATGCGTTTCGGCATCGGCATTACCGAGGCGGATGGCGGTTCCGACGTTGCGGCCCTGAGAACGACCGCTCGCCGCGAAGGTCAGGACTACATCGTCAACGGCTCGAAAATGTTCATCACCAACAGCGAGAACGCGACGCATTTCGCGATCATGGCTCGCACGAACCCCAAGGCGGAAAAGCCCACACGGGGAATCAGTTGCATCCTCATGGACAGGAACCTGCCCGGTTTCAGCGTCAGCCGCCATCTGGACAAGTTGGGCTACAAGGGTGTTCGGACTGGTGAACTGGCTTTCGACGACTGTCCCGTTCCGGTTTCTTGCCTTGTCGGAGAGGAAAACAGGGGTTTCCATCAACTCATGGCGACCCTGGAGTTGGGCCGCATCCAGGTGGCCGCACGGGCTGTGGGACTGCATGCCGCCTGTTTCGGGGATTCCATCAAATACGCCCAGCAGAGAAAGACCATGGGCAAGCCCATCGCCGAGCATCAGGCTATCCAGATCAAGCTTGCCGATATGGCCACTTCGCTCGAAGCGGCCCGCCAGCTTACCTACCGTGCGGCGCACATGAAGGACCAGGGCGTGCGGTGCGACCTGGAGGCCGGTATGGCGAAGCTCTTCGCCACGGACGCCTGCCAGAGGGCCTCCGAGGCTGCCGTGCACATTCACGGGGGCTACGGCTACATCAAGGAATTGCCCATTGAGCGCTATTACCGCGATTCCATCCTGCTGCAGGTAGGTGAGGGGACGAACGACATTCAGCGGATAGTGATAGCAAAGCGCCTGGTGGAGAAATACCCTGCGTGATTTGCATCAACCTGTGAATTTTTGCCGCGAAATGTCCTGAAAACAGCCTCAAAAATCCATAACTTATTGATATTTATTTCGATAACTTCTCTGGATATTCACGGTTATTTGTCGAGAAAATGCGGGACGACCCCGAGGAGGGGCCATCCCGCATCAGGCTGAGTTCCGCCAACCCCGATCACGTCCCCTGTTCATGCCTCACCCGGGACGTCCACTTTCTCGGCAAGGTGTTCCGGGTCGTGCGGCGGTTGTGAGCGGTTTGTATTCCTTTCCGGTTTCCGCTGAACGGGATACCGCGACCCAGGGGAACGACAACTTATCCCAAAGGATCGCAGGAAGGCCCGGGAAATAAAGTCAAGGGCGGCGATAGGGTTGCGCTACATGCCGGGGGCAATGAGGCATAACGGTATACGTCATCGTCTCCATGCAGAGTCTTCGGTGGTTTTCCAGGCTCTCTGCCGTCTGAGAGATAAGTTCAGCATATTCTCGAAAGGGGAACGAAAGATATGAACCGACAACTGAGCGCGATTATCGCACGAGAGGGGAATGGATACATCGCCATGTGTCCCGAAGTGGGTATTGCCAGCCAGAGAGACACCGTCGCCCGTGCGCGTGACGACCTCGCCGAAGCTTTGGCCCTGTTCTTCGAGGCCGCCTCCCCCGGAAAATCGGCGGACGCCTGCGAAGGGAAGTCCATGTAACCCGGGTCGAGGTCGCTGTTGGCCAGGCTGCACATCCTTTCCGGCGGCAGGCCGGTTGGACTCTCGACTCGTATGTTTTTATGGAAGTGAGAAAGTGTGGTAGCCAAGTGATGATACAGAAGACCGATACCGGAACGATCGCCGTTCCGGTATCGGTCAAAAGCAGTCAAGGGCAGGCTTGCTGATGTCGATCATGCGACAATCGGACGTTCCCCGTTCCGGGTGAGCCGGTAACTGACAGGCCATTCAGATCTTCCGTGAATCGCAGCAACCGGAATCCGAAGGGGAAGGTCGCTCATCCACTCGTCCGGCAGAAGTCGCAAGGATATACCGGCATGCGCAGCGACGGTCTGATGGACTTCCTGGCGCCGACTTCTCCCGAAGTTGATGCTGCATTGGTCGCCCGTTAACTGTTTATCCAGTCATGATAGCTGTCACCCTGGACGGACGCCAGCTGTTCCTCGGTGAGCCGGGGCGAAGGCGGAAGCACCAGATAGCCGTTTTCCGCGTCATCCGACACGACATGGAGGTTGCAGTCATCCGGAAGAGTGATTCCGGTCTCCTCGGATATCACGGCCTTCGGGTCAGAATCAGGCGGGCGCGGAACTCCTCGCTGACCTCCGCCTTCTCGAGCAGGTGATTGCGCATCTCGGTAATGGATTTCATGTCGGTCTCCTGTCCTCAGGAAATGAGTATGGGTTGATACCCGCGATGCTTTCGTTTTTTTTTGCATCGCTGTCATGAGCAGGATATGGGATATTCCGATGAAAAGGCAAGAAATTTGTTGACGTTTTTCTCGTTTTTGGTGGATTAGGGCGCACGCAAGTGGCGATGCCTCTTTGCCTCAAAATACAGGTTGCAAGTATGTATGCGGCCTGTAAACGTACTGACAACCAGATTCAACAGGGGACATGTTGAAACCCCGCAGCGACAGGCACCTGCGTCTATCCGAGGTCCCCGTTCCTCTACCGTTGCTACCCCCTGAGCGCCTGTTCCAGATCCTCTATCAGATCGTTCGCATCCTCGATGCCCACGGACAGGCGAATCAGGGTGTCGCTGATGCCAAGCTCTTTTCTACTCTGCTCGGTGAGGGATGCGTGTGTCATAATGGCGGGGTGTTCCACTAGGGATTCCGTTCCTCCCAGACTCTCTGCCAGGGTGAAGAGCCGTACGTTTTCGAGTAACTTCCTCGCCTCGGGCAGGCCGCCTTTTAGATAGAACGCCAACATGCCGCCGAAACCGCTCATTTGCCTTTTCGCCAGTTCATGCTGGGGATGGGAGACGAGGCCGGGATAGATGACTTTTTCCACGCTCGCGTGCGCTTCCAGGAAGCCTGCGATTTTCATGGCGTTTTGCTGGTGTTTTTCCATCCGCACGGGCAAGGTATCGATGCCTCGCATGGTCATGTAGCAATCGAAAGGGGCGGGAGTCGCCCCGAGCGCATTCTGGTAGTGTCGGATTCGCTCGTAAAGCGCCCGGTTTCTCGTTACCAGCGCACCGCCCACGACGTCGCTGTGCCCTCCGATGTATTTTGTCGTGCTGTGAACAGTGATGTCCGCCCCGAGGGCAAGCGGCCTTTGGAAGTAGGGGCTCATGAAGGTATTGTCCACGGCGATGATCAAACCGTCGCTTCCATACGTCGTGGCGATGCTCTGGATGTCGGCCATCTTCAGGAGCGGGTTCGTGGGACTCTCTATCCAGATAAGCCGCGTGTTCTCCCTGATTTTTCCGGCCAAGGATTCCTCGTCCGCCATGTCCACGTAATCACATGCGACGCCGAATTTCTCGAAACCCCCGAAATCCTTGCCCGTGATGAGGCGGAAGGTCCCGCCGTAAACGTCGTCCGAGCAGAGCATGTGGTCGCCGTGTGAGAGCAGGGCGAAGAGTATCGTGGTCGTGGCGCCCAGGCCCGACGAGAAAGCGAGTCCGTGGCACTCGGCGTCCTGGCTGTCGGGTTGTTCCAGACCCGCGATGTTCACCTCCAGCGCTTCTCGTGTCGGGTTGCCCGAGCGCGAGTACTCGAAATCGCCCACCGGGTCGCCGGGCGTATGTTGTTTGAAGGTGCTGCTCAGGCAGATGTCGGGTTTCACGGCGCCTGTGAGTTCGTTGGGCTCTTTTCCGTGATGAATCGCTCTCGTGGATATTTTCATGGGACTCCCGGCAGGCAAAGGGGGCGGTTCCGGTCTCGATATCGAACTTTAGCTCATAAACCGGTAAAGTTGACAAGGCGGTTTTTCATTATCCTCGTTTTTTTCGACAGACAGTCTACTGGAACATGCGCGACAGAAACAGATGAACACTCATGTGCCCTGCCGCATGATCACGGCGCACCCTCGCACACCGGTTCGACCGACTCGTCCTGAATGGCTGGATTCGTAAAACGGATCGTCATATCTTTTGCATGTTGGCGCATCCGCCATGTCCCTGCAATGCGGTTTTATGTCCCCGTTGCTGCAGGAATCCTCTGTCTTCCTCCACCCGGCCATATACCGGGTCTGTGAGTGATTCCAGGAGAAGGTTCAATCGTAATATGGAGATAAGAACTGCCAGGCACAGCGATGCACTTGTATTGCAAGACTTGTATGAAAAGGCATTTCCCGATACTGAAGGCGGAATGGTTGGACGTCTTGCAGTTGACCTGCTTTCTGAAAAAACAAATCCGGTTACAGAGTCCCTCGTGATGGACGACGGAGGAGATGTTAAGGGGCATATCGCCTTTAGTCCGGTTTACATCAAGGGGTATGAGGAAATTACGGGATATATATTGGCACCTCTAGCCGTTCGCGGCGATTGTCGGGGGCAAGGCATGGGTTCTTCCCTGATCAATTACGGAAAGCAGCTTTTATCGAGCAAAAACACGCATATCCTCCTTGTATATGGTGATCCCGATTACTACGGCAGGTTTGGATTTGATGCGAACATGGCGTCAGGATTCATTCCTCCCTATCCGATTGAATATCCTTTCGGTTGGCAAGCCCTGGAATTGAATCTTTGTGAAATCAGGGCAGAAACTGTCGAGGTTGAATGCGTATCGTCGCTGAACAATGCCGACTACTGGTAGCGATGACACTTTCGTGAAAGCCTGTGCATGGCCACCGTGAAACAGACAGCCTGTTGCCTGTATCTCATTCATGCACCCCGTCGGTGAACTTCATGTTGGCAGACTGACGGAAGCCGTGTAGAGACTCGGTCGTTTCCGGCTGCTCATGGCGGGCAGGTGCGCGAGACTCGACCGACTTCGGTGTTTTCTTCAATCCGGCCCATGCGCTGGAACTGGCGGTAAATCCTGCCGAATCATTCCCGTCTCTATCGGGCGGTTTGGGATGCCGTCTCTTCTTCCAATTCCTCCGCATCCAGGAACGCGTTGGCCGTCATCCATTCATCGGAGAATATCTTGCTCAGGTAGAACATGCCCGAATCCGGCATGAGGGTGACGATTCTCTGTAGCTTGTCGAGAGATTCCGCGTAACGCACGGCGCCCGCCACCGCACCGCCCGCCGAACCGCCCACCAGAATGCCTTCTTCCCGTGCCAGCCTGCGCGCCATCAGGAGGCATTCCCTGTCAGTGACACGGACGACTTCGTCGATGTTATCGAAACTGAGCGTAGCGGGCTTGAAGCTCTCCCCGATGCCTTCGGTCCTGTAGGAGCCCGCCTCGGGGTCGGTTTCCCCGTAGAAAAGGCCGTAGAGAATCGATCCTATCGGGTCGACGCCCACGATCCGGATATCGGGATTCCTTTCATGAAGATACCTTCCCGTGCCCGAAATTGTTCCGCCGGTGCCGAGACCCGTGACGAAGGCGTCGAACTCGCCTGCCGTCTGACGCCATATTTCTGGGCCCGTCATGCGATAATGGGATTCGGGGTTATTGGGATTGTTGTACTGGTTCGCGAGAATGGAGTTGGACGTCTCCTCCACGATCCTGCGTGCCACACTGTAGTGGCTCTCCGGGTCGTCGAGCGAGACCGTGGGCGTGACGATGACTTTCGCACCGTATGCGCGGAGCCGGTCGATTTTCTCCTGGCTCATCTTGCAGGGCATCACAAAAACGCAACTGTAGCCCTTGATGGCGGCGACGATGGCGAGCCCTGCGCCCGTGTTCCCCGACGTAGCTTCCACGATCGTGCCACCCGGCTTTAATTCGCCCCTTTTCTCCGCATCTTCCACAATCAGCTGTGCGATGCGGTCTTTCACCGAGAGACCCGGATTCATGTACTCAACCTTGACGAACAGTTCCGATTCGACTTCCGCGCCGATAGAATTAAGCCTTACGATCGGCGTGTCACCAATAGCCTCCAGAATGTTGTTCTTCACTCGGACAAATCCTCTGATACGGTATAGATACCAAGAAACCCCGTATTTTCAGGACGATTATGCGGTATCCACGAAGCCTCTACAAATCATCCAGAATTTCGACGGCATGAAAAGACTTCCCTTCCATGAACTCAAGACTCGCTCCGCCGCCCGTGCTCACGTGACTCACCTGCTTGCCCAGACCGGCTATCTCGATGGCTGCCGCGCTGTCGCCACCGCCGATGACACTCGTGGCCCCGTTTTTCGTCGCCTCCGCCAGGGCGTGCGCGACGGTGAACGTGCCTGCGTCGAAGGGTTTCACCTCGAACACACCCATCGGGCCGTTCCAGACAATGGTCCTGGCCCCGGAAATCATTTCAGAGAACCGTTTCGCGGACTTGGGACCGATATCGAGACCCATCAGCCCCTCGGGAATTACGCCCTGGAATACCTCGAAGGGCGCGCCCTCCTCGATGGCGCGCGCGGTGACGACATCCGTGGGCAGAACGAGTTTTTCACCCCCCAGGTCCTGAAGTCTCGCAGCCACGTCTATCCTCTCTTCTTCCACGAGGCTCGTGCCCGTCTCCCGGCCGTTCGCCCGCATGAAGGTGTAGACCATCGCGCCGCCGATGAGCACACGGTCGGATTTGCTCAACAGGGTTTCGATGACCATCATCTTGTCTGAGACCTTCTTGCCCCCGATGATGGCGAGAAAGGGCCTCTCCGGTGCATTCAGCACTTTGCCCAGATACCTGAGTTCCTTCTCGAGCAGGAATCCTGCGACGCGGGGTTTTCCCGCCATCGTCTGTGGCGTGGTGAGCATGCTTGCGTTGTCGCGGTGGCAGGTGCCGAAGGCGTCGTTCACGTAGATGTCGCCCAAGGATGCCAGCCCCCGCGCGAAGGTGTCTTTAGCCTCTCTCAATGCTGTATCTTCGGCGGCCGCCTTGTCCTTTATCTGCTCGGCCTTGTGGAAGCGCAGGTTTTCGAGCAGGCAGCATTCTCCGTCTCCAAGCGCGGCGACGGCACTCTCTGCGGCGGATCCCACACAGTCTTTCGAGAAGACGACATTCCTGCCGAGCAGTTCCCCGAGGCGATCGGCGATGGGCGCGAGCGTCCATCTGGTGTCGGCCGGTGGTCCTTCTCCCGTCGGGCGTCCAAGGTGGCTCATGAGAACGAGGCGTCCGCCGCCATTCAATATATGGTTGATCGTGGGCAGCGCCATCCGGATTCTGCGATCGTCAACGATGCACCCGTTCGCATCCTGTGGAACATTGAAGTCCACCCGCGTGAGTACGCGCTTGCCGCGTACGTCGATGTCCGAAATGCTTTTCTTCGTCATGGGTCACCGCCTGTTTAAATGTATTCCCGCCAGGAATGCCGCCGGAGGACAAGTCGTGTATAAGAAAAATCGCCATGAAAATCCAGCGCCCGGCCGCAGGTTTTCGATATCGAGCATTGAATCCGCATCCCCTCCGGGCGCGCATACGAGTATGAACGGATCGCAGAGAAAGGGAAATAGATGATCACGATAGATTTGAGCGGAAAAATCGCCTTGGTGACGGGTTCGAGCCAGGGTATCGGGCAGGCGTGTGCGATGGTACTGGCACGCGCGGGTGCCAGCGTCGCCCTCGCGGCCCGAAACGAGGAGAACCTTCGGCAAACTGCTTCGGATGTTGCCGCCGCCGGAGGACAAGCGGAAGTGCTGGCAGGCGACCTTACTGTTGCCGGCCAGACAGAACATGTGGTGGAGGAGACCTGTACCCGGTTCGGGGGAATCGATTTTCTCGTCAGCGCCGCAGGCGTGAGCAGACGCACGGACCCCCTCGTGACGACAGATGAGGACATCGACCTCGCTATCGACCTCAAACTCCGCGCCGCCATTCGCCTGACAAAAGCCGTGATTCCGCAGATGAGAAAGCGGAACAGGGGTGCCATTGTCTATTTTTCAGGGCTGAGTCACGTCCATACCTCCGAATACCACGGCTCGGGCTGTATCCCGAATGCAGGCCTGGCCGCCTACAAGCATCAACTCGCCCGCAGGCTCGCACCCGAGAACATCCGCGTGAACCTCGTGAACCCCGGAACGACGAACACCCCGAGATACACCCGACAGACGACGAGGATCGCCGCCATCACGAACCGCACGTATGAAGAGGTGGACGCCGAAAGACGGGCAGAACTGCCCATGGGCCGTCTCACGGAGGCCGAGGATTGTGCCAACGCGGCATTGTTCCTGGTTTCCGACCTGGCTTCGAATATCACGGGCGAGTCCATCAACGTGGACGGCGGACGGTGCGACGTGGTGAGGGCCTAGAGCGCGCTGCCGCCGCCGTCGAGATATATCGTCTGCCCTGTCATGTAGTCGCTCTGCGGGCTGCACAGGTAGACGACGAGCGGCCGGATTTCCTCGATTTCGCCGTAGCGCTTCATGGGAACGTAGCGCAGGAATTCCTCGCTCTGCGCCGGGTCGGCGATGCGATCGCTCGTCATCGGGGTAGGGAAGCGCCCCGGCGCGATGCTGTTCACCTGGATGTTCTTCTCCGCAAGCTCGACGGCGAGCGCCTCGGTGAATCCCCGCACGCCTGATTTCGACGCCGCATAGGCCACCTGATTCGGGCGGCCCCGACTGCCCGCGCCCGAGCCGAGATTGATGATTTTGCCTTCTCCCGCCTCGAGCATGTAGCGCACCGCCGCACGACAGCAATAGAACATGCCACTCAGGTTCAAGTCGATGGTGCGGTGCCAGGTTTCGTTCGTCATCTCGAGAATGGGACTGGGGAGCGAAACGCCCGCGCTGTTGATGAGAATATGCGGTCCGCCGAGTTCCCTGTTGACTTGCCCGAACAGGGCGTTCAAGCGCGCGGAATCCGTGACGTCACAGACGGCGGGTCTGACCCGCACGCCGGATTTCCCGCATTCTTTTGCTGTTTCCGCTATCGGTTCGGGCCGCCTGCCGATGAGGACGATGTCCGCGCCCGCTTCCGCGAGCGCGATGGCCATCGAAGCACCGAGCCCCTGGCCGCCGCCCGTGATGCAGGCTGTCTTGCCGCTTAAGTCCACGCCGGGTGAGGTCATATGTTCTCCGCTCTCCGGTGCGTCTGCTCGAAGGCCCCGCGCCCGTCTCGCCCTGTGGGCGTAAAACCCGCTGCGGGACTTTACCACCATGCGGTAGTGGGGTACATAAGGCATGATCCGGCAATCAGTTCGGCAGACATTCTCTTCCACATTTTGGCGAAGAGTCAAAGCGAACACACTTGTGAGGATGCGATGAGTCTCGCGCAGGCGCCTGCGGCAATCAGCAGCGAAAACATGGAACTGGTCGGCTATCACGGCCTGGAAGACAGACCCGCCTTCAAGACGGCGATTCAGGAGGTGGACGGGCGGTTTTATCTCTACCTCTCGCACTTCTGGGTGAGCGGCTGGAGCATTCTCGACGTGACCGAACCTGAAGACCCCAGACTCCTCAGGTTCATCGAGGGTCCGGACAACACCTGGACGCTTCAGGTACAGGTGGCGGATGGCTTGCTCATCACCTCACTGGAAAAAATTCCGCCCGGCTGGGGACCGAGGCCTGATGATCCGCCCGATGCCGAGGGCGTCTACATCTGGGACGTGGAAAAAGACCCCGCAGAGCCTGAACTTCTCTCCCACTGGCAGACGGGGGCCGACGGTACGCACCGCAATTTTTACAACGGCGGCCGCTACGCTCACCTCTCCGCCTACGCGCCCGGCTTTGACGGGAACATCTACCGCATCTTGGATCTGGCCGATCCCCGAAACCCCAGGGAAGCGGGCCGTTTCTGGCTGCCTGAACAGGAGGGGGAGGGGACCGATGTTTCGGACGACTGGAGCGAGGGAATGCGCGTGTTCCAGCACGGCCCGGCCCATGCGGAGAACGGGCGCGTGTACCTGCCTTATGCGCGCGGCGGATTTGTCATCGCGGACATCGAGGATATATCGAGCCCCAGGCTCATCAGCCGCTTCAACGTCTATCCGCCGCTGGGGAGCGCGATCGCCGTGCACACGGCGTACCCCTATCTCAACCGGGGGTTCGCCATCATCAACAGCGAGGCGCTCAAGGAGAACTGCGACGAACCGCTCAACTACACGGCGATTGTCGACATCGAAGACAAGACTTCTCCCAGGCTCATGTCGCTGTTCCCGGTGCCCGAGCCGCCGCCCGGCTATTCGCACAAGAGCTTCTGTGAGCGCGGCGGACGTTTCGGCCCGCACAACCAGCACCATCCCCAGGGGCTCGACTGCCTCGAGCAAAGGGAAGACCGCGTCTATCTGACGTATTTCAACGCCGGACTCAGGGTTTACGACATTTCTGAACCCATTCACCCGCGCGAGGTCGCGCACTACATCCCCGCCGACCCGACGAAACGCCTCGGCATGCTGCCCAGGACGCTCGTCACCCAGAGCGAGGACGTTATCGTGGACAGGCGCGGGATCATTTACGTGACGGACAAGAACCACGGACTTCATATATTGCGCTGCACCGTCTAGGCGAAAAGGAGAAAAAATCTATGCCTGCCATCGTTGACCTTTCACGAGAGATCTATCACCGCACGCCCGCGTATCCGGGTCAGCCGCCTATCCTCTACGCCGAGTGGAAAAACCACGATGAGGCCTTCAGGGATTCGGGCAATGTCTGGGGGAACGCCCTGAACTTCGTCACCATGCCCGAACACGGCACCACGCACCTCGACGCACCGCGCCATTTCCACAAGGACGGGCAGCCGATGAACGAGTACCCGCTCGAGAACTGCATCGTCCGCGGCATCTGCATCGATTTGCAGCACATCGCTCCCCGGGCGGAAATCACTTCGACCGATCTCGACGAGGCGGTGAAGAAGACCGGCCTCCCGATCCCCAGGGGCGGCACCATCCTGCTCTGCACGGGCCATCACGCCCGCACGTTCCCCACGAAAGCGTATGGAACGGACAATCCCGGCGTGAACGTGGAGGCCACCGAATGGCTCGCGGATCAGGGAATCGCTCATTTCGGGATCGATTCCATGCGTCCCGGCCCCGAGGGCGACGTGAACGCCTTGGTGCACAAAACCTGCTGGGAGAGGGGAATCACCCACCTGGAGAGCCTGTGCAACCTGGAATCCCTGCTCGGCAAGGGCGAGTTCCAGTTCATCTCCCTTCCGCTCAAGTTCCGGGAGGGAACGGGAAGTCCCGTCCGCGCCGTGGCGGTTCTGGACGACTAGTCTGGTTTCCGGGGTCCTCGCGGTGAGATGGCGGGGACCCCGTTTCTGTTTGAACAGCTTAGATGTGATAAGCTGCTCGTCAGTCTCCGATATCCGCCCCGGGAGGGGAACTTCAAGACCTTCCACGAAGCGATCCGTGTTTCCCAAACCCACTACTAGAATGCGCACGAACTGAACCTTCGCATCACGTGTGTCGCGGGCGGGTTGTATGAGGACGCAGACGGTGTTTACACTGTCTTATAATTGGCAGCTATTTTGGGATGACTAATATTAGGTATTTTCACGTCGCGGGTTTGCGGTGTTCATAATGTTCCTTATTGCCGAGGGTTAACCCTTTGCCAACGGCAATGATCGATCGGCGCGGAATATTGTGAATGCCGAACCGCTGATTCGTGTGCTAGACTATGCGCAGAAATGCACGGTGGCCATTCAATGTTATAGTCAGAAATATTAGAAATCCAATCGGAATTTCCTAGTTTAAGGGATTGATACATCATGTTGTGTTCAGGGGAATGTTGGGAAATTCCGTTTCGATCTGCGCAGTTACGGGCTTGATGAATAATCCCCATACTTAAATCTGCATAGATCTTACTTTCCTTTGTGTTTATTGACCGTTATATTCATATCCTTCTGACTTCATGCAAGTTTCCATGACATCTTCAGTTCTTCGTGCGGTGGCTGGCTCTTTGCCCGAGAACCACGAGTTCGCATCAAGTATATAAAAAATATCTGCTAGAAAAACCGCAAATGATGTTTGAGTCTTTACTCGACATCTTGCGCGTACTTTACTCGCATCCTCCTGTTGTGCGCTATTCGGGGATGTCATGACTTGCTGAATCATTTCGCGTACTTTCAAGAACTCTCGGACCAACTCGATCTCCGGGTTTGTCAATGGTTCGCCGATTATTGACCGTTGTAGGATGAGTGCCCGGAGTGCACTTGCATCATGTCTTGCAGATTCGGAATTTTATTTACCAGATGAAGGTTTATAGTCATTCGCACTGTTCAGAGTTCTCCCACAACCTACCAGAATCATCCCGATTAGAATCATTCCTATAAGATTTCTCATTTTATGAGAGCAAGGATCCCGATGAAGCCGTCATGGAACATGTCAAGAGATACATCTCAAAGGCCGAGGACGCGGCGGTGGATGAACTGCTCGATGTCGCCGAGGAATGGATGGACCGGGAATAGCCACGTGGATGCAATCGTAATTACGGGCTTGGCGCGAAAGGCCACAGGATGTAGTATTTGAGGATGTTATTCGCATGAATCGAGTGAAGGGATTTTATTTGTATGGCAGATATTATTCCACCATTCCTAGTTCGATACAGTGGCAAGGGCGCGGATGATCATATTTTGGAAGCACAGGAATATGGCGAATCCATTGTTGGCGCGTCAAAGCTCTATAATTCCGTGGTCCATTATGTCATGTTTGGGGACATTCTGCATCCACGAACCAAAAAACAACTCCTTTGCTTCGCAAAACCGTCTGAACCGGGTTCGGTGGATCAGTGGCTATTTGTCGCATCAGCAGTAGCCGGGAATTATGGGATTGACGCTGCGATATATCAAGAAGTTCTGCAGTGGAGTTTTTGTCGAGTAATGAATGCAATCAAGGAAACATGGGTGCAACCAAGCAGCGCAGAAAAAACAATAGGAACGCTTTCTGACGAGATGCAAGAAAAAGCTGCCGCTGATTCCAATATGCAAATTTTGTTAGTGAATGGAATGTTGAAGATGGCGCATGAACATAGTGAAAACATAGCATCGGCAAACGAAAGGATGGCATCGTTACATGAAAAGTTAATCGAAAAACTGCCAGAACTCGCAACGAAAACGCGAAGCAATGGAAGAAAATTTGTGTCTCCTGTTGGTTCTTCTTGCTCCTCTATTAGACAATTCGCAGAAACTCAATATGAATCGGATATTACCGAGCCAGACGCGGAAGTCATTCGTGGGAACGAGGACATGGAGGTGGAGGAAATGAAAGATTATAAAGCAAATATGATTAGCGAAATCAATTTGAACACGGGACACTGCACCCTTGAAATTGAAGGAATAGACCGCCCGGTTTCTGGCCAAATATCCGACCCGGCCCTCGGCAGTCCCGGCAACATCTACACTCGTTCGCTGGATAGTCGGAGTGGATTCACTGTCACGGCAAAAGCCGTAAAAAAGGGTGGAAAAATTCAACGATTGCATATTAGCGACGCGAAAGGATAATCAGAAACAAGCATAAAGCGTTGATCGCGTGAGAGATTTCGATCCCGATGATCTGGTGATGCTGATATTATTTGTCGGAGGCTTTGCCTTGCCTCTCTTGTTGATTTTTAGGGATCGTTTTTACCCGCTTACTGTATAAATAATCCTGAACCTGTTCATAAGGAGATTCGAATATGGATTATGATTAGAGTCTCATCGTATTCTTTCTGGGAATAATGGCAATCGGAGTGGTTCATTCAATTTTCAAGGGAACCAATAAGAAATGGAATTGCCCTTTATTTCCCAGCGAAACTTTGACCAGCTTTCCCTCCAAAAGCAGCAATCAAAAAATAAAGCACCAAACTACTCTTTTGTTCAGTATATGGAGCAAGTTCGAAGATTATTGCTCCTCCAAAAATTATCGCTGCTACAAGAGCGCAAGCACACATAGCCCTCATAGAAGATTTTTGACCATTTGAATCCGTGAGCCATGTGACATCTGGTTTCTTTGCCGGTGGAGTTGAGTCTGCCATTCTATATCTCCTTAAAAAGAGAGATTCCGTCTTCCCTTTTTTCCAATTCTTCCCAAGACTAACTAAGAAGCCAAAAACCACTATACCTTGATATGCACTCAAAATAAATCCCAATATATTGACAAATCATTTGCATTGAATTTCCAAGCAGGTATAATGTAAATATGGGCAGATGAGAAGGATTGGAAGCGACGCTGTTAATTCAAGGCTTGGCACAAGGATATTAGGTAGGATGACGATAGAAACTTTCGCGGACCTGTTTTGCGGCATTGGCGGTTTCCACTATGCCGCTAGTTCTTTTGGCCTGCGGTGCGTATTTGCCAGCGATATCGACGAAAAAGCTCAATTGCAATACGAGCACAACTTCAGGATGCGACCGGCCGGCGACATTACGCAAATCGAGGCGGAGGACATACCCGACCACGATATAATGTTTGGCGGCTTTCCCTGCCAGCCGTTTTCCATCATAGGCCGCCGTGAAGGGATGAACGATGAGCGGGGAACTCTCATCTATGAAATTACCCGCATTTTGAGCGTGAAGAAACCGAGCGCGTTTGTTCTTGAAAACGTGAGGCAACTCGCCACGATCAATAAAGGCCGGACGATGGGGGCCATTTTGGAAATGTTGGCCGCCACGGGATATGATTGCGATACGCGGATTTTGAATGCTCTTGATTATGGGTTGCCGCAAAAGCGCGAACGGGTAATCATCGTAGGGATGCGCGATGGATTGAATGGGTTCAAATGGCCGAAAAAAAACCTCTTATACGCCTTTGACAAAGATACTGGAAACAAACCCGGACCAAAGGCATTTCGTCAGCGACCGCATCCGCCAACGACGCCATAAGGCGCACACGGCGGCCATAAGCCCCGCTGTCTGGCATGAAAACAAGGCAGGCAATATCGGAAGCCATCCGTTCTCGTGCGCGCTCCGCGCGGGCGCTTCATGCAATTATTTGCTTGTAGACGGCGTGCGCAGACTCACGCCCAGAGAACAACTGTGCTTACAGGGTTTCCCGGAACATTTTGAAATCATTGGCAATGACAGCCAGATCAGAAAGCAGACGGGAAACGCGGTTCCGGTTCCCATGGTGAAAGCCGTAATCGGAGAGGTTTTAAGTGCGACAACCAAGAATCAGAGGCGGGTATCAAAGACACGAACCTTATCCGCTTAACGAGTTTCCTTTGGAAGTTATCCAGGATATCGCCAAAAGCCTGATATATCTGAAGGCTATCGGGTATGGGAAACTTGAAGGCGACACTTTTTGCCGGATGTTTGCGGATGCTATTGGCGGCATATCGTTGGATTCCCCTCTCGGCATCGCCGATGTGATATGGAACGGTTGCGGGTGGTCAGTCAAAACCGTAAAAAACGCGAATCCCCATAAATTCACGGTCGGCAGGTCCCCTCGTCAAAAGCGAGTGCGCCTTATTAGCGGACGCAACAGCCCTGTCTATTCGTTAGGCATCGAAAATCCCTTTGATGATGTGCAGGAAACGGGAGACGCGGTAATCTCGATCTATAATTCGCGAATTGGAGAAGCCCAAAGACATCATGCTGACATGAGATTTCTCGTCTTCTTGCGGAATTTTGAAACGCAAGAGTTTTCTATCTTTGAACGGCCAATAATCCCGTATGCCGTGAATGATTATGAATGGCGAATAAATCAAAACGACAATTTTGAAGCGTATCGGGAAGGAGAACACTCATTCACTTGGCAGCCTCATGGCAGTCGATTCACCATTGTTGAGCCGGTCCCTGATAGCGCCACTAGATTCAAAATCGTCAAAACGCCGCAAGGCCTCGATAGAGATGATGTACTGGAAGTAATGCAGTTTGAACCGGATTGGATCGAAATACTATAGGAATAGATGTCGCTGGGGAGTTCCTGAGTGACTGACACGATCACGAAACGAGAAAGAAGCCGCGTCATGTCTTTGGTGCGGTCGAAAAATACAAGGCCGGAACTGCTGTTTCGTTCGGTTCTTCAACGCGAAGGGCTTCGGTTCAGCCTGCATAAAAAAGACCTCCCCGGAACCCCCGACATCGTTCTGAAAAAGCACAAGGCTCTTGTGTTTGTTCATGGATGTTTCTGGCACTGGCACGAGGGTTGTAAAAACGCCAGAATGCCAAAATCAAATCAGGAATACTGGCGTTCCAAGCTGGAAAGAAACGCCGAGCGTTTCAAGAACCACCAAGCCCTTCTGAGTGAAATGGGGTGGAGAGTCTTTGTCTTGTGGGAATGTGAAACAAAGAATCTTGACAACATAACGGAACTCGCAAGAAAAATCAGGGAATAGCAAAGTGTTTGGAGCATCTAATGGAGCGCGATTATACACTTGATGCGAACAGCCACTTCAAGAATGTTTTCAGGCAATCGTTTTTCCTTGGGAGTGATCGAAACGCTCATCGGCGGGAAGGCGGAGGGCAAGGGTAGAGCCGACAAGGGAAACAAGACATGGGTAGCTGGTGCCATCCAGCACGGCGGCCCTGGGTGTCGCGCGCGGCCGAGTGCTCCTCCAGGAAGTCCCTCAACTCCGACTCCACCGCCTGGCGGATGATGCGTTGCGCGCCCGCGCGCAACAGTTCGCTCAACTCGTCCCGAAAGGCTGGATTCACGAAGGGAATCGCTTTCTGGATGGTGGCGCATCTCCTCTTTACGGAAGGACGCTGGATCAGAAATTGACGAATTAGCAGCTAGCATTGCGAAGCAAGGATTGTTGCAACCCATAGTCGTCTGCGAAGCAAGCCAACATGCGAAGTGGGAGATATTAACGGGCCAGCGGCGGTTTCTGGCACACAAAATGCTGCAGAAGGAGAAAATCACAGCCGCCGTTCTCGATGAGCGCGTTGAAGGAGGCGAGGCCAAAGCCATATCGATTACCGAAAACCTGATTCGTCGCAAACTTTCCGGTAAGGAGCTCATAGATGGGATCACTTATTTGTACAATATCTACGGATCCATAAAGTCTGTGAGTGAAGCTACAGGTTTGAGCTATGAAAAAGTGCGGCAATATGTGAAGTATCCACGCCTTATTGAAGAATTGAAAAAGATGGTCGACGATGGACGACTTGATATCAATGTTGCTCTCAAGGCTCAAGATGCAGCTAGCGAAGGTAATGAGGTGAATACCGAAGTCGCCATTAAGTTAGCGGAAGAAATGAGAACGATGCCGGGTGTTCAGCATAAGAAAATCGCCCAAGAACGAAAAAACAATCCCCAGAAACCAGTCGATGAGGTAATTGAGGATGCCAAAACTGGCTCGAAAGTCGTCCAAATTCTAGCGACGGTAACCGCAGACACGCACACTGCTCTTCAAACGTTTGCTAAAGAGGAAAATTGCAACCAAGACGAAGCAGCTGCGACTCTCATAGAAATTGCTTTGAGCGACTACGGTTTTATGGACAGCTAAAGTATATGTTGGCCGGTTTGAATGCATTGGAACTCGGACGTATCCGAATGTCTGTGGGCTACGGGAGTCACAAGAAGGGGAGGCTTCTCTCTCCTATAGAGATTGGTTCTATTCTCCGAAAGGCTTGCGATCAAGGAGCTTCACTCAGCGACTGTGCGGCAGCACTCAATCTCTCAACGAGCCAAGTAGGGCGTTTTCTGCGTATCTTGAATCTTCCTTGTGACATCCAACATTTGGTTGATTGGGGAGCCGGTAAAGATTTTATCGGCTTTTCGTCTGCTGTCGAATTGTCACGTCTCAAGGATGTGGACGACCAACGTGCCGTCGCCAATTCGATTCTCACTGATGGCCTCAACAGCAAGGAGGTTCAGCAAGCGAGGCAGCTACGGGCACGATCCGGTCGGCCCATTTGCGCTTGCATCAAAGAAATATTAGGAATGCGCCCCACAATCGAAAAACGCTACGTCTTTATTGGTTCATTGGGCGAGCAGAACGTTGGGGCAGTTCTTCAAAAACTTACACAGATAGAAAGGAATGCGGTTTTGAAATCAGTTCTTGAGCACCTTGGGTTCCTAGGGGCATCTGGTCGGCTTGGACAACAGTTATTCACTTTAGTCGGCGATGAGAAATTTAATCAATCGATGAACAATATCGGCAAAGATGGCGTCGAAAGAGTACTTCAGACTCATATTTTAGAGGCAATCAGGAATGTCCAGCCCCGTTGTTGATGTTCTTGGGGATGGCACCGTCAGCCTTGGGCAGAATCTAACGTGTGACGGTTTTAGGAGCGGATACTCTTTCCGTGTCCAGACTCATGTTCACGAAGACCATATGAGTCAATTCAATAAGAGCAAGGGTCTCCAAGATATTTTTGTGAGTGCGGCAACCCATGCACTTTTGATTGCAGAATACAACTTAGACCTTGAATTCCGGGACAACCTCCATCCAATTGATCCTAGTATCGAACACATACTAGCAGATGGTTCGAAGCTATCTCTCGTTCCATCGAATCACATGCTGGGTGCCTGCCAAGTTGCGTTGGAATTGTCAAATGGTCTCCGGATTGGTTATTCCGGTGACTTCGGTTGGCCTCTTGATGAGATTATTCAAGTCGACGAGCTTGTCGTGGATAGCACTTACGGCAGCCCCAAAAGTATACGCCGCTACACCCAGGCAGAGGCGGAAATGGAGTTGTTAAGTATTGTGTGTGAACAATTGCGTCATGGCCCCGTACACGTAAACGCCCATCGAGGAACCATAGAGCGTGTTCTGCATATTCTCTGGGGCAACGTGGACGTGCCTATTTTGGCTTCTGAGCGACTTATTCGGGAAGTTGAAGTCTATCAAAAATACGGATTCGCAGTCGGGACCCTAGTTCAGCTTGACTCAAAAGCTGGCGAGTCAGCTATGATGGAACATTCTTATGTGCGCCTGTATTCGAAAGGTGATGGCTTTGGAAATGAACCAAAGAGGGGAACGGATGTCACATGTAGTGCATATATGTCTGACGGTTATCGGCCGTTGAAAGAGTATTCAGTTCGGGCTTACAGCGTTGCCTTATCCAATCATGCGGATTTCAATGACACGCTTGAATACATTAGGGCGACTGGGGCCAGAAAGGTTGTCACGGACAATACGAGAAATCACGGATGGGAGTTGGCTAACGCCATCAAGAACTACTTGGGGATAGATGCCATACCGTCTTCGAACCGAACCGATCCGTAATGATGCCCTTAGCAAAGAGCAATTCAATATCCACTGTTCCCGATATCCTCAGCCATGTTGGATCGCCCGATAATATCGCAGCAGCCGTTCCGGGTGTTGCATCTGGTATCTGTTCTGCAACGATTAACAATAGTTTCATAGCAGTGTCCTTGTTCTCAAGATATTCTTCATAGGAATCTAATCATTCTCGATATACTTGAAATTTCTCTAAACCAACTTCGCAAGAACAGCGAGGATCAAATGGATATACTAAAGAGCGGAAATACGGCCCGCCCACTCTCCCAGCACAACTAGGGGCTTGTAGTCTTATCTCTCTTGTTGGCATACCGCTGAAGAGATACCCGGCCTTCAAGGGAGAAGGAACTACAACCTCCCCCACATGAACTGAATACGACTCCTATTTTAAACCGGAATATACGCCCCGCGGAACCCCAGCAGGTCATCGCGCCGGGGGCTGAATATCTGGAGGTCCTGGGAGCCGTCCTCAAGTGCCTTGAGCCAGTGCTCGACGTTCGACCTGCACACCACCACCTCGCCCGCGCCGACCTCACGTTCGCCTCACCCTCGACGCGGAACAGGAAGCGTCCGCGCTGGATGAAGGACATCTGTTCGTGGGGATGCCTGTGGGCGGCGACTTCCGAACCCTCCGAGAATGTCCAGAGCGCGAGCGTCCTCCCAGCCGAGACCGAGTTCGGCGAGTTTGCCGGGCGCCATGTTCTCGATGAGTGCGTCGGCCTTGCTTCCAAGGGCGCGCACGACGGCGCGGCCCGCTTCAGTTTTAATGTTGATGGCGACACTCTTTTTCGATCGATTGTTCGCGTAGAAATAATCTTCATGCTCCGCGGTCCCTCACCAGACGCTCAGCAGCCTAGGGTGCCTCGCCTTGTCCGGGATGTGAGCATACTGGCGAAACGCTTGCCAGTCAGTCTTTTTATCTGCAAGCGTTTTTCTCTCGGCTTACCGAATCGTCATGTGAAGGGAGAGGAAACCTTGAGGCTACAGGTAGTCGTTTATGAGACGGAGGAAAGGGGCATTGGGCCGAAGTCCCGGCCGTCCGATACGGGGAAATTCGTTTTGGGAGTTACCGGGCAATTTCTACGAGGTGGTTGAGAGTTGCCTTTCCGTGGAATCCGGGAAGTGAGTGTGTTTTTCAATTCCGTAGTAGTTCTTGCATGAGATGGAGTGTTCTCCTCTCTCTTGATGGATTCAACTCCTCACATGCGGTTTGCTTGACACCTTATACCGCGCATGGAACACTATGGCGCATGGATACCGGTGGATCGGAGGCACAACGAACGGTTCTGTCAATGGAAGACGCAGCTTCGGCGTTCGCCGCGATTCTTCATGCGCTGTCTCGCATCATCTCCCCGGCGCTGATCGACGGTGCAGGCTGGGACCGCCTGCACACCGCAATCGAGGGACTGCCTGTTGACCCCGGTATCGGTTTCGGTTTCGAGCTTCGTCTCGGTACGCCCGCGGCTGAAACGGATTTCTATATTGCCTTTCCGGAAAAGAGTGCAATTGCCGATCACTATATCCGGCGCGGCGAATGCGCGATGCCCGGTTCGGCGGCGGCCGGGCTTCGTGATCGTCTTTCCACAATGGATACGGATGCTCCGTGGTCCGGGATTCTGGCCGTCGAGTACGATGTGACATCCAGCCAGCCCGATACACCTCCCGGGCTGTTCGTGAGGATATGCCCCGACTCGGTGGAGACTGGAGCCGCCGGATTCCCTGCTACGAAGACAGTGGCCGAATGGATCGCGGGTGCGGTCGGTTGGTGCCTGGACACCGGGGAACTCCAGGCACTCGACAGGGTCTTCGACGGGATGGTGGCTACCGGTAACACGGTCGATTGTCTGGGAATCATGCCGGGGCGACCGGGCCGGACGTTCAAGGTAAACAGTCGTCCCATGGAGCCTGAGCGTGTGCTGCCGCTTTTGGAAAGACTTCGGTGGACAGGGCCAGCCAGCGAAGTCGCGGCGTTCCTGTCCGCGTCCCGGAAACTGCTCCGCTCGCTCCGGCTCGCCGTTGGCGTTTCCGCCGAAGGGGTTTTGCCGCGTATCGGACTTGAACTGTTCCAGGGCGTGCCGGGATCGTTGAGTCATCCGGGAGTCGGGGAATGGGGCCCTTTTCTGGCCTGGCTATGTGAGGAAGGGCTGTGCCTGCCGGAGAAGATGGACGGGCTTTTGGCTTGGCCCGGACGGGAGTTTGTGTTTTGCGGGCAGGACACGTTCGGCGTATTGACGGGAATGACCCACGTCAAGGTTTCCTTTGGGGAACGGGACGCCGGGGAGCCGGTCGAGGCCAAGGCCTACCCGGTGGCCGGTTATCTCACTTTCGACGCGATCGTGCCGCAGCTGGAATTGCGGTGACGCTCCTGCGGCAGGGTCACGACAGTTGCCACCGAAACAGATCGCGAAGCGGGCCATCCTGGCTGGCCAACTCGTTGAAGTACCCGACCTGGACGACTTTCCCCGGCTTCGAACGAGTAGACATGGGGCACCTCGCGGGTTGTCGATACCCGGTGGGCGATAACGATCCGCGTGGCAACAGGGTTGCGGATCCTCTCCGTCAGTGACGCCTGGCTCTTGATAGCCGACCGATTCGTGGCTTCGTCGAGAAGGACAATGCACGGGTTGCGGGCCAGCGTCGCAGCGGATGTGGATGTGCTGGGTATGCCCGCCGGACGCGGTGGGTCTCCCGTTCTCCCGCTGTTGTCAATTCCTGGCGACCTAGATCGAGGTGCCGGACAACACCGGTACAGCGTCCGACCGTAGGATTCGTTCTGCCCTGTCTCGATCCCACCCCGGATGACGCGCGTGGTCAAGGCCGGCCCAAGGCAGGCGAGAATGGCCTGTTGCTCACGGTCCACCAGAGGTTCCGGTTGTGTGTTACGGACGACACACTCTCTTGAAACTGGCTGGTACCCCGTCTGGCCCCAAAATCTCTTTCTCAATCACCAGAGGGATGGAGATCGCAGATGATATAGCCTTTTACGGCCGGGGTGTCCGTATCGAAGGCGAGACCATTCATCTGTCCTGCTGCAGGGAATGCGAACTTGATGTGATGGATCCCGAAAACGGCCTCGAAGACCCCGGAGTGTGAGAAAATCCGCTCGTGACGGGCCGCCAGGCTGCCGAACGCGGCCGCCTTTTTGGGCAGACACAAGCCTTTGTGTACCATCATGTCGAGCGTCACTTGCCAACTGCCAAATTGCTTCGGTCGGGACAATTCGAAGCCGAAACCGGGCAGAACACCTTCCCGCACGACATCAAGGGCGAGGACATGGTTGTCCACTCCACTGGCATGGAAGTCCGATAAAGTCTCGTGAAGTGCCGCCGCATCATGCGGGCAGCCGATCTCGGTCAGGAACGCCGCAATGTCCTCCTCCAGGGCGCGAACCAACAGACGCACAGCCCGCCTCTTGCGGCCCGGGAAGACACCCGCCCAGCGTATCGAAGCCGTGGTTGGCAGGGCGGCCATAACGCGGGCGATCCCGCTGCGTTCGGGTGGTTCTCGGTCCCATCCAGCGACCAGGGCGATAACGGCGGCCAGCACATCGGGATCGGCATACCCGCTGTCTGCGGCACTGCGCAGAAATACACCCGGTACAGGAGACTCTCCCGCATCGACAATGTCATATTCGAGCGCCACTACGTCGACTGCCGCGGCAAACGGAGAATCTTCCTGTTTCAACTCGGAGAAAAAACGGGCGAGCGGCATCCCCTCAGAACCGTCCGAGCTACCATCTCGGACAAGTGCATCGGCGAAGCGCCCTCTTGGGGGAACAAGTAGCAACAGATCGCCCGAAGCTTCCCGACCATCGAGACGGAACTCGAATCCGAATGCCGCATCGGCAGCGAACGGTGATAGTTTTTCGGCCCGTGCAATCAGCCGTTCCCACCCTTGGCCGTCGAGCAACGTTTCCGGGAAGAGGGAGCGAATCGGGCGAAGGACATCGGCAAAATTTTCCATATACGCACCCCTCGACCCGACAGGAATTCGTTTCCCATCAACAGGTGGCACCCCATTGAGGGTGCCACCTGTTGATGGATCTGTTCCAGCAATATCGTCTCGCCAGGATGTACCCTGAACCCGGAAACATGGTCGGTTGCGTCTTGCAAACGTGGCTAGCTAGCGAATTAATAGTATAGGTTGCCTCCGGCAACGGAAGCCAACTCGGCTTCCGTGAGCTCTTTCGAGCGCGGCAGCACCAGATGAGCCGTCGTCGCGTCGTCCTCGTGGACGAACAGGTTAATGTGCTCCGGCACGTTGAGGTTGTAGTCATCGCGCAGGACCGCTTTCGGGTCATTCAACAGCCGGGTGCGAAAATCATCGCTCTCGGCCGCTTGTAAAAGGAGTCGTTCGCGAAGTTCAGATACCGTTATTGCTCCCTTCGATGTTTCGATTTTCTGGGTCATCAGATTCTCCTTCTGGGTGAAGTATCAAGGTTAACGTTCGCAATACAAGAATTATCCTCTCTCAAAACATGATGTCAACAAATTTCTTGCGTTCTTGTATGTATATATGAAATATTTTTTGGCGGGTTAATATGATGGCGACGCTTGGCGGGTGCCCCTGCTTACGGAGAATGGGATGTCTGGAAACGGCGGGACACGATTCGAGGAGATCATCTCCGGCTCTCATACAGGGTACGTACGAATATCGCCGCTTGCAGACTATTTTACCGACCCTTACCGGTTCTTTCGATGGGCAAGGGCCGAGGCGCCTGTCCTCCATGTTCCGGAAATCAACTGTTGGGCGGTCGCCTGCTACAATGATATTGTCTCGATTTTCAGGGACACTGAAACGTTCTCTTCAGCCAACGTCCGCCAGCCTGTAGTGCCGTTCGGCCCCAAGGCGATGGAGGTTTACGAATCGGTTGGCATTGAGTTGCGGCCGACGCTGGTGGACGAGGATCCGCCAACCCACCGCCCCCACCGGCGCATTTTCGGCGCAGGTCTTTCTGCCCGTCTCATCCAGCAACTGGAGCCGAAGGTCCGCGCTACCGTTTCCCGCTATATCGACAGCTTCGTGGATGACGGAAGCACGGACCTCCTCAACCGGCTCATGATACCGACAGCAAGTAGCCTGCTGTTCCATTTTCTCGGCGGTGCCGACGAAGATTTCGACTTGGCCGACTGGCCGTTTGGGATGGAGGGGGTCCAAATCGGGGAATCCTCAATAGAGGTGGCACAAGTCTCATTCGTGGAGGTCATGGCCCACCAGTGGTCTTTTTCCGATAGGTTGATACAGGCTGCGCTCGAAAATCCCGGCGACAACTACCTCGGCGACATGGTTCGGTTGCGTCGCGCGGATCCGTCTCTGTTCACGGATAACTACCTGCACAACATCGTGTTCGGTATGTTGAGCGCCGGGGTGGACAACCAAAGCCACACGCTCGCCAATGGCATCCGGGCAATGCTCAATGAACGAACACCTTGGGAACGGCTGTGTGCCGACCCCGGTCTCATCCCCAACGCAGTCGAGGAAATCCTGCGTTTCGCCACCGCCCTCATGGTGTTTCCTGCGCGACTCACGACCCGTGAAGCCGAGGTCGGTGGACAGCGAATCCCCGCCGGGTCTCATATACGGTTGTTGCTCGCTTCCGGCAATCGTGACGAGACCGTTTTCCCGGACGGTGAGACGCTCGACATCGACCGCGGGAATGCCGAGGACCACCTCTCGTTCGGCTGTGGTGCGCATTACTGCATCGGCGCGCCGTTTGCCCGGCTCCAGATGAAGGTCATCCTGGAGGAGTTGACCCGGCGCTTGCCTCACATACGGCTCGCCACCGCTGTCCCGGAGGCCTTCCGGACATTGGCTTTTAGCGGTCTGAAGCGCCTGCCCGTCGAATGGGACTGATCGGCCCCACATTTCGGGAATTGCATACTTGAATCCACAAGCCTTATTCCCTTGATTTTGAAAAACGGATCCTCCGGCCGCCGGTCTCCCGGGAGAGCAGGGAACATGCGGACGGGCTTCCGGGAGGAAGCCTGTTCCTCACGAGAAAACGTCAAAAATTTCCTGCCTTCCCATCGGAATATCCCATATCCTGTTCATGATGACGATGCAAAAAAACGAAAACATCGGGGGTATCAACCCATCCACATTTCCTGAGGGTAAGGAGACCGGAATGAAATCTGCTACCGAGATACGCGAGTACCTGATCGGGAAGGCAGGCGACAGTGAGGAGTTCCGCGCCCGCCTGATTTCTGAACCGAAGGCCGTGATATCGGAGGAGTTCGGGGTAACGATGCCGGAGAATTTCAACCTGCATGTAATGGAAGACGACGCCGAGAACAGCTATCTCATCCTTCCGCTCCGTCCCGACTCACCGATGAACAGTTGAAAGACGCCAGTGGCGGCAGCTATTGGGATGATGTTGATACTATTCATGTGTAGGGAGAATGGGTGTCACGATTTCCTTTCCCGGACGACAACTTGAGCGACCGGGGGGGGAACAGGCCTTTTCACCAAAGCGCACGGATGAGGACGCCTGGCGGGCGTTTCTGGCGGCCCGTGGCGTCGAAATTATCCGGCGCGAGCCAGTGGTCGTGTGTTTCGCGGACAGCAGGCCATTCCTCATGGGTGAGGGAGAACCAGGCGGTGGGTAATATGCTCCGGCAACCGGGACTGTCGGGGAAGACACTCAGTTCCCGGGGTAGTTACGACCGCTTCTGGAACCGGAGAGCGAAGGCGCACCCATCGTCATAGACACTGATTTCAGCGAAAAAGCCCGGAAAATACGCAATCTTGGCTATCCGGATTCCCACTGACAAAGAGAATTTCGGGGGTATTTTCGGAATAAAATCATCGGAAGTCGAGGAGTTGATCGTAAACCACTTGTACTGGGCTCATTTCATGTTGACCAGGCTGTTCACGTCGGTCCGCTTTTATCTTCGAAGGCGCGAACTCGATTTCCGGTGAAGTGACGTATCGTTTCATCAACCGTGGGTTCACCAGCGGACAATACGATATACTGTATGAGGAATCATATGCCAGGCTGGTAGATATCGATATGTTTATGTGCATTATATTGGGGAATTGCTTTTCCATCATCCAGCAAACTGCCGGCAGGACAACCGCCTGTTTTTTCTGGTTGATTCTCGTCAGTGACGGGAAGGCTCAAAGCTGAAGCACTGTCATTCCATTCTGCACGGGGCTCCGCAGTCTCTCCTTCCTCAGTTGGAACTGACATCGGAATGACGGTGGTGGTCAGTTCCGGGCGAACAGGGACTTTTTTCGACAACCCCATATATAGATCGCTCAGTGGCCAGGAAACGAGGGCCGCATTGACATGGCCCCTGCGGGTTCGTTTCGATACGCAGGATGCGTAGCCGGACAGGCGCAGGGGGAATGTCCGGGGATCGGTGAGTCCGCCTGGTTGGCCGGACAAAACGGGAGAACGGAATTACTCCCCCTGAGATATCAGGAGTCCATCAACTCCCTGCATTTTTCCGTGAGAGCGGGAATGACTTTCTTGTAGTCGCCAACGATGCCGTAGCGTGCGCGCTGGAAGATGGGCGCTTCTGCGTCCGTGTTGATGGCCACGATGTTCTTGCTCGGTCCTGCGCCGACCATGTGCTGCATGGCGCCCGAGATGCCGACGGCGATGTAGAGGTTGGGGCTGACGATCTTGCCTGTCTGGCCCACCTGCATGGGTGTCGGCACCCAGCCTGCGTCGACGGCGGCGCGGCTCGCTCCCACGGCCGCCTTGAGAACCTTGGCGAGTTCCTGGAGGTATTCGAAATTCTCGGGTCTCCCCAGGCCGCGCCCGCCACTCACGACGATTTCCGCGTCTTCCAGGCGAACGCCTTCGGCTTCCACCTTCTTCGCTTCCACGAAATTCATGCGAATCTCATCGGCGTCTACCGAAACGCCGATCTCCATGAACTCGCCCTCGCGTCCCTCCTGTATATCGGCCAGCGGCAGGGCTTTCGCGCGCGTGGACGCGATGGAGAGGGTATCCGTTTTCGATCGAACATGGCTGATGGCGCTGCCTCCGTGCACCGGGCGGACGGCGGCGAGCCTACCGTCTTCGAGCATCAGGTCCGTGCAGTCGTGCGCGTAACTGGCCCCGCGCCGGAAGGCGAGACGGGGGGCCACGTCCCGGCCGGTGGAGGTGTTCGCGACGAGGAAGATGTTCGGGTTCTCCTCGCCCAGGGCGGCGTCGATCACTTTCAGATACGCCGCATTGGTGTAGCCCGCCAGAATGTCGGATTCGGCCGCCAGCACCTTGTCGGCTCCCAGGGCGATGAGTCCTTTCGCCAACTCATTCGTACCCGTACCGCCGAGCAGGAGAGCCACCAGGGAGCCGCCTTTTTCGTCGGCGAGTTTTCGGCCGATACCGCAAAGTTCGCTGCTCACGAGCGCGAGTTTGTCTCCGGCGCGCTCGGCGAGGATGAGGACGTTGTTCGACATGGCGTTGTTCTTTCTCCCCTAGATGATTTTATCTTCACGAAGGCGCAGGGCCAGGGCACCCGCCGCATCTTCGAGCGATTCGCCTTCGATGAATTCGCAATTTCCGTCGAAAACGGGTTTGTAGAATCTGGTGACCTCAAAGGTGGCCGCCGCCTTGCCGACCGAGGCGGGGTCTATCCCGAGATCCGAAGCGCCCCATATGGGAATCTGCTTGCGTGAGGCCATGAGGATGCCTTTGACCGAGGGCAGGCGAGAATGGCCTGTTGCTCACGGTCCACCAGAGGTTCCGGTTGTGTGTTACGGACGACACACTCTCTTGAAACTGGCTGGTACCCCGTCTGGCCCCAAAATCTCTTTCTCAATCACCAGAGGGATGGAGATCGCAGATGATATAGCCTTTTACGGCCGGGGTGTCCGTATCGAAGGCGAGACCATTCATCTGTCCTGCTGCAGGGAATGCGAACTTGATGTGATGGATCCCGAAAACGGCCTCGAAGACCCCGGAGTGTGAGAAAATCCGCTCGTGACGGGCCGCCAGGCTGCCGAACGCGGCCGCCTTTTTGGGCAGACACAAGCCTTTGTGTACCATCATGTCGAGCGTCACTTGCCAACTGCCAAATTGCTTCGGTCGGGACAATTCGAAGCCGAAACCGGGCAGAACACCTTCCCGCACGACATCAAGGGCGAGGACATGGTTGTCCACTCCACTGGCATGGAAGTCCGATAAAGTCTCGTGAAGTGCCGCCGCATCATGCGGGCAGCCGATCTCGGTCAGGAACGCCGCAATGTCCTCCTCCAGGGCGCGAACCAACAGACGCACAGCCCGCCTCTTGCGGCCCGGGAAGACACCCGCCCAGCGTATCGAAGCCGTGGTTGGCAGGGCGGCCATAACGCGGGCGATCCCGCTGCGTTCGGGTGGTTCTCGGTCCCATCCAGCGACCAGGGCGATAACGGCGGCCAGCACATCGGGATCGGCATACCCGCTGTCTGCGGCACTGCGCAGAAATACACCCGGTACAGGAGACTCTCCCGCATCGACAATGTCATATTCGAGCGCCACTACGTCGACTGCCGCGGCAAACGGAGAATCTTCCTGTTTCAACTCGGAGAAAAAACGGGCGAGCGGCATCCCCTCAGAACCGTCCGAGCTACCATCTCGGACAAGTGCATCGGCGAAGCGCCCTCTTGGGGGAACAAGTAGCAACAGATCGCCCGAAGCTTCCCGACCATCGAGACGGAACTCGAATCCGAATGCCGCATCGGCAGCGAACGGTGA
>CBDATS010000001.1:0-6266 GCA_965200245.1 bacterium | reverse complement strand
GAATACCTCGCCGAATCCACGTCTTAATCCCTTCTTCATCAGGGCAGTAATTCAAAGTCGCCTGCGGGCGGCTGAGATGGCCGTCGACGAGGCGTCTTAATCCCTTCTTCATCAGGGCAGTAATTCAAAGGCAACATGTGTATGGTATTGTGACGGCCCTTCCGGGTCTTAATCCCTTCTTCATCAGGGCAGTAATTCAAAGCGTAGAGCGCGGCGAAACCGACGACGACAAGCGGTGTCTTAATCCCTTCTTCATCAGGGCAGTAATTCAAAGACGACAACAATTCGGTCATGGCGTCCGCCAACGGTCTTAATCCCTTCTTCATCAGGGCAGTAATTCAAAGGTCGCCAAAGCGGAAACTTGGTCGCGCGCAAGACGTCTTAATCCCTTCTTCATCAGGGCAGTAATTCAAAGGGGGATGTCCCGTTCGCTGTTGAACTTCACGAGGTGGCGGGCTCCTGAGTTCGGGATTCTACGCGGCCTTCCGGGATGATTTGAAGTGACCGGAAGGGGTGTCCAACCCGCTCATCAGGCGCGGCATGTCACGGAAGCCTCGCACCCGTCGGAAACGCCGCTCGGCATCCAGCAGAGCGGCGCTGACCCAGCGCTGAATCATCTCCCCGCCGCGCCATCGCTTGACGTTGCGGGTGTAGCGCTCCACCGAGCCGTTGAGGTTCTCGATGGCGTTGGTCGAGCGCAGGGTACGCTGCAAGGCGCCGGTCAGCCCCAGGCGCACGACGGTCAGCGTCTCGGCGAGCCCCTCGCGCACCGAGGCGGCGGCACCGGGATGGTCGCGCTCAAGGGAACGAGCCAGATTGTGCAGACGCCGCTCACCGCGTGCCGCCGAGGCGCTGTCGAAGGCCTCGCGCAGGCAGCGCCCGACCTTCGCGTGCTGGTGCTCGGGCAGGTGAGCGAGCACATTGCGCATCTTGTGCACCTGGCAGCGCTGAATGACGGCTTGGTCGCCGTAGACATCCACGATGGCCCGGCGCAACGCCTTCGCCCCGTCGATGACGAACAGCACCGAGCGCTCGGTGGGCAGCCCCCGCTCGACCAGGTCGGCGAGCAGGGCACGAGTCACCGCCGTATTCTCCGTCGAGCCCTCGCGAAGGCCCAGGACATGCTTGTTCCCTTGAGAATCCACGCCCAACGCTATCAGCACGCAGTGCTCATGGAAGTACTTCGCGTCGATGAACACCGCCGCGATGTCGAGCTCGCCCAGAGGACGCGACAGGAACTCGCCCATCGGCTTGCGCGACAACGCCACGAATCGGCGCGAGAGCGCGCTGCGCGAGGTCCCCCGCTCATCCATCGCCTCGGGTATCGGGTCCAGCAGCTTGGGGTAGTCCCGCGTCGACACCCCCGCCGCGACCGCCGCCAGCGTGTGCGCGTCCATCGCGTCAGTGGACGCCGCCCACTGAAAGCTCGCCAGTGCCACCTCCCCCTCGGGACTGCGTACCCGAAGGCGGGGCAGCTCCACCTGCCGACCCCCCAAGGTCACCCGGCTCGCGGTGCTCCCCCCGCGCCAACACCGCCGGCCCTCCTGATGCCGGCCCTTCGCACCACACAACGCCTCCCGGTCCGCCTCCATCATCGCCCGCAGCACTTGCTGGCCAGTGCGGATGCACAGCGCATGGAACGCCTCTCGGGTCTCGCCCAACACCCCCAGCACGGGCAGCGGGACCTCGACCGTCAGCGACTTCCCGGCCGAGGCTTGGCTTTCATTCTTCGGACTGCGATTCTTCGCCATGGTGGCTTCTCCTTCGTTTGGTTAGCACCCCTGTCCTACCACAGGACAGGTGAAGGAGTCGCCACCTCTCTCAGATCAAGTTCAACAGACTATGGGACATCCCCGAAATCCAGGCTAGGCACACGCGCCGAGACTCTGATCCGGGCGCTTGGCCGCCCTGTCATGGACGACCCGGCGCAGGAGCTGATTCCCGCCGAGCTCGCCGGGTGCGTCTTGCGAGCCTTGTCGCTTCCGGAGGTCGCCGCTCTCAGGCCGGGTCTGCTGCCTGAACTTCCTGTCCATGCCTCGATCCCGACCGATACGCACGAGGAGGTGACGACCGGAATCGTCGATGCCATCGCCTTCGATTCCAACGGCACGCCGCAGGTGGTGATCGACTGGAAGAGTGATGTGGACCCCTCACCCGCGACCCTCGAGCACTATCGCACCCAAGGTCCGTGCCTACCTCGACATGACCGGCGCGAAGCGCGGCTTGGTGGTTGCCGTGACCTCGGGTCCCGTCATGCCGGTCACGCGGCAAGGCGATGCGCACCGCCACGTTGTCGCCCTGGATGTCGAGCCTGGCTCGGCGACAGTGGACTGAGGAAGTCTTAATCCCTTCTTCATCAGGGCAGTAATTCAAAGCATGACGCTTGACGAATTCATGCAGTTATTCGTGTCTTAATCCCTTCTTCATCAGGGCAGTAATTCAAAGCACCATAGCGCGCGTAGAATGCGACTCTACGCGGTCTTAATCCCTTCTTCATCAGGGCAGTAATTCAAAGATCGACGGCGAGGTTGAATACCTCGCCGAATCCACGTCTTAATCCCTTCTTCATCAGGGCAGTAATTCAAAGTCGCCTGCGGGCGGCTGAGATGGCCGTCGACGAGGCGTCTTAATCCCTTCTTCATCAGGGCAGTAATTCAAAGGCAACATGTGTATGGTATTGTGACGGCCCTTCCGGGTCTTAATCCCTTCTTCATCAGGGCAGTAATTCAAAGCGTAGAGCGCGGCGAAACCGACGACGACAAGCGGTGTCTTAATCCCTTCTTCATCAGGGCAGTAATTCAAAGACGACAACAATTCGGTCATGGCGTCCGCCAACGGTCTTAATCCCTTCTTCATCAGGGCAGTAATTCAAAGGTCGCCAAAGCGGAAACTTGGTCGCGCGCAAGACGTCTTAATCCCTTCTTCATCAGGGCAGTAATTCAAAGGGGGATGTCCCGTTCGCTGTTGAACTTCACGAGGTGGCGGGCTCCTGAGTTCGGGATTCTACGCGGCCTTCCGGGATGATTTGAAGTGACCGGAAGGGGTGTCCAACCCGCTCATCAGGCGCGGCATGTCACGGAAGCCTCGCACCCGTCGGAAACGCCGCTCGGCATCCAGCAGAGCGGCGCTGACCCAGCGCTGAATCATCTCCCCGCCGCGCCATCGCTTGACGTTGCGGGTGTAGCGCTCCACCGAGCCGTTGAGGTTCTCGATGGCGTTGGTCGAGCGCAGGGTACGCTGCAAGGCGCCGGTCAGCCCCAGGCGCACGACGGTCAGCGTCTCGGCGAGCCCCTCGCGCACCGAGGCGGCGGCACCGGGATGGTCGCGCTCAAGGGAACGAGCCAGATTGTGCAGACGCCGCTCACCGCGTGCCGCCGAGGCGCTGTCGAAGGCCTCGCGCAGGCAGCGCCCGACCTTCGCGTGCTGGTGCTCGGGCAGGTGAGCGAGCACATTGCGCATCTTGTGCACCTGGCAGCGCTGAATGACGGCTTGGTCGCCGTAGACATCCACGATGGCCCGGCGCAACGCCTTCGCCCCGTCGATGACGAACAGCACCGAGCGCTCGGTGGGCAGCCCCCGCTCGACCAGGTCGGCGAGCAGGGCACGAGTCACCGCCGTATTCTCCGTCGAGCCCTCGCGAAGGCCCAGGACATGCTTGTTCCCTTGAGAATCCACGCCCAACGCTATCAGCACGCAGTGCTCATGGAAGTACTTCGCGTCGATGAACACCGCCGCGATGTCGAGCTCGCCCAGAGGACGCGACAGGAACTCGCCCATCGGCTTGCGCGACAACGCCACGAATCGGCGCGAGAGCGCGCTGCGCGAGGTCCCCCGCTCATCCATCGCCTCGGGTATCGGGTCCAGCAGCTTGGGGTAGTCCCGCGTCGACACCCCCGCCGCGACCGCCGCCAGCGTGTGCGCGTCCATCGCGTCAGTGGACGCCGCCCACTGAAAGCTCGCCAGTGCCACCTCCCCCTCGGGACTGCGTACCCGAAGGCGGGGCAGCTCCACCTGCCGACCCCCCAAGGTCACCCGGCTCGCGGTGCTCCCCCCGCGCCAACACCGCCGGCCCTCCTGATGCCGGCCCTTCGCACCACACAACGCCTCCCGGTCCGCCTCCATCATCGCCCGCAGCACTTGCTGGCCAGTGCGGATGCACAGCGCATGGAACGCCTCTCGGGTCTCGCCCAACACCCCCAGCACGGGCAGCGGGACCTCGACCGTCAGCGACTTCCCGGCCGAGGCTTGGCTTTCATTCTTCGGACTGCGATTCTTCGCCATGGTGGCTTCTCCTTCGTTTGGTTAGCACCCCTGTCCTACCACAGGACAGGTGAAGGAGTCGCCACCTCTCTCAGATCAAGTTCAACAGACTATGGGACATCCCCTCAAAGAGTCCGAAATGGTGAAGGATGTCTCGAACACCCTGTCTTAATCCCTTCTTCATCAGGGCAGTAATTCAAAGAGGTCGTCGGCGATATCGCCCGATATCGCCAGGTCTTAATCCCTTCTTCATCAGGGCAGTAATTCAAAGGCCGACGATTTCGGGCTGCGGTTTGTTCGCCGTCCGTCTTAATCCCTTCTTCATCAGGGCAGTAATTCAAAGAAGATGGTGCGCGAATTCATGAAGGCCGCGTTGTCTTAATCCCTTCTTCATCAGGGCAGTAATTCAAAGGGCAGGCTAGTAGGGCATGGTAGGTCTTGTCATGGGTCTTAATCCCTTCTTCATCAGGGCAGTAATTCAAAGTCAATCGAGAGAATCAAATGAACAATTCTATCTGTCTTAATCCCTTCTTCATCAGGGCAGTAATTCAAAGCGAAGATGGCCGTTGACGCGACGGAAGCCGCTGCGGTCTTAATCCCTTCTTCATCAGGGCAGTAATTCAAAGGGACGCTTCGGATGGCCGCCCAAATGGTGGGCATGTCTTAATCCCTTCTTCATCAGGGCAGTAATTCAAAGTGGGCGCGCAAGCACAAGACGCCCGAAGCCGCGGGTCTTAATCCCTTCTTCATCAGGGCAGTAATTCAAAGGACACGGACGATCCGGAGTTGGACAGGGCGCTTGAGTCTTAATCCCTTCTTCATCAGGGCAGTAATTCAAAGGCCGCGGGCGTCACGGACCTCGCGCCCGAGACGGTCTTAATCCCTTCTTCATCAGGGCAGTAATTCAAAGTGGATTGAAGCGAAAAGTCGTGCATCCTTTCAGTTGTCTTAATCCCTTCTTCATCAGGGCAGTAATTCAAAGACGGGGGCATGGGTTGGTACCGATGTGCGCTTGAGTCTTAATCCCTTCTTCATCAGGGCAGTAATTCAAAGAGGACGCCCGCAGAGCTCGTTGCGCGAGCGGAGGCGGTCTTAATCCCTTCTTCATCAGGGCAGTAATTCAAAGGCGCGTTTTCTTTCATCAACGGGGCGCGGATGCGGTCTTAATCCCTTCTTCATCAGGGCAGTAATTCAAAGAATCATCGCTCGTGGGCATGTGGACAAGAAATTCGTCTTAATCCCTTCTTCATCAGGGCAGTAATTCAAAGCGGAGGCGTCCCGTCGAACATCGTCGCTCGCTTGCGTCTTAATCCCTTCTTCATCAGGGCAGTAATTCAAAGCGCTTGCGAGCGGCAGAACGGGCCGTCGACGAGGGTCTTAATCCCTTCTTCATCAGGGCAGTAATTCAAAGAGTTCTCGCGGACATATCCGTGAATAGATGTCGTCTTAATCCCTTCTTCATCAGGGCAGTAATTCAAAGGGACGAGGGTGACGAAGCGGCCGCCGTGATGAGTCTTAATCCCTTCTTCATCAGGGCAGTAATTCAAAGGAATTTCTTCAGGAATACGATGCGGCTTGCCGCGTCTTAATCCCTTCTTCATCAGGGCAGTAATTCAAAGGCCTCACGGCGGGCGTTCTTCAAAGTAGATGACAGTCTTAATCCCTTCTTCATCAGGGCAGTAATTCAAAGGCCTCACGGCGGGCGTTCTTCAAAGTAGATGACAGTCTTAATCCCTTCTTCATCAGGGCAGTAATTCAAAGATGCGCCAAACGAGGAAACGAGCATGAGCGAAGGGTCTTAATCCCTTCTTCATCAGGGCAGTAATTCAAAGGCGGCTTTTCAGGCCAAGGCAGTGCCCATGCCCGGTCTTAATCCCTTCTTCATCAGGGCAGTAATTCAAAGTGCCACCGTGGTGAAGCAGGACGGTGGGTTCGAGGTCTTAATCCCTTCTTCATCAGGGCAGTAATTCAAAGCGCCCGTGGTGATGATGAATGGTGGGCAGGGT